>JANWWF010000009.1 GCA_025055755.1 Candidatus Kapaibacterium sp. | reverse complement strand
CCGCCCCGCACCCGCTGCACGGAGAAACAGCTCCAGACCAATGCCGTTGGTGTCACCACAGGTTATTAAAATCCGCAATCGTCAGTGGCGTACCAGCATTGAAATATCCCTGCCGACGCGCTAAGTAGTGGTGCACACCATGACCGAGTTCGTGCGCGAGCGTTGCCACATCACGCGGAGTGCCGGCGTAGTTGAGCATGATGTACGGATGTACATCTGGCACTGTCGGTGCTGAATATGCCCCTGATTGCTTGCCCGGCTTGACTGCGGCATCGATCCAGCGATTGTCGAAAAATGTCGTTGCGACATTGCTCAATCGCGAATCGAAAGCACCAAGTACCATCAAACATGCTCGATTCCATTCGATAAGTGGCTCGTTCGTCGCAATCGGTGCATTCCGATCCCACTCGTAGAAGTTCTGGAGTCCTAAAACGCGACACTTGAGCGTGTAGTAGCGAGCGGCTAATGGATAAACTACACTGACAGCAGTAATGAGTGCCTCAACAGCGTGGTCGCTGATTTTGTTGGCTTTGTGCGGTGGCTAATCCACGTGGAATAGTGACGGCGCTGGTCGCTCGTCGGTCAGCACCATGTTGACGATATAGCTGAGTAGCGGTACTTGCTGCTCCAATCCCGCCGAGAGTGCATCAGCAGCAATGTTACGGCGACGACGGTCTGCATCCTGAAGCTGTCGAAGAATGCGCTGCAAGGGTACATATTCGTTTTCAATATTGTATCGCTGCCGTGCATGGACCTGGTCGAACAGCTTGGTCCATGCATTGATACCGACAACGTCAAGTTCGGCCTCGAGACGCCCTCAGCTTCGCTCAGCGTATGCTCGGCAAACGAACGATTGAACTCCAACCAATGGCGGTAATGTCCCAATAGCGGTGAGTCGAGCAATCGTTGAAATGCCTGCAGAGGCATCGTCCGAATTTCGATCGGAACAAACACGAGCTCCTGTCGAACATGGACCAGACGTTCTTCGACACGATGCAACCACGCAATGAGTTGGTCGTCGTCAGAACGCGTTGTCCACTCCAAACACACGCGGGAAGATAGGCGCCCAGCAGTTGTATAGATGTGTTCAAGTTACTGAAGCATCGAGAGGAATTCATCATCGCTCAACGTAGCAAGTCGCCCACGCCACGACTGTGCGAATGTGTCAGCATCGTTTGTGATGCGCTCAAAATCAGCTGAGAATTGTCCCTCACCAATCGTTGGGTGCAGGTCTGACAAGTCCCAGGTTATCAGTTCAGCACCGGTAGCGGCTGACTCAGCTGTTTGTATCTCGGTCTGCATAGTGTGCTACTCGCAAGTGGTTCGGAGCAGCATTGACGAATAAGCGTATGCCCGCGTGTTAGCACGCGACTACAAGGTCCATACGAAACTGCATCCGTTTACCATCAGGCACTACATCCCCTGGCACCCGATATCAACGCCCATTGACATCAAACAGTACAACCTCGGCCATTGGGTCGGATAGCCATCAAGAACGTTTGCTCCGGCAGCAGCCCCCCATATGCCAGGTACGATCATTATCGCCCGACAGCACCATCTCGAGCTATAAATGCCGAGGCACTATTTCACCCCATTGGTGAATGCGATCGGTGACGCAGTACCCAACCTCTGCAGGATTGGCACCGCTGGTGTACGTTGGAATAATGATTCCACAAAGGAAGTTTTTTTTCGGCTTATCGCTCCTTACTCGATCACCGTCACCAGCCACCGTAGCACATGACGCCCTCCCACGAGGTGGACCTGATAGACGCCTGCCGGCATCCTCATCAACACTCGTAACTGACCAGGATCCATCGCCAGCAGATCGACGTCCATACGCCGTCCCTCAAGCGAGTACACCTCCACTGCTGCCGATTCCATCTTCTCCGGTACCATAACACGTAATTCCTCGCCACGACGCACCGGCTGCGGATATACCATTGCCGGCACGTTCTCTATCCTTTCATCTACTGTCACCGTCGTGTCGGTGGAATTATCTCCTCCGTTGATGCTTGTTGTGTCAGAAGGTCTGAAGCGAAACTTCATCAAAACCAACTTCTTTTCGCGTGTTCCTAACGCATAAAAACTGCTATCAGAAAAATGTTCAGCAATGTCAGTAATAGTGTGACCATGAGGTCCCTGTTGACGATAATAACCGGTGATATCCCCGTAATCGTTGAGGCGAACGACTATAGAAATCATCTTAGATTCTGTAGGTGATTCAGTGTACACAGTTATATACCACCCACCCCACCGGGATTTCCGAACCCTGTACATCCCATATTCTGGAGAGTATAAGCCAAATGCAAATGGGTTTATAGGCCGACGCTGCCATTCAACTACACCATTTTCCCAAACCTTTGATATGACTAACTGCTGCCCGCTGATCGCAAAATCAACAATGTATCCATCCTCGACATAGTAGTCAATATTCAAATCTGCTGGTGGGAGACGAACTGCGCGCACTTCTTCAAGATTTTCCCCACCGAAAAAGACAATTACCCGCTCTCCATCAACACTATATGAGCGTCCTGCAATACCACGGACGGTATTCTGAATCGCATAGGGCGGGCGCGCGATGAAGATACTACTGGTGTGGTTCATAGAATCTTGGATCGTTGCGGAAAAGGGTAACAGATACTGACGCGACAGTATTTTCCTTTGCAGGTCTTCCGAATAAAGTATCAGTGTCCACGATGCTGATGAGACGTGGGGCAATATATAGCATACATGTCCGCTGAATGTCAGGGCATCGTGACTGAGAACATAGTCTTTTGCATAGTTACTATTTTCATAACCGTACTCTCGATAATACGTCCGTGCTTGGGTTTGGCGACGTAGCACAGTATCAGTGCAAAAAGATGCACTGTCAAGCGTAAGGGTTGTATCAAGCTGAAAATGGAGGGGATAAGGTGCGGTTTGACGATCAAAGACCCGCAACGCATTTTTGTCGTAACCACACCCCCACAGACCAATCTGACCATTATTCAATCTGCGTGCCTGCGCTGTATACCATCTGTTTGGTGCCCAAATAGTGTCAAATTTATAGTAATAGCCATGAAGCTGAGCATAACCGATTGTGTCATACAACTCGATTGCCGCTCCCAAATCGAAAGGATAGATTACAGCTAATCGCTCGCTGCTTATCCACTGTAAAGTAGTTGGCCAGTGCCAGCCGTATGAGGTGCCAGGAGGAAGAATACCGGGCAGCAGTACGTACGGGTCCATATTAGGCACACTTCGGACAGGGTATCTCATCCACTCCAGCTGTAGATTACCAACAACCGTATCCTGGCCTCGTGTATCCTGCACCCAGAGAGAAACAGCAACCATTAACACCACCAGAAATATCATGTGAACACCTCTGCAGTTAGTTACACTCGTACACTGCGCATCCAGATCGCCAGATCACCATATAGGGTGGCGGACAATCTGGCATTGCTTCCTGTGGATCAAAGTTCGATACTCCACCACACTGGATAGTATCGCCTGACACCGTCCACCAAGAGCATACTCGTGGAGCGTTGGTTGCCTCATCCCAACAATACACTCGATGAAGAAAACAGCACTTCGATACCGTACACTCAGCAATAAAGCAATACCAGCAGCCTGTTTGCATTAGTGGATTGAAAGATCGAACTTCGATATATTCGACACAGCTGGATATAAATGATGTAATGTAATGGTGATCGCGCCTCCTCTTCTCACAGCTCGGAGGTGGTGCAGTACAAAGAAGCGAATCCCGCCCACCAGATCTATAAGCCTCTATGAACCTCAACTCCGTCAATTTATTCGTTAGCTCAATGTGCAGACTACGAATCAAATACCGATATTGGTTTGGGTCTGCGAGTCGTAGGCTATCGGCATATTGTTGATAGACCGGACAGTTTAGGAATACCCAATATCCAATGCGATTTTCCTCTCTTTGCTCCCCAGTGCAAGTATCGTCATACACCCTCCTGCTGAAGTGTACCTCAATGTCACAGCTATCGTAATTAGGAGGAAGTGGCAATTTAATAGTATCAGTCCCACGAAACTCCCAGGGCCCCGCAGTATCACACGGTGTAATTGAGGGGTCGTACAAATAGACATCACATGGCGGTTGGGCAACCACTGACATCACTACTGTTAGGAAGAGAAGAGAAGAGAAGAGAAGAGAATTTCACCCTGTCCTATACGTTTCATGTTTGCTCGATCCAAGATATCAGACAAATCTGTTTCTAATATACACAACAAATTCTCTCTATCCAAGAAAGTTTTTCCCTCATTGCTCCTTACTCGATCACCGTCACCAGCCGCCGTAGCACACGATGCCCCCCACGAGGTGAACTTAACAAACGCCCGGCTCTACATCTTGCCGAACAAACTCGGAACATGAATACCGGGAGTCAATACCTGCTCAAGCGAGCATGTTTAGGAGTAGCTGTAAAACCCTCGTCCCGTTTTTCGTCCGAGGTACCCCGCAGCAACCATCCGCCGCAACAGTGGACATGGGCGATACTTGTCGTCACCGAGTCCTTCGTGCAGCACCTCCATAATTGCCAAGCACACATCAAGTCCGATAAAATCGGCAAGCTGCAGTGGTCCCATCGGATGGTTCATCCCAAGCTTCATGACCGTGTCAATGTCCTCTGCCGATGCAACCCCCTCCATCAGGCAGTAGATCGCTTCGTTGATCATCGGCATCAGGATGCGATTCGATACAAAGCCGGGATAATCCTGCACCGTCACGGGCGTTTTGCCTAATGCTTGTGCCAAGGCAAAGGTCGCTTGGTAAGTCTCCTGGCTGGTTGCCTGCCCGCGCACAATCTCGCAGAGCTTCATCACCGGCACGGGATTGAAAAAGTGCATGCCGATGACCCGATCAGCTCGCGTCGTCGCAGCAGCAATTGCAGTGATCGAAATCGAGGACGTGTTCGTTGCCAAAATGCAATGAGCTGGCGTGTGCGCATCAAGTGTCTGGAAAATGGTGCGCTTGACCTGCATGTTTTCCGTGGCCGCTTCGATAGCAATGTCGGCACTGGTCGCTGCTTTCTCCAGCTCAGTGCTGGTCGTAATGCGACCTACGATGGTGTCAATCTCCCTTTCGGCGATTATCCCCTTTTTCGCCTGACGCTCGAGATTAGTGCGGATAGTGGCAAGGGCACGCTCAAGCTGCTCCGATGCGACATCCACCAGCGTGACCGCATAGCCACTTTGCGCTGCAACATGGGCAATGCCATTGCCCATCGTCC
This sequence comes from Candidatus Kapaibacterium sp., assembly GCA_025055755.1. Classification (GTDB taxonomy): domain Bacteria; phylum Bacteroidota; class Ignavibacteria; order Kapaibacteriales; family NICIL-2; genus NICIL-2. The sequence continues at coordinate 45,636 of JANWWF010000009.1, read as the reverse complement.
CTGCCCCCACAACGAGAATGTTTCGTATCTCAGCCATTGCTTAGCAACTGTGCAAAGGTGAAACATGCCTCAAAAAGTGTTGCCGATTATACGCAAGATACTGCGCCATGCCAATCGCTTCCACCAAGCTTGCATCGTCTGCACGGCCTGTGCCCACAAGATCATACGCAGTGCCATGATCGGGCGAGGTTCGAACAAACGGCAATCCTGCCGTAATGTTGACCCCTCGCCCCTGGGCAAGCATCTTCAGCGGAATAAGTCCTTGGTCATGGTACTGCGCCAGCACTCCGTCGAATGCCCTCCACTGCTGGCGCGCAAAGAAACCATCCGCCGGATAAGGTCCATCCACGTCAATCCCACGCTGGCGACATTGCGCAATGGCAGGGCGGATAACCTCCTCTTCCTCGGTTCCAATCGCACCCTGCTCCCCCGCATGCGGATTGAGTCCCAGCACTGCAATTCGTGGCGTTGCGACCGCAAAATCTTGCCGCAACGAAGTGGCAAAGCGCTCTATCGTCTCGACAACACGGCGGTGGGAAATACGCGCAGCCACCCGAGCAATCGGCTCGTGGATGGTCACCAGCGCAACCCGCAGTACCGGACACGCAAGAATCATCAACGGCTCCTGTCTTGCAACCGCACCGAAAAATTCCGTCTGCCCCGGATAAGGAAATCCCGCAAGCCGAAGAGCATGTTTGGACACAGGCAACGTTACAACTGCCTGATATTCTCCCCGGACTAATGCCTCGCCTGCATACCTAAGTGCAGCATAGGCCGCACGCCCCGAGGCAGCCGTGGGCATTCCAAACTCGACGGCAGGATCGCCCTCCTCGATGGGCACAAGGGGAATGGTTGCACCGCCAATGCGGACCAAGGAGCTACCTACTTCCCACGACGGCAAAAGCCCCCGTGCTGCAAGCATCTGGGCATACGCACTGACTGCCTGCCGCGGCGCACACAGCCAAAGCATGCCATTCCACGGCTGCAGCCGCCCCGCACCCGCTGCACGGAGAAACAGCTCCAGACCAATGCCGTTGGTGTCACCACAGGTTATTAAAATCCGCACGATCCTACCGCAAACGTTCAACCAAGCGAGCACGCCGGTGGAAATTCAACACAATACCCAGTGTGGTCATGTTGACAACTAATGCAGTACCCCCTGCACTCATGAAGGGCAGCGGAATTCCCATCACTGGCACAAGACCTACTGTCATGCCTACATTGACAAAGATGTGATAAAGCAGCACCACTGCAAAACCAAAGGTCAACACCGAAGCAACAGGATCACGCGCATAGCGGTAAATGCGCTCCAGTCGCAGCAGGAGAAAACCATACAGCAGCAGCACAATCACCGCGCCTACGAAGCCAAATTCTTCTGCAGGCACGCAGAAGATAAAATCGGTCCACTGTTCGGGGATATAGCGGAGCTGTGTCTGGGTACCTTGCAGATACCCTTTGCCCGTTATGCCGCCGCTTCCAATCGCGATAAGCGATTGGAGCACATGATAACCTTCGTCTTTGGGATACTTTTCAGGCTCAAAGAACGTGCGAATACGACCGCGCTGGTACTCCGGTAAGTGCTCGAATGCGATACTTGAGCCATACGCAACCACTCCTATAACTGCCAGCACAACCAGCGGTGCCCACCACTGACGCTCCACTACAAAAGCAATCAGTGCAGCAAGGAGCACCAGCACTGCTAACCCTATCCACGTGTGATACATTGTCGCATGGATAGCGGTGATCGCGGTAACTGGCACCAGCACAAGGGAAAGGATAACAACAAGTCGAATTCCAACCCACAAGAGCAACCCTAATCCCATCGCTGCAAAGACCGAGGCAGTCCCCGCATCCTTTTCGAGCACCACCAGCACCATCGGAAGGAGCACGATGCCGAGCAACCGAGCGATTTCCTCCGTTCGCCACTCCTCGGTCCGTTGTTGGGCAGCATGCAGTCCTGCCATGAGCAGCGTCGCAAGCTTTGCGAACTCTGACGGTTGAAATTGGAAGCTGCCGATAGCTATCCAGCAGCGCTGCCCGTGAATCTTGACCCCAATTCCCGGGATCAGGACCGCAACAAGCAGAACAAGGGCAACTCCGTAGATCAACGGAATTGCAACGCGAAGCAAATGGACCGGCATCCAAAAGGCAATCAGAAACGCTCCACTGCCAACGATCGCAAACAGAAGCTGTTTGGTAAAGTAGGACGCCATCGGGGTCTGGTACGTTGCGCTATAAATCGAAATGAGCCCAACACTCACCAGCGCCACCATTGCCATGATGGTGGGAAGCTCGTAGGCATCCAGCCGCGTGGTGTGGAGCGGTTCGCTGTCGTCGTAAATACTCGCCGTGTAGCTCATGGAACAAACTCGAAAATGCTCAGGCGGTAAGACGGACAAGGGCTTGACGGTAGCGTTCAGCCGTTTGCGCAATGATCTCAGGAGAAAGGCGCGGAGGTGGATAGGTGCGGTTCCACTCTTGGGCATCGAGCCAATCGCGAAGCACTTGCTTGTCAAAATCGTGAGGCGGAACACCAGGCTGGTAGGTCTCCGCAAGCCAAAAACGCGATGAGTCCGGCGTCAGGACTTCATCAATCAGGAGCACAGTGCCATCAGGAAGTACACCAAACTCAAACTTGGTATCAGCCACAATCAGTCCTCTCTCAAGCGCATAGGTGTGAGCGAACTTGTAAAGCGCTATTGAACGGTCGCGCAAAAATGCTGCCAGTTCAATACCTATGCGATTGCACAAGTCTTCGAAGGTAATGTTTTCATCATGCCCATGCTCTGCCTTTGTCGCAGGCGTAAAGAGCGGCTGGGGAAGTTGCTCGGCAATGCGCATACCTGCTGGCAGCGGAATCCCTGCCACTGTGCCAGAGTGCTGGTATTCCCGCCATGCTGACCCTGCTAAGTAACCACGGACAACACACTCGAACCGGATCGGTTCAGTTCGGCGAACAAGCATCGAACGTCCCGCCAGCAGCTCCCGCCAGGGCTGCACATCAGAAGGGAATTCCTCCACCGTAGCACTAAGCAAATGATTGGGCACAATGTGCCGTGTCCGCTCGAACCAGAATACTGACAGCTCGGTTAACACAATTCCCTTTCCTGGGATTGGATCGTCCATGACTACATCGTATGCAGAGATGCGGTCAGTAGCGACGATGAGTAATGCATCGTCGCCAACAGCGAACACATCGCGCACCTTCCCGCGGTGCACTACTGGCAACGGCAAGTCAATACGCAAAACAGGAGTCACCGTTTCCATCACCACACAAGCTGAGAGATTAACGCAATAAATTCCACACCAATCGAACGAATAGGCTGGGGTGCTGTTCGCACAAGCATGTCGCGAGCATACAGCTCCAGCGTTGCTCCGCGCAGAACCGACCACCGCACGACCGCGTTGAGCAGCAAAGGCAAATCCCGTTCCACTGACTGCGGATTGAGTTCAACACTTAGCGCCGCCGAGCGACCGAGCGACTGTTCAAGCCCTACCCATGCGTTCATATCCCGACCGTTAAAGCGCAGGTCAAAACTATACCCTGCCCCGAGATGTACTGCACACCCACCCAGTGCCCATCGGAATTGCTTGCTCAATGCCAGAAAAGCTCCTGGTGCTGGCGTCGCGAATGCATGCGCTATGATATTGCCCCGACCGAGCGTCTCCAGACCAATCGCTACAGCAGGAAATGTGAGGGTTTCATCAACAACTCGCCAGCGGACTTGCACTGCTGGCACTCCTTGCCACTCAACAGGCAGGCTTCCAATGACTCTACTGCCGCTATATCCTATGCCTACTTGTACACGCGACAGAGGCGACCACAACGTCTCCCCCAACATGCCCCCCTGCTCAAACATCAGCAGGCGAAGTAAAAAACCTCCGGGTGGGAGTACTCCTGCGGTCGGCATATCCACGATGCGCTGGGACTCGTAGAGCGCAAGTTCGCCTGCGCTCCCTTGCGCAAAAGCAGAGTGCACAAGGGCACTCAACACCAGCAACAGCCACAGGATCATTGCATTGCAGCCGTGGGAATCTCCGCCCTGCTGAGCGTCTCCACGGTCCACTCCGGATTGGGCCAATATGTAATCCGCAATGCCAGCAGTAGGTAGAGCATATCTTCGACGATTTTCCCCCATCCAACAGGCTCGCTATGCGCTGAGCAGCCACAGTCAATCTGAAGTCCACGCGCCATGGCTGAGCCAATTGCCACGATGAAAACCACCAACAACACTGCGGCAACACTGGCGCTGGCACGCAAACGTACCCCGAACAACAAGAATATGCCCACAATCAATTCTACCCATGGCAGAATAAGCGCAAAAAGGTTGACCCATGCCAGGGGCAAAATCTCGTAGCGTTCGATGTTGAGCGCAAAGTCTGCTGGTGCGCTGATTTTGTCCAATGCATACATCACGAATATGCTGCCAACAACAATCCGTGCGGCAAGACCAACCAGCGGATGAAGAACTATTGAGCGCATACGATCTCGGCTGAGCTACAGTATGACCACACCTGACTGCTTGGTGCACTTCCTATGCAACAAATGCACCGGCGCAGCCTCTCAACACTTGGCATTCAAAAATACAGGCTGCCATGGTGCAGAACCGTTCGAGACTTCCACCTATCCCTGGCAAAAAATTGTACCCTTGGGCTGTAACAAGTGGTGGTAAAGAGCACTTGGCATAACGATTGAGTTACACATGCTAAAAGCTGCCTGTGCAAGCGATTTTTGCATGGACGCACGCTGGGCTTTCCATGGAACGGACACTGCTTGTTGTTGACGATAGCCAGGAGTTCCTGGCAATGGTCGAGCTTGCACTCGAGCCTCTTGCGGCGGAGAATAATCTCCGCATCTTGCACGCCACCAGTGGGGAAGAAGCTCTGTCATTACTCGAAACTCACCCATCGACCATGGTCCTGCTGACAGACCTTGCAATGCCGACAATGGACGGATTGGAGCTAATTGCCCACTGCCGTCAGCGGTATCCTTTGCTCCAAGTGGTTGTGCTTTCGGGTGCCACTGATGGAGCTTCTGTGATTAAAGCTGTGCGTGCAGGCGCAACTGATTACATCCTCAAGCCTCCGACACTTGTGGAATTGGAAAGTGCTCTTGCCAGCGCCATTACTCGCTACACAGAGCTGGAGCGGGCAGTGAAAATTCGCGAGCAACTGCATCAGTACGAGCGTGAACTGGCGATTGCCTCTGAGATTCAGCGGCACATGCTTCCTCCCTCGCTCGATGAAGACCCTGCGGCTCGCTATCGCGTCTCTGCTGTGTTGATGCCCGCCCGTCATGTTGCTGGTGATTTTTACGATCACTGGCAAACCACCGATAGGCAGTTAGTGCTTAGCATCGGCGACGTTTCAGGCAAAGGGATTAGTGCAGCACTATGGATGGCAGTCACAAAGACCCTCCTGCGATCCCACATGGAACAGCTCCTTTCGCCTGCTGCTGCACTGGAGGCAACAAATCGCGCACTTTCATCCAACAATCCGCAGGCGTACTTTGTAACAGCAACGGTTGCAGTTTTTGAGCCTTCGACTGGCATAGTGACGCTCAGCAGTGCTGCCCATCCAGCACCGTATCGCGTCACAGCAGATGGTACTGTTGAACGCCTGCCAACACAGCCGGGCATGCCCCTTGGTGCATTGGAAACCAGCAGCTACTATGTCACTACTGCGCAGCTACGGCACGGCGATCGGCTCATTCTCTTCACCGATGGCGTACTCGATACGCTCAGCACCGATCTTGCTCAACAACAGCAGCGGTGGGAGCAACTTCTCGATCGCGCAATAGCCCATGGGGGCGATCTCATGGCAGCGATAATCTCTGAGCTATCTGCACAGTGGCTCTCTCCGGCTCTCCCTGACGATATCACCATCGTCTCGCTTGAGTACGGCACCCAGGGAATAGCTCGCTCTACAAGGAGCAAATAGCACACGCCCCACGGTGAATACTATGGGGCCGCATTTTCCATTTGGAATGGGTACACTCAATGCAAGGGATGCGCTAATTCCCCTGCCGCTCGAGTGGTTGTCCTGCAGCCGCCCATGCACGGATACCCCCTCGGATGTACCACACGCGCGATACTCCCCGCTGATGGAGCCATGATGTCCACTTCCGTGCCTCTTGGCCATCCTCTGACACCAGCAGCATATTCCGTTGTTGATGTTCCCACCCTCGGAAGAGTTTCAACTGTCGCTTGATAGTGTTTGTTGGAACATTGACAGCCCCCGGTAGATGCTCAGTAGCGTATTGCTGCGGTGAGCGAATATCAACAATCACCAGCTGCGTGTCAATTCGTACAAGCTCAACAGTTTCCTCTACAGTAAAACCATAGCGGAACTCGAGAGTGTCCTCTTCACCCGGAAAGTGGTAATGAATGCGAGGCTGCTGTCCTGTGGTGCCCAATTGAGGGGCTTTCGTCTGTGCACCCCCTGGAACGACAGCCAGGGCAATTGCAACAGCCCAGCAACGCAGCATCCTAATTGGTTTCCAGCAGTTCAACTTCGAAAATGAGAAGGGCGCCCGGCGGAATAACTGATCCTGCTCCCCGATCTCCATAAGCAAGGTCTGCAGGGATGTAGAACTTGTACTTCGATCCGACATTCATGAGCTGTACTGCTTCGCTCCATCCCTTGATGACACGGTCAAGCTGGAACTCTGCCGGCTCACCTCGTTTGTATGAACTATCGAATTCTGTACCATCAAGGAGTGTCCCGCGGTAGTGCACCTTCACCGTTGCAGCAGGACCCGAGGGCTTTGGTCCAGTACCTTGCTGAAGTACCTCGTATTGCAAGCCGCTAGCGGTGGTCTTCACACCAGGACGCTTGGCATTTTCTCGGAGAAAGCGTTCACCTTCAGCGCGGTTTTTTGCGGCCTCCGCGGCTTGTCTTGCTTGTTCCTCTTGTTGCTTTTGCTGTTGGTATTGCTGGAATACAGCGACCATGTCCTGTTGTGTGATAGCAAAGGGCTTTGCATCAAATCCATCGGTCAACGCCCGAAGAAGAACCTCACGACGAATAGGCAAATTCTGCTCCTTAACCATTTCGACGATGTTCATTCCGAGTGCATAGCTGAGACTGTCTGCAAAGTCTCGCAGCTGCATGCTCTGCCCGGCAGGCTGTTGTGGCGGCGCGCTCTTCTTTTGTACCTGCTGCGCCAAGATAGTACCTGCAACCGCAAGCACCGAAAGTGCACTACAAAGGAAGGATCTCATGAGGAATACCTGGAAAAGTGAAAAAAGCAATATCCTCTCTTCCCGAGAGGAAGAAACTCTGCTACAAAACTACATCACTCTTTGACCGCGAGCAAACTACTGAGGCCCAGACCTCTACGCACAGATTAATGTGCTTACTGCGTAGTGTCCACTTTACAAGTGCTAATTCCCAGCAATGAGTACAAAGGACACACGCTTACCAGGCTGGTAATAAGGAGGACTGCCGCTACAATACCCAGCACCCATGCCCATGTACCGGTCACCACTTGCGCGGCAATCAGAATAGCAATGACGATGGCAATCACCGTCCGGAGGCCGCGATCGAGAGTACCCATGTTTGCATTCATCCTACACCACCACGATAAGTGAAACATTTACAAAAGAAGCGGTAGTGTCGCCCCGACCGATGGCAATCGCAGCGTGTAACCGCGCTCTGCAAAGGCGCGACGCGCCGCTTCGTGGTCAATACGAATGAGATCGAACGTGTCAAAGTGTACGCCAATGATATTCGAACACTGGAGAAACTCTGCTGCCACGACTGCGTCCTCAATTCCCATGGTAAAGTTATCCCCAATAGGCAGAATTGCAGCATCGAGGCGATAGCGACGCGGAATTAACTGCATATCGAGCGTCAAGGCAGTATCACCAGCATAGTAGAACGTCCCATGCGGTGTTGCAACGACAAATCCCACCGGATTACCACCATTGCTTCCATCGGGAAGCATGCTTGAATGCTGTGCAACTACGCACTGCACAGTTCCAAACGGTGCACGCCAGCTACCCCCGGTGTTCATTGGTCGCACGTTTGTTACTCCTTGCTTGGCAAGCCACTCGGATATTTCCCACACGCAAATCACCAGCGCTCCCGTTCGCTTTGCCACTGTGACCGCATCAGCAATGTGATCGCCGTGGCCATGAGAGATGAGGATGTAATCTGCCGTGATTGTTTCGATATCAATCCCCGCTGCTAAGGGATTTGCCGTGATAAAGGGATCAAACAGCAATCGTTCGCCACTGGGAAGCTCAACAGCAAAACATGAGTGTCCGTAGTATGTCAAATTCATTCCTACCTCTACCCGCGAAAAAACCGCTACAAAATTAGCGACGCCGCTGGAACCACTCACCAGGCAAACGCACATCGCTCATCCGCGCCAGGATAATCGCTTGGCGCTTGCGAATGTAGCCGGTTGGTTGCCAAAACTTCCAGCGCCGAGGGTTAGGCAGCACTGCAGCCATTAACGCAGCTTGCTGAGGAGTCAGATTTCGAGCAGAGGTGTGCCAATACCGTTGTGCTGCCGCTTGGGCGCCATAGACTCCAGGCGCAAACTCTACGACGTTGAGGTACACTTCGAGGATACGTCGTTTACCCCAGACTGCCTCGATAAGAACGGTAAAGTATGCCTCAAGCGCCTTCCGAACGTAATTCCGCCCATGCCAGAGAAAAACATTCTTTGCTGTTTGCATCGAGATCGTGCTAGCACCATAGAGCCGTCGCCCTTTAAAGCGCTCGTTGAGCTGTTGGGCTTTCTCGATAGCATCCCAATCAAAGCCACGATGCTCGAAAAAGCGCATATCTTCGGCCGCAATCACTGCGCGCACAAGGTGGGGGGAGATGTCGTCCAGATTAGCCCATCGTTTGTCAATCCCATACCACTTGCCCTCGAACGCATCAGCAATCAAGTTACCTACCATGATCGGCGTTAGAGGTGGCCGTACTACGGCATAAAGCAGAACCCAAAGGCTCGTTACGATGAACCAGCCGAGAATAATTCGCGCTATCCATACTATTGCAGTTCGCAGCATGGAATATTTCCGTATTTTAGTGTCAAATTCTTGAAACTTTCAACAAATCAATGGCTGCAGGCAAAATTTATCAGCTTTCCGATGTTGACCGCCTTCTCTGTCGCTTACTTGAGGTAAACGCTCGTCTAAGTCTAACAGAGCTTGCCGAACAGATAGGACTATCGGTCACAGCCACCAGTGACCACATTCGCAAGTTAGAAAGCGCCGGCGTCATCACCGGCTATCATGCACACCTTTCTCCTGCAGCGCTTGGACTGGACATTACTGCCTTTGTGTTCGTCTGGGTTGAGGGAAGCAGTAATTACCCGCACTTTATTGCACAATGCCGAAAAGTTCCTGCCATTCTCGAGTGCCACGCAATTACAGGAGAAGCTTCTCATCTGCTGAAAGTCCGGGTGCCTAACACAGCGGCACTGGAAGAGCTTCTTTCGACAATTCAGCGGTGGAAAGGTGTGCAGCGCACTCAAACAAGTCTTGTGCTCTCGACTCCCATTGAAACCACGTGCTTGCTTCGGAATGTCTCACTACCTGCTTCCCATACATCATGACAGCTCATCCTTCCCCTTCTGTATCCCAATGGCGTCCGAATAGCTCTCCATTGCTTTCCTCGGATGAAATCCACGAAGCATTTGCATGCGATGTGTTCACTATAGAGCAAATGCGGCAGCGGCTCTCCAAACCAGTGTTTCGCTCGCTGATGGCAACTATCGAGCAGGGAATGCCTCTGGACCCAGCAATTGCCGATACAGTTGCGCTGGCGATGAAAGAATGGGCAACCGAACGCGGGGCAACCCACTATACCCACTGGTTTCAGCCCCTGACCGGCTCGACCGCAGAAAAACACGAAAGCTTTGTCACTCCGTTACCCACCGGTGGTGCTGTTACGGAATTCTCTGGCAAAGACCTCATCCAAGGAGAGCCTGATGCTTCTTCGTTCCCTAGCGGAGGACTCCGTGCAACTTTTGAAGCACGCGGATACACTGCATGGGATCCAAGCTCACCGGCATTCATCATGCGCCACTCCAATGGTGCTACTCTCTGCATCCCAACTGTTTTTGCCTCGTGGACAGGCGAGGCTCTCGATACCAAACTTCCCCTTTTGCGTTCACTTGAAGCACTCAATCGAAGTGTGTTGCGTGCTCTTGCACTGCTTGGCATACGCGCAAACCGCGCGTATGCAACGATGGGATGCGAGCAAGAATACTTCCTCATTGACGAGACATTCTACTACCGCCGCCCTGATCTCTACTTGACTGGTCGCACTCTCTTCGGTGCAAAGCCACCGCGCGGGCAAGAGCTCGAAGACCACTATTTCGGCACGATTCCAGACCGCGTGCTGTCGTACATGACCGAAGTGGAACATGTGCTCTACCGGCTTGGTGTACCTGTCAAAACTCGGCACAACGAGGTAGCACCCGCACAGTACGAAATTGCTCCTGTCTTTGAGCACGTCAATGCGGCTGCCGATCATCAGCACTTAGTCATGAACGTCCTGCGTGCAACAGCACGCCGTTATGGAATGGTGTGCTTGCTCCATGAAAAGCCATTTGCTGGTGTCAACGGCAGTGGGAAACACCTCAATTGGTCTATTGCCACGGACACAGGGCTCAATCTCCTCGATCCTGGCACCGAACCACAGCAGAACATGGCATTCCTGTTTTTCTGTGTAGCGATGATCAAAGCAGTGCACCAGCATCAGGACCTTCTCCGCTACAGCGTTGCATCGGCAGCAAATGACCATCGCTTAGGTGCTCATGAAGCTCCCCCTGCTATCATCTCGATGTATCTGGGCGAAGCACTGACCGATATGTTCGAACACATCGCCCAGGGACAGCCAGGCAGCAGTTCAACAGATGGTGGCTTGCTTCATCTGGGAGCAACGGTGCTGCCACGTCTTCCCCGCCATGCAACAGATCGCAATCGTACCTCGCCTTTTGCATTCACCGGATCAAAGTTTGAGTTTCGTGCCGTCGGTGCATCACAGAGTGTGTCTCTCCCTGCAACTATTCTCAATGCAATCGCCGCAGAAGCGATTGACCAGCTGGCAGCAGAATTGGAGCGCAATCTCAATGCAGGTATGCCGCTGGAGCGTGCCTTGGAACAGGTCATTGCCGACGTATTTACACGCCACCGGGCAATCATCTACAACGACGACGGCTATTCTCCAGAGTGGCATCAAGAAGCAGCACGGCGGGGATTGCTGAACCTGCGTACTACGCTCGACGTCTTACCTCGCTTGACAGACCCAAAGAATATCGCTCTGCTTTCTTCCTACGGCATCCTCAACGAACGCGAGATCGCTGCACGCCAAGAAATTGCCTACGCACAGTACTTCAAGACCATCAACATCGAGGCAGAAACTACCGAACAAATTGCAATGACGCACTTGCTGCCAGCTTGCTTTAGCTACCTGGACCTCCTTGGCCGCACCAATGCTCACCACGCAGCAAGCATTGTAGAGCGCGACGTTGCCCATTTAACCGATGAATTTGTGCAAGCGCTCATGGAACTGCGGCAGCAAAACCGTGAGTTAGGTGGCAGCACTGCACGGCAAAAAGCACATCACATGGCAGAAAACGTCCTGCCCGCTATGAATGCAGTTCGTGCGATTGCTGATCAGCTTGAGCGTCTTGTGCCAGAGCACTTGTGGAACTTGCCTACGTACCAACAAATGCTCTGGCTCAAGTAGACCTCTAATTTCGTGGCATTACCGTTGCCTTTTCTTTCCATGGAAACACCTCCAATTCAGCGTGCCCTGCTGAGTGCATGGGAAAAAACTGGGATAGTTGAGTTTGCTCGAGAACTCAGCGCACTCGGCGTTGAAATTCTCTCCACAGGTGGTACAGCACGTGCCCTACGGCAAGCGGAAATTCCCGTCACATTAGTTGAGACTGTTACGCAGATGCCTGAACTGCTCGATGGACGGGTTAAAACGCTTCACCCCGCTATCCATGCTGCACTACTTGCGCAGCGCGATAATCTGCAACACATGGAGCACCTTCGCCAACATGGAATTACGCCAATCGACTTAGTTTGCGTTAACTTCTATCCCTTTGCAGAAGCAGCAGCTCATAGCAGCGACGAAGAGCACATCACCGAGATGATTGACATCGGCGGACCAGCAATGCTCCGCGCCGCAGCCAAGAATTACCGCTGGGTTGTGCCTGTTGTGCTACCGGAGGATTATCCTTCGGTGCTTGAGAGCATCCGCACAACAGGAACAGTTCCTCTCCCTCTCCGACGTCAGCTTGCTGCAAAGGCATTCCAATACACTGCATGGTACGATGCCCAAGTTGCTCAGTACTTCGAACCTTCGCTGGTGGAGCACACCTATTGCACTCTGAGCGAGCCACGCCGTTTCGATGTGCGCTACGGAGAAAATCCCCACCAACGGGCAGCACTCTTTGGCGCATTCGACCAAGCGTTTCTTCACATTCACGGGAAGGAACTATCCTACAACAACATCCTCGACTTAGACGCTGCCGTGCAGCTTGTCTTGGAGTTCTCCGAACCAACCGTTGTGATCGTCAAGCACACCAATCCCTGTGGAGTGGGTTCAGGAGATACGCTAACCGAAGCATGGGAAAAAGCATATGCAACGGACACTGTCTCGCCATTTGGGGGCATCGTTGCGACGAACGTTCCTATAGACGAGGAATTTGCGGCATCCATTCATCCCCTTTTCATCGAGCTTATTGCTGCCCCTGCATTCAGTGAAGCAGCACTTGGTGTGCTGACAAAAAAGAAAGATCGGCGCCTGATACGGTTCAACACTGAGGCAATAGAGCAGTATCGCCGCTATAGCGTCGTTCGCAGTGTCACTGCTGGACTCCTCATTCAAACGCCAGATGTCGAGCTATTACGTAGTCAAGACTTGCAAGTGGTCACTGAACGAGAGCCAACCGATGCAGAGTTTCAGGCAATGATGTTTGCCTGGAAGGTAGCAAAGCACGCGAAGTCAAACGCCATCGTGTATGCCCGCGCCGATCGTACTCTTGCCATTGGAGCAGGACAACCATCGCGAGTGGATAGCGCACGAATTGCGGCATGGAAGGCGCAACAGTTTGGTTTAGACCTTCGTGGTTCTGCAGTAGCCAGCGATGCATTTTTCCCCTTCGCCGATGGAGTTATCCAGTGCGCAGAAGCCGGAGCAACCGCCATCATTCAGCCTGGCGGCTCAATCCGTGACGAAGAGGTTATTCGTGCCGCCAACGAGCGAAACATTGCCATGATCTTCACAGGCATGCGGCATTTTCGTCACTGAAACACCAGGGCACCCAGCCTCTGCTTAGCTATGAGCAGTCTGCCGCTCTTCCCATCGGTCCAAAATCGCATTGATTGCAGCAATGCCGTCAGTCAATGCAGCTGGTCCAGGCTGCAGTATAATCGCGGAGTGAATTTCATGGAGCTCTCCATTGGCAATGGCAGGAATCTGGTCCCATCCAGGACGCTGGCGAACCTTTTCTGGTTTGAATCCCTTTCCACACCATGACGCAATCATGATATCGGGCTGACGGCGAACAACCTCCAGAGGATCAGCGACGATACGCCGTTTTGCATCAGGGTATTGCCGATGTTCAGCAAAGATGTCCTCCCCTCCACAAAGTTCAATAAGCTCGCTAACCCATCGGATCCCCGTGATAATTGGATCGTACCATTCTTCAAAGTACACACGGGGATGGCGCTGTCGTTGCAGTCCGTGTTGGCGGTATTGCTCCAGGCTCCTTATCAACTGAGCAACGTACAGTTCCGCCTCTGCGTACTTCCCTATCAGTGCACCAAGGCGAAGAATCATGCTGAGAATTCCTTCCACAGACCGATGGTTGAAACACACAACCTCGATGCCCTCACGCACAAGCTGCTCGACAATAGGAGCTTGAAGGTCTGACCATGCCAACACCACATCGGGCTCAAGTGCCCGAATTTTTTCGATATTAGCCTCCAGGTAAGTGCTCACTTTGGGCTTTGTCTTGCGTGCCTGGGGTGGACGAACGGTAAATCCTGAAATGCCAACGATCAGATCATCTGCACCCAACGCGTAAAGTGTTTCAGTAGTCTCTTCGGTCAGGCAAACAATGCGACGAGGAAGCGACGGACGAAGCATGACGCTATTCCTATCGTTTCCGACAGCGAAGTCGAACATACGGAATCCCCTTGCTCAGGCAAAAAAGCTCCTGGTCTGTACGTTCAGCAAACCATTCATCATCGGAATGCACTTCTTCGATTGAAAATCCCCCGTGCTGGTGTAGAATTTCACGCTGATATTCATCTACCATTGGGACATCAGTCATGAGGTATAAAGCACCATCAGGACGTAGTATACGGTAAATCTCGGCAACAAGTGCAGGAGTAAAAGCACGACGTTTGATGTGGCGCTTTTTGAACCACGGATCAGGGAAAAAGTACGTTACCATTTCGACGGAGGCATCGTCGAGAAACGGCAGCCCATTTGCCACCGAATACCAAAGCGCTGCAGCATTCTTGATGCCCTCTCCATTGATGACAGTTGTTATCCAATCGGCAGCTGGTTTCCGCACTTCGATGCCGAGAATGTTTTGTTCAGGATGGTTGAGAGCATAGGAAAGCAAGAACCGTCCCATTCCACACCCGATATCAACTATGGTCGGGGGACGGCCATCAGAAAAAAGATGGTGCCAATCGAGGCGTTCAATGCACGGGGGGTATGACGGCGGCACTACATGGAGCTGATGCCGTGGCAAATATACCTGCGGATTCGTATGATGGCGAATTCGCGGCTGAGGATACTTCCGTAAGTCAATGGTCAGCATCGGACTGACTACGCAGACGGTCGAGTAATTCGACAACAACCATCCGCTCTGCCTGCGTGAGCACATCAGCAAGCCGATGGAACCGACGAACGACAGGATCCAACGTTTCGAGTAGTTTTCTCCCTTGTTCAGTGATATGCACCTCGATACGCCGTCGATCCACCGATGAGGGTGTCTTTTGCGCTAATCCTTTTTCAATCAGCCGATCGACAATGCGCGAGGTGTCCGAGGCACGATCAATCATCCGCCGTCGGATGTCGCAGGTAGAAAGTGGCTCCTTGCTACCTCGCAGAATCCGAAGAACGTTGTACTGCTGCTGAGTAATGCTGTAGGGTTCTAGCACCCGTTGAAATTGCTCTCCTATCCACGCACTTGTCCGGAGGATGGTGACTAATAATCGTTCTTTATCTGAACGGTACAAATGCTGTTGCAGAAGTTCTTCTTCTACGCGCACCATGCTTCCGTAAAAAATGCGAGTGGTAAAAAAAATGCGAGCGCAAAGATAGCGCCCGCATGGATGAAAACCCGGAGGTAATGCAACCCCTCAACTACCCGATGATGAAGACGATTTTATCAATTCTATATTGATACGGACCCGCACATCTTTACCCACAACCAGTCCGCCAGTCTCAGTTAAGTTATTCCACTTCAACCCATAGTCAAAACGATTGATCGTAGTTTCCGCAACAAATCCAGCCCGCGTGTTCCCCCAGGGATCCTTTGTTTGTCCCTTGAAGGTTACGTCCCACGTAACTTTTTTAGTCACTCCACGAATCGTTAAGTCTCCCGTAAGCTTGTACTTATTGGTGCCGACCTTCTTCATGCCTGTCGCTGTGAATGTAGCCTTCGGATAACGGGGGGCATCGAAGAAATCCTCGCTGCGGAGGTGGCTGTCCCGTTTTTCATTATCCGTATTTATAGAATTGACGTCCACTGTGAACTCTATCTTGGCATCGCTCCAGTCTGGCTTGCTCACAGTTACAGTTCCATCAAACACCTTGAAGTATCCCGTCACTTCTGAAATAACAAGGTGGTCAACGGTAAAAAGCACGTTTGAATGGCTTTGATCTACCTTCCATGAACTTTGTTGTGCAAACAATGGTAGCACTGCGGCCAACAGAAGAGCAAGCATACGTTTCATAGAACATCCAACTAATGGTGTAACATCAAAACAGCAGATGGGCTGCATGACGGGCAATCTGCCCATGTAGTGTAAGAAGAGCTCTGCAAAAGATCACCCATGGGGAGAACTGTAATACTAATCACCTCTGGCACTGCGATAATGCCACATGGAGGCAACAACATGCTAAGATTACGGTAATGGTTACGTAACACCGAACAGGGAGTTTCGCAAGCGAATAGAGTTGGACTATTTCGAGTCATCACCGATGATATACCGGATTATCGCATGGTTCATAGCCAGTAGTGTCCTCCTTATCGCTCAATATCAGCAAGGTCGTGTGATGCGGTTCCTGGGCCGCTATGCAACCGGGCTGTACAATGTCGGAGGGGCAGAAACAGTTGCCTACGACTCTGCCAGTAAGCGACTCTTTCTTACCTGCGCCCAAGGTTCACGCCTCATAGCGCTCGATATTCGTACTCCTAACCTACCTCGCTTAGTCTTCGACAGCAGCCTCATCCGCTATGGAGGCATCGTCAACTCTGTTGCTGTCTACCGTTCACTCCTTGCTGTCGCTATCGAGGACACTATTCGGACAAATCCCGGGAAAGTGCTCTTGCTGGACACTAATGGACGCCTTCTCTCGATGGTCACAGTCGGAAGCGTGCCTGATATGGTCACCTTTACCCCCGATGGACGCTATGTTTTAGTGGCAAACGAGGGAGAACCCAGTGATGATTACACGATTGACCCTGAAGGCTCCGTAAGCATCATTGATGTGCAGAATGTTTCTGCTCCCACTGTCCGCACGGTAACATTTAGTGCGTTCAACGCACGGCGTGACTCCCTCCGACTCTGCGGCATCCGGATTGGGGCACCGAACAATCCCACTGTTGCGCAAGACTTGGAGCCAGAATACATCGCTGTGTCACCGGACGGACAGACAGCATATGTGACGTTGCAAGAAAACAATGCGATAGCAGTGATTGACATCCCCTCGGCGACAGTGCGCGAGCTTTTGCCTATTGCACCAACGGACTACCGCAAAGGGGGTTTGACTCTCACTCTTCACGAGTATCCAATCAGCCAGCGTCCTCCGCTGGGAACAACTCCAGGCGGGCAAACTATTCTATTGGGTGGGCTTTCAGGACTCTGGTATGATGGCACTACTCCCGATGGATGGTGGCGTTTTTATGCTGTTACCGATCGGGGACCAAATGCTGAGCCAACCCAATTCGGCTCGGTGCGATATCGCCCATTTGCTCTCCCGTCGTTTCAGCCGCGAATTGTCGAATTCCATCTGAATCCTTCCACTGGGCAAATCCGCACCCACCGGCAGATTCTCCTCTACCGCAGCAATGGCACTACTCCTTTGACGGGACTGCCGAATATGCAAGCACAGGCGCAGAACCTTGCGTACACTGATGAATTTGCATGCGACTTATTTGGCAATCCTGTTCCGAATGATCCGCTTGGGGCTGATTTGGAAGGCATTGTTCGCACACCAAATGGTGACTTCTGGGCATGTGATGAATACCGTCCTGCGCTTTACCGTTTCGACTCCAGTGGTGTTCTCCTTGCACGCTATGTTCCTATCGGAACAGCAGCAGCAGTTGGTGCAGCACCAGGAACATTTGGACAGGAGGTCTTCCCTGCTGTCTATGCACGGCGCCGCCCGAACCGT
This sequence comes from Candidatus Kapaibacterium sp., assembly GCA_025055755.1. Taxonomy (GTDB): domain Bacteria; phylum Bacteroidota; class Ignavibacteria; order Kapaibacteriales; family NICIL-2; genus NICIL-2. The sequence continues at coordinate 28,017 of JANWWF010000009.1, read as the reverse complement.
GGATTTGAAGCAATCGCGGTCGAAGGAAATAAACTCTACCTGTTTGTCCAAAGCCCGCTTGACAATCCAAACTCAACAACCAACGCAATCTCTCGTAACTCCAGCATTGTCCGTATCCTCGAATTTGATTACACCACCGCAACAGTGACAGGGGAGTATCTCCTCCCATTACTGCAGCTTCGGAGTGCCGATCTTGTTGACAAGATTGGAGATGCTGTGGCCCTGGGCAATGGGCAGTTCCTTGTTGCGATTCGCGATTCTCGTCAGGGGCGCCAATCGAAAAAACTGCTCTATGAAGTCAATATCCGCACTGCTACGAACACCCTAACTGCGCCGGTGAATCTTCCATCAGGAGCAACTTTTGAATCCCTTGGCATACAAGGTTTGATCAACCAGGGTATCCGGCTTGCTGCATGCCGTCTTGTTGCCAATGTCGCCACGTTAGGCTTCGAACCAGAAAAACTGGAAGGCTTAGCACGAGTCAACGATAGCACATTCGTTATCATCAATGACAATGATTTCGGTGTAGTTGCAACAACAATTCCTGGCAACGGTACGATACAGCTCGATCCTGCAGGTGGACCAATCACTGTTGGCGTTCTTCGCTTTACTCGCTCTCAGCGGATAGATCCAAGCGACCGCGACAATGCAATCCGGCTCCGTTATGCACCCGGACCAGTATTTGGTTTGCCCCAGCCCGATGCAATCGCAACCTACCGCGCAAGTGACGGCAATGTTTATCTGGTAACCGCGAATGAAGGGGACACCCGTGAGTACGGCACATACAATGAGCAAGCCCGTCTGAACTCAACAAGTGCATTCCCGCTCGATCCAGTCGCATTCCCCTCTGCAGTAGCGACCCAAATACGCCGGGACTCCCTATGGGGACGTCTCCAAGCTGTTCGAACCAGCGGAGATCTCGATGGAGATGGAGATTATGATGAGCTTTACTGCTCAGGCACACGTTCGTTTTCCATCCTTGCATCCGACGGCTCACTTGTATTCGACAGTGGCGATGAATTCGACCGGATTACCGCTGCTCTCTTCCCACAGTTCTACAATTGCTCGAATACCAATAACACCTTCGATGCACGCAGTCCCAACCGCGGGGTCGAGCCAGAAGGAGTCGCTATCACCACTATTGGGGATAGCACCTATGCATTTATTTGCTTTGAACGGATTGGTGGGGTGGCGATGTACAACATCACCAACCCTTCTGCGGTGCGATTTGTGGACTACCTCAACACCCGCAACTTTGCTCAGACACCGGGACCAGGAACAGGTGGTGACTTAGGACCGGAGGTCGTGTATGTTATTCCATCATCAATGAGTCCGAACAAGCAAACGCTCGTTATTACTGCCAATGAAATTAGTGGAACAGTAGCGATCTACGGCATAGAGCCAATCGAAGTTGTTCGCCGCTTACCACCGACACAGTACATCTGCTATGGGAATACCCTTGTCCTGGAAGTCTCAGCAACAGGACCAAGCTTGCAATATCAATGGTTCAAGGATGGACAGCCCATCAGTGGTGCAACAGGTCCATCGTATGCAGTAGCTGCAACAACCTGGAATGCTGCCGGTGTGTATTCCTGTACAGTAATCCCAACAGCGGGTCTTTCTCGTCCTCTCGATGCAGGACGGTGTACCGTTGTTGTCACTCCTCCAGCTACTATCCTTCGACAACCACCTGCCACAGTCGCTGCTCTTCCAGGACGTCGGGTGGAACTCAGTGTTGAGGTCAGCCACGAGTCACCCTTGCTCCGCTACCAATGGCTCCGCAACGGACAGCCGCTGACAGAATCCTCCCGCATAAGCGGCGTGCGTACCTCCTTACTCCGCATTGCAGCGGTTACTCCTTCAGACACAGGAGTGTACACATGCGTAATATTCTCCGCTTGTGGCACGCTGCAGACGTCCCCAAGCAGAGTACTTATCCCCACACCACCGCACGCAACTATTCAGCCCGTCGTAGTTGGTTGTGAAGGTCAGCCTCTGCAACGCAGCTTCTCCTTGCAAAGTGCACCTTCCATTCCTCTGATAGCTGCCCGCGCTGTCAATCGCCAGCGAATACTGCCCCTTGTGCTTACCCCGAACTCGCTTGGATTCGAACTCGATCGCCTCACAGCACAAGACACGGGAACATATACGGTTATCGTGGTGATGACACTGCAGAATGACACAGCGGAATTCACTATCGGGCAGTTTCGGATTGCTTTCCTTGCTCCAGTGCAAATACAGGGTATCTCGCAAAGCAGCACTCTCTGCCCAGAAGGAAGTACCGATCTGGTCGCAACCGTTCGTGGTGATTCAGTCACTCTTCAGTGGTATCGGGATAATGTTCCTATCCCCAATGCTACGACAAATCGAATTAGTGTGGGAGCTGCAGGTATCTACACGCTCGTAGCAACAAATTCGTGTGGTCGCGAGCAATACTCTCAGCGAGTCGAGCAAACTGCATTCCCCGCATTTACGGTAAACTTACCTCCCCAAATCGTGGCTGATCGCGGGGAGCAAGTTGAACTCCGTGTGGAAGCTCCTGCTGCAACACAGTTCCAGTGGTACCGTAATGGCGCAATTATCAGTGGAGCAACACAGCCTCGATATAGCTTCACACTGGATGCATCAACGCGTGGAACCTACTTCTGCCGTGCAACAAATGACTGCGGAACAGCAACTTCGCGTCCGTGTGTGGTTGACTTTGTCAGCACGGTGGAACTATCTACCAATAGCACATGGGGCATTTTCCCTAATCCACTCGATCGAAACGAATCAGCAGTTCTGCTACTGCCACCGGGACAAATAATCGATCAGATTGTCATCTTCGACGCACGTGGGCGTATCGTTGGGATGCAGAATGGCGTTACCGAACAACAAATCGAGCTACAGCGTCTTGTGGATCTATCGCAGCTGGCAAGCGGAACATACTTTGTTCGACTGCAGCGGGAAACAACTGTGTGGGTAGCATCCTTTACTATCCAACGCTAACGGTAATTTGGCAGGTCAACCTCCCCTTAACAAAGCGCCCCTTGCCGATGGGAAGGGGCGCTTTTTGTTGGTACCGGCACAATTAACACTGCCGCATGTGCTATGTTTGCAGCGGAGTGTCGAATTGATGGTGAGGGTATCATGCGTTCACTGGTGTGCATCGTTGTTGTGCTCGGATTAGTTGCGGGCACACTAAGCGCAACAGATACTACAAAGCCGCGCAAGAAAAAAGCTCCCGCGGCAGCAGTCATGCAATCGCCGAGCACCTCTCATGCAACGACTCAAGCAGCAGAATCAGGCGACCCACGAGTTGGGGTAACAAAAGGCGGCAAGGTGGTCTATCGCGGGAAAAAAGGCGGCTACTACGTGATTACTCCTCAAGGGCGGAAGCGGTACGTCAAGGAGGCTGATATCATTTTTGACAACAAGTAGCGCATTGCTCTGAAAAGCTCAGCCTCACACTCAGCCTTACCCCGCGCTCGTGCAATTGTGTACGTGCTGTTGGCAGCATTGCTATGGAGCAGCGGGGGTGTGCTCATCAAGCTCGCGAACTGGTCCCCACTCGGCATAGCCTCTCTTCGGAGCGCAATCGCTGCAGTGATTATCAGCACATACTACTGGTGGAGATGGGGACGAGTGCCTCGTCTTGTGCCGCGACAACCAGCGGAATGGCTTGCCGCCTTTGGCTATGCGGCAACGGTAATCCTTTTTGTGTGGGCAACAAAGCTCACCACCGCTGCAAATGCAATCGTACTCCAGTATAGTGCACCGCTTTATGTTGCTCTGCTGGGATGGCTTGTTTTAGGCGAAAAGCTTAGTTCGGCCGAATGGTTATTGCTCGGACTAATGATGACCGGCATTCTCCTGTTTTTCGGTGAACAGCTATCGCCAAGTGGAATGGTGGGCAATCTCCTTGCTATTGGCAGCGGGATTGGAATGGCAATAATGACTCTGGCTGTCCGCGTTCTGCAGAAGCATGCTTCTGCAACGGAAGCACTGGTGATGGGAAATGTGATAGCTGCTCTCACAGGAATAGCTACATGGCATGAGCTTGTGCGGCTGGATAGTTCGACACTTGCTGTACTGGGGATTTTAGGGATTGTACAACTGGGCATACCGTACATTCTCTTCGCTCACGCTTTAGCGTCCATCCGTGCAATTGAAGCAGTCATGCTGGCAATGCTGGAGCCAATTGCTAATCCACTGTGGGTTATGCTGATCGTTGGAGAGCATCCAACCGTATGGTCTGCCGTTGGAGGTGTGCTCGTAATTGGCGCAACTGGTGCCCGCGCCATCCTGAGCTACTCGCGTTCATCCTCACGGGAAGATTCATCGGGTTCTTCCGGCTGAAGCGGCGTTACATCCCCCTGTACTTGCTGATGGCGAACCAGTTGTGCTTCTGCAAGAAAGATGACGTTTTCTGCAATGTTTGTTGCCCGGTCTGCTATCCGCTCGATGTTGTGCAGCCCGATAATCAACCGCACTCCGCTTTCGACTAAACTGGAATCTGCCTTCATCTGTCCAATGATTGCCGTTGAAAGCTCTCGCTCGAGCATATCAACGATGTCATCGGTTGCAAGGACATGCTTTGCAAGTTCTGGATCATTGCCAATGAAAGCATCGAGACTAGCTTTGACCATCGTACAGGTTGCTTTCGTGATGCGTTCAAAGCCAACGAGCTCCGCAATCCGATGCGCAGCCGAATCGTAAGCCAGGCGTGCCACAATTACCGCATAATCGCCGATGCGCTCAAATTCATTGTTGATCTTGACAGCGGCAAGAAGAAGGCGTAGGTCACGTGCCACTGGCTGAGACAGGGCGAAAATGCGCTGCACTTGTTTGTCAATTTTCAAATCAAGCTTATCGACTTTGTCATCACGCTCGATCACAAGATCAGCCAGCGTGGTATTCCCTGTCAGGAGCGCACGGAAGGCATACTCCACCTGTTCTTCAACGAGCGACCCCATACGAATAAGTCTTGTACGGAGCTTGTCGAAATCCTGTTCAAATTGACGGTACATTCTTGCCTCGTCCATTGGTGAATGCATTGCAGCGCCACCATACAGTGACACATCAGTGTCACACACACGCAGGGATTTTCAGCTCTTAGCCGAAACGACCGGTGATGTACTCTTCTGTCTGGCGTTTGGACGGATTGGTGAATATGTTTCGTGTTTTGTCGAATTCGATAAGCTCGCCTAAGTACATGAAGGCTGTGTAATCGCTCACGCGTGCTGCTTGCTGCATGTTGTGCGTCACGATAACAATTGTGTACGTACGTTTGAGCTCGTAAATAAGCTCCTCGATCTTTGCTGTTGCGATTGGGTCGAGTGCACTGGTTGGTTCATCCATTAGCAGCACTTCTGGCTCAATGGCTAATGCACGAGCAATGCACAGCCGTTGCTGTTGCCCTCCGGAGAGCGATGTTGCTGGTGCACGCAGACGGTCCTTGACTTCCTCCCAGAGCGCCGCACGACGCAGTGCTTCTTCGGCGACTTCCTCAAGCAAGGAACGCTTCCGAATGCCGTTGAAGCGAAGCCCCGCAACAACATTGTCGAAAATGCTCATCCCTGGGAATGGGTTCGGCTTTTGGAAGACCATCCCGATCCGTCGACGCACGAGCGTAGGGTCAAGATTCATGATGTTTTCCCCATCAAGCATGATACGCCCCTCTACCCGGGCATTCGGTTGAATCTCATGCAAGCGGTTTAGAGCACGGAGGAAAGTGGATTTTCCACATCCCGACGGACCAATAATTGCAGTGACACGATTTGTACGGATAGCCATCGAGACATCGCGGATGGCTGCTTTGCCATCAAAAAAGACCGACAGGTTCTCCGTCACTATGCGGTAACGTTCTTTCTGGTCGTCGCTGCCGTGCGACGATACCGTGGGATCAGGGGGTGTCTGTACGGTCTCACTATGCTGGCGCATTGTATCCATCAGTGCTCTGTATCCAGTTGTGTTCGTGTAACAACCACTCGCAGCACAAAACTTAAAAGGAGCACCAAGCTAATCAGCACTACTGCTCCTGCCCATGCTTGCCGATGCCAATCTTCGTATGGTGCGACCGCATACGTAAAAATCTGCACAGGCAATGTTGCAATAGGCTGATCAAGTGCCACACTCCAGAAACGATTGTTCAATGCAGTAAAGAGCAAGGGAGCTGTTTCCCCTGCTGCACGGGCAATTGCCAATAATATGCCTGTCAATATTCCGCGCGCTGCAGCCCGGAGGACAATCCGGGTAATAACTACCCACTGCGGAATACCAAGTGCCAACCCCGCCTCTCGGATGTGCAGGGGGACAAGACGAAGAATCTCTTCGGTCGTCTTTGTCACGATTGGTAGCATTACAATCGCCAGTGCACATGCTCCCGCCAGCGCAGAAAAGTGCCCCATTGGTTTGACAACAACGCTATAGGCGAAGATGCCCAGAATGATGGATGGCAAGCCGAGCATGACTTCGGTAATGAAGCGAATCCCGGCAGCAAGACGGTTGCTGGCATACTCGCTGATAAAAATTCCTGCAAGCACGCCGAGAGGAACAGCAACAAGCGAGGCACACCCAACGACAATCCCACTGCCGACAATGGCATTAGCCATTCCTCCCCCTGGCTCCCCGACAGGAGCTGGAAGTGCAGTGAAAAATTCCCATGAAAGGCCGCTTAATCCTTCCACCAGTGTGTACCACAACACTGCACCAAGAGGAAGGAGCACAATTATTAGCGCCATTGTTACACCGCCAAGGGCAAGCACATTGCTTAAGCGGCGACGGATGTACACCCAGCGGGAAAGCATTACCACTTCCATCAGAACCTTTGATAACGTCGTGCTAAACTCCAAACCAGCAGACGAGCAACGATATTAACCACCAGCGTTACTAAAAGCAAGACCAACCCCAGTTGGACAAGAGCGCTTACATAAAGCGGGCTGGTCGCTTCGGTGAACTCATTGGCAATGACAGAGGCAAGAGTGTAGGCCGGCTGCAGAATGCTTGTATGGATCGTTGGATCATTGCCAATGACCATCGTAACAGCCATTGTCTCCCCGAGTGCTCGCCCCAAGCCCAGTACAATTGCGCCGAAAATCCCCCACCGGGCAGTGTTGAGCACAGTCCGAATCGCCTCCCATTTAGTTGAGCCCAGCGCAAAAGCCGCTTCCCGCTGCGCACGGGGAACGGTCCGCAACACATCGCGTGTAACAGAGGTGATGATTGGAATTGTCATAATTGCCAGAATAACTGCAGCACTAAGCATGCTCGGTCCCACCGCAGGCGGTGCAAATATTGGCAATACCTCTCCCCATCCCTCTGCCAATGGTAAAGCAACATGTTCATGCAACCATGGCACAAGCACGAAGATGCCCCATACACCATACACAACGCTGGGCACTGCTGCTAATGCTTCCACGAAAAAGGAAAGAACCTCTCGCACCCATCCCCGCGCAACCTCAACAAGAAACACCGCGGCACCAACGCTCAGGGGCACTGCGATCAACATAGCCAGCAACGAAGACACCACAGTACCGTAAATAAACGGCAGCGCGCCAAACTGTTCTGCTACTGGATCCCATTGCTCAGACCCCAAAAAACTGATTCCAAAAGTGCGGATTGAGAGAGCAGACTCGACTATAAGCTGCACAATAATGGCACCCAACAGCACCATCACCGCAAAACCTGCAGCTCCACTAAGGAGGGAAAACACTGTGTTACCCGTTGCGCCTCGCCATGCAAGAGAAATCCGCCGCGTTGGCGCCGTAGAGACCGTTGGCTGGGTGGACATTGGTTTTTGTTGACGGACAATCGCCGTGCGCAAAATTACTTGCCACTACCTCTCCCCCCTGACAAGATGCCATAAAGTTTACGTAACACAGCCATTAATTCTGTGTACTCTCAATACAAAGATTGTCAGGATGCCAGACTTTTTCACCAATCAAAAGAGAGGTATTACCACTGTTTCACAGTTTCCTAGGCGTGTCACCAGTGATTTTTGCAAACTGAATCATGGTAACGTTCCTTTTTGGCGACTATGGTAGCTCTCCTCATTCTCTTTCTGCTGAGTGCAGGTCCAACGATAGCACAGGTCAAGATCGCTGCTGGACCAATGGTTGGCTTTGCTGACATGCGGGAAGTGCACCTGTGGGTACAAACTACCTCCGCCTGTCGAGTAACAATTCGATACGCTGACACAGCACAGCCAACCCGTTGGTTTTGGACATTAGAGAAAACTACTCGCAAAGAAGAAGCTTTCACTGCACGTCTTGTTGCTGACAGTGTAGAGCCCGGAAAAGTTTATCGCTACCAGGTGTATCTGAATGGACAAGTTGTGGAGCGACCTTATCCCCTTCTATTCCGCACTCCACCCTTATGGCAATGGCGTAGCGATCCGCCCCCATTTCGCTTCGCACTTGGCTCTTGTGCCTACATTAACGATCCCCCATACGACCGCCCTGGGAAGCCCTACGGAGGTGACTATCACATCTTTCGCTCAATCGCTGCACAGCAGCCTGTTCTGTTTCTGTGGTTGGGTGACAACGTGTACTTGCGGGAACCAGATTGGAACACCTGGACCGGAATCCTGCACCGCTATAGCCACGATCGCGCAATTGAAGAGCTCCAGCCATTGCTGGGCGCTTGCTCCAACATCGCTATCTGGGACGACCATGACTATGGTCCAAACGACTCAGACCGCGGATTTTGGAACAAAGAGCAAACACGCCGCGCATTTGACTTGTTCTGGGCAAATCCTCCCTCTGCGCTACAAGGCGGTATCACCACAAAATTCTCGTGGGGAGATTGCGACTTTTTTCTGCTCGACGATCGCTGGTGGCGCAGCCCTAACAACCGTAAAAGTGGTGAGCGGACAATTCTCGGGCAGGAGCAGTTCCGGTGGCTCATAGACAATCTTGTGTCTTCGACCGCAACATTCAAGTTCGTTTGCATTGGGGGACAAGTGCTCAATCCTGTTGCACGATATGAAAACTACGCCACTTACCCGGAAGAACGCCGCCGCTTGATTGAGGCAATCCGCCAGGAAGGCATTCGCAACGTCATCTTCTTGACTGGTGATCGCCATCATACAGAGCTGACCCGCTATGCAGAGGGAGATAGTCTGGTACTCTACGACTTGACTGTTTCCCCTCTTACCTCTGGACCGAACACGAATGCCGCAGCTGAGCCAAACACTCTTCGTGTCGAGGGCACTATTGTCACTGAGCGCAACTTCGCAACTGTTGACGTCGAAGGACCCGCCCGCAACCGTCGCCTTCGTGTCCGTGTGTTTGATAGCAATGGCGTGCTTAAATGGGAGCGAATCATCGAGGCGCAATATCAATAGCTCCTTTCCAGTAATGCCGGTGCCTGTGCAATCAGAATCCTTGAAAGTTCGTCCTAATTGTTCCTTTCGCACGCTAATAAGCCTTTATGCGATTGCGCGAGCTTCTTTTCTCCCACGCAGAACCTATCATCCGCCTGGGGCGCTCCCGCCCGGTTACGCCGGACGACATGCTCCCCTTCGATCCACGACTTGATCCCTGGGATGCAGAACAACAACTTCAACGGATTCAACTCTCCACACCGTGGCGGATGCTTTGGAGCAGCTTTTGGGCTGCAGGAGCACCTTCCCGCCGCGCTGTTGTGATCGCTCTGGTGCGACTTCCAATTGTGTTGGCAAGTCCGTTGCTCTTGCGTTGGCTCCTTGACCTGTTCGCCCACTTACCGCTTGATCCAAGTCTTCTCCTGCCGAGTCTTGCTGTTGGCGTAAGTGTCGCACTGAGCGTTGCGCTCGATGGCATTGTTGTGCAGCACTACTACTACAACGGCTTGTGGGCATATGCACGGATTAGCGGCGGACTGAACATGCGTATCTATCGCCACGCCCTTCAGCTCGACCGCCGCGGATTGGCTCATCGGCACACGGGCGACATTGTCAACCACATGGCAAGCGACACCGAAGGAATCGCCGAATTATCGTTTGTCGTGCCGGAGGTTCTTTCGAGCCTGCTTTTGATTGCATGCAGCTTTGTTCTGCTATGGACGTTTCTTGGTGCTGCCGCGGTGGTTGCCTTCGGATCAATGCTGTTGCTGGTTCCGTTGGCACATGCTGCTGCACGGCGTTTTGCCCGCACCGATGATCAGCTCTGGCAATTGCGTGACCGACGTGTTTCGTTGGTTTCTCAAATTCTTAGTGCGATTCGTCTGGTCAAGTACTTTGCCTGGGAGCGCTCGATTGAGCAAGAGATCGCCGACACACGCACAAAAGAACTGCGTGCTGCTGCTCACCTTGTCCGCAACGAAGCGCTCAGCACCGTGCTATTCCTTGCGTCAACAATGGTGGTCGCTCTTGTAGGCTTTGGCGCATATGTTCTTCTCGGAGGGACGCTAAGCCCTGCAGTGGTTTTCCCAACGCTTCTACTGCTTGGGCAGCTGGAAGGTCCTGTTGGTCATCTACCCCACTTCATCAAGAACACCGCTCACGCCTACGTTGCAGCAGAGCGCTTGAAGGAATTTTTCGACTTGCCGGTGCAAACAGCAAAGCCCTCTCAGCCACCATGCGCGGAGCCACCCGCGGTAACTATCGAGCGCCTTCGCGTTCGCTACGGAGATTCCACCGTCCTCGATAACTGCACGCTCACCATTGGCGCAGGCGAAGCAATTGCGCTGGTTGGACCAGTGGGAAGCGGCAAAACCTCTCTTTTGCTGGCTCTACTCGGCGAAGTACCAATCGAAGGCACAATTGCCTTTCGCACCAGCAGCGGCAAGCCATGTACACCAAAGATTGCCTACGTCGCTCAAGAGCCGTTCATCTTGAATGCCACCGCTGGCGAGAACATTGCCTTTGGCCGCACGCTCGATGAGCACACTTTGCGCTCTCTCATTTTCGATGCCGCACTCGATGAAGACATCCGCCAATTCCCCGCGGGACTCGATACTGAAATCGGCGAGCGTGGCATTACTGTTTCGGGTGGGCAAAAAATGCGTATTGCCCTGGCGCGTGCGGCAGCAGCAGAGCCAACGTTGGTGCTGCTTGATGATCCCCTGGCCGCTGTTGATACTCGGACAGAAGCGCTGCTCATCGAACGCTTGCTTTTTGGTCGCTGGCACAATATCACGCGGATTGTCACAACCCATCGGCTTGAGCACTTACCGCGCTTTGACCGTATCGTGGTTCTGGGGGAGGGCACTATCGAAGCAGTAGGCACCTACGAGGAACTTCTCCGCACGTCCGAGCGCTTCCGTGCTCTTATCGCTGAGCATCGAAAGGCACATACTCCTACCCAGACACCTCGCGCAGAGCAGACGAAAGATTCGCACTTGCCAGCTCAATCGAATGGCAAGCTCACCGAAGAGGAGGATCGCTCCGTTGGTGTCGTCAAAGCAGAGCTGTTTTGGTACTACCTGCGCTTGTTTGGTGGAGAGCGCCCTTTGGCAACAGCTGCCATCCTTACGGGCATGGCACTGTTGGCAATAGCAATTGTTGCATTGCCGATTCTGCAGAGCCTTTGGTTGGGGTGGAATGTCTCCCAGCCTCGGCATCCAGTGGAAGTGCTTTCGGTTTTTGGCATTTTGGGGCTTGGAATTTTGGCAGCTCACTACGCTGAGCGGCGCGTCTGGATGGAACGCGCTCTTGTCGCCAGCCGACGCATTCACGCGCGACTGCTCCATGCTGTCCTGCGGGCACCTCTGCGCCTTTTTGATACCACCCCGAGCGGTCGAATCTTGAACCGCTTTGCCCGCGATATCCAAGCCATTGACGACGAGCTGGCGTGGAACTTCGAAAGTGCAGTCCGCTCGTTTGCATCAATGCTGGGAACAATTGTCCTCATCACCGTCGTAGCACCGCTTGTGCTCTTGATTTCTGCGCCAGCTCTGGTGGTGTACTACCGCGTGCAGCGAGATTACCGGCGCGTTGCCCGCGAAGCAAAGCGTTTCGAGAGCATCGCCCGATCGCCTCGCTATGCGCTCTTCAAGGAAACACTCCATGGTCTGCTGACGATTCGTGCGTTCGGGCAGCAGAGCGCGTTCATGGATCGCTTCACTAACGCTCTACGCCACTACTTGCGGATGTACTGGAGCAACATCCTCATCAACCGTTGGTTCTCGACGCGGGCACCGATTGTCAGTAGCGTCATCGCGCTGGCGACTGTTATTGTTCTTGTCTTTGGTGTAGCACAAGGGGCTATTTCAACCGGCGTAGCAGGCGTTGTGCTCACCTACACGATCACCTTCTGGGGAAACTTGAACTGGTGCGTTCGTGCCTTCAGTGAAGTCGAATCGCGGATGACCTCGCTCGAGCGCGTCCATGCATTGGCAAGCGTTTCACCAGAGCCAGCGGTAACCTGCACTCCTGCGCTGCCCTCCGACGCGCCATGGATTGATACGCCTCGCATCAACGGCAGCCACCGCATAGGTGCAGACATCGTGTTTGACCATGTGTGGGTGCGTTATGCACCAAACTTGCCCTGGGTACTGCGCGATGTGAGCTTCCGTATCGAGCCTGGAATGCATGTCGGTATCGTTGGGCGCACCGGCTCGGGCAAAACAACACTGCTCCAAACGCTCTTTCGCTTTGTCGAGCCGGAGCGTGGACGTGTGCTTATCGGTGGCATTGAGCATTGCCGCATTCCTTTGGAACGGTTGCGATCGGCATTGAGCATTGTCCCGCAAGATCCAATTCTTCTGCTGGGCACGGTGCGCTCTAATCTCGACCGATGGGGACGCTACTCCGACGCTGCTCTATGGCGTGTCCTTGAACAAGTCACGCTGGCGGAAACAATCGCTGAGCTGGGCGGACTGGATGCACCAATTGGTGAGCAGGGCGGGAATCTAAGCCAAGGACAGCGGCAGTTGCTTTGTCTTGCACGCGCGTTACTGGTGGGGGCTACCGTTATCGTGCTTGACGAAGCAACCGCAAGCATTGACGTTGAAAGCGATGCTGCGATACGGCGAACCTTGGCGGAGCATTGCCGTGGCATTACAGTGCTGACCATTGCCCATCGTCCTGCTTCCGTGGCAGATGCCGATATGATCATCGAGCTTGATAGCGGCACTATTGCTCGTATTCGCACCCAGAAGGAACTATGCCGCTGCTAAGCGGAGAATCTCCTCGTATTCCTCCTTGGCCACAGGCATCACAGACAGCCGAGATTGCTTCAGCAGCGGTAGAGTGCGAAGCGTCGGTGTAGCCTTGATGATTTCCAGTGACACTGCACGCGGCAACTTGCGCTCAAAGCGCAGATCCACGCACACCCACTCATCACTCTCTGCTGTCGGATCAGGATAGGCTGGGCGGACAACCTGGGCGGTACCAACCACTGCACGCTCAGCACCACTGTGATAGACCAGCACCCTATCGCCAACACTCATCTGCCGGAGATAGTTACGCGCCTGGTAATTGCGGACTCCCGTCCACGCGGTTGTTCCCTCCCGCTCTAAATCTGCCAGAGAATATTCGTCGGGATCGCTTTTGACTAGCCAATACTGCATTGTTACTACTGTCCCTGGAGTGCTTGGATGATAAGGTCTTCTATCCGCGTGTTTGCATCATGCTCCGGTGGCTCTATCTTACGTTCGTTACCACTACGGAGCACAAGGAAGAACGTAGGCAGCCGACTGACCTGGAATCTATTCATGTAGGGATGCTTTGTAGAGGCACTCCGCATAGAGAGAATCGTCATGCTATCCAGCGGGAAGCCAGCCAGCTCCATGCAGCGGACAAAGTGCGGGAAATGCTTCTGTGTGCCGCTGCACGTGCACGATGGATTAACAAACAAGTAGCAGCGGCTAACCTCGCCGACTTTCGCTTGAATTTGCGCTACCTTAGCAGCATCGGGTTGGTACGTGTCTTTCTCCTGCATAAACCATGCATACCCTGGCTGCCGTGCAATGCCATACACCGTAAACTCCTCGGCAACATATTCAACGGGCGTTTCGCTACAACCGACTAGGAACACCACAACAATAGCTGCGACACCACTTAACCACTTCATAGATTTGCTTTACGAACAGTGGTAAACCGGTACAAATATCGCATCCAAGAACGCACAAACCAAACAGGCTACTGATGATTCGATTTCGCCTGGTCAGCGGCTTTGTCCTTCTGGTGCTTGCGGGCATGGTGTTTACCGCACTGCGGCTTGGACCAGAAGATGAATTGCCAAGGACACCTGGGCTTGTCCTTGCTGCTGCAATTGTTGGTGGTCTTGCTCAATTTGGCATGGCGGTGGGCTCGGTAAGCGCAATACACCCCCTGCGTCTTGTCCATATTGGCATGGCGATTCATGCGCTTGTATTGAGCTTTGTTGCGCTTCCCTTCGTTTCCGCTCTTGCGTCATTAGTCGAGGGGGCTGTGTCCTTCGGAACCGTTGCTACAGTGGGAGTAGGAACGGTTATCATCATTGGTTTGTTGGTGACCTTTCGGCAACGGTCTCGTTCTTAGTCATTGTGCAGTGTGCAACTCCACTGCTGGAGGTCTTTGAGGCACACTGCTACGAATGCTGCCTTTGATAGCACACGAACCTGTCATGTAAACGCCCGAGGCAGCAAGTTTTCCGCCACTGTTCTATCACCAAGTGACAAAGTAAGTTTGTAGCGCAATAAACATTTCTGTCACTGCGTATGCACCAAGCGATTATGGCCGGTTTCTTTCTCTGGCTGCTGCTTGTAGGCACGACCGCTGCCCAGCTGCACTATGGCTGGGATCAAGCAGTCGCCGGAAGTTGCACTCGTCCCTTGCCTGCCCCTCAATCTGCGCTCCAACGGCGACCATACGATGTCCTTCGCTACGATCTGGTGCTCGATTGGCGACAACCCTTGCAGGACTCCAGCGAGCGAGCACGCTCTTACCGTGCACGTCAGACTATCACTCTGCGCGTTGACACCACTGAGCTCCGCCATATTGAACTCGATGCGCATCCAACACTGGTAATTGACACGGTCACACTGCTCTACACAGACCTGCTGTACACCAACGCCCTCCCCATCACGCGAGTAGGTGATCGGCTCAACATCCAGCTTCCATGGACCCTTCACCGGGGAGATACACTCACGATAGAGATGATGTACCGGAATCTTTCGGTTGACTCGGACCGAAACGAGTTTTACGGCGGTTACAACCGCTACTGGCAGGCAAACGATACAACACCGCTGCCTGCTCCCCTTGCATACACGATGAGCCAGCCGAATAATGCTCGTCGCTGGATGCCTTGCAACGATCGCCCTTACGACAAAGCTCTCGCTTCGATTACAATTCTTGCCCCGGAGGGATTTACGACGCTCTCTAATGGCATTCCCGAACTCACGCACGTCTGGTTCAATGGGGAACGTGTTTCTGCATACCGCTACCAGAGCAAAGAGCCAATCTCCACCTACCTGATGGTTGCTGTTGCTTCTCGCTTTGCGCAGATGGAACGCAGCTACGCGTCGCGTGACTCTGTGCGCCACATTCCGTTGCGACTGTTTCTATGGCACCAAGACTCGCTGAGTTATTCGGCTAATGCGCAGTGGCTTTTGGATGCGACTGCTGCGATGATGAGCGCTTATGAGCACTACTTTGTGCCATACCCTTTCTCGACGTATGGGCAGGTGCTGCTTTTCCCCTACTTCATGGGGGCAATGGAGCACCAAACCATGACAACCCATCACCGCAACGCACTTGTGCAGCGGTGGGAAACGGTCGTTGCCCACGAACTGGCGCACCATTGGCTGGGGAACCTGGTCACCTGTGCAACCTGGAATGACATCTGGCTCAACGAAGGAGGCGCCACATATAGCGAGCGACTGTGGCTTGAATACGCCTATGGCGACTCTGTTGCCCGACGATATTTTGCCGCCCGACGCGACCGCGACTATCTCCGCCGCGATGGTGGCCGATCGCAGCCACCGGTGTACAATACCACCGGCACCAATCTTTTCAATACCGGCACCACATATGTCAAAGCCGGTTGGATTTTCCACATGATGCGAACCATGCTTGGCGACAGTGCATTTTTTGCACTCATGGAACGCTACATGAATACCTTTGCCTACAGCGCCCTGGAAACAGAGGACATGCGGGAGTTTTTCGAGCACACTATCCCGAATCCACCGGTGCCTTGGCGAACATTCTTCGATCAGTGGGTCTATAGCGTTGGCCATCCCGTTCTGCGCACAGACCTTCTTGCTCTGGAGCCAACAGCCAGCGGGTATCGCGTGCGCCTGCGCCTTGCTCAGACGCAGGACACTGGTGTGTTTTTGCCGGTGTATGTCGTTCCGCTTCGGTTACGTGTGCGCGAGTATTGGTCGGGCTCTCCACACGACACCATCGTGCTGATGGCACAGCGGGAGAAACTTGTTGATCTCACTGTTCCATTCCTCCCCCGCACTGTTGAGCTCGACCCGCTCGATGAAATTCTCTGCGAAAAAGACACGGCAGCACTCATTCTTCAGGCGGAGCCACAAGTACATGCGGCAGAAATTCGCCTTCTGCCTAATCCTGTGCAACGCGGAGAATCTGTAATTGTGTGGGCAGAATCGCATCCATCAGGCGTGCAGCTTCGTCTGTGGCGAAGCGATGGCACACTGGTTCGTACCTTAGCCAGCCACGATGCACTCACCCCAATTCCCACGGGCGATCTTGCTGCAGGTGTGTACATCCTCGAGGTGTATCGCGGCACAGAGCGCCAGCATTATCCCTTGGTCATTGTGCCGTAGAAGTTATGCGTAGACTGTCGGACCGCGTCACGGCTGCCAGCGAATCCCAAACACTCGCAATTGCTGCTCGGGCAAAGGAGCTTGCACGGTGCGGCTATGATGTTATCTCGCTGGCGGTCGGTGAGCCAGACTTCCCAACACCGCCGTGCGTCTGTCAAGCAGCAATCCGCGCTATCGAGGAAGGAAAAACACGATACACTGAGTCCTCAGGCATACCAGAGCTTCGCCGTGCAGTCGCCGAAAAATTCCGCCGAGAGAACCATCTGCCGCATGCTACCGAGGAGACAGTGCTCATCTCGTGCGGTGCGAAGCACAGCATTATGAATGCTCTCCATGCTCTTTGCAATCCAGGCGATAGTGTTCTCATCGCGGCGCCATACTGGGTGAGCTATCCTGCGATGGCGATGCTGGCAGGCGCGCAGCCACGCATTGTTTTTACTCGTGCGGAAAATGGCTTCAAACTGACTCCTGAGCAGCTCGAGCAACACTTGGACGACAGTGTTGCCTGTGTGATACTGAATTCGCCCTGCAACCCCACAGGCGCGATGTACACCCGCGATGAAATTGCTGATCTCGTTACAGTGCTGGCAACACACGATTGCTACATCATCAGCGATGAGATCTACGAAAAGCTCACCTACACCCATGAACACGTGAGCATAGGTGCATTCGATGCAGTCGCTGAGCGCACTATCACGGTCAATGGCTGTTCGAAAGCCTACGCGATGACCGGCTGGCGCATTGGATTTATGACCGGACCCCGTGAGCTTATCGTACAAGCGGCAAAGGTGCAGAGCCAGGATACATCTAACCCCACCTCGATTGCGCAGTATGCTGCACTTGCTGCTCTGAGCTGCGCCGAGCAGGATGTAGCACGTATGCGTGAGCGCTTTGCCCACCGTCGGCAATTGCTCTTGGATCTGCTGGCAGCTATTCCCGGTGTGCAGGCATATCCGCCCGATGGCGCTTTCTACGTGTGGCTCGACATCCGGAGTGTCTTGCCTCCTACCTGGAATTCACACACCTTTGCTGAACAGCTGCTGGAAAAGCAGTACGTGGCAACCGTGCCAGGCGAAGCATTCGGTATGGCGGGCTTTATTCGCCTCTCGTTCGCAACCAGTGAAGAGCAATTGCATCAAGCTATCGAGCGGCTCAACCAGTTCATAGCCACCCTTTTGCAAGTGCAATGAAAGAGACATCATCTCCCCCTCCCCTCGCAACGGTGATTGAGGAACTGCTTCAGCGAGCAGTCGTTCGCACCTATGACCGGGGAATGCTCATTACCTTCCCTGAAGAGCTGCCCTACACCATTCCCTATGTCGTTGAGGGAGTGGTCAAGGTCTTCTATCACCTGCACAACGAGGAGCTGGTGCTTTACTTTTTGCAACCAAGTCAATACTGCACGATGTCTCTTCTTGCATCGGTTCGACAGGTTCCAAGCCGCGTGTATGCTGTTGCAGAGACTCGCTGCCAAATTGCCTACATTTCTACCGATACATTCCTGAGAACACTGGCTAATAGCCCTGTGCTCTTGGAACACATGCTCTCAGTTTATCACCAGCGCATGGAGGAATTGCTTGACCTTATCGGCACTCTCAAGTTCGCACGCATGGAAGACCGACTCCGTAGCTTCCTTGCCCGGAAAGTACTGCTGACCCAATCATCCCACGTTCACCTGACCCATGAAGAACTTGCACACGAGTTAGGCACTTCGCGAGTAGTAGTCTCCCGCTTGCTCAAAGAACTCGAACGGCGAGGAATTGTCCGACTCCATCGCGGCACAATCGAGGTTATCGAAGTGTAACTAATGTTACCGTTGTGTCAAGCCGCACGCTGTATGTTCGGAACGGTCCGTTTCACTTCTGTATGGAGGCACAATGCCACGCACTCACTATCAAGTGTTAGTTATCGGCGGTGGGAATGCAGGTCTTTCTGTTGCTGCCCATCTCTTACGCCGGAAGCCCTCGCTAGTGCTTGGTATTATCGAGCCAAGTGACAAACACTACTACCAGCCTGCATGGACTCTGGTCGGCGGTGGCGCGTACGACATCAATAAAACCGTTCAGCCCGAAGCAAAATACATGCCGAAGGGCGCCGACTGGATCAAAGACTACGCCGAGGAAATTCTGCCGGACCAGAATACTGTCGTCACCCGCAGCGGCGATCGCTACACGTACGATTACCTGGTTGTATGCCCAGGAATTCAGCTGGACTGGCACAAAATCAAAGGAGCGGACCGCTGGCTTGGGACAAATGGCATCACCAGCGTGTACACGTTCAAGACTGCACCCTACACGCACCAATGCATCACCTCCTTTACAGGTAAAGGAAAAGCGCTCTTTACTGCTCCGAACACACCGATCAAGTGTGGTGGCGCTCCCCAGAAAATCATGTACCTTGCATCAGATAACTTCCGCCGGCGCGGTATTCTTCGCCCTGACATGGTGCATTTCTACTCCGGCGGAAGCATCATTTTTTCTGTTCAGAAGTATGCAGAAACGCTTTTAAAAGTTTGCAATCGCTATCAGATCGGCCTGCACTTCCTCCACAACTGCGTCGAAGTAGATGGCGACAACAAAGTCGCTTACTTCGAAGCAAAACAGGGCGACACCGTCGAGCGCGTTGCAGTGGAATTTGAGATGATTCATCTGACACCGCCCCAAAGTGCGCCAGATTTCATCAAGCGTAGCCCCCTTGCAGTACCGAACGATCCGCTCGGCTGGATGGAGGTAGATAAACACACGCTCCAGCATCCACGATATCCGAACGTCTTTGGTATTGGCGATGTTACGAACACTCCAAACGCTAAGACCGGTGCCGCTATCCGAAAGCAGAACCCCGTGCTGGTGGAGAACTTGCTCTACTGTATCGAGCACAAGACAACAACGATTCCCCAACCGAAGACCTACAACGGCTACGGCTCCTGTCCGCTTATCACTGGCTACGGCAAGCTGATGCTGGCAGAATTCGACTACAACAACCAACCGCAGGAAACATTCCCCTTCGACCAAGGGAAAGAGCGTTTCAGCATGTGGCTCCTCAAAAAGGAAGTGTTGCCGCGCCTTTATTGGCACGCTATTCTGCACGGCAGAATGCAAGGGTGACGTTCGATGTGGTTCCTCCTTCTCCCCCTGCAGGGCATTTGCTCCCAATCCGGCGAGCAATGCCTTGCGGGGGAAGCAGGGATGCTCATCCTCCTTGCTGCAAACGGAGACTATTTGTGACGACCGAAATCGAACTTGCTGCCATCGCAATGCTGGCAAACATGGGATGGAGCAGGATGCCCGCAACAGGATAGAGCACGCCTGCAGCAATTGGGATGAGCGCCAGGTTGTACAGAAACGCCCATGCAAAGTTCTGTCGGATTGTTCGCCGCAAGCGCCGCGAAAGAGCAAGAAGATGAACAATTGGCATCAGCTGCTCCCCGACGATTGTAACATCCGCGGCGTGAACGGCGACGTCGCTTCCTGTGCCTAAGGCGATACTTGTATCTGCTTCGGCAAGAGCGGGCGCATCGTTGATTCCATCGCCCACCATGACAACAGCACCGTCGCTTTGCGTACGAAGAGAGCGAATGTACTCTTGCTTCTGATGCGGGAGCGCAGGAGCATAGACGTGCTCGATATCCAGCTCTGCAGCCAATTGCTCTGCCGACTGGCGACGGTCCCCACTGACAAGGTGCGTCGTGATTCCATGCTCACGGAGCATACGAATAGTAGCTGCTGCGTCCTCTCGCGCGCGATCGCGCAGCCATGCAGCGAAAATGAGCTTGCCATCGAGGGCAACGAGCACTTCCGAAGCTGCTATTTCCTCCAACGGGGGCAACGCAACACCGTGCTGTTCGAGAAATGCACGATTGCCCACCAGCAGAGTATGCTCTGCATTCCATCCGCGCAATCCTAACCCGCGATGTTGCTCAACTGCAAAGTCACCTTCAGCATTACCGCCAAGCCACTGTGCAAGGGCACGAGAAAGCGGATGTGTAGACCGCTGGAGCACCGATTGAATAAAAGCCACATACCGGTGCTCTTGTTCGCCGACATACCAGCGAGCTTCGACGACCGATGGCTGTCCGCGCGTGAGTGTTCCCGTCTTATCGAAGACTACATGCTGCACACGTGCAAGCGCCTCGAATGCACGCCCATCGCGAACGTAGATTCCCTGGCGTGCCGCACGCCCGAGTGCAACAGCAATTGCTGTCGGCGTTGCAAGACCCAGTGCACAGGGACATGCAACCACGAGCACCGAAATCACTGAAAGTAAACCAAGAGTGCTTGCTTTATCCGGTGCAAGGAGAATCCATCCCGCCAACGTTAGCGCAGCAATCACCAGTACCACAGGCACAAAGACTGCTGCAATGCGGTCGGCAAGCTGTTGGATAGGAGGCTTGCTCGACTGTGCACGCTCGACAGCACGGATCATACTCCCCAAAAATGTTCCAGCGCCGACTGCCCGTGCTTCGATTGTTATTGTGCCATCACCATTGAGCGTCCCTGCATAGACGCGACTGCCTGGTCCTTTCTCGACAGGCAACGACTCACCGCTGAGCATCTGTTCATCAATCCACGAATGCCCATCGAGAACGATGCCATCAACTGGTATCCGTTCGCCGGGCAACACCGTAATCCAATCGCCCCGCTGCACCTCGGCAAGAGGCACATCCTTGGTCTGTCCGTCTTCAACGCGATGTACTACCTGCGGCTGCAGAGCTACCAGCGCCGTCAGCGCTGCATTTGTGCGCAATCGAGCCCTGTGCTCCAAGTACTTGCCCACCAGGATAAAGGTGACTATCGTTGCAGCAGACTCAAAGTACACGTGCGGCTCAATCCCTCTGGCGGCAAGAGTATCAGCTGCAACAGTGGCAATCATACTCCAGCCCCAGGCAATACCCGTACTAAGGGCAACGAGGGTATCCATTGCCAGGGCACCGGTGCGCACCTGCGACCACGCGCGGATGAAAAAATCTCGTCCAAAGCCTATGACCGCAATTGTTGCACTCAGCGCGCTTACAACGACAGCCCACCGCTCCATGTGCCACGGGCTCATTGCCAGTGCGACTGCTGGTAGTGTTGCACACGCAGCACCGATGGCGTTGTTTCTCATCTTGCGATGTATGTGCTGCTCGCGCTCTGCAGCCTCGGCAAGTGCGGTTGCAGGAACAGCAGCATGCACCAGCTCATACCCAAAGGGGCGAAGCACTGCCGCAACATCGTCTGGCTGGACTTGCAGCGGATCGTATTCAAGCGTTACCGTTGCAGCTGCACTATTGACCTCGGCGCGATACACTCCTTGGACTGACCGGGAAAGCGACTCGATGGATCGGGCACAGGCAGCACAGGTGATGCCAACGACAGGGAAGGTCTCAACAACGGTCGGCAGCGTTGCGCCTGCTGATGTTTTTGCCGCGGTAGTGGTTGTCATTGAATGACCAGCTCATAACCAACACGCTCCAGCGCAGCACGGAGCCCCTGCGGCGTTACTACCTCGGCGTCGTACTCGACCGTAACACGTCCGCCATCGTCGAGCGTAGCGCTGACACGGCGAACTCCCTCCACCATCGCAAGGGCACGCTCGATTGTCCGCAGACAGTTACTGCAATGTGCGCCGCGAACAGGGAATGTTTGTTCAACAACTTTGGCCATTAGTCTTGTCGGAAGTAACGGCACGTACCGATAGCAAAACTATCGCAGGAGTGCTGCGACCGGTGTGGGATATAAAATTGTATGTAACGAAAGAAGGAGAATTTGGCATATACACTGGAGACTCTTGTGTAATGCTCGTAGTGAAACATCCACCCATATCTGGCTAACAAAATGTCCGATGCATGCACTGCATTCAACACACAGCGCTGGCTATATGTATGGTCACAACAACTGGATTGAGTGACGAGCTTAGCCTTCACTTCTCGCAACGTTCCGTTCGGGACTGATGAATCAAAGTGGATGTGGGACACGCTAAAAAACTGTACTCTCCACACCCTCCGTTCCAAAGGAAGATGGGAATTCAAACTTGATGACAACTTCAGCTATCTGGACAACAGCGGAAAATCCTCTCTCGAAGACAGAGCATGTGGGCTTTGCCCCGAAGCCACCTACAATCCTACTGAACAATTGGATGCAGCACTCACCCTTGAAGCCCTTTTTCGCCAGCTCACCGAATTTGAACGATTGCTACTCTATCTCCACTATTGGGAAGCACTGACTTTCGGTCAAATAGCACAGCGTTTGAGCACAACCGAGCAATCTCTAAGCGAGTGCAGCATACGGGTCCGGCACCACCGGATACTTTCTAAGCTTCGTTCTGCAGTACTGTAACACTTTTCTTTTATTGCTCCATTGCATTACTGCAACGCAGTCCGCGTTGCATCCTTTGTGAATGCACCACGTGCAGCCTATGCAAACTATGGTATCCTCGGCTTCTTGATCGCATTGCTGCCGAGCAAAAAAAGCAACAATCATCCTCCTGCGTGCTGATGGGAGCACTCTTCTCCCAGCCGCTGCAGTGGTGCCATTTTCCCATGGCAAACTGACGCCCCAGATTATGCAGAGCTACAAAATCCAGGGCTTTCCAACGGTTGTCGTCATTGCAGAGGGAAAAATTCTCTACAACGCAGGATGCTCCTCAAAGCAGCAGGTAGAAACGATTGTGTCGTTGCTGGGTGGTTCAGAGAAGTAAGCAGAACCTAAATGTAACATCTTTACGCAGTCATGGAATATTCCTTTTGGAAAGCAAGTGTTTTGTTCACAAAAGTGCACTATATGGTAGTTCCCGCAGTCGCTGCTATTTAGTGCATTTTGTGAACACTCGACTGCGGCGCACTTGCAAAGTGGTATGTCAAACCAATATGCAGGTTGTAAAATGAGGAGAATTATCCAGTTAGCACTTCTTGCGTTAATTATGCAAGGGATTCAACTAAAAGCCTCTACACCGACGGCAGAATGTGACTGCAAAAAGGCGGTCTTAATAATGGGCAAAAAGTCGGTAATTGTTAATACCGACTGTAGCGAATGGGTGGTTTGCCTTCCTCCGTATAATGTTGTGTGCATGAGCTTCTACGCAACGATGCAGCAAATAGAGGGTAATATTTTCGCAGTCTTCTTTTTCGATAATGGAAATCCCAATCAATGTTCAGGAATTGGATTTTCTCGAGTCCGATTTCATCTTTACGAGGAAATAGGCGGGACCACTAGGATCGGGTATGAAATACTACCTGACAGTCAATGCTTTCGAGACTTTGCTTCGTGGGCTAGCGCTGTAAACTACCAGCCACCATGCGAATAACCAGGATTAAGCATTATCTTGGGAGGTGGGGAACATTCTTTCCTCACTTCCCCTTTGTTTTATAAGTCTCACACTCTAATCTCAACAATGACTCTGCGCATAATATGGACGGTTATAGTAGCTCTAAACATCGTTCACGCCCAAGTCTTCAAATCCTGTGTTGTCTTCTTTATTGGCAAGCTACACTTTTTTAGCTGCCAGAATACTGAGATCAACTTCTATGCCGAACTCTACCGCAAACAGTCGCCACCCCGCCGTACTATCATGAGCGTTGCACTGGACAATGAACGAGAACTTGCCCTCCTTAAAGCACAATCGGCATGGTTTGCGGTGGATACGATCATTCCAGATATGTACCGCTCACTTAGCAGACGATACAATGTAGGAACGTATCCTTCGATGATTGAATTCGACGAGACCGGTGCAGAAATTTTGCGCGGTGTAGGGCTCCATTTTGTTCAGCGCATCCCAACTAAACAAGTCTGCGATAGTATCGTTGCTACTCTGCAAGCCCATCGACAAGAGCTTGGAATTGAGGCTGGTCGCATCATCTCATCGGTTCTCTGGAAAGGATATGTGTGGACACTAGACCCTTGGATGAGCGCAATCACTAAAATTGATATTGCATCGAAAACGGAACGAGTGTACCCTATTTCCCCAACCGACAGCTATCGCTTTCTGGAACAAACTGATCCCACAAGAGCAGCCGCACTACGTAGACAAAAAATCTATCCTCTGGCGCTATTTGCTCTGGCATCTGCAGAAAATGATGCACCTCTGCTTTGCCTTTCCGCAGTAAAAGAGTTTGACGGGAATCTTGCCGAGTATGGCTACTACCTTGTGCCTGTCAATGACAGTATCGAATGGAAAAACGCATTTTTTCTTTCTCCCTCGGACACCCTGACCAAGTTCGCCTACGAGCACTTTTATTACGCACCACCATGGATTATCACTACGGGCAAGCGCTACACAGAATCAGCGACAGAATCTGTCCCAATCATAGCAATTTTCGATCGAGCCTCTCGTTTGCCACCAAATGTTATTGAAGTGCAAAGTCCATCACCGAATGAAAAACTAATTCTCCTGCGACATTCATCGTCGGGGGTAGTTTTCTACAGCCAAGCAAGTGCCTCGCTTTTTCGGTTCGACCTTTCCTCTGGCGGCACGCCTACTTATTTGAAGCTTGGGCGTCCTTTCTCAAAGGGTCCGGAAGAGCGGTGGATATGCATTGGTGGGAGCATGCGCGGTGACACCTGTATTCTCGTGCATGTGCGTGTTACTGATAGCCAAGACACTCCTCCGACTTTAGCACATCGAGCTGTCGTATGCCAATATTACGACTGGGCATCCCGAGAAGGAGGGTACTTATTTGTGACTCCTTGCCTTGTAGATGATGAACTTCAAAACGTGCAGTACTGCGGAATTAGCAACGCTACGATGGCATTGCTCTACCAGTGGAAGCGTAAACCAGTTGAACTATGGCAAATACCATTGTCCCGCATCTTCACCCTGTCAACAAAACAGTAAAAGAGCAGAAGGGGAAAAAACCACTACTCCCTCTTACTGCATCCAGTAGACATCAAGGACTAGGCTAGAAAGTTTTGTAAAGGAACAAAGCCTGTATGCTTACCATAGGGGCTCTTCCGATGCAGAGCTGCGGATGCTAAAACTTCGAGGCAAGGCCGATTGCCCTATCTTCGCCGTTCTGATGTAGAACCACCGTTGCAGGTTCTGTGCGCACTCTTGTTCTCGATGGTAATTCGCTGACTCTCGATGATGTCGTGCATGCAGCGCGTGGCGAGGTACAGCTTGCGCTTGCAGTATCAGCTCGGGAACGCATCGCCGCAACTCGCCAATGGGTAGATCGGTGGGTGCAAGCAGGAGAAGTCGTCTATGGCATCACCACTGGTTTTGGCGAGCTTGCCTCGGTTGTAATTTCCCCTGAGGAAGTAGCACAGCTGCAAGAAAATCTCATCATTTCTCACAGTGCTGGAGCCGGCGCCTATTTACCGCCGGAATATGTCCGCGCCATTATGCTCCTTCGCATCAATGCACTGGCAAAAGGGCTTTCCGGAGTTCGAGTAGAGCTTGTCGAGCACTTGATTGCAGCATTCAATCGGGGGATTATTCCAGCAGTGCCCGAGCAAGGCTCTGTCGGATCAAGTGGCGACCTGGTGCAACTTGCGCATATCGCCCTTGCGCTGATAGGCAAGGGCTGGTGCCTGACTGAGCGCGGCGTGCAGCCAAGTGCGCTGGTTCTGGCACTCAAAGGGTTGCCCCCACTGCGCCTACAGGCAAAGGAAGGATTGGCTCTCATCAATGGCACGCAGTACCAATGTGCAGCAGGTGCCCTTGCTCTTGCTCGTGCAATCGAATTAGCCGATGTTGCAGACATTGCAGGCGCGTTTTCTGCAGATGTACTCCGCAGTACCGACCGTGCGTTCGATGCACGCATTCATGCTGCCCGGGGCATGAAAGGACAACAACTTGTCGCTGCGCATCTGCGCGCTCTTATGGCAGGAAGTCAAATTCGTGAGTCCCATCGGACAGGCGATCCGCGTGTGCAGGATGCCTACTCGATTCGGTGTATGCCGCAAGTGCACGGTGCCAGTCGCGATGCGCTTGCTTACGTTCAGTCCGTCATCGAAGCGGAGCTCAATGCCGCAAACGATAATCCCCTGATTTTTCCCGATGGTGAACATCTCGAGGGTGGTAACTTCCACGGCCAACCACTGGCAGTAGCACTCGACACCCTTGCAATTGCAGTGGCAGAGCTGGCAAACATCAGCGAGCGGCGCATCGAGCGAATGGTCAACGGCGCACTAAGCAACGGGCTACCGAAGTTTCTTGCCGTCCGACCTGGGCTTCACAGTGGCATGATGATCGCGCAGTACACTGCAGCATCACTGGTCAGCGAGAACAAAGTGCTTGCGCATCCCGCCAGCGTAGATTCAATTCCCACCAGTGCAAACCAGGAGGACCACAACGCAATGGGGAGCATCAGTGCATGGAAGGCAGGGCGAGTGGTTGCTAACGCTACTGCAGTTCTTGCCATCGAGCTTTTATGTGCGGCACAGGCGCTGGAATTTTTACGTCCTCTACGGACGTCAGACACGTTGGAGGAAATTTATCAGGCAATTCGTCAGGTTGTGCCATGGACAGGAGCAGAGCGCGTGATCTACCGAGACATTCAGGCGGTCCAGCAGTTGCTCGAGCGAGGGACTATTGGACAGATTGGTCGTCGGTGTTGGAGCTAAAACACGCACGGGCTGACGCTCGAAAGCATCAGCCCGTGCAACAGAAAGGCTTGGCAACGACCTACTCTCCCACACGGTCGCCCGTGCAGTACCATCGGCCCTGCGGGGCTTAACTTCTCTGTTCGGAATGGGAAGAGGTGTTTCCCCCGCGGTATAGTCACCAAGCACAGCGTCCGATAGCTTTGTTGTGGCGATAGAGCACCGCTCGCAAGAACCCACCTGTAGAAAGGCAGTAATAAAAGCTGTGGTAAGCCCTCGGACTATTAGTACGCCTCCGCTAAGCACGTCGCCGTGCGTACACGTGGCGCCTATCAACCAGGTAGTCTCCCTGGGTCCTTACTGGCTTGATGCCATGGGATACCTCATCTTGGAGCAGGTTTCGCGCTTGAGATGCTTTCAGCGCTTATCCTTTCTGGACATGGCTACCCTGCGCTGCCGCTGGCGCGACAACAGGTACACCGTCGGTCCAGTCACTCCGGTCCTCTCGTACTAGGAGCGAGACTCCTCAGGTATCCTACGCCCGCACAGGATAGGGACCGACCTGTCTCACGACGGTCTGAACCCAGTTCACGTACCGCTTTAATTGGCGAACAGCCAAACCCTTGGGACCTTCTCCAGCCCCAGGATGCGATGAACCGACATCGAGGTGCCAAACCTTGCCGTCGATGTGGACTCTTGGGCAAGATCAGCCTGTTATCCCTGGCGTACCTTTTATCCTTTGAGCGACGGCCCTTCCACGCGGAACCGCCGGATCACTAAGGCCTGCTTTCGCACCTGTTCGGCATGTCTGCCTCACAGTCAA
>JANWWF010000099.1 GCA_025055755.1 Candidatus Kapaibacterium sp. | reverse complement strand
AGCTGAAGCGCAAACCGTTAGGCCATCATCGAGATCGCCACACCCACGGCGGCACGGGTGCGGGCAGCGCCCATAGGCCGATACGCTCGGCGGCGGCGCGAGCCTGGAGCGGCGCATACTCTGCAGCGGTAGCCCACGCGCACCCGCGCGCGACGAGCGCGCGGGACACATCCACATCGCCGGCCATCACGCGCGCGATGGCGCGGCCGTACACATCGCGCGATGTTGGCGAGATCGTGATGGGGCCACGTGCAAGCGATGCCAGGCACTCGCGCGCGGCGATGCCGTAGGGCTGGCTAAGCTCGGGGGCATCGATGCCCCATAGGCGCACTCGGCGGCCATCGGCTAGTGCCAGAGTATCCCCATCGAGCGCGCGGGCTGATGCGGTGTAGGATCCCGCAGGCTCACTTAGCGAGCCACCCCACAGAGCATAGAGCGAGATGAGCCCGGAGATGATTACGGGATCAGTTGCTGGCTTATCTCCCCCGGCGATTACGATCCACCTACGGCGCAGGATTAGCCCGTGGCACCACAGGAGCGCCAGCGCAGCGCCAAGACCGGCAATCGCAAGGCGATCTGGCCATGATTGCGCGATCAGCACCGCGGGCACTGCGGGCGCGGTGCACGCGATGATCAGTACCTTGCCCAGCGGATGGCCAGCGCCAGGCCGAGCCATCGCAGTTCGCCGGTTATGGCCGCAAGGATCGCGCAGGTGACAAGTATGGGGCGCGCGAGATCGACTATGCCGGGCACCGGCGCGATGGCGCGGCGTAGCGAGTACCTGCGCATAGCGCTAGCGTGTGCTATCCAGCACGCAATCCAGATAGGGCGCGGTGTACGGGAGTAGCGCGGCCAGTGCACGGGC
>JANWWF010000098.1 GCA_025055755.1 Candidatus Kapaibacterium sp. | reverse complement strand
AGCGGGCGTGCGAGCGTGGGCAGCGTGGGAGATGACGAGAGCGACGTTTTTGAGCAGGCCCTTGCGCCGCATCGTTCGGTTGAACCATCAGGACGCCCAGACTCCCCCTCGCCGGCAACGCTGGAGAGGGGGCGGGGGGGTGAGGAAAAAGTCCGCGCTGAACCGCAGAGCCGCGAACTGACCCCCGCCGAGCTGGCCGACCCGACCGTGACCGTCACGCCGCGCTACTGGGTCGACGCCGCCGAGGTCGAAGCGCGCCTGGCGGGGCGCTGGGATCGCCAGTGGCTCCTTGGCTTCCGCGACATCACCAACGCCACCAATGAACGCACCGCGATCTTCAGCCTGCTGCCGCGGGTGGGGGTGGGGCACACAGCGCCGCTGATCCTGTTTGCCGAAGAAATCCGTGCGGTTCATATTGCCTGTTTCCTGGCGACGCTCAACAGCCTGGTCTTTGATTTTGTCACGCGCCAGAAGGTTGGCGGCACCCACCTGACCTACACCTATCTCAACCAACTCCCCGTCCTTCCGCCATCCGCCTTCGGCGCGGAGGACATCGCCTTCATTGTGCCGCGGGTGGTGGAACTGGTGTACACGGCGTGGGACATGCGCGCGTTTGCCGTGTTTGTCTGGACGGTGTTGGGTTGGGGGGTGTGGGGTGTGGGGAGTGGGGATGCGGAGCGTGGGGATCAGAGAGTGGGGAGTGGGGGTGCGGAGCGTGGGGATCAGAGAGTGGGCGGTGAAGGTTCGGGGAGTGGGGGGTTGGGGAATCGGGAGAATTGGGGTATGATGGTGCGGCAGGAGATTCTGCGGCGCTGGAGGGAGTGCAATGGAGAGCGAAGAGAAGGAGATCACGTCGTACCGGGATCTGC
>JANWWF010000097.1 GCA_025055755.1 Candidatus Kapaibacterium sp. | reverse complement strand
CCGCCCCACGAAAGCCCATTTCGCACAGGCTCACCCGTCATCGTGCCGCTGTAGGTAATGCGAAGCTGTACGGTGTCCCCTGCTCGATGCTGCGGAAGGGCTGCAACGGCATAATGGTACGTGGCATCACTTGGCTGGCCGCGTTCGAACCACTGGACCGAAAGAGTCGAACCTTGCTCAAGATATTCCACCCGCTCTACGCGGAGCGAGCGAAGATGAAATCGCAGTGTGTCGGGAGTGCGTCGCCATCGGACTGTCCAGGTACACGTGCTTCGCCCAAGAATCGGGCGAGGGAGCGAGTCAAGCGCAAGGAAAGCGTCGTAGTGAAGCACATCGAATGATTGTTCAATGTAGCGCACCGGCGAAGAAACATCGCTTGCCCACAGTAGAGCAGTGCATCCAAGAAAAGCTATCCCAACTATCATGCCTGTACGTGTGGCAGTTTCCGCAGTGCAAAATACTGTACCCACTGTGTGCGAAAAATTGTTGCATCCATGACCAGAAGAAGTACTCCAACGACAGCTGCATCTCCAAGTCCGGCCCGAAGGGCAACCACGGTAAAGAAAGCAATAATCGCACAGCCAACCCAATGCGACGGTTCATGCTCTGCGGCACGTTGATTTACTGGTAACAAAGCCAGCAGGCTTACCCCAAACCATCCGAGGAAATTCACAAGTGGAATGCCATAATACATTCCATCTTGATGCCATGTCCATAGCCGCATCGGTCCTATCGCAACAGGATCAATCAGTAAGTCATAGGCTGTCATCAGCACTGCAGCGAAAAGACGTGCTCCCCACAACGTGCGCATCACCTTCGTCGCGCTTGTCCATGCATAGGAAAGAAGCACAAACCACGCTGCTACCATTACTACTGGCACATGGGCAA
>JANWWF010000096.1 GCA_025055755.1 Candidatus Kapaibacterium sp. | reverse complement strand
TCTAATCCTGCATTTATTACAGGGTTTACCTCATACGATCCACCTTTTACGTTTGATCCGAATGAGCAAATACCGCCACACGTGCGGATGTTGACTCGCTTCTTGGACAATCGCGCTACGCCGAATGTCAATCGCATGGGAAGCGGGTGGACACAGCAAGGAAATATTGCGATCACTCATCCTGGAACGGGTGTAACGACGGGTCCTGATGCAGGTATTGGCGGTCCTGCATTGCAAGAAAATGGAACAGGATTAGGTGGTGCTATTTACATTCTCGACCAGATAGTACCAGCTCGCGCAGGGCGAGTTGACTCTATTTTCTTCAATCGTGTCCGCTTCCAGAATCAGCAAGCGTACAGCGGGGCGGTAATTTATTCGGATAACTATGACTTAAAGCTTGTGATGTCGCGGTGCTTTATTGCGAATAACACAGCGACTTCTCAAGTCGGAAGCGAGCAGAATGTGATTACAGGACCATACGTCGTGCTTGGAGGTCAAACCTATAATCAGGCTTCGAGTGACCTTGCAGGAGCTATCATCTATGGTGAAGTGATTGGTCCAGTGCCCTCAACAACGTATAGTGTTGCTGCAAACTCGATTTACGACAACACTGCACGCTTCCTTATCCGTTTACCAGATGCTCCGAATACGAAAGGAGTTCTTGCAGGTACAACAGGGATTGGATATGGCGGTGTAGATACTCTGCGAGGTAATTATTGGGGACGAACGGAAGCGAATGTCACAACGAAGATTTACAAGTATGATGCCAATGGAGATCCGATCGATTCTCTCAATCAAGAGACATTCTTTGTTGCAGGTGACGGAACCCAACAACTGCGCTATGTGCGAAATGGTAGCGGTAAGGATCAAGGGCCGTTTGAAAGTATAGGGCG
>JANWWF010000095.1 GCA_025055755.1 Candidatus Kapaibacterium sp. | reverse complement strand
TCTAATCCTGCATTCATTACAGGATTTACCTCTTACGATCCGCCCTTTACGTTTGATCCGAATGAGCAAATACCGCCGCACGTGCGGATGCTGACTCGCTTCTTGGATAATCGCGCTACTCCCAATGTCAATCGCATGGGAAGCGGGTGGACGCAGCAAGGGAATATTGCGATCACTCATCCAGGGACAGGTGTGACAACAGGTCCGGATGCAGGTATTGGCGGTCCTGCATTGCAAGAAAATGGGACAGGGTTAGGTGGTGCTATTTACATTCTCGACCAGATAGTACCAGCTCGTGCAGGACGAGTTGACTCTATTTTCTTCAATCGTGTCCGCTTCCAGAATCAGCAAGCATACAGTGGAGCGGTAATTTATTCGGATAACTATGATTTGAAGCTTGTGATGTCGCGGTGCTTTATTGCGAATAACACTGCGACTTCTCAAGTGGGAAGCGAGCAGAATGTCATTACAGGACCATACGTCGTGCTTGGAGGTCAAACCTATAACCAGGCTTCAAGTGACCTTGCAGGAGCTATCATCTATGGTGAAGTGATTGGTCCGGTGCCCTCAACAACGTATAGTGTTGCTGCAAACTCGATTTACGACAACACCGCACGCTTCCTAATCCGTTTACCAGATGCTCCGAACACGAAAGGGGTTCTTGCAGGCACTACAGGGATTGGATATGGCGGTGTTGATACTCTGCGAGGTAATTATTGGGGACGAACGGAAGCGAATGTTACAACCAAAATTTACAAATATGACGTCAATGGGAATCTGATAGATTCTCTCAATCAAGAGACATTCTTTGTTGCGGGTGACGGAACCCAGCAACTGCGCTATGTGCGAAATGGTAGCGGTAAGGATCAAGGGCCGTTTGAAAGTATAGGGCG
>JANWWF010000094.1:638-897 GCA_025055755.1 Candidatus Kapaibacterium sp. | reverse complement strand
CACACCATGGGAGTCGGCTGCACCAGAAGCAGGTCGCCTAACCGCGAGGGGGGCGCCTTCCACGGTGTGGTCGATGACTGGGGTGAAGTCGTAACAAGGTAGCCGTACCGGAAGGTGCGGCTGGATCACCTCCTTTCGAGCGCGAGGGTGTCTGGTCTATGGGCACCCGCACAAGGCACCTGCGAGGTCCCTGGTCGAGGCTGGGGCTGTAGCTCAGTGGGAGAGCACCTGCTTTGCACGCAGGGGGTCGTCGGTTCGA
>JANWWF010000094.1:0-628 GCA_025055755.1 Candidatus Kapaibacterium sp. | reverse complement strand
CAGAGCGCACCCCTGATAAGGGTGAGGTCGGTGGTTCGAGTCCACCCAGACCCACCAGAGGCGGCTGGGGACGGCACACGGTGGTGGAGGTTTGGTGGTGGTCGTGTTGAGGCGGCTGCCGGTTGTTTGACAAGACGGGAAGGAAGGCAAGCGTTGGGGTGAGGCCCAACGTGTGTCGAGGCATGAAGGCGTTGGGGATCCGGTCGTTCTGGGTCGAGGAGGCCTGGGGCGGCAGGGTCAAGTGAATCGACGCATACGGTGGATGCCTTGGCGGTCAGAGGCGAGGAAGGACGTGGCAGCCTGCGAAAAGCGTCGGGGAGCTGGCAGCGAGCGGTGATCCGGCGATGTCCGAATGGGGAAACCCGGCCCGTGAGGGTCATCCTGTCCTGAACCCATAGGGGCAGGAGGCGAACCCAGGGAACTGAAATATCTCAGTACCTGGAGGAAAAGAAATCAACCGAGATTCCCGGAGTAGTGACGAGCGAAACGGGAGGAGCCCTGAAGCGCATCGAGTTCTAGGGGAACGGTCTGGGAAGGCCGACCACAGAGGGTGACAGTCCCGTACTCGAAAGGGCGCGGTGCGTGATGATGAGTAGGGCGGGGCACGTGGAACCCTGTCCGAAGATGG
>JANWWF010000093.1 GCA_025055755.1 Candidatus Kapaibacterium sp. | reverse complement strand
CCAGGTGATTTGCTTGACCTATCACCTACTGAATTCGAGAACATGGTGGTTGAACTTTACTCAGCAATGGGACACAAGGCTTATCGCACAGGCGCTACCGGCGATCACGGTATTGATATAGTCGTCCGAGCCAGCAATGGCGAAAAATGGGTAGTCCAATGTAAACGCTGGCGCGGCTATGTAGGCGAACCGGTTGTACGTGATTTCTATGGAGCAATGCATCACGAGAAGGCAGATAAGGGTGCGATAATCACAACGGGCGTATTTACTCCGCAAGCCAGAGCTTGGGCCAAAGGGAAGCCCATAACTCTATTAGATGGAAAGGAGTTTTTTGAATACCTAAAAAAGGCAAGAGCATTAGCCAAAGGAACATCCACTTCAAAAGCTTAGGCTGAGCTAGCCATGTGCTGCACCCAACTCGCCTCTGCTGGCGCTTTGGCGAGCGGATGGGCATGACCGTTACAACCATGCGCACACAAACAGCTTGCCTGTGAGTGCAACACGCCAACCACCGCCGTGAGTTTCACAAGCTTTGAAGTCATCATCCGTTGTTGAACAGCCGTTGAGTTGATTCTGAGTCTGCCCGACTAACCTTGAATTCGGCGCAGAGAAAGTAGTCAGCCATGATCGTACATGAAATCCCTATCCAAGATGTGGATGTGTCTGAATTCAATACGCGTAAGAACCTCGCAGACGGTCAGTATGACAGCACCATCGAGGACCTCGCAAAAAGCATTGAAAAACAAGGGCTTCTCAGCCCTATTACTGTGTTCCGGAAACCAGATGGCCGTTACTCACTTATCGCTGGTCAGCGTCGTCTGCTTGCATGCAAGCAACTTGGATGGCCAACGATTTCTGCGATTGTGCGCGAGAGTATGACTGACGCTGACGCCACAGCCATATCATTAGTCGAGAACGTGCATCGCGCCGAC
>JANWWF010000092.1 GCA_025055755.1 Candidatus Kapaibacterium sp. | reverse complement strand
AGTGCGGCGGTCGTAATCGCTGGCTTTGACGTTTGTCAGATAGTCAGCAATCAGCACACGCTCCCCATGCATGCCAAGAGGAGCAAACCGGTCACCCGCTTGCCAGGTGCGGAGAAACAAGCGATAGGGTAGTTTGTCATAGTCGAAATACTCGATGAAAGGGTCCGCACCAAGTCGAACATCGTTCCGGGAGACTTCCTCTAATGTGATTGCGTATCGCCCGATACTATAGGAGCCAAGCTTGAAGATAGGAAGGTACACCGTCTGAAACAAATGCTCGTCGCTGAGAACAATTGCCTGGCGATCTGCGATAGCAACTATCCCGCCAACGACGCTTTGACGTGTACCTGTTTCTGCGGAAAGAAGCGATACCACGCGCTCGATTGCTGCATGAGAAACAGGCTTGCCACTCAGCTCTGTCAGTGCGCGCTCGATTATTTCGCTGCGCACAAAGGGATGGAGTGTTGCAAGCTGGGAGCGGCCAAGCTCAATCCGCCCATCGCGGGCAGTCGCAATTTGCGTGTATGTGCTGTCAATCAGCGATTCAATGAATCCATCGGCTTGGCGCAGAAGCTGTGCAGTTCGCGCAAGTGTTTCGACAATTCGTGGATTGAAATGCTCCTTCAGTGTTGGGATCAAGTCCAATCGCACGCGATTGCGCCGAAAGGAACGCTCTGCATTGGTGCTGTCGTCTCGCCATTCGAGTGCCCGTATGCGGGCGTAGTGCACAATTTCTTCACGTGTAATGCCAAGGAGCGGACGAATTAAGTATGCTTTCCTGGTTAGGGAACGTTTGGGAGGAATACCAGAAAGCCCTGTCAATCCTGAACCACGAAAGAGATTGAGCAAAAGTGTCTCGGCGGTATCATCTGCAGTATGAGCAACGGCACAGTACTGGGCATGGACAGTGCTGCACATTTGGCGAAGGAAGCGGTAGCG
>JANWWF010000091.1 GCA_025055755.1 Candidatus Kapaibacterium sp. | reverse complement strand
AAAGACTGATAGCAGCAGTGCGTGGCTGCTATAGAGAGCGATGTATCAGTGCGTTAGTGAGAGTTGTAAGAGTGTGCGTGTGAGGAACCATGAAGGCAATATCTACATTGTCCCACTGGGGCCCTTCTCCCAGGTTTGATAACTGCAGGGTAACCTTTTCTTCCCGCTGGAAAGTATCTTCCCTAATGTTTCACTTTTTTACCGAGTTGCCATGAAGCGCGTTACTCGATTGCTGGACATTGTTCTATTTGTTGCTTTTTTTCTTGCAACACCGTTGAGCATGCATGCTCAAATGTGGAATTGGGCACGGGGCTCAAATCCTGATCCGAACTGGTACGATGCTTACGGCTATCGTACCGCAGTGGACGATGCAGGAAACGTGTATGTGGCAGGATGGTACTACTACACTGTCACAATTGGAACTACGACCCTCTTTGCAACCGGTGGCAGCTTCAATTATGACATCTTCGTTGCCAAGTATGATGCTAATGGCACTTTGCAGTGGGTGCGTGGGGGCGGCAGTTCGAGCACGGACTATGTGTACGGGATTGATGTTGATAATAGCGGTAATGTATACATCAGCGGTTATTATTACGGTAACCCCTGTGTTTTCGGAAGCTGGTCATTAGCGACCGTATCAACACCGGATGTGTTTATCGTCAAATATGATGCTAATGGGAATGTTCTATGGGCAGCACGCCAGGCAGGTTCAAGTGTGGATTTCAACTTCAACTTAGCAGTCAACCGTCAAACGGGAGATTGCTACATAGTAGGTGTGTACAACGGTTCCACAACATTTTTCTCTGCGGGGGCAACAACGGGGACAACTATCTCTTCCTTTGGTGGATATGACGGATATATTGCCCGATATAACACGAACGGCGTCTTCCAATGGGCACGCTCCATCGGAGGTAGTGGGTCGGACTATTACTCCACGTCAATAGT
>JANWWF010000090.1 GCA_025055755.1 Candidatus Kapaibacterium sp. | reverse complement strand
GGTTATTTCGGGATTAACGAAAAAGGAAATGTTGTTGTCATGCCACGTAAGCAAAATGGCCCGGCGATTGACATTCGCGAATTAATGGATGAATTAGCTCTGAAGGATATCAATCCACCGGTGTTATTACGCTTTCCGAATATCCTTGATCATCGAATAGAAAAAATTAGTGGATGTTTCGAGCGCGCACGAACTGAGTATGGTTACCGAGGGAAGTATTATAACGTTTACCCCATAAAAGTCAACCAGCAACGGCCCGTAGTCGAGGAAATTGTCCGGTATGGTAAAAAATTCAACATAGGATTGGAAGCAGGTTCAAAACCAGAATTGCATGCCGTTTTGCCCATAATGGATAATCCAGAAGCACTCATCATTTGCAATGGATACAAAGATGAAGACTTCATCGAGCTTGCGCTTCTGGCTCATAAAATGGGGAAGAAAATATTTCTAGTAGTGGAAAAACTTAACGAGCTTAAGCTTATCATCCAAATTGCGCGACGTCTCAATGTTGTACCAAACGTTGGGATACGTATTCGCCTTGCAGCCAGCGGAAGTGGAAAATGGGAAGATTCTGGTGGTGACCAAAGCAAATTTGGATTGAACGCCAGTGAACTGTTGGAAGCAGTCGAGATCGCTCGTCAAGAGGGGATACTCCCATCGCTAAAACTTATACATTTTCATTTGGGGTCTCAAATAACGAACATTCGAAAAATAAAAGCAGGACTGCGGGAAGTGGCTCAGTTTTATGTACAACTTCATCGGTTAGGGTGTGTAATTGAGTATGTAGATATAGGGGGAGGGTTAGGAGTAGATTACGACGGTTCTCGCACAACGATTGCCAGTAGTATCAATTATTCCATTCAAGAGTATGCAAACGATGCCGTAGCAACGCTACTCGATGCAGCGGACAAGCATGGTCTTCCGCATCCCCACATCATTACAGAGGC
>JANWWF010000008.1 GCA_025055755.1 Candidatus Kapaibacterium sp. | reverse complement strand
CAGAGAGAGCTGGCGGAGGTAACTACTGCTATTCGCTCAACTCAACAAGCGTTAGAGCAGACAGTACCTGCTATTCGCAATGCTGTCGAGCAGCTGTTAACTTCTCTTCATGAACGGATTGAGAAAGTATCCACTGCTCTTTCCTCTCAGCTAACCAGCCAACAGCAAGCTATCGTCGATTCCCAGCAAGAGGCAAAGCAAGAGCTTGCCCAAAGTATTCAGCAACACACCCAACCTATTCGCGAGTTGCTCGCTAGTATACGAGAAGAAATTCTCCGTCGCATCAATGCAGACTTGGGAGATACTGTTCGCAATAGCTATGAGCATCTGCGGACCATGGAGGATATTCAGGTGACGCAGTACAGGGACATTCGCAGGCGATTTGACCAGATTGAAAATGAAATAAATGCGCGGAATAATATGCTGGTGGCTATTGCGGAAAATACCGCAAATCGAGTAAACGAGACCCACCAGCTCCTGACGCGATACCACAATGCTGTTGGAACTCTTTTACACGAAACGGCAGAACATATTGCGGGGTTAGAAAACCAGCTTGAGACGTATACGAAAAAAGTAGGCGAGTTAGAGTCCACTCTCCACATGCTGCTAGAGAAGAACTATGCCTCCACCCGGTGGAGCATAGCACTTGCTGCTATTGCAGTTGGATTGCTCGTTTATGCCCTCATAGGTTGAATAAAAGCTTCCGGAGAGTTAGGATCGAATACACATTCCGAGTGGTAGTGGTAGTGCGTCCCCCTCGGCATTTGTTCAGAAGCTCTACTCGCTGCGCCGTGGTGGTACAGCCCTGCTGTATGCTTCCATAGCGGACTTCGTATCCTGTGATGCTCTTACAGTCTTCACTTATGATGGGAGTAATAATGACCTGCTGCTTGAGCATGTCATTGCCCTGGACCTCAATGGGGGGGATTTTATCAATACCGAGTAAGTCCACAAACTGGCATTTACTTGTGAGGCGGACGGGATTGAACTTATCTTGAAGCGTTAGGGTAATGCTGTTTTGTCCCTCGGTGCCTGTGATAACAAGCATTGTGTTTGCAATGTCAGCATTGTCGTACACTAATTCGAATGGCTCATTCCGCGGAATCGTGTAACTATCGCCTGGTTGCCGGAATACCAGACGGTACTTCGGTGGTGCATTAGTTTGGATGACAACATTATCGCCAGTGATTTGCACATTGATTGAGTCTGATACCATGTGGGGAAGCTGATACGGAGTAGCGCACCCGCTCCAAATGGTCAGGGCTGATGCAATGCTAAGGAGAGAAAAGAGCAAAGCTGCAGACATCGACGTTTCCTCCGTTACGGTAGGACATACGTTTGCAGATTCAACGTCGTGGCAACATCCTCCCACAGCTGCCGTCCTATTCCTCGTTCAACTGCTATCGTAAGGGAAATATGAGAACGGGAGCGAAGGCAGGATAAATCCACAATTGGGCGAGGGGTGAGAACATTCATCGAGCCAGTGATGATAATGTGTGCTGGACGTTGTCCCTTGCAGTGTCTCTGCATAGGAGCAAACAAGCGACTGTAGCTATCCGGTGTTGCTTGAGGAGCTGCAAGAACAACATGCAAGACAGACGTAGCATCTGCCGAGTCCATGATAATCGTTGTGTCTGCTCGGTAGATGAAAACGATAGGGCGCCGTTCAAACATGCGATCGAGATGTTTCCACAATTGAGGATACAGTCCTGTAGAGGGAGACGACACCGCGTAAATGTCAAGCACAGGGGGTGGTGGTGCAGCTTCCACCGGCGGGTGAGGGGTAGGCGGTGGAGCAGGTACAGTATCAGGGCTGGTAGCGACATCTGGTCTGGCGGTGACAATCGGAAAAAACGAGAAGCTGTGCTGTCTCCCCTGGACTAATCTTTTGACGCGGTCCATATGCTCGGAAGGAGCACCAATCCATATGACCTGTTTTGGTATTTGGGAGCTTGTTAGCGTCGGCTGTGCTAACGAGAAGCTGGTATTGACAATGACGAGAATATCCTGGGGAGGGCGCACTGCAGAGGCAATTTGCTGGACGAATGCAGCATGCAGCTGAGCTGGTAGGTTGGAACTTAACTCCTCTGTGATGCGCTGCGCTGTGATAGGGTGGCGGCGGAGGCGGTTGCCAGCAGCAAGACGCAGCCCGTAGGTGCTCTCTTTGCTCACAACAGCAAGTTCCAGTGCTCGATTCTGTTGAATCGACTGCACGAGCGCAGTAGCAATTGGAGAGGCAATCGAGTCGAGTGCAACATCCGAAGCAATAACCACAATAGCACGCTGCGGCTTTCTGCTGAAAAGTATGATCCCCATTAGAACCATTGTGCCAAATATGCCAAAAAGAAGAATGCGACGGGGACGTTTCATAGAAGGGCCTTTTGCACATCAGGAGCTACTGCAAACATAACACCTGTTCGCAGTGTAATGGTTTAGGTCGTCGGTAGGACGGTGCTACGGAAATGACTCATTTTTATCGAGCGGGGACGAGCATGGAGAAGTCCTTCAATGTCCGCGATAAGAATAACTTCTCCTTCTCCTGAGAGTGTTGCACCAGCGATACCATTGACTTTTAATCCCTCGATTGGCTTGATGACGACATCATCACGCCCAACAAATGCTTCGATACCTAGCACCAGCTTTTGCTCGCCGACATGTACAACAATGCCATACCGCGGTGGTTGGATACACTCCCATCCAAGGAGTAATGCAATTGGTAGCAGGGGAAGAAGCTCGTCCCGTACGCTAACGGTTACTTTACCTCCAACTTCGTAGAGGATACCATCTGACAGAGGAA
The DNA here is from genome assembly GCA_025055755.1 of Candidatus Kapaibacterium sp. Lineage (GTDB taxonomy): Bacteria > Bacteroidota > Ignavibacteria > Kapaibacteriales > NICIL-2 > NICIL-2. The sequence continues at coordinate 52,394 of JANWWF010000008.1, read as the reverse complement.
GGATTTCACGCACGACGGTCAAAGGCAGGGCAATAGGATAACCGTTGGATTTGATGATGAGTACGGGAAGAATAGCCAGGGTCAAGGGAAGAGTGATATGAAACGTTGTTCCCTGTCCTACACTTGATTCAATGTCGATTTTGCCGTTGAGTTTTGCAATATTGGTTCGCACTACATCCATGCCAACTCCCCGCCCAGAAATATCACTGACTTGCTCTTTAGTAGAAAATCCTGGCATGAAAATCAGATGGAGCGCTTGACGATCATCGAGGGCGTTGGCAGCATCGTAACTGAGCAACCCTTTCTTGACAGCGCTTTTGCGAAGTGCTTCAGGATCTATACCGCGACCATCGTCGCGGAGAGTAATGTGTACTTGATCCCCAGTTTGCTCTGCTTTGAGCACTATTGTTCCCTTGATAGGCTTGCGATGAGCGCGTCGCTCTTCTGGAGATTCAATGCCATGGTCAATTGCGTTACGGAGGAGATGAATAAGGGGGTCGTTCAGCTCCTCAATCATTGTTTTATCCAGCTCTGTTTCTGCTCCCTCAATGACCAGTTCTACCTCCTTGTTAAGCTGTCGGGCAGTGTCGCGTACAATACGCGGAAATTTCTGGAATAAGCGCCCGATCGGCTGCATCCGCGTTTTCATGACAGCATTTTGAAGATCGGTCACCAAAACGTCCAGCAGCCCAACCGCTTCATCGAGCGCTTTTAAGGTTTCAGCGGTTATGCGATTGCTCAATAGCTCTGTTCGGATGCTATTGAGCCGGTTTCGGACCAGACCAATTTCTCCTGAAAGGTTCAGCACGTAATCCAAGCGTGCTGTATCAACTCGCATAGTAGTTTCTGTTCCTGATGGCAAAGTTGATGTACCATGCCGCTGCTTTGGTGGTGATGGGTTGCTTGGGGAGGGTTCTCGCGAGACATTTGCCGAAGACGAGCTATTACTTCGAGAAAGGATGGCTGTACCTTCTACTGATGATTGCAGTGCCATGTAGTACTGCTCAAGTTGAAGCGAACCAGTGTTCTGTGGTTGAAGTGCCAGTGGAGACTCTAAGTCACTTTGTACCAACGCTTGAAGATGATGAATAAGGTCCTCTGGAACATCTCCAAGGTGCTCACCGTTTGCGAGTTGCTCAAGCATGCTATGCACCACCGCTGTTGCTTGAAGCACTATGTCGAGCACAGCAGGGGTAAGGTGTAATTGCTGATTTCTCAACTTATCGAAGACATTTTCCGTTGTATGGCATATGTCAACCAACGGTGAGGCATTGACAAAACTTGCCCCTCCTTTGATAGTGTGAAACCAACGGTATACCTTGTTGAGTAAATCTATATTGGCTGGGTCTCGTTCGAGCTCAACAAGGGCGTGATCAACATTGGTGATTAGCTCACGTGCTTCGATGACAAAATCGTGGAGCAGTTCGCTGCTGTAATCCATTGACATAGAAATACCTCCAGGAATCAAAAACCAAGGCTTTCTAATAATGCATCCACTTGTGCTTGGTTGATAAGTGCGCGATCACCTTCCCGATCAGGATTTACGACCGGGCCCTGAAGCAAATCGTTGTTGATAGTTGCTTTCCGATCTGGGGGGATACCATTGACGAGTAATTTGACAAGCTCGGACTCGACTGTTTTGGTGATTTCTATGGCGCGTCCGAGTACTTGATTGGTTCTATCTTGAAAGTCTTGTGCCATTACAATTTGAGTCAGGTGTTGTTGCAGGAGGTCAAGAGTGGATGGTGCATTTTGAAAGAAAATGAGTGTGTCATTGACTAATTGTTTGAATTCTTCAAGGGACAAGCTGCCTTGGGCGCAACGCTGCCATTGCTGAGCAAACTGCTGCATCTCTGCACGCAGGCGTTGGTGGATCGGTTTGATTGAATCGGTGGCATCCAGGACCTTTGTGGCAGCTTCAGCTGTTACTTTCCGCACAAAGTCTAATCGCTCAACGGTGTCGGGCAGAGCATCCCCTACCGCATACTCGATGGAACGATCATATCCGAGTTCTTGCAGCGTAGAATGAAGGCGACGGAGCAGACTACCCAACTGAGAATAGTATGGCTCAGGAATACATTCATTCTGTTCGCAAGAGAGGTCATGAATATTACCGCTTGATTGCTCAGAGGAGCGATTGTGTTGATGCAGTTCAGCATAGACTTGGTCGAACAGAGCTTCTAATTCTGGAGAGTCTTGCATAGCTATGCTCCAGTAGTGACACTAATGCGTTCAAAAACCTTGTTGAGCTTTTCTACCAGGGTTTCAGGTGTAAATGGCTTGACGATATAACCGGTTGCTCCTGCTTGGGCGGCAGCAATGATGTTCTCTTTCCGTGCTTCGCTGGTAACCATGAGCACCGGGAGGGCACTCCATTGGGGAAAAGAGCGAATTACTTTTAGAAGCTCGAGCCCCGTCATTGTTGGCATATTCCAGTCCGTGATTACTACATCCACTTTTTTTGCCTTGAGCATCTCAATAGCAGTGGTTCCATCGTCTGCTTCAACGATATTTTCGAATCCGTTGTCTTGGAGAACGTTACGAACAATGCGACGCATAGTCGGTGAGTCATCGACAACCAGAAAAGTTGTAGTTGGTGGTGCATTGATAGGCATTGCATTACGGCAGAGTGTGGGACAATGCTGCGCGAATTGTTTGAGATAATTCTATTGGATCAAATTTGGCCACGTAATAATCTGCTCCTGCCCGGAAGCCCGTTGTGCGATTTGTCTGGGACGACAAAGATGAATGCATGATGATCGGAATGCCTGCAAAACGATGATCCGCTTTGATAGTCTGCGCCAAAGTATAGCCGTCCATTTCTGGCATTTCAATGTCGAGTAAAATGGCGTTAAGCGTTGAATGAAGGGGGGTACCTTCTAATGTTGCCGATTGTGCTAAGGAGTTAAGCTTCGCCCACGCTTCTTTTCCTGAGGAGGCGTAATGGTAGCGTATGCCCATGCTGTCAAGGACACGAATGATTTCTTTTCGTGCAATTGCCGAGTCATCAGCGAAGAACACTGTTGCTGATTGATTGAGTCGCTCTATCGCAGGAATTGAAGATTGCTCTCCCAGGACGGTGGAAAGAATCATTTCAACATCGAGCAGAGATACTACCGTATTATCCCAGCGAAAAAGTGCTGTTAGGTATGTATTGTGCTCTGCAAGTGCGGGATTAGGCTGGTGAACAATGTCCCAGGGTACTCGAACGATTTGGATAACACGAGAGACTAAGAAAGCCTGAAGGTGCCGTGCAAATTCTGCCACAATCAATATCCGTTCATGTTCCGGTGCAGCTGGGTGATCGAGAATATCGCGCAGGGAAATAACAGGGAGAATGCTTCCCCGAAGGCTTACAACCCCGCGAACCGACGGAGGACTATTAGGAAGAGGAGTAATTGCGGGTGCGTGGAGGACTTCTCGAACCTTGAACACGTTCATTCCAAAAGTCTCATTGGTGCCCAGGCTGAACAGGAGAACCTCCATCATGTTCGAGCCTGCAAGGCGAGAGCGGCTATCTATTTCGGCAATCCACTCTGTTGAGCTATGCTGTATTACTTGCATAGACATTGTCGGTAGTGTTCGCAATTACTGCACGAAGGGTATCGGCCAGACGAAAAGGCTCAAATTTGGATACGTATCCATCTGCACCAACAGACTTTGCCAACTGTTCATTCGCCGCCCCACTGAGTGATGAGTGAATAATAACCGGTATCGCTTGCAGATTAGGATCGGACTTGATAGCTCGTGTCAATGCAAATCCATCCATTTCTGGCATCTCGATATCGCTAAGGACAGCAGTAATCAAGCGCGATATAGGAACGTTTTGCTCCAATGCTGTTCCCACACATTTTTTCAAGTAGACCCATGCATCTTTACCATTAGTAAATCCGGTACCATTGGCCCCTAGGTGCTGGAGCGTTCGCTCGATTTGTTTTCTGGCAACCAGCGAATCGTCACAGTAAACCACGTGAAGAGGGTAAGCACTGGAAATAGGTTCGACTGCGGTGTAAGCGTGGTCATCATGGGGTGGAGCAACCGTTTCAAGTAAAATCTTCTCTACATCGAGAAGAAGCACCAAGCCGTAATCGTTCGTTTGAACAACGGCAGTGATTAGTCCGCGCTGCGCACTGGAACCAAAGGCGGGAGGTGGTGTGCGAACCTGTGTCCAATCACATCGCAGTATTGTCTCGACAGACTCAACCAGAAATCCTTGCGTGTGGTTGTTGTACTCGGTAACAATCAACACGTTGGGTGGCTCTTGGGTTTGCAGCCCACAGTAAGCAGGCAGGTTGATAACGGGTATCAGGGTACCACGCAAGCTGAAAATTCCTTCAACCCCTGGTTGGCGATGAGGAGGATGATGTAGCTGGGGTCTCACCATGATTTCACGGACTTTGAACACATTGATGCCAAAAAGTTCGTTGGCACCACTGGTAGGATCGGTACCTAACCGGAACAGTAAAATTTCCACTTTGTTAGTTCCGGCGAGCTTTGTCCGCGCATCAATAATACGGAGTAGTTCTGACATTGTCCGATACTCCGCGTTAGCCTTGAGCTGCAACCGAAGCGATAGATGCTTGTGCCATGCGCTCTAAGTGCTCGAGTACTTGCATAGACGCTTGCTCCATTTTGCTAAGGGCAAGCACTGCTTCGCTTAGCTTGCCCTCTCGGAAGGCATTGATAGCCGCGACGCCATTGTGATGAACCTGTTTATGAGGCTCTTCCAATTCCACATAGCCTGGTAAGTGAGAAAACTGTTGTCGCCCTTGCCCTTCATAGTACCATTTCCCTAAGCGACAGGTGGTATGGAGCGCAAACTCATCAGCGCTCTTTGATGAATGACCCAAGAAGATTTTATACACCTCGTACTTCCAGACTAAATGGTCAATCTTGACCAGCTCGATAAATGAGCGAAGCGCTACACTTGCCATTGTTTTACCGATATCCTTTGCGTATGTCATCATTTTGATAACTTTCTCCATTGCTGCGTCACCTTCGCTACTGAACCGCGCAGACTGTTTTGCTGACTGCTCCATCTGTCCTCGTGCATGTTGAATCTCTGTTTGAATGCCAGAAACGAGCGCAGAGATCTCGCGGGTTGCATTTGACGTACGTTCGGCGAGCTTACGCACTTCGTCAGCAACAACAGCAAATCCACGACCTTGTTCCCCAGCGCGTGCTGCCTCGATCGCAGCATTAAGTGCCAAAAGGTTGGTTTGATCTGCAATTTCTTTGATCATCTGTACGATTCCGCCTATTTGCCCAGCCCGTGCAGAAAGCTCTTCAATAGAACGTGCGGCTTGCTCAATCGTAAAGCCCATTGTGTTGAGATTGGCAGAAATCATACCCAGCAGGTCCTTTGCTTGTTCTGCCTCAACAGCTATACGATTTGCTTGTTGCTGCTCACCTTCGGTATGCTGGGCAACTCGAATCAGGGTTTCCTGAATAGCCTTAATCGAGTCGCCATACTGCGCCAGTACCCGGTAAAAATCTTGTGTGTACTCAGCATTCTTACCTGCTGTGGTAGCATGGTTTACTGTGCCGTTTTTCTCTGTTACACTCCGTGCTGTAGTCTTGGGCATTGGTTGAAGACATCGTAGTGGGACATATGTGCGCCAGGCTAATGTATCGTCTATCAACCGAAAAACATTAGGTTTGTATGCATGCACATAGGGGAAGAGAATACTCGCTGGTATTAGCTGCAAGGTAGAAGGAAATTGAGCAGTAACTGTTGCTGCTGATGTGTGGAGAGCTTGCTCTTCAATATGGTAATAGAGGTACACCGAATACAGAGGGCAAGTGGAGCACCATGGGAGGACCAATGGCGCGGTTGCAAGGGGAAAACCTTCCCCTGGTGCATGCATGCACTGACAGATACATCCAATGCTCCATATGGCGTGATATCGTGATATTCTAGACGCTCAGCTAAGTCAGGTACGGGGCGACGAGGGGACAAAACGTGATTAGATAGCTGTGCGTAGTAGTTGAATTCATCCTGAAATAGGAATGAGAATCAGTAATTGGGCACTTGCTATGACAACGGATGAGTAAATTCACTAATGGGTATCACCGATGGTGTTTAGGGACAGGGTATCTACGCTCGGTCCACAGTTTTCCATGTAGGTTACTGTGTTTCCACATGTCGAGATTGGCACAGGGAGATATTTACGGCACATTTGAATCAAGTGTGGAATCAATGATGTGAAGGGTACCACCTTCTATCGCAATGGTGTTAGAAAACGGGTCGCACTCACCGTATGTCCATTACCTCAACGTTCGGCGGTACGGTGAATTCGAAGGATGCTTGGGAGAGTTGCGGATCAAATCGCAGCGATTGAATCTGCCAGCGCTCGGTGCCACTGATATGATCCACAGTGAGGGCACGGAGAGACGAGCGGTGAAATTCCAGCGTGATGCTGCGGACGCCGTACAACGGCTCGCTGCGTGGTCGCACAGTGACATGGCTAATGCTTTCTTGCACCGGTTGGTATTGGTCAAGAAGCTCAAAGGCGATGCGATCGAATGTGGCGCCGCTGCCCGGAGCATAGGAAGAAATCGTGACGGTTTTCTGGGCTGGCACATAGTTCCAGACAACAGAGCCGTTGCTTACGATAGTGCGCTGGGGACTTTCAAGACGAAGCTTGCCCCCGCGGGCTGCAAGGATGCGAACGCTTTCGCCACTTGCTGTTCGCGCACGACACTCAATTGCACGAGCTGTACGAAGGCGCTCAACAAGCTGCTGGTATGGCGTTGTAGCATGTCCCAGCACAGCAATAGCTGCAGCGAAGAACACCAGGCGCATAAAGAAAACAACAAGCAAGCTGAAACCACCGCAATTTATGTGACGGCAGCGCCTCGGTCAAGAGTGCATGTATCTTTGCGCACTTTGTCACCTTATGAGAACACCGAATGCGTCGCACGCGCTTTTATTCTCTCCACCAACGCCTTGGTGCTAAGATTGTGCCTTTTGCGGGATTTGAAATGCCGATCCACTACCCTCGCGGCATTCTGCATGAGCACACTGTTGTTCGAACCGCAGTGGGAGTTTTCGATGTTTCCCATATGGGAGAGTTTGAGATACGGGGACCGCAGGCACTTGAGTTTGTTCAGTACATCACCGTCAACGATGCTTCCAAGCTTGTTCCGGGCAAAGCGCAGTATTCGGTAATGTGCAACGAGCATGGAGGCATCATTGACGACTTGCTTGTTTATCGGCTGGCAACGGACCGCTTCATGCTGGTGGTCAATGCGGCGTGTGAAGAAAAGGATTGGCAGTGGATCCAGCAGCATGCACAACGTTTCGACGTCCAGCTTGAAAACATCAGCGAGGCTATCAATTTGCTGGCAGTGCAAGGTCCACGCGCAATCGAAGCTCTGCAGCCGCTTACGCCAGTGGACCTAAGTGCTATTGCCTACTACTCCTTTGTCGAGGGGGAATTGGCGTCGGTGCCGATGGTGCTATCGCGCACAGGCTACACAGGCGAACTGGGTTTTGAGCTGTACTTCCGGGGAGATGAGCAAACCGCCGAGCACGTGTGGACATCGCTCATGGAGGCAGGGCGCCCTTACGGAATAGAGCCGGTCGGGCTTGGCGCCCGCGATACTCTTCGGCTGGAGAAGGGATACTGCCTTTACGGCAACGACATTGATGAAACAACAACGCCTCTGGAAGCAGGACTGGGATGGATCACGAAGCTGCAGAAAGGGGAGTTCATCGGGCGGGATGCTCTCTTGGAGCAAAAGCAGCGCGGCGTTGAGCGAAAGCTTGTTGGCTTTGTTGTCGAAGCAGAGCGGTTTATTCCTCGGGGAGGCTATACGATTGCGTACAATGGTACCGCTGTCGGGCGCGTAACCAGTGGCTCGATTTCTCCTTCTTTGGGTGTACCTATTGGGCTTGGCTATGTGCCCACTGCCTTTGCAGAAGTGGGCACTCCTCTCGAAATAATCGCAGGCACGCGCAGTAGTCCTGCTCGCGTGGTTGCACTGCCCTTTTATCCGCCGCAATAACATGCAAATGCACGGTGCTTGCAATGGCAGTGCGCGCGTTGATCGCTATCCCTGCACGCTATGGCTCTGAGCGTTTTCCCGGCAAGGTACTCTGTGACCTGGAAGGGCAAACAATGCTTGAGCGCGTCTGGCGAGCTGCTATTGCAGCAAAGGGATTTGATGCTGTCGTTGTGCTGACCGATGACGACCGAATCGCGCAGGAATGTGCCCGTATCGGTGCCCAATGGTGCATGACTCCTTCGGCGTTGCCCAGTGGAACCGATCGCATAGCGTATGCGGTGCGCCAATGGTTTCACGATGCCGAAATCATCGTCAATCTTCAAGCAGATGAGCCGCTTGTGCCTCCTCGACTGCTTGAGCAGCTTCGCTCCGCTCTCGACCACATGCCCCACGCTGATGTTGCAACTCCCATTGCACCGTTGGAGAGTGCGGACGAAGTTCGCAATCCAATGGTGTGCAAAGTTGTTTGCCGCACCGATGGCACTGCTCTCCTTTTTTCGCGGGCACCCATTCCTTATGACCGCGATCGTGGTGTAGGGGAGCTCTCGCTCTACTATCGCCACATCGGCATTTATGCATACCGGCGTGCAGCACTTCTGCGCTTTGCGGAGCTGCCGCCTCATCCCATCGAACGGGCAGAGTCACTGGAGCAGCTGCGCTTACTCCTCGATGGAGCAACGTTCGTGTGCGTGCCGACGCAGGCGACTCTCCTTGCTGTGGACACTCCCGCCGACGCTGAGCGTGTACGTGCTGTTCTTCGGGGTCAGGCGATGTTGTGATAGACGTGTTGGACGTCGTCGTCGGCTTCGATGTGCTGGATAAGCCGCGCGACGTCGTCCATCTGTTCCTCGGTGAGGGTAATTGTCGAAAGGGGAATCCATTGCAGCTGCGCCAGCGATAGCTCAATCTGCTGGTCTTCCAACGCGCGTTGCATGCGCCCAAAGTCTTCGAATGTTGTGTACGCGATAAGGAGATTTTCGTCTTCATCGAACTCGATGTCTTCTGCTCCTGCCTCGATAAGGGCAAGTTCAAGCTCCTCACGACTGCGACTTTTGAGTGGCACTTTGAACACTCCTCGCCGTTGGAAGAGAAACTCCACAGCACCGTTTTGTGCCAGTGAGCCTCCGTACTTGTTGAAATAGCTGCGCAGATTTGCCACTGTCCGCGTGGGGTTATCGGTTGCTGCTTCAATCATGAGGGCAACGCCGTGGGGGGCATAGCCTTCGTAGAGAACCTCCTGGAGATTTTCCGCTTGGCGTCCGAGAGCACGCTGGATCGCTGCTTCAATGCGATCTTTAGGCATGTTGTTGGCGCGTGCTTCTTGCAAAGCTGCTCGCAGGCGTGGATTCCCTGCAGGGTCTGGACCGCCAAGTTTGACCGCAATAGTGATTTCCCGCCCGATACGCGTAAATGTTTTTGCCATTCGGTCGTAGCGGGCGAACATTCGCTCCTTACGCTTTTCAAAGATTCTGCCCATAGGCGCTTGTATCGCACACAACAAGAGACTTTGCAAAATGCAAAGTTACTGCAGGACGTTGCAGAACGTCCCCTTATGCATCCTTTGCCTCTGTCTGCTCAAGCAGCATCGCCCGGAGAATCTCGTCGTCGGTGTGGAACACAATCCCATCGCGGGTTGCAAATAGGAGCAAAAGGTTCGCAAGATTGCGCGAAAACATCACCGAGGCATGCTGGGGAAGTTGTGCCGGAAGGAGCAACGGTGCCAGAATGGTGACACCTTCGTCTGTTGTGATGTCGCATCCTGGTTCGGTGAGTTCTGTATTCCCACCGCTTTCCGCTGCAAGGTCCACGATGACTGCACCGGGTTTCATTGCTGCTATCATGGTGCGGCTAATCAAGAGTGGGGCGCGGGTGCCGGGTACTGCCGCTGTTGTGATAACGATGTCCGCTTTTGCAACATAGGGTGCAAGTCCTTCGCGTTGGCGCTGGAGCTGTTCCTGAGCAAGCTGGCGTGCGTAGCCGCCAGCAGTTTCTGTTTCCGTTGTGCCGATGTCTATTGCTATGGGGCGAGCGCCGAGACTCGCAATTTGTTCCTGTGCGGCAGGGCGTACATCGTAGGCAGATACTTGCGCTCCCAGTCGGCGTGCGGTGGCAATTGCTTGCAGCCCTGCTACGCCGGCGCCAATGACAAGGCATTCCGCCGGAGGAATAGTCCCCGCCGCAGAGACGAGCATAGGGAAAAAGCGGGGAAGCCGCTCTGCAGCAAGAATGACCGCTCGATATCCTGCCACTGTTGCCATCGAAGAGAGCACATCCATTGCTTGCGCACGGCTAGTGCGCGGAATGTTTTCCAGCGCAAGGATTCGTACACCCTTTGCAAGAAGCTCGTCAACAGATTGAGCGTGTTTCCAGCGCTGAACAAGCGTGATCAAAACCTGTCCCTGCCGCAATTGTGATGCGATTGGCAGGGGATAGGTCAGCGTGCAAAGGACATCGGCAGAGGCAAGAACGTCATCCGCTGTCGGCACAACAGCTGCTCCGGCGCGGGTGTAGTCGTCGTCAGCATACGATGCTGCCGTTCCTGCACTTGCTTGCACGATAACCCGGAAGCCCTTTTCGACCAGGCGACGAACAGAATCCGGCACGAGCGCGACACGCCGCTCGACCGGATTCCACTGGTGTTCTGCACAAATACCGACAATCATAGGCGTGCTGTCTCCGACAGTGGTGATGTACCGCTAAGGTCCACCACAACGTATGGTGGTTGTTCGGTGTGTCCTTCGCCGTAGGCGATAGGTTCTGCAAGTGCTGCCAGACGGAAAGAGCGCAGCTTATCTGCAACTTCTGCAGTAGCGTCAAATTCGCTATCAACGCAGACCAGTAAGCCACCGCTTGTTTGCGGATCGCACAGAATGGCAATGTATTGCTTGTAGCGCTCCCAAGCTTGATCGAGCGACAGACGCTGTTGCTCTTCGGGCGTTTTCCCTGGCTCGTCGAAGAGAACGTCTTGTCCGTAGCTGTACCAGTTGCGTTTTGTGCCACCTGGCAGTGCACCCATGCCAATGTATGCATCGACCCACGGCAAGGTAGGCACAGCATTCCACACAAGACGAAAGCGCACGCGACTTGCGCGTGCAATCTCGATAAGATGCCCGAGCAAGCCAAAGCCGGTAACATCGGTCATTGCTGTAACGCCATCGGTGCGTGCCAGTTCTGGTCCGATGCGGTTGAGGGTTGTCATCCAGCGGATGGCAGTTTCAACATCCTCCGTGCGGGCAATTCCGCGTTTGTGGGCGGTGGTAATGATCCCGATGCCAAGCGGTTTGGTCAAGAACACTGCATCCTGGGCGCGTGCGGTTGAATTGCGTTTCAGATATGCCAGCTCGACCAGCCCATTGACGGCAAGTCCGTAGATGGGTTCTGGTGCATCAATGCTGTGGCCGCCTGCGAGAGGAATTCCCGCCTCGTCGCACAGGTCACGACTGCCGCGGACGACCTCAGCAGCAATGTCTGGGCTGAGCTTTTCAATTGGCCAGCCAAGGATACCAATAGCCAGCACTGGCTCTGCGCCCATTGCGTACACATCGCTTATGGCATTTGCAGATGCGATGCGCCCGAACTGGTAGGGATCGTCAACAATCGGCATAAAAAAGTCTGTCGTGCTCACCAAACCTGTGCCATTGCCCAGATCGAGCACAGCGGCATCATCGCGGGTGTCGTTACCGACAAGCAAACGGGGATAATGGCGGCGTGTGATTGTTTGACCGCGGAGGATATCGTCGAGCACACGGGGACTGAGCTTGCAGCCGCAGCCCGCACCATGGCTGTATTCGGTCAGGCGAATAGTCGGTCGCTCGGTGGCCATTTGGATTGGCTCAGAAAGACTCACTGCACAAGCGCAAATTACGGTAAAAGGCTTGCATGGGGAGCCGGCACCTGTGTATCTTTGGGTAGGGTGCGAGGATAAAGATAGCTCCATGCAGTGGGTTCTGCTTCTGCTGATGGGATGGGCGAGTGTGTCGGCAGCGCAGCAATGCCAGGATTGTCCTTTGCCGTCTCGGCTTAAGGGGGCAGATAGTGCAGTGTATGTGCTTCTGGCAGGGCGTGTTCGGTTGGAGCAATGCTGCTCGATTGTGCGGACATTTCTGCCGGGGACAAATGTACAAGCTGTGCGCATCCACTTTGTCCGCGAGGGCATGTGCCGCGACACAATAGTGCCGATAGCAGCCGTTGTGGAAGCAGGAACAGTGGGATTAGGGCTGGATGGTCAGCCTCGTGTCATTCCTATTCTGCCGGTCCGTGAATACGAGCGTCGTAAGCGTCCCCCGGATCCAAGCGCGTCATTTATCGAAGGAATTCTTCTCGGAGGTGCAACAGCGAAGGACCAATCGCAGCGTCGTATTGGCTCTTCTCCGCTATTCCCTGGTGGTGAAATTCTGATTGCGCCCTTTGGCAATCTGCTGGGGCAGCGATGGTCGCTGGGCTTTCTCACCGGTGCCTATTCCGATGGAACGCGATGGCGTATTCCGGTGGGCGGGCAAATGCGCTATTGGTTTGCCCCGCAAGGAGAACTCTACCGCCAGCAGCGCTACGTGCCCGATTCATGCACGTTCAATGAACCAACATCGGTGGTATTGGGCGATGAATATCGCGAGCAGGAGGTGCCCTATCCACGGCTCGATCCATCGGCAGCATGGGTGACAGACTATGTCGAACGGGGAATAGGATGGCAGCCGTTTGTTTTCCTCGAAGGAGGAATGCTGCTCAATACTGGCTTCGATGGTGCAGGGCAGAATCCTTCGCTCAATCCTGAAGAGTACGGCCAATGGTTTTTTAGCGCAGGGGCGGGAACAACAGCATGGGATGTGCTCATGATTGCTGTCGGGTACCGATACCAGCGACTCAACGTGCGCACGCCGTGTGCAGTATGCCCTCCGGGAAGCGCAGCACCGGACAACTACGTTGTCAATACGGCAGTGGTCCATGCGCTTATGCTCAAACTTGGACTTCACCTGCGGTTCTAACATCTGGGAGGATGCATCCATGCGATGGTGCTACTGGTGGCTTATTCTACTGGGCGCTTGGGGTGTGGTACAGTGGTCATGCCAGACAGCAGTAGAGCCGACGGCAGAGATTGTTTCCACGCCAGTGGTGGTTTTTGTCCATGACCAGCGAGGGCAGCCCGTTGATGGAGCTCGCGTCCAATGGGTGATTACGCGGCGTGGTGCTACTGCAGAGCAAATTGATGCCGCATTTGCCCGTGCCAGTGGAGCACAAGAAGGCTATACGGGCAGCGGCGGGACGCCGGGAGTTGTAAGCTTCGACATCCCTGTTCCGGTTGCTGATGAGCAAGCTCTCATTTTGCTACGAACAACACCGCCCCTCGATCCTGCCTATCGTGGTCGTCAAAAGAATGGGGACTTTCGGCTCGATACGATTGTGCCCTGCGGTCCGACTCGGGTGGATGTGCAGCTTATTCGGCAGTACGCTGTAGTGTGTGGACAGCCGGCACCTTGTTCTGACGTGCGAGTGCAATGTGCTCCAGGACAAACGGTCGTTGTTGCCCAGGGCGATTTTGTCCAAAACGATGCGGAGGTGAGAGTCGAGCAAGTGCGCGTGGGTGCTCTACCGCCAGGGGTGCAAGTGGTTGCCCGTGTGCGCGTGGGGAATCAAGCGCCTCAGCAGCCACCGGTGACCGTGCCGCAAGGACAGCCGTACCGAATCGAGTTTAATGTCAGTGTGGATCGCAGCGCCCCAGCGACCAACGCAACGGTGCAGGTGACCATCGTGGTTGTGCAGCGGGATGGTACTCCCTGCTGGCAGTGTACGTTTGATATGAGTCTTGAGGTGCGTCCTTTGGCTATCTGTGATTGTCCGCAGCGAGCGATACGTGTGGATGCCCAGCTGAGTGCATGCTTAGGAACAGTCCGCGATACTACTGTGCGGATTGGGCTAGTCAATCCCAATCAGCAGTGTAGCTATCGCATACAGGTCCAGCCCAACCGAACGGAAGACCCGGCTGAGCTTAGCATTGTCGCACTCAATACAGTCCCAGGGCAATCAGTAGTGGTGCCGCCAGGAGGACGACTTGATTCGGTACGTATTCGTTTTGCGCCGCAGCGTGCTCGTGTGTATCGCGAAACCTTTGTGCTCCAGATTTTCCGGGAAACCGCACGGGGGCTTCAGCCCTGTGACAGCGCTGTTCTCATCAATGTGACCGCTATAAGTGCTGCTGCAACGTTTGCGATTGACACTGCCCGATCGACGCTGTTTCGGCAGCAGCAAAACGGATATGTGTCCGATACCCTGGAAAACTGCGCAACGCGCAATGACCCCCGCTCCAGCCGCGGTACCCTCTGCATTCGGAATACAAGTCCTTGCACAGTGGAGCTTGGGGCAGAGCTGCAGGGAGCCGGAGGAGTATTTTCGTTAGAGGGAAGAAACTCAGCTACAATTCAACTTCCTCCGGGCGAGGATACGTGTCTTACGGTGGCTTTTGTTCCAACGGCTGCAGCAGTCTATCCTCGTGGGCGATGTAATCCCGCTCAGCGGAATTTCCAAGCAACTCTTACACTGCGGCAAGGTAGCCAGTTAGTGCAGGTTCCTGTGTACGGCTACGCAGAGCTGGACGTTGCCTGTGCAAGCAAAGCAACTGCAGCACTCTACGAGTTCGGTGCCCAGGATGCAAATGGCACGCGGTACTACATCACTATCAACATTGTGCAGAGCCAGCAAGACAACACGTTGCTTATCAACGAACAGCTCGACGGTCAAACCGACTCAGTGGAGATTTACGTTCTGCGGATTACAACCGTAGGTCCGCCGCCCAACGATGCAAACATTACCACGGCAGTTTTAGCAACCGGGAGAGCATCGCAGGTGGAGTTCAACATTGTTGCCCGAAACATAGCAGCTCTGCCGCAGGACATTTGCCAGCTTTTCAACCAATATGGCTGCTCTTTTGACCCGACGCAGTGGACACTGCAGCCGACTGTGCGGGAAGGTGATATCTTGCTATTTCGCTTTGGGAGCTCGTATGGTATCCTGTGGGTCAAGAAACTTTCGTGGAGCAATCGAAGTCCCCAAGCGCTTCCCCAAGTGGAGGTGTTGACATGCTATCCGTTCAATTGAGACTCTTGGCGCTTGCAATAGCGCTTCAATGTGCTTGGGCACAGGTTGAGCCGGTAACCGCCATCAACACTCCAGGGGATGAACGTGCAGTTGGCGTGCGAGTTGACAGCGCAGGCACGGAGCTATGGGTAACAACCTCAGTACCTTCGCGTCCTCTGGCACGGGCGTTGAAGGTCTTTCGGTTTATGGATGGACGGTGGATAGAAACTTCCTCCGCGCTCGGTCCAGTAATTGAAGGGGAGACATCCCGCCATACTCTTCGCAATGGATGTGTAACGTTTTCCCTTTGCACCTCGGGGTACGGAGTGTTTGTGTCGAATCGGCTGGTCGGCGGAAAAGATTTCGACAACGATCTTTACCAGATGGAATGGACCGCTACTGGCTGGAGCGTGCGGCGGCTGGATGCGGTATCGTCCCCTTGGTGGGAAGATACGCCCTCGCTTTCTCCCGATGGTCGGCTCCTGTATTTTGCTTCTGACCGCGAGGGACACGACAAAGGGCTGACGGATTTGTTTGTCAGTCGGTGGCTCGACACAGGTTGGAGCGAGCCAGTAAAACTTGCCATCTCCACCGAGCGGTGGAATGAGCAGTCTCCCTTTGCTGCAGCAGATGGCTATCTCTACTATGCAACCGATCGGAGTGGAGACTACGACATTTGGCGTGTTGCCTATGATCCTGCAAGTGGAGCCACCGTCGGCATGCCTGAGCCCGTTCCTTTCCCCGACGTCAATCGTCGGGGCTCGAATGAGGGAAGTCCTGCTTTTGCCGAGCGTGGGACAATTTTTTTGTTCACCAGTGACCGAACCTTGCGGCGGGATTATGATGTGTTCGCCCTTCGGTTGCCAGCCGCAGCGCGGGATTCGTTGACAGTGCAGGTAGTTATCCGCACTCGCGTGGTCGATTGGCTTAGTGGCGCGATGGAGGATTCAATCAGCGTCTATCCTCGGCGTCCGCTTCAGGTGCGCGATCTCCTAAGTGGGCAGATTATGCTCTACACCACCGATAGCAAAGGCCAGGTGCGGCTACCTTTGCCGTCGGTGGCATCAGTCCGATGGGAATTGGAAGCCCAGGTGCATTCTCCCCGCTACGTTTCCTCCCGCGATACCGTGGAAATCAGTAGCCGGTGCTCGGAGCCACCTGTCCATACGCTGGTGGTTTGGGACACTGCAGCAATCATCTCGCCCGAGTGCATCCAGGACTTTCCCGTCAAAAACGTGCGTTTTTTCATAACGGGCTATTGGTGTCCGACAACGCGGCGATACATCTCGTGGCTCTCCTGCACCCCAATTCTCACGCTCGATAGTTGTGGGGCAGTAGCCTACGAGCGACCCCGTCTTCCCTGTTCGGATAACGAAATCTTCCGCTATCGGCTTGTGTTTACTCCTCCCACCGTTGAACGAGGAAGGCGCGAGGGCAGTGCCTGCATTGATATGGCAGAAGCACAAAGCAAGGGACCAGAATTTGCTCAAGAAGTAGATGCTGCCATTGAACGCATCTTGCAATCGATGGCCTCAGCGTTCCAAGCTCCCTGCTTGCAACGAGCGGTTGCCGAAGGGAAAAAAGTCACCGTGACAGTTACCGGTTGGACTGATCCGCGGCCGTTGGATCCCACATGTAGCTACACCGGACCGACTATTCCCGTGCAACAGGGCGTTGTTCGTATGGACACAAAGGATAGTCCCTACCTTGTGGGTGATTCTCTGCCGGGGAATGGTCGTGTCCCATTTGTGCGCTCTAAAGCAGGGGGGAACTACCTTCTTTCCCAGCTGCGAGCATACTACACCGCGCTGATGTTGGATCGGTTATGGCGGACTCATGTCCCTGCCTATGCGGACTTAGTTGAGCGAGGGCAGCTGGAGGTTATCGCGGTGGGCAAAGCCATTTCCCAAGAGAATCGCGACTACAGCGAGCGCCGTTCAATTGAGGTTCGGGTGTCTGTTCCCATGCCGGAGCGTAGAGTAGTAGCGGGGATTGTCCCGGTGCCGGGGACGTTTCTCTCGCTTTGCCCCCTCCAGTGTGCTCACCGTAGATAGTGGCTGTATTTTTGCTCCACTGCTGTTGAACTTTTCAAGTGGTGGTTTCATGCGTGCAGCGAGTCTCGCAGTAGCGATAGGTGTAGTGGTATGTAGCCTTGCAGCGCAAGGTTACCGCGTTGGCGACGCTGTCGAAGATTTTTCCCTTCGCTCGACAAGTGGGCGGTCGGTTTCGCTGGCGTCGCTGGGGAATGTTCGTGGCGCGATTGTGATTTTTACCTGCAACCATTGTCCGTATGCAAAAAAGTACGAAGACCGCATCATAGCCCTGCACGATGATTACGCCCCCGAGGGCTATCCCGTTGTTGCGATCAACCCGAACGACCCCGCTCAAGTGCCCGAGGACTCCTTTGAGAACATGGTCAAGCGTGCCAAAGAGAAGAACTATCCTTTCGAGTATCTGTTCGATGAAACGCAGGAAGTTGCTCGCCGCTTCGGAGCGACCCGGACGCCGCATGTATTCTTGCTCCACCGGGGAGAGGATGGCAAATTCCGTGTTGCGTACATCGGCGCTATTGATGACAATCCAGATGATCCAAAGGCAGTCGAGCAGGAGTACGTCCGCAACGCTATCGAAGCACTCAAAAGCGGCAGTAAAATAGACCCCACTTTCACAAAAGCCATTGGCTGCACGATCAAGTGGCGGAAAAAGTAGGCTACGTGCGTGGTGGGGGGAGTCCTTCGGCCGCGTGTGAGCGAGTGCAGAGCAGCAGTGGAAGCACCTAACAAGTGGGTGCAATTGTGCGTGCATCCCCGTTTTGGCATAGTGTCCACTCAGTGCGATATTCTCCAGGTAGTTGAACCTAATTCAGCGATTTCCCCTAACATTTTATCAGCCAGCGTATTTATCACGGTGCATCCTGCCGGGATGCAGAGAACAACTTTCTTCGTGGTCAAGCAGTTTATGTGGTGACCAAGGTCACTCGGCATCTTTACCAAGCTCGAATTTAGCTAGCATGTGGGTAGAGAATACCCTCGAAAAACCAAGCCGCTCTTAAATATCCGGGCACAAAGCCGGCCTCACGCGGTTAGAATCTCTGTGCACAGTAGCTCAGCTTGCTCGAGCACTGTCTGTGTCGCCTTCTCCTGCTTGTCGGGCGGGTAGCCATGTTTGCGCAGGATGCGTTTGACGAGCACGCGCAGTTGAGCGCGGACGTTTTCGCGCAGCGTCCAGTCAATGGTGACGTTCTTCCGCACCGTCTCAACCAGTTCGCGGGCGATGGTGCAGAGCGTCTCGTCGCCCAGCACTTTCACTGCGCTGTCGTTTGTCTCCAGAGCGTCGTAGAAGGCGAGTTCCTCTTCGGTAAGCCCGAGTTTTTCGCCGTGGGCGTTTGCCTACCGCATCTCCTTTGACAACGCGATCAGTTCCTTCGATCGTCTTCTATCGAGACTTTTCGGAGAATTCCATAGGTCGGATTCTAAGCTCTTCGCATGCCTGTATCACTGCGGCTAAAGCTTGCTGCCGATCTATGTAGAAGTCCGACTCACGCACTCGTACGAATCTCCAGCCAGCCCGTTCGAGTTGACGCTGGCGCGCCATATCGCGTTCATACTGTTCCGGACCGTGCCACTGGTCACCGTCGCACTCGACGGCAAGTCGAGTATTGAGCCCTTCAACAACCAGGTCGATTCGGTATTGTGCCACCTCGACCTGTGGCCGGACCCTGTACCCTCGTCGCAAAAGCTCGAGTGCGACGTCTACCTCGAACCAACTCTCATAGGGTTTAGGTTGGTTGCCCTGACGCCGGGGAACTCTTGCTTGACGTTCGAGATGCTCAAGCTCCTCAAAAAAGGTATTGACCCCTTGGGGATTCTCAAAAAAGCTGATCAGCCGGTAGCGCAGGTCGTTGGGACTAAGGTCTTCCAGCCTGACACTGTGAAAGAGCCACACCTGATCCCGCGCCCGGCTCATCGCCACGTTGAAACGGCGTTGGTCTGGGAGGCGCGTGAGGGATTTAAAGTTTACGTTCGGGGCGATCACTAACGAAAGGAAGATAACATCTCTCTGGTCACCTTGGAAAGTAGCAGGTTCACCGCACCGCAAGCGGCGTTCTTCGATTGTCTTGGGATCCAGCCTTCGGGCAAGGAGGGTCTCGATAAGCTGAGCCTGCGAGTGTCCCTGCAGCGTAATGACGCCCATACTCTTTCCTTTGTAAGCGTCGTCGTCGATCAGCTTCACAATAGTATCGACAATGGCTTCAGCCTCCGCACGATTTCGGATCCTTGGACCGTCTCCCTCACAAGCACCTTCGGCAATGAAACGTGAGCGGAGAGGCGGAAGTCTTTCGGGAGGCACTTGGCGCAGCGGAATCAGTGGGGTGTCGCGGTAACAAAGGTCATTGCTAAAACGGATGATCTCAGGCACGCAGCGGAAGTGCTCGCGAAGGACGATACGGCTCCGAAATGTTCGATCCGCATGATCAAAAAGGCTAGCGTCCGGGCGGAACTCCTCTCGGAAGTGAAATGCTCCCAAATGCTTTTGGATAAGCCGTCCGATGTCGTCTTCTGCAATACCAACTGCCTCAGGACTGTTCTGTTTATCATCCCCTACTACGACAACACGCTTGGCGAGGAGGAGCAGCACTAAAGCCTCAATGCCTGCCTGCGACGCCTCGTCAACGATGACCGTATCAAAGAGACCAGGCACTGCATCGACGGAGTCCCAGAGCTTGTGAAGCGGCATAATCCATGCCGGAATGCTCGGGATACAATCCATAAGATATTGGCGGGCTGTGCGCCGGTGACGATGGGCGTATTTCCCTGTACCCTTCCCGATCCTGTTCACAACATGTGTCCAAGCAATCAGGCTTTGGACGGTTTTATCATCAAGCCGATCGAAGAACGCCTTCCAGGCTCGAAGCGAAGCAAGACGTTCGGTTGCTTTCTCAATCTTCTGCTGCAGACGGTGATAGTCCTTCACGCGCTCCTCGTAAGCTGATGGATTGGAGAACTGCTGTACCCATGCGCGGGCAATTGCCCAGTTCCACGCTTCCTGAAGCTTTCGGACACGATCCCGCCAGATCGGTTCGCCACCGCTGCCGCGGAGGAGTTTCGCAAGACCTGGGCATGCTCTATCAAGCTTCTCAAGCAAGGCTTGGTAGCGTGTAAGACGTTGCTTCTCCCGCCTGATGCGCTCTCGCTCCTGCCAAGCGGTGCGCCAGGCATCGACATCGCACGTTTGAATGGCGCTCTCTAAAGCGCTCATGCAGGGATGGGGATTTGTGTTGTAATGTGTGCGCACAGCCTGGAGAAGCTGATCAAGCTCTTGCTGCGCCTCACGAGCTTCGCGCAGAGCTAATACTGCGTCGATAGCCATCAGCCAACGGGTGCTCTCAGCAGTAGCCACCAGTGCTGCGCAGTTTGACCCCAGAACACTTACCAGCACGCCTGCTGGTTCGGGCTTGAAAAACTGCAACAGTTTCTTCAGCTCAGCTGTAAGCTCTGCTGCCTGCGATATGGTATCCCTATAGCTTGGCACCCGCTTCAATAACATGTCCCACAGCTCTTGCAGCTTGCGAACCTTGCGCTGTAGCTCCAAATGGGCGTGAATGCACCGAAGCTGCTCGACATGTGCGACCTTCTTCCCGTCAACCCGACAACTGTTGACGATGTAGCGAGTTTCTCGCACGACTCGTGGAACAAAAACAGAGAAGCCCTTCCAACCGCCTGCCTCAAAGTGTGCCAGAAGTCGCTGGACGTCCGTTGCGAGCTGATTTTCTGGGATGCGATCTGGAATTTCAACCTGTGCCGAGCCGATGACTTTAAGAAGACGTGTTGCATCCTCCAACAGAGCTTCGGAATACGCTGCACGGCGAGCCCACTTTGATTCCGCAGAGGCTAATAGGTCCTGGAGAATGATCCCCAACAACCCTTCGCCTAAGACTCGGCTGGCTCGGAAGGCGTGATCATCAAGTGCCTTCAAAGCTTGACGCAATTGGCGGAGCTGCTCTGTCCCAACCTGCTGAAGAAACCCTACTTTGGAGTTTTCCACTCCCTGCTGTGCGCACTGTGCTAACTCTTTCGCATCTGACAGCCGCTTGATCAGCACTGCGAACTCATCTGGGCTTGGAAGATCTGCTTCTCCGACCTCAATTTGCAGCGAGGTACAAACATCGGCAGTGAAGAAGCTGTGGGCTTCCACGAGGAAGTCGCTTTCTGAGGGGTCAAGGGGGAATTCGGCATTCGGAAACAGTTCAGAGAACCAGCCGAATTCATGCTCGCGTTCGCTCAATAGGCGCGCGATTTGCGCAGCCGTTCCCGAGTAGCCGCCGGGTAACTTATGCAAGTACGTCTCTACCTCTCGGAAGATCCGCAAGTCCCGCTCTACCCGGGCTAGTTCATCCTCAAGTTCTCGGAGATCACGCTCTGCCTTCTCGATCTCTTGCTGTGCAGCCTCCGGCTCGCACCAGTCATTCCAGCGCCTCAGGATTCCGCGGACACTTTCTTCGAGAAGACGTTGGTCCTCTTGTGAGGAGCCGAGTGCTGTCACACAAAGGTCCCTTATGTCAGGAGGGAGCAAAGCACGCAGCACTATGAGCGCTTTCGGAGCGTGCGCGGTCACCAAAATCCGCTCGCCTCTTGCAAGGAGGTGACAGATTAAGTTCGCAATCGTGTGGCTCTTTCCTGTCCCTGGCGGTCCTTTGACAAGGATACAGGGATGGGTTCTAAGGCGATTGGCAATCTGTCGCTGTTCTTCATTAGTCGGTAGCGGAAAGAGGAGGCGATCTTCCTCGAAGCTAGATGCATTGTTCTCAGGAGCAGCAATCGGCTCAGCCGGACCATCATGCGAAGACCTGCCCTCTTGGACAAGACGAAGCCATGGTGCTGTGGCTCTTAATCCATTTGTAGTAGCAGTGTTGAGAAACTTGCCAATCAGCTCATCATACGCTATTTGTCGTCGCTCGCGCAAGACGAGCGCAGGTGCGAACGATAGGCGCGGATGGTCCTCGATGCGGTCGGCATGCTCGAACCCCTCGTCGACTTGGGCATTGGCGCGAAGATTATTCGCGATTTCATGCAGAAGGGGAGCGACGAGTTCGATATTCCATGCTTGGATGTCGAGTGTCTCGAGTTTTTCGTTGATACTATCCTTGTTCAGGGGAGGGCGGTCCTGAAGCTCGAGCATGTCGAGTTCGACGCAGAAACTATCAAACGAGGCAGAAGGTTGGACAGTGAGCACACCTCGTGCTGCATCGAGCGTAATTTCTGCAGGTGCGGTGAGAACGTGGCGGGCAACATTCGTGCCGGTTGGATCACGCCACTGCAGGAACCCGATTGCAAGCACAAGTTCATACCGCTCTTCTGCCTCTTCGAGTCGGCGCCGCATGAAGTCGAGGTTTTCGTAGACCTTTTGCACCTCCTGCCATTGGCGCATCTCCTGTGCCCACGGCTCCCACTTCTCGACCAAATACTCGTACCAGGCTTTCTCAACCTCCGGATGGTCCACCAGTCGATGCAACTCGATCACCTCTTCACCTGCATCAGAGCCCGGTACTTTCCGCTTTACGATCACCTTGATCTCAGGCAGTAGTTTAGGCTGTCCTTCTGGATGGTCTAAGTCCTCGACACGCACCCAGTCCGCAACAACTTGCGGCACTGGCGGTCGCACCGGCATACGCTTTTTTCGGACCTCCAGCCAGATTTCTCCCAAATCGTCCGGCTTGTCGGTCAGGAAGGGCGAGCGGCACTCAGCACGTCCTTTAGGGATGTCTGCGATCCAGAGGATTTTGTCTGTAGAGCCGTACGAGCTAATGCGCTTTCGCCTAATACTTGCCACTGCCTGCAAGAAGGCAAGTAAACTCTTTCCCTTATCCTCCATACCTAAATCCACTGAGAGTATCAACAATTCCACCACACAGTTTCAAGCCCTCAGCCTGCTGCCGGCGCCGCTTAGCCACAAGGCGCTGCATCTTCTCCGCGAAAGGTTCGGCGTCGTCTTCTTTTATTTCGGCTCCGACATAACGACCTAGCGTGAGCACATAGCCATGCATGCAGATTTCCTCCAGCGTCGCACTCTTGCAGAAGTTGGGAATGCGTGGTATTTGCCAGCATCCATCGAACCGCGGAGTGCATCAGCCATTTGCTAGAGCTGGGCTTCGAAGCTAATCGTTGCATGGTTTGGTTCGTTGCTTTTTCTTTTTCAGTCGTTTCGACATTTGTTACCCGTTTGCATGGTGAACATGCAAATGGATCATTGATGTGCAAGACAAAATGCAGAAAGTGGCACCGTTGCGAACGGATGCAATCGTATGTAAAAGTAGGGGCAAAATTACTCGCCTGCATTGCCCCTTAACACAACACAGGGCAGCCCAGTGTGGCTGCCCTGCAAAAAGGCTTCGAGGGAGAAGAGGGACTATTTGAGCACAACAAATGGCTTTGCTTCGACGGTTGTCGGGTGTGCTGCGTGCACCAGAGGGGTTGCGTCGAATCGGTAGTAGTACACTCCGCCGGCGACGGTGCTATGGCTCCACTGGCATTGATGCATGCCTGCTGAGAGCTGCTCGGCAATCAAGACCGCAACTTCTCTGCCCATCGCGTCGAAGATGCGGAGAGTGACCATTGCAGCCTCGGGGAGAGTAAAGGCAAAGTAGGTGCTCCCATCGCGATGGCTGCTGGTGACAGTAACTGCTGACTGAACCTCCTCGCCCACAGAGACAGTGACTTCCTCTTCCGTTTCAAACCACCAGGTAGCAGACCACTGGCCATCACCCGCAGCGTTGGACCCCCGAACACGCCAATAGTAGCGGGTCTGGTAGGCAAGCCCTTGCAGCTGCAGCGTTGTGTTCCGCAGGTAAGTAGTGTCGAGCACCTTTGTGGCAAATGCTGAATCGGTTGCAACCTGAAGCGTGTAGAATTCCGCATTCTCGACTGGATTCCAGCGCAAGGTTACGTTCCGTTCCACTCCCCGAGCACCACGCGGAGGGGACTGCAGAATCGGCGGTGCTGGCGGTTGAATGCGTCGCAAGGTGGTGAAGCTGAAGGTACTCGAATACGGGCTTGTTCCTCCCTCGTTCGACGCATTGACGCGCCAGTAGTAGCGCGTGTTCTCATTGAGATTGCGCAGCTGGTACTCGGTCGTAGCAAGTTCCTCCTGCACAGTAACCATGGTCGTAAAGCCAGAGTCGAGCGCAACCTCGAGACGGTACGTCCGTGCCCGACGCGATGGATTCCATCGCAGCGTTGGGTCGAGCGGAACATTTGTTGCACCATCTGCTGGCGAGACTAACACCGGTGGCTCTGGCGGTTCGGGAATGTCTGCTACGGCAGGAGTGCTCCACCGATCAACACTTGCAACAATGACGACACACCAGATGCCAACAACAAATCGGACCAACGCTTTCATAGGTTGCCTAAATGAACAGTTCAACAACTTCAACGCATGCAATTATCCTTTTCCGCCGACAAGTGCAGACGACGGGATGTCTTAGTGGTTAGTTGAACGCAAATTTCCTCTCTGTCGGCATGTTGTGTGCGTAAAGAGTGCATAACATTGGTTTTTCGGAAAGCGGAGACACACTTATGGGCACTCCGGTTGGAACGGCTCGCCCAGGCGGAGCCGAACTCCGCCGTACACGGTGCGTTGCTCGAGCGGTCCCCACACAAGCGAGGCATCGAAATAGGATGAGCGCGGATTGTCCGCAGCCAGCACGGCAACCGGTTGCAGGACATTTGGAATGTTCTCGATTCCTGCGTAGAATTCAAGGGGGGAGCCAATGGGGCGGTAGTTCACCTGCAAGGAAGCCCGCACATAAGCGGGAAAGTGATCGGCAAAACGGTAGACCACAGGGTTGTCGTCAGTTGTGGGAATGCGACCACCACTGTACCACACAAGTAGGGGGTTGATTTCCCACACTCTGTCAGCACTCATGTAGCTTGCGGCGATTAGTATCCGGTGGGGCGAAACCAATGGCTGCAACCGGAGCATGCCGCCCGTGTAGGCGTAGGTATCGAGCAAACGGTAGGCTACCGTAAGCTCAAAACGTGGGAACAGAGTCGTGGAGGCCTGCAGCAGAGCACTGGTAGCATAGCCCTCCGGTGCATAAACAATCGCAAGCTGGCGGGCAGAGCGATCGAAGTCGATGACCAATTGACGCGAAAATCGCGTGTAGTACAGCTCTCCGTCGAAGGTTACTGCCCGGCCAGCAATGAGAAGGGTTGCGGTTATTCCCCCGCCTCCGTTGAATGCTCGTTCAGGCAGGATGGCCGAATCGAGGAGCACCTGGCGGTTATTGAGGAAGGCAGCAGCATTCTCTGCAATCATCAGTGGAACGCGCATTCCTGTTCCGGCCGACAGGCGCAGCGTGATAAGCTCCGTGGGGGAATACTTGATGTGCATACGGGGCGTCAGCTGTGCACCAAAAAGGTTGTGCCAATCGTGCCGCACACCGAGCGTTGCCACTAGTGCTGGTGATGGAGTCCAGGTTGCTTCAGCGAAGATGCCGGGAACAACCTCGCTGCGCTCACGGACCAGGGAATCCAGCCGTTCGGTGGGTGCATCAATCAACAGGGAGGTACCATAGAGCAGTTTGACACTTTCATTGGGCTCGACGGCAGCAATCAATTTGGCAAAGGCGAAGTGCTCCCGAGCACTGATGCGACGATCACCAGCGGTCATTACCAGTCGTTGCCAGGAGACTGCAGCCTGAAATCCCAGGCGGTCAGCCAGGGGACTGCGCGGGCTATTGAAGGCTACTTTGGCGTAGCTTTCGGCGCGTTCGGTGGTAGTTTCGATGCGGTACCCTGTGACACCGTTAGTCCAGGCACCCATTGTACCGCTACGGTAGTTGCCCCAGGTTGGACGCACGACAAGTTGCGCTTCGATGTCACCTTCCTGCCACAGTATGCGGGCGATCCCGTTGAGGTTCCCAAAACGGGGCATGTCCATAAAGCCATCGCCGTTGGCATCTACGTCGCGTTGAAACATGCGTCCGTGGAGCATGACCATTGAAAACAGCGTGGGGCTCAGCTGCTGGGCACTGGTTAGATTAAGCTCTGTGCGGCCAAGATGGTTGGCGAACAGATTGCCGAAAAAGGGCACATCGCGGTTTGGCTTTTTGAATTCGACGTTGATTTGCCCGGTGATGCCGTCGTAGCCGCTTAAAATCGAGGCGGCGCCTTTCGAGATGCTGATGCAGTCGAGAAATGGTCCTGGTACATCATCGAGCGCAAATGCTCCCGTAACACCGCGGAGCAAGGGAATTGCCTCGATGAGCCCACTGGTGTAAATGCCCCGCAGCCCCAGCAAACGAATGGTCTTTGCCCCGAGCACGGCATCGGACAGTTGCACTTCGACCGAGGCGCTTCGTTCGAAGGACTCCGCCAGGGTGCAGCACGCAGATTGTTCCAATTGACGTCGAGTGACAAGCTCGGTACGGATTGGTTCTGCCGCTGCAATGGACGGAGCGTCCGCCTCCACCTGAATAGGAGGGACAATGTAGTCTGCCTCAAGAATGTGGTCGAAGCGGGGAAGAGTCCGCGCAACGGCAACGGTATCGCCTCGGTAGCCAATGGCGGTGATGATAAGGGTATCGAAGGAATGCCCCGCGGTAGGGCGCTCAATAGCGAAGCTACCGTCGCTACGGGTAAGTGCTCCATACTGGCTCCCTTTCCAGTGGAGCCGCGCGCCTTCAATTGGTGTAAGTGTACCATCGGCACCACGCCCCCGAAGAGTACCTACTAGCACTTGTGCACTCAGCTCGAGTGCCAAAGCAGTTAATAGGACGAGCTGTTTCATAAACATCCACTGCAGAAAGTGAAACATCAACAACCGCTGCAGCAAGAGCCTGCAGCATAGCTCCCTTTTTGAGGGAGCAGTGTTTGTTCCTCCTACAGTGGACTATAGCTGGAGACGCCGGAGACGATAGAGGGAGCAGTCAAGAGGCACTTCGGTGGGAATAGTGCGCAAGAAGGGAGAAATCTGTTGCAGGGATTGGAGGGGAAGACGGTGTACCGAGCGAAGTGCTATCGGTGGAAAAGGAATGCCCTCGTCGGTACGATTACCTCCAACGGGGAGGAGAAAGTATGCAGCGGTGGTGTGGCAGCAGTCTTCGCCCTCGGTGATGGAGCAACCAGAAGCTTCCTCTGATTGGCAGCAACAATTGTCATCAGTTGTGTAGAATGTAACCGATTCGACTGTACCGCAGCACCAGTGCAAACTGAGCATAATGCCCTCGCTGGCAACAACGAGCGTTGTCACTACCAGTGCACTCAGCCACGGTCGAATTCGCTCTGCCATTGGGAATTAGTGGTGGTTGTGAGGATTACCCTCTCGATAGCGGCAGCACTTAGGAAGGCGATTGTACGCCTCATCGCTGGCTTTGACGTCGTCGGTATCGTAGCCCTGTTCGGCGATAAGCTCTTTGATGCGCCGCTCGGTTAGTTTTGTCGTATCGAACGTGATGGTAAACTGCTTGGTCTTTTTATCCCACCGAGCTGATTCAACGCCTTCCATGCTCTTGAATGGGCGCTCAATATTCTTTTTGCAGGTGTTGCAATTGCCATAGACAGTAAAGGTTCGCGTCACCATCACTGATGATTGAGGAGTAGGTGTCTCTTGTGCCCATTGGGGCACGAGCGCAACTACCATGAGCGCAATGACGATTCCCATGCGCATTCCTGCTTTCGCAAGTAGTTCAACATGGCATGCGGAGAAGCTATTCGGCACAAGTACGGTAACGATTGGGAGAGCACAAAATTTTGTCCTCCTGTCCTAAGGGGGCAGAAGCGGTCTATTGCCGCACGATCACAATCTTTCCCAAAAGCAACGTACACTGCCATGCTACAGGGGGCGTTCATAGAGGCGGTAGGTTTTGTAGCGCTGTGCCCGAATCGTGTGCTTGAGGGCGAAATTCATGGCATCATTGGTTTCAAGTACCCAAGAGGCTTCTCCCCATTGTGCGCCGCGTGCTTGCGCCCGCTTACCAACTTCGGAGTAGAGTACAGCATCAATGCCGGTACGACGGTACTCTGCAAGAACACCAAGTACGATAATCCGCACCGTTGTGATGCGATGGCGCTTGGTGAGAATATGCCATAGACCCGGCAGCAGCCGTCCACTCCGATTGTGGATAAGGCACTGGTTGATGTCGGGAAGAGCAAGAGCAAACCCTACTGGTTTGCCTTCTACCTCGGCAATGAGGACAAGGTTGGGATCGGCAATTTGCTTGAGATCGGCAGCGAGAAAGTCGAACTCCGCATCGGTCATTTTCACAAAACCCCAGTTTTTCTCCCAGGCGGTGTTGTACAGCTCTTTGAGCGTTGTGACATCGCGGCGGAACTGCTGTCGGTCGCGGAAGTTCATCGAGCGAATCTGTACTCCTGTGCGCTGGCGCACTACCTCGAGCAAGCGATCGAGCTTTTCAGAACGGTAGGTGTTGCTGTCGAGAAGGTAGGCGTAAAGGTCCATCGCTTTTGTCAAGCCCCAGCTTTCGAGGAGCTCCGCATAGTATGGCGGATTGTAGGGCATCAGGATAACAGGGGGCCGATCGAAGCCTTCTACTAACAGTCCACATTCGTCATTCATCGAAGGGTTGACCGGTCCGCGGATGTGAGTCATGCCGTGGAGCGCAAGCCACTCGCTGGCAGCATCAAGCAGTGCAGAAGTCACCACCGGCGAAGCAATGCTCTCGTAGAAGCCGAAAAAGCCAACGCGATCGTTGTGGGTACGGTTGTGGTTGTCGTTGATGATAGCAGCAATGCGTCCAACAGGGGTGCTCCCCTCCATCGCTAAAAAGAGAGCAATCTTGCTATGCTGGAAAAAGGGATTGCGGCGGACGTCGAGCAACTTCATCCGGTCGAAAATCAAGGGTGGCACCCACAAAGGGTCGTTGACATAGAACCGCCACTGCGCTTTGATAAAGCGAAGTCGGTCGCGACGGTTTGCGGGATCAAGGCGAATAAGTTTCATCTGCTGCCTTCGGGGTAGTGCAACATGCTATGGCACCCTCCAGCCAAGCCGAAATTCCCACTGCTTCTGCTGTCGTGATAGGCTTTGGCCGGGATTTGCCGTTGCCTGAAATTGGGCAATAAGATTGCGCAGCCACTCAATGCCGAGGGCATTGCCGATAGAAAGGTCCAGCATGATTTGGCTGTTTTGCGCTAAGTCAGCCACCGATCCGCCAATGGTGACGTTAGCCCCAAAAAGCTGGCCAGTAAGCATAATGCGTGCTTGGGAGAGGCTTGTTACATCGCTCGATCCAAAGTCAATGTTGACGTTCTTGATAACACCACCCTGCAGCGCGTTGGTCAAAAATGCGGAAACGGCAGCTGAGCGCGCTGCATTGACGCTCTGGTCGAGAGCAGTGGTGGCAATTCTACCGCTGCCGCCCCCGGTGAGTTCTTCTTGCGTGCGCCCAAAGAGCAGTAAAAGCAGCGCGTTGGTCATGATACGTGTTGAATCGCCGTGAGTGCCCGGCGCTTCCTCGCCATTGAGGTAGTAGGTCATGCGGACACGTGGCTGGCGCTTGGTGCCAGTGATGTAGAGCACGATGCGGTACTGCTCTCGCCGGTTATCGCTGCCAATTACACGCTCGCCGTCATAGACTGCCCGCAAATCCACTTCTGGATTGTCAATTGCGCCGGTCACAAAGCGCAATCGCCCGCCGGCGGCAAAGGTGCTATAGAACTTGTAGGTGGAGCTGGGATCGACAACGAGCGTGCCGCGCAGTTCAGTGCGCCGGTTCCCCTCGCGAATAAAACGCAGATAGTCGGCACGATTTTCCTGCTCAACAAATGCAACAAGCTGCTCAACGCTGGAAAAGTCCATTTTGACTCGCATTTGGCGGCGAATTTTTACATCCACTGCCGTGTATAGTCGCTCGGAAAAGCCCGGAGATAGGCTCAGGCGTACTGGTGCGCGTTCCTGCTCACTCCGTGGTGGCAGATCGCCACCAAATGTTGTATCCTCGCGGGGGGCAGTAGTGACAAGGTCTGTGACGAGATACCCTTCCCCTGCACGAAGGTAGCGAAAGCTGGATGTTTGTACCGTCACATCAGTCGAGGGAGGAAACGTCACGTCCGCATCTTCTAAGCTGACAAAGCCATCAAGACGTGGCTGGTCAATAGTACCATGCAACCACAAGCGGCGCAACTGTCCCCCTTCTTCGGTCGAGAGTACCACTCGACCGTACATCGTGCTGTTGACAGCGGCGGTTGCATTACTCATCACCAGCAAGCCGCGCGAGCCTGGGATGCGAACGCTAATGTCGAGCGAGTCCGGCTGAAAGCCGCTAAATATCACTGCACCGCTTATCTGGGCAAATCCTCCAATGAGGTCTGCTGGATCGTTGTACAGCTCTAAGGTGTCCAAGCGGAGAACGTTGTTCTCCAGCGAGATCACTCCCCGACTGCGGTAGCGAATGTTGGTAGCGGTGACAAGAAACTCCGCGTGGTCGTAGCGGGCAGTTCCCTTGAAGCCAAGAGTGCCAGGCAACGTGCCGTAAATGTTCGCTGTCGCATTGATTGTGCCGTGAAGCTGCGATAGGGCAGGCAAAAATGGCTCGATTGTTGCCATTGGCAAATCTGTGGCGTGGAGGTAGATCGAAATCAGCTCGTGCTGACGTATTGAGCTTTCGAAAGGGACGAGCGAAAGCGTCAGCGGAAGCGATTCAACGCGCAGATCGAGTGCGGTGCGCTTGCTGAGCCCAGCAGGGATAAACAGCGTTGTGCCACCGCGAAGAGTAGTGCCATCGTAGTTGAGTGTGATGTCCTGCTCGCCGACTGAGATAGTGCCGTATGCAAGACCAACAATTCTGCCGGTAAGCGATAGATGTGGCCGTTTCCACGGGCCGCTTATCTCACATAGCAGCGAATCAATCTGCCCACCGATTTGCTGGACAAGTTCCACCGATGCCAGTGCGGGGATGGCTTCCAGCTGAGGTAGGTCAAACGACCGCAGCAAGACGTGCAAGTGGCATTCGTCTGCGCTCACTGTGCCATCAACGTCGAGTTGTGCAGGGCTCTGCTCATGCACAAAATGTGCAGCTGTGATGGCATAGAGCCCTGCATCTTCGCGTAAGTCGAATGGTTCTGCCAATCTCCACGTAAACGTTGGCGATACACCGACGCGGAGCTTCTCAAGGCGCAGAGTAAAGCTGCGTTCGGTGTGGGGAATGATGCGTGCACGGAATGCAAACGGCATCGTGTTCTCAATCCAGGCAGTACCGGTTTCAACAACCGCATGGGTGCCATCCCACAGCCATTGCAGCTGAGGACGGACGATCCGCAGAGCGCCAATCCGGAGAACTGAGTCTATGGCGACGCGAATCGAGGCTGCTGCAACCTGGGGTGCAGTCCGAAGGTCACGCCATTGGATGGACAATGCGCCATCGAGCGGCATCGAGGCAAGGTAGAAACCGCCCGGTGTTGCTGCCACCAGACGACTGATCGCGATAGTGTCGAAACTGATATGGCTGCTGGTGCCATCGCTGCGTAGCTGTCCGTGGACCAAGCCTTGCATTTCGAGCACCAAAGGGGAAAGAAGTGGACTTAGCAGCGAAAGACTCTGGACTCGGATGTGTACCGTTGCATCGAGAGTATCGCCGAGCGCCACAGGGGGAAGAGCGGTATAGCTACCACCGAGTGCTTCGTTCTGAATGCTGGCAAGAAGAGTGTCAGCGAGAGTAGTGTGAGCACTAACCATGCGTGCCAGCCCGCTAAGGGTGAAATTGCCTGTAATTTCCGCTTCGATTTGAGGGGATTGCAGGACTATAGCACGCTTTCCATTGCCGTCATATCCCACATGGGCGTGCAGGTGAAAGGGAAACACCGCGCGATCGCGAAAGACCAGCTCGGAAATATCTGCCTCAAGCGACCCGACCAGTGAATCAAGGGTGCCACCGCTGCTCCGAAGGTGGATCGCGGCTGAAAGTAACTCTGGCTGCAGCGGGTCGTCGAGCAACTGGGAAAGCGATAGATGCTCTGTCACGAGCTCAAGAGTAAGGTGATGCGGCGGGTGGAGTGCCAGCGATCCATGCGCGGAAATCCGGGCAGGTGCGTCGCCCTCGCTCGAGGGAAGGAGCGCCTCGAGAGTGTCGAGAGTGACAATTCCTCCTGCCAAATGCGCTACGATGGTGGCGTGGGTTATTGGTGCCGTCCGGATTCGGCTTGAGTCAAGCTGGAGCAAAACACGCGCTGTAGCACGGGAAGGGTCTGTTCCGCGTCCTTCCATCTGCACCTGCGCATGGAGGACACTTTGGGGCAGCGTTGAATCGAGCAGGGAAAGATTGGCATTCCGCACCGTCCCCCTGAAGGTGTACTCAAGGACACGGGCAAAACGGAGCTGGGCGCGGATGTCCAGCTCTGCAACAGGTAGCATGGCACGGAGCTGTGTTGCGACCTTTTCGCCCGCACCGTTTGCCCAAAGCTGGTCTATGCGACAGGTAGAAACAGCAGGCAGCTGCGGCAGGGCAAGCTGGGGAAGCAACGCCTTGAGATCGGAGAAGGTGATGAATGCATTGCTGATGGCTACTTTCCACCGGAGCGTGCTATCGGCAGCAAGCCCAGCCAGTTGTACTCTGCCACGAAGACGTGATGCTCCAGTGGTCAGTTCGGCAAGGTCAATCTGCATGCTGGTGTCTGTGCCGTCGAGTGATGCTTCCAATGCCAGCGTTTTCCCTACTGCAATGTCCGGCGGGAGGAGATGCCAACAGTCTGCTGGTGCGAGGGAATCAACACGTATGCGGCCGCGGTAGGATAGGTGCGGTCCGGCATAGTCAAGCACTGCCTGTTCGACGTGCACGTGGGATTGGGGCAATGCGACGCGAAGCGCTGGAATGCGGAGCGCTGTGGTGTCTGCTTCCACAATGCCTTGAAGATGGGCTAATCCCCAGCCGCTTCGATGGTCGCGCCAGGAAAGCGCGTCAATCGCCAACGTGTATCGCTGCTGGCGAAGATGCACAAGTCCTGTTGCCCGCAGTTGCACGTTCTCCAGCTCGGCATGGAAGGGGTCGAAGCGTCCAGTGGTGTCGCTTGGGCTTAAGGCATCGTGAATAGCGATTGCACCATCGCTGATTTCGAACAACCGCAGATAGATCAGCAGCGATGGCGGCTCGCCAGCAGGCTCACTCGATGGGCGAATGATGCGGCTGATGTTCCATGTGCTATCAGCACCGCGTACCAGCAACAACCGAGGCGATTCAATGCGGAGAGCCGTAATTGCAACGGTGCGGAATAACAACGCTTCGGGGGTGTAGCGGAGTTCAATGTGTGGACTAAACACCACTGTATCGCCATCGGCAACAAGCAAGACCGAATCAAGCTGGACGCCCTGGAAGATGTCCACGCGCACGCTCCCAATCGAAAGCTCTGCATTGAGCTGATCTCGCACCAACGCAGTTACAACCTGGGCAAGCCAGCGATTGAACACAGCAGTATGCGCAAGGGCATAGAGTGCTACTCCCGCTATCAGCACAAGAGCGCCACTTGCGCTCAGCAGTAGCGCTGCTGCTCGCGCGACGCGCTGCAGTACGGAAAGCTGCAGCATGGAGATACGTGTGCGCTGCTGTCGCGCGCGCGGGGGAAGTTGCGTGTGTTGTTCCATCGCAGCCATAGACGTTGCAAGTTACTACTTCGGCTGTGCATGCTCCCGTATCTTTGCGCCCACGGTTTTCCTCAGTGCAGCATGGCTCGACAATACCTCATCACGGCGGCACTTCCCTACGCAAACGGCTACATTCACCTTGGTCACGTTGCTGGTGCTTATTTACCTGCCGATATGTTCGCGCGCTTTTTGCGCCTGAGCGGCGAGCGAGTGCTTTACGTCTGCGGTTCAGATGAACACGGGGTTGCAATCACGATTCGAGCCGAACAAGAAGGCAAAACCCCGCGCCAGATCGTGGACCACTACCACCACGCCAATCGAGCTGCCTTCGAGCAGTTTGGCATGAGCTTCGACGTCTATGGACGAACCTCCAGCCCCGAGCATCATCAGCTTGCCCAGGAGTGGTTTTTGGACTTCTACCACCGCGGCTTGCTCGACGAACGCGAAGAGCTACAATTTTTCGACGATGATGCAGGCATGTTTTTGCCAGATCGCTACGTCGAGGGAACGTGTCCGTATTGTGGCTACGACCGCGCGCGAGGGGATCAATGCGAGCAATGCGGCGCCTACTACAACCAGCTGGAGCTGAAAAATCCGCGGTCGCTCATCAGTGGCAAGGCGCCGTCGGTGCGTCCAACGCGGCACTGGTACTTTCGGCTTAGCCAATTTCAGAAAGCGCTCGAGCAGTACATTGCAGCGCGGGAGCATACGTGGAAAGAAAACGTTCTCCAGCAGGCACGGGCGTGGCTTAAGCAGGGGCTTGAAGATCGCGCAATTACGCGGGATTTGCAGTGGGGAGTGCCTGTTCCTCTTCCCAATGCCGAGGGAAAAGTGCTTTACGTGTGGTTTGAGGCGCTGCTGGGATACATCAGCGCAACGCAGCAGTGGGCACGCGAGCGCGGAACGCCCGATGCGTGGCAGCAGTGGTGGCTCCGCTCAAGCGAGCATGACACGTTTTATGCGGCATTTATCGGCAAGGACAACATCGTCTTTCACACGTTGATGTTCCCCGCCATGCTCATGGCGCGGGATGGCTATATCCTGCCGGAGAATGTTCCCGCCAATGAGTTTCTCAATCTCGAAGGGCAGAAGTTTTCCAAGTCCCGCAATTGGAGCATTGACCTGCAAGATGCACTGGCGGATTTTCCCCATTCGCACCATCGTGATGCGCTGCGCTATGCACTGGCGATGAATCTTCCCGAAACACGCGATGCCGATTTTACCTGGAGCGATTTTCAAGCCCGAACCAACAACGAGCTGGCAGCAATTGTAGGCAACTACGCCAACCGTGTTATTGCCTTCCTGGCACGGAATTTCCAGGGGCGCGTGCCAGTGCTCGATGCTGCTGATGCTGAATTTCCGGCTCGCTGGGAGCAGGTTGCACGCCAGGCAGCAAGCCAACCATCCTCACAAGTAGCTGCCACGATTGCCGCTGCCACCGAGTATTTCTCTGCGGAAGAACGCGCAGTCATTGCTGCTGTCATCAACGGCACGCGCACGATTGCCCAGCACTACCATGCATTCCGCTTTCGGGATGCTGTTAGCGAGACGATAAATTTGGCTCGTGCTGCAAATAAGTTTTTCAACGACGCTGCTCCGTGGAAGACGCTTACGGACAATCCTGCGCAATGTGCGCGAACACTCTTTACCTGCGTGCAGGTGCTGCGTGCCATTGGCATTGCTCTTGCGCCGGTGACGCCGAATCTATCGGAGAGCATCCAGCGGCTGTGTGGAATTACTCAGCCAATCACGGGCAAAGCAAACGATGGACAGGCAGGGGACAACGTATGGAGCACTATTCCACTGCCCCTTGTCGAGCAAGGTACACCTACCGGTCCGCCACAGCGGCTTATTGAGCCTATCCCGGATGCTACCATCGCGGCACAAAAGGCAAAGCTTGGCGTGCAGCAGGAAACCACTTCTGCTGCAACTGACACGCATAAGGACGAGCCTTCAACACCACAGATTACCATCGAGGAGTTTGGACGCATCGCGTTACGGACAGCGCGGGTGATTGCAGCAGAGCGTATTCCCAAGTCCCAGAAGCTCCTGCGGCTGGTTGTTGATCTCGGCGATGAGCAACGGCAAATTGTAGCAGGCATTGGGAAGCACTATGCGCCGGAAGAGCTGATTGGGCTTGACGTGGTCGTCGTTGCAAATCTGAAGCCTGCACGCTTGATGGGCGTGGAATCACACGGAATGCTTCTTGCAGCAAATAGTGGCGAGCAGTTAGTGCTCGTATCGCCGCGAGGACCTATTCCGCCAGGATCAGTGGTGAAGTAAATTCGCCTTCAGTCGAATAGTTGACACGCGCGATGGTCGGCTACATCCTCGGACGGCTTGGGTACACGGTGTTGATGCTGTTGGGTGTTGTGACGGTGTCCTTTTTTCTCATCCGTGCTATTCCCGGCGATCCCGCCCGCGTGATGCTTGGGCAACGTGCCGATGAAGCAACACTCCAAGCTCTCCGTGAGCAGTACGGCTTCACCAAGCCGCTCTACGTGCAGTACTGGCGCTATCTCGAACGGCTGCTTGCCGGCGATTGGGGACGCTCGATTGCATCGAATCGTCCAGTGCTGGAAGTTATTGCCGATCGACTGCCTGCAACGGCATTATTAGCAACCGTTGCGATGGTACTTGCAACAGTGCTTGGTATTGCGCTGGGTGTGGTTTCAGCCCTTCGAGCAAACACGTGGATTGATAGTGCAACGATGGCGATAGCGCAGTTTGGTATTTCAGTGCCCTCGATTGTGATGGCAATTTTCTTGGCGGTGCTTTTTGGGGAGGTGCTGCCGTGGTTCCCGATTGCAGGGTATGTGGACCGAGGCATTGCGTATTTGGTGTTGCCTGCGGTCACGCTGGGGATTCGCCCGCTGGCTATCATTGCGCGGGTGACGCGCGCAAGCATGCTGGATGTCCTTGGGCAGGACTACATCCGCACCGCCCGCGCAAAAGGACTGCCGGACTGGCGGGTCAATATTGTCCACGCGCTGCGGAATGCACTCAATCCTGTAGTGACAACAGTGGGAACGTGGTTTGCAGGTTTGCTGGCAGGGGCGTACTTTGTTGAGTACATTTTCAACTGGCCCGGCATTGGGAGCGCAGCGTTCGATGCCATCACAAAGCTCGACTATCCGATGATTCAGGGGACCGTGCTCTTTACCGCCATTGTGTTTGTTCTTGTCAATTTTGCGTCAGACGTCTTATACGCCGTGCTCGATCCACGGGTCGAACTTCGCCGCTCGTCTGCATGAGAAAGGCATGGCGCGGAACGCTGTACGGTGTGCTGGTGCTCCTGGTCTGCTGCGATGGGAGGACCCAGCCGCCCAGTACTTCGCATGTTTCCGTAGTACCATCTGTCAACAGGACTATGAACGATTCACTGGAAGTGGCAACCTTTGGTTCGGGATGCTTTTGGTGCACCGAAGCAATTTTCTCTCGCTTGGAGGGTGTGGTGCAGGTCGTACCGGGCTATAGCGGAGGAACAGTGCCCAATCCCACCTATGAGCAAGTTTGCACGGGCACTACAGGACATGCAGAGGTGTGCCAGATTACCTACGATCCACGCCGCATTAGCTACGACGAGCTGCTGGAGGTGTTCTGGAAAACACACGATCCAACAACACCGAATCGGCAGGGCAATGATGTTGGTCCGCAGTATCGCTCGGTGATTTTCTACCACAACGAGTATCAACGGGAGCGCGCCGAGCACT
The DNA here is from genome assembly GCA_025055755.1 of Candidatus Kapaibacterium sp. Taxonomy (GTDB): domain Bacteria; phylum Bacteroidota; class Ignavibacteria; order Kapaibacteriales; family NICIL-2; genus NICIL-2. The sequence goes on along the minus strand of JANWWF010000008.1, from coordinate 15,012 downwards.
ACAAGCGTTTGCTCGATAGCAGCGGCATTTTCCCGGCGCCGATTGTAACCGAAATTGTGCCCTTTGGTGCCTTTTATCCGGCGGAGGAATACCACCATCGGTACTTTGAGCGAAATCCGGACAAAGCCTACTGCGCTTTTGTTATCCGCCCGAAGGTGGAGAAGTTCGAAGCAATTTTTCGGGATAAGCTGCGCCGGAGCCAATGAAACAGAAATCCCAGAAGCCCCAGCGCAAAAAACAGTTTCTGCGTACTCCCAGCTATCCGGGAGGGACGAAAGCGCTCGAAGCGTTCATCCGTCAGCATTTACGCTATCCAACAGAAGCACTGGTGCGTCGTGTTGAGGGCGATGTGCACGTTGCCTTCGAGGTGGACGAAGAGGGCATGGTGCACCGCCCGCGGGTAGTTCGGGGAATTGGCTATGGTTGCGATGAAGAAGCGCTCCGCCTGGTGTCGCTGCTTCGATACAAACCTGTCCGTAACCGAGGAGTCAAGGTAACCTCGCACATGGACTTGGTCATTCATTTCCGCTTGCCGCAGTCGCAGCCGGTGCAGGTGGTGTACCACTACCGTCCCGAGAGCGCATAAGTAAGGCAACGCATGCTATCCACACGATGTCACGAGCAGAACAACCCCGAGATAAATCGCAGTAAGGCTGGGCTAATCCCTGGACGATAGGACCAAGTGCGACTGCTCCTGCGAGTCGTTCCGTTAGTTTGTACGCGATATTTCCTGCGTCGAGGTCTGGGAAAATCAGCACTGTTGCCCTTCCTGCCACTGGGGAGCCAGGCGCTTTCCGCTGGGCAACGTCCGGAACAAGAGCGGCATCGCCCTGCAGTTCGCCATCACAGACAAGCCATGGAGCACGCTGCTGCGTGAGGGCAACTGCTTGCTGCACTTTTTCTACGCGCCGGTGGCGAGCGCTCCCTTTGGTCGAAAACGAAAGGAATGCAACGAAAGGCTCCTGTCCCATTATCTGGCGGTAGTTTTGGCTCGTTGCGATCGCGATTTCTGCCAGTTGTTCTGCGCTCGGATCAGGCACAACGCCACAATCGGCGTAGAAGAGCACCTGCGCTGGGAGCACCATGATGAAAAAGCTGCTGGCAATGCTCATTCCTGGCGCTAAGCCAACCGTTGCCAACGCAGCACGCAGTACATTGCTGGTAGTCGAAAGAGAGCCAGCCACAACGGCATCAACCTCGCCTTGGCGGAGCATTAGTCCTGCAGCATAGAGCGGATTTTGCAGGCGATCGATTGCCTCAGCCAGGCTTATCTGCTCAGTAGGACGGAGTTGGCAGTACAGTTCCGCCCATTCGTGAGCGCGGTCGGTGGGGTCAACAATCGTGATCGCAGGGTCGAGCATGATCCCTGCTTTGTGGGCTTCATCGGCAATTGCTGTGGGAGAGCCAATCAAGATAGGCTGTGCAATCGAGCGCATCACTAACTCTTGTGCAGCTACTAACGTGCGATGGTCAGTAGCATCGGGGAAGGCAATGCGACCGCCAATCTGGGCAGCGCGGTGTTCTAACTGCGCTAAAAATGCAGCCTGAAATTCAGTCATTGGTTACGTGGAGAATTGATAGATACACAAAAATCCGTAGAAGTACGGATAGCAAGCCTGCGGACAGGTGGCTAAGTTGCGCTGTGTGTGAGGGTATCAACCAGTGTATAGAGGGGGCTCTTAACTCCGGGATAGGGCGGGGCGCACGTCCACACGCAGTGCGCCCTTGCCTTTTTTGCTGTAATTTCCCATTGGACAAACAAACACAGAAATCAATGAACGCGCGCATACACCCCCAGATACGGAGACGGACAACTCTTCCCCAGATAGTAGTCTTCGGTGGGCTTGTCGGCATTGGTGCCCTGGCATTCTTCGAGATCATTGCAGTGCCAGTCCTGGAGGCAATTTTCCGCGATTCGTTAGGTGCCAAGGTTCAGTGTACCAGTCGCTGGTTTGAATGGATGCTTGTAGTCAATGGCGGAGGAGTGTATCAGGAGACAGAAGCGAAAGTGTACTTGTTCAATCCTTTTCTTTCCCTGCTGCCACTTATTGGTGCAGCAGGCTTTGGGTTTGCTGCAGTCGTCAGTGCTCTCCTTCCGCTTTCGGTCGGGTTGGTACGAAAAAACTTAGAGCGCGAGATTACCGAAGCGCTTGAGCACTTGGCTGAGCGGGAATATGGCGTGGTGAATGCCTCAGATGTTGCTGCCCTGCGGGCACGTCTTGCCGAGGCTACTCCAGAACAGCTCTCGATACTCGAGGAAGAGCTGCTGGTTTCCTCTGATGAAGTGCTCTTGTTGCAGCGCTGTGTGCTCTGGATGGATGGCGGCATACGCCGATTCCTTCACCTTGGGTCCGCATTTCGCTTGTATCTGCGTAACCACTTCACCATCGAGTATGAGCAAGCAGTGTTGGGGAGTATTTACGTTGGTGCTGCTGTGCTCATCATCATAATTGGCTTGCGAGGATTGCAGTTCATCCCCAAGGAGCGCCCGTCGCTGGTGCTTTTTGCTATCTCATTGGAATTTGTGCTGCTGATTGCTTATGCAGTGACGCTTATGTTCTCCCGACCAGAAGAGGTAGCGCCATCGAACAAGGCAGAGATGGAAACGCTCTTTGGCTTCAGTAACGCAACAAGCAGTCCCCTTGCCTCGGTTCGCTATGCAGAGAAGCTACTGCGCATGTTTATTGCGCTGCCACCTCCTGTGCCTCCCAATGCTTCCGTCGAGTCCAGCCCCGAGCAATCGCACTGAATACTGCAAAGTGTACGATCGCACGCTCCAGTGGACGTATTGGCAGAGGAACCAGTTGCAAAAGCCACTGCGACAACGGTGATAATGCCAACAGGCGGAGCATTCGGTCCCGCCAGCGCTGCCCCTGCAGGTACTGCACGCCGAATATGCGCTGCTCTCCAGGATGCTTCGACAGAATGTAGGGCAAATTCTCCGCGCCAAACTGCTCGTACTGCGCTAATGCTTGCGCAAGGGATTTATTCATGCGGGCATTTCCCACTGCTCGAGCGTTGAAGAGGACCGGCAAAGCAAAGTGCTTCTCCAAGCGCAGAGCAAATTCTGTGTCGCCACCGCCGTAGCTATGCATGCGGGCATCCTGACCGCCAAGGGCAACAAATACTGCTGTTGGGAGGGCAACATTTCCTGTGGTGAAGTAGTACGCAGGAATATGCTCCCCGTGTCGGTACTTGTTTTTGCCGCGGGTTTGGATGTAGCGTGCCCAAATGTTCTCGTCGGCGTTCGTATAACGCACATCTCCCACCGACACGCATGGCTGCTGCCGAAGCAAGCAGTAATGTTCCTCCAGCCAGGTGGGCTCTGGGACAATATCCGAATCCAGCATCGCAAGAAAGGGGGCTGCTACGTACGGCAGTGCTAAGTTTCGCGTCGCATTGCGTCCTTGGTGAGCATTGTGCATATGGCTCAGGATACAGTGCGGGAAAGGCAAGTCTATTTCTGTGAGCAAGCGTCGAACATTGTTACTTTCTCCATCGATGCAGATGAACACGCGAAACAAGCGGAATGTCTGCATTCCCAGCCCCGCAAGGCAGGCACGGAGCTCATCGGGATTCTCGTAGGTGGGGACGATGATGTCGAACGTTATGTTCTCTGGTGCCATGCTGCTGCGAACACGTCGAATGCGATCGCAGGAAAGTGATAAATGCCGGGCTGTTTGCCCCGAATCCACTCCGCAGCAAGGATAGCACCCAGTGCAAATCCATGCCGCGATTTCGCGCGATGGGTAAGTTCAATGGTGTCGGCTTCGGAATCAGCGACGATCGTATGGGTCCCAGCAACCAAGCCCACGCGCGCAGAGCTTATTGTGATCGCCTCCGAGGGTGGCGGCAGCTTGTGTGGTGCCGGGAGAATTGGGCGCTCAATAGCTGAATGCTCCGCGATAGTGCGGGCAAGAAGGAGTGCAGTGCCGCTGGGTGCATCTTGTTTGGCGCGGTGGTGCATCTCGTGCACATGAATCTGGTACTCCAGGGGCGGATGGAGCATCTGTGCCAGCTCTGCCGCCAGTCGGCTAACTATCGCAATGCCCACTGAAAAGTTTGCCCCAATCACTACTGGAATGCGCTCAGCAACTGAGCGGATGAAGGCGTCATCGAGATTCCATCCAGTCGTGCCAATGACCAGGGGAATACCGACTTCGCTGCAGAGTGCTCCGTGATGGGCAACTGCCTCGGCGCAAGAAAAATCCATTGCTACATCGGCGCCGCTAAGTGCTGCAGCTGTGGCAGGAGAGTGGCGCGTAGCGCGGAGAATAATTGCATGCCCTCGTCGCTGGGCAAGCTCCTCAATTGTTTTCCCCATCCGTCCGTAGCCGAGCAGGGCAATGCGCAGTGAGTTCATGGGTTAGGTACTGCCGTTTCTGTTCCCACAAGATTCCCCTCGTAGAGCGCAAGTCGCTCGGTAGCTGCAAAGTGTGCCGCAAAGAACGGGTCGTGGGTAGCAACGATAACAGTTGCGCCACGCTCATGTTCTTTGCGCAGTTCTTCTGCAACAAGGGCAGTGGTATCCACATCGAGATTGCCTGTCGGTTCATCGGCAATGATGCACTGCGGTTGCACGGCGATAGCTCGGGCTATCCCTACCAAGTGCCGTTCTCCCATCGAGCATTGGGATGGGAATTTTTCACGCACGTAACTGATGCCCAAGCGAACCAGGACATCGAGTGTGCGGCGTCGTGCATCTTCCAGGGGGACTTTACGGTAGAGCAACGGCAGAAGGACGTTGTCATACACGGTGAGCTCTTCGAGCAAACGGACGTCTTGAAATGCAATGCCCATCTGGCGTCGAAGACGACGAAGCTGGCGCGGGGAAAGCGTGCTCGTTCGCTGACCGTTGATAAATACTGCACCGTTGGTGGGCAGTATGTCGGCGTAGAGCAATCGCAGCAGGGTTGTCTTGCCTGATCCTGTTGGACCGGTGACCAATACCATGCTGCCACTGGAAATGGTCGCACTCACGCTATGAAGTGCAGGGATGCCCTCGAACTGCACTGTGACGTTCTGAAGCTCAAACTGCATGCAGTGACGCACGAAAATCGCCAGACAAAGTTACGGCATTATGCCCCGTGAGGACCTGTTTTCGGCAAAGGAGCACGGTTGTAAACATAGTGGTCCAGCCACCAGCGAATATCCCGATCGCTTTCAGCACGGCGACCAGCAAGGATGTGGTCTGCGTTGTCATACATGATGAGCTTGTACGGCATCTGCAGACGCTGAAGTTCAAGGGCCAAATGGAGGCTTTGCTCAGGTTCAACTCGTCGGTCGCCGGTTCCATGGAGAATCAACAGGGGTGTTGTGCGGGGAAGCTCGTTTGCCCACACCAGCACGGAACGCTCTCGGAGCTGCTGCTCAATGTCGCGCTGGGGATCGAGAAAGCGGTTAAAGGTTCGGCGAATGTGAGAATGCGGTGAGCAGCGATGGAGCATCGTTGGTGCACCGATGGTAACTGCAGCACGAAAGACATCGGTGCGGCGAAGCATCATGAACGCCATCATCCCGCCTCGGCTTCCTCCGACAAGCCCGATGCGATCGGTGTCCACGTATCCCAGCTGATGTAGCAACGGGAGCAAGTTGAGAGCATCGCGGACGTCGCCGTCGCCCCATTGCTCAATGCCTTCGCTGCCTCCCTGTCCTCGGTAGTTACTGGCTGCTACGACATAGCCCCAGCTTGCAAGCGGAGCAATGTACTGGAAGGCACCTTCCGGCTGCAATGCAGCCCGTGGACCTGCACCGCCACGGTTGAAGATAATCGCCGGATACGGCTGCGGTCCAGCAGGAGGCACCGCCAGATAGCCGCAAATGCGCAGCCCTTCGCTGACGTAGGTGATGGCGTACATCTGCACTTGCTCATACCGAGCAAATTCTTCAGCCGACAGACGACGCCGCATAATGCTCCGCGTGCTTGCGGGCATTGGCACTGGCTGTGCTGCCAGAAGAGTTCCGTCAGGAGGGAAGCTCATCGCGCCATTTGGCGGTAACGAGTGCGGTACTTTTCGGCAAGTCGCGTGTGCTTGCTTTCAAGAGAGACGCGACGTCCCTGCACAAATGCCATCTCGACGCGACTGGTCGGAGTGTCGAGAATATCGCCACTGGAGACAATCAGTGTGGCATCCTTGCCGACCTCGATTGAACCGACTCGATCAGCAACGCCGAAAATTTCTGCTGGCGAAAGCGTGATTGCTCGGAGAGCGGCGTCGTGGCGAAGTCCAAATGCGACAGCAGTTCCAGCCTGGAAGGGAAGATTGCGCTGCTGCCAGAATCCCGCATCGCTGATAGCGAAAGGAATGCCGGCGCTATCGAGAATAGCGGGTAAACGGTAAGCAATGTCGTAATCTTCTTCATCGCGCATAGGCAAGCTGTGGACCCGGCCAATGATAACGGGGAAACCACTCTGCTTGATCTGGTCGAGACATCGCCATGCATCACTGCAACCGACAAGGATTGCGCGCAGCTGAAAATGCTGGGCAAATTCAATTGCACGAAGAATTTGCTTGTACTCCCAGCAACGAATCATCACCGGCATAGTGCCATCGAAAACGGGGCGCAGTGCCTCGAAGCGAAGGTCTTTCTTCGAGTCGGCAAGCCCTGCTGCAGCTGCACGGGCATACATCTGGGCGCGACGGAAAAAGTCATAGAGTGCATCAATTTGGCGTTCTGCATCTCGGCGCTGCTCTGGAGCGGAGCGTCGAATCCACGGTGCACGGTACGTTGCCAGTGCTGGGAAGTTGACTACCAAGGCTGCCTGGGGGCGCAGAGCAATATCTTCCCGCGTCCATCCATCCAGCTGCATAACTGAGGCAATGCCGCTAACAAACCCGCCCTCGGGGGCAACAGTGGCAAGCAAAATCCCATTGGAGCGAACCGTTGGGATAACTTCACTGTCGGGATTGTAGGCAACATCAGCACGGACATTCGGGTTGAATTGCCCAACTTCCGCTGCATCGCGGGTGGCGCGGACTGCCTCGATTTCAATCAGCCCAATGGTCGAATGGGATGTAAACAGGGCTGGATAGATGTGCTTCCCTCGGCAGTCAATGCGGTATGCGTTGGCAGGAATGGGGACGTTTGTGCCCACTGCGATAATCTTCCCACGGTCGAATACAACAGTGCCTTCTTCGATAATCCCGTGGGAGATTGTATAGATGCGCCCACCGACCAACGCAATAGGCTGTTGCTGCGGCTGTCCCGGCGTTTCTGTATGCGCTACCGCTTCAATCGAGACGAACACGAAAAGGGCAACGAGCAGAATCATTCTGCATATCGGAGACAGTAGTGAAACAATTCAAAGATACTCTGTCTTGAAAAAGAAATGCCCCTCGACGCACCACAACATCGAGGGGCACTCCCCGGAGACCTTTCACCACCACAACGAAAGGAGGCATCACGTACTCTCTCCCAGCGCGAAAATAATATGGCACCTCCGCGCATGCAAGCACTTTTTTTGTCGATGGTTACAAGAATTTTTTCCTTCCATAATGGCACAGTTTTTTCTTGCGCGTCTTTTGTTTTGCATTCTGCCGCCTCCGCATTAAGAGACGCAGAGTGCATATAGACTGGTTCAGTAGCGAATAGCCATAAAAAGACCACGCGAATCGGTTGCGGGCTCGCCTGTGCACACCTCTGCACAACCGCGAACGGAACGCCATGCACTCCATGCCAGGGCAAATGCATCGATGATATCGCGGGTTGCTGCTGTTGGCATGTGCAGCATTCGACGCAAATCGTCAACCAGCGTTTCCATCGCAGCGGGGGAAAGTCCAAATGCGTGAGATAGTGCTGCGATGCGTTGCATGCTGCCCTTGCGCGTGTGCTTGGAGGCACAGATTGGCGTTCCTGTAATTGCTGTAAAGCTTAGCTCCGGATGCGATTCCCAAATGCGCTCTTGCATTGCTGGCGTGAGCAGCTCATCAAGCTGGCGAATCGAAGGAATAAGATGGAATGCTTGAATGCTCAATCCAGCGCCCCGAAGCGATTCATAGCTCGATGCAGAGAGCATTGCCCGAGTGGGAGGAGAAAAGATTGTGCTGGCGCGCAAGCCAAGTATGTTGCGAGCAATTGTGTCGCAGGGGCGCGCTCGTGCTCGGCCGTCGTCCCATAGCCCAATGGGCATATCTACTGCAATTGCTGCGGCATCGGCATAGTCGTAGAGAAGATGACTAACATGGGATGCATGGCGGGCGGTTACGGTAAGGAGGTGAGTATGCTCAACGTGCAACTCTACTGCGATCCATCCACTTCGGTACCCATCAACGCCGACCACTCGTTGCATTACCGGTAGCGAAATCCATGCTCATTGAGTCTATCACCAAACGGCAGGGAATGGCTACCCGGTTCCTTCTCGATCGGGGAATGCGGAGAAAGTTTGCGTGGATATCTCAGAGACGCTCTGCGTGTCGTTCGATGGTACTGTTGCTGATGGTTGGCGCAGCAGAGAGTGCAAAGGCGGCATGTGATGCCCCACTATAAGCAGCAGGATCAATCCACACGAGACAGCAGCATCAGCAATGTTGAACACCCACCATCGCTCGAGCACGAACGTGCCAATTCGCACATCGGGGATATCGACATCCAAAAAGTCCACTACTCGCCCGTAGAATAGTGGTGCATCGCCATAGAGCACACCATAGAAGATGCGATCGATCAAATTCCCCGCAGCACCACCCAAGATGAGAGCAAACGCAAGCTGCACATACCACGCTACCTTGTGCTGCTGCATGCGCCAAAGCAGGAATGCAATTGCACCAGCTGCAGTCAGGGAGAACAGGCTCAGAAAAATTTTCGCTGCCCCAAATTCGATACCAAATGCCATGCCCGGATTTTCCACAAACGTTATGCGGACTGTTTCTCCTAACAGCCGAAATGACTGTCCAAGCTGCATGCCGTGGTGCTCGATGCCGAACAGAGAAAAGCCCTTGACCGCAAGCTTTGTTGCTTGGTCAAAAAGCACAAGCATCGCAGCAATGATGAAAGTCCAAAAGCGCTTCATAGAGCAGAGACACGATGGTGCTTGCTATGTCGCAGCTGGGTGGTAAAAGCACGAAACTGCTCGAGAGAAAGGGTGTTGACCACATCTGCAGCGGTGAGTCCACCTCGACGGGCAACAGTGATGCCATCGGTTATTTCCGCCATGCCTTCGATGCTGTGTGCGTCGGGATCAATGGCGAAGCGAACGCCTTTCGCAGTAGCAGTCCGATGGTGGCGCCAGTCCAGATCAAGCCGATACGGATTGACGTTGAACTCGATGACTGTACCTGTGCGAGCTGCCTCAGCAAGGATTGCGTCAAGGTCCACATCGTAGCCGCTACGCCGCAGCAACAGCCGTCCCGTTGGATGACCGAGAATTGTTGTGTATGGATTCGCTATCGCGCGGAGGATGCGTGCTGTCTGCTCATGACGCGAAAGATTGAAGTGAGTGTGCACAGAGGCAACTACGACGTCGAAATGGATAAGGACCTCGTCGGGATAGTCGAGTGAACCATCGGGGAGAATGTCGCTTTCGATACCGTGCAGTATAGTGATGCCTTGCAGGCGTTTGTTGAGAGCTTCGATTTCTGCTTTTTGCTGGAGCACACGTTCGACGGTTAAACCACCTGCATACGCTGCGCTCTGGCTGTGATCGCAAATGACGATGTACTCAAATCCCAACTGGCGCGCGTGGAGTGCCATTTCTTCGATGGTGTTTTGTCCGTCGCTCCAAGTGGTGTGCACGTGAATCATTCCACGCATGTCGCCAAGAGTAATCAGCGACGGAAGACTCGCGCCAGCACGTACTTGCTGCACGATCGCAGCATCGTTGCGCAATTCTGGGGGGATGAAAGGTAAGTTCAGCGCAGCGAATACATCCTCTTCTCGAGGCAGTGGAGGCACGGGCATAGACGCTACTGCAGCGGCGATGAACTCTTCGCTGCCTGTGGCAAAGAATAGGGCAGTGCCCGCAGATTCCGGCTCGCTTACGATAAGCGTGATAGGGACATCAGCGGTGAGATGACGGTAGCGGAATGAACCTGCTGCCTGGAATCCTTCCGGTGGCTGGAAAGTGCTTGGATTGAGAACAACAGCCACCAGCACAATTTCCTCGATTACTTCTGCACCGCGACGCAAAGGACCAGCAGCAAAAACTTGCATAGCGCCGTGCTGCTGGAGCACTTCCTGCAATGCACGGACGTAGCGCCATGCCTTATGGCGCTGGATACGTCCGCGTGTTGAGCGCCAGAAGGCGATTGCTTCCAGCAGTGCGGCTTGCGTTTTTGCACTGAATCCTTTCCAGGTGGCAACGCGCTGCTCCTGGCATGCACGCTCGAGCTGCTCGATGCTGGTGATACCGTAGTCCAACCAAAGTTGCCGCGCCTTTTTTGGACCTACGCCTCGCAGCTCGGTCAGCTGAATTACTCCCGGTGGTATCTGCTGCTCGAGTGCAGCAAGATGGGAGATTGTGCCAGTGCGGTCGAGCTCTTCGAGCACAGCCAGAATACCTTCGCCGATGCCTCGCACATGGTGAAGAGAACCGCTCTCGATGAGATCGTGGAGCGATTGGTCATGCTGGGCCAGCATCTCCGCCGCAGCGGCAAATGCGCGTGCTTTAAATGGATTTTCGCCGGCTATCTCCAGCAACAGCGCATAGCGGTCTAGCATGTGCGCAGCATCGCGGCTGTGCATGGCATCAGTAGCCGAGTTCGACTAGCTTCGCGATGTTCTTCTTGACGTCGTCGGCAGACTTTGCAAGCAAAGTGCGTTCGTCGTCGCTCAGTTCAATCTCGATGATTTGCTCTATGCCATTTGCGCCAAGCTTGACCGGCACGCCAATGCAGACGTCATCGAGCCCGTATTCGCCATTGCATAACGCAGAGCAGGGGAGAATGCGCCGCTTGTTTTTGACAATGCTCTCTACCATTTCGACTGTCGAGGCAGCCGGAGCGTAGTACGCCGAGCCAGTTTTGAGATAGTTGACGATTTCGATACCGCCGTCCTTGGTGCGCTGGACGATTGCATCAATGCGCTCTTTCGAGAGAAGTTGTGCCAGTGGGATGCCTGCAATCGTGGTGTAACGGGGCAGTGGTACCATCGAGTCTCCATGACCGCCCAGCAGTAATGCCTGGATATCCTCGACCGAGCAGCCTAATTCCATGGCAATAAAGGCACGGTAGCGTGCCGTATCGAGCACTCCCGCCATGCCAACAACGCGATGACGGGGTAGCTTGGTAACGCGGAGCGTAAGATAGGTCATGACATCGAGTGGATTGGACACCACGATGAATAGGGCATTGGGCGACTGGGCAAATGCTTGTTCAGCGCAAGAGGAGACAATTTTCGCGTTAGCAGCCAGTAGATCATCGCGACTCATTCCAGGCTTACGGGCAAGACCAGCAGTGATGATGACGATGTCCGAGTTTGCCGTTGGCTCGTAGGAATTGGTGCCATGCACATACGTGTCTGAGCCAACAACAGGCATTGCCTCCAGAAGGTCCAATCCCTTGCCCTGGGGGATACCTTCGGCAATGTCCACAAGGACAACTTCATTTGCGAGTTCCGCTAAGGCAAGCTGATGGGCCACTGTTGCGCCAACATTTCCAGCGCCAATGACAGTGATCTTCATTGGAGTTCTCCGGTGCAATGGTTTGACATGTAGTGAAACAAAAAACGCCCGCACTTGCTATCACCGATGCGGGCGCTTGAGGATTGGCGTTACATTGTCAGTTTACTGCTTCGACAGGATAGACCGAGACTTTCTGACGATTGCGGCCATAGCGCTCGAATTTGACGATGCCATCAACGAGGGCAAAGAGCGTATAGTCCCGCCCCAATCCCACGTTTTGGCCGGGATGCCACCGAGTGCCACGCTGGCGAACTATGATGTTGCCTGCACGAACAAATTGACCGCCAAAGCGCTTCACACCAAGCCGTTTGGAATTGGAATCTCGACCATTTTTTGTCGAACCGCCGCCTTTTTTGTGTGCCATAGCTTACGTGCCAAGTGTGATACCAGTGATTTCAATTTCTGTGTACTGCTGGCGATGGCCACGGAGTTTTTTGTAGCCTTTGCGGCGCTTTTTCTTGAACACAAGCACCTTTTCGCCCTTGCCGTGTGCAACGACAGTAGCGGTGACTGTGGCATTCACATACGGCGTGCCGACCTGAATAGCATCGCCGTCGAGCGTTGCCAGCACAGTACGAAACTCGAGCGTTTGTCCGACATCTGCTTTCAAATGCGGCACAACATGCCGCTGGTTAGGAGCAACGCGGTACTGCTTACCTGCAATTTCAACAATTGCCTGCATAAAGCGTTTCAATAGACGGTTGGGTTGCAAAAATACGACATTTGCTGGTTGGGTGCAGCATTTGCGAAAATTCGGCTGTTTCTGCCAGCGCAGGTATCTTTGGCTGACGGAAGCAAAGGTCTCAAAAGAGGATTGGAAACTGTTCGTTGCAGTGGCAGGGCAGTACCGCGTCAGCAGTAGCGATAAAGTGCAGGGTGTCGAAGGAGGACTTTGTAATAGCTCTTTGTGAACGAATCTTTCAGTAGCATTGCGGGAGGTGCTCCATAGAAGCTTCCCTTCCTTTGCTGCTTTCCCTACGGCGAAGTAATAGACAAGGTAATTGTCACCTTATCGTTATCGGATGCACTGCTAAGTGTGCGCCAGTGCACTTGGCGTAAAAAGGGGCGAAGCTCTGCATGCTGGCTGAGGGTAGTACGGAGGTAGTGCTCCAGCGCTATTCCACGGAGCAGGGCAGCATCGGCAGGCGTTAGCATACTTCCAGGCAGTATAGTGCGGCGATAACCACTCTGGGCAAGATCCAGGGGTGCTCCAGTGTATAGGATGGGCCGCGAAGGGAGCGATGCAGCTATAGTTACCTCTACATGGGCAGAAGGAGCACAACGAAACACCGACACAAGTGATCCTGCTACGGCGCTAATCATGGTGCTGTCCAATTCTGCTGTGCTTTTGGTTCTGGTGGCCCTGTCCAAGTTGTACCGAGCCAAAAGCTGGAGAGCGGTATGGTGTTCCACGGTCGCGGGAAGGTAATCCTCAGGGGCGAAGGCAGCAGAGAAAGTTTCTTGCCAAATGATGCTGCTGTCAGGTAGCTGGATGGGGAGCTCCAGCACAACATGTTGCTGCATGTCACATGGAACAGAAAATTGCCATTGGCAAGAAAAGCCGCTGCACTGATTGGTGTAGCGGACGATGGTGTACTCTGTTGCCTTAAGAGGCACTATCGCACTCCCATCCGCTTCAATGGGGACGGTGGTTATCGCTGTCTTCGAAGCAACGGTGAGTACACCATCGAGTAGCTGGACCGAAGCAGAGGGATATACCTGGATGCGAAGCGTCACCGGTCCGCAGAGCATAAAACTAAAAAGGTCGAAACTGCCATTCCGATTGGAGCTGATAATCACCAGCGAATCCCACACGACAGGAGCGAGGTCGTCGGCATTCGAATTGATTGGAGGCGGCAAGCGCTCGGCAGATGTCCATTCAAGCGGTGCTGATTGCACCGCACGATAAAGGTCATAGCTCCTGTTTTCCGTACGCCGAGCAAATAAAAGTGAGCTATCCGGCAAGAGTGCAGGAGTAATCTCATCATCGGCAGTGTTGATACTAAGCGGGCGAGGCGCGGACCATCCTTGTGCTGTACGCACAGAAAGGTAGAGGTTTCTGTTTCCTTCTCGGTCAGAGCAAAACACTAAGAGCGTCCCATCGGCGGAAAGCGTAGGCTGCGAATCCCACGAAGAGGAGTTGAGCAAATCGAGCCATACAGGCGTGCTCCAGCGAATACCATCGAAAAATGCTTCTGCAAGGTCCACATTCGATGCAGTGCGGTTAGCGGGGAATACGGTGAGGAGTCGTCCATCTCCGAGGGATGCGATTGCCGGCTTGCCTGCACGCCAGCGGTGCAGGGGCTCAAAGTCCAACTTTGTGGGGGTGGTCCAACTGCCGTCAGTACATTGCCGGGTTGTGAGGAGCGTTTCGGTTCTATCCTGCCCTACGCGCAAGAAAACCAATGCATCTCCAGCACGGCAGGCAGCGATTTCATCGGCAGAAGAGTTGATAACGCTGCCGAAAAAAGCATCCGCTGGGACAGACCTACAGCCGCAGAACACAGCAACAAGGCAAAGCAATACCTTTTGCAGCGCGCTATGCACGAGGCGGATGGGACAATTCGATTGCCATGTGATCATACGGCATCTCGGCACGGTGACATTCCTCCGGGGTAAGCAGACGCCATCTCCCTTTGGGAAGGGAGCCAAGCTCTAGCATACCGAATTGCACACGCACAAGTTGCTGTATCGAATAGCCAAGAGCGCAAAGCATGCGACGAATCTGACGGTTTTTTCCCTCCGTTAGGACGATGCAGAGCCACTGATTCCGTGGCCCCTCGCGGAGCACCTCTACTTCCGCAGCACGGAGTAACTCACCACGGTCAGCAATTCCTGTGAGCAGGCGATCGCGATCTTCTGGGCGGAGTTTTCCGCGAATATGCACGTGGTACACTTTAGGAATGTGGCTGTCGGGGCGCGTGAGTTTATCTGCCCATGCAGTGTCGGTTGTCAGCAAGAGCAATCCTTCGCTGGCTTTATCGAGCCGACCGACAGGCACAAGGTGGTGCTGGCTGGCAAGTTCGATGAGGTCGTAGATTGTCTGCCGTCCTCGTTCATCCCGGTGCGATACGACATAGCCGCGAGGTTTGTTGAGCATTAAGTACAGGTGCGTACAGCGTGGTTCGATCCGCTGTCCGTCAACAGCAATTGTTGCCTTCCGGAGAGAAAGTCGGTAGAAAGGGTTGCGGATGACGACTCCATCCACCGTAACACGCCCTGCTCTAATGAGGGCAGCGGCATTGGTGCGTGAGCAATAGCCGAGCTTAGACAGTGCTCGCGCCAGCGAGACGACATCGGGTTCCATTGTCTGCAAGCATATCAAACGTTCGTGCCAATTCTGCTGCTGCGGTGCGGCGTTCATAGCGGGCGATAGCTGCATCGTTAGGTTCAACAAG
>JANWWF010000089.1 GCA_025055755.1 Candidatus Kapaibacterium sp. | reverse complement strand
CATTTCCTCCTCCTGTGCTTTTCCACCTGCGTCTGGTGGCCATAGGCTTACCAGCAGTGGTTGTAGTCCCAACGGGACCATAGCCGATCCCGTAAGCTATTGCTATACATAGACTTGGCAAACGTTGACTGTCCTGAAGAGTGTCATTTTGATGTTCCACGCTCTTGCAAGACACTTTCCGCACCGTGTTGCCTATGGCAAATATAGCACTCTTTTTTTAGCGTAAAGCTCGACGAATAACCTCTTCGGCGTTGTCCTAACCGTCGCCTTCATCGCCGACCCAGTGAATCTCTATCACCTTCTCGTCAGCGTCTGGAATCATTCGCCGTGCAAACTGGTCGGGGAAGCACCGCTCCAGGAACCACGCCGCCGCTTTCCAGTCCTGGTTCCAGCGTGCACGTATAGCGCTAATAGCAGCAGCAATCGCCTTTGCCTGTGCTTGCTCTATGATTGCTGCATAGGTTGCATAGGGCTCTTGCCCCTCTTCCGCGCGTTGCAACCAGTCGTAATGCGTGCGTCGTGTCAATCCGACCAGCTTGACCGCCGACGTAATCGGTACACCGTCCTGAACAGCCGACGCAATCTGCTGCGCAAAGGACAACACTTGCTTTTCGGTGTAGTATTTCATAGGTTGTCGGCAAATCTACTTTGTGACCAATCCGCAACATAACGCAAAACAAAGGGCAAAAACGCCTATTCTAACGCCAGCTTTCCAGCCACTGGCAAAATTCTTCCGTCGTGTTACGGTCAATTTGCCGCAATTCCTCGTACACTTCCTGCATAGTTACCAAGCTTTGCAGCACCTCTTGCATCTGTTCGACTTCGCCGCTCATGAGTGCCCTTCGCGCATTTTCGGCGTAGCACTCCAGCAAGCACCGAAAGGTACCTTCAGGACTTCGGTTCTCGAGGAATTCGCGTACAATTCGTTTGACGTCGTCCATGATACACTGGTACT
>JANWWF010000088.1 GCA_025055755.1 Candidatus Kapaibacterium sp. | reverse complement strand
GCCCAACCAGAGCAATTGTGAGCACAATATCACCGAGCATGCATGCGCTGAGCAATCAATGCACTCGAATATAGCCGCTTCTCGATCGACTGTGAAAGTATTTTCGTGATGGAAACGGAAATGTTGAATTCCTGAAAAGTCTCGCCATGAACTCTTTGCATGAGCATTCGCCCTCGCAGAAATGGTATGACAAAAAGTGGCTCGTCACACTACTCCTGATTTTGTTCTTCCCTATCGGACTCTATGCTCTCTGGAAAAGCACAATTATTAGCAAAAAATGGAAAATTGCTATCAGTGCAGCATTCGGTTTAGCCATTGTTTTATCACTTTTTGTACCCTCTCCACCTGTCCCCCAGCGGCAGAGTGTAACTACCCCCTCAAATATTCCGAACATAAAGGAGAGACTACAAGCTGAGCTAGAAGGTATAAAGAAGTTCAAAGGAAGTGAATTCTATAATTCAATAGACGCCTTAAAGATAGAGCTAGCTGCATTAGCAGCATGGGCCATCCTCATTAATGCTGGGGAAAACGCTGTTGATAGCAACACAAGAAACCTAGCGAGGAAACTAAAGGAAAAAGTTATCGAGTTGCAGCTAAAAGAATTTCCTACTATGCGAAAACACTACGCAAGACTTATCAATCAAAACCCAAAAGTCCATTCATTAGAGGCCACATGTTATGGGGAGGCAAATGAAATAATCGAGCTAAGAAGCAACATGTTTAGATCGAGCGACTTTGTGAATACATTACACACACAAATTAAAGAGCTCCTGACCATGTTCAGGTTCAAGGAGGTTCGATATAAGCAATCAAAAGCCTCTACGAGATACATTAGTTTTACTCTAAATGCACAACCAGACTTTGAGCTTGTGATACTTCAGAATTAGAACAAAGGGGGCACACCTCCCCCAGTGTGCCCTTGCCTGCATGCAGCAGAAATGTATGTTACCTTAACGCTTAGTTACTGCGCAT
>JANWWF010000087.1 GCA_025055755.1 Candidatus Kapaibacterium sp. | reverse complement strand
AGGAACAGTCGCAAGTGGTAATGTGCCAATTGTACCACCAGGGACGGGACCGATTGTCGATCGTGATACAGCAACAATTACAGGCGGCAATGTGATTACATTCGGCTACTCAGGCTTTTCTGTCGATGAAAATATCCACATTGCTCCAGCAGCCGCATCAATTCAGCCGGGTGCGAGTGAAATTGATGAGACGCCATTCCTTACAGCATTGCCGACTGCACGAGGGAATATTTCCTCTGACCTGCCAGGGGACTTCGGAATTGGGCAAGCGTCAAACACATCCGAGGACACGAATTTCGAGTATAACCTGACACGCTTGCTCAGAACAGCAGCAACTCCAGCTGAACCTCCAATTCAAATTCTTTCTTACCCATCTGGCACCAGCGTACCGACTGACACGGTCATCCGAATTCGCTTCTCACGTGCGCTTCCGCCCGGTGCACTTCGATCAGAGGACCTGAATCGCACATCAGCGTTCCAGAATAGTAGAATTCGCATCTTCCGCACAGCAGCGGGAATTCCTGCATCATTATGGTCGACAGGAACCGCATTGCCATTGCTACCAGGTAGTGCAGACCCTGCGAATGATTTCGGAGCGACTGGAACTCTAATAGGAAGAGGAATTGATACGGGCTTTGTTGGTTACAGGGCGACACTTGAAGAAGGTGGAACTGTTTTAGCCATCCGACGCCTTGAGAGACCGAGTTTCTTAGGCGGCGGAACGATACCCTTCGAGTCTGGAACGACCTACACAGTGGAGTTGGCAATTCCAGGGCTGGCAACGGGAACGGGAACAAATGTTATCACGACCCCAGGCACAGCAGCAAGTCCCACAGGTCAGTTCGTACGATTCAGATTCCGAACCGTAAGGGGTATTCAGGCAACTGGGCTGACCGTTGAACCAGCTAACCCTGCAAGCCCAGGAGATTCTGGAAGGATCGTGATTACCTTCTCACGACCGCTGGCACCTAATGT
>JANWWF010000086.1 GCA_025055755.1 Candidatus Kapaibacterium sp. | reverse complement strand
GCGGTACAGGCACTTGTGCCAATAGATTCTGGATCACGTTATCTACTTTTACCCCATCGAGTTGGGCTTCGGGTCGCAACAGTAACCGGTGGCGGAGTAACGGTAGCGCAACTGCCTTCACATCGTCAGGTGTAACAAAGGTTCGACCTTGCATCGCAGCATGAGCACGACTACTAACTAACCAGGCGACGGCGGCTCGCGGCGAAGCGCCCAAAGAAATGTCGGGATGTTGACGGGTGCGCCGGATTAGATCAAGCAAGTAATCAATTAAGGCATCGGCAGCTTTGATTTGTGATAGAATTTGCCGGCATTCTAATAATTCTGCTACTGAGGTCAAGGGATGTAACAAGGCCAATGGCGCTGGTTGACTTAGACTGACAAATTCACTTTTTAACATGGCTTTTTCACTGTCGAGGTCAGGGTAGTCCACTACTAATTTGAATAGAAACCGGTCGAGCTGGGCTTCGGGCAAAGGATAGGTGCCTTCAAATTCGATGGAGTTTTGGGTAGCAATCACCCAGAAGAAGTCAGAAAGGTGGCGAGTTTCCCCGTCTAATGTTACTTGTTGCTCCTGCATGGCTTCTAACAGGGCAGACTGGGTTTTGGGTGGAGTGCGGTTGATCTCATCAGCTAAAAGAATTTGAGTGAAAATGGGGCCGGGTTTGAAGGTGAAGCGAGCAGCATTGGCATCAAAAATACTGGTTCCCAAAATGTCTGAAGGGAGAATGTCAGGAGTGAGTTGAATGCGCTGAAAATCGGCTTGGATGAGCCGGGCGAGGGTGCGTACTAGCAACGTTTTACCAGTGCCGGGGACGCCTTCCAGAATCACATGACCCCCCACTAGGGCTGCGACCAGTAATTGCTCAATTACCGTATTTTGGCCGACAATGACCCGATTCAGGGCTTCTTGTAATCGTGCCAGTACGGTTTGCACGCGAGCAACGTCCATGGCCCCCTCCCCGCAGGTCAGTCATTGCT
>JANWWF010000085.1 GCA_025055755.1 Candidatus Kapaibacterium sp. | reverse complement strand
CCCCAGGGCAAAGGGAGTGCGCGCGCAACACCACGAACTATTAACCGACTACCGAAATGGTATGTCGTGCGACGCGGTGACACAATTTTCTCAATCGCGCAGCGCTTCGGATTAGACGTCGAGCGAATTCTTGCTCGGAATAAAGCGCTCGATCCGAACAGCCTTCGGGTAGGACAGCGGCTACGGCTGCAATGAGAGAAATGCCCCCATACATGGTGTTCGACTGCAGCTGTTGTTTAGGCGACAAAGCGCCCGCGGCGCAAGACCTTTACTTCTGTAGTCCAGAGAATAAACGACCCGTCGTGTAGATTCCGCTGGTGGATTTCCTCCAGAATGTGATCGGCTTCCTCGTGAGGAACGACCACCTGCACAACCTGCCGTTGTACTTCTTTGTCCCGCAGACCGAAGCTTCGTCCCTGGGCAGGGGTGAGGGTGTAGCCTGTTGCTCCGCACCGTTGAAGCACCTCAATCAGACGCGGAACTAAGGATTCCTCGCATACAGCAGTTATCAGAATCATCGGGTGCGCATGCATGGATGTCCTCCGTTATGAGTGAGCTTGAGAACTATTAGCTCGGTCAGCCAATCGTTGCTGGCGTAAGGAAAGGAGCGTACGCCGACGAGCACGACGCTCAACGATGTAATACAGAGCCGGGAGCACGGTCAGTGTCAGCACTAATGCCGTTGCTAACCCACCGACGATTACTGTTGCAAGGGGACGCTGAACATCAGAACCAATACCAGTGGCTCGTGCGGCAGGAATGAGGCCAATGAGTGCAACTGTCATCATCATGAGGACCGGACGTAATTGGGTGCGAGCGCCTTTTCGCACCGCGGCTCGAATTGTCAGCGATGTTTCCTGCCGCAAGTAGTTGATATACGAAACCATCAGCACGCCGCTCATAATAGCAACGCCAAAGAGAGAGACAAACCCAACCCCTGCACTAACACTAAAGTTGATGCCCCGAATCAGCAGCAGCGC
>JANWWF010000084.1 GCA_025055755.1 Candidatus Kapaibacterium sp. | reverse complement strand
CCCCAGGGCAAAGGGAGTGCGCGCGCAACACCACGAACTATTAACCGACTACCGAAATGGTATGTCGTGCGACGCGGAGACACAATTTTCTCAATTGCGCGGCGCTTCGGATTAGACGTTAAGCGGATCCTTGCTCGGAACAAGGCGCTCGATCCGAACAATCTTCGGGTGGGACAGCGGCTACGGCTGCAATGACAGAAATGCCCCCATACATGGTGTTCGACTGCAGCTGTTGTTTAGGAGACAAAGCGCCCACGTCGAAAGACCCTAACTTCTGTGGTCCAGAGAATAAACGACCTGTCGTGTAAGTTTCGCTGGTGGATTTCCTGCAAGATGTGCTCAGCTTCTTCATGGGGGACAACCACCTGCACAACGTGCCGTGGGACCTCTTTGTCCCGCCGGCTAAAGCTTAGTCCCTGAGCGGGGGTGATGGTGTAGCCGGTTGCTCCTCCCTGCTGGAGCACTTCGATAAGGTACGGAACCAAGGATTCCTCACATACGGCGGTTATCAGAATCATTGGATGCGCATGCATGTATGTGTCCTCCGTTATGAGTGAGCCTGGGAACTATTCGCACGTTCAGCCAATCGTTGCTGGCGTAAAGAGAGAAGCACGCGCCTGCGTGTATAACGCTCAACGATGTAATAGAGAGCGGGGAGTACGGTCAGTGTCAGGACCAGTGCTGTCGCTAATCCGCCAACGATTACTGTTGCAAGGGGGCGCTGGACATCAGACCCAATACCACTTGCTCGGGCGGCAGGAATGAGACCAATTAGTGCAACTGTCATCATCATGAGGACTGGGCGTAATTGAGTACGAGCGCCTTTTCGCACCGCGGCTCGAATTGTCAGCGATGTTTCCTGCCGCAGGTAGTTGATGTACGAAACCACCAGCACGCCGCTCATGATAGCAACGCCAAAGAGAGAGACAAACCCAACCCCTGCACTAACACTAAAGTTGATGCCCCGAATCAGCAGCAGCGC
>JANWWF010000083.1 GCA_025055755.1 Candidatus Kapaibacterium sp. | reverse complement strand
ACCCCTGATAAGGGTGAGGTCCCTGGTTCGAGTCCGGGATGGCCCACATGTGGGGGTATAGCTCAGTAGGTAGAGCACTGCCTTTGCACGGCAGGGGCGTGCGGTTCGAGTCCGCATACCTCCATCCAGGCCCAAAGCCAAAAAAACTACCTATTGACAAGGAAAAAAGAAAACAGCAAGCATCAAAAATCGGCAGCAAAAACAAACCAGCAACTCATCTTGAAAACAAACAAGAGAGACTGCTGGCTAAACTCCAGCCAGAACCAAGACAACTGCATAACAACCAGTCCATAAAAAAAAAACAACTCACAGACACGCCAAAAAGCAACTGGTCAAGCTAGCAAGAGCTGACGGGGGATACCTAGGCCCACAGAGGCGAAGAAGGACGTGGCCACCTGCGAAAAGCTCCGGGGAGCCGGAAGCAGGCCCAGATCCGGAGATGTCCGAATGGGGCAACCCCAAAGAGCCCGAAAAGGGCGGCGAACCCGGCGAACTGAAACATCTTAGTAGCCGGAGGAAAAGAAAGCAACCGCGATTCCCCAAGTAGTGGCGAGCGAACGGGAAGGAGCCCAAACCGGCGGAGTTACGGCTCTGTCGGGGTTATAGGACCTACAGAAGGCTGTAGCTATCTGAATAGGAAGCGTGTTGGAAAGCACCGCCATAGAAGGTGAGAGCCCTGTACGAGTAAGGGTAGCTATGGTAGTAGGGATCCTGAGTAGCGCCGGGCTGGAGGAACCTGGTGTGAAGTGACCGGCACCATCCGGTAAGGCTAAATACGATTGGGTGACCGATAGTGCACGAGTACCGTGAGGGAAAGGTGAAAAGTACCCCGGGCAGGGGGGTGAAAGAGACCTGAAACCGCGTACTTACAAGCAGTAGGAGCCTTTGAGTGAGGTGACTGCGTGCCTTTTGCTTAATGACCCTACGAGTTACACTCTTTGGCGAGGTTAACTTCTGCAGGAAGGGAGCCGTAGCGAAAGCGAGT
>JANWWF010000082.1 GCA_025055755.1 Candidatus Kapaibacterium sp. | reverse complement strand
GAAATCAAGGTGCAGATTGAAAAAACCACCAGCGACTACGACCGCGAAAAGCTGCAAGAACGCTTAGCAAAACTGAGCGGCGGGGTTGCGGTGCTGAAGATTGGTGCTGCTACCGAAGTGGAAATGAAAGAAAAGAAAGCTCGCGTCGAGGATGCGCTCCATGCGACACGCGCTGCAGTCGAGGAAGGCATCGTGCCGGGTGGTGGTGTCGCGTACCTACGCTGCTTGCCTGCACTGGAGGCGCTCAAGGGTGAAAATCCCGACCAAGACATGGGCATAGCAATTGTACGCCGAGCAATCGAGGAGCCAATTCGACAGATCGTCACAAACGCGGGTTTGGATGCCTCAGTTGTAGCTAACAAAGTCAAAGAAGGCACCGGCGCATTTGGCTTCAACGCCTATACCGAGCAGTATGAAGACCTCCTGGAAGCGGGTGTCATTGACCCGACCAAGGTTGCACGCGTTGCGTTGGAAAATGCTGCCTCGGTAGCATCGCTGCTTCTGACAACAGAAGCAACGGTCGTTGAAAAGCCAGAGCCGGAAAAGCATAACCAGCCCAGTATGCACGGCGGAATGGACTACTAATTCTGTGCGTCACACTGCAAACGTGGGGTGCTCTCGTCGTTGTTGCGGCGAGAGCACCCCGTTGTTTATTGAATGCGGAGCAGCTCAAAAGCAGCATGGGTCATTGCAAGGAGTGCAGTTCGCAGGGTAGGCTCTGGATCGGGCGCAAACTGCGATGAATGGAGCGACGGTAATTGCTCTCCTCGCACGCGTGCCTCTCGATAACGCGAGGGATTGACAGCACCAATCCGAAAGAAACAGGAAGGGATTTTTCCCCCCAGACGGTAGTATGCAAAATCTTCTCCCCCCATAGTCGGCTCTGCATGGTATACGTTTTCTGGACCAAAGACACGGCGAAACACCTTTTCCAGCCGCTGCACCAGCGCAGTATCGTTGTGCTGAGGAGGGGTGTGTTCTTCGGGACGCCGGTG
>JANWWF010000081.1 GCA_025055755.1 Candidatus Kapaibacterium sp. | reverse complement strand
GAAATCAAGGTGCAGATTGAAAAAACCACCAGCGACTACGACCGCGAAAAGCTGCAAGAACGCTTAGCAAAACTGAGTGGCGGGGTTGCGGTGCTGAAGATTGGTGCCGCTACCGAAGTGGAAATGAAAGAAAAGAAAGCTCGCGTCGAGGACGCGCTCCATGCGACACGCGCTGCGGTCGAGGAAGGTATTGTGCCAGGTGGTGGTGTCGCGTACCTACGCTGCTTGCCTGCACTGGAGGCGCTCAAGGGTGAAAATCCCGATCAAGACATGGGCATAGCAATTATACGCCGAGCAATCGAGGAGCCAATTCGACAGATCGTCACAAACGCAGGTTTGGATGCCTCGGTTGTAGCAAACAAAGTCAAAGAAGGCACCGGCGCATTTGGCTTCAACGCCTATACCGAGCAGTATGAAGACCTGCTGGAAGCGGGTGTCATTGACCCGACTAAGGTTGCACGCGTTGCATTGGAGAATGCTGCATCGGTAGCATCGCTGCTTCTGACAACAGAAGCAACGGTCGTTGAAAAGCCAGAGCCGGAAAAGCATAACCAGCCTGGCATGCACGGCGGCGGGATGGACTACTAATTCTGTGCGTCACACTGCAAACGTGGGGTGCTCTCGTCGTGGTTGCGGCGAGAGCACCCCGTTGTTTATTGAGTGCGGAGCAGCTCAAAAGCAGCATGCGTCATTGCGCGGAGTGCAGTTCGCAGGGTAGGCTCGGGATCGGGCGCAAACTGCGATGAATGGAGCGACGGTAATTGCTCTCCTCGCACGCGTGCCTCTCGATAGCGCGAGGGATTGACAGCACCAATCCGAAAGAAACAGGAAGGGATTGTTCCCCCAAGACGGTAGTATGCAAAATCTTCTCCCCCCATAGTCGGCTCTGCATGGTATACGTTTTCTGGACCAAAGACACGACGAAACACCTTTTCCAGCCGCTGCACCAGCGCAGTATCGTTGTGCTGAGGAGGGGTGTGTTCTTCGGGACGCCGGTG
>JANWWF010000080.1 GCA_025055755.1 Candidatus Kapaibacterium sp. | reverse complement strand
AAAGTGGCGCTCTGGATCGAGAGCAACACCGGCGATAAACCGCTCACGTTCCTCGACCACCGCATCCGCTGCGGCGACTCGCTGGTAGGCGTCTTCAACTTAGCCACGCTGGGACAAGGCATTCCCGACGGCGCGTTCAAGCCGCTTTCTGGCGACGATAGAGACGCTGTCCGCAGCGTCAAGAAGCGCAACCGCAATGAGCGCTCTGGTCAGCGCGATTTGTTCGATGCGGCAGGCGAGCTTGAAAAGCTGAGCCAGAGTAGCCAAGCGATAGAAGCAATCAGCGACAATTCGCCCGCAGAAGTTAGAAAAAAGCGAGAATCCTTCGCAGAAAGCCGCAAAGCGTCCAACTGGTTGCGCACATTTGAAGCAGCCAATCTTTGGACAGCCGCATTTTTCCAGTGGTTTCAGCCTCAGCAGCGTGCGATTACCACCGCTGCCGTTGCCGATCGCCTTGCAAATGAAGCGCCTGCGTCGCGCGCAATTGAAGTGGCGCATGCTATCGCCCAGCGCCAGCGCTTCTTCCACTGGCATCTGGAATTCCCCGAGGTCTTCGCCGAAGGCGGCTTCGACGTGGTGCTCTGCAATCCGCCGTGGGAAATCATCGAGTTGGAAGAGCAGGAGTTTTTCGCCTCGCGCGATCCAGAGATTGCCCGCGCGCCCAACAAAGCCGCTCGCCAGCGGCTCATCGGCGAGCTGCCCCAACGCAATCCCGCCCTCTGGCAGGAGTATCAACAAACCCTGCACGACATAGATGCAACACGGAAATTTCTGCGCGCAAGTGGTCGCTTCCCCTTCACTGCTCGAGGCCGAGTCAACAACTACTCAGTTTTCAGCGAGCTTTTGAGCCAGCTCCTGCGACCCAACGGGCGCGCAGGCGTCGTAGTACCCACCGGCATCGCCACCGACGCCACTAACCAGGAGTTCTTTAGCCATCTGGTGGAAAGCGGACGCCTGGTGAGCCTGTATGATTTTGACAATCGCGCCAAGCTCTTTCCCGCGGTCATTTCGCTTCAAAAATTCTGCTT
>JANWWF010000007.1:67634-68981 GCA_025055755.1 Candidatus Kapaibacterium sp. | reverse complement strand
CTGCGACCTGAGGGGGCGATCGCGCTTGCTGGCTTTTTACCAGAAGGGGAGGCGAACTTCGTGTCAAGTGCTGGTGTTAGGCCACCTGGTAAATTTGATGTGACTTCTTTGCTTATGTGTGCTATGCTCTCCACGTTGTTGGTCACCGTTATGATAAGTAGTGCTGGTTCTGCTCCTACGGTTGGGTCGAAAGCCCCTGATTTTACTGCGCCCTCCACAGCAGGATCGTTGCGATTGAGCAACTATCGCGGTAAGTGGGTGGTGCTGTACTTCTATCCCAAATCATTTACGCCAGGCTGCACTGCGGAGTCCTGCTCTCTTCGCGATGGGATGGAGGCACTCCGTACCCTTGATGCTGTAGTGATTGGGGTGAGCACTGATGATCTTGACACGCAACGGAAATTCAAGGAAAAATATCAGCTTCCCTTCGATCTTGTGGCTGATAGTGACAAGCGTGTTGTCGAAGCTTACGACGTCAAAGGCATGCTTGGCTTTGCCAAACGGCGAACGTTTATTATTGACCCTGAGGGAATCATTCGGTACATCGTCGAGGATGTTGATACAGGCAAACACGCAGAGCAGGTACGCGACATCCTCCAAAAGCTTCAGGGCAAGAAGGGCTAACGCAGTAGGGCACTAAGTGAGTGCAGACCGAGGGGCTCAACAGTGAGAAATCCCTCGGCATATCGCGTCCCGATAAGACTTCCCCAATAGCGAGCACGCGCTGCTATAACCTCCAGAAAGTCTGGTTGGGAGAGCACCGTCTCTGGTTCATTCTCTGGAGATTCACCAGGCACGTAGACCTGGGAGCTGTACGCTTTGATTGCCTCCATTTTCTGCTCGAATGTTGCAGAGATGTCAACCAACAGGTCCGGCTCGTGATGGTACGCCTGAATGTAGCAGAGCAGCCGTGCAGGGCGATAGGGGGCATGTTCAGTTCCATCGGGAGCAAAGGTTCGTAGCTTTCCCAATCCGCTTTTGAAGTACGCATTGCGAACAATGCGGTGGACTGCTTCATGGTCTGGATGTCGCTCAAAAGCAGGGGGAAATAGCACCAGTCGCGGGCGATACTGGCGAAATAGCCGAACTATTTGCACGATGGCATCTTCGGTTGGTTCGATTCTGCTATCGGGGAAATCGAGCACTTCGCGCACATGCACACCGAGTATCTCCTGTGCTTTGCGAGCCTCCTCCATTCTCCGCTGTGCACTGCCGCGGGTACCAAGCTCACCGCGGGTGCAATCCACGATGCCTACGCGATAACCTTCGGCAACAAGCTGGGCAAGAGTACCACCCGTGCATAGCTCTACATCGTCTGGATGGGCGCCAATTGCTATTACGTCCAGT
>JANWWF010000007.1:17285-67625 GCA_025055755.1 Candidatus Kapaibacterium sp. | reverse complement strand
GCAACAAGCTGGGCAAGAGTACCACCCGTGCATAGCTCTACATCGTCTGGATGGGCGCCAATTGCTATTACGTCCAGTGTCATCGAAAAACCCAAATTGAAACTACAATGCAAAAATCATCAGGGCGATGAAGCGGCCGCATGGAATAATTTTTGCGCGCGTTACTTTCGCATCAAAGCCGTGTTAGTGCTCCATGCCTACATTGTTACATACTACTCAGCCAGGGCAAACCATGAATCGCCGTGCCTTTCTTGGGCTGGAGCGGCATGCTCCCCCACGGTTGACTGAGCCACTTGCATCCATTGAGCCATACGATGTCCCCTTGTCGCGCGATGATGTGCTCCATCTGCTCCGCCGGCTAACATGTGGTCCGTCTGTGGCACTGGTCGAGCAGCTAACGGGCAAACGCGCCGAGGAAGCTGTAGCACTTTTACTGGGCGAGCCCGGGACAGAACCACCTCTGCCATCCCCTGGTCCCTGGGTTGATCAAGCTCAAGAGGATCCTCGCGGAGTGGATATCGTAACGCGCGGACAAATTGAAGCAACATGGCAAGCAAACTTCAAGCGGTTGCAGGAGTGGTGGATCGAACTGATGCGCACCGAAACTCTTCCTGCACGCGAAAAACTGACCCTCTTTTGGAGTGGCCATTTCACCACAGAGTTTACCTACGACCTTGGATACATTCCCCCGCAAGTGCTTTACCGCCAAAATCTCATGCTACGGCGGATGCGATTAGGGAACTTCCGCATGTTCCTGGAAGAAGTCACACTCGATTGCGCAATGCTGGAGTACTTAGGAGGCACACTCAACGTTGCAGGGACGCCGAACGAGAATTATGCGCGAGAGATGATGGAACTGTACTCTACTGGCATTGGCTGGTACACCGAAGGAGATGTCAAAGAAGCTGCGCGTGTTCTAACAGGATGGAAAGCGTCGCTCTACAGCGATGCGCCGGCTCCCAATGGTATCTTCAACACCTGGTTCAAGCCAAGCGACCACGATATTGGAGCAAAACAGTTCTTGGGAGTCACTATCCCCGCTCGCGACCAAGACACGAACACAGAGTACTTAGTGCGCACGCAAGAGGTACGCCGCATGATTGAGATTCTCTTTGAGCAGCGAGCTGAGGCAATCGCACGCTTTATGGTGGGAAAGCTCTACCGGTTTTTTGTGTACAGTAATCCTGCTGCAACCGATGCAACAGTGCTCGCTGCATTGATGGATGTGTTTATGCGCAATGACTTCGAGCTTCGTCCTCTGGTGCAAACGATGCTTACCAGCAAGCATTTTTTTGACCCTGCTAATCGCGGCGTGCAAATCAAAACGCCAGCAGACTATGTGGTAGGGCTGGCGCGACAGCTCGGGGTAACTCTTAGCGGTGCTGCCGATGCGCTGGCGCGGATGGAGCAAGACCTAATCGATCCGCCCGATGTATCGGGGTGGCCTGGATATCGCACATGGATAAGCACAAAAACCTTCCCCCAGCGGATTGCATATGCAAACCAAGTTATTGCCAGCATCAGCGATCAGCATGCCCAGCAATTCATCCAAAAGTTTCCTGGCTGGCGCACGATTGATACTTGTGTGACTGAGCTATGCCAGTATTTCTTGCCGCGTCCAATTAGTGCAGACCGCACAGCGTACTACAAAAGCATTCTGCTGGCGGGCGCACCAAGCTACGAGTGGAGCTCTATTGCTGCGGATGCACAGGCTGTTGGACCGCGTCTGCGTTCGCTATTGCGCGCTATGGTCAAAGCCCCTGATTTTCACTTGTGCTAACAACACTGGAGGTGTCCTCCCATGAAACGACGTGATTTTCTTCGTGCTGCGGCAGCACTAACGACAACGGCTGCTGCAACTCAGATTGCAGGCGTCCCTGTTCGTGCCAGCTCTCCCGTGTTGGCACTGCCTCCTCGCATCATGGAAAGTGACAATGTGCTTATCATCATCCAGCTTTTCGGTGGAAATGATGCGCTCAACACGGTAATTCCTGCAGAGAACGACGAATACTATCGCTTGCGTCCAACGCTGGCAATACCGAAAAACAAGGCATGGCGTTGGCTCTCGACCGATTTGTACTTGCATCCATCACTTGCAGGGGATGGGCTCTATGGCGGTGGGTTGGGCGGGCTGATGGATCAAGGGCGTCTTGCTATTGTGCAGGATGTTGGCTACGACAATCCTAACCTTTCCCACTTTCGCTCGACGGATATTTGGCTGTCGGGCATCAATTCCTCTGATCCATTTGTGCGACTCAGTGAAGGGTGGATAGGACGCTTTTTTGCCCGCGTACTTCCGGATTTCCCGGCGGTGCTACCCGAGCATCCTCTCTGTGTCCAAATTGGAGGGACGCTGTCGTTATTGTTCCAATCGGCCAAAGGGGATGTTGGTATTGCCCTGACTGATCCGCAGAAGTTCTTCGAGCTTGGTCGTGGTGCATCACCCGATGAAGAGCCTTTACCGGAGCTTGATGCCTTTGCGCGGGAATTCAACTACATTCGTTCGGTGGCAATGCAAGCAGATGGTTATTCCCGGGCGGTCCTCGATGCATACAACCGTGGACGAACGACAGTGGACTATGGTTCGCGAGGGCTTCCTGCACAACTGGGGATGATTGCTCGACTTATTTCCGGTGGATTGAAAACGAAGGTGTATTTGTGTTACCTTGGGGGATTTGACACGCACGTCCAACAGCAGGAAGCCGATGACGTAACCAAAGGAGTACATCCATCGCTGCTTTCCCAACTTGCTAATGGGGTCGCACTTTTTATGCAGGATGCTCTCCAGCAAGGTTTTGCCCATCGAGTAGTAGGAATCACGATCTCGGAGTTCGGTCGCCGCCCCTACGAAAACGGTTCCCGAGGGACTGACCACGGCGCAGCAGGAGTACAATTTGTCTTTGGCGACGGCACGTCTATTCGCTCCTCGCGCTTTGGAACAATGCCAGACTTGCAAAATCTCGATGCAAATGGGGACCTCATCTATCAACATGACTACCGCCGATTGTATGCAGACATTCTACTCAATTGGTTCGATGCTACTGCCGAAGACACCGCAGCAATCCTTGGGGAGCGTATCGCGCCGCTCAACGTCATCAAGCGGCGGACGACAACCAGCTCGCCACTGGTGGGGACAGAGGAGAATGCGGTCGTCATTGCACCAAATCCGGTGTCGTCCACTGGGCAGGTGATGCTGAGTTTACGACAAATGGCGGCAGTGGTGCTCGAGCTATACAATACGCGTGGACAATTTGTCGGCGAAGTTTTCCACGGTTTATTGCCGGAAGGGAATAGCCAGTTACCCTTGCCTCCCTTGCAAAGTGGCAGTTACCTTCTTCAATGTCGAGTAGGCGAGCATCTCGTGCATCGGAGCTTCACGGTTGCACGCTGATAGTTAGTCCACCATAGGGCTCTTGATAGACAAGGCACCTTCGAAGGCGTCTTCTCAAAGGACGCCTATTTTCGTACCAGTGAAATATTTCTGGACGGAACCGTGGAATTTCGCCGCAGTCGCATTACTCCAAGCGAGTATGTATCTCTGCCCGAAGTGCACCGAAGTGTGCCGATTGTTCAGACGGCACGGGGATGGAAGCGTGTTGTTGCATTTCTGGGACCTGCATATCTGGTGAGCGTCGGCTATATGGATCCTGGCAACTGGGCAACGGATCTGGAAGGAGGCGCACGCTTTGGCTACACGCTTTTGTGGGTGTTGGTCCTGTCGAATCTCATTGCGCTTCTTGTGCAGACCCTGGCTGCACGTCTTGGCATTGCCAGCGGTCGCGATTTAGCCCAAGCCTGTCGGGAACACTATCCCGCGCCGATAGCATACGCGCTGTGGGTTCTGGCAGAAATTGCAATTGCTGCCTGTGATTTGGCTGAACTGCTGGGGACTGCAATAGGGCTGCACTTGCTCTTTGGCATTCCCACGCTGGCGGGAGTCCTTGTCACAGGGGCAGATTCACTGCTTTTGCTTGCTATTCAAAACCTGGGTGTGCGGAAGTTCGAAGCGTTTATCCTCTCGCTGGTGTTTGTCGTTGGCGTATGCTTTGTTATCGAATTGGTCTTGGCAAAGCCTGCGGCTGCGGAGATTGCCCAGGGCTTCATTCCGGTGCTACCAGACGAAGCGCTCTACGTTGCACTGGGGATCATTGGGGCAACGGTGATGCCGCACAACCTGTACCTTCACTCTGCACTGGTGCAAACACGTGCCTATGACCAATCGCTCCAGGGGAAGCGGGAAGCGTGCCAGTATAATCTCGTGGATACGGCAATTGCGCTCAATGCTGCATTCTTTGTCAATGCTGCGATATTGGTCTTAGCAGCGGCAGTATTTCACGCACGTGGGATCGAAGTAACTGAGCTCGAACAGGCACATGCGCTGCTTGCGCCTCTGCTGGGAACGACGCTGGCGAGTACAGCTTTTGCAGTTGCTCTTATTGCGGCAGGGCAGAGTTCAACACTAACGGGAACTCTGGCAGGGCAAATCGTCATGGAGGGATTCATTCGCTTCCGAATGCGACCATTTTTGCGCCGGCTTGTTACACGCATGATTGCAATTGTTCCTGCCGTTGTCGTGCTTGTGACAATGGGTGATCGTGGCACCTATCAGCTCCTCATTCTCAGCCAAGTTATCCTGAGTATGCAGCTTCCCTTTGCAGTAATTCCGCTGGTCCATTTCACCTCAAGCCGAGAGATGATGGGCGAGCTGGTTAGTCCTGTATGGGTCCGTGTTCTGGGCTGGATTGCTGCAGCAATCGTTGTGACATTGAACGTCCGATTGGCAGCAATGACAGTAGCAGAATGGCTTGCTGCCACTGACTCGCTGCTGCTTACGATCATTGTGGTCGGTGTGACATTGCTTTTGGCAGTGCTCCTTGCTGCAACGCTCCTGCTACCGATTGTGCGCCGCTGGCGACAGCAACCTATCCGCTCTTGGCACGAGATGCTTGGTCGGGTCGAAGAGCAGATAGGCTATGCTCCGCAATACCGGGTGATCGCTGCTGCGATCGCGCACGATGAAAAAGATCCCGCAGTGGTGCAGCAAGCGGTAATGCTTGCACAGCAGCATGGCGGACGGGTAGTGCTCCTCCACGTAGTCGAAGGGGCTGTCGGAACGGTGTATCCTACCGCCTACGATGCGGAGGCGCGTGCCGATGAAGAGTACGTAACCGCTCTTTGCACCATGGTGCGCCAGCGTGGGATCGATTGTACGGGACTTATTGGGCATGGGGATGTTCCCCGTGAGCTTGTGCGGATGGTCCAAAGCTGTGGCGCAGATGTGCTTGTGATGGGTGGTCATCGCCACCGTGGATGGAAGGACCTGCTGTTTGGGGCAACAATTTCCCCCGTTCGACATGCTCTTTCAATTCCCGTTATCATCGTGTGAAACCTAGAGGGCATAGTGCGATGACACCGTTTGGCTTTCGTCGTCCTTCACTCCGTAAGCGTATTGCAGCGCGGACGTCCTGGAAACGATACGTACGACATTCGCTCGGCTTGAAGATGCCCCGCGGATGGGGATTTCTTACCAATCCTCGACGAGCAATGTATAATCGGCTCTACAGTCGCACTACTCGTCCCACCTGCCTTGTTCTGATTGCCATGGGGCTTGTTGCGTTGGTGGGAGTATGCGGTGTTCTTTGGGCAATGATTGGGTAAAAAGGGCTGACTTTTTAGCTCAATGGCTCATTGGGCAAACGCTGCAGTGACGAAAGCCACCTCATGTGCTCTACGGGCGGCGCGATTGTACCTGAGTGATAACCTGGTCAATTGCCTCGATAATTCGTTCAAAGCGCGTTTGCTCAGCAGCAACGCGGGCGCCCTGGGCACATTGCTCTCGCAGTTTAGCGTTGCTCAAGAGTTGTTCGATTGCATCAGCCAGTGCAGAGGCATTGCGGGGAGGAACGACAAGTCCTGCACCATAGGCGCGCACTTCTTCTGCTAATCCGCCAACGTCAGTAACTACCACCGGCTTACCGAATGCGAAAGCGATCCGCTGGACTCCTGATTGGGTACCGCTGTAGTAGGGGAGCACGACAATGTCGGCTGCAGTGTAGTAGAGCGGCACGTGCTCGTTGGGCACATATTCAGCAATCCAGCGGATACGCTCGCGGGCGCTACTTGCAGCGATGCGGTTTTGATAGTGCTGAGGATTCTCGTAGCACTCGCCAACAATCACAAGCGTCGTATTGGGCAATTGTACCTGTGCGAAGGCATCAAGAAGTGTTGCAAGTCCCTTGTATGGTCGGATGTAACCGAAAAACAGCACCACGCGGCCATCGCGCAGTCCCAACGCAGCTTTTGCGGCTTCCGGGGTCCAGGGTGTCGGGCTAAGTGCAGGGGTGATGAACAGTGGCAAATAAGCACGTGCGACGGGGTGCTCAGGATAGAGCGTGCGAAGGCGATCAGCAACCGCGCTCGAAAATGCAATGAATCCGTCGGCATAGCGGAAGGTGCGTCGCGTTAGCCACCAATCTATTTGCCGTGCTTCGTGCGAGATGATGTTTTCCGCCAGGACGATGATGGGTGCCTGCGTCTGCCGACGCAAACGGCGGAGAATCGTTCCATAGCACAAACCAAAAAACGGTTGATACCAATCAAGCAAGATGAGGGCAGGATCAAATGCTGCAACTGCGCGTGCGGTGGCGTACCATGTTCGAGGATCGATTGAATCAATGATGCGCTCTGCAGGATGAGGCTTTATCGGATGAGCGCTAACATCTTCCTGCCGAGTGCCCGGAAAGAGTAAACCAGGGTAGAGGCGCCGAAAACTAAACACGCGGACTTCTGCCTGCTGGCTGAGTAGCTCGTACAGATGAGCAACAACTGCTGCAGGACCACCACGGTAAGGATATGCCGGACCAATGATAGCAATGCGACGCGGATTATTCATCCCCATTTGGTTCTTTGATGCGGTATCCGATGCCACGGATGCTATGAATGAAGCGCTTGCCATCGAATTCGATTTTCGAGCGCAGCCGCTTAATGTACACGTCCACAACATTCGACATCGCGTTATAGGGGTCATTCCAGACGTGTTGCATGATCATTGTGCGGCTGACGACACGGTGCTTATTTCG
The DNA here is from genome assembly GCA_025055755.1 of Candidatus Kapaibacterium sp. GTDB lineage: Bacteria > Bacteroidota > Ignavibacteria > Kapaibacteriales > NICIL-2 > NICIL-2. The sequence continues at coordinate 60,546 of JANWWF010000007.1, read as the reverse complement.
CATGAGGAATTCCAGCAGCTCGTATTCTCGTGCCGTGAGCTCGATCTCTTTATCTCCGCGCCACGCTAAGTGTGCGGTGGTATCGAGGACCAAATCGCCGACGACAAGCTTAGAGGACTTCTGCACCGAGCTTCGGCGAATAATCGAGCGGAGACGTGCAGCCAGCTCTTCGAAATGGAAAGGTTTCGGCAGGTAATCATCGGCGCCTAAGTCCAAACCACGCACGCGGTCTTTAGTACTTCCTCGCGCAGTGAGAATAAGCACAGGGGTGTCATTGTCAGCAGCACGCAATTCCTGGAGGACCTCGAAACCGTCTTTGCCCGGGAGCATCAGGTCAAGCACGATGGCATCGTAAATGCCCTTGAGTGCCATGTCAATGCCTGTTTTGCCATCGTGTGTTACATCCACGGTATAGTGCTCCTCTTCCAGTCCACGCCGAATGAAGTTTGCAACCTTTTCTTCGTCCTCGATAACCAAGATGCGCATGAGATTCTCCGTTGTTCAACGACGGGATAAGACGGTAGCAGTCCATGCGTTTTGCAAGCGGAGCTGATCGTGACCAAGGTACACGATGCGGCAGCGCGCGAGCGCAAGTATGCCGCTCCGCAGCTCTAGAGTGTCACGGTAGAGTCGGTACTCCAAGCGTAGAGTGTCGCTGCCAACAAGAGGAATGAGTGCACGACCATTGCGGAATTCAATCGCTGCTCCGCGGAACAGGCGGGTGAATATGTCGCTGCCTGCGTGGCGCGAAGTAATAACGATCCGTTCTACCTGCCACGAGCCTTCCAAAAGTGCAGGGTCAAGACGCCAGCATCCACCTATGCCACCCAACAGCAGACTAACAATGGCAAGAAGCATCTTAGCGAACATAGACAGCCTCGAAGGATTCCCATCCGTCGCTTGACCGAGCCAGGACGTAATACACACCGGGCGGTACAAGTTCGCCGCTATCGCTTCGACAATCCCATACGTCGCAATACATGTGATCAGCGGTGCGAAGTTCGTTCTGTACAAGCGTGCGCACCACGCGATCACTTGTATCAAAAATCCGAATGGTCACTGCAGCAGTGTTTCGTGGCGTCGTGAGAATACGGCAAGTCTGCTGCCCACGGTGGACAGGATTAGGCGCTACTGCTGTTATCAAGCGCGGTGTTTGCTGGACGATAATGGTATCAGTGCGAATGCATCCTTGACGGCATGCCCATCGTAGCCGGAGGGTGTCTTGACTTCCGCTCCGCCCACGCACTATGACACTATCATAGGCAGCGCTATCAACTACAGTCCACGGCTGCCCTGCGGCGAATTGAACCAGCACGATAGCAGAACTGCATTGCACAGCTGCCGCGGAGAGTCGAATGACGTAGGTGCAGCAGAAGCCAGGCACGCTCTGGGTTATCTCAACGGGGACGAGCTGCGGTTCAATGGACAGTGCTATTGTATCGGAGTAAACCAGCTCTTGTCCTCGACGCCCTATGGCGCGGATGAGCAAGAGCGTGTCTTTTCCGCCCAAAGGAGGAAACAACGTGCAGGGGACATCTACGTGTGCTAAGAATGTTGGACTGGAAATCACGCTCTGTGCGCTCAACGGTTGCCAGGATTGTCCCCGGTCGAACGAGCCAACAAAGAGCAGTGTATCTATGCAGTCTATTGTGCCGTTGAGAATGATGCGAGTCCCAGCGGTTGCACGAAGGGGAGACGGCGACGACAACACAAAGGAAACTGTTCCAGGAGAGACCGTGAAAATTCCGCTCTGGTCGCGGACCGTTGAATCAGCCGACAGCCAAACAATAAAATGCCCTGTTTCTCCCCGTATCCTCATTGCTGGAATAAGCACCTGGAAGGTATCTGCTGCTGCAAGGAGAGTGTCCTTGATAAGGACACGCTGCTGCCCTGCTCCAGGGACAAATGCAATCGTAAAGCGGTGGGTGCCACTGTATGGATACCGCCAGCGGAGACGGATTGTATCTCCTGCGCAGAAGGAGAGGATACTTCCTGTCGTATCAGCCGGAGCGGTAACATGCAGCACGCGAGGCGGTACTGTTCCCAGCGCATACGTGCCCCCTGTTGTGGTGACGATGATATCAAGCTTGGCGTCTCCTTCCAGGTCCGCTACAATAACATTGGTGATTTCTTCCCCGGGGGCATGCCATGCTACCACGGTATCAAATGGAGCACCTGTTCGGAAACGGGGATCTTTGTAATCTCGCAGGCGGAGAACCAATAGGTCGCTTCCATCGGCAAGGAGGATCTCCGCCTTTCCATCGGAAGCACTATCAAGATCAGCAACAGCAGCAAGCCATCCTGTTATCGGGTATGTTACGATCGTGTCCAATGGGAAGAGTACCGATCCTGCCGGAGAAGGCTTCGGCACAGGGGTCCCACTGTGATACCGCAGCACCATAAGACGCGAGCCCGCAACTGCAAGTTCACGGCTGCTCTGCGTTAGAATGAGTTCTGCGCCAGGGTTGTTCGGGTAGAACGGCTGGAACTCGTTGGAGGGATTGCCGTCCACATCTGCCACTGCCAGTGCCCAGCCGTGGTTATGCCCTCCGCGAAAAGGAGGGTTTTGGGGATTTGTCGGCGTGGTGACGGGAGTTCCATCCTCGTTGAATAGGTGAAGCTGTGCACGACCGAAGGAGCCATCGCGTCCGCGGTAGGATTCAGCCACCAGAATAAATCGGCGCAGTGTTCCCCCATCGTACAATTCAACCAGAGAAGGGATGATGACCGGACGTGTTCCCCCCGGTGAGAGCATCGGATCGAGTGGAATGGCAACGAAACGCTCGCTGAGAGTGCCACTGGCAAACTGTGTGCAGAAAAGGTAGGTGCTTCCTCCACTGGTGGTCGAACCAGTAGGGCTATTGATCGTGACATTTTCCCGGGCAGCCATGCTGGGGAGGACACACAGGGACAGCGAAGGGGAAAGCGAGTAAATACTCGGCTGGATCCAGCCAACATGCGGAACAACAGTCATGCGGTTGGCGACATTATCGCCTGCATCGGGAATGGGATAGGTTCCTCCTAATAGAGCGACGGGTACCTGGGTTACTGCCATCCCACGCAAGAATTGCACCGACGACCTGCTTGAGTCAAGCGTTGGCGCTGTTGTCCCCAGCACACTGTACACCGTGAACGTTGTGCCTGTAAGTTGCGCAAATACCGGTCGTGCCCATGCAGCAAGATTGGGTGTGTAGGGACGGAGGTCATACGTTAGCCGTGTTACCAGCGCTACCGAATCCGCACGTGGATCATATCCAGCGATATACGCAGTGGCAAAGGAATCACGGGCAAAAGAACTTTCGGCAGTTTCGAGCAACAGTAAGCTTGGGGTGGGCTGAAGAAGCCACACAGGGAGTTGCGTAGAATCTACCACTGCGCTTATTCCAGTTACAAGGGGTGGAAGTTGAGTAGAGCGGATAGTTTTTCCTCCTGCATCGAGAAGAACAAGTTTACTGCCCAGGACTGTTGCCAATTCCAGGGGGGCATACGGATATCCTCTCCCAAACACCGTATTCGGCACGATATTCGCAGCAATCAAGCGAACATCGCCTGCAATAGCACGGCTCTGCCACTTCTGCATAAATGCGTTCAATGGTTGAGGTGCCGAGCGAACCGGCTGCACAGGTAATGCGATGCTTGCACCTTGTGGATAGAGCCAGTGGGCAGGTGATGCAGGCTGTGCCGATAGCATCCCGACCGTAAGAGCTATTACCAAGCAAAGATGCCCAACCGACCGACAACAGGAATAATTGTGCATATATGGACCGCCAATCCTCCAATGGGTCTGATACGCAGCACAAATATAGCCGCACAATGATAGCATGCATGGTATGCTGCCGGCAGTTCAATGTACTGCTCTTTTGTGTCGTTGTGGGCGTACTTTCTGCCCAGCAGGTACCACTGCTACCAGGTATGCCCTATGGTGGGCATGGAGGGGTAGATTCCAGCACCACCAGCGCCATTGACAGTGCCGTGCGATGTTGGTGGGGCATTCAGCGAGCAGTTACCATTGAGTGTGCCTGCCGATGGGCTGAAACTGTTGCTGCACGCGATCCTATCGCTGGATTTCTGCACGCTGAGTGCATAGCACAACAGCAGGAGCAGCTGTCTGCAGCGCGACGTGCTGACTCAATCTACGCTGTGGTGTATTCTGCTCTCCGCACTCGTGCAGATAAGGGCGATGCAGTAGCAATGCTGGTGTTAGCAGAGTACTATCGGCGTGGATTGGCACAAGTAGTTCCGCATGATGATAGCGTGGCAGTTCTCTGGAGCCAGGCTGCGCAAATAGGGAATCCCGCTGCACTCTATCTTCGAGCACGTGCGTTGCTACGGCAACGAGGAATTGATTCTACCGCACTTTTCTTGCTGCGGCAAGCAGCTGTTGCCGGAAGTGTTCCGGCAATGGTATTGCTTGCGCAGCACCTCCTTGCAGATTCTGCTACTGTCAGTGCGGCGGTAGAGCTCCTTCGACGTGCCGATAGTCTTGGCTCTGCCGATGCAGCACTGCTGCTGGCAAGCTGCGCAGAACGTGGTCTTGGTATCAAACGTAGCTCCACGGATGCATTGCGCTGGGTAGCTATTGCTGCTGATCGCGGTAGTGCATTGGCAATGGCAGAGCTGGGGGTACGGCTACTGCAGGGAGTTGGAATGCCCGCCGATACCGCGGAAGCGCTTCGCTGGTTGCTTCGGTCGCTTAGTGTTGCAGAGCCGTCAAGTCGTGCTGTGATTGCAGGTTATTTGGAAACAGCTCTTCGCGATAGCTGCTTTGCTCCCTACCTTGATGCTGTAGTGCGTTCGCTTGCATCGACCAGCGAACAAAGAGATGACCCTGCCCAAAGAGTGCTTTTGTGTGGTAGCAGTGTTCGTGTGTGGTACGCCTGGCGCTGTTCAGAGCACTCTATACCGCGTTTCCTTGCCCTGCGCTGCGATGGCACGGCAGCAGTAGTCAGTGATACGACGCTACTGGGGGAATGGATCAAAGAAGGGGCAACGATAAGCATTTCTACATCTTCCCAACAATGGGCAGGGCGTTTCGTTCTGCTGCAGAAGGGGCTTGCTGCAATTGAGTGGGGAAAAAAGCTTGCCCTCTACAGTCCACTCTCGAGTGAACAGGTGCAGCGCCATCCTGTGTTTATGCACCATGAGCTAATACGCCCACGTATTGAGATACTCCCACCTCGCATCGGGGACCGCCTTGTGCGGCTGCGCATCCGTGCACAGCATGTGCCGCAAACAGGAGTAGTGCTAATGCCACTTGGCATTGCCCACGATCATACAGCACGGAATGCAGAGCTTGCTGTCAGCGTCCGTCGCCTTTGGCGGGTATGGGAAGATGGGGTACACGAATTTGTTTGGGAGCCATCTCCCGAGGAGCTCCCACGTATCTTGAGTGGCAAATACGTGCTTTTCCTCCAGTGCATGTGGCAAGTTGAAGGCGAGGATCAAACGCTTGTTGTCAAGTCAGGGCCCTTTGAACTTCCGCGGCGCAGACACTAAAACTGCATTCCTATCCCAATGCGAAACTCATCCCACAGCATCGGGGTATTACCTCGAAAGGGGAAGTGTTGCCCCGATGTGCGGCGAAGCTCATAAATACCCCACGAGAGAGCCGAACGCAGTATCAACGTTGCCAGAGCAGTAGCATGAGGATTTCGCTCTTCTGCTTGGTCCAGCGCTACGCCGATGAGAGACTGTGCCAAACCTTCCAGTAGCAAACTTCCCAGCCACGGCAAGAAAACGTGGTTTTTGTAGAGTAAGATGCGTTGGTAACTTGCTTCAATAAGCACAGTGCCGGCAATGGTGTAGCCAACCGTTGCGCTGGTATTTGCGCCGAAGTGTGAAGTGCGAAAACTTTCCACATCCGCAGTAGCACGAGCGATTGTGGCACTATCGCTGCTGCTGGGTGCCGAGGTAGGTCGTACATACGACCACGTCCAGCCGCCACTGTGGAGGAAGTACACACCACTTTTCCCACCGAGGCGATGTCCACTACCGAGTCGAAATCCGAAACGCCATCCTTCCGTCGCCACCTGGGTTGTATTCCGAAAGCCCAGGCGAGGCAGAAGTGCTGCTACCGTCATGGTGGAGCTGCTAAGGCGTTGAACAGAGTTGTCCTGCTGGAGCTGTCGAGAGGTGAGTGTTCCGAACTCTAATTCTGCTCCTGCGGCAGGGGAGAGCGTTGGTGTTCCATCTATGGAAGGCATAGCATAGCTGGAATGGATGCGGAGTAATTGAGGTGGAGTCGACAAGTCAAGCCGCACGTGCAACCCTCGGGGAGTGATGTGCACTCCTGTGTCGAGCGTATCGTTGCTGCGGGTCGTATCCTGCAGCACTCCAGCTCTGCTTGGAAAAGCAGCAAGCAGAAAGGTTATCACAAGCGCGGGATTCATAGCGAATCTCCATGTTGTGCAACAGGTCACATGCATTGCATGTTTAGCGTCGAGCAATTGCAATATCCATCGAGATGTCGAGAGCAGGGGCTGAGTGTGTAAGTGCGCCGACCGAAATGAAATCAACTCCTGTTTCCGCAATTGCGCGAACTGTTGCCAGTGTAACGCCGCCGGAAGCTTCCGTTTCATAGCGACCAGCAACCATTTCGACTGCCTGTCGAAGCAGGTCAAGCGGGAAATTGTCGAGCATTATCCGATGGAAGTTGCCGACGGCAAGAGCACGCTTGAGCTGCTCGGTTGATTGCACCTCGATCTCAATGCGAACTGTGCCTTCTTCCCACAAAGGGCGGACAGCCTCGATTGCAGCTTCGATGCTGCCCGCTGCAGCAATGTGATTGTCCTTGATAAGCACCATGTCGAATAGACCAATGCGGTGGTTGTGGGCACCACCGATCCGGCATGCGTACTTGTCGAGCAGTCGCCATGCGGGAATGGTTTTGCGAGTGTCGAGAATGCGGGCAGTAGTGCCAGCAACTGCTTCCACATATTGGCGCGTAAGAGTTGCCACTCCACTCATTCGCTGAAGAAAGTTCAGTGCTGTGCGCTCTGCTGCCAACAAGGAACGAGCAGCGCCATAGACGTACGCAATGGGCGTGTGCCCCTCTACCTGTGCACCTTCCTCCACAAGGGGCTCCCACGCAACGTCAGGATCAACGGTGCGGAAAACCAATGCTGCCACTGGTAGCCCGCAGATGACGCCTGCTTGCTTGGCGACCAGTGTCGCTCGTGCCATCCACGATGGCTCGATGATCGCTTCACTGGTGACGTCTCCACTGCCGAGGTCTTCGCTTACAGCAATTTGGACCAGTCGCAGTACAGAGGCGTCGTGGAGTAAGGGGTCAAGATGCGTGGTCATGGAAGCGTTCCAGAATGTGGCGATACTCCGGCAGCAGAGCGGGATCGTCCCATCGTTCTTCGATGTTCGGCAGCTTCATAATTTCCGCGATGATGCGCTCGTTGGCTTGACCTTGCCGGTAGGCTTGGTCGTAGGAAACATCCGGAGAGAAGGTTACCAGCGTGTAAAGCGGCGTATAAAGCTCAGGGAAATGCTCGAAAAGGAGCACTTCGATTTTCTTTCGCAAGAGGAACTGGGGATCGGCTACTTTGTCCCGCATTTCCACGAAATTGTCGAGTGCCAACTGGGCAACGGCGTCGCCAGCTGGCTTGCGGAGGCGCTGGTATTCCTGCAGTGCTGCATCCCAATCGTCATGGTAGCGGTCGAGCAACTCGTCGAGAATGCGGCAGTCCTCGAAACCAGCATTCATCCCTTGCCCATAGAATGGCACAATCGCGTGAGCAGCATCACCGATTAGAGCCGTTCGTCCCACCACCCAGGGGAAGCATCGGATTGTTACTAATGACGCCGTAGGATTATGCTCAAAGTCCTCCAGAAGCGTTGGCATAAGTGGTACTGCATCGGGAAAATAGTGCGCAAAAAACTCGTGGACACGATCACGACTGTACAGCTGAGCAAATGACACCTCCCCTTCATAGGGGAGAAACAGTGTGCATGTGAATGTTCCTTCCGTATTGGGCAGAGCAATCATCATAAAGTTGTGCCGCGGCCAGATGTGAAGTGCATTCGGCTCCATCAGGAAACTACCGTCAGGACCAGCAGGGATGGAAAGCTCCTTGTAGCCGTAGTCGAGGTATTCCTGGCAGTAGTTGTACCGATCACGGGTGCGAAGAACCTCACGCACTGCAGAATATGCACCGTCAGCCCCGATAAGCACATCGCCTGCGACGCGTTGTTGCTCTCCTGTTCGCACGTGGACAAATGTTGCAGCAGGTACTTCGGGCTCCACGTGAACGCAGCGCCACTCGAACTCCATCTGCACCGTATCGAGATCGTCGGCTGCCTCAAGGAGCGCCAGGTTGAGCCGCGCTCGCGACAGTGAGCGGATAACTTGTCCTTCAATGCCATACGGCTGAAAGTCGAGCGAGCTGTCTTGGTGGTGAATCATGCGTCCTTTCATGGGAATGGTCAGAGGGAGAATCCGGTCAGCAATACCGGCTCGCTCCAAGGCGCGAATGCCACGGTCGCTGAGGGCAAGATTGATCGAGCGGCCGCCTGTATATCCATGTGTCCGCATGTCGGGACGTCGCTCAAATAGGCGTATGCGGTATCCCCGTCGCCCTAAAAGAATCGCCAGCAGCGTTCCGACTAATCCACCGCCAACGATAACAACCTCCATGGCATACGTGCTGGTGTAGTTCGGACAATGGTTTGGCTATAATCGAGCAGTGATATCCGTGTGGCGCATTAGTCAAAGAGGATACTGTAGCCACAGAGAAAACTGGATAAATTGCTCCAGAGGCTCTTTCGTTTCGAAAATCCGCGTTGGAGTCAAAAGGTTCCCTCGGCGCTGGGGATGAGTAGTGCGACTGTCGCGCCCAACCAAGTTGAAAATTCCCCATGCAACGTTGACGTTGATAAGCAGCTTGTCCTCAAGTACCCCTTGGGCGCCTAGACGAAGCGCTCCGCCTAATCGAACTACGGTGGGCTTGAGCGTAGTGTCGAAGGAAAATTCCGCGATCACTTGGTTGTTTGCTTTTTCGCTGACTGTGTACACGATCTGCGGTCCGGTCACCAGAGAAATCCGTGGCTCAATTCCCGCGTAGAGAAATGCTTGTGCCAGGGGCAAATCGGCATAGCGATAGTGGAGCCCTGCAGTCGCAGTGAACATGTCTGCCAGGACTTGTCCACGGCCAATGTAGAGAGCATTTTCCAGCCGTTGTTTACCGCGGAAGAAAATCGCCTCGATTCCTACGGGCAAAAACCATCGCTCTGCCTGGTCAAGGGCTTGAGTGTAGCGGAACGAAATTCCCGATTGAGCGCCTACAAAACGCGAGCCGGTGACGTACAAGCTCCCAGTGTCTTGTTCAGCAGTGGTGAATATTAGGCGAGTTGCAGGGCTATTGACTAAAAACGTTGCAGTGTATCCCAGTGTTGCGGTGGTTCGATGTATCTGCCCGCTGGCACTCAGGACCGAGGCAATGAAAAGGATAGCTACCAGTGGATACATTTGTTCGGCAATTCATGACAACTGCGGGCGAATATACGACCGTCTTCTTTCCGCGTTCTATGGCTAAAGCCACTCGCGAATGTGGTACTCGCGCGTACTCTCGGATTGGCGGACGATTAGCTCGCCTACAAGGCCGATTGAAATCAATTGCATTCCCACGATAATGAATGCAACTGCCATGAGCAAAAGAGGGCGGTTACTTAAGTATGTTCCTCCCAGTGCCCACTCTATTGTGAGGGCTGCTGCGATGCCGAATCCTGCGACAAGGAGGAGCGTCCCTACCGTTCCGAATAAGTGAAGTGGACGCTTCAGATATCGCGTGGTCAGTATAACGGTGAGAAGGTCAAGGAAGCCTTTGACGTACCGACTTGCACCGAACTTCGAGTGCCCATATTTCCGGGGATGGTGGCGCACCGGGAGCTCTGTGACACGAAACCCTTCCCAGTGGGCAAGTGCAGGAATGTAGCGGTGCATCTCGCCGTAGAGCGTGATGGTCTTGACCACTTCGCGGCGGTAGGCTTTTAGCCCGCAATTGAAGTCATGGAGACGAATGCCACTTACCAGCGAGACAACAGCGTTGAAAAGCTTGGAGGGAAGGGTCTTTTCCAAAGGGTCGTGGCGCACCTGTTTCCAACCAGAAACAACGTCATAGCCTTCTTCCAGTTTGGCGATCAGTTTTGGTATCTCTGCGGGGTCGTCCTGAAGATCGGCATCGAGCGTAACAACAATGCCGTAGCGTGCATAATCGAATCCTACTGCCAGTGCTGCAGACTTCCCGTAGTTGCGACGAAAGCGAATACCTCGTATCCGCTGGTTGAGTGCGTGAGCACGACGGACAATCTCGAATGAACCATCGCGCGATCCGTCATCAACAAAGATGAGCTCATATGTGTCTCCTGCCAGCGACTCAACTACCGGTACAAGGCGCGCAATGAGCTCCTCGAGCGATTGGCGCTCGTCCAAAAAGGGAACAACCACGCTGATACCGACAGAGGCATATTGAGGCTGTGCTGCCATTAGCGTGTTCCTACCAGTGATTAGGGAACAAATCTCACCGTTCCCACCCAATTGCAGTACGAATGCCGAAGCGGGTCAGCATCCAGCGTGCATCGGTGAGAACACTTCGTAGGGGAAATGCAACATACGCTTCGACCGCAAATGAGAAGACACCAAAGGTTGCCTGCCATCCTGCTGCGACATCGGCATAAAGGCGCAGTGGCTGCGCAGTGGACAAGCGTGCCTTCTGCATGAGCGTGACTGTGTCTTGTCCGTTCGCATAGCGGAGAGAGGATTTTGCATCAGCAATTTGCACATACTGCGTTGCTTCGCTGAGAACGAGCACCGCTCCGTGAATGCTTGCTCCGAAGTAGTAAAATGAAGCGAGGCGGTCAATGCTTATCGAGCGCAGCGTGTCGAGGCGTATTGGTTCGCTAGTGACAAACGCACCATAGACAGGGATAGTCACTCCCAGCCGTGCTCCAAGGAAATGCTCGTTGTTGAATAGCACGCTGACTTCGCGAAATCGTGTTGGTTGGCCCGAAAGCGAAAGGTATTGCCGACTTGTATCCAGGCTGAAGAGCCGATCCCGCGACATTTCATACATCGCATCAAGGCGGATAATGCACCGCAGAAAGGGAATATTTTGCTGGACCCGAAGTATCAGGGGAACACTATATCCCAGCGGGGGGAAATCATCGTCGGCGTCATCATTCGACCACGATTTTTTGATGTCGTTTTCTCCCCGGCGAAAGGGATTAGCTGCACTCCAGGTTCCGACAATTGGCACGGTCCCCGCAGTGCGAAGGTTTTGAGCGCTGCTGTGCTGGTAAATGTTGATCGTAGAGCCAACATAGTAGCCAGTGGCAGTGTATGGAATCGGGAACCATCCGGTCGAAACATACTGGAGAAAGTCCCTTCCGACGATACTGTCTTCGGGCACTCCATGCGTTTGCGCTCCCGCGATCGAGCGAAGCAGCAAAGCCCAAACAGCCAGGGAAACGGTAGAAACAGCCGTCTGCAGCATGCTACTGGAGCACCTTTGACAATTCGACGCGACGATTGCGACGATAGTACACCTCTACTGGTTCTCCTGGTCGGCGTGGCAAAAGGTTTCGTTCGCCAGCCGAGATGCCTTCCAGGAGAGCAGGAGGAACACCACGCTTGACTAGCTCTTCAATGACGAACTCTACCCGTCGCTGACCAAGCTGTAAGTTGTATGCATCGGTTCCGTTGGGGTCGGTATGACCAACCAACACGACACGCTTGATTTGGTGTTGATACTGCTTGATGTTGGCAGCTACGCGGTCAAGTTCTTCTGTCCAACGGCGATCAGTCTGCATACCGTTGGAATCCAACACAAATTCATAGGGGATTCGGGCTTGGTCGTGGGGAAAGTTGATGCGCAGTGTGAGTACGTCAGGTATTGTCAATTCTTGTGCGAGTGTAAACACAGTGTCAGTGCGAGGAATGCGGATGCGTTGGACATCGTAAAAGCCACGCTCACTTTGGGCAATAACTTCCAGATTTCGCTCTGTGGGAACAAGTGTTTCAAATGTGCCTGTCGAGTCAGTGCGTGTCTGGGCAACTGTACGCTTGCGTTCAACATCGCGTACACTAACGTCAGCGTTGTCGATTGGACGACGGTCTTGCGTGCGCACTTGTCCTCGAAGCCGTGCCCATGGTGTTTCAAGCTCTTCTGGCTCTTCTGCCACCACAGGAGGTGGCGGTGCTTTCGGGCGTTCACGTCGCTCGGCAACGTAGAGGTCGAAGTTCTCTTCGCGGCGATTCGAGCTCCAGTAGAGGAGCTCTCGAGGGGTGCTCGGCGAGTAAGGGAAGAGCTCGTCGGCAGCAGTATTGATAGGAGGACGTAGGTTTTCAACATCTCGCGCACGTATAGTACCGCCTTGCATATCCAGCCGCGCAGCAAAAAGGTCGTAACCGCCTACGGTGGCATGCCCGTTTGATGCAAACAGCAGGGTACCATCACGGCAAATTGAGGGCGAGAGCTCATCGCATGGTGTATTGACAAGGGGTCCAAGATTGCGGAGCGTATCCCAAGAGCCATCTGCCCGACGGCGGCTATACCACAGGTCAAGTCCGCCATATCCTCCTGGGCGGTCAGCGGTAACGACAAGGAACGAGCCATCGGGTGAAAGAGCTGGATGTGCAATCCAGCTTCCCTGCTCGTGAATAAGCGGTTCAAGGCGAATGCGCTGAGGAGGAAATACCGTTCCCATCAGGCGCCCGACATGGACAAGACGGCTACCAGTTGGCATGTAGCTGGCAAGCAGAATTTGCCCGTTAGTTGTGACCGTCCCAATGCTCCGGGTGCGTTCTGGCAGAATAGAATCTGGAGAGCAGGCAAGGCTATCGGGGTGCACAAATCGTGCAGTGATCAGCACTTGCTGGGATAGGCTCCCCCGCGTCAGCAGAGCAGTGTTTCCTTCTACCAATGCAACAGCGTACTCTTGTGCAGCAGTTGCAGCGCCGCGGACGGGGCGGATATGCCACCAGTACTGCTGGTCGCGGTACGGCGGTTGGGTAGCCGTATCAAGTTCTTCACCCTGCCAGCGCGATGAAGTACAGGGAGGCTCTGGCGGAGGCGGACACTCTACCAGCCGCACTGCAGGTCCCGACTGAAGCACAATGTCGCGGCAACCAATTCCCAGGAATGCAACAGCGATTGCAAGCATTAGAACGTACATTCGAGCGCAAGTGCCTCTGTAAGTTTGACCAAGTACTGACGGCGTGGTATCTCGATTGCGCCGAGCGAAATCGTAAACGGATTTGCGTATTGCGAATCCAACAGAATGAAGCCGCGGTTACGAAGATGCTCAACAAGATGGGCAAAGCATACTTTCGACGCATTACTCACTCGTGAGAACATAGATTCACCGAAGAATGCGCCGCCAATCGCGACACCGTAGAGACCACCGACAAGCTGACCGTCCTGCCATGCTTCAACCGAATGGGCAAATCCCCATTCATGCAATGTGCAGTAAAGGCGAATCAAATCACGGGAAATCCACGTGTGGGGGCGGTCGGCGCAGGCATGAATCACTTTTTCAAAATCACCGTTTCTGCGCACAGTGAACACTCCCTTCTTAATCAGCACACGCACTGACCGAGCTATGTGGACATGGTCGAGCGGTATGATAGCCCGCGGATCGGGCGAATGCCAGAGCACGATGTGGTCAGTTTCTGCCATTGGGAAAAAACCAACCCGATATGCCTGGAGCAATTGCTCGGCGGTAATCAACCTGCTTGGTTGCGGCATCAGGTGGTATAATGCCGTCATTGGTGCGTGTTGTGGAGAAGGGTAGAGTTCACAGCAAAAATCGTACATATTTCATTGTTTCACAATCTCGATGGAGCAATGGTGGTGCATTCTGTGATGCTACTGATAGTTCTACTTGCCCTGGGAGCAAGTAATGGGGCCCAAGCGCAAACCCAGGATGTACCAATCGCAGGAGCAGGACGGGACACCTTCGATGAACAGCAGGAAATCGAGCGTCTCCGCCAGCAACCTCTCAACTGGTTTGGTAGTTTGCACTTTGCTTACTCTCAGCCGCGCGGCAATTTCAAGCGATTCCTTGATAGCATCAACAATTCCTGGGGCTTAGGATTTGGATTCAACGGTGGCTACAAGCTAAGTTCTGTGCCCCTTGCCATCGGTGCAATGCTGGACATACTCTTCTACGGCTCACAGGAGCGCACCTACCAAACCCCTCTTATCATCGGAGGTATTCCCCGCACAGTGTATGACACCGTGAGCACTAATATTGTGTTTATCCCGATCACGGTTTTTACTCGCATTGCTCCTGATATTGGTTGGGTTCAGCCATACGTCGAAGCGGGAGTAGGATTGACCGTGATTAGTTCCAGCTACTCGCTCAAGTCGAATATTGGCGGAGAGCAAGAGGATTCTCGCTCGCACGTGCCTTTCCAATACTCCATCGGTGCGGGAATCAACGTCAAATTTGCCGACGTGTTCAATATCCCCGTGTCACGGCAAGCGTACTACGTGAACTTGGGCATTCGCTACCTATATGGCGATTTCTCCGATTATACGTTCTGGAAGTTCGCAAGCGATGGCAGTCGTGCTATCGAGACAGTAACAGGTGCCTCACGAACGGATTTGTATGTAATCACTCTTGGCATTCAAGCAGCATTTTGATGTATCACACTTTCTTGGAGGTACAGACAATGAAGCTCGTCCAAATTGTTGTAGCAGGGCTACTTGCTCTATTTCCCACAGTAGAAGGCTGCAAAAGCGCCGCAGATCACCGAGCAGATGTCGGCGCGTCGCGTCGGGAGGACTTGACCGTAGGCAAGGTCCAACGCGAGATTCGTCGCGGCATGTCCGGAGCAGAAGTTGCGGAAGTGTTAGGCTCGCCGAATATCGTCACAAAAGACGCCGATGGGCGAGAAACGTGGGTGTACGATCGCATTGCGACGGAGGTTACCTATTCTGAAAGTCAAAATGCCTTGTTCTTGATTCTGGCGGGCACTGCCAGCCAGTCTGGGGCAACGCTCCGTACGCAGAAGACACTGACTGTTGTTATCAAATTCGACGATAAAGGACGTGTTGATTCGTTCTCGTACCACGCTTCAAAATTTTAAGTGGCACTGCATATGGAACGGGTTTTTGGTCTGCTAATTGCACTTGCTCTGCTGGTGAGCGGGTGTACAATTGTCAATCGTCCGCAACCTCCCGACTACGAGCAGACACAACTGGAGCGCCGCCAATACCAACAGCGGGATTTCGATACGAACGACACAAAGCTGGTGATGAAAGCAGTACTCAATACGCTGCAAGACGACGGCTTTACGGTCCGCAATGCAGTCGTGGACTTAGGACTGATTAGCGCTGTCAAGGAGATCATGCTCACAAATCGTATGCGGACTGGGCAGGAGCGAACACCAGCTGAAACATGGGCTGAAATATTCGCTGCAGCGATTAGCCGTGGTAGAGCGCAGCCATCAACACCGCAGCAGCCCCAGCGGTATCGTAACATAGAGCAAATCGAGGCCACGGTGAATGTTTCACCGTTTGGCACTCGACAGACGCGAGTCCGCGTGAGTTTTGTCGCTCGTATTTTGGATAACGAAGGAGCAGTGATCGAGTCGTATCCCGTGACTGATCCAAATGTCTATCAACAATTTTTCTTGAAAGTGGACAAAGGGGTCTTCCTCGAGAAGCAGAAGTTCTGATGCGGCAGTGCTCCTAATTTTGCCACTGATGAAAAACCGCATTGTCCGCATTGTTTTCGGTGTGCTTTGTATGGGCGTGGTTGCGATGGGGCAGCCACGCATTCTCGTCGTCCAGGCACATCCCGATGATGAAACAGCATGTGCAGCATTGCTGTTTGCCCTAACGCACTATCAAAACGCCATTGTTGACATTTGCGTTATTACCAATGGGGAAGCAGGATACCGCTATGCCACGCTGGCGGAAGCATTATACCATCTTCCGCTGACGATAGACTCAATTGGACGTGCTCACCTGCCACGGATACGCAAGCGAGAGATGCTCGAAGCGGCAGAGTTACTCGGAGTGCGAACAGTCTATTTCCTCGACGAGCGTGACCACGCCTATACGCAGAGTATGGAAGAAACGCTAAGGGAGTGGGATACTGCCATTGTACGCCATCAATTAGAGCGCATTATTCGGCGAGGACGTTATGATATGGCGCTTGGTCTTTTACCTACCCAGACCACACATGGAGGGCATAAAGCCGCCACTTATCTTCTACTGCAGGCGGCAGCCCGAGTGCAGCCTCAGCTGCCGGTCCTTGGAGTGCTCGGTGGCGACTCGCTCTTTGCAGTAGCAATGGAGCCCTTTGCCGAAGGGGTGATAAACACGCCCCCCTTGGTATTTGATCGGACTGTGAGTTTTGGTTTCAACCGCCGTCTCACATGGAAAGCTATTGTGGCATGGAATGCTGCAGTTCATCGCTCCCAAGGCTTGATGCCATTAGGTCCTATTGCAAATCGCGAGTATTACTGGCTGCTTGCTCCTCGTACTGAGTCAGCTCGAGTCCAGGTGGAGAAACTATTCCGCATGCTTCGTGAGAAGCTCCGCACTGAATTACCGAATTATCCTGAGCAGTGAGTATGAACAATCGTCCTTCGCGCTGGGCACGTCAGCTCCGCCGTCGTATTGATGATCGAAGTGTTGTGGTAGGGGTAATTGGGCTGGGATATGTTGGGCTCCCGCTTGCGGTTGAGTTCGCTCGCAAAGGAATTCGCACCCTTGGCTTTGATACAAATGTGCATAAAATTGCCCTTCTGGAACAGGGGAAAAACTATATCCGCGATCTCGACGATGCAGTTGTTGCTGACTGCGTGACCAGAGGCATGCTTGAGGCAACGGGGAAGCAGGAGCGTCTTGCTGAATGTGATGTGATTTTTATTTGCGTCCCAACGCCATTTACTGCAAACAAGGACCCCGACATTTCGTATATCCTTGCTGCAGCGCGGGCAATTGCTACCCACAAGCGGCCCGGGCAGCTGTATGTGCTCAAAAGCACGACCTTCCCCGGAACAACGCGCAAGTACGTGCAACCTTTGCTGGAGGATACTCGCTTCCGCTGTGGACAGCAATACTTCCTTGCCTTTTCGCCCGAGCGTGTAGACCCAGGGAATAAAATTTGGCATACGGGCAACACTCCGATTGTGGTTGGGGGTATTACCGAGCAGTGTACAGAGCTGGCAGCTGCTGCGACAGCGCTTGCTGTCGAGAAAGTTGTGCGTGTTTCCTCTCCTGAAGTAGCAGAGATGGAGAAACTGCTGGAAAATATCTTCCGCAGTGTAAACATCGCACTGGTCAATGAGTTAGCACAGCTATGCGATCGGATGGGAGTCAATATCTGGGAAGTTGTCGAGGCTGCAGCGACAAAACCCTTTGGCTACATGCCCTTCTATCCTGGGCCTGGTATTGGTGGTCATTGCATTCTCATTGATCCATATTACCTTTCGTGGCTTGCCCGAGAGTATGATTTTACCACGAACTTTATCGAGTTAGCAGCAGAGGTCAACGAGTCAATGCCCTACTATGTGCGCGACATGATTATAGGACAAATTGCGCGGCAACCAGTGGAATTACCCAATGCACGGGTATTGCTGCTGGGAATGGCGTTCAAGCGTGATGTTGACGACCTCCGCCATTCTCCCGCGCTCAAAGTGGCCGAACTGCTACGGCGTGAAGGGGTACGGCAGATTGACTACTACGATCCCTACATCCCGACGGTGGAATTATTTGAGGGTACACCCCAAGCAGAGCAATTGCACTCGCTTCATCGTCTCAGTGCGAAGGTGCTCCGGCGGTACAATGTCGTTTGTGTCACCACCGACCATACATGCATTGACTATGAGTTAGTTGCCCGTGCCAGTCGGGTGGTTGTTGATACGCGGAATGCATTGCGAGCGGTCCGGGATCGCAGCAACATTGTGCTCCTGGGAGCGCGAGGTTAATGCTCGGTTTGTAAAATTCTATTGCTTGCCGTATTTTTGCGGGCTAATTCTGGAATGCCTTGAGCATTCTGGAGCGGTCGAGTGTCACTGTTTTGGTGTTGGACTGCGCATGCCTACGATAGCCCAACTTATCCGCAAAGGTCGGCAACAGCCATTCAAAAAGTCAAAGTCTCCTGCGCTGATGGGATGCCCTCAGCGGCGGGGAGTGTGTACTCGGGTGTACACCACCACGCCGAAAAAGCCAAACTCTGCGCTCCGTAAAGTGGCGCGTGTGCGTTTGACCAATGGTATTGAGATTACCGCGTACATTCCGGGCGAGGGGCACAACTTGCAAGAGCACAGCATTGTGCTTGTCCGCGGGGGACGGGTGAAAGATTTGCCAGGTGTGCGCTATCACATCATCCGCGGTGCACTCGACACGCAAGGCGTCAACGGCCGTATGCAAGGACGCTCCAAGTACGGCGCCAAGCGGCCTAAGCAAGCAGCAGCGAAAAAGTAATCATCGGCAAATGCAAGTATGAGAAAGAAACGTGCACCGAAACGCTACATCGAGCCGGATCCGCTATACAATGACGTGATGGTTGCAAAGCTCATCAACTGCATTATGCGGGAAGGTAAAAAGACAATCGCACGGCGTATTGTGTATGAAGCCTTCACGTTGATTGGGCAAAAGACTAAACAAAACCCACTGGAAGTGTTTCGCGCTGCGGTCGCGAATGTCGCGCCGGTGCTGGAGGTTCGTCCGCGCCGCGTCGGAGGGGCAACCTATCAAGTTCCCATGGAAGTCCGTGAGGAGCGGCGCTTATCGCTCGCATTGCGATGGCTGCGCGATTATGCTCGTGAACGCAGAGATAAAACAATGGCTATCCGTCTGGCAAATGAAATTATCGCTGCTGCCAACGGTGAAGGTGGCGCAATCAAGCGCCGAGATACTATGCATGCGATGGCAGAAGCTAACAAAGCATTCGCTCACTTCAAGTGGTAGAATAACCCCTTGAAGTGAACCATGGCTCTTTGACGTCATAACAGCCTACACGGAACGATGGCTCGGAGTACCAACATTCGGCATGTGCGCAACATTGGGATTATGGCGCACATTGATGCCGGGAAAACCACTACCACCGAGCGCATCCTGTTCTATACTGGTGTCGCGCATCGGCTCGGCGAGGTACACGAAGGGACTACCATAACCGACTACATGGAGCAGGAACGTGAGCGAGGGATTACGATTACCTCCGCCGCAGTTTCCTGCACCTGGCGAGGGCATCGAATTACCATTATTGATACGCCGGGCCACGTTGATTTCACGGCAGAGGTGCAGCGTTCCTTGCGCGTGCTCGATGGTGCTATCGCGCTGTTCTCGGCGGTTGAAGGTGTCGAGCCTCAATCGGAGACAGTCTGGCACCAAGCCGACCAGTACCGGGTGCCCCGTATCGCGTACATCAACAAGATGGACCGAGTCGGGGCAGATTTCGATGCCGCGGTTGCTTCTATTCGCCAGAAGCTCGGCGCTAATCCCATTCCCGTCCAAATTCCATTGGGAAGTGAAGATGCATTCGCTGGCGTGATAGACTTGCTCACGATGCAGGCAATCGTGTTCGATGAAGCATCGCTGGGCGCACGCTACGAGGCAATTCCAATCCCAGAGCAGTACCGAGAAGCGGCGGAAGCAGCACGGGCGGCGATGATTGAGCGCGTGGTTGAGCTCGACGATCAATTGATGGAGCAATATCTCGACGGCGTCGAGCCATCTGTCGAACAGCTGCGGGCGGTTCTTCGCCGCGGTACCTTAGAGCGACGGGCAGTACCGGTGTTGTGTGGCTCGTCCTATCGCAACAAGGGTGTGCAGCAACTGCTCGATGCAGTAGTGGACTATCTTCCCTCGCCGCTGGATGTCGGTGCAATTAGCGGATACGATCCATCGGCGCCGGATCGAGTGCTGGTGCGGCAGCCCAGTGATGATGAGCCATTGGCGGGCTTAGCCTTCAAAGTGATTGCAGATCGGCATGCTGGTCGGCTGGTGTTTGTGCGGCTTTATGCAGGCACACTCCAACCCGGCGACACCGTGCTGAACGTTTCAACGGGCAAGCGCGAACGAGTACAGAAAATACTTCATATGCAAGCCGATCGGCGGGAAGAGATTCCTGCGGCATACGCAGGCGATATTGTTGCCATTCCAGGGCTCCGAGCTCGAACAGGAGAAACAATCGCGGACCAAAAGCATCCCATCCTGTTCGAACGAATTGAGTTTACCGAGCCCGTTATCGTTCAAGCAATCGAGGCGCGGACTGCGGCCGATCAAGAAAAGCTTGTCGCTGCACTTACAGCGCTTGCCGATGAAGATCCAACGTTTCGCTTTTCGACCGACCCAGAGTCGGGACAGCTTATTATCAGCGGTGTTGGAGAATTGCATCTGGAAATTGTGGTGGATCGGTTGGCACGCGAATTTGGTGTGCCGGTCCGTGTAGGTAAGCCCCAGGTAGCCTATCGCGAAACGATTACCCAGGTGGTCGAAAAACATGGCCACTTTGAGCGCATCCAGGGATCGAACGTGTATTCTGCAGATGTAGATCTGGAAATTGCCCCTGGAGCACGCGGCAGTGGGTTTACGTTTAGTGATGAAAGGCCAGAATCCCACCGGGCATCACTGCCGCTTGCGTGCGTCCGGGCGATTGAAGATGGAGCCCGCGAAACTCTGATCGCCGGGCCGGTGATGGGCTACCCGCTCATTGACATTGTAGTGCGCTTGCGTGGCGCAACCAGTGGCGAAACCGAGCCGAATGATATTGCCTTCCGGGTAGCAACGACGATAGCACTTCGGGAGGCATATCGAGAAGCCGGACCTGTACTCATGGAGCCAGTTATGGCGCTGGAAGTGACAACGCCCCATGAGTTTGTCGGCGACGTTATTGCCGATATCAATAGTCGCCGCGGCAAGATTGAACAGATTGAGCAGCGAGGGACGGTCAGTCTTGTGCGGGCAACCGTTGCATTGGCTGCAATGTTCGGTTATGTTACGCAGCTTCGCTCGCTAACGCAAGGGCGAGCTGTGTACACGATGACCTTTTCTCATTACGAACCGGCAACAGTACCACAACATTCATACGCAAACTACATTTAGCGAATTTGTTTAACTGTCTTCTCCACGGAGGCTTTATGGCAAAAGAAAAATTTGTTCGTACAAAGCCCCACGTCAATGTGGGCACCATTGGTCACGTCGATCATGGGAAGACGACGTTGACGGCGGCAATCACATTTGCACTGTCACGGAAGTTCCCTACCGTGCAGGCACGTGCTTATGACCAAATCGACAATGCTCCAGAGGAGCGGCAACGTGGTATTACTATCAACACTGCGCATGTCGAATACGAAACAGAAAAACGGCACTATGCCCATGTTGACTGTCCAGGGCATGCAGACTACATCAAAAACATGATCACAGGTGCTGCACAAATGGACGGGGCAATCCTTGTTGTCGCTGCAAACGACGGTCCTATGCAGCAAACCCGTGAACATATTCTTTTGGCGCGTCAGGTTGGCGTTCCCCGCATTGTGGTGTTTTTGAATAAAGTGGATATTGCTGATCCAGAGTTGCTCGACTTGGTGGAAGAAGAAGTGCGTGACCTGCTCAAGAAGTACGACTTCCCCGGCGACGAAGTGCCGATTATCCGGGGTTCAGCGCTGCAAGCGCTCGATGCTGGAATGAGCGGTGCACCGCTGGATGATCCTCGCTTCCAGTGCATCTGGGACCTGATGGATGCGGTTGATAACTACATTCCTACACCACAACGGGAGATTGACAAGCCTTTCCTGATGCCAGTCGAAGACGTTTTCTCGATCACAGGGCGTGGTACGGTAGGAACAGGGCGTGTGGAGCGTGGTGTCATCCGCCTCAATGAGGAAGTCGAGGTTGTCGGCTTTGGCTTGCACAAAAAGTCCACTGTCACAGGTATCGAGATGTTCCGGAAGTTGCTCGACGAAGCACAGGCAGGTGATAATGTTGGGCTTTTGTTGCGGGGGATCGAAAAAGATGAGTTGGAGCGCGGAATGGTGATTGCAAAACCAGGAACCATCACTCCACACCATAAGTTTACGGCACAGGTGTACGTCCTGACCGCTGCTGAAGGTGGGCGCACAACACCATTCTTTAGCGGCTACCGTCCCCAATTCTACTTCCGCACAACCGATGTGACAGGGACCATTCAATTGCCCAGTGGTGTTGAGATGGTCATGCCGGGTGACAACGTGGACAATCTCACGATCGAGCTCATTACCCCTGTTGCAATGGAAGAGGGACTGCGCTTTGCGATTCGCGAAGGCGGTCGTACCGTCGGTGCTGGTGTTGTGACCAAGATTCTCGAGTAAGTTTCACATTTGGTTGGAAGCGTCGTGGCAGCTCAACGGATACGCATCAAGCTCCGCTCCTACGATCACAATCTGGTTGATAAATCTGCTGAACGGATTGTGCAAACAGTTAAGCAGACGGGTGCGACTGTATCTGGTCCTATTCCCCTGCCGACCGAGCGGACTGTGGTCACGGTCAATCGGTCGCCCCATGTGGATAAAAAATCACGCGAGCAGTTTGAAATGCGTATCCATAAGCGTCTGATCGACATTTTCAGCTCGACGCCGAAAACTATCGACGAGCTAACAAAGCTCGACATTCCCGCCGGTGTGGACGTTGAGATCAAAGTTTAAGCTATTGTGCACGAGGTAACGATGGCTGTCTTGCTCGGTCGAAAACTTGGGATGACCGGATTTATTACCGAAACAGGCGAGTACGTACCCTGTACGGTTATCGAAGCAGGGCCGTGTCCGGTCGTGCTTCGCCGGACCCTTGAGCGGGACGGGTACGAGGCAATCCAAATTGGATTTGAGCCGATACCGCCCCGAAAGGTTAACCGGCCTCTTGCAGGGCACTTTGCGAAGGCAGGAGTGCAACCGCATCGCTACTTGCGCGAGTTTCGCGGTGTTGATGCAAATGTTGGCGATGTACTCACGGTAGCCCAGTTCCAGCCCGGTGATCGGGTTAAGATTTCTGCGACCAGTATTGGACGCGGATTCCAGGGAGTCGTCAAGCGACACCATTTTGCGGGGGTCGGTATGGCGACACACGGACAAAGTGATCGCACACGGGCGCCGGGCTCAATTGGTGCATCCTCGTTCCCGTCGCGTGTATTCCCAGGTATGCGTATGGCTGGGCGGATGGGCGGACGGCGGACCACCATCCGCAATCTCGAGGTCCTCAGAGTGATCGAGGAAGACAATCTCCTTTTGGTCAAAGGCAGTATCCCCGGTGCTCCAAATGCACTGGTGGAAATCGTCAAGCTTTCATAAACCAGTGCTGCTGTGCAAGCTCCACAGCAGACGCGTGCATGCAGTAACCATACAACGCGGTAATAGCGATGAACGTACCCCTACTAACGCAAAACGGTGAACAAAAAGGCACTATTGAGCTGCCAGATGCGGTATTTGGCATCGAGCCACACGAGCATGCGATGTATTTAGCCGTGCGCGTGTACCTGGCGCATCAACGGCAAGGGACCCATAAGACCAAAACACGGCAAGAAGTATCTGGTGGTGGTCGCAAACCCTGGCCCCAAAAAGGGCGTGGTGTTGCTCGTGCAGGCTCAATCCGATCACCCCTCTGGGTGGGAGGAGGAACGGTGTTCGGTCCGCAACCGCATAAGTACACGATCACCATCCCGAAAAAGCTTAATCAGCTTGCTCGACGCTCGGCACTTTCATGCCGTGCACGTGAAGGGAATGTGGTGGTTGTCGAGAGCATACAGCTTGAGCAGCCAAAGACCAAGCAGGCTGCAGCAGTGATGCGTGCATTGGGGCTGGAGGGTGTCAAAACGCTTATGCTTGTCGATCGCTTCGACGAGAACGTTCTGCGGGCAACGCGGAATCTTCCGTACCTGGATATCATGCTTGCGGAGAATGTTGCTGCCTACCACGTGCTCAGCCACCGGAAGTTGCTCCTTGTTCCGGGAGCGATTGAAGTTCTTGCCCGCATTCTGACACCGAAGTCTCACGAGCCAGAGGAGGTAGCAGCATGATTCAGATTATCAAACGCCCAATCCTTACGGAGAAATCTGAAAAAGTCAAAGGCATCCACAACCATTACGTCTTCGAAGTTGAGCGGACTGCCAACAAGATTGAAATCAAACAGGCGGTCGAGGCAATGTTCGGCGTCAAGGTCGAAAAGGTGCGTACAGTAACAGTTCGAGGGAAGCGTCGCATTCGATACACGCGACGCGGTATTCAGCAAGGGCGGACACGAACATGGAAAAAAGCGTATGTCCGGCTCAAGCCTGGCTACGCAATTGATGTCGTCAGCGGTGAAGGTGAAACAAACGAATAGTTCACAATGCCACTTCGACAGCTCAAACCTATTACGCCAGGAACGCGCTTTTACTCCATCAGCGACTTTTCCGATCTGACTACTGATCGGCCGTATAAGCCGCTGTGTGAACCACTTCCCTCGACAGGAGGGCGCAACAATACCGGGCGTATTACCTCTCGTCATCGCGGTGGTCGCCATAAACGGCTATACCGGAAAATTGATTTCAAGCGAGATAAAATTGACATTTACGCCACCGTCGAGACAATAGAGTACGATCCAAATCGCTCCGCCCGTATCGCGCTGGTGCGCTATGACGATGGAGAGCGTCGCTATATCCTGGCGCCCCAAGGGCTCAAAGTGGGGGATCGGATTATTAGCAGTGAACATGCAGAGTTTAATGTTGGTAATACACTACCGCTGGCGAAGATTCCCCCGGGTTTATTTGTCCATAATATCGAGTTGAAACCAGGGAAAGGGGGGCAACTGGTGCGAAGTGCAGGTCTTGCTGCCCAACTGCTTGGTTTCGATGGTAAGTATGCCCAATTGAAACTGCCGTCAGGTGAAATTCGCATGGTACTTGCCCAATGCAGGGCAACAATAGGGGTGGTCAGTAACCCCGATCATGAAAACATCATGTTGGGCAAAGCAGGACGAGCACGCTGGTTAGGCATCCGTCCGCAAACCCGTGGTATGGCAATGAATCCAATTGATCATCCGAACGGCGGCGGAGAGGGACGCTCCAAGTCCGGTGGTGGACGTCAACATCCCCGTTCGCCATGGGGACAATTAGCAAAAGGTCTCAAGACACGGAAAAAGCACAAAGCATCGGATCGTCTTATTATTCGACGTCGCACAAAGAACTAATACAGGACTATGGCACGATCGCTGAAAAAAGGTGTCTTTGTGTACTACAAGCTTCGGAAAAAAGTCGAGCAGCTCAATGCCAGTGGAAAAAAGCAGGTTATCAAAACCTGGAGCCGTGCGTCGACAATTATTCCGGAGTTTGTAGGGCACACATTTGCTGTCCACAATGGGAATAAGTTTATCCCTGTGTATGTGACCGAGAATATGGTGGGGCACAAACTTGGTGAATTTGCTCCCACTCGAACATTCCGTGGTCACGCTGGTCACCGCAAGGAAGATAAAGCGAAAAAGTAACATTGCAGTAGAAAGCCAATGGAAGCACGCGCCATTGCACGATATGTCCGTTCTTCGCCGCGAAAGATGCGGCTTGTCATTGACCTTATCCGCGGCAAAAGTGCTGCCGAGGCTCTTGCGCTGTTGCGCTTGACAAACAAGCGCGCCTGTCATGTTGCAGAAATGACTCTGCGCTCGGCGCTTGCAAATCTGCAAGCGAAGGCAGATAATCCATACCTAGATCCGTCGAATGTCATGATCAAGCAGGCGTATGTGGATAACGGTCCAATGCTCAAGCGCATTCAGCCTGCCCCAATGGGACGGGCTTATCGCATTCGGAAGCGCTCTCACCATTTGACAATTGTTGTAGAAACTAAGGACTAAGTAGTCGTGGGTCAAAAGACAAATCCAATCGGTTTGCGGGTTGGTATCATCCGTGGATGGGATTCCAACTGGTTTGAGCGGTCAAACTTCGATGAGAAGCTTGCCGAGGATATCATGCTGCGCAACTACTTGCGTAGCCGTCTCAAAAAGGCGAATGTGTCACGTATTGTCATTGACCGCACACCGAAACGGATTGTGGTGACCATTCACACCTCGCGCCCTGGCGTCGTCATTGGCCGGTCGGGGAAGGATGTGGAGCAACTGGAAAATGAGCTAAGTAAGCTAACCGGTAGCGATGTTTCTATCACTATCCACGAGATTAAGCGACCAGAGCTGGATGCTCAGATTGTCGCCGATACAATTGCCCAGCAAATCGAAGGGCGGATAGCATTCCGCCGTGCCATGAAGCAAGCTGTTGCGGCAGCGATGCGCATGGGTGCCGAGGGCATTCGGGTCATGTGCTCTGGGCGACTTGGAGGTGCGGAAATGTCGCGAACAGAACAGTACAAAGAAGGACGGGTTCCCCTTCATACTCTGCGAGCCGACATTGACTATGCGACTGCCACTGCGCAAACAATCTACGGTTCGATTGGCGTGAAGGTGTGGATTTGTAAAGGCGAAATCATCGGTAAACAAATTGAGCGATAAAAAAACACTTTGCGGATAGAGTTATGCTGCTTCCTAAACGAGTCAAACATCGAAAAGTTCAGCGCGGGCGCCGAAAAGGAAAAGCGTTCCGTGGTTCCCAAGTCGCTTTTGGTGCCTACGGGCTCAAAGCACTTGAGCCAGCATGGATTACGAATCGTCAAATTGAAGCAGCCCGTATCGCTATCAATCGTCATCTCAAGCGGGATGGAAAGGTGTGGATACGGATATTCCCCGATAAGCCCTTTACGAAAAAGCCGCTTGAGGTGCGAATGGGGTCCGGGAAAGGTAATCCCGAGGGATGGGTCGCAGTCGTTAAACCAGGACGTATTCTGTTTGAAGTTGATGGTGTTTCGAAAGAAGCAGCGATGGAGGCGTTGCGCTTAGCCTCGCACAAACTTCCTGTTAAAACGAAGATTGTTGCACGTCTGGACTTGGTTGAAGCATGAAACCTCGTAAAGCACGTGATCTGCGAGAACTCAATGATCAGGACTTACTGGCAGCACTGCGAGAAGCAGAGGAAACCTTAGCAAAGCAACGCTTCCAACATGCACTCAAGCAGCTTCATGACACCGCATATCTCCGCATCCTGCGCAAAGACATAGCGCGGATGAAAACAATTCTTCACGAACGCAACATTCGAGTCTAACGCAATGGATGAACAGAACACAGTTACCCAAGAATCTGTAGAGTCTGCTCCCACGGACGAGCAGGTCCAGGTCACGCAAAGTGACCAGGCTATAGCAACTCCTACTTCAACACAAAGCAGACGGAAAATCCGTCAAGGAGTGGTGATTTCTAATAAGATGGATAAAACCATTGTGGTCGCTGTTGAGCGACAAGTGATGCACCCGCTTTATAAACGATACTACAAAAGGACAAAAAAGTACATGGCGCACGATGAGCACAATCAGTGCTCGATCGGCGATATTGTCCGGATTATCGAGTCTCGTCCTTTGAGCCGGCGGAAGCGCTGGATGCTGCTAGAAATTGTGCAGCGTGTTCGCTAACGTGTCGAACTATACCGACGGAGGTATCTGCTATGATTCAAGAGGAAACCAATCTCGTTGTTGCGGATAATTCTGGTGCAAAGCGTGTCCGCTGTATCCGTGTGCTTGGAGGACATGACAAGCGGTATGCGACCGTTGGTGATGTTATCGTGGTATCGGTCAAGGCTGCGCTGCCGAATGGTGCAGTAAAAAAAGGGGATGTTGTCAAGGCGGTTGTTGTTCGGACAAAGAAGGAAATTCGCCGTCGCGATGGCTCATATGTGCGATTCGATGAAAACGCAGCTGTACTGTTGACTAATCAACTGGAACCCCGTGGGACACGCATCTTTGGACCCGTCGCACGGGAACTGCGCGAAAAGAACTTTATGAAAATTATCTCACTGGCACCAGAGGTCGTGTAGTAGAATGTTATTCGACAGCGCAATGAAACTCAAGATTAAAAAAGGTGACACCGTCATGGTGATCGCCGGAGATGACAAAGGAAAAACCGGCCGCGTAATTGCCGTCTATCCCAAAAAGATGCGGGTGCTTGTCGAAGGTGTCAACGTGTGCAAAAAGCACGTGCGTCCTTCGCCTGCCTATCCGCAGGGAGGAATTATCTCGAAAGAAATGCCAATCCATTATTCGAATGTGATGCTTGTTGGTCCTGATGGGAAACCAACACGCAAACGCCCTAAAGAGGGCGCCTAATGGTGTGTGCACAACGCCGTACACACGCTCGTTGAACCTATTGCTCAAATGTCCATGGCAAAGCAGCAACTGAAAAAGTTGGAGTTCAAGTACGAAGGGCCACGGCTGGAAGATGTTCAGGTTGAACATATACCAGCGCCGCGGCTTCAGGTGTACTACCGCGAGACGATAGTTCCGAACCTTATGAAACGGTTCAACTATCGCTCTGTGATGCAGGTACCGCGGCTTGTGAAAATTTGCCTAAATATGGGAGTAGGAGAAGGGGCACAGGATCCGAAGCAAATTCAACAAGCACTCAATGAACTGGAGCTTATTGCAGGACAGCGGCCAGCAGTGGCTCGTGCTAAACGCTCGATTGCTAATTTTAAGCTTCGGCAGGGGCAACCTATTGGGGTTCACGTAACGCTACGGCGTGCCCGAATGTACGAGTTTCTCGATCGCTTCATCAACATCGCTGCTCCTCGTATTCGGGACTTCCGCGGCTTCCCAGATAAATCCTTTGACGGTCGCGGGAACTATACTGTCGGTGTCAAGGAGCAGATTATCTTCCCCGAAATTGATGTTGACAAAGTCGATCGCATTCGCGGGTTAGACATCACGTTTGTTACAAGTGCAAAGACAGATGAAGAAGCGTATGCCTTGCTGGCAGAATTTGGCTTCCCTTTCCGCAAACGAGAGTAGAAAAAACAGGTGAAACGCTATGGCAACCGATGCAGTCATTGCCCGTAATAGAAAACGCCAACGGTTAGTTGCAAAGTATGCAGCAAAGCGTGCCGCTCTGAAGGCAGCTGGTGATTATGAAGCGTTGCAAAAGCTACCGCGCAATAGCAATCCCGTCCGAGTGCGAAATCGGTGCATAGTGACAGGGCGCGGACGAGGTGTCTATCGTCGCTTCATGCTTTGCCGAAACGTCCTGCGCCAGCTTGCCTTAGAGGGTAAGATTCCAGGATTGCGCAAAGCAAGTTGGTAAATAATGCCCTCATTCCGTATTTTTGCATCCCTTTCCCCAGAACAGACGCATCAGGGCTGCGTGGCACCTGAGATGGTCTGGTCTAATTGACAAAATGGTGGCAGTCCCTGCCGCCTGGTTGACACAAGCCAAAGTCCACGAGGTACGACAACTAAGCCTAATGTACAATGCCGGTAACCGATACAATAGGAGATTTCCTTACCCGCATTCGGAATGCACAGCGCGCACATCACCGTACCGTTGATGCGCCCGCATCAAAGCTTAAAATTGCAATTGCGGAGATTCTCAAAGACCAAGGCTACATAGCAGATTACGAGCTTATTACTCCCCCTGGAGCAGTGCAGCCGACGCTTCGGCTCCACCTGAAGTATTTTCAAGGCAAGCCAGTAATTCGCGAGATCAAACGCATTAGCAAGCCAGGAATTCGTCGCTATGCAGGGGTAGCAGAACTACCCCGTGTGTACAATGGATTAGGCATTGCAATTATCTCGACATCAAAGGGCGTGATGACAGATAAGCAAGCACGCCGCGAGAATGTCGGGGGTGAAATTATTTGTACAGTGTGGTAACACTTTCGCTCAAAATCGTGTCACGAGTTGGTCGTAAACCTCTTGAAATTCCCGCCGGTGTGACTGTCACGCTCAATGGAGCGGTCTTGACAGCAAAAGGTCCACTGGGTGAACTCCAGATGACTATTCCCGATGGGATTACCTGCCAGCGCGAGGGAAACTATCTTACCTTTCATCGGGTAAGTGATGAAAAGCATCTCCGTGCACTCCACGGAACAACTCGTGCACTGGCAGCAAACATTCTCACGGGAGTGAGTAAAGGTTTTGAAAAGCAGCTGGAATTGCATGGAGTGGGATATAAAGCGGAATTACGTGGAAAAAATCTGGTGCTCACGCTGGGATATTCTCACCCAGTGGTGTTTATTCCGCCAGATGGCATTCAGATTGCGGTTGCCAGCCCTACTCAAGTGTCGATCAAGGGAATTGATCGACAATTAGTGGGCGAGGTTGCAGCGGTGATTCGGAGGGTTCGACCTCCCGAACCATACAAAGGGAAAGGTATTCGATATGCCGGCGAGTATGTACGACGGAAAGCAGGTAAAGCAGCAGGTAAGTAAACAGCATACACCACGACGATGATTATCAATCACAAGCTTGATCGCCGTCTCCGACGCAAAAAAGGTATTCGGAAAAAGATACGTGGTACTCCCGAACGCCCACGGCTAAATGTGTATCGGTCGCTCAAGCATATATATGCACAAATTATTGACGATACCGTGGGGCGGACCCTGGTGAGCGCATCATCGCTCGACAAGGAGCTAAATCTCGACGGGAAGCTCCCCAAAGTCGAGATTAGCCGCGCAGTAGGACGACTACTTGCGCAACGGGCTATGGCAGCAGGAATTACGACTGTAGCATTTGATCGCAATGGATTCCTGTACCACGGGCGCGTTCGTGCGTTGGCGGAAGGAGCACGGGAAGGTGGTTTGCAATTCTAAAGTGTTCACTCTCGAACAGGCAGTATGGCACGAGCAAAAGTATCGCAATTGAATCTCAAGGATAAGCTGGTAAGCGTTTCCCGGACAGCCAAGGTTGTCAAAGGGGGGCGACGCTTCAGCTTTTCAGCCTTAGTGGTTGTCGGTGATGGGCAGGGACATGTCGGCTATGGCTTAGGCAAAGCAGGCGAAGTAGTTGATGCAGTGCAAAAAGCAACAGAGGCTGCTAAGAAAAATATTATTCATGTTCAGCTGCACGGAGGAACGATCCCGCACGAGGTATTCGCTAAGTATGGTGCAGCAAAAGTTCTTCTCCGTCCTGCAGCCCCAGGAACGGGTATCATTGCTGCTGGAGGAGTTCGGGCAGTCCTGGAGATGGTGGGAGTGCATGATGTTCTCACAAAGTCGCTTGGTTCATCGAATCCTCATAACGTTGTTAAGGCAACTATCAAAGCGCTGGAGCAGCTTGAGGATGTCAGCTCAGTTGCAGCTCGGCGTGGTATCTCAATCGAAAAAGTGCTCAACGGCTAAGGCGCTCTTGCTATGACGAAAATTCGCATAACGCAAGTTCGAAGTATTATTGATGCAAAAGAGAAGCACAAGCGCATAATCCGCGCCCTTGGATTAGGACGACCGAACTACTCGGTTGTTCATGCAGCGACACCGCAGATTCTCGGTATGGTCGCAAAGGTATCTCATCTTGTACGCGTCGAAGAACTTACCAGCGACACTCATGAAGCACATCGGTAATCTCCACTATGCTGAAGGTTCCCGTAAAGCGCGTAAGCGCATAGGACGAGGTGAAGGCTCTGGACATGGCGGCACCTCAACGCGTGGTCATAAAGGACATCAATCCCGCGGGAATTTCCGCTATAAGCGGAATTTCGAAGGGGGGCAAATGCCACTGTCGCGGCGCATTCCAAAGTTTGGCTTTGTTAATCCCTTTCGGGTTGAATATCAAGAGGTTAATGTCGGACGGATTGAAGAGCTCGTCCAAAAAGGACGGCTCGGTACAGAAATTACTCCGGAAGAGCTTTACCGCGCTGGGGCTATTTCTAAACGAAA
Organism: Candidatus Kapaibacterium sp.; assembly: GCA_025055755.1. GTDB lineage: Bacteria > Bacteroidota > Ignavibacteria > Kapaibacteriales > NICIL-2 > NICIL-2. Next base: position 28,842 of record JANWWF010000007.1, on the reverse strand, counting down.
TGCGCCTGTCAAGATATTAGGCGATGGTCAGCTGAGCCACACACTCACAATAGTTGCTCATCGTTTTTCTGCCACAGCGAAAGAAAAAATTACTGCCGCAGGTGGGCAGTGTGTAGTCATTGAGCAGTAGTTTCGCTGTATGCGGTACTTTACTGTAAATAGCAATACATGGCATCTGTAGTTGAAACAATTCGGAATATTTTTCGGATCGAGGAGCTTCGCCAGCGCATCGTGTTTACAGCGCTGATGCTGATTGTTGTTCGGATTGGTGCTCACATCACCATTCCGGGCATTGATATTGAAGCGCTCAAAGCCTCGACTGCAACAAGTGACCCGAACAACCTGTTTGGATTGTACGATCTGTTTGTTGGGGGCGCATTTAGTAATGCCGCGATTTTTGCAATGGGGATCATGCCCTACATCTCTGCTTCGATTATCCTCCAATTGGCAGGGGTGTTTGTCCCTGAACTGATGAAGCTTCAGCGTGAAGGGGAGGAAGGGCGGCGTAAGATCAATCAGTGGACACGCTACCTTACTGTTTTTGTGGCAGCAATGCAAGCAATCGGCTTGAGCATAAAGCTTACTGCCACTACAGCGGGAATTGGTGGACAGTCCATTGTGGTGGAGCCAGGAATACTGTTTACCCTTACTGCCGTTGCCACGATGACCGCGGGAACGATTTTTCTTATGTGGATTGGTGAACAAATCACCGAACGTGGTATTGGCAATGGTATCTCGCTTATCATTTTTATTGGGATTATCTCGCGGTTGCCCGTTGCGATTCAGAATGAAATTCAATTGATAAGCGCAGGAGCACGCAATTGGGTTGTGGATTTAATCCTGGTTGCATTTCTCGGGGTTATTGTCGCTCTAGTTGTATTAGTGACCCAAGGAGCGCGACGTATCCCTATCCAATATGCCAAGCGTATTGAAGGACGAAAGCAATACGGCGGACATACAACGTACATCCCTCTGCGGGTCAACACAGCGGGGGTTATGCCTATCATCTTTGCTTCTGCAATTCTCTTTATTCCGAATACCATTTTGAGCTTCTTCCCAGAAAACCAGACGCTAATCAATATCGCAAACCTTTTCAGCGACCGCTCAATACTTTATGCGGTTCTCTACGCAGGCTTGATCATTTTCTTCACCTACTTTTACACAGCGATTGCATTTAATCCCCGTCAGGTTGCTGACGACCTCAAGCGAGCACAGGGATTTATCCCCGGTGTTCGCCCTGGTGCACCAACAGCAGAATATCTCGACACAATACTGACACGGATAACGCTTCCAGGTGCAGTGTTTTTAGCGATTATTGCCCTGCTCCCGGTATTTGTGACAAACGTGCTGAACGTTCCCTATTCTTTTGCTCAGTTTTTTGGCGGTACAAGCCTGCTAATCATCGTAGGTGTTGCGCTGGATACACTCCAGCAAATAGAAGCATACTTGCTTATGCGGCATTACGACGGCTTTATGAAAAGCGGTCGGATCCGTGGGCGTGGAATGGCTATCAGCAGCTCGCGATACTGAGAATGAAACTACAAACTGCCTCTGGTGCGATGGCTGCCGACCGTTCAACCTGGTGCGTAACTGAAGAGCAACAGGCGGCAATTGCGGCGGCATCGCGATTGGTAGGGGCAACGTTAGAGATGCTGGCGTCATATATACAGCCAGGTGTCGAAACAAAACGACTAGATAGATTGGCAGAAGAGTTCATCCGTGATCATGGCGGTGAACCTGCCTTCAAGGGATATGGAGGGAATGCGCATACTCCTCCATTCCCTTCGACCCTGTGCATCTCGATTGATAGTGAAGTGGTCCACGGCATTCCATCGCAGCGATGCTTGGAAGAAGGGCAGATTGTTTCGATTGACTGCGGTGTCCGCTACGATGGATGCTATGGCGATGGAGCATGGAGTTTTGCGGTTGGGCAAGTAAGCCAAGAAAAGCAACAATTGCTTGCGGTCACGTGCGAAGCACTCTACCGCGGTATTGAGCAAGCAAGAGCTGGTAATACTACCTATGATATTGCGCGCGCAATACAGCAGTACGTCGAAGCAAACGGTTTTACGTGCGTGCGCGAACTTGTTGGGCACGGGGTCGGGACTGCACTACACTTGGATCCAGCGGTACCGAACTTTGTGCCGGGATTGTTGCACCGAAATCGATACCCTCGGACGGTACTGGTAGAGGGTATGACATTGGCAATAGAACCGATGGTCAATGCAGGTTCTTTTACCGTCTATACTGCGCGAGATGGGTGGACAGTATGCACCACCGATGGTAAGCCATCGGCGCATTTTGAGCATACGGTCCGGGTTGGCCGTAATGGCGCAGAAATCCTGACGGTTCATTCACTTCGTAAACCGACCTATGCCCAAACAGGAACTGATCAAAGTTGACGGTGTGATTGAGGAAGTACTCCCCAATACGCAGTTCATTGTCCGCCTGGACAATGGACATAAAGTGCTTGCCCACATCAGTGGCAAAATGCGGATGAATTTTATTAAGATTTTGGTCGGTGATAAAGTGACCGTCGAGCTGTCCCCCTACGATCTGAGTCGAGGGCGTATTACGTACCGATACAAATGATGTGTACTGTTTCTGTTAGCAGGTTTCCGATGAAAGTCCAAGCATCAGTCAAAAAACGTAGTCCAGACGATAAGATCGTGCGCCGCAAGGGGCGCGTCTATGTTATCAATAAAAAAAATCCACGAATGAAACAACGACAGGGCTAACCAATGGCACGGATTGCAGGTGTAGACTTGCCGCGTAATAAACGCGGCGTCATTAGTTTGCGTTACATTTACGGCATTGGTCCAACGCTGGCACGCGAAGTCCTCGCCAAAGCAGGGGTGGACGAGAACAAGCGTGTCGCACAATGGACCGACGAAGAAATTGCGCGTATTCGACAGGTTATCAGCGATTACAAGGTCGAGGGAGAACTACGGAGCGAAGTACAGCTCAACATCAAACGCCTGATGGATATCGGGTGTTACCGCGGACTGCGGCATCGGCGGGGACTTCCCGTACGAGGACAGCGAACTCGTACTAATGCGCGAACGCGCAAAGGACGCCGCAAAACAGTTGCTGGTAAAAAGAAAGCAGTGGCGAAAAAGTAACACTACTTGCATTATTTTCCTATGGCTGCTCCCAAACGAAAAACCAAGCGGAAAACAGTTACCGATATCCACGGAAAGGTATATATCCAGGCAACGTTCAACAATGTGATTGTTACGGTCACCGATTCCTATGGCAACACCCTCTGCTGGTCGTCAGCAGGGAGAAATGGCTTTCGTGGATCGAAAAAGAATACACCCTATGCTGCCCAAGTTGCTGCCGAACGGGCAGGAAAGGAAGCCTACGACATGGGGTTGCGAAAAGTGGATGTGATCGTTAAAGGTCCTGGAGCAGGACGCGAAGCTGCAATCCGTGCTATTGCTCAAGCTGGACTGGAAGTACTGTCAATTGTTGACCGTACTCCAATTCCTCATAATGGCTGCCGTCCTCCCAAACGGCGGCGGGTCTAACAACCATTGAATACACCAGTTCCCATCAATTGGCTAAGCAGCTATGACGACTTCATTCCAAATGCCTAAACACGTTGAGTTTGAGCCAACCTCCTCTCCGTGGGTAGGTCGCTTTATCCTCCAACCGCTCGAGGAAGGCTACGGCGTAACCGTCGGCAACTCCCTTCGCCGGGTTTTACTTTCCTCTATCCCCGGTGCAGCAATTATTGGCGTCAAAATTCAGGGCGTTCTCCATGAATTTCAGACTATTCGCGGCGTTGTTGAGGATGTCAGCCAAATTATTCTCAATCTCAAGGAAGTACGGTTGCGGGTAGAAGACCGAAAGCTCAGCCGTATTGCCTTCCAATTGCAAGGTCCTGGCTATTGGAAAGCAGGCATCATTCAAGAAGCTGCGCCATTGGTTCAGGTTCTTAATCCTGAGCATATTATCGCAACATTAGCGGAGGATGCACAGCTTGATGTCGAACTCCGTATTGGATTTGGGCGAGGATATGTTCCAGCAGATGAACAGCCCAGTGCTGATTTCCCCGTGGGAATGATACCGATAGATGCTATCTACACGCCGATCAAAAATGTTGTGTACACAATCGAGCCGTTCCGGGTAGGCCACAAAACAGATTATGAGCGGTTAGTGTTGGAGGTTAAAACCGACGGAACTATCGAACCCAAAGAGGCGGTGGAGCAAGCAGCCCAGCTTCTCATCCAACACATTAGTCTCTTTACACAGCTTGACCGAGATGCACTACCCGAAACGCAGCCACAAATACCTCATGTGGTTTCTGCAGAGGGCGAGAAGGAGTTTGAGCGTATTCGGCAATTGCTCCAACGCTCAGTTGAAGAGCTCGAATTGTCAGTCCGTGCACAGAATTGCCTCCGCGCTGCAAATATCAAAACTATTGGAGACCTGGTCAAATATCGAGAGCAAGATTTGTTGCGTTTCCGCAACTTCGGACGAAAGTCCTTAGCAGAAGTTACAGAGGTAATCCAAAGCCTGGGATTGGCGTTCGGGATGGATGTCAGCAAGTACCTCAAAGAAACAGCCCCACGCTCGGTTGAATCCATGTAGTGTAGAACGTCTCGAGATGTCGCATGCGTCACGTTAGGCAAGGTCGTAAGCTCAAGCGTACAGAAAGTCACCGCAAAGCATTGTTATGCAATTTAGCCGCCTCGCTCCTCCGGAGCGATCAAAAGGCAATTCGGACTACTGTTGCGAAAGCAAAGGAATTGCGTCCATTTGTCGAGCGCCTCATCACGAAGGCACGCCGTGCGTATCAGAGAGAAAAAAGTGGGCAAGTGCCTTACGGAACCGTGGATGTCCATACACGCCGTCTTGTGGCGCGGTACATTCGTGATGAAGCGGTGCTCCAAGAGTTGTTTGACAACATCGCGCCTATTGTTGCAGAGCGCAATGGCGGCTACACGCGAATAGTAAAGCTTGGCTATCGCCGTGGCGATGGGGCACAAGAAGCAATCATCCAGCTTGTTGATTGGGCAGCCCCACAAGATGGGGCAACATCGCTTCAACGAAAGCGGCGGACATCACGAAAAACAGCTCAACAGCCAGAAGAACGAGCAGCAACGGAGTCTCCGCGTCCCTCTGAACAAGCATCTGAAGCGACAGGAGATTCTTCTACAACAGGAGATTCTTCTACAGAAGCAGCCGCGGCAGCCGCTGGTCCTTATCAGCATGCAGAGGTAGCATCTGCTTCAGAGGAAGAAGCAGCACCTCAAGCTGGGCAAGAAAGCCAGATCGCCCACGAGACAACTTTAAGTGCAGAAGACACTTCTCCAGAAGGTAATAATACTGCTTCATCGCCGGCAGCATAGAGCTGCGCTCTTCGATACACGGTCTTCTTACCCGCGAAGCTATCCATGCAAGTTCCGAAGGTTGGGTTCCTGTGCAGTGCAGTACAGCTTGAACAGCTGCCCAAATACTCCTTCCCGGAAGTTGCATTTGCGGGTCGCTCGAATGTAGGGAAATCCTCCCTACTCAATGCATTGGTATTCCAGCGCAATTTAGCTCGTGTCAGTGCAACGCCTGGGAGGACGCAAAGTATCAACATTTATCCAGTCGATGGGAAGTGGATGCTTGTGGATTTGCCTGGATACGGATATGCCCGCGTCTCAAAGCAGCAGCGAGAGGAGTTCCGCAAATTGATCCTGGGATACTTACTTGGTCGTCCCAATCTTGTGCTGGCGTGTGTGTTGGTTGACAGTCGGCATGATCCCACCGCAGATGATACTTCTTTACTGGAAGAGCTGGAATTGCATCAGCGGCGCTTTGCTGTTGTGCTCACAAAGTGTGACGCCCTGAGCTCTCAACACGCCGAAGAGCGAATAGCACAACTGCGGCATCTTGTGCACCAATGCAGCTGGTGTATGGATGTTGTGTGTACTTCCGCTCGGACGGGACAGGGACGAAGCCAGTTATGGGCGCTTATTCATAAAGCACTCCGTACATACCATTCACCCTTGGAGAGTCTCAATGCACACTAATACTCCGCTGGTTGGCATTATCATGGGGAGTGATTCGGATTATCCGATTATGCGGCAGGCTGCAGAGGTACTCGACAGCTTCGGCATCCCCTACGAAATCCGTGTTGTCTCTGCTCATCGTACCCCTCTCGATATGGCGGAGTATGGTCGCTCTGCCTACAGCCGCGGGCTGAAGGTAATCATCGCAGGGGCAGGAGGAGCTGCCCATCTGCCTGGTATGGTTGCCTCCCACACAATTCTTCCCGTGATTGGAGTGCCTATCCCTACCCCTCATTTGCATGGGGTTGATTCGTTGTACTCTATTGTTCAAATGCCTGCCGGTGTCCCTGTCGCAACGGTAGCAATTGGGGGAGCACGCAATGCAGGGCTTTTAGCAGTGCAGATTCTTGCTCTCACTGATCAGAGTCTAAGCGAACGATTCATGAGGTACAAAGAGGGATTGGCTGAGCAGTCGCGGGCAAAAAACCCTCTTCCTCCTGTGCGTGGTACCTCAAGTGCCGAGTAGTTTTGCGTCATTCTGGTGCGTGCTGAAGGCGCGCCGATCAATCTATCCACCATTTTCCGATGTGCGAAATGGATAGCGAGCAACGAACAGCCCCTTCAGTCCTTCAAGCAAATGGTGCTGCTGTTGGGTCAGCAGAAAGAGGCACCGAAATTGCCCAGTTTTTCCTTCTTGCACGACGCTATCGAAAGCTTATCGCTGCGGTTGCAAGTGTGGGAACAGTCGCTGCAGCTATTGTTGCATTTCTCTTGCCCAATGAATACGCAAGTACGGTGAATGCAGTCCCACCGAAACGGCCGCAGACGGGTATGGAATCTGTTCTTGGTGGGATCTCGAGTGCTTTACGGGATATTGGGCTCATGCGGGTGACACCGGGGCGCGCTGCAGCTATGGGTTATGATTTTATGGTGGTTTTGCAAAGCCGGTCGCTGCTTGATTCGCTCATTGACCGCTTTGATCTTATTACGGTATACGAGATTACCGATGCGAAGTCCCTTGATTCCGCGCGGAGCATGGCGCGAGAGGAGCTGATGGATCGGTATGAAGTGGAGCTCGATGGTGCAGGGAACTACCGCATAACTGTAATTGATCGCGATCGCTACCGTGCTGCTGCCATGGCAAATGCAGTTGTTGAAATCGCTAACAACATTGCCCGGGATCTTGACCGGCGTGAAAACGAGGTGCTTCTCCAGGGGATACAGCAGCGCATAGATGCGATGCTTGCGCGTATGAATGTAGTAGCCGATTCCCTTTCGCTTGTCAGTCGGAAGACGCTCATGTTTGCACCGCTGGAACAGGCTCAAGCAGCAGCTTCAGCAATAGCTGAGACAAAGGCGCAACTCCTTAGTCAGGAAATTATTCTCACAGTGCTGGAGCAACGCTACGGTAACGAGGACCCTGCAACAGAGCAGCAGCGACGTGTTGTGGAATCGTTGCGCCAGAAGGTAAACCAGTTAGAGCAGCGTCCTGGCTTTGTGGGGAACTTTTCGCTCAAAGATGCACCAAAGGCAGCATACGACTACATGCGCTACTACACCGAGCTCGAAACGATGATGCGACTTAAAGCAGCAATGGCCCCAACGTTAGAGGATATACGGAGTAGCTTGACACGGTACTCGCCATCTCTATACGTTGTTGATGCCGCAATTCCTGCTGTAAAAAAGGAGCGTCCACGTCGCTTGTTGATCATTGGTGGGGCGCTGGTGTCCAGTGCAATTTTGGGGTTCATCATTGCAATGCTTCTCGACCAGTGGCGCACTATCCGTGCTCGCCTTGATGGAATGGGTGATGCTTCTGCGTCATAAACTTGGTGTGCTATCGCCGCTCGACGTTGGAGCAGCGATTGCTGCAATCGGTAGCATAGTTGGTGCAGCTGCAACGGGGCAGTGGTACATTGTCGTAGCAGTTGGTGCAGCGGGGATAACCCTTAGATTGCTCATCCGTTATCAGCGATTGCATTGGGTCGTGTTTTTTGGGATAATGCCCTGGTACTTCCACCAAGTCGAGGAGGGAATCTCGGTCTTTGATATCGTGATGGCGGCCTACCTTGCGAGCCTTCTTCTGGGCTGGTTTGTGTGGGTGCTGGCTGTCCGTCGAGAGGAGCTGATGTGGAACAGAAGTGATGCCATTCTTTGGCTTGGGCTGATAGGTTCGTTGTTTAGTGCTATTTCGGCAGTTAGCCGAGGTATTTCGTTTTTGGATTGGGCTCGCGAATGGGCAATGCTTGCAACAGTTGGCTACTATTTTGTCTTGCGTAGTTTGTTCAGCACAGAGGATGGGTTTGAATTCTATGTCAGGCTGTTAGTATTGATGACGGTAAGTCTCGTAGTAATAGGGGTACTGAATTTTCGCGAACAAATTCTCCAAGCACTTTATGCATACCAGATTCGTGGTACACGCGGAGTAAATGCCGTCTACCTGATTGGTTTTTTCTTGAGCGTTTCGCTCTTTTTATTCGCTCGTCGTCTGGGATATCGGCTGTTGTGGTTAGTAGTAGCAGGTCTCATTGTGGGAGGTATTATTGCAACCTATACTCGCACGGTATGGGTTGGCACTGCAGTAGGAATTCTCGTGATGCTTGTTCTCCTGCCGTCTCGTCAGCGATGGCGATTGGTGGTTGCTTTAGCAGGAGGAATTGTCATTATCTATGGTATCGCTCGTGTGGTATTGGGTCCTGCATATCCAACCGTGAGTCGGCTTATCACCTATCGCTTTCTTACCCTGCGAACTGCTACGAAACAAGCGTCTATTATTGAGCGTCGAGATGAGACGCGGCAGGTTCTTCATTTACTTAGTCGTCCCGATGTTGCGGTTGCTGGTATTGGAGCGGGGAATCGGTACGTGTACTACGATTCCTACCTAGGCAAACCAGTTTTGACGCACTTCACTCACAATGGGATGCTGGGGCTACTGCTAAAATTTGGTATTCCTGTTGGATTGACCGTCTATCTGTTTCATCTTGTAATGGTGGCTAAAAGCTTTGTTAGCTACTTTCGTAGTCGGCATACGCGGTGGGAGCCATATGTGCTACCTTTCACACTTACACTGTTTGCCACAACTATTATTGACTGGACGACCAATGCATTTCTTATGCGGAGTGGAGCGATGTTTTTGGGGATGCTCTATGCAGGGATTGCAATTGCTGACCGTTTGATTGCTCAGGAGATATCCCGTTCATACGGAAACGACTTAACCGCTCCATGAGTGCTGCCGAGCAACTATCTACTGCACAGTTGTAGTACACGAGAGCCTCAACAAGCAGCTCAAGAGCGGTCTCAGGGGGAAGAAAAACACTTATTACCACATAACGGGTGTCCTTGAGGATGCAATAGCCTCCAGTGCGGATGCTTCGATCCCGGCGGACAACTATGCCTTGGGCGGCAAGGAGTGCAATCGCTTCTTCGATTAACTTGGTAAGAGACGATGTCTTAGGCATGCTCTAACCGGCGAGGTTGGATGACCAATACTGTCACGACAGTTCCTGCTGTCAGCAGTGAGAGGAAATCGGCAGGGGATTGCTGAAAAAAACGTCGCGAGATGATAGCCATGATAGTGTCATACCGATGTAGGGGTGGAGGGAGCCAGCGACTTGGGAATTCTGCAGCAAGAGCAAGTTCAGAGGGAATTATCCACAACTGCCACACAAGACTGAGCATCATCAGCAGTGCCGTGATGACCATGTAGCCATGCTGCCGCAGTGCAGAACGCCATACAAGCACTGCAGCGATTGTAGCGACCATGGCGATGGTATAACTTGTCCATGCGACAGTTGCCATGTTTTCAGCAAGGCGGAGCTGGTCGAGACGATGCTCGATAGATGCTTGGCGTAGTACCGAGGTTCCAGGCTCAAATAAATCGTAGGTGATAACCAGGCGTGCAGCAGTTGCTGCAAACCATATCATGCAACTAATTGCGATTGCTGCTTTGCTTATGTGGCGAATTAGATGCAGCATAGTATCAAGAAAAGATAAACGGAGGGCGCGAATATACGCGCCCTATTCGCTGAAGATGATACAATACGGTGAATTAGCACTCGTCAATAGCGACTGCTAAAATGTGCTGCTATGTTCCACCATTATAAAGGGTACACCTATGAACCTTACTCCCTTGTACGATCGCGTGATTGTGCGCCCCAGCGAACCGGAAGAAGTGACCAAGGGCGGTATTATCATCCCTGATACTGCGAAAGAAAAGCCAATGCAAGGCGAAGTCGTTGCTGTTGGGAGTGGTAAAATGACCGAAGACGGAAAAGTACTTCCCTTAAGTGTCAAGGTAGGCGACAAAGTCCTCTATGGAAAGTATGCCGGCACAGAAATCAAAATTGACGGTGAGGACTACCTCATCATGCGGGAAAGTGACATCTTTGCCATTATCAACAAGTAATGTTCCACCACTAATTGGAGAGTACGTATGGCACCCAAAATCATAACCTTCGATGTTGAAGCACGTGCGGCGCTCAAGCGCGGTGTTGATCAGTTAGCAAATGCAGTCAAAGTGACGCTTGGTCCCAAAGGACGCAACGTCATCATTGACAAAAAGTTCGGTCCTCCGACGGTGACCAAGGATGGTGTGACCGTTGCAAAGGAAATCGAGCTGGAGGACCCCATTGAAAACCTCGGAGCCCAAATGGTGCGCGAGGTTGCCTCGAAGACCAGCGACTTAGCAGGGGATGGAACTACTACTGCAACAGTCCTTGCTCAAGCAATTTTCAATGAAGGGATGAAGTTTGTTACCAGCGGTGCCAATCCCATGGACATCAAACGTGGGATTGATAAGGCAGTCGCAACGGTAACAGAAGAGCTTAAAAAGATTTCGCGGCCAGTGACAGGGCGCAAAGAAATCGCTCAAGTCGGCGCTATCAGTGCCAATAATGACAAGGCAATCGGTGAGTTGATCGCTGAAGCGATGGAAAAAGTCGGGAAAGACGGCGTCATTACCGTGGAAGAAAACAAGGGTACGGAAACGACGATGGAAGTTGTCGAAGGGATGCAGTTCGACCGCGGGTATCTGTCGCCGTACTTTGTCACCGATGCCGACACGATGGAAGCAGTATTGGAAAATCCCTACATTTTGATTCATGACAAGAAGATTTCGGCAATCAAGGATATCTTGCCGATTCTCGAAAAAGTAGCGCAAAGTGGTCGTCCGCTTCTCATCATCGCTGAAGATGTCGAAGGTGAAGCCTTGGCAACACTGGTTGTTAACAAGCTGCGTGGCACCCTGCGCGTGTGTGCGGTCAAAGCACCGGGCTTTGGTGATCGCCGTAAGGCAATGCTCGAAGATATTGCGATCCTGACTGGTGGTATCGTCATCAGCGAAGAGAAAGGGTTCAAGCTCGATCAGACCAGCCTCGACATGCTCGGCATGGCAAAGAAAGTGACCGTGGATAAGGATAATACCACGATTGTCGAGGGTGCGGGCAAGAGCGAAGAAATCAAAAAGCGCATCAACGAAATCAAGGTGCAGATTGAAAAAACCACCAGCGACTACGACCGCGAAAAGCTGCAAGAACGCTTAGCAAAACTGAGTG
>JANWWF010000007.1:0-17189 GCA_025055755.1 Candidatus Kapaibacterium sp. | reverse complement strand
GGCGAAACACCTTTTCCAGCCGCTGCACCAGCGCAGTATCGTTGTGCTGAGGAGGGGTGTGTTCTTCGGGACGCCGGTGAACAATAGGCATACGATTCGGCGGTACATTCGCAGCGTAAGCGATACCGTTCGCGATTCGCTCAATAGCTGCAAGGATTTGCTCCCGGACATTCTCATTGTAGGTGCGCACGGTCAATTGCAGTTGTACTTCATCGGGGATGATGTTATGTTTTGTCCCACCACAGATGGAACCGACAGTAACAACCGCTGGCTCTCGTGGGGGGATTTGGCGAGATACAATCGTCTGGATCGCCATGACAAATTCTGCAGCCATGACGATAGGATCTTTTGTCGTGTGTGGATAAGCCCCATGACCACCGACACCGCGAATGGTCACATCCACCATATCCACACTCGCTGTTATGGGTCCGGCGGTAAGTCCCACAGTTCCCGCTGGGTGTTCGGCATCGGTATGGAGTCCCAGCACGATGTCAGGTTTTCCAAAGCGTTCGTAAAGGCTATCGGTGAGAAGAGCGCGGGCACCTGCTCCGCGTTCTTCGGCTGGCTGACCAACCAAAATCACTTTCCCTGACCACTGCGAGCGGAGATCTGCTAACAACCGTGCAACTCCGATCAAGGTTGCTACATGAATATCATGTCCGCATGCATGCATAACATAGACTGAATCACCGCGCTCAGAAAGCTGCCGCCGAGTGCTTGCATAGGGCAGTCCTGTTTTTTCTTCAATAGGCAGGGCATCCATATCTGCGCGAATAAGCAGTGTGGGACCAGGACCATTTGCCAAAACGCCAACTACTCCATACGATTGGAACGCAGGATTAGCATACTTCCCGACGCGTTCGAACACGGTGAATCCTGCTCGGCGGAGCTCGGTCGCAATGCGCTCAGCAGTTTGTTTTTCGTTGTACGACAACTCCGGGTTTGCATGAATCTGCTTATATAGGGCAATGATGTCGCTGAGGTGGCGTTCGACGAGGGTTTCAATAGACTGGGCGGAGAGACTACTGGCACTGATTAGCACGATACATGAGAACAGAGTTTTCATCGTTTCTCTACTGGTACGTGAGACGGTAATACAAATTTCTTGTTTTGCCGAGTGGCAACAGAACAAAACCTTTACGCAACAGTAGCACAAACGTTACCTAATGCATGCATTGAATCTTTGCCTTTGTAGCATACGCTTTTATTGAAGAGATTGATGATTGTTTGCCATGTTGCAGGCACCGCACAGCGCGGGCAAGACGGTGTTACCCGAGTATTGTATGAATACCTGGAACGTCACCGCGTTGCAGGGTTAAGCCCACTTGTGTTGACGGCTGTTGCAGATATAAAAGAAGGGCAACGGTTCCCAATGGTGGAACTGCCAGCGATCCGTCTTCCCGTTTATCGTGACTATAAGCTTTATACCGGTGGGGTGGGGCACCTTGCACGTGCAATCGAGCAAACAGGGATGGAGCCTTCCCTTATCCATCTCCACACGCCATGTCCACTTGGGCGTGCCGCTTTACGCTATGCACGCCGTGTAGGTATTCCTGTCATCGCAACGTACCACACGCATTTCCCCAGTTACGTTCGTCATCATCGGGCAGGAGTGCTGCGTCCCTTGGTTGAACGGTCCATTGTGGATTTTTATTCTCAGTGCGATCGAGTGTTAGTTCCTTCGCGCATACTTTGTCAAGAGCTTGTGCAGCGGGGAGTACGGTCGGCAGTGTATTTGCCCCATGGAACCGATACCGTTCAATTTCATCCCCGATGGGGATCGCGCCGTTGGAGAAGTCTCATAGGAATTCCGCCCGACAAAATCGTTCTCCTTTACGTTGGGCGCTTAGTATGGGAAAAAAATCTCCGCATACTCATCGAAATGTGGGACCGCTTAGACAAACGCCGCTATGCACTTGTCATTGTGGGGACTGGTCCGATTGAATCTCGCCTGCGGCGCTCGATGCCAGGAGCAATATTTCTCGGCTATCGCCACGGGCAAGCGCTTGCAGAAGCGTATGCATCAAGTGATGTATTTGTGTTCCCCTCGGATACTGAAACATTTGGCAATGTTACCCTCGAAGCTTTAGCCTCAGGTTTGCCATGTGTTGTAGCCGATGCTCCCGGCTCAGCAGAACTTGTTCGCCATAGTGTTACGGGCTATCGGGTTGATCCTTACAATGCAGAACAATTTGTTGAAGCAGTAGAAGCGTTGGCGAATATGTCGCCTGAGCATCGCATGCTGTGGCGGTGGCGTGCACGATTAGATGCGGAACAGTATCAGTGGAGCCGTGTCTGTGCAGATCTCTTTAGCCACTACCGTCAGTTAGTAGAGGGACAGGAAGCAGCGGTGTCGGTATTTGCTCATACGGCGTCCTTGAGCAGCCCATAGCGAATGGCGTATTGGGTGATGTCCGCATTATCGCGAAATTTCATCTTTTCCAGAATGCGGCTGCGATAGGTACTTACTGTTTTGATACTCAGATTGAGCTCCTGGCTAATTTGGGTGAGGGTCTTGCCAGAGGCAATCTTCCGCATAACCTCGAACTCACGGTCCGAAAGGATATGGTGAGGGGGAAGGTCCGCTGTTTTTCCTAACTGGGTGGTAACACGCTGGGCGATGCTTGGGCTAAGGTAAGTTCCTCCTTCGACGATCCGCTGGACTGCCTCCACCAACTCTTCTGTTGCAGAGGTTTTCATTAGATAGCCATTGGCGCCACTCCGTAGTGCACGGAGTGCATATTGATCTTCGGAGTACGCGCTGAGAATGAGCACAGGAAGATTGGGCTTTTCTTGCTTGAGGATACGAAGTGTCTCCAGCCCGTCCATGCCGGGCATGGATATATCCAGGATCACAATGTCAACATCATCGCGGGAGCGGATGTACTCGATTGCCTCTGCACCACTGGCAGCTTCATCAACCTCAATGTCCAGATTACAAATTAAAAACAGCTTCAATCCTTCCCGCATGATGGGATGATCATCGGCAATGAGAGCACGAATCATAGGCGTATACCGGCGGAAAAAACCGACACAACAGTAGGACGATGCAATCCAACGCAAATTACAACGCTTCCTCATTGGCATAGGCATTGCGAGGTGGTCAGAGACAATCATTATCGCTACGCAATGGACAAACATCTTCCACCTTCTTACCGCTTATCTCCAGCAGCACGACGGCTCCGTATGCTCCGCGTGCGACAAGATACTCTAGCCCATACCGACAGTCGCTATGCCCAATTGGTGGCAGACGTACTCCATAGCTGTGCTGTTGAAACTGTGTTCGATATCCATCCACGCGGATGTGCAGTGGGCGTGTTACTCCGGCAATGTGGGTACCGGGGACGAATTATCACCTTCGAACCGACTTCTACAGCATGGGATCAACTCCGCTACTGCAGTATGACCGACGAACTGTGGCAATTGTCCCGCTCTTCGATTCGCCGACAGGAGGACGTCCTACTGTCCGATAGCGATGCTTTTCCTTTGGTGAGTACCCGCTTAGAAACGGCTATCGAAGTCTTCTGTGATGAAGCCGAGATTCTTGCGATATGGCTGTCTCAGCCCACCGACTGGATACTACTCGAAGACATTCATCCACTGCCGTCTGTGCGGGTGATAAACCTTGCGTGTAGTGTAGCTGGAGAGTCTGAGTCAGCACCGACGATTGAGCGTGCGTTGACCGTGCTTCGTCAAGGACAATGGGAGATCCTTGCCGTTCAATCCCGTCCTCCTGTTGAGGGTCGCCAAAGTATCTATGCCGATGTGTTAGCAGTCCGTATGCCCCTGTCGGGACGGTAAACGAGAGCACGTTCTCTTTCCCCAGGGAGCTGATGGCTTTGCAGTGATGGACAGAACACTCGCTAGGCGCTTCGCTAATTTGCAATCATGATGCCTGCGCTTTACCTTCTCGACGGCATGTCGCTGGTCTTCCGCGCATATTACGCTATGCAGCGAGGCGGACGTCCCTTACAATCTCCCAGCGGCGAGCCAACAGGAGCAGTCTTTGGCTTTACGAACATGCTCACTGCGCTTCTGGAGCGCTACAACCCAGAGTATATCGCTTGTGTCTTCGACACAAAAGAGCCTACTCATCGTCATGATACCTACGCTGACTACAAAGCTCACCGCCAACCAATGCCGGAAGATTTAGTGCCGCAGCTTGACCGCATCAAGCAAGTGATCGATGCCCTCGGAATTGTGCGGATCGAACTGCCCGGTTATGAAGCAGATGACATTATTGGCACGTTGGCTACTATTGCTGAACAGCAGGGGTACTGCGTTTGGTGTGTCACCAGTGACAAGGATTTCTACCAGTTGGTAAGCGACCGGATCAAGCTGCTCAAGCCGAATGGCGGAGGAAGTGATTACGAAGAACATGGAGTCGAGCAGTGCCGCCAGCGTTTCGGTGTGGCGCCGCAGCAGGTGGTCGAGGTGCTTGCTCTCATGGGCGATGCCACTGATAACATTCCCGGTGTGCGGGGAATAGGGGAAAAAACTGCCCGTGCGCTTATTGAACAATACGGTACGCTTGAACAGCTTTATGCTCATGTGGACGAGATCGCTAAGCCTACCCTCCGCCAGCGACTCAAGGAAGATCGGGACCAGGCATTTCTCTCTCGTGAGCTTGCACGCATTCATCGCGATGTTGCTCTGCCGCTCGGGATTTCTGATTGCCGGCGCCAGCAGCCCGACAGAGAACGGCTATTTGCACTTTTTGACGAACTGGGGTTTCGCCAGCTCAAAGCACGATGGCAAAGCATCATTGGCGCAGCGACGGACTTGTCACCAGCGCCGACATCTATAACGACACTTGATGACATCGAGCATGACTATCATACCGTCTTTTCTATCGAGGAACTGCAACAGCTTATCCATACGATTGAACGCAAGGCAGAGTCGTTGGTGATTGACCTGGAAACAAGTGCCCTTGATCCAATGCAGTGTACAATCGTTGGCATAGCCCTGTCCTACGGAGAAGAGGGGACAAACCAGCGACGAGCATGGTACATTCCCGTTGCCGATAGCAGCAATAGCGAAAGCACGACACTTTTCGATGCTACTGATCAGGAAGGCAAGGGATTGCCTGTTGAACAGGTGCTTCGGCTTTTGAGGGGGGTACTGGAAAATTCAGCCTTGCCGAAATGGGGACAGAACCTCAAGTTCGACACGCTCATTCTGCGGCGCTATGGAATCGACGTTCGCCCAATTGGCTTCGACTCAATGCTTGCCAGCTATGTGCTCAATCCCGACGGGCAGCACAGTCTGGATGCCCTTGCGGAGCGATGGTTGGGCTACAAGCCAATTGCAATTGATGAGCTCATCGGCAAACGCGGGAAAGCACAAGCTTCAATGCGGAGCGTCCCTGTCGAAATCGTCAGCCGCTATGCATGCGAGGATGCCGATGTGACTTTCCAGCTCTGTCAACGCTTGGGCAAGGAACTTGCGCGCATTCCTGCGTTGGATGCACTTGCGCGAACGATAGAGTTTCCGTTGGTGCGCGTCCTCCGCGATATGGAATTCCATGGCGTTGCTATTGACGTTGCTCAGCTGGAAGTGCTTCGCCAAAAGCTTAGTGATGCAATCGAGCAGCTTCGGGAACAGATTTGGAAAGAGGCAGGAACGGAATTCAACATTGATTCGCCAAAGCAGCTGGGCGAAATTCTTTTCGAGAAAATGCGCTTGCCTGCGCTCAAGCGTACCAAGTCGGGCTACTCGACCGATGCTTCCGTGCTCAGCGAGCTGGCACTCAGTTTCCCGATTGCCCAGCATGTGCTCGATTATCGTCAGCTGCAAAAGCTCCGCTCAACTTATGTAGATGCCCTCCCGCGGATGATCAATCCCCGAACAGGGCGTATCCATACGACATTTTCGCAAACGATGACCAGCACCGGGCGCCTGTCGAGCGCAGAACCGAACTTGCAAAACATTCCCATTCGTACTGAGCTTGGACGGGCAATACGGCGTGCTTTCGTTGCAGGGCAGGCCGGATGGAAGATCTTTTCGGCGGACTACTCGCAAATCGAGCTCCGCATTATGGCATACCTTAGTGGGGATGAAACACTGTGTCGAGCCTTCCAAGAAGGCAAAGACATCCATGCTGCGACAGCAGCAGTGCTGTTTGGTGTGGCGGAATCCCAGGTTGATGCCTCCATGCGGCGCATTGCAAAAACGGTGAATTTTGGCATCATGTACGGCTTAGGGGAATACGGCTTAGCGCAGCGGCTTGGTATTCCGCGCCGAGAGGCAAAGCAAATCATTGAAAGCTACTTTGCGCGTTATCCCCGCATTGCCGAGTACATCCACCGTACGATCGAGTTTGCACGGCAGCACGGCTACGTCGAAACAGTGTTGGGGCGCCGACGTTATTTCCCCGAACTGAGCAGCAGGAATGCGACCGTCCGCGCTGCGGCCGAGCGAGCTGCAATCAATATGCCTATTCAAGGCACTGCTGCCGATATGATCAAGCGAGCGATGATTGCTATTCATCAACGCATGGAACGCGAGAAGTTACGCTCGATGATGATCCTGCAAGTGCACGACGAGCTGGTCTTCGAGGTCGCCCCTGGCGAGCAGGATGTCCTTAGTGCTCTTGTAAGGGTGGAAATGGAACGCGCTCTTCCGCTTGGGGAGGTGCCGGTGGTCGTCAATACGACCTTTGGTGATTCGTGGGACGAAACGGCGTAACTTTGCATTCTATGAAACACCACCACCTATGGGCGCTGGGGCTGGCGTTAGTGCTGGCTGGCTGTGCCTCTGCATTCGATCCAACCGGGCGTTCCCCCCGCGAGATCTATGAACATGCCGTGGCCGCATTTACCGAGGGGGATTTGTACGAGGCACAGCGTCTGTTTGACATCATTCGCCTACAGTACCCTGCCAGTGAATATGCCCCCGATGCGCAATTCTACCTTGCTGAAATCAGCTATAAGCGTCAGGAGTATGTGGTTGCTTCGTTCAACTACTCGATGATGCGGCGACAGTATCCGACTCATCCGCGGGCAAAGGAAGCGCTCTATAAAGCTGCACTCTGTTATGTGCAGCTGGCGCCGCCTTTTGACCGGGACCAAGATTATACCCGCAAGGCAATTACGGCACTCCAAGAGTTTATCCGCACGTATCCGAACGACTCACTGGCAAGCGAAGCCCAACGCCAAATCCGCCGCTTACGCAATGAGCTCGCACGGCGGGAATACTCAATAGCCGAGCAGTATCGAATTCTCCAATCGCCGCAGTCGGCACTCATTTACTACGATGCTGTCATCGAGGACTACGGTGACACCGACTACATCGAGTATGCCTTTGTCGGGAAGGTGGAAGTGCTCCTTGAGCTCCGACGCTACGACGAAGCACTGTCGGTCTGTGTACTGTATCGCCAGTTATTTCCGCGGGGCTCTCTCCGCGAACGCATCGAGGAGCTCCAGCAACAGATTCCAGCCAATGGCCAGCGTGCAGGGTTCAAGCCATGAATGCCTGTATCGAAGTGCAACGCTACACAGACAAAGATCGCGCCGAGTGGGAATCATTCCTTCAGCGCTGCAACAATGCAACAATGTTCCATCGGCAAGCATTTCTCGACTATCATGCTCCGGACAAGTTTGAATTCCATCACCTGCTCTTTCGTGACAGAGGTAAGCTTGTTGCCGTAATGCCGGGAGGTTTTTTCCCGGGACGTCCAGGTCAATACTGGTCTCCAGTTGGAGCAAGCTACGGAGGCTTTGTCGCGCCAGATTTGCCCTTTGAGACGTGCCTACGCATCGTGGATGCTTTTCTCGACTATGCCCGGCAGCAGCAATGGACCGACGCATTTATCATTCCTCCACCGATCATCTACGCACGCGAGCTCAATCAGCACTTTGAATATGCGATGCTCTACCGCCGCTTTGGATTTGAGCTCCACTACATTTCGCATGTTGTTCCCCTGACACGCGGTCCGAATTTTCTCGACTACTTTGACAAAACTGCACGCAAGAGCATCCGCAAGATTCTGCGCCACGGGCTGCTGCGCGTCGAAGAAAGCGATGACTACGCAACGTTCTACGACATTTTGGTCGAAAACAAAGCCCGCCATGGAGCGCGTCCCACCCATACCCTCGATGAGCTTGAACGGCTTCGCCGTTTAGTGCCAGAGCATCTGCGTTTGCTGATGGTCTATGCTGATTCCACCCCAGTTGCTGGCTCTCTTCTGTTCTTGACCAATGCAAACGTCGTGCTCTGCTTCTACAACATGCTGCGCTACCAGTACGAGCATTTGCGCCCGATTTATCTGCTCATGTACGAGATCATCCGCCGAGCGTATGCAGAGGGGTACCGATGGGTGGATATTGGGGTATCCCAGGACACTAAGTCGCCCGATCCGATGACGCCCTCGCTAAGCCTCATTGCGTTCAAAGAACGTTTCGATGCGCGGGGGGTTCTGCGGACAACGTTTCACTATCGTTTCCTTCGCTCATGAGACATCGTGGTAAAGCAGCATGCATCCACGCTCTTGCAGCAGCGCTTATGCTTACCGGTACGTCCATAATTTCTGCTCAGCCAGCCGCTACGGTCCAGCCATTGACACTCGAAGAGCTTCTCCGCCCACCAACCGACACGGTGACGGTGCGAGTGCGCAACTTCTGGGCGACCTGGTGCAAGCCATGCATTGAGGAACTACCGGTGTTCGACACTATAGCGCGCCGAGATCCTTCTGTGCGCGTCGAACTGATAAGCGTTGATGCACCACGCGATAGTCTCCGCGTGCGTGCATTCTGGCGACGACGAGGCATCCGCGGTGTGACTGCTTTCCATCTGCAGCGTGTGCTTCGCACCGCCGAAATAGATGCAATCGCGCCTGAGTGGAGTGGTACAATTCCCATGACCATCGTCGAACGAGGCAAGCGCCGCCGCGTGCATGAGGGACAGCTTGACATCCCAACTCTCCGTGCACTCATCGCTCAGGTCAGGCAGCCGTAAGCACGTCCCGGAACTTCGCCGCTGGATGAGTCTGTTTTTACTTGTGTTTCATTGCGGACGGTGTGTGAAATGTATCGCCTTTTCCGTCAGCAGCGCGTAGAAGCACCGCTGGAAGAAGTCTTCCGTTTTTTCGAGCGACCAGAAAACCTTCAGCGCATTACTCCGCCAGAACTGGATTTTGCCATCCTGACCCCATCGCCTATTCCGATGCACCTTGGCGCCCTGATTGATTACCGCATTCGGCTGGGAGGAATTCCCTTTCGCTGGACAACCTACATCGCATGCTACGAACCACCCCATCGGTTCGTTGACGTACAGCTGCGGGGACCATACTCTTTCTGGCACCATACCCATCGCTTCCATGCACTCGAGCCAGAGGTAACGCTGATCGAAGATGAGGTGTTGTACCTGCTGCCTGCTGGTCCGATAGGGAATCTTATGCATCGTCTGTGGATACGGCGCCAGCTGGACCGCATTTTCGACTACCGACGCCAACAAATTGCAGAAATTTTTCGCTCTCAGCCCGAAAGTATTCCCCGCTAACTATCCCCAGGCTGTGGAAAAATCGGTGGAAAACTTTTTGCTACTGCTCTTCGATGCGGGCGAACACTCCACGGCTTGCAAGGCGAGCGTACAGTGTGCCGCTGCTTGATGGACCTCCAATACGCTCTTCAATGTGCACCTGGCTGGCAGGCACTCCAAGCACCACAAGAGCAGATTCTACGCGCCGGCGTGCAAGGGCACGGTTGTATGCATCAGTGCCGATAGAATCGGTACTGCCGATGAGTACAACACGGGCGCCGCGGCGTACTGCCTGTTGGATGACGCGAACAGCTGTGGTGTCGAGAACCTCGAAAGTTGCCGAATCAAAGCCACAAAGACCAAGCAAGAGCAATCCCCCGTTATCCATGCCCTCGGTGGTGGTATCCCGTTCAATCCAGTGGGGACGCAAGATGCCTTCGCCACGGTGTTCTGCGGTGCGACCGAGGCTATCGCGGGCGATCACATGCCAGCGGTAGCGGCTTTCCTTTCCTGCAAGTACACGGGCTGGCGAAAAGTTGACTTGCGCTGGTGCTAAAAGGGAAAGAGCAAAGCTGCGCGATGCTCCATCCTGCACCACTGATGCGTACAGGGATGGTGTTCCAACTGCACCGGAAATCTTAGGCTGGAGAAAGAGCGTAACAGCTGGCTCTGCGAGCGGAATGCTCTCGGTCTCTTCTTCTACCAGTGGGGATGACGAGTGAATCCACACCGCACGCAATTCGTCAGGAGAAGAAGCGCGAGAATGAAAGGCTCTTGACTGTACCCTACCAGTCACGGACACCCCCTCGGCACGTAGTGCAGATTCGACTGCATGCATTCGAGCAACCGCAAGTGTGTCATGCTCGCCGGGCGCAATGCTCGGCTGGAGGTGGAGAGCGATGTTGTGCTGGCGGGCGGCGCGCGCGACACGCTGAAGATGTGCCCGTGCAGCACTATCAAGCTGGCTGGAACCGGAAGGGAAAAAGACGGCTGGAACTAAAAGGGCCCGCCGTATGATGCGTCGCGCGGGAATGTCCACAATAGCGGTATCGCCCTCCATGTGGTGGATACCCAAAAGTTGTGCTTGCACTTGCACCAAAAGTGGTTCAGGAGGCAGAGCAGGTGGTGCCGGTGGTACAGCCGGAGCAATCGAGTGAACGAATGCAACGCCTGCTGTGAGACGGTGCACGTACCAGGGGACATCTGCCAGCCGACTTATTCCCACGTGTCCACGCAGCTCGGGGCGAAGTGACCAGCTGCTATTGAGCATCACTGTGGTACTAACGCCAAGCGATAGTGCTGCTCCTACACGGGCAGCTGTGGGGATAATGCCGGACGCGTTATTGCGCGTGGTCGTGCCAGTCTCAAACACTACACCACTGGCAGGACTAACAAGCTCTTCCCGCTGGGTAAAGCGAGCCGGAGGAATAAAGTCAAGACGTGCTCCAATATCGGCGGCAATTATCGGGGTGGGCAGGGGGACACGAAGGAGAGGCTCGACCGAGGCTGTCCACAATTGCACCTGGAGGTGGTAACGGCTCCGCCCCTCGACGAGACGATCGCCCACGATGACGTTGGCAATCATCTCTTCCCGCTCCAAAACACCACCAAGAGCATGTACACCTGCGCGCAGCTGGAGAAATGCGGGCAAGCCACCGATTGTCCCTATACGGCGCTCAACCATTCCCCCGATGCTCACAGAGGGTAGCATCTGGGTGCCATAGCTTTTGCAGCAACTTGGGATACCCGGCAAGCTCCCAAATTCAGCCTGGTGCACTGCAACACCTGCTGCGCCAACGATGCCAACAAAAGTTGTATCCTGTGCCCATGCAGGAGAGAGCGCAACGATGCAGCTTACCACACCAGAAAACGCCCATCGCTTCATCACAGCACCACGAGGATATCCCGAACTGTCCCAGAGGAGCTCTTCACCACAATGGTATAGACGCCCGCATACCACGACGAGAGCGGCAACGTGACGGTGGTGGTCCCTTTTTCCAGCGCAAGCACTTGATGGAACATCTGCGTTCCGATGGACGAGTACACGGAGACTTCTGCAAGCACAGGCTCGGATGACTCAATCAAAAGCGTTCCATCGGCGCCGCTGGTAGGATTGGGGAACACGCGAAGCTGCATGCTCGTTTGCTCGAATGTTCGACGCGGTCCGCATAGTCCCGTCAGACGCAGGACACCTGGCTGCGTGGTGGTAGTAACGGCAGCTCCCCAGTATGGTGCCGGTCCAAAGGTAATGTGCGTGCTATCCTGCTCGCCAAGAGCAGCAGCACCGCTAACAATGGCGATGGTATCCTCGCGGGCGCTGAGACTGCACTGCAGGGCGATCGTCATCCAGCGTCGGTCGTCCCGACGGACTGTGTAAAGCAGCTGTGCCTGTCCGCGAGGGGACCACGCGGTGTCGGGCAGAAAAAGTCGCGGGTGGGTCGCAAGCTGCAACGTGCAGGGCAGAGGATCGCCGTAGTCATAGCGTGCTTCGAGCCGCGCCAGGATTGCAATGCTTGCGCGACCGCGAACGTCTGCGCTGGTGTCGGCAATGCGAATGCGTGCCTGTCCCTCGAAGCGGACCAGAGGAATGCGGAGCTGGCTGCTACAAGGTTCTGTCCAGAGCACAAGCGTTGCAGCGGTGAAATCGGGGGTGAGCTGCTCTACCGTTATGCGTGCGGAATCGTTGGGTGCTATGCTGAGGGGAAACGTTCCCAGCACACGAAAACCGCCTGGTGGCTCAATCGTTGCCCCAGTGATGGTGACGGTTCCGCTCTGCTTATTGCGAAGGCGAAGAGTCCGCGTTGGCACTTCGGGCAGAAAAGCAAGAGATGAAACGTGCGGCACAACAGTACCCCCCACACCAATGCCACGTAACGTAACCGTGGTGCTGTAGTCCCGACCACCGTAGAACACGATGAGCTTGCCTTCTGCCGGTCCATTTGCTGTTGGGGCAAACTCGATGGTGAGAACAAGACCACTCGATGCGCCTATTGTGGTATCGCGTGGGGGAGCAACGACGCGAAAAGGAGAGCGGAAGGGATCGTAGATGCTCACGCCACCGATTGGCAATGGCACAGGGTCATTGTTGGTGAGCACAACAAGCGAGCGCTGGACTTTCCCGCCCACGCAGGCAATGCCGAGATCAAGTGTGTCAGGGGTGGCGATGCTTCGCTGGCGTGCAGTCGCATAAATTGGCAATCGCCATCGCTGCCCACAGTACTGGATTACCAGAGCTCCATTGTGGTTTCCCGGGTTGGGAGCAGAGAAACGCAAAGGAACGTCAATGCACATGCCTGGGAGGAGTGTATCCGACTGGAGAGGAGCAGAAAGCTGGAAGATTGGCTCTCCTTCGATCCATCGCTCGCCAAGTGGCAGGGGAAGGGTTCCGCTGTTGCACAGGCGGAGCGTAAAGACTGTGTCGGTCGTGGTGTAGGCATAAATCGGGGCAAAGCGGAGGGTGTCGGGTCGAAGGGCATAGCTGCCGATACTGAGCACGTTGCTGAGAGCTGTTTCGGGGAAAAGGAAGGTGCGCAGCAGAAGCTCCAGCGGTGGGGTCGCGGAGGAGGAAGCGACAAATCGCTGATCAGGCGAAAAGGCGATGTCTGCCAGAGTGCCCTCGTGCGTGGTGGCTTGTCCCAGCATCATGTTCGTGGCTAAGTCCCATAGTGGTGCCTGGGGCTGACCGCGAAAGCCGAACACCAGGTAGCGTGCGTTTGCACTTGCAGTCACAGCAACTGGTGTTGATGCTGCTTGCCGGTCGCTACGGATAATCTGTTCGGTGGGTACATCGAGCACATACACAGGGGCGGTTGCACTTTGGGCAATGGTGGGCTGTCCTGCTCTGCAGCCGATGGCAAGCCGCTTGCCATCGGGCAGGGCATACAGCAAAGCGACATGGGGCAATAGCGGAACGGCAATCGTTCGCAC
This sequence comes from Candidatus Kapaibacterium sp., assembly GCA_025055755.1. Taxonomy (GTDB): domain Bacteria; phylum Bacteroidota; class Ignavibacteria; order Kapaibacteriales; family NICIL-2; genus NICIL-2. The sequence continues at coordinate 3,785 of JANWWF010000007.1, read as the reverse complement.
GAGCGTCCACGAAGGAAGGCTGTACCGCACCAACTGCCCATCGCGAAGAGCAACGGTCGCGGTGTCGGCGGCAATCGTCAGCGCAGTGGCAAGTGCCGGAAGGAGCACGCTCTGCTGTAGCACGATCTGTACATGCTCGATGCGGTAGAGGTCAACCGCCGCCGCTGGTGATGGCATTAATGCCAATACGTTGCGTGCTGAATCCAGGGCAGCACTGTAGTATTCGACGGTGGCAATTTGCTGACTCCACAGCGGCGAGGGATTACCGATACGGTAAAGCGTTGCGTAGCTTCTTCCGCCACTGGTTGCAACTGTTACGCAACGCTGAGTGTCCAGGTAAAATGCCGCGACGATGCGCACACGTCCTACGTCGGGCGGCATCGCACGCCAGGTGATCTGGCGGGTCGCGACGTCCCACTCTACGGCTTCACCATTGACGTCGTGGACAGCAAGCAAACGTTTGCCATCAGCACGAAATGCTATCCGTGCCACCGGCGTGGGGTTTTGGTCTTGGAGCGAAAAAAGGCGTTGAACGGCATCAAGCTGGCGAAGACGGAAGCGCAAACCACTTGTAGGCACATTGGGTACTGTCCAGACAAGGGTGCTATCTGCCGTTCTTGTCATTTCCGTCCATGTTCGTCCGCTGTCGAGGGAGTAGTCCACGGCGACAAGGGCATCGGCAGCCATGCCGCTCCAGCGAAGTGTTACCTCCGAGCAGGGTGCCAAGCGCTCAGGTTCCAAGGGCCACACAAAGCGCAGCTGCTGTGCTGCAGGGAGTACAAAGGAGTTGCAGCGCAGCGGAACAACAAGGACAAGAGCGCCATCGTAGTGGATGCGGAGTAGGCCCGTGTAGTACTGCGTGTCCGGTGGAGTGCAGCTAATGCGAAGAGTGTAGGGCAAAGGAGAATACACCGGCGCAGGCAAGGGCTGCGGAGCAGCAATCCATCCCACCCACTCTGCGCGAAAGACAGGCGACGAAGACACCACCGAGTCAACCCGAATCGGCATTTCTGCACCGTTTTGGTCGTACCGCCCAATGAAAAGCTGCACGAAAAACGTTTTTGTGGTGCTTGTGCCAGGGGAAACGGTGCCAAAATCCAGCTCTTCTACTGGCTCGCGGCGGCTGTTGAGGATGCGCACAATCGGCATGCGGGGAAGACGGACGCTATCCTGGGCAAGCTGTGTTCCCTTCCAGGCGACGATGGTTGCGGTTGGTTCGGTCTGGAGACGTGGGTCAGCAAGCCACCAAATGCGAGCAATTCCTTGCGGGTTATTGAGCATTTCAACTCGCTCGGGACGGATGCTGTAGCGAGACGAGGCCACAAGCACTCCTGCATCCTCGAGCGCTGTTGGGGAGCCATTGAGCGTAGCGCGAACAAGAACCGATAGCCGCGGATAGGATGCCGAATCAACTGCCGATACGACACGGAGCTGGAACTGGGCAAATGCCGAGACCCATGCTACACCAAGCATACTTCCCCATCGGAGAAGACTGCGGACGGGAGATAGAAAGGTTCCTTCCGTGCACACGGTCGCCCTTCCAAACAATTCGCAATGGACGGCAAAGACGACCCTGGGGGCTTTTGATTGAGCACGCCGCCGGCAACACAGCGTTGATTGCAGCATATTTTTTCGCTCATTTTTTTGTATGTTTGAGTGCTAATGTAGGGTAACACTTATTCACGGAGGCCTTCGATGCGATGGATGGTGTGTAGCTTGTTGGTAGGATTTGCAGGAGCAAGTCTGCTGCAAGCACAACGGATGGAACGCCATGTCGTTTCCAGCGGAGCTGTTGAGGCACGGGGAGCTGGAATAGTGCTGCGGGGCACGATTGGTCAGCCGATTATTGGTCTGACGCGCGGATCACCGATTACCATCGGGCAGGGCTTTTGGTATCGGGGCGCAGGTGTGCTTGGCACACAGGAGCCCGTGCCTGCACCCGTTCGCATACAGCCACAACCAGCCGTAACCGAGGCAGTGGTCGAGGCAGACTGCGCTGCCACGGCGGAGGCAGAAGTTTTCACTGTGGGGGGCAAGCATGTTGCCACGGTGGCGTTTGCTTCCCACCAGGAACGGAAGCACCACGCCCGCATTGACTGCACCCAGCTTGCCAGCGGCCTCTATCTGGTACGGGTGCGCTGTGGCACCGACACGCACGTTCTTCCCTTCGTTGTCTCAAAGTAACACAAATTTCTGGAGGTACCATGACCAAGTGGTGTGTTCTTGTTGTGTTCAGCATTCTGTCAGCTATTTCCGTTGCCCAGATCCCGCGGGTATTGTCGTACCAGGGGGTGTTGCTGGGCGAGGATGGTCGCCTGCTGCCGGACGGGCAGTACCGGTTGACGATTCACCTATATGACCAAGCCAGCGGGGGGACGCCGCTGCACCAGGAAGAGCAGGCGGTGGTGCTCAGTGGCGGGGTGTTCAGTGTGTTGATCGGTGCCAGCACGCCGTTGCCGTCGTCGTTGACGTTTGAGCGGCCGTACTACGTCGGGGTCAGTGTCAACGGGGGAGCGGAGCTGCAGCCGCGCACGATGCTTGTGGCGGTGCCGTATGCACTGCGGGCGGAGGCGGCGGCGGTAGCCGAGGTGGCAAAGTCGCTTGCGCCGGAGGCACTCAAGGGTTTAGAGCTGCAGACACCGCCGAGCGGGGCAGCAGGGGGGGACTTGACTGGCACGTACCCGAACCCGTTGATTGGGACGGGGAAGGTGACTGCTACCAAGCTGGCGGCTAACGCGGTGACGACGGAAAAGATTGCACCGTGGGCGGTGACGGGGACGAAAATTCACCAGATGTTGGCTGACACGGGTCAAGTGCTCACGTGGATAGGGTCGCAGTGGGCGCCGCGGTGGCTCAGTGACAGTGCGTGGGCGTTGCGGGGGAACAGTGGGACCAATCCGGCGGTGAATTTTTTGGGGACGCGGGACAATCAGCCGTTGGTGGTGCGGACGAACAACGTCGAGCGGTTGCGGGTGACGGCAACAGGGAATGTGGGGATTGGGACGAATAGTCCGGCGGCTCTGCTCCATGTGGCCGGGACGGGGCGATTCGACGGGGATGTAACCATTGGCGACGCAGCTGCTGACCAGCTGACGGTCAACGCCGGCACGATTATGCTGACCAACGTGCCGAGTGGGAGCAGTAGCCACCAGGTTTTGCTACTGGATGGCAGCAACCAGGTGCGGCAGATTTCTGCAAGCAGCCTGGTCTCCTCCACCGCCTGGGCATTGACTGGCAACAGTGGCACCAACCCCGCGGTGAACTTCGTCGGGACAACTGATGCCCAACCGTTGGTCATCCGCACCAGCAACACTGAGCGACTGCGCGTTACCCAAACTGGGAATGTGGGGATTGGGACGAGTGCGCCGAGTGCGCGGTTGCATGTGGTGGGAGGAGGTGGTGTTGAGCCGTTGCGGGTGCAGGGGTTGGGGGTGAACAACAGTTTGGGGGATGTGTTGGTGGTGGATGCCGACGGGGTGGTGCATCGGCGGTCGGCGGCGACGTTGGGGGCAAGCAATGCGTGGGTGTTGCTGGGGAACAGTGGGACGACGGCGTGGAATGGGACGACGGGCAATTACGTGGGACACAGCGACGCGCAGCCGTTGGTGATAGCGACGACGAACACCACAACGCCGCAGCCGATTCAGTTGTGGGCGGGGAACCAGCAGGTGTTGCAGCTCAATCCGCCGGGCACCGCGGCGCCGGCGTGGAGCATTCAGCGGGATACGGGGGGCAATCAACGTGGTTTCTATGCAGTGGACCTGCAAGCTGCTCGTAGCGGCCCC
>JANWWF010000079.1 GCA_025055755.1 Candidatus Kapaibacterium sp. | reverse complement strand
GGTTTCCGTGTTTGCGCATCAAGAACAACACCTTGAAGGAGAATTGTCGGGGCAACTTGTGCCCATGCACCAACTCCAATAATGAGCAATCCAACTGTGCAGACCAAGCCACCATTCATTTTTTCCGCTTACCTTTCTTTGATGGGGACACTTTCTTTGATGAACTTGTCGTTGTAGCCGGCGTTAGCGTTTGGGAAGAGGAGGGTGGGTTGAGAGTGAAGTCCTGGGTGAGTTCTACATACGTGCGAGAAGGCGGGGTGGTATACGAAAAGGTGTACCGTTCCAAGTTTTCCCTAACAACTGTGACCGCGTATGTACGTCCTGGCGCGAGAACAGCTTGATAGGAACCATCGGTAGCACTACGAACGCGAACACTTTTCCCCGTCTCATCGCGGAAAAGTATTTCAACCTGCTCTGGTTGACCACTGTTGCGCACAACGCCTCGAACTAAGACGACCGGTTCCAGCTGCATTGAACTACCGGTTACTACCAGCCACATAAGAAAGCCCACGATCATCGCTTGCGCTGTCCAGATGGTTTTTGTAGTCGTTGCTGATCAATGTCGGTTTGTTTGTCGCGTCTCCAGATTCGAACAGAGCCATCACTACCACCCGCAACGATATAACCGCCGTCGCTAGTGACATCAACACTCCATATTGGTGTCCCGGTCATAACGCTGTCGATACAAGTGCCTGTCTGGATATTCCATACACGGATCATCCCATCGTGACCTGCGCTAATCAATGTTGCATTATCCCCGGCGAAGGTAATGTCGCTGATATAGCCGTCGTGCGCGTCAATTGTTCGAACAAGGTATCCTTGGGGAATGCTCCATATTTTGATGAAGCCTTCACGGTCTGCCGATGCGAGGTACCGACTATCGAAAGAAAAAAGAACCGCTGTGCATGGTGCCGTGTGAGGCTGTCCAATCAAAGGGATAATGGGAGTAGTATGCGCTGGAGACCACACCAGAACTTGCATATCATCACCACACGAGGCAATGAGGCTATCGTTGTAGCTATAAGCGACGCCGGTGACTGCCCCCGTATGACCTCGAAGGGTTTT
>JANWWF010000078.1 GCA_025055755.1 Candidatus Kapaibacterium sp. | reverse complement strand
CGAGACAATCCCCTGGTAGAAAAAAGTGGTGCTTGGGGTGAATGTACTGTTCTGCCTGTCGCTCAGGGAGAGTCAGCTTGTTGTTCCGGAAAGAAGAAGTATCCCCCGAAAGAAAGGACATAGCCATCGCGTTCCCCTTTTCTCCCCCTACGCTTCGGCTATCACTCTCCCCAATCGTTATATGTGCGGCAAAGATGCGTCTGGGATGACTTTCACTCTGCCGTTGGAGATAGATACTATAGCTTCCATCGATCCGAATAGTTGCATCTGGTAATGCTGACGCAAGATAATTCTGCAGCTGCTCCGGCGATAAATGAGCAATTATTACCGAGTTCGGTTTGTCAGGAGAAGAATTCACCGTGTTCGGCGAAACACCGCAAGAATGTACTTCTTGGTAGGGCGTAGAGGGCATACAAGCCATTGGCAGAGTAGTGTAAAGCCAAGGAAGCACTATACCACTACCTTGCGTTCCTTCCTTCATGCTCCAGGGTGATGTTTCTGCTGCTGTCGAAGTTCGCTCATCTCCTGGGTCCTTACTCTGAAGTGCAACAGAGCTGTCACATACAATGTCTTCACCAGAGCTGCTACTTTGGTTTGAAGGAGTGCCTACAATAGGCAGCAGATGCTGATAGTCAGCTATTGCCTCCAAGAGAGTTGCACCAAAATCTTCCCTCACCGAAGAAAGAGAAAAGCAGCGTTGCAGGGAAACACCAACTGCATCCCCCGGGGCAAGGAAAGAGCATGTAAGGGAAGATAACAAGTCACCGCTCACTGTGTGCATCCTGCAATGGTAATTCCTATGCCCTCACGGCTGGTCGAGGACTGCAAGGGAAATAGCCAATGCTTTATCCTTCGGCAAGTACTCAATCACCTTTGCAGCCGTTTTGCGCTTCATGAGCCGAAGAACAGACGCCGCATAAGAGCTTTCTGCACTGGCAAGAATTTTTGCAACCTCAGCCGGATCAGCTCGATCATACATTTCGGCTACCATCGCCAAATTCTTTAGCCGCAGCGAGTCACGCTGAGCACGCTGCTGCTGGTGACTGATCTGTTGCTGTGCTATCACCAGCTGCTGTTGGACGTCTGC
>JANWWF010000077.1 GCA_025055755.1 Candidatus Kapaibacterium sp. | reverse complement strand
AGCAACCCCTTCGCTCCGATAAGAATAATGTGGATACCACTGCCTTCCCATTTCTCAACAGCCTCTAAGAGTAGCACCAAGCCCTTTGCTTGAGTGAATTGTCCAACAAACAATACAAGACGCACATCCTTCGGTATTCTAAGAGCCTTACAGAGATAGGAACGCATCGTATTGCGGGACTCAAGGCTATCCTGGAATGCACATGTAACTGGACCTGTCAGGGTGATCGTCGGTATATGCTGCGGTAAGCCATTGGCTCTTAAATAGGCCTCTAAGTGATGGCTAACACACACCACACCCTGGGGGCTGGGATTTAGAAACCAGTGCAACCCTTGGGGCGTTATATAGTCACGCATATGGCAAATCACCGGGATTCTGAGCCAACTGCCAATACTACTCGCTAACGGGTTCGTCCAGACCTGATTGGAATGAATGATTTCGATCTGGTGGCGAGAAATAGCTCTGGAAATTAACCATCCTATTAGCTTCATGAGCCGCCTGCTATGGACTTTACAGTCCATCATTGAGCATCCTATTACAGGAACACCATGTTTTCGGCACCACGCTATTAATGGCGATTTCGCAGGACATAGCACCACGACTTCGACACCGTGTTCTCTCAGAGCCACAATGGTTAACTGCATAGATTTCTCCGCTCCACTGATAAATGGAGCACGAGCAACAAAAAGGATTCGCATTACTCTCCTCAAGTACACATTGAGCAAGGTCAATCCATGCAGTAGTTTCTCATGTAACCAGCTTTCCTTCCCTGAGCAAGGAATAAAGTTTCCGTACTTTGGAGGCATATACCGGAGCGTCGAGCTGCTCCTCGACAAATCTCGCAGCCAGGGTGCCACGAGTCCGGCGCAATTCCGTGTCCCTGACTAGCATGGCCACCTTTCGAGCAAGAGCTTCCACCACCCCTAACGGCACTAAGCAACTCTCATCAGGGACAGCTTCTCGATTTCCTCCAACATCATAGGCAAGACATGGCACCCCCATAGCCTGAGCCTCGCACATAGCCATACAGAATATCTCCATGCTCGAAGTATGCACGTAGATATCTAAAGCCTTGTAAAAATCAGTACACGGATAGACAAACCCTATAAATCTGCAGAAATTACGCAGATTGAGCTT
>JANWWF010000076.1 GCA_025055755.1 Candidatus Kapaibacterium sp. | reverse complement strand
ACTGTACGGGATGATTCGGTACGAACGCTTGAAATTCCCTTGCAGCTTTTCCAACAAGCGTTGATACTGGAGTTCACTCCCCAGCCATATATCCTCTACGATGTACCCATCAACTTTACCTCACAATCACAGCCACCCCTAACAGTACGGAATCTTAGTAGCGTAGAAGCTTGTATTGCGGACATTCGTCTGTCACGTCCGGAGATTGTACCGATTAACCGCGTAGTAACCATCCCACCATACTCTGCCAGCCGCGATCTTTACTTCCAGCTCACGCCAACATCCTTAAACCCAATTGACGACACAATCACAATCATACTCTCGTGTCCATGCATCGACACCCTTAAAGTGCCGATCCGCATCATACCGACAAACAATGCGCTTTCAATCAGTCCTCGTCCCCTGGATTTTGGTATTGTCGCACCGTGTAATGCCGCACGCCGCACTCTCACTGTGAAAAATAACGACCCACGAAGCAATGCGACCGTAGAAGAATTGACCATCGTCGGTGAGCATAGCGCCTTGTTCCATATTACTGGAACACCATGGGCAGTACTACCATACACAGTCCCCCCTGGTTTTACTTTCACTGTTGAGTTTGAATTCAATCCTGCAGGCACGCGTGCAGGACCAAAGTCTACCCAGGTTGTGCTTCGATATATCATCAACGGTCAAGAAATCCGCGACACGGTGGTACTTACAGGAGAACGGACAGTTCCAATAGAAGCTGATTCCATCATTGACTTCGGCGAGGTTAAGCAAGGAGACGCACGAATCCTGCCTCTTCGCCTCACAAACAACTACACCCGCAGTGTCACCTACACGTTTAGCTTCTCTCGCTGGCGGCAGTACTTCTCTGTCTCGCCACCAGTACTCAACATTGACATCGTAACCAAAAACGCGACCGCAGACGCTGAATTCAATGCTCAAGATATTGGTGATTTTGATGATACTTTGTGGGTTAAGTTCACCAGCATGGGACTAAACTGTACCGACAGCATTCCAGTCATCGCCCGAGCGATATCAATTCCAGGGATCAGCTTTGCACTCTGGCTGGATTCATTACGTATTCTTAATCCACGAGACCGACAAGTGGCTCTCAACATCTGGGGACAACTCGATACAAATATCTCTCTGCCCGCTGCTCAATTGCTGTT
>JANWWF010000075.1 GCA_025055755.1 Candidatus Kapaibacterium sp. | reverse complement strand
ACTGTACGGGATGATTCGGTACGAACGCTTGAAATTCCCTTGCAGCTTTTCCAACAAGCGTTGATTCTGGAGTTCACCCCCCAGCCATATATCCTCTACGATGTACCTATCAACTTTACCTCGCAATCACAGCCGCCCCTGACAGTGCGGAACCTCAGTAGTGTGGAAGCCTGTATTGCGGACATTCGTCTGTCACGTCCGGAGATTGTACCGATTAACCGCGTAGTAACCATTCCACCATACTCTGCCAGCCGCGATCTGTACTTCCAGCTCACGCCAACATCCCTAAACCCAATTGACGACACGATCACGATCATACTCTCGTGTCCATGCATCGACACCCTTAAAGTGCCAATCCGCATCATACCAACAAATAATGCGCTTTCGATCAGTCCTCGTCCTCTGGATTTTGGTATTGTCGCTCCGTGCAATGCCGCACGCCGCACTCTCACTGTGAAAAATAACGACCCACGAAGCAATGCAACCGTAGAAGAATTGACCATCGTCGGTGAGCATAGCGCGTTGTTCAGTATTACTGGCACACCATGGGCAGTACTACCATATACAGTCCCCCCTGGTTTTACTTTCACCGTTGAATTTGAATTTAATCCTGCAGGCACGCGTGCAGGACCAAAGTCTACCCAACTTGTGCTTCGGTATATCATCAACGGTCAAGAAATCCGCGACACAGTGGTACTTACAGGAGAGCGGACAGTGCCAATAGAAGCTGATTCCATCCTTGATTTTGGCGAGGTAAAGCAAGGTGATGCACGAATCCTGCCTCTCCGCCTCACAAACAACTACACCCGCAGTATCACCTACACGTTTAGCTTCTCTCGCTGGCGGCAGTACTTCTCTGTCTCACCAGCAGTACTCAACATTGATATCGTAACCAAAAATGCCACCGCAGACGCTGAATTCAATGCCCAAGATATTGGTGAGTTTGACGATACTTTGTGGGTAAAGTTCACCAGTATGGGACTAAACTGTACCGACAGTATTCCAGTCATCGCCCGAGCAATATCAATTCCAGGAATTAGCTTTGCACTCTGGCTGGATTCATTACGTATTCTTAATCCGCGAGACCGACAAGTGGCTCTCAACATCTGGGGACAACTCGATACAAATATCTCTCTGCCCGCTGCTCAATTGCTGTT
>JANWWF010000074.1 GCA_025055755.1 Candidatus Kapaibacterium sp. | reverse complement strand
CGCGACTTCGATCGTTAGCGGGCTGACTGCATCGAGATGCTTGCCAAAGCGGATTGCGGCATTGTTGTTAATGTAGCCACCGCTGCTTGACAGAGTAATCGTGTAGTCCGGTCCTGGCGTTAGGAGAACACTCCCTGCATCCCGTATCTGCCATGCGAACATTGTCCCGGACGGGTAGGAGCTTAGGTTGCTAATGGTGTAAGTATATGCACCCGGAATCGGGATCCCAGCGGCGTTGATGAGTGCGTTGGGATGGGTGATCTTGTTCGGGCAGACGGGGGTGGGACCAGTTGCAACGGGGTTTGCTGGTGTATCCCAGACGCGCAACACCGGAGAGACAAGTCCCGTGGTGCGACCGCAGTTGTTTTGGTTGACGGTCACAAACTGCACGGTGATGTCTTGCCAGGCGGGGAGAATAGTGCCAGGGGTGATACTTCCTGTGTTGATGGTAAAGGTCACCGTTCCCGCGCCACCTGCCGTTTGGATAGGCGAAGGAAGCGTTGTGGGGTTGGTGTAACCAAATCCTACCCCACCGCTATTGGCAACCTGGTTGATTTGGTAGAGTTGCACTTGCGTACCGCTGGCAAGACCGCTGATGGTGATATTGATGGTTTGATTTTCGCAGGCATCGTGGCTTACACCGACGGCTGCGCCCTGCCACTGATATTGCGAGGGAGTAAACGCAGCGGGAATTGGATTGACCGTGACCGAGAGCGACGTCATCGTTGTGTTGCAGGAGCCAGTGAAGGGACCGCCACCCGCCGCAGGTGGTTGGTTATTCTGTTGGACAACGTCAACGGTCCCTGTGCCGGTACCGGTCCACCGGACGCGGACAAAGCGACTTCCAATACCGTCACCACCAGCAACGATAGTGCCGCCAGCACCGCTGACCGTCCAATCGAAGTAGTCGTTGCTATTTGCCGTCGAGACTGCAGCACTGGCTTCGGGAATGGCATAGATGTACTCTTGGCCGTAACCATCGGTTGCATGATACTGGCAGGCGGTTGTCGTACCTGCAACATTTGCTGCAGGAATTGTCGTCGAAGGCGCAAGGGTTGCAGGCGCTGGCGGAGCAACAGTATTGAATGCAGTAGGATTGACTGGATTTCCTCCTGCGTTGAACGTCCCGGTGCGGACACTAACCAGGTCCGGATATTGGGTAATTGTCACGCTGGCGCTGGTCACCGGCGCAGCTAAGGCACACGAGACCGGCGAACTGCCGTTGGTCAAGCTATTGAGCGTCAGGGAGATGGAACCCAAGGCATCATACGCCGCAGTGACGGT
>JANWWF010000073.1 GCA_025055755.1 Candidatus Kapaibacterium sp. | reverse complement strand
ATCGCCATGATGGAACCCAGTGCAGTCCGAGGATCGAGCAACCATCCTCGTTCAGGATATGGAAGCTGCAGTGCTTGTAGGAGAGCGTTGATGTACCCATCACGTGCGTAGAGATTGGTAAAAATCAAGGAAACAACAACCAACGATGTTACCGTCGGGAGAAAGTACGCCGCACGCAGCAGCGAGGCAAACCACCCCTGCGCAACGCGATCGAGCATCACTGCAAGCATGAGCGCCAATGTTGTCGTCAGCGGTACAGTACCGGCAGTGAAGATCACGGTATTTTTCAACGCCTGCCAGAAAAGGGGATCGTCAATGAGTGCGTGGTAGTTAGCAAGTCCTACCCACTGGCGTACGCCGGTCAAGGTTGAGTAATTGCTAAGACTCAAAAGAAAAGCCTCTGCCAGTGGATAGAGCCAAAACAGGACAAATGTTACAAGCCATGGTACCATAAAAAGCATTCCATCCCAGTACTGCTGCTGCAGACAGGAACGCATCTTCATTGCCTGCGCTTAGAATGGTGAACCCAACGTCCCGAGCGCACATTCTTGGGAAAATGGTGCATCACAAATGTAAGGGGAATGCTATAGCCATCGCTGCTGCCAATCGGAAGCTCTGTGCGGTAGTCGAGCGCTTGCACAGTCCAGACATAGTTTCCTGAAGCTCGACGCAATCTGGGTTGCCACACGAATTCTGCCGTATCGCATACCCGCTGCTCGACAAGAGGTGTCTGCACTCGTACTGCCTCTGCAATCGAAAGACTGTCAGGGAGTGGAAAGCATCGCACTACATAACAGGTCCCCCGCCGTTGCGGCAGTACAGGAATCCAGCAAAAGCGCACTCTTGCTTTTCGCGATGGAAGCAAAAGTGTATCGTTCGCATTAGGCCCAAGCAAGATTGGCAACTGATAGGAATATACCCGTACCGTGCGACACACCGGCATTGCGAAGTACTCAATGCCCAATGAATCAGTGACATGAATGCACAGAGTGAGCGCACCACTATCAGCTAAGGGAAGCCAACGAGGATGTTGATGCCGCAAGTCGGGTATCAGGATAAGCCTTTCCAACAGATAATCTTTGCCTATTGCGAGTTTTCCCTGGGGAGGAATAGTCCACAGAGAGTCGGCAGGTATCTTCGTGCGGGCAAGGATACGCCCATCCTTCGTAATCGTCACACGGGGAGCACAACGAATAGCACGGTCAGTGTGATTGACCAGAGTAACGGTGAGCGCTTGCCACTCAGCAGCATAGCTCGACAGGAGGCTATCGCAGAATACAGCAGCACTAAGCAGATACGGTGTGTCGCGGT
>JANWWF010000072.1 GCA_025055755.1 Candidatus Kapaibacterium sp. | reverse complement strand
TTACCTGCTGATACCGCCGAGCTACATTCTCGACATCGAACAAATCGCGAAGCAATGCCTGCATTCGTTCATCGCACAGCTTAGCGTGTTCTTCGTGGTAGTGCTCCATCAGCCATGCAATCGTATATGCCCACTCCTCAGGGTCATCGTGACGACAGCGGAATAGACCCGCCAGTGGCGGAAGATATGCTGCCCATCTCGTCGCTTCTGCCGCCGCTACTACTGGTTTTCCGCTCATGAGTGCTTCGATAATCTTCGCCTGAATACCTGCTCCAATCCGCACAGGAGAAACACATATCTTCGCCTTCGCCACGATTTCTGCCACCTGCTCATCTGGAAGATATCCCGTCCATATCACTCCACTCTCGGCTGTGTATCGCCGTGCGAGTTTCTCTGTGCCTTTTCCAATCACATAAAACACCGCATCAGGAAGCTCGCGCTTTACATGCGGCCAAATCCGTCGCAAGAAATGCTCCAGCCCCTCTCGGTTCGGATAGTAGCGTACGTTAGCCAAGAAGTACATGCCGGCGGGGATAACCTCTTGGGCTTCGGTATGACAAGGTATCACAGACTTAGCAGAAATGTACACAACCTCGATATGAAGAGACGATTCCGCTGGACAAGGTAAGAGGTAGGCTTTGTCCAAATCGGCAACAATTGCTGCCCATCGAAAACAGCGGAGCATTCGCCTTTCATACCAGCGGAGCTTGAGCCCCTCGATGAGAACCCCAAGTCTCCACAGCAGCGGATACCGATGCCATCCCTTGAGGTAATGGCTCGAAAAAGCATCGTTAAGGTCAAGTAAGACCTTTGCTCGTTCCGACGGAGAAAGCGATTCCAGATAGCGACCTAAGCGCAGAGATTGCACATAGACAACATCTGCACTTGCAACGCGCGCGCGAAATTCTTGCTCGATCGCTTTATCGTAAAGCATCTCGACTTGCCAGGGACGCTTGCTCCATAAGCGTCGAAGAATTTTCCACAGAAGCTGCCACCGAGTGAAAGTGAACGCTGTTGTCGGAATTGACTGCTGACTAACCGGTGCACTGGGCATGCGCTCCCACGTTACGATCATTGCCTCACACCGAAAGCTATTCAGCAGTGGAGCAATGACAGCGTGAGCAATGCGTGCCTTTGTGCTGTCAGTGACGGGAAAGGGGAACTTATGCAAGAAAAACAGTACTTTTTTCTCCCCCTTGTAAATGTGCGAGGAAGCTTCAGCCATTGTGCTTCTATGGTGATTATGCTGGAACTGGAACCTGTGTGAGTGTATGGTAAAGAAGCTTTGTAAACAAGACCACCAGCACGATTGCAACTGCTTGATG
>JANWWF010000071.1 GCA_025055755.1 Candidatus Kapaibacterium sp. | reverse complement strand
AACGGGAACAGCCCAAACCAGTTGTCGTTGCGGCGACGCTGGGGTTGTAGGACTCCATTTAGCATCGCAAGGAATAGCTGAATCTTCTGGAAAGCTGAACCATAGAAGGTGATAGTCCTGTAAGCGAAATTCCAAGCGAGCGAGGAGGATCCTGAGTAGCGCGGGGTACGTGAGGTCCTGCGTGAATCCGCCAGAACCATCTGGCAAGGCTAAATACTCTTCTGTGACCGATAGCGAACCAGTACCGTGAGGGAAAGGTGAAAAGCACCCTTAAGAAGGGAGTGAAATAGAACCTGAAACCGTTTGCTTACAAAACAGTGGGAGCTAACTCCGTCTGCGGACGGAGGGCGTGACCGCGTGCCTTTTGCATAATGAGCCTACGAGCTACTCGCATGTTGCGAGGGTAAGGTTCTCTGAACCGCACCCGTAGCGAAAGCAAGTCCCAACAGGGCGTTGAGTAACATGCGGTAAGCGCGAAACCGGGTGATCTAGCCTTGGTCAGGATGAAGGATGGGTAACGCCATCTGGAGGTCCGAACCGTTGTGGGTTGAAAACCGCTCGGATGAACTGAGGCTAGGGGTGAAAGGCTAACCAAACTCGGTGATAGCTCGTTCTCCCCGATATGTTTTGAGGAACAGCCTCAAGGCAAGTCCATCAGAGGTAGAGCTACCGATAGGGCTAGGGCCGTCACAACGGTACCAAACCCTGACGAACTCCGAATGCTGATGCGACATCCTTGGGAGTGAGGGCGCGAGCGATAAGGTCCGCGTCCGTGAGGGAAACAACCCAGAGCTACAGCTAAGGCCCCAAAGTTTGGACTAAGTGAATCAAAGGATGTTCGTCTGCATAGACAGCTAGGATGTTAGCTTAGAAGCAGCTATCATTTAAAGAGTGCGTAATAGCTCACTAGTCAAGCGGACGGGCGCCGATAATACTCGGGGCTAAAGTCCAACGCCGAAGCTTAGCGCTCGCAAGAGCGGTAGGGGAGCATTCCAATCTGCGTCGAAGGCGCGCCGCGAGGCACGCTGGAGCGTTTGGAAACGAAGATGTAGGCATAAGTAGCGATAAACAGAGTGAGAAACTCTGTCTCCGAAAATCTAAGGTTTCCTGAGCAATGTTAATCAGCTCAGGGTTAGTCGGACCCTAAGGCGAGGCCGAAAGGCGTAGCTGATGGCAATCAGGTTAATATTCCTGAACCATTCTCGTGGGGACGCAGAGGCGTGGTTCTCCCGAACGAACGGAAGTGGGCGGGAGAGCAAAGCCGCTGACAAGAAAAGCCACGAGACTTGACGACCGTACCGCAAACCGACACAGGTAGATGGGATGAGCATTCTAAGGAGCTCGAGTGAGACGCTGTCAAGGAACTCGG
>JANWWF010000070.1 GCA_025055755.1 Candidatus Kapaibacterium sp. | reverse complement strand
CCAGACACTCCGGAAACAGTAATGACAGAATCTGCCAGATTTGCCGAATTCAGCGCACGGTACACAACATTTGTTGAGGGGAGAGGGCCAACGATGCGGTACTTGAGTTGTACCGTTTGCCCACTGGGGACACGGAAGGTCAAAGATGGCTTGGGATAGACAATACCGTTATATGTTCCGCCATCATAGTCATAGTCGGTTCGCAAAATGCGGCGAGGATCCACATCATCAGGGAAAGATTGTTCAATTCCACTAAGGACTGAAAAGCGCATATTCGGACGCATCATGTAGTAGCCATAGCCACTGGGCTGGCTACAAGTATTGCAATTGCCGTCTGCATAGTAGTAAAGCGTGGCGTTGTAACTGAGCGATGTAGATAATACTCCACAATTACTTGTGTAACCACAGCATGTACCACACCATCCGCTCGGTATTTGCGAACATACTTCAACAAGTAAGCTTGAGCTTCCATCCCACAGAAATGGCGTATGAAATTGATGCCGGTTCCATCCCATTGTTGGAACCCCTATATCTTGAGGGCCAAACACAAGTGTGGTTCCTGTGATAAAAGCTGTTGACGTGAAACTTGTAAAATTGACATTTGCCATCCGAATAGTAAACTGAGGAATAGCGTCTCCCGCAACTGCGCAAACATTGAAAGAAAGGGCAACGATTTGACCCGGTGCCATTCCTGCAGCAAACAACTCGGATGCAGGAATAATGTACTGGGAGCGCCATCCGCTCCAGAAGCGGGAGTATGGTGTCATCCCCGTGCTCGAGTTACATGCAGTACCTGTACCTACATCAATATCAATCTGCGCATAGGAAGTACCTATGAACGCCACAAGTAATAGCACCACCATTTTTGCATAAGTGTAGAAATGCTTCATCACAACACCTAACGAAGTGAAACAAAATAACATAACTACATTCTTAGCTATTAACAGTACTAAAATAATGTTTCGTAATCTTTCTTTGTTTCACTAATGTTAACCATGGAAATACAGAAGAATTTCATGTCATTCAGATCGGAAATTGAGCTGATTGCCCAAAAATGCGGACGGCTCACCGATGCCATTAAGATTGTAGGAGTAACCAAGAATCAACCGATCGAGCATATCATAGCAGCTGTGCTAACAGGCTTACAGGACATCGGTGAAAATTACGTCCAAGAGCTACGGGCGAAATACCAAGTGCTGTCGCACCTGGAAATTCGCTGGCATTTCATAGGTAGGATACAAACCAACAAAATCAAGTACCTAGTTCCCATTGTTTATATGGTGCATTCAGTTGACCGGGAAAGTGTAGCGATAGAACTGAACCGCCAGGCAGAAAAGTATAACCGAGTGCTCGATATTCTCCTCCAAGTCAATACATCGGGTGAGCAAACCAAAGCAGGTGTCTTGCCCGA
>JANWWF010000006.1:31273-69719 GCA_025055755.1 Candidatus Kapaibacterium sp. | reverse complement strand
CTTACACAATCGCAAGTGCCACAGATGCAGATGCGGGAACCTACTATGTGACTGTGTCGAATGAATGTGGCTCCGTCCAGTCTCGGCAGATTACAGTCACAGTAACTGACGCCCCCACACCTGTTCTGGAGCTTTCGCACACGTCTGTCAACTTCAGGGGCGTTCGAGTTGGAGTAACAGACCTCTTCCGCCTTGTGCTCTACAACCGCGGGACGGCACCACTGCAGATAACCAGCGCCACAATAAGCGGAGCTGCTGCACGCTTATTTGGCACAGCACTTCAGCTGCCTCTCACAATTGCTCCGCGCGATTCTGCTATCGCTGATTTGACTTTTACTCCCGATGCTCCGGGGACCTTCTCTGCAGTCCTTACGATTGCAAGCAATGCGGGAGAGCGGGAGATTCCCCTCTCGGGAGCTGGAATTAATCGAGCCCTCTCTCCTGAATCAGCAGCCATTGACACTATCGAAGTAAACACAACCCGCCAGCAGGCTGTTCGCGTATGCAACCAAACCGGTGCATCTGTCCAGGTTGACTCTATCCAAATTGTAGGTGACGATGCAGTGGCCTTTACCATCGTCCCTGGTGCATGGCAGGACAGTCTCCGCCCGTTAAGTAGCCGTAGCTGCACGGAAGTGCCTCTCTCGTTCCGCCCTACACGCCCAGGGTTCCATCAAGCGCGGATGCTTCTCTACTGCCGCCAGCTTTCTACCCCGTTTGTCGAAGAGATTGCGCTTACAGGTGTTGCCGTACAAAGCACGAGCGTGGCAGAAATAGAGCAACGCATCCGCGTAATGCCCAACCCTGCAACGGAAGCAGTAACGTTCGATCTCGGCGCTGAGGAGGCAACCGTACGGATTTACGATACACGCGGTACACTTCTCCACACTGCTTTTGTTCGTGGCATATACCGCTGGAACCTTGAGGTAGGGGCAGAAAAGAGTGGAGCGTCGGGGATTTACTACGCCGTTATTGCCTTTGAGCAAGGGGATACGGTGACAATTCCTCTTGTCGTGGTCCGCTAAGCGCAAATGTGCGTGAGAGGAACAGCAGTGGCGCTGCCGATGCAGCGCCACTGCTTTGTTAGAAAGGGACTCTTGTTAGCGGAGATTTACCCAGCTCCCTGCATTGTACGCTTCGATTCCAGCGTTCTGCAGAAGAGCGGTTGCGCGGCCAGAACGATTCCCCGACGCACACACCAGAACAACAGGCTTGTTTGCTTTTTTCAACTCGGGGATATGCCGCTCGATTTGATCAAGCGGGATATTCCGTGAACCCCGCACATGCCCTGCCGCATACTCGCCGGGCGTACGAACATCAATCAGCATCGCACCGCGAGCAATCAACTGCTTCGCCTCTGTCGGCGAGATAATACCACTTCCACCAAAAAGCCACCGGAACATGTGAACAGCAAGCGGGACAGTGAAACATTTACAACGTAATAAGATGCATACTTTCGGCGAACGATTCGGGGAACATTTCTCTTTGATTGTGCAGTTTTGTATATGGCTGTTTCACCATGCTGAGAAAAAGCAATGAATGCATTTCGCCACCGGTTAGCAAGTGCCCTCCGCGATGCAGCCACAGCTATAGAACGTGGTGCTCCTTATGAGTGGGGACATGTTGGTCGCTGTAACGTTGGGCATGTTGTGCAACGGTTGGCAAGAATGACTGACCGGGAGATCTTCGCCGCCTTTGAACGAACACTTGACCAGTGGCGCGAGCATGCAGAAACCTACTTTGATGCTGCTGTTGGCGACGAGCCACTGGCTACCACAGAAGCACCGTCAGACGTGTGCTCAACAAGTCGAGCCTCCATCGAGAGTATCTACCGTCTCTTTCACGCGGCAGGTTTTGATGCAGAGGATATCGGGCACTTAGAGTTCTTGAGTGACCCTGAGGTCTTGGCACGTATTCCTCCTGAGCGACGCTCACAATTACGGCGTAACAATCCTGCTGATGTTGCGCTGTACATGCGCACATTGGCACAGATGCTTGAGCCTGCATAGTTGCGCTCTTATAAGGATTCGGCAGGCAGACACTTCGCTCCGATCCCTTACTCTTTGGGTGGTTCAAATTCAGTGTCACTCAAAGGAACGTTGATTTGGTAGCTGTTAGTGCTTGTGATCGTAAACATTGGTGATTCCAATCGCTCGCGAAAAGGCAAGAGAACACCCTCAACCGGCTTGTAGTCGTCGTAATACTCGCTAAATGTCATATCGCTTTCCTCTGGACCTTGCTGATAATCGGTACGACGCAAAAGGTATGTGTTTTCATCAAAATAGAACCGGGTCTCTTTGCCGTTTTTGACTGCGCGGAGGATAAATGCACCGTTGCGTTTCCCCACAATTGAGCATTGATAGCCAAGCTGCGGGAGTTTCGTCACGTAAAATAGAGTGGCCCGGTCAAGCATTTCTGCTGCAACTCTATCCGGTGCAAGCCGCGCAGCATCTGTCCCCTGTTTAATCCACGCACGATCGCCATCGACCCATTGTTCCTGCTGAATGATTGGCAGCGAAAGCCGCTGGTAGGACTTATTTGGTGCCTTCTGCTTGACCGTAGAAGTGCCACTAAACTCTTGCCCTCTCATCGTGAAGGTGATGGAGGAGGTCTTTATAACTGTCTCAATACGCTGAAGCTTTTCCACTCCACCCAATGCCTGGGCATACCGTTGGAGCAATTCCTCCACTCGCATTGAGACTGGCACTGGCTCTGCGGAGCTAAGAGGCTTGAGATCGAGGTCATACCGATACACATCGCCCCAGCGTTCTAATTCTTTTGCGATGTCTGGTTTGCCAACAACAATAAGCCACCAATTGCGTGGCTGCAAGTACCGTTCTGCTGCTGCTAACGCATCATACGGTGAATATGCCATCATGCGCTTGGCGTAGCCTTTGAAGAATTCTTCCGCCAACTCTAAATAATGAGCATTCTGCAGCAGCGTCGCTACAAACCACGGCTGTTCAAAATTCATTTGAAAGCTACCGACCACATTCTGCTTAAGGACCTCAAACTCTGCATCGGATGCAGGTTCAGCGGCAACCTTTTCTATCTCCCTCCGTAACACCAGAATTGCAGAATCTGTCACCGCTGTCCGGACATCTGCACCCGCAACGAACCGATTGAAGTACTTGCCTTGGGTCAGAAAAGCATACGGTGTGTACGTAAACGAGTAGGTTTCGCGCAAGGTCTTGAAAAGCCGCCCAGTGAATCCGTTGCCAAGTAGTTCTACCGCCAACTCGAGCTTTTCGTAGTCAGGGTCCTTCCGCCCCGGCGCAAGCCCACACAGTATGATGGTTGATTGCACCGAGCCAGGGCGCTCGACAAAATAGACCCCTCGTGCCATTGGTTTGGGAGGTGGGAGTTCCTTGACATCTACCGGTGCACGTTCCCACCGACGAAATGCCGCTTCTATCTGTGGGGCAATTTCCTTGAGGGTGACATCCCCGATAATCGCCAGCGAGGCAATGTTATTAGGACGCACATACTTGCTATGGAAACTGCGAATATCCTCTACTGTAATGGCACGAATGCTTTCTTCGGTTCGACGCTGGGCGCTGGGATGGTCTGGACCGTAGAGCACCATCCGCGATAGCGCCATTGCTACTTGAGAAGGACGAGTTTTTTCTTGCTTGATCGCCGCAATTACCTGCGGCATGAGCTTATCGAGTTCTTCCTTGGGGAAAGTCGGATTGAGCACTACATCGGAGAAGATCGCAAGGAGCAGTGCCATGTGCTTTTTTAGCCCACTGGCAGTCACAGTTAGCAGCTCTCCTCCCGTTGTTGCGGAAAGCTCTGCTCCGATGCTATCGAGCGCTGACGCAATGTCCATTGCCGTGCGCTTGCGCGTTCCTTTGGTCAGCAGATTTGCCATCAAGTATGAAACACCTGGCTTTGTGCCATCGAATGTTTCTCCCGCTCGCACTTGGAGGCGAAATGCTATTGTCGGTTGACGGTGATCCTCGATAACGTACACCTTGAGCCCATTTTTGAGCACAGCTTCCTCATAGCGAGGAAATTCATACTCACGGAGCTCCCCAATCGAAGGTCGCATGCGAGGATCAAATACTTTCGGGGGAGTTACTATCGGGGGATTGAGCGCCTCTGGGGGAAGAGGGATCAATGGCGCTTGCTCGGTAGATTTTTTAGGCTGCTGCTTTTTTTGCTGCGCCCACGTAGGAACAACTGCAATCAAAAAAACCAGTGCAATTATCGCACGATACATGGCTATTTGCCCTCCTTGCCGGCTGATGGAAGAAAGGTGAGAACTACCCGATTGGGAGTTTGAAAGTATTTTTTTGCAATCCGCTGGAGATCCTCTCGGCGGACAGCGTAGAACCGCTGCATTTCAGTGTTTGCCATCTCGGTATTCTCAAAGAATGCGTAGGCCCGCGCCAGCGCTAATGCAGTTTGATACGTGCCTTTCTTGTCCGAGATAAAGCGTGTTTCTGCAATGTTGCGCGCTTTCACAAATTCTGCTTCGGTTACCCCGCGAGCAATGACGCTATCAATGACTGCATACATCATTTTCTCCACCGTATCAATCGAGCGCCCCGGAGCAGCAACTCCCACTAAAATTGCGGCGCCGACCTTTTCCAGCTCGTAGGGGAACACCGAACTTTGCACAGCCACCTGTGCACTATCAACAAGCAGACGGTACATGCGCGAGCTCTCACCATTTGCAAGAATATCCATCAGCATCTGTAGGGCATAGCTATCGGGATGTCCCTCTGGAACGGTGCGATAGCCGATGAATACTGCCGCCAGCTGCGCTTTGGGATCATAGATCGTATCACGAACTTCTCCTGCCATTGGAGGAATCCCTATCGAGTCTCTCCGAGGCATTGGGCCGGGAGGAATCGGTCCAAAGTATGCATCCACCATACGCCGCACTTCAGGTACATCGAAATCACCACTAATGACCAGCACAGCATTGTTGGGGACATAGTAGGTGTCGTAGAACTGTTTGAACTCCATAATGGCAGCGCTGTCAATGTGTTGCGATGCTCCTATTGGAGTCCAACTATACGGCGAGCCCGTAAACAGATACTTGAACATCCGCTCATTCCAGACACCGTAGGGAGAGTTATCGTAGCGCATTTTCCGTTCTTCTTTGACAACCCCGCGCTGGGTCTCTACCCCAATAGTGTCCACTTTGAGTCCCCGCATGCGCTGTGCCTCGATCCATAGCGCCAGCGGTAATGCATTCGATGGAACGCGCATGTGATAGACAGTCTGGTCGAACGAGGTAAACGCATTCAGCTCTCCCCCTGCTTGTTGGATTAACTTGGAAATTTCTCCACGCCCGATGCTATCGGTGCCCTCGAACATCAGATGCTCGAAAAAGTGAGCAAAACCTGTGCGAGCAGGATCTTCATACCGCGAACCGACGCGATACCATAGAACTGTCGTCACCACTGGTGCAAAACGGTCGGGGTGTAAAATCACATGCAAGCCGTTCGGCATCGTGTACTCAATAAAGCGCAGAGGTTTGTACATCTGCGCCTGTGCAGTTAGCGCTGCAACAAAAAAGGCTCCGATCCGCCACAATAGTCGCATCATACAGTAGCTCCATCGGTGAACACTACTACGAGCAGCGTAGGAAGATGACCGCTCCTTTCACGCCGCGATAGTGCCATTGCGCACCTGATGGCGCCGAGGTAAAGTCCCCCTAGAGCCCATTTATCCCTGTGCATTGCGGAAGACAGGAATGCCGCCTCCTCGCTACCATCGAAGGGTACGCATGGCGCAATCGCTGCGTAAATGCTAATCACAAACTTAGCGAACATTGCTCCTGTCAGCAGCTTTGTAAGTTTGTAAATGTTTGGTTGTTCCACCATTAGTCCAAGAGGGAACGCCTATGCAACAAGCCCACATCGAAGCTGAGCCATTGACCATTCCCCAGGCAGATAATGTTGTCGAACATGCGTTAGCGCGGGGTCCTGTTTCGCGCTTCATGGAAAAGCACTTCCTCCACTTCAATGCAGCAACTCTTGTCGAAGCTGCCCGGGCATATGAAGACCTCATCGAGCGTGGCGGCAAAATGCTGGTGGCACTTGCTGGGGCAATGAGCACAGCAGAGCTGGGGAAATCACTGGCAGAAATGATACGGCAAAACAAAGTGCATATCATCTCGTGCACAGGTGCTAACTTGGAAGAAGACGTAATGAATCTGGTGGCACATTCTCACTACAAGCGTATCCCGAACTGGCGCGATCTTACTCCTGAACAAGAACACGAACTGCTCACACACCATTACAACCGTGTCACTGATACGTGCATCCCAGAAGAAGAAGCATTCCGTCGCTTACAATACCATCTGGAGCGAGTGTGGCGACGTGCCCAACAAGAAGGCAAACGCTACTTTCCCCACGAGTACCTTTACCAGCTTATCCTGAGCGGAGAACTGGAACAGTACTACGAAATTGATCCGCAAGACTCGTGGATGGTAGCAGCAGCGGAGAAAAATCTTCCTATCGTCGTCCCTGGCTGGGAGGACTCGACAACGGGGAACATCTTTGCTTCGTATGTCCTGCGGGGTGAGCTTCGGGCGGATATTGTCAAATCAGGGATTGAGTACATGACCTGGCTGGCAGACTGGTATGTAGCAAACTGCCAACCACCGGGCATTGGCTTTTTCCAAATCGGCGGGGGTATTGCAGGAGACTTTCCCATTTGCGTAGTGCCAATGCTCCACCAAGATCTGGGATATACAAACATTCCCTTGTGGAGCTACTTCTGCCAAATCAGTGATTCCACAACCAGCTATGGTTCCTACTCCGGCGCAGTGCCGAATGAGAAAATCACCTGGGGTAAGCTTGGAGTTGAGACGCCGAAGTTTATTATCGAAAGTGATGCGACGATCGTTGCACCCTTGATTTTCGCATGGGTGCTGGGGTGGTAGGAGTCCTTGCTGTTGTGCTGCTTAGCACATTTCCTCTTGCAGCAAAGCACAAAGAGCACGTTCTGCTCGAAAGTATTGAGCTCACCAGCCGCTGCAGTGGTGTCTCTGCTGCGAAAGTAGCAGCAGGGGTTGCCCTTGCACTGCGTCAGAGCGGGCAGTTTACCCTTGTTACACCAGCTGATTCTCCCTACGTGTCGCTCCAGGCGGCAGGATTACCAGCCGATTCTATCAAAGCCCGATTGAGCATTGGCCGCCGTCTTCGTGTCCGTGTGGACTGCTTCCATGGACTGCTCCGTGCAGAGTTGACGCTCCACGGTGCCGGACAGCGGAGCCAGGGAATCGGCTACGCACTCATTCGCCACCGGTGGGAAAACACCGACGAGCCTTTGGCAGATGTCGCACTGCTCCAGGCTCTCGAGCGTGCTTTATGCCTTGCTGTAAGTGACTCGCTCCTGTATGCACGCAGCGATAGCACCATGCGTATCGTCCCTGCCGCAGTCCTTGCCGTAACAAGCATGGTTGTGCGGGATAATCCCTCCCTGGTACCACCGTGGGAACTATTCGCCGATGCAGTGGCAACAAGCTACAGCGGCATTTTAGCCGCAATCACTGGAGCTCAACGGTCACCATATTACGTCACGCTCGACATCGACACCCGAGACAGCATGTATGCCTATTTCCGCCTCTATGAGCCAGAGCCTGGTATGCCCCCTTCCTCTGATGAGATTGCAGCCCTTGCCTACTTCGGCATAGAAGCTCTCGTCAGTGGTACCATAGAGCGGACCAGTGATGGAGCGCGTATCGAGCTTGTCTTGTGGCGCATTACTCCAGAGCATAATCTGCAGCTTGTTGCGCGCCGAAGCCGCAAGCTCGACGACGACAGCCGCGTTCGCTATCTGGAAACCGTTGCGGCCCTGGCAGAGGAACTGCTCTTGTCTCCTCTACCGGCCCTGCCCTGAACGTACCAGTGCAATCTTTGCAACCGCGCTTCCATTCCCTTGTTCCGACACTGCGTGGAGAAGATAAATTCCGGTGGGAAGAAGATTGCCCCCTTCATCGCGTCCGTCCCACAACACCATGCGGCTGCGGGTTCGAATTGTGCGGATAGTCACGCCACTGATGGTTGAAATCCGCAGTTCTGTCTCTGGTGCAAGCCCTTCAATAGTCAACATCCCTTGTTCCGGATCATACGGCTGGGGATAGAGCTGGAGCTGGTACTCCTGTCGCGGCGCAACTGCAATGGTGCGCAGTACATTAATTCCGCGCTCAGTACCGATGTAGAGTATGCCCTGGGCACCATCAGTGGTAATAGCGCGAATGTCATTGCTAAGCAGCACCGGATACTGCGCTTGCGTGATGGTTCCAAGAATCGTTATCCCATCGTCGCCAATGATCCAAATCCCGTTGGGAGTCCCAATCCACTTGTTATTGAGCGCATCAACGGCAATGGTGTTGATAACAACCCCACGCAGTTCGCGGACGGTACGGATAAACGGCGTAGCACCACTGAGCACCGCTGTAGGATTGACAACCACTGCCACGCCTGCTGTTGTGCCTACCCATAGCATTCCAGTTCGATCGGTTGCAAGCGCAGTAATTGTATTCGAAGGCAGGGCTGTGCCTTGCGTTGTGATTCGTCCCCACCGGTCATCGCGTGTATTGTCGAGCGTTCCTCCATCGTTGAACCACACCAGCCCGCTGCCATCTGCATCGGTGCGATACGAACCCATCCACTTTGTTCCTGCTGCATCGAGAGCAATGTGAAGAAAATAGCCCACTGAGGAGGGATTGCCCGGATAGGTGTAACCGTAGAAGCGTCCGTTGACGTCGCGAGCGATAAGATGACTCGAAGACTGAATCCAATTGCCCCAGTGGGCAATCCACGTGGTGCCTTGCTGATCGCCCACTGCCTTACCAGGGACAGTATAGGACGGATTACCAGCGAATCCCACCAGCGGTGAGTTTTGGTTGTTGTAGTATTCCAACGCTACTGAATCATCGCTGACCCACACAGCTCGCAGCAAGCCAGCTCCCCAGCTGCTAAGCCACACATCCCCCGTGGGTGTTGCAGCGACGCGGTAGTAGTTCACCGTTGGAACGCGATTGTCAGTCTGCGGTGTAAAGATGCGCCACTGCCGTCGGTCAAAACAGGCAAACCCACTTCCTCCTCGTCCGCCAGCTGCTGTCGCAACCCACAAATTGCCCCGAGTGTCCACCGCAAGGTCGTAGGCAGTATTTGCCAGCATCGAATTCGGTTTGATCACCTGCACGGTATCCTCTGCAACAAGTGCCACCCCGTTTGCTGCCAGGGCCGCTACCAATATGGGCTGCCCTCTTTGCAGCACAACGCGCAACCGTTGAATCCGTGCGGGCATCTCCTTGCCCCAGGGCACACCACCGTCCAACTGATAAAGACGCTTTGCCACTGCAAAAAGCACCTGATCGCCATAGCGGCACATACCACTAATCGGATCGGTCCAATCGGTCGGATGCTGCCATGCTATTGCCAGCGAGTCTCCGCTTTCGCGGAGTATTGTCCGCATTGTTGCCACTACCAGCCGCCCTTGGGCATCGGTTGCAATTCCCACCGCATTCCCATCCCACGACCATCCCGCTGGCAACTTCCAAGAGCGCCACTGCCGACGATCTCGAAGCGAAGGCACCCCCAGCCATACTGACGCAAGTCCGCCCGAACCTGCAACTATCAAGGTGTCGTTACGGAGGGCTAATGCGGTAATCGCAGCTTTCGGTGCGAAGCTCGCCACAGGATCAACTGTTTCAAGGGGAACTCCTCGCTGGAGGTCGTAAATCACAATGCCAAAATCGGTGGCAACATACACTCGGTCACCGTGTACCAGTAAATCGTTGACCGTTCGGCGGGGATACTGATCGGCAGCACGGCGAATGTCGGTCAGCGAACTAATGGCACCGGAATCGGGGGAGAGCATCTCCAGCGTTCCATCGGTTGCCCCCGCAATAATCATACTGCCATCGGGCGTGGAAGTGATGCTTTGGATTTCCAGAGCCAGCAATCCTTGGCCGGGGCGATATTCTGCTTCTATCGTGTTGGTGCGCATATCAGCAACGAAGATTCCTCCTCCCGTCGCCACCCACAGATTGCCGTAGCGGTCAGCACATACATCCCGCGCATCGAGCAGCGAGGTAAGGGAGCGCCACTCCAGAATCCCCAGACGGGCAGCGGTGCTCTGCGCACGTGAAGCTACCTGTGCTGCTACTGCAAGCGCCAGAAAAAGTGCACACCGAGCAACAATCATTGGTGCTGGCGAAGGCGAGAAAGCACATCCACCATTTCCAGCACTGTCAAGGCGGCTTCAGCACCTTTATTGCCTGCTTTGCCGCCTGCACGTTCAAGTGCTTGGTCGAGCGTATCAGTAGTCAGCACCCCAAACGCACAGGGCGTGTTTGTTTCGAGCATTGCTTGCATGATTCCGCTTGCTGCCTGGCTGGCAACATAGTCGAAGTGTGGCGTTTCTCCCCGGATGACGCATCCCAGTGCGATAATGCCATCGTAGGCATGGCTTTCTGCCAAGGTCTTGACCACTAAGGGCAATTCAAAGCTGCCCGGGCACCAAACAACCGTAACTTGCTCCTGGCTGATCCCCTGACGACGTAATGCCTCGAGAGCGCCAGCAAGCAGCCGCTCGGTAACCAGTTGATTCCATCGCGCCACAGCAATAGCAATCTGGACATCGCTGCGGTATTGGCCTTCGAGTGTCTGCATCAAGTGCTGAACCGACAAGGGAACATGCTACAAAGCTACACTCTGCTGCCCCAAGACGGATAGAACGTTCCCGATATTTGCATCCTGCGATTGGTCATCTCTGAGTGAGCACAAAACAGCGATGTTTCCACCTTACGACGATGAGTTGCGGTTTCCTGAGCTTGAAGAGCGTATCCTGGAGTTCTGGGAAACCAGCGGTGCGTTTGAACGGACGCAGCAGCAGCGCTTAGCCGAGCAGGCGCCGTGGTTCAACTTCTACGAAGGTCCGCCGACTGCAAACGGTGCACCAGGCATTCACCACATGATGGCGCGGACGATCAAAGACACGGTCTGCCGCTACAAAACAATGCGCGGCTACTACGTCCGACGACAAGCTGGATGGGATACCCACGGACTGCCTGTCGAAATTGCGGCAAGTCGCGAGCTGGGGCTCTTGACGCGCGATGCAATCATCGCTTATGGGATCGACCGTTTCAACCGCTATTGCCGAGAACTTGTCGAGCGCCACATTACCATGCCCGGTGGATGGCGCTACCTAACTCGACGCATGGGATTTTGGGTGGACCTTGATGCTGCCTACATAACCTGCTCCAATGAATACATCGAAAGCGTCTGGTGGTCGCTCAAGCAGTTGTTCGACCGCGGGTTGATTGTCAAAGGATTCAAAGTTGTTCCCCAATCGCCCACGATTGAAACGCCGTTGTCCTCCCATGAATTATCGCTCGGCTACCGAACGGTGCGCGACCCCAGCGTGTATCTGATGGTGGCGGTACGCACGCCGTCTCACCCCGCACTGGCAGACGCTTACCTGCTGGTCTGGACAACTACCCCGTGGACACTCTTTGGCAACGTCGCACTTGCAGTCCATCCGGAGATCGAGTACGTTGTCGTCTCGGCACGGCCCAAAAAGGACCCAAACGCACCCCCAAAGCGTTTCGTTCTGGCGGCTGCCCGCCTGGAAGTACTCACCAAGGAATGGGACGTGACCGAACAAGTACGCCTCCGTGGTCAGGAGCTTGTCGGAACACGCTACGATCAAATTTTCGACGACATCCCGCTTGATCTGGAGCGCTATCCCAATGCGCTCTGTGTGCTCCCAGGCGATTTTGTCAGCACAGAAGAAGGAACAGGCATTGTGCACATTGCCCCTGCATTCGGACAGGACGACTTCGAGCTCATGGAAAAATTCGATTTACCGATGCCTGTGCCGGTTACACCCAATGGACACTTTACTGAGCAAGTGCGCAACTTTGCCGGACGTGCTATCAAAACGTTCACCTATCCCGACGGCAGCATCGAAGAAGGTGCCGACCGCGATATTGTAGCTGCACTCAAAGCAGCGGGCAAAGTGCTCAAGGCAACCTTCGATTACGAGCACTCGTATCCCCATTGCTGGCGTACCGGAAACCCGATCATGTACTACGCGCGGGAGTCATGGTTTATCCGCTCTCCCCTCTATCGGGACCGGATGATCGAGCTCAATCGCACGATTCAATGGCAGCCTCCGGAAATTGGTGCGGGGCGATTCGGCAATTGGCTTGAGGAAGTCAAAGACTGGGCACTTTCGCGCGACCGCTTCTGGGGGACACCTCTCCCCATCTGGCAAAGCGATGATGGCGATGCCTTCGCTGTTGGCTCTATCGCTGAGCTGATGGAAGGTTTCATCGAGCAACCAGGGGGAACACGTGTCCCTGTCGCTGCTGTCGCTGAGCAGCTTGATCTCCATCGTCCATTTGTGGACCGCATCATCTTCGAGCGCAACGGCAAGATTTACCGTCGCGTGCCTGATGTGATAGATGTGTGGTACGACAGCGGCGCAATGCCTTTTGCCCAGTTTCACTATCCGTTCGAGAATCAAGAGCTGTTCGAACGCTCCTTCCCGGCAGATTTCATTGCAGAAGGGATTGACCAAACCCGCGGATGGTTTTACACCCTTCACAACATTGCGACGGCGCTGTTTGACCGGCCTGCATTTCGTTCTGTGGTTGTTAATGAGCTTGTTCTCGATAGTGCCGGGCAGAAAATGAGCAAAAGCCGGGGCAACACCGTTGACCCCTTCGTCATGATGGAACGGTACGGCGCCGACGCAGTGCGCTGGTACATGGTTGCTGCTAACCCGCCGTGGAAGCCGCTCCGCTTCAATGAAAACGAGATTGTATCAACCGTCCTTGCGGACTTCTTCCGCGCCTTAACAAACACCTACACATTTTTCGCACTTTACGCGAACATTGACGGCTTCTCTCCTGAAGACCCCCTTGTTCCTTACGCTGAACGTCCGGAAATTGATCGCTGGATCCTTTCTGCACTACACACACTCCGCACCCGCTACTGCGAGGAAATGGATCGCTACGAGATTACCCGCGCTGCTCGGTTAGTGCAAGATTTTGTTTGGCGTGATTTGTCGAACTGGTACGTCCGTCGCAATCGCCGTCGCTTTTGGAAAGGGCAGCATGACCAAGACAAACGCGCTGCATACCAAACACTCTACGAGGTGCTTCGCACTGTTAGCCTCCTTATTGCACCGATTGCACCATTTTTGGCAGAGGACCTCTATCAGCGTCTACGGCGGGATAGCGATCCTATTTCTGTTCACATGGAACGCATTGCGCCGGGAGACCCATCGTTCCATGACCCTGTACTGGAACGACGCATGGAGCTTGCCCAACAAGTCGTGTACTTGGCGCGCTCACTTCGGGAAAAAGCTCGCATTCGCACTCGCCAGCCCCTGCGACGCATTATGATTCCTCCCGTTTCCGCAGAGCAACGGCGAGACATTGAGCACGTTGCCACGCTGATTTGCGAAGAAATCAACGTTAAGGCTATCGAATTTCTCGACGACGACACAGCGATTGTCCACCGTATCGCAAAACCGAATTTTCGCTCCCTTGGCAAACGCTTCGGGAAAGATGTCCAGCGCGTTGCTGCATGTATTCGCTCGCTGGACCAGCAGCAGATTCGAAAGCTACAGTCGGAAGGCCAGCTGCTACTCCGCGATGGTGACCTTGAAGCCCTCATCACACTGGACGACGTTGAAATCCTCAGCCAAGACATTGAAGGATGGCTGGTTGCCTCGGAAGGTAACGTAACCGTTGCACTCGACACGGAGATCACTGCCGAACTTCGCGCTGAAGGTATCGCGCGGGAATTAGTCAACCGCATTCAGAATCTCCGCAAGTCTTCTGGCTTTGAGGTAACCGACCGCATTCGCTTGTGGGTGGAAGCACCAGCAGAAATTCATGCTGCTTTGGAGCGCCTCCGTCACTACGTGATGGAGGAAACTCTTGCAGTAGAGCTTCATCTCGAACGGCTTGGGGAGCGGGGCATCCCCGTTGAGCTTGATGGAACAACGGTGCGAATCGCAGTTGAACGAGTACCTGTCCATTAAGGTATGCCGATTGGTCGCTATGAACATCGCTCCGAGCCTCTTTTACCGTTACGGCTCTTTCTCCGGCGGCTGGCAGGGCATGGCGCAATTGCGTTGCTTCTACTGGTACTGTCGCTGGCAATAGGAATAGTAGGCTACCACTTTCTGGAGGGATTGTCTTGGATTGATGCAGCACTGGAAGCCGCAATGATCCTGGGAGGCATGGGACCAACGGCAACTCTCCACTCTACTGCGGGGAAACTCTTTGCGGCAGCGTATGCACTCTATGCAGGC
This sequence comes from Candidatus Kapaibacterium sp., assembly GCA_025055755.1. Taxonomy (GTDB): domain Bacteria; phylum Bacteroidota; class Ignavibacteria; order Kapaibacteriales; family NICIL-2; genus NICIL-2. The sequence goes on along the minus strand of JANWWF010000006.1, from coordinate 55,415 downwards.
GTTGCTTTTTTGGTGACGGTGGGCATTCTCCTTGCCCCCGTGGTGCACCGTTTACTACACCGATTGCATGCCGACCAAGCCCCTTCTTCTCTTTCCCCACAAAAAAGCCCTCATCCCTAACTTGCACAACACAGTGAAAGTCTAATGCCGTGCTACACCACCATCGACGTTGATCACTTGCCCAGTGATGATACTTGCCGCAGGCATTGCCAGAAAAGCAACAACATTAGCAATGTCATGAGGCTCATCGGCTCGGTGAATGCATTGCGAGGGGAGAATATCCTTGAGTAACGTGCGATTCATAGGACGGTCGGTAGGGTCTTGGGTTGCTGTCACACCAACGGTTATCGCATTGACGGTAATGCCGTACTGCCCTACTTCTGCAGCGAGAGAACGAACAAAGCCGACAATTGCACTTTTTGCTGTCACGTAATGCACCAGGTATGGCGTGCCCAGCCATATCGTGTTCGAGCTAAGGGCAATGATGCGTCCAAAGCCTTGGCGCTTCATTCGGGGCAGGACCGCATGGGCAGTGAGAAACAGGGGATCAAGGCATACTTGCAGCATGCGCTTCCACTGCTCAAAGGTGAGAAGCTCGAACGGCTCCTCTTCGTAGAGGCCAACATTGTGTACCAGCACATCAATGCGTCCGAAATCTCGCTCCACCTGCTCGACGATCTGCTGCACGGTGTCTGGAATGGTCAAATCTCCTTGGTATGCCCGGACGCGGTTGGTAATTTCTCGCACTGCTGCGACGGTTTCAGAGGCATCCGCAATGTCGGCAATCGCAACAGCGGCCCCTTCTTCCGCAAAGCGCTCGCAGAATGCCCGTCCATTCCCGATGGCAGCACCAGTGACAAGTGCCACCCGTCCTTCTAACCCAGCTTCAAACCGATGAATTTGCATGCAATGCCACGATTCACGATGATGGGACAATCGAATCGAGTGCAACCAAATGTGGCTGCCCAATATCGAAGCCTAAAAATTGTCGAGCAACAGCGGCGAAGTTGCTTGGAATGTCGGTGACGTAATACTCAACGGGGGGCACAAGCACATGTCCTCGTCCAGAAGGAGACAGAACCCCCACCATGCGCTGCACCTGTCGTGCAGCCCAATAGCCAGGATCAATCAGCGTCACGGGCGCAACGTGTTCGATTGCATCGGCAAGGAGAGGAAAGTGCGTACAGCCCAGGATGAGCGTGTCAATCTCTACCTCCAGCAGAGGGCGAAGGTACTCCTCGATAATCGCGTATGTGGCAGGATGTGCCACCCATCCTTCTTCTGCCAGGGCTACCAGCAAAGGGCAAGCATGCTCGACAACAGCCATTGCTGTTGTGCCGCCATGAGCATAGAGCGCTAAACTATAAGCTCGGCTTTCGATGGTCGCCCGCGTACCGATTACACCGATCCGTTTCGTCTGCGATAGCTCAATTGCCGCCCGCGCTGCTGGTTCAATCATCCCAACCACTGGCACCTGTGCTACTGCTTCGACCACATCAAGCGCTGCGGCAGAAACGGTATTGCAGGCTACAACGATCATCTCCACCCCCTTTTCCCGCAAAAACGAGGCACTCTGGGCAGCATAATGTGCAATTGTTGCGGCTGATTTGTTCCCATACGGCACCCGTGCTGTGTCGCCCAGGTACACAAACTCCACTGTCGGAAGCTGGGCAATAAGATGCCGCAGCACGCTCAAGCCGCCAACACCCGAGTCGAAGACCCCAATACGCATGGTGCTCATTGGCGATGCTCCTGAGCGGATAGCTCAACGGGATACTCCAGCGAGGATAGGAGCGACTGCTCCTCTCGGACAAGCGGCAGACGACGCGGCGGCATAACAACCAGCGGTACTTTCTCGACGACAACGTTGCTGGTATCGAGTCCGTAGTATTCCTCGGCACTTGCTGCCAGTCGCTGCGAAAGGAAGTAGTACGCATTCAAAATCAAGCGCTCACGCGGAGGTAATTCGTTGTCGTAGGACAAGAATCGCTGAAAAATCACAAAGCGAAAGTCCCCTGTCTGATTGAGTCGCTCCAGGGAACGATAGCGGCTGGCTATATCAATTTCCTTGCGACGAACCATGTCTTCGACCACGTGGCGGAACATGATATTCAACCGTGGCTCAATGCGGAAACCCAGATTGAAGCGAACAAAGACAACGTCAATATCCGATGGTCCTGACCGCCGCAGCCGATCGAGGATTTCCACGTTGTAGGTCATCCGGTATGGTTCGTCCACAGTGTTTACGTTGACAAACCAGTAAATGTTTGCTCGCTTCGGGCTACGGCGGATAATCGAGTCAATGGCGATTTGTTCTACCTGGCGGGGATCGCTGGAGGCAGTCAGATACACCAGATGGGTTGCAAACTTGGGAATGCTTTCATCCCGGCTGAGCTGCTCGAGCACTGGCACAAACACATCGAGTGGTACCATTTCGGTGAGATTGGACCGAATCTCTTTGGAGCGAAATACAACGTACATCACAGTTGCCATTGTCCCCGCGACTGCCATGGTGAACCATCCTCCCTCGAACAGCTTGGCTAAGTTCGAGCCGAGAAACGACAGCTCAATCGCTGCAAAAACCAACACGATGAGCACCACAAGGGGCAGAGCTACACGCTGCTGGAGCAGATATTGGGTCACAAGAATGCTGGTCATCAACATCGTTAGCGTGATAGCAAGCCCATAGGCAGCTTCCATGTGCGTGGAATCGCCAAAGTAGAGCACCACTGTAATACAGCCCACCATCAAAGCCCAATTGACTCGCGGGATGTACAGCTGCCCACGGATGAGCGTCGGATACTTGACTTTCGTGCGGAACCACAGTCCCAACTGCATTGCTTCGTTGACCAGCGTATAGGAGCCGCTAATGAGCGCCTGGCTGGCAATGATGGTAGCAAGCGTCGCGATCGCAATTGCCAGTGGGATCAGTGGCGTTGGTACAATTGCATAGAATGGCCGAGCCGGCAAGGTAGAGCCAACATGGTCGAGCAACCAGGCGCATTGCCCGGCATACGACAGCAACAGGCACACTTTTACCACTGCCCAACTGAGTCGGATATTCCCGCGACCGCAATGCCCAAGATCGCTGTAGAGTGCTTCTGCTCCCGTGGTGCAGAGAAACACCCCGCCAAGAATCCAAAATCCTTCCGGATGCTCTGTGATAAGCCACACCGCATAGCGGGGATCCAGGGCAGCAAGAATTTCTGGATGCCGCGCAAGGGACAATGCTCCCATGCCCGCAATAAACACAAACCATGCAAGCATAATCGGACCAAAGGCTTTGCCGACCTTGTCGGTACCAAACTGTTGCACAGCGAACAGAGCAACCAGTATCCCCACCACCAGAGGAACTGTTGGGATGTGCGGCGAAAGGATCCGCAGCCCTTCAATCGCGGAGGACACCGAAATCGAGGGAGTGATTAGCCCATCAGCAAACAGCGATGCTGCTCCGATAATAGCAGGGAACACCAGCCACCGCGCCCGACGCCGGACAAGAGCATATAGCGCCAAAATCCCCCCCTCACCTCGGTTATCCGCACGTAGCGTGATGACAACGTACTTGAGCGTGGTTAGAAATGTCAGCGTCCAGAATACGGCCGAAAGAGCACCATAGGCAAGCAGTGGATCAATTGTGCGTTCGCCTACAATAGCGCTGATAGTGTAGAGTGGCGAGGTGCCAATATCCCCAAACACAATCCCCATCGCAACGAGGGCACCCGTTGCACTCACCTGCTGATGATGAGCAGAAGAATTGCTTGGCATACCGTTGGTGTAGTAAATAACTGCAGCAAACAGGAAGCAAAACTACTTCGGTGCAGCCTGTTTTGATGGCTTTCCTTATCTCCATTGCAACCTTCTTGGCGGGAGTTTTTTTAGGCACGAATTTTTCGTATCTTACTGCAGTAAACCTTTGAATTATCCTGCCATGGCACGAGTACTTTTTCTCTCGATTATGGGAGCAACGCTGCTATCGGCACAACAGCCCCGTTGGCATGATCTTCTCCGTGATACAGCCGCCCGATTCGAGGACATCAAGCGTGCATACGAACGCTCCCTAAGCACCAGACCTCTTGGGGAAGAAAAGGAAGACGAGGAAGCTCGCGAAGAAGACATCGAGCATTTCGGGCGCTGGGCAGACTTTTGGGAGCTCCGCCTTATGCCAGATGGCACATTTCCCAGCGGTGAAATTCTGTGGCAGGAGCTGCAAGCAAAAATTGCGCAGCAACGAGCATCGCGCGCCAGCCGCGCCAAAGGAACACGGGTGCAATCCAACGCAAACTTCACCCATCTGGGACCGGTTGCAGTTCCCAACAACGGAGGGGCAGGACGCATCAACTACATTGCCTTTCACCCAACCAATTCCAACCTAATCTTTGCTGGTTCTCCCAGCGGTGGTCTTTGGAAAAGCACTGACAACGGGACAACGTGGACCAGCAACACCGACACCTTGGCAACGCTGGGAGTAAGCGCCATTGCCATCGATCCAACTAATCCGCAGATCATCTACATTGGCACTGGCGACCGGGACGCACGCGATACCTATGGCGTTGGTATCCTCAAAAGCACCGATGGTGGCGTAACATGGGCTACGACGGGGCTGAACTGGACCACAAATCAAAACCGCGTCGTGTGTGAGATTTTGATTATGCCCACAAACTCTGCAATCCTTCTGGCAGCCACAAGCAATGGCATCTGGCGTTCCACCGACGGCGGACAGACGTGGTCACAACGGACCACAGCCTACACAATGGAATTACGCCTCCATCCGACAAACCCAAACATCATCTTCGCCTCCACCTACAACCAAAGCGGCGGCGCCGCCATTCTTCGCTCTCTTGATGGGGGAGTGACTTGGTCGAGCGTATGGTCGAATACCGGAGTCAATCGCATTGCCCTTGCGGTGTCGCCAACTGCCCCTCGCCGTGTGTACGCGCTCTGCTCGAGCGCATCGAACAATGGCTTTGCAGGTCTTTACATGAGCTTAGATACCGGCTCGACCTGGACTCAGCAATCATCGAGTCCTAACATTCTTGGCAGCAATACCAGTGGTACAAGCAGCGGCGGACAAGGGTGGTTCGACCTCTGTCTTATCGTTCATCCAACCGACTCGACAATGCTCTTTGCCGGTGGAATCAACATCTGGCGTTCAGATAACGCCGGCCAAGGGTGGACATGTCTGAGTTATTGGCAGCGGGGAAGTTCAGTGCCGTATGTGCACGCAGACCAACACTATTTTCTGTTCAAACCGGGAACAACCGAGCTATGGGTTGGGAACGATGGCGGTGTTTTCCGCACCACCAATCTTGGCTCTACCTGGCAGGATATGAGTGATGGACTGGCTATCTTGCAAGTTTACCGTATGAGCCATGCTCGTGGGAGTACAAACCCTGTTGTCTTGGCAGGGACGCAGGACAATGGAACTAACCGCCGCACCACGACCGGTTCCTGGGCAATGGTCTATGGGGGCGATGGAATGGAAAATGCTGTTGACTGGACTGCTACCAGCACCCTCTACTGCTCAATCTACTACGGCTCATTCTATCGCTCGACCAATAGTGGTTCATCCTGGACAAACATCTCCCCTTCTGGGGAATCAAGCAATGGTGCCTGGGTAACACCTTTCCACATGCACCCCTCGAACCCTCAGTTGCTCTTCGCAGCATATCGAACTGTGTACCGTTCTACAAACCGCGGAACTAACTGGACATCTCTGGGTACACCACTGCCGACAAATGCCCGGGCGACCTACATGGCTGTTGCTCCCTCAAATCCAGATGTGATAGTCGTGGGAACAAGCTCGACTATGTATCGCACCACAAACGCCGGTAGTACGTGGACAAGTATTGTCGGTTCGCTTCCCTCCAGTCTGAGCAATGCGGTAATTGACCCTACCGACGTGAACATTATCTGGGCAACCTGTAGCAATTGGGTCAGTGGACAAAAAGTCTTCCGTTCCACCGATGGAGGCTCAACGTGGACGAACATGAGTAGCGGTCTGCCGAATGTGCCGGTGAACTGCATAGCCATTGACCCACGGAATGGCAATGTGTACGTGGGGACCGATATCGGCATCTACGTACGTCAGCCGGGAAGCAGCCAGTGGAGTTCGTGGGACGAGGGATTGCCGAATGTTATCGTCCGCGACCTGGAAATTGACACAGCAACAAATCGCCTGTATGCAGCCACCTATGGCCGGGGTATTTGGTACGGCAACTTGCTGAGTTCAACCCTCACTGCGGTGATTTGGGCATCCCGTACTTCGATTTGTACCGGTGACACTATCCACTTTGCCGATGCTTCGGTAGGCTCCATTGCAAGCCGGACATGGACGTTCCCCGGTGGCGCTCCCGGAAGTTCGTCTGATTCTGCAGTGACGGTGATATTCCCCAATCCAGGCGTTTACACCGTCCTCCTGGCGGTTACCAGTGGAACACTGCGTGATACCGCTCGACTGCAGATCACGGTCAACCAACGTCCCTCTCCTACCATCACGCTATCGGCGACAATGGTATGCGAAGGGGATTCAATTGTTGCAACTGCGACAGGGCAGAACCTTGTGCGGTACCGCTGGAGCACAGGCGACACGACACAGCGCATCGTCCTGCGGGCAATTGGCACCTACACTCTCCAAGTAACGGTCACAAACGCTGCGGGCTGTTCTGCATCAACTATAGCGCCACCATGCTCGGTTGTGGCACGTCCACCGGTCCCCACTATCGAAATAACGGGACAGAATCCGTTCTGCGAAGGCGACACAGTCGTACTGGAGGCACCGGGAGGCTATGCGGCATATCAGTGGAGCACTGGCGCAACAACGTCACGCATTCGTATAAGCAATCCAGGAAACTATACCGTCACTGTCACCGATGCGAATGGATGCAGCCGCACGTCGGATACTATGCGGCTCGCTCGACGTAACCGTCCTCCCCTTACAGTGCAGGTGCAAGGAAGTCTTAGCTTCTGCGAAGGAGATAGTGTTGTGCTCAGCGCCACCTCGACACCGAATGCGACGTTCTTCTGGTTCGACGGAGTAACCAGCCAACGGCGTGTTATTCGGCGAAGTGGAAGCTACACCGTCGTTGCTACTGACATCCACGGCTGCCGCTCACTACCGCAAACCTTCACGGTCAACGTCGCGCCGCGCCCTGCACCGCAGATTACCGTAAGTGGACCATCGCTGCTCTGCCCCGGCGATAGTGTCATTCTTGATGCAGGAGATAATTGCGCGCGCTATCGCTGGAGCACCGGCGACACAACACGCCAGATAGTCGTCCGGCAGGCAGGACGCTACTGGTGCATGTGCACATCTGCCCAAGGGTGCAGTGGGAGCAGTGATACCGTCCATATCCAACAGGTGCAGCCTCCCACCATCACTTCGCTTTCAAACCGGTTCGAAGCGTGCGAGGGTGACACAATCATCCTAGACGCAGGGAGCGGCTATACGACCTACCGCTGGAATAATGGGGCAACAGATCGCTTCCTCCGTGTCACCGAAAGTGGAACATACAGTGTGCAGGTGCGAACTGCCACTGGCTGTGTGCTCAATGCCTCAGCAGTACGGGTGAGCTTCTATCCTCTGCCCCCGACACCGACGATTGTGCAGGAAGGCAATACTCTGCGGGCAAGTGTTGACGCAGCGCAGTACCAGTGGTATTCTGGAAGACAGCCGATCAGCGGGGCAACAAGCCAAACCTTCACGCCTTCCGCTAATGGACGCTACCGCGTGCGTGTTACTAACGAGTATGGCTGCTGGGCAGAAAGTGCAGAGTATGACTTTACTCTCGGCGTGTCAGAAGAGCTACCTTTCACAGTGGAACTGGTGCCGAATCCGGCAGAGGAATATGTGCTGGTACGCGTTCAGGGAAGAACGCCACCTGTCACCGTCTCACTATACGACTTGCTCGGCCATTTGGTCGCTGGAGAGTATCCTTTGGTGTCAACGCCAGGCGGAGCAGAACTTCGATTAGACCTGCGGCACATTGCACCAGGGATGTACGTAGTTGCCGTGCGCACCTTGAGTCGCACAGAGCGATTGCGCTTGATACGGTGGTAAGCCCTGGGTAGGGCTCCTGTGCTCAAAGTCAATCACACCGCGGCCAGACTGGCGCAAGGATATTCCCGTTCTTAGGCATTCCGCCCGCAGCAGTGCTTGTACTTTTTCCCACTGCCGCAAGGGCAGGGATCATTACGCCCAATCCGCGGTGTGGTACGGTGAATTGTTTGGACTGGAGTTGGCCGTTCAGCTTGCTCTTCCCCTCGAGAGCCAGCATACACTGGCTGGACAGCAGCATTGGCATCAGGATGGGAGTACTGCAAGACCTCCGTGGCAACAGAGGTCGGCTGCAATAGCGAGGCGCTCCGCGAGCGGCGTCCTCGGCGCGGCAATACTGCTGTTTGCATCTCAACCGGCTGTGGAGCAGGAAAGAATTTGAACGCTGTTTCAACCGTCTGCTTCGCAATTTCGATGAGGAGCTGCTGGAAGAGGACAAATGCTTCGCGCTTGTACTCCAGCAGGGGGTCCTTTTGCCCATAGGCGCGCAAGTAGATTCCTTCCTTTACTTCATCCATGATGCGAAGGTGCTCCCGCCATTTCTCATCAATGGCAGTGAGCACTGCGTAGCGCTCCAGTTGGGCCATAAAGTCTGCTCCCAACATTTCCTCCTTGCGGCGGTAGAATTCGCTCGCAACCTCGACAATACGGCGAATGCACTCCTGGCGGCTCATCGAGCGGAATTCCTCCGCTGTTATTGGGAGCTCACACAGCAGCGTAGTCCGAACGTGGTTTTTGAGTGCCTCGAGATTATCGGTTTCCTCTGAATCGCCGTGGGTTTCGTCGTACCAGAAACCAGCCAGTTCTTCAAGGGCAGCAAAGATTTCACTCCGCATCCGCTCGCCCCGGAGGGCATGACGACGACGGTCATAGATGACCTCGCGTTGCTGGTTCATTACGTTGTCGTACTCCAGCAGACGCTTGCGGATAGCAAAGTTGTTCTCTTCGACTTTCTTTTGCGCACGCTCGACCGCGCGTGTAAGCATCCGTGCTTGGATAGGCTCTCCCTCTTTGAGATCAACTTTGAGACGCTGCATCAGTGCCGTAATGCGCTCGCCACCGAAAAGGCGCATTAGGTCATCTTCGAGCGAGATGAAAAACTGCGACGATCCGGGATCGCCCTGCCGTCCTGCACGACCGCGGAGCTGGCGGTCTATACGACGCGCTTCATGCCGCTCTGTGCCGATAATGCATAGTCCACCGTTGGCACGGACTTCGTCGTCGAGCTTAATGTCAGTGCCGCGTCCTGCCATGTTCGTTGCAATCGTAACCGCGCCCTTGCGCCCTGCCTGGGCAATGATCTCGGCTTCCCGCTCGTGGTGCTTCGCATTGAGGACGTTGTGCGGAATGCCTACTCGCCGCAACATCTTCGAGAGAATCTCGCTTGTCTCAACGCTGGTAGTGCCTACCAGCACTGCCCGCCCATTTGCAAGCTGCTTTTGAATTTCCTCGATGACGGCGTTGTACTTTTCGCGCTTGGTGCGGTAAATAAGGTCGTCGTAGTCCTTGCGGATGACGGGCTTGTTTGTGGGAATGACGACAACGTCGAGCTTGTAGATGTGGTCGAACTCTGCAGCCTCAGTTTCCGCGGTGCCAGTCATTCCTGCCAGCTTGCGGTAGAGGCGGAAGTAGTTCTGGATGGTAATCGTTGCATACGTTTGTGTGTCCCGTTCGACGTGGACACCTTCTTTGGCTTCGATAGCTTGGTGCAAACCGTCGGAGTAGCGACGTCCTTCCAGGATGCGTCCGGTGAATTCGTCCACGATCTTGACTTTGTTGTCTTGGACGACGTACTCGACATCACGCTCGTAGAGCGAATAGGCGCGCAAAAGCTGAGTGACGATGTGGATGCGGTCGCTACGCTCGGCGTAGAGGCGATGGAGCTCGTCTTTACGCCGCTGCTTTTCCTCGGGGGACAACGTCGGATCGCCCTCGATAGCGCTCATCTCAGCGGCAATGTCGGGGATAACAAACATGTTTGGGTCTTCCTGGGCAGTTGCCAGGAGCTGACGCCCTTTTTCTGAGATGTCAATGGTGTGGTTCTTCTCGTCTATGACGTAATACAGCTCCTCGTCAACGATGTGCATGTGGCGCCCTTGGTCGCGCAGGTAGTACAGCTCCGTTTCCCGCATGAGTTTCATCACATCAGGGTCTTGGAGCAGCTTTTGGAGCTTTTTGTGCTTGGGAAGGGCGCGGTAAGCACGCAGCAGCGCCAGTCCTGCCTTCTCCCGGTCTTCCTTTGCAGAGCTTTTGAGCAGACGTTCGGCTTCGCTAACGATGGCATTGACCAGCCGCGACTGCGCCTCCACAAGGCGACGCACGCGGGGATTCATTTCGACAAATTTCTCGTCGCTCGACGAGCTAACCGGACCGCTAATGATGAGCGGCGTGCGTGCTTCATCAATGAGTACCGAGTCCACTTCATCAACGATTGCGTAGTAATGTCCCCGTTGGACCATCTCAGCAAGGTCGGTGACCATGTTGTCGCGAAGGTAGTCGAAGCCGAACTCGTTATTGGTGCCGTAGGTGATGTCGGCAGCGTATTGCGCTTTGCGCTCGGCAGTTTCCATCTGCGATTGAATACAGCCGACGGTAACGCCCAGCATGTCATAGACGGGCTTCATCCACTGGCTATCGCGGCGTGCAAGGTAGTCGTTGACGGTAACCAAATGCACACCGTATCCTGCAAGAGCATTGAGATACAGCGGGGCGACAGCAACGAGCGTTTTTCCTTCCCCCGTCGCCATTTCCGCGATTTTACCTTGGTGCAGGACGATTGCGCCCATTAGCTGGACGTCGTAGGGCACCATGTCCCAGACAACTTCGTGACCGGTGACCGTATATCTGTGGCGGCGCTCAGTAAGGCGACGGCATACTTCTTTGAACAGAGCGTATGCTTCAGGGAGAATGTCGTCCAGCAAGCTCTGGACAGCTGCATACTCTGCATCTTCGGAGCGAGCAATGCGCTGGTAGATGTCTAACCGTTCATCCTGTGATAGCTCAGGGTCCTGCAGCCGCTCTTCTAACCTTGCGCGTTCATCTTGGTATGGCTTTTTGAGCTCTGCGATGCGGGCGCGGAACTGTTCAGTCCGCTGGCGAATTTCATCGTCTGTAAGAGTGGATAGTTGGCTGTAGATTTCATTTATCTGCGCGACAATCGGACGGAGTGCCCGAATATCCCGCTCGTGCTTCGAACCGAAAAGCTTGGTAAGAAAACCAATCATGCTCTTTCAATCAAAGTGAGACGAATCCCCCGTGGGGGTAACTGCGCACAAAGGACGGATGATAGGGGTTGGTAGTGCGGGAAAGAAACTGTGATCACAGCCGGGCACCTTTATTATTATGCCGACATGAGGTGGAAATGTCTTCTGTGGCATGGGCAGTAGTTGTGGGTGCCGTGGGCAGTTGAGATGCGGGATATTGCCGGGCGGCAATAGTGCACAGCAGTGGTGCAGAGGTAGTGCTTGAGACAGCGTCGCTGCCGCCGGGAGTTTACGTGGCAAAGCACGATGGCATGCCCACGCTCCTACTGCTGGTACAGTAGCTTGCTTGTCCAGCCATCTCGCTATAATCTCTCGCAAAGTCTTTCTTCGATGAAAGACAATAATGTACAAACCAGCCACGATTATCTCCCCCTGCACCTCTACTTGTTTTGCTCACACCTTACGTGTAAATTTGTAATAGCAACCGCTGAAAGACGAGTATCTATACCTACCGTGAAAGATTCGCTTCTCGAGAAACGCAATCAAACACTGCTTTGCTTTCTGGAAAATCAAAAAGCATATTTCTATGCTTCAGAATGGGCTAAAACCACCCTCCCTGGCCAGCGCTTTTTCCAACGTTTTGCTACGCGGATCAAAATCTTCGGTCCTCGATATCTGCTGAGCGCCTTGATTCACTACGTGACGATAGCATTCCCCAAATTAGGACGGATAAAAGTTCGCAGCAAGACGTTCTGGGGCAAGAATGTCACCATTGAACTCCGAGCGGCTGAAGCTTTTCGTCTCTTATTTGGCGGTGCACCAGGTGCTGAACCCGAAGTACGCCTTACCTACTTCTTACTACGAACCCTAACAGATAGGGATGTCTTTTACGATGTAGGCGCAAACATAGGCTACTACTCTATGCTTGCAGCGGAGATAGGGGCGGAGGTTCACGCATTCGAGCCAGTGCCCAGTACGTTCAGCATCCTCAAAGCAAATCTTGAAGAATACGGCTCGAGAGTTTTTTCCACCAATAGTGCTCTCTGTGAGACTGATGGGGTGATTACAATCTATCTGCCACCCGATTGGTACTTGACTAGTACGATTATTGAAGAGACACTTGAGCGAATCGGTACTACCTTGACAGTGCCCGCACTCCAGCTTGATACCTATGTAGAGTCACTCAATCACCGCCCCCCCACCATCATAAAAATCGACGTTGAAGGTGCTGAATCACTTGTCCTAGCAGGTGGAAAGTCGGTAATTGAAAATTTTCGTCCAATAGTAGTAATCGAGGTATGTCCTGGGCAGCGGGGAAAGGAATTATCGGTCCCTGCGGCAGAGTTCTTACTCCAGCGTGGATATCGTATGCATCGTTTAGATGCTGAGGGCATACCGCAGGCAATCTCGGACCCTGCCTCCGATTATATTCCAAGGCTAGAGGGCGAATTTGAAAACCTTGTATTTCTTCACCATAGCACGAAAAGCAACATGGTGTAGCGCCATGGTTCAAGCTGCCTTTTTCCTGCTTCTTGTTGTTTTCGCATCTGCTCCTGCACAACTACGATGGAAAATCCTAGGATCGCTTGAATGGGGACGTCACCGTTTCTGTGCTCTTCCAATCTCGGGCACCGAGATACTAGTTATGGGTGGATGGGGCAATTCAACAGACCATTTTACAGGGGTACCGCTCCGTGAGTGTGAAATCATCAACATACAAACTCGCCAAATACGCAGCGTAGCCCCAATGAATATAGGACGCGCTGAGTTCTGTGCCTTACTTACACCTGACACTAACGTCGTGGTAATCAGTGGGATAAGTGGCAGAGTAAATACAACCGGTGGTAGTGGAATTCATACCCCAACGGTTGAATTCTATAACCGTCGCACAAATCATTGGCAGATCATTGGGAATCTGCTTATTGCACGCAGACAGCACACTGCATGTTGGGTAAGTGATGAGGAAATACTAATTGTAGGAGGACGTACACAAGACCTCACGACTATCCCCACAGCCGAAATATTCAACATTAGAACAGGGCAGAGTCGCTTTACAACAGACTTTCCCTATCCGATGACGGATTTGGTATCCACAACTTCGAGCCAGGGCAAGATGTGCGTATTCGGGGGCAGAACAGGGGGAGCTAATAGTTATCGAACAGACACGGTCTTTTCTTTTAATCTCCGGACCAACCGGTGGGAATACTTCGCTCGACTCGGCACTGCTCTCAAGGCTCCTACGGTGGTTAAGCTTTCTAATAATGGTTTTTGCGCAATTGGAGGTGAAATTTCGGAAAGCCCCACCAAAACCTCAAGGGAAGTGAGCATAGAATCAAGTGGCACTATCTCAAGCTGGTCTCTTCTTCAGGAAGGGAGAAAGTGGCATGGAGCGGCTCAGTGGAGTGACGACACTATTCTCGTTGGTGGAGGATATTCAGATGCTAATCGTGCTCTCTCAACCTGTGAATGGATTGACCTTCGAAAACTACAAAGCTTCTCCGCGCCTCCTCTCAACATAGCAAGAGGATACCCGGTATTTGTCTCCATGAAGCATCCTGTTACCCTTTCCCCTGTTATTGTTGCTATATCTGGCTTTGACTCAACTAATCGCAACACGCCGACGATAGAGGTGCTGGAGCAGGAATGCTCGGCTGCAACAGTACAGATTTCCGGCGCACGCCCCCTGTGCAGCGGTGACACCATCACCATCACCGCTTCTCCGGGCTTTGCCTACTACCGCTGGGCACACGGCGATACCACCCCCACCACCTGCATCAGCCGCCCTGGACGCTACAGCCTCACCGTCACCGACAGCGCCGGCTGCACCTCCACGACCAGTGTGGACATTCCTGCCGCAGTGCAGCTGGAGCTGCAGTGGCGGGGGCAAAGACCAGCCCGAGTTCACCCTGGCATGCTGCATTGCGACAGTCTGGAGCTGGTCAATCCGAGTGACACGGCGGTGGTGGTCGAGCGGTTGCCGCTGCGGTGGGGGGTGGAGTGGTCGGTGCCGGGTCATTGGCTGCCGCTGGTGGTGCCAGCGCGGCAGCGGCGGGTGGTGCCGGTGTGTTGGTATGGGGAGTGGTCGGGGCGGTATCGGGACGAGGTGTGTGTGGAGACGGCGTGTGGGGAGCGGTGTGTGGAGGTGGTGGTGGAAGCAGAGGCGTTGGGCTGGCGCGCAGAGAGTCGGTGTGGAGTGGTGGTGGGCAGTCACGGGGTGAGGTTGTTGGTGGTGGTTCGTGGGGAGCAGGTGCCGGTGACTGGTGGAGTGGAGGTGCGGGATGTGGTGGGTCGGCGGTGGGAGGTGATGCGGAGCGGCGAGGCGGAGGCGGTGATTGAGACAGCGTCGCTCCCGCCGGGAGTTTACGTGGCAACACTCAACGGCATGCCCACGCTTCTGCTGCTGGTACACTGAGCGACCTACTCCACATCAATGGCGCTTCCGTAGAAGGTAGGAAGCGCAAACGCATGGGAGCGCACAGCGGAAAAAAGCTGACCGGAGGAAAATACAACCCCAAAGCGACGAGTGTCGAGATTATACGCAACGTCGAAGCGCAGGATACCACCATCGTCAAGCCATTTGAGCAGGTGAAGCCGCAGCCCAATGCCAACAGCGTGATAGAACCGTGTTCGCTCGAAAGGGGTCCCCTGTCGCCAGACGGTTCCCCCATCGAAAAACGCTACCGAGCTAAGCCCCAAAATCCACCATCGCCACTGCGGGAGAAACCGAAACTCGACATTGTACAGCAGGCGATTGTCCCCTACCAGCTGATTGACTGCATAGGAGCGCAATCCGACGTCGTTGTCGAGTACCAGCTGCCGGAACGCGGGCCAATTCCACACTGTCTGCTGCCAAAACCGCGCTGCTATGACAACAGACCTGCTCGCTCGCCAATGCCCTAAGCCAAACGACTCAATCGTTGTGTACCGTGCCTCGCCTCGGTCATAGCCGGAGCCTGCACTGATTCTGCCGAAAAAGTACACGTCCCCTTGGGCAAGAAATGCCGATTGCTCTGCCTCCCCGCCGACGTAGAAAAACCGCTCGCCCTGAGAGTTCATCGGGAAAAAGTAGCCAACCGTTGCTGCACCCCATGCCCCGTAGGCAACATCCTCGATAAGGTAGCCGTCGAGTCCTGTTACTCGGCGAAAGTGCTGGCGCAGCGAACCGAGCGATACCATCACTCGCCCGCAATTATCGGCTGCCTGCCGAAACTCCGGTGCAATACGTCGGACGCTCTCAATACTCGCATAGACCGTCGCAAAGAGACGGTCAGCATCGTCATCGGTTGTCCCAATGCTAAACCAGCCATACGCTCGGCGAAGATGAAAGGGAAGAAGCTCAAACTGCCCGCTTGTGCCGCGGTAGTAGAAATCCGAGCCATAGTGGTTTTTTGCCCCTATGCTCCAGGCAACGGGCGTGTGCAGCGTTCGATACGGTTGCACAAGTGCCAACGATTGAATGGTTCGGTAGCGGTGCGCAAACAGCCTACCGCTTAGTCCGATTTCCGAACGCAACAGCCGCCGCCACTGGAGCCACGCTGCCCCCTGCCAGCCGATGTTATTCTCGGTGCGATAAAGTCCCTCGACCCCAAGTCGGCTCCCCGTACCCGCCAGGTTGAATTCCTCCACCTTTGCTCCCAGCGAGGCTATTCCCCCGCCAGAACCGAAAAGGAGTGCAGCCGTCGTGGACCAGAAATCTTGCGTGAGGACAGTCACCTCGACTGCATCCGGACCAACGGTGTCCACGATCATCTCCACGCGGGAGAACAATCCCGTACGTCGCAAATTCCGCTCGGATTCGTACAAGATCGCCGTGTCCAGCTGGTCACCGACGCGAAAGAGCAGCTCATCGGCAACAAGCCAAGGGCGGGTGGTGGTGTGGAGGGCATTGACCAATGAAGCCGCAAAGAACCATTCCCCCGCGGTTGAATCGAAGACGTCCCGCTGATCAAGCCAGATCGCTCGAATGATTGGCTGGGCAGAAGCATTGCCCATAAGGAGAAAAAAAACTGCGGCGCTCACACCGAGCAACCGCAGTCCTACTTCGATAGCCTGCTGTGTCACGCACTGACTGGTTCGTTTTGGCAGCACCATCGCTCGTAGATGCCATCGAGCAGCAGATTGATGGCATCGCACGCTTCGCGAGCAGCATCGAGCGCAATACGCTGCTGCTCTTCGGTCCGGCATATACGGACCAGCGCGTCGCGTGTTACTTGGCGGTGAATAACGTCGGCGTGCTCGTGCACCTGGAAGAAAATGAGGGCATCTTCGCTGTCAAGCCCATAGTAGCGCTTGAGTCCATCAATTTTCGTTGCTGCAACTTCAGGGATTTGGGATTCATACGCATACAGCGCTGCCAGCCCGACGGCAGGATTGGGATCGAATGCCAGCTCGCGGAGGATTTCCACCGACTTCCGTGTGTGGGGCAAGTATTCGCGATGTGCCATCTCTTGGCGCGAAATGCCCAGCGCATCCCCAAAACGCCGCCATAGCTCAGGATGGTTGTTTTCGCCGTGCTCTTCCTCGATGAGATTTTCCAGCAACATCTGCCGCACTTCCATATCGTCGGCGCATCGTGCATGCGTTGCGCTGACGAACGTTGGAAAATGATACACCTGGTGGTAGTACTCCAACGCATACTGGCGGAGCTGCTCGAGTGTCAATTCGCCCCGGTTCCACATCTGGTAGAACGGATGCTGCAGCATGTGCCGCTCGGCGATGATTGCATCGAGTGCATCGAGGAATTCGCGATCAGTCATGGGAACTATGCTCCAGTGATAACAATGTGTACGCGACGCGAAACTACGCAACCAAAGTATATTCGCACAAGCTCTCGATGTCCCCCATTGTGTGGTGTGCACTATGCCGACTGAACAATTTCTCCCTGAGTTGGAGGTTGAAACTACTGTCGGTACTCCCGCTAAGTGCATTCTCTACAACGATGACTGGCACACATTCGACGAGGTTATAGCCCAACTGGTGAAAGCGACCGGATGCAGCGTCGAAGAAGCCGAGAGCTTGACGTGGGAAGTTCACACGCGCGGGAAAGCTGCTGTCTATGAAGGTCCGCTTAGCGACTGTCTGCGGGTAAGCAGCATTCTTGAGGAAATAGCGCTGCATACCAGTATTGAAATGTAATCCCCTTTAGCGGAACACCGACCGCCACTGTGCTGTAGGCTCCCACGCATCGGGCGAAAAGGGGCGGCTACGGCGTTTGGCAAGTTCCACCAGTCGCTCGGCAAACAGAGCTCGTTGCTCTTGATCAACTAAGCCTGATTGACACACGGGAGCCATCTGGAGCAACGTACTGGCAGCATGATACTGATGCTGAGCCGCAACAACCCCCGCCAATACGAACAGCCGCAGTCCCTCTCGGTGGCGATCGGCACTGGTAAACGAAAGCAACCGTTCTGCGCAGAGAAGATCATCGCTGGCAAGGGCGCATTGGGCACACCGAATCGTCGCCAGTTCTTGCTGCTCCAGGGACAATTCCGGGGAGTGGCATATTGGTTCGAGTAGGTGACGTGCCCGTTCAAGATTGCCGCGAGCAAACTCTGCAAGACCCAAATGGTAGCGATGCCATACGCTATCCGGTTGCGCAGCAAGCTCTTGCTCAAGCAAGGCAATATTGCGTTCAATCTTTTCAAGCGATACCTCACGGTATCCGTCGTGGAAAATGCGGATGTCAGAGGAAACAATCGTATAGCCTGCGGCACGGATACTGCCAGCTATTTGTTCGTGCACTTTCCCTTCAAAGCGGATCGTAGGGTGACAGCGAAACAAGCGTGTGTAGCGATGCTCTGCATACGTCGCATCCCCTAATGCACTGACCAGACACACTTCCACTCCGCCTACCGTCGGATCAGTCAACAAATGGCAATACTGGTCGAACGATTCGCGATCGAGGCGCTCGTCGGTATCGAGCACCAGCGCCCACTCTGTTCTCAAATATGCCAGGGCAAGATTCCGCGCTGCAGAAAAATCATCTGTCCACTGGTGGAAGTATACTTCTGCTCCCATCCGCGTTGCAATAGTGGGGGTGGCATCAGTCGAGCCAGTATCAACAACAACAATTTGGGTCGCTACAGGACGCACTGACTCCAGTGCACGACGAAGGGTCGCACTGCTATTGCGGGCAATTACTGCGACGCCGAGGGAGAAAAGATTGCGCTCCTTGCACATCTGCGATCATCCTTTGCGCGGACAAATAGGTGGTACACTTTTTTCACTGTGCAAAGAGCGTGCCGAGAGGAATTAGGCGTTCAGTTCAGCTTGGATGCGGTGCTGGCGACGAATTGCACGGTTACGTGCCATTCGTCGCTCTACCGAGGGCTTGATGTAGTAGGTTCGCCGCCGGTATTCCCGAAGCACTCCACTTCGTTCAAATTTCTTCTTGAAGCGACGGAGCGCACGGTCAATTGTTTCGTTCGGTTGAATGGTAACACCAATCACGCAGAAACCTCTCGATGGTGAAACATCACTTTTTTGCCAGTTTTTCGACTAAACGTTTTTCCTTGTTCTTTTCGAACAAGACTACCAGCATAGACATGCCGTTTGTGGCAATCTCTTTCGACCGCACCAAGCCGTAATCATCGAGCGAAGCATGATAGATAACATCCCCGATGCTATACTCACCGGTCGGATCGTACGCTTTTGCGTTCTCCCGCTCGATCTTGATACCTGCAGCAGCAACACGTTGCTGTTCGTGCTCCAGTGCATCAAGATTGACCAGTTGGGCATGACGGCTAACGGTGCAGCGTGCCCACTGCATTCGCCCTTGCTCGGTTTCCATGACTTCGCCGATCAGCTCATGCCGCGTCTCTTTCATGAGGAAGGGCGAATAGAGGGTGATATACTTTCGTGCACGGCGCCGGCGTTTTTTGACCTCGGCTTCAGCCATGGGAGCGCCTTCTCAAGTGGTACAGACATATTTCCGCAAAGCGCAAAAATACAACACCTTCCCCTATTGCTCCCGCTGTAGTCCGTTTTAGGTGGAGGTTTCGACAGGCTCGCTTTTCCAACGGAAACGATACCCAACTCCCTTGACGGTCTCGATACACGACGCGTAGCGCCCCAATTTATCCCGAATTTTCGAGATATGCACATCAACGGTGCGCTCGACAACGTACACGGTCTCTCCCCAAATCCGGTTGAGTAGCTGGTAACGCGTGAAGACCTTATCTGGATTCGCTGCCAGGAACGCAAGCAATTCAAATTCCTTCTTTGGAAAGAACATCTCTACCCCATCGATCCATACTGTGTAGTTCTGGCGATGAATCTCCAGCGTTCCGATCCGCAGCACCTCTGGCGCGACAATCCGTTCCACCCGTGCTTGCTCAGAAAAGCGTCGGAGTAAGGACTTGACGCGGGCAATTAGCACACGAGGCGATATAGGCTTGACGACATAGTCATCTCCTCCCAGTTCTAAGCCGATAATGTGATCCACTTCCCCAGTCCGCGCTGTGAGGAACATTACAGGAATTTTCGCCGTTTCCGGCGTCGAACGCAATTTCTTGCACAGCTCAAATCCATCAATGTCGGGCATCATAACGTCCAATATTATCAGGTCAGGCTGGAGCTGCTTGGCTTTTTCCAGCACTGTGCTGCTTTCTGTAAAGCCAACTGCTTTGAACCCCTCACGCTCGAGATTGTACGTCACCAGTTCCACGATATCTGGCTCGTCGTCAACGACAAAGATCGTTTTTCGATGCGAAAGCATAGAACTGCCGCTATGATGCTATTGCACAGAAGCAAAATTACCAGTGTTTCCTCCGAGGAAGGATGTAACATTTTCATAACTTGTACATTGCACGCGAAATCTACACGAGGCTAATAAAGAACACGTCAACCTGCCGCAACGCGAAGTAGATTTGTAATGTTCAGCTATGTTGCCTGATCCCTCTATGCTTACCCAGCAGATACGTACCGTACATGTTGTCACTCTCGGCTGCAGTAAGAATGTTGTTGACTCAGAAGTGCTGGCGGGAACTCTTGCCCAAGCAGGACTGGCGCTTTCTCCTTCTGCAGAAGGTGCCGATGCCCTTGTTATCAACACCTGCGGTTTTATCGAGGCTGCTAAAGAAGAAAGCGTCAACACTATTCTGGAAGCTCTCGAGCTGAAAAAAGCAGGGCAGGTACGGTGCGTCGTTGTCGCCGGTTGTTTAGCTGCCCGCTATGGGGAGGAACTCCAGCGCGAGTTGCCGGAGCTGGACCTTGTCGTTGGCACTGAGCAGTACAGTACCATTGCTCGTTTTCTTTCCCCTGATCCCAAGTACACTCTCTTGGGCGAGCGTGTGCTTTCGACCCCATCTCACTATGCATACGTCAAAATCAGTGAAGGATGCGATCATCCTTGTTCCTTCTGTGCAATTCCCTTGATGCGTGGTAAACACCGAAGCCGCCCCATTGAGCAGATTGAGCAGGAGGTCCGGCAGCTGGTCAGTCGAGGTGTGCGCGAAATTATCTTGATCGGCCAAGACACTACCTACTACGGCTACGACCTCTATCGCAAGCGTACTATTGCCGATCTTCTCCACCGTTTGCTCGACATCGAAGGTGTCGAATGGCTCCGCTTGCTTTACGCGTATCCGTCGCACTTTCCGCTTGAGGTGCTCGATGTCATGCGTGAGCGCTCGAACATGTGCAGGTATCTGGACCTACCACTTCAGCACTGCTCGACCGACATTCTCCGCTCGATGCGTCGGGGCATCACTCGCCGTGCCACGGAAGAGTTGCTCGATACTATCCGCAATCGTGTGCCTGGTATCGCGCTGCGCACAACGTTCATTGTCGGCTACCCCACAGAGTCCGAGCAGCATTTCGAGGAGCTCTGCCGCTTTGTTGAACAGCAGCGCTTCGACCGTATGGGCGTGTTCACGTATTCGCACGAAGAGGGCACCTATGCCGAAATCTTGGGCGATCTGATTCCTCCGGAGGTCAAAATCGAACGCCAACGTATCCTGATGGAACTCCAACGTGACATCTCCCTTGAACGTAACACTGCTCTGGTAGGAAAGACACTTCGTGCCGTGGTTGACGAAGTCCTTCCAAACGGCGAATACCGCTGCCGCACGGAAGCGGATGCACCAGAGGTTGATTGCGAACTGTACGTGACAGCTACAACACCACTGCAGCCTGGAGATTTCATCCAAGCACAGATCACCGACGCTGCCGAGTACGATTTGTTCGGAACTGCAGTTTCCCCTGTTCACTATCTACAGCCCTGTAGTGACTAACGCTCGTAGGACACTTGCCTGGTGGCTTGGCTGCATGCTCTGGACAAGTGCTCTCGCCAACACAAGCGACGAGCTCCAAGTTGCCACCATGCACGTTCGCGGCAGTACTCCCGACTCATGCCGATTGGATGTATTCGTCGGCGTGCCGTATAGCATGCTGCAATTTGCGGCAGCAGAACGCATGTTTGTGGCAACCTATCGGCTCAGTATAAGTGTGCGCGACACCCTCACTCGTCGCATTGTGGAAGAACGATCGCTGGAACGAACTCTCACCCAAGCTGACCGCTCTATTGCCCAAGGTGCCACGGACGCTACCGATGTTACCCAAACAGTACTGAGTGTGCCACCAGGAAGCTACCGCATCGACGTTGTCGTCACCGACCAGCTTTCGAATCGCCAACGACGGGCAACTCGGCGAGTGACGATCCCTAACTATCGCCGGGCGGATGTTGCCCTCAGTGGTGTGCTGTTGGTCTCGCGTATTGAGGAACGAAATCGCCGCTACGTGCTAACTCCTTACATCAACGACGACATTAGCGGTCTGGGCGAAGGCTTCTTTGCGTTCTTCGAAGTTTACGCCGCAGCAGGACGGCAACTTTACGTGCGCGGGAAAGTGCTCGATAGCGCCACCGCTCTTTACACCACTGCTTGGCATTTGCTGCGCACCGATAGCACAGGCTGTGCCCAGCATTTTGTTCGTATCGTCCCCCCCACCGAACGCATGCCGCAGGGTCGTTACATTGTACGCATCGAAGCGGCAAGTGATACTGCTGGTGGCATCGTCTGGTCGGATCGAGTTATTGAGCTACGCTACGGCGCCTCCAGTAGCATCTTTGCCGATATTACCCGAGCAATTCGTCAGCTTCGCTACATCGCTACACAGGCAGAAATTGATTCGATGCTTGCTAAGCCAACCGATGCCGAACGACGAACAGCTTTCGAACAGTTCTGGAAAGAGCACGATCCCACGCCAGGAACTCTCCGCAATGAAGCATTCGAAGAGTATTACGCACGAGTGGATTATGCAAACCGCAACTTTCGCTCCTACACCGAAGGCTGGCTCACTGACATGGGCATGGTCTACATCGTGCTCGGCGAACCATCGAGCGTCGAGCGGCGCGTCAATCCATACGACAACCGTTCTATTATCATCTGGACGTATGCGCAACTGAACCGTCGCTACATTTTCATTGACAACACTGGCTTTGGTGACTATCGCCTTTCTCCCTCGACACCCTTTTTCCTCAACGAAAAGTATCGCTACCGCGGTGTGCAGTAAGGAGCGTTCTTTTTTTCTTCTGCTGCTTTACCTGCTACGATCAGGGGAAGCAGGATTGTGGAGGTAAAGCTTGACCAACTCGACGGTGCGGTCGGTTGCGCGGAGAACCTCAGCTGTGTAAGGAGGAATCTCGAATCGTGCTCCCACCGAAGGAATAGCGCCAGCCCGCTGCATAATGAGTCCCCCAAGGGTCTCGTAGTCCTCGCTTTCCGGTAGGGGATACGGGAGGTACTCGTTCAAGTCCACAATTGCCGTTGCTGCTTGGACAATGAAATCGCTGCGCTGTTGCTCGACAGGTGCACGCTCTTCGTCGTATTCATCGCGAATCTCACCAACGATTTCTTCCAGCACGTCTTCGAGAGTCACTAAGCCTGCTGTTCCCCCAAACTCATCGGTGACAATCGCCATGTGAATCTGGGTTTGTTGAAAGCGTCGCAGAAGCTGGCTAAGTGGTTCATCTTCGCTGACCATGAGCGCTGGTCGGAGAATGTCTTCCAAAATGATGAGGTTACGTAGGCGGACCAGGGAAAGCAAGTCTTTTGTGTACACAATGCCGACAATGTTATCAAGTGTGCCTTGATAGACCGGCATGCGAGAGTATCCCTCTTCAAGCACGACATCAAGGATGCGGTCAGTGGACATTGATACTTCCAGGGCGACAATGCGTGGACGAGGCACCATGACGTGGCGAACCTGGCGCTGGCGGAATTCAAAGATATTCTCGATAAGTGCATGCTGTTCGGCTTCGAGCAATCCACTTCGCTGGCTTTCTTCAAGCAAGTAGCGCAGCTCTTCGGCGGAATGCAATTCACTTTCGCGTGCAGGGCGGATCCGCAAAAGACGCAGTACTCCCTGCGCTAGACCATTGAGCAGCCAAATTGCTGGCTTGAACACAAAGTAAAACAACCGCATCGGCAGCGACACTGCATAGGCAACACGCTCGCTGTGCTGAATTGCCAGCGATTTTGGCGCCAGCTCTCCCAGGACAATGTGGAGAACGGTAATTGTCCCGAATGCTATCGGCAAGGACAAGCGATGGATACTCTGGTCGGGAAGTTGTACTCCTGCCAGTTCCAACACCGTCGCAATCAACCGTGCAACGACGGGCTCCCCAATCCATCCCAGCCCAAGGGAGGCAAGTGTAATCCCAAGCTGTGTTGCCGAAAGATAGCCGTCCAACTGTGCTATGATCGAGCGAACCAGTCGTGCAAGAATGCTCCCTTCCCGTGCCCGCACTTCGACATGCGAGGATCGGATCTTGACTAACGCAAACTCCGCTGCGACAAAAAACGCGTTTAGCCCAACCAGAGCAATTGTGAGCACAATATCACCGAGCATGCATGCGCTGAGCAATCAATGCACTCGAATATAGCCG
>JANWWF010000006.1:0-31175 GCA_025055755.1 Candidatus Kapaibacterium sp. | reverse complement strand
GGGGGCACACCTCCCCCAGTGTGCCCTTGCCTGCATGCAGCAGAAATGTATGTTACCTTAACGCTTAGTTACTGCGCATCAGTACCGCGTGATAAATGCATTCATCTGCCTGGAGAGCAAATCCCGCCAGCGGTGACCGATAGTGGACACCATTTTTCCTGCTGTCGCGGAGGAGAATATGGGTGCCAATTCCCGCGGGAGCAGGTCTGGGTTCTACCACGACCTGGTTGTCAAGAAATGCCGCCCGCATTTCCTCGACCGTAGGCTGCCCCTGGTCGTGGAGGTACTCGGCGCTTCCTATCAGTGTACTCGCATACGAGCCTAAGACGCGCCGATGCACATGTTTCCACGTATCTGGGCTATCAACATACTCCAGCGCGTATGGCTTACCGTAAAGGGCTATTGCAATACCTATTTGGTTCGGCTGCGGCTCTACCTTGTTGATATACTCTTCGATAGCCCTTCGATTTCTCCGATAGTGCTCGCTAAAGTCGCTGGTGATATTCTGCGCATTACTACGGCGGAGCACATTACCGACCCCCCTCCACACGGCTCCTTGGATTGCCCCCTCTGCCCTCAGTTTTAGCCAACGCAGTTTATACTCCCGAATCGTGCTATCAAGCATATAGTCGTAACTATCAAACTCCGAAGCCGGCTGAGGAGTACGTGTGATAGGAGGAAACGGCGCAAAGCGCCACCGTCGGCTCCAGCGACCTTGCTCGACACAACTTACCCCAATCCTGTGCTCCCCAGGGGGCAGCAGAAGCGTAAGGTTAACGGTCCTATTTTGCTTGCCCCCTATCAACAGCTCTCCTTCGAGCACAAGAACGGGCTGCTCAGTGGCTACCTTCACTTGTAGCGCGCCGACAATACCGGACTCGTTGCACTCGTGGAAGGAAACTTTTTTCTCCTTGAGTGCCTCCGTCAGCGTGATGGTTCGGCGCTGGCGGGGGGATGCCATCACCGGATACACTGCGCATCCCGGCGCAAGCAATTGGGGAGCACCAAGCTCGATCCCTTCAAGCAAAAAAGCGGTGGACATAAAAACCTCCATGAAAAAGTTGAACAACTACCTTTCGGCATATAGCCGATTTCATCTCCTAAGACACCGGAAGGGGTGTGTTTGGTGCTGCAGAAGAACCTTCTCAACATCGAAGAGCCTAAAGGACAAGGAGCTACTCCAGAAAGCCGAGTGGCATAAAGCCGTCCTCAATAGGCACTACCCTATATTCGCTTGACTGTTTTCGGAATTCAAGCAGCAATGCAGCATTCATCGAAACCGCGCGCAGTAACAACTCGGCGCCTCCTTGAGATGAAGGCGCAGGGCATCAAGATCGTTGCCCTAACTGCTTATGATGCCTTGATGGCTCGCATCTTCGACGAGGCAGGAGTGGACATTTTGCTGGTTGGCGACTCGGTGGGGAACATCGTGCAAGGGCATGAAACCACAATCCCTGTAACGCTCGAGGACATCATCTACCACACCAAAGCAGTGCGCCGCGGAGCGCAGCGAGCGCTTATTGTGGCAGACATGCCTTTTATGAGCTACCAGGTACATCCCGACGAGGCATTCCGAAATGCTGGACGCTTGATGAAGGAAGGAGGAGCCGGTGCAGTCAAGCTCGAAGGAGGACAGCGCGTTCTCGAAGCCGTCTCGCGGATGACTGCTGCGGGAATACCCGTGATGGGACATCTGGGACTAACTCCCCAGAGCATCCATCAGTTCGGCTCTTACCAAGCACGGGGACGCGATGCGGAAGAAGCCGAGCAAATCTACCGCGACGCCTGTGCTCTCGAGCAAGCGGGTGCTTTTGCGATTGTGCTCGAAAAAATCCCCGCCCAACTGGCACGCCGCATTACAGAAACGCTCCGTATCCCTACTATTGGCATTGGCGCCGGTCCATGGTGCGATGGACAAATCCTGGTCTATGCAGACATGCTCGGCTTGACGGTAGATTTTCACCCCCGCTTTGTGCGCCGCTACGAAAACCTCCACGAACGAATCACCGATGCCGTTCGTCGCTATGCCGAGGATGTTCGCCGCGGAGAATTTCCCAATGAAAGTGAAAGTTATTAGCCGTTTCGGTGCTGTCGTGATACTTCTTTCCACAGGCTGCCAGGAAGGAATAGTGTACCGCCAGCCACAAGACATTGTCTTTCCGGACTCGAACGTCAGCTACTCCCGGCATGTTGAACCATTTTTGCGCTTAACGTGCACATTCAGTGGTTGCCATAGTGCGAGCGATCGTATCCCTCTCGATTCGTACGTCGCGCTCTTTCAAACGCCAGGATTAGTCATCGTCGGTCATCCTGAACGGAGCCGTCTCAATCAAGTCCTCGATGGGCAGCTGGCACATCCGCCAGTGTTTCAACATCGCATTACCGACAACCATCGCCGCGGCATGGCGCAGTGGGTGCGGGAAGGAGCGCTCAACAACTAACTCAGCGTGGTATCTTTGCACCCTGCACGCAGGAGTGGCGGAATTGGCAGACGCGCTGGACTCAAAATCCAGTGGAGCTCAAAACTCCGTGTGGGTTCGACTCCCACCTCCTGCACGCAAAGAGCATACAGATGGTATCGTCCTGTCGGTACTGCCATCATTGTAGTTGCCCAACTCCTGGGGGAATAGAACATTCCGCTCTACTACAAAAGTGCTGGTAACACTGCACAAGGGGAAAATCGCACCCTATCGAGAGATCAGCCGCTAACAGGCGGCGCAGCCTTCTTCCTTCGGAATGCGAAGACGGCTGCGGCTGCTCCTCCTAAGAGCACAATCGCAGTGCTCGCCATGGCGATTGCCTTGCCCCGTTCGAAGGCAGGAGAGACAAAACGAAACTCCAGCGTGTGCTCGCCCGGCGGAATTACCACAGCGCGGAATGCAAAGTTTGCTTTGTACACCGGCGCCTCTGCGCCATCAATGAATGCTTTCCATGAAACGGGATAGTACACCTCGCTGACGAACAGCAGATTGTTGCCACTGGCGCGAACACGGTATCGCTGCCGCAGGAACGTCCGTTCGACTAATGTCACCTGGGCTGTTGTATCGGGAGGAACGATAGAAACCGGTAGCTGCTCCTCCACAAAAACGGTATCGCGGGGATCAAAATCTCCCTTCCGCAAGCGCTCCAGAATTTCAACATCTCGCGAACGCGCCACATGCCGCACAAAGAACGCACGGGGGAGAGCTGTCGGATTCGCATAGACGAGCACTCCCGTAGTGGAGCGGAAAATCGGCTCTGTCGTTAGAAGTGTACGATCGCTAAGAATGTATTTGACCCCGAGCAAATTCCACAGAAACGGATTCATGATAACCGAGCCACCGCCATTGCCCGCTTCGTCGATAAGGTCTTGGTAAATCCGCATCTTGGCAGCATGGTAGCCATGGATGTTCTCCAGCCCATAGTATGCTGCAGCATTCGGAACAGGAAGCGCACTGAAGTCAGCAATGCGGTACACGCTTGTGTCTTGGCGAAGGAAATTCACATAGTCGTATTGCTGGAAGGTACGCGCTACAGCATCGCCTTTAGTGACCTCCATCGGGCGAACCCCAACACGCCAGAGATCAAAGGTCACAACTCCTGTTAGTGCAAGGAGTGCCCAGTGCGGGCGCAGCGAGCCACGTCGCCATAGCCAAAGGATTCCAGTTCCGAGCACCAGCAGAATACCCCCCACGATCCAATCACTCCGCATCTCGCTATAGACAAAGCGAGCGATTGCTGCCTTAACGTCTGCTGAGTACTGCGCAAATTGAGGGCTTTGTTGCACGCTTTCGCGGAAGCTTTGCTCAATCAGGGGTGGAACAACAAATCCTAACACAAGCCACAGTCCTGCTATCCCTACCAGCACACGGAGATGCCGCTCAGCTCCTTGCTCAGCAATCCCCCGCAGACCGTATGCTGCCAGGAGCGGAACCGCAAATTGGAGCATCGCCAATGCCATGCTCGGCGCACGGAATTTGTTGAATAGCGGCACGTAGTAGTAGAACACGTCGTACAGTAGCGGCATATTCTTGCCAAACGACAGAAGGAGCGAGAACACGCTCAGCGCAACCAAAAACTGGACGAATACATCTCGCCTGTACAGCCATGCACCCACCAGAGCGAGCACAAGAACCACGATCCCCATATAATTTGCCGCATCGGTAAACGGCATTTGTCCCCAATACGCCATGATTTTCGTTGGGCGCCCGCCGGTCAGTGGTCCGCGGTAGTCTATCTTGCCAAAGCCGAAGTAGTTGGGGATCAGGAAGGTGATCATCTCTTCCGGCGAAAACGACCAGTTGGTCGCGTACTCATAGTCGTTGCCATCGAGCTTTTTCTGCTGCTGCGGGTCGGGATTGATTTTGAACTTGATAGGAACCGTGCCTCGCGTAGAGTAGGGCGTGTATTCCAGCGTGGTCAAATAGCGGTCAGCTGCCATCCCAAACGACAGTGCTGCCGCAACTGCCAACGTAGCTCCCGCACGGAGGACTCCCCCCACCGGCTCTCGCCGAATCAAGCGACTGCCCAACTCGAACACAAGGTACAGCGCAAACGTGCACACGCCGTAAAAGACCATCTGCAGGTGCGTGGATTCTACCAGAATGTGCACTGCGACCACAAGCAGCAGTGCATAGGCAAGATTCCACCGCTCGCGCAGTGATTCGAGTCCAAGCAGAATCCAGGGAAACATTGCCAGCGCAACCGGCTTAGTCAGGTGCCCGATCATGACCCACACGATGACAAAAGTCGAAAGCACTGCAGCAATACTGGCAAGCAGCGCTACCAGAGGAGCATGATCTTTCCGCCGCAGTAGCACAAAGACCCCTGCCCCATAAAGCACATACCAGAATGCAACGCGTGCAGTATCACTGCCAAAGACGGTGCCGATCGCCTTAGCAACACCAAAGACAAGTGCCGCAATGACATCCCACCATCGGTCACCTGTTACCAGCAGTGCACCATAGCCCGGCATACCGCTGAAGATGTAGGGCACCCACAGAGGAAACTCCCCTTTCTTGGAGCATTGCTCCAAGTACGGTTTGAAGCTCTCCGACGAAAGACTATCAGAGGAAACAAATGCACCACCAACAATACCCTTCCACAGAAATGCTAATATCAGAAGGCACAGCACACCTACGGCAATCAAGGTTGTCCGCCGCTCCACCTTCGGCAGAAGTGTAGGGGGCAGCAGTAGCTGCGAAGAAGTTGCCGTTGCATTCATCCTGGATTCTCCATAACAGTGGCGGGCAAAAATACTTGCACCGCGGATTGCTCGATATTTGCGGAAAGAAAGTTGCACGTTCTCGGCACACGCCATGAATCCAGCACAAATTCACTTAGCGGTCAACCATGCGCCTCTTTTTTGTGCACTCATCGCCGCAGGCCTGATTATAGGGGCACTAGTGCGCCGCAATCGAAGCTTCGTGTACGCTGCAATTTGGCTTAGCGTCGTTGGTGCAATTCTTGCTATTGTGGCGCAGCAGAGTGGCGAAGCAGCAGAGCACATCCTCGAAGGCATCGAAGGTATCAACAGCTCTCTGATTGAAGCACACGAAGAAGCGGCAAAAACTGCCATGCTAAGCTCTATTGTTACCGCTGGCATCGGGTTGGGCATTGTGTTCGGCAGGCGATGGTGGGGAGAACATCGGATTTGGGGTGTTACTGTGCTCTTCTTAGGAGCACTCATCGCAACGGTGGTTTTTATGGGAACTGCTGCGCACAAAGGCGGACTTATCCGCCATTCGGCTGAATTAGAAAACCGCCTTCCGGTTTCACCGCCTACCTCTGAGGAATGAGCACCCGTTCTCCTCGCGGCTGGCTAACTGACTAAATTTTAGCAAGCAAGGCCGTAATGGTAGGCGCGACATCGTTCTGGGATAGCCAACCTCTCCATCACAAGAACGCTCCAGATACCTCCTGATCGCTCTGGTGCGAGTCGTTCACCTGCCAGTACTAACCCCACAGCCCGGAACAATGGTTTCGTGCCTGCACGCGACAAGAAGCACTATGCGTGGTTCTCTCCTAAAACATGCTGTCAGAATTTATCTGGCAGAGAAACTACCTCCTTCCTGCACCTGCCGTGCTCTCCGTAGAACTACGGATTTTTTGCTCTTATCTTGTAGAGGTAAAGTGGGCACTGTATTTTCGAGTCGGGCATGGATGCCCTCGACCGATAACGCCGACATGGACGCCGCTGCTTATCCCGCATGAGCCTCCTTTCTACTGAACAGCATAACGCAGATAACGTGGAAGGTTTTGTCCCATCAACGCAGTAGGAACTATGCTGACACGCGTTTCCGTTGCAGTGCTGGTGCTTCTTTGTGCCAGCGTCAGTGTCACTGCACAGAATCCGCAATCATGGGCATTGAGCGTGGGAGGGGGATTTGTCAATGGCATAAACGAGTCCGTCTCGCGACCGCTTACGGGGCAGGTTCGAGCAGCACTTCTCTATGCAACCAGTCGGTCTGTTGCAATTGAAGCAGGAGGAGGTTATGCTCTTTTTAGCTCCTCGCGACTGGAAGGATTCTGGGATTATCGCACCGAAGCATTTCCCCTCGACCTCCGCGTTCGTCTTACCCCATTTCAGTTTATTGGTGTTAAACCGTACATCTATGCTGGCTTGGGATACGTGTACTATCGCTATGATCGGGCGACAATTGCTGTCGGTGGCTACCGTGATTATCCCCCGTATGCCCGTGCTGAAGACTCCGTCTCCGGCGCTGCTCCTTATGCTCCCCTGGGAATTGGACTCAACGTCAAGCTTAGCAACCGCTGGGCTCTTGATGTTGCACTCGGCGGACATCCAACCTTCAATGACGACATGCACCCACTCCATGATGCACAAAACGACGGCTTCTGGAGCGGCTTAGTAAGCATCATGTACAACTTCAGCGATGATATCACCGATACTGATGGTGACGGACTCACTGACATAGAGGAAGAGCAACTGGGCACAGACCCCCGCAATCCAGATACTGATGGCGATGGACTCAAAGATGGAGAAGAAGTCAAACTATATCGCACAGACCCCAAAAACGCGGACACCGATGCTGATGCTCTCAAAGATGGGAGTGAAGTAAAACAATACAAAACCGACCCCCTCAAAGCAGATACTGATGGTGATGGCTTAAGCGATGGAGATGAGGTCAATCAATATCGCACCAATCCTCTTGCTCGTGACAGCGACAACGACGGCCTTGGGGACTTTGAAGAAATCAAGCAATACAAGACTGATCCCCTCAAAGCTGATACCGATAGCGATGGCTTAAGTGATGGAGAAGAAATCCGCACTTATAAGACTGATCCACTCAAGGCGGATACCGACGCCGATGGACTTAGCGATGGCGAAGAAGTCAAGCAGTACAAGACCGATCCCCTCAAAGCCGATACTGACAGTGACCGCCTCAGCGATGGCGAAGAAGTTAAAACCCACCGGACCAATCCGCTCGATCGCGATACGGATAAGGGCACAGTGGACGATGGTACGGAAGTTCTCGTCCAAAAGACAAATCCACTTGATCCCAGCGACGATGTCCCTAAACCGACACAAGAGGAAAAGAAAGCTACGCTGGAAGTAGGCAAAAAGATGGTGCTCCGCGGTATCACTTTCAAGAAAAACAGCGCCGAAATTCTCCCGCGTTCATATCCCGCTTTGGAAGAAGTTCTGAAGACTCTGCAAGACTACCCCGAGATGGAAATTGAGATTCAGGGACACGCGTCCAAATCGCGGAACAAGCGTCGCAAGGAAGCCCAAGAGGTTCGCCTGTCCCAGCAACGTGCCGACGCGGTTCGGATGTGGCTCATCAACCGTGGCATAGCTCCCTCGCGCCTTATCGCTAAGGGATACGGTACCAGCGAATTGATTGACCAGCGGCGTCCTTACAGCTCGGTCAACCAGCGCATCGAATTCCTGCGGATTAAGTAGCACCCAGACATCCCCACCGCGACGGCACGCCACCACCGGGCGTGCCGTCGCTCTTTATTGAGGATCCCTCTAATTTTGCCGCCTTCAACCGCTTGTCTAAGTAAACCCTATGGCACCGAGAGCAGTAATTCATCGCATCCTATGGACCCTCGGACTGCTCTGCTGGGTCGGAGCAGGAGCAATACAAGCGCTGTCGCGCGATACAACAGTGATCTTGGAGGCAGCGGATATTCGCTGTACTCTCCCGCAAGCATCTACCGTGACCATTGGTCGCTGGTCCATGGCGCAGTACTCAACAGCAGATATTTACAGCACCCAGCTCAACGTGCCGAAGCCTTCCTTTTCATCCGATAGCCCCAACGCATTGAGCGTAACATACGGAGACTCCCTTCATGTTTTTCTCGCAGTGGTACCGGAATTCATGAGCACATCGGATTTTCTTGCGCGCATATTAGACCTCCAGTTGCTGGCACAATCAACTCGCCGCAATGCACCCATACTGCTGACCTATCAAGCACAGCGAATGATCGGACTGGTCCCTGCAGAGGAAATTACCCTTGAGCTTCGCGACACGACAAGAAAAGATTCACTCTTTACCTTAGTGACTTTTGCATCCCGCGGACGGGATGTTGCCCTCCTTGTTCTCCGCAGCCGTACAAGCCCACGCATCGAAGGAAGTGGACCAGAACAGTTCTATCGGCGGCTGCTTGCTTCAGTGGAAATGGACCGCGCTCTTACGCGCGACACTGCCCACTTGCACAACCCGATAGGCTGGTACATTGCCGTACCACTGGCATGGAAAAACAAACTCACCACCCGCTTGAGCACAATGCCATTTGTTCCCCCTTCTGCCACAGAAGACACTATTTGGAATACTGCCGTTATCCAGCTTCCCACTGTGCAAATCGAGTATTATGTAACCGCTACCTCCTACAGCGACACTGCTCTTGTAGATTTTGCAGCACACATCGCTCAGCGAGGCGGGTTTGAGCAAGTGCAAGTGCCAACCACCCATTACCCCAGTGGTGCCGGCGTGTGGTACCGCACCTCTTCTCCACGGCGAGGAGATATTGTTGAAACCCGCTATGGCATCTTTCCTGCTAACGGCTGGCTTGCAATCATTCGCCTAACTGCCTGGCAGCGAGATATGCCGCACCTGGAGCGCTTTCTCCCTATCCTTGTGGCTGCATTGCGGTTACCATCCTCGCTGGATATGCCATCTCGGCACTAAGCTAAAGCAGCCCAGCTATGGCTTCGAAGGCACGCGTATCCAATCAAGCTGAGCATGCAGCGTAGAGTGAATCGTTCCCCGTTGGCGACTGCCGGACGAGCGTTCTACCATCACGCGCATCTGGTAGGCACAGGATATGTGCTTTGGGAGAGAACATTGGCGATCGATCTCCACTACTCCGTGGGCAAGCAGCCATACTGCCGTTTGCAAGGAGAAATCAGCAGTCTGCACCCGATGTACCCCCCGCGACGTCTCTGCATAGGATAGAGTAAGCGAAGCATCATCTCTTGAGCAGGAGTCAAGCGAAGCTAGGTATAGCCGCTCCATCATTGCCGGCGGATAGGCATACTCGACAAGCGTATCGCGCCGCTCGATAAGCCACTGCGGACTCCCACAGGTGATACAATCGGCTGAATCAAGAGGCACCAGAAACACCGGTCCGAATGCTCCGCCCGGAACAACGCTGAATTCTTCCACAGATGGACCTTTCACCTGCAGGCGCCAACCCCTGGTGGTAACGACAAGCCGCGATGGTTTCCCTACCAGCGGAAGCGTAGTGCGGAGGCTGCTATCACCACCATCGGTATGCTCGCGTGCCCAGAAGCGTTCGAGCGTTTGAGTGAGCTTCATGGTGTCACCCCACCGTGCCTCGCACTGGAGCGACCATAGCTCGAGTCGATAACGGTATAAGGGTGGCTCACCCTCCAATGCAACAGTATCAAATGCTTCCACTCGATAGACCGCTTGAAGTCCTGGCGGCAGTTGCCATCGAAAGCACTGCGGTTGCGCAAGAGCTACCAATGCACAGCAGATAAGCCAGCAGCCGTGTTTCATCATTGCCGGCGGACAACACGTCCACGAAGCTCCACGCTCATCGGAATAACTGTGTTTCCCTGACCATGCAGCGTCATGCGCTGATCAATTTGTGCCGTTGTCTCAATGACCATGGGCATTCCTGTCTCGCGTTCGATAAGATACCGCGCTGCCAGGGTGCCATCGCCATTGATGCTCATCGCCATGCCCATTTGGTCAGCACTTCCGCTAATCAGATAACGGGTTGATTCGCCACGGACGACCACACACCGCCGTCCGAGGGTGTCGAGAAAGCCATCGAAGGTATAGCGGATGTCCATTGTAGAAACGATTTGCTGTTCGACGATCCCGGCCGATATCGTGTCACGATAGGAACGTGTCCATTGCTGCCCTCGACTGAGTGGACCTTCGGGGAACTCCACCAAAAACCGCATACGAACTCCGCTGCCGCTGAGCTGTTCGAGCACTTGCTGCTGCACTGTGCGCGCAACACTGGAGCCGGTGTCCTGCCGAACATATGCTTGCGAGAGTGTCTTCCCTTGCCGATTGCATGTTAGCTGCAGCTGGTACCCCTCCAGCTCAGGATAGGTCAATACCGAGTCGCTCCCCCCGAATTGCTCTAGCCCTCGGAGCTGCACGCGAATGTTTCGCTGACGGATACCAAGCGTTACCGTTGCATCATCGAGAGAAAGTACCGAGACTTCCTGCTCCATCGTCACTGTCGAGGTAATTGTTTGCTCCATGTCCATGATGTTCATCCCCTGCGCGACGTTCATCTCGGAGGCGTAGGTGTATATCGCCTTTGGCAAGGGCTGCAAGCGGTAGGTAAACGAGGTTGGCTGCACTGATGGCAAGGATGAACGCTTCCCAACCTGTGCAGCAGCTCCCACTCCGGCAAGGACAATCACAACAACCAGCTGTACCATTACAAACGCTCTTGGGATAGTGGAACTTTGGCGTGCAATTTACACCATGCTTTCCGCTGCAGCGCGAGCGCGCTTTTCGTGACGCTGGCGCTCGTTAGTGTTCAGGATGCGCTTGCGTATCCGAAGCGACAGGGGAGTCACCTCGAGCAATTCGTCGTCGTTGAGGAACTCCAAGTACTGCTCCAAGGTCATTTGGCGAGGCGGAGCAAGACGCACCAGTCCTTCCGAGCCACTTGCACGCATATTCGTCAGATGCTTTGTCTTGCAGGGATTGACCACCAGATCACCTTCGCGTGCGTGCTCGCCGATAACCATTCCTTCGTACACCCGCTCACCAGGAGAGATGAACAGCACACCACGCTCTTGAATGCTCTCGAGTGCGTATGCCGTTGCAATACCATCTTCCAGGGCAACTAAACTCCCTCGCGTTCGGCGAGCAATGTCACCGCGGTAGGGTTCATACCCTGCGAATGTGTGGTGGAAGACCCCTTCTCCACGAGTTAGGGTCATAAACTCTGTGCGAAAACCAAGCAGTCCGCGTGCGGGGACACTGAATTCAAGCCGAACTGTAGCCCCAACGGGAATCATCGAGAGGAGCTCGCCGCGCCGCCGTCCAAGCGCCTCGATAACACTGCCGCTGTAGTCGGCAGGAACATCAATGACGACGTGTTCGATCGGCTCTACCAATTGCCCTTGCTCGTTACGGCGAAAGAGAATCTGCGGCTGCGAGACTGCGAGTTCGTATCCCTCGCGCCGCATGGTCTCGATAAGCACAGCCATTTGCAATTCACCCCGACCAAGCACGCGAAAGACATCTGGTTGGTCGGTTTCCTCGATCCGCAGCGAGACATTTGTGCGTAGCTCGCGCCAGAGCCGGTCGCGAAGCTTTGGTGTTGTTACAAATTTCCCTTCCCTTCCTGCCAGGGGCGAGCTATTGACCATGAACTGCATTGCAACGGTAGGCTCTTCGACGACCACTGGGGGAAGCGGCTCCGGACAGACAGGTGAGGCAATTGTGTCCCCAATTCGCACCTGTTCGATGCCTGCCAAGCAAATGATATCCCCCGCTTCTGCAGCATCAATTTCCACACGCTCGAGTCCTTCGAAGGCAAAAAGCTTCGTAATGCGCAGTGGCGTTTGCGTCCCATCGGTTGCCAAAAGAACCGCTTCATCCCCTACCCGTATTCGCCCTCGATGGATGCGGCCAATTGCAAGACGCCCAACATAGTCGTTCCAATCGAGTGCAGCGACAATCATCTGGAAAGGCTCATCGGGGGCATAAGCAGGCGGAGGAATATGCGCAATGATTGCCTCGAACAGGGGGACAAGATCTGTCCCTGGCTCGTCCAACGAGCGCGAGGCAATGCCACTACGCCCCACCGCATAGAGCACTGGCATATCGAGCGCTTCTAATCCAGCTCCGAGCGCTAAAAACAGCTCGTAGACTTGGTCGAGCACTTCACGTGGACGTGCATCGCTGCGGTCTATCTTGTTGATAACCACGATGGCAGGCAGGTTGCGCTCGATGGCTTTGCGCACAACAAACTTGGTTTGGGGAAGTGGTCCTTCGGCTGCATCCACCAGCACTAACACGCCATCAACCATCGAAAGCGCTCGCTCAACCTCTCCGCCAAAGTCGGCATGACCCGGAGTGTCCACAATGTTGATGGTGACGCCATTCCAGCGCACTGCGGTATTTTTCGCCATGATAGTGATCCCTTTTTCGCGCTCAAGTGCATTAGAGTCGAGCAACCGTTCACCGAGCACTTGTCCATGGCGAAACATGCCCGCTTGCCGGAGAATTTGGTCCACGAGCGTTGTTTTACCGTGGTCCACATGCGCGATAATTGCAATGTTGCGAATGTCTGTGCGATGCTGCATGGCAATTGACCCCACTGTCGAACGAACGCGCTATGACGAATCTGACGGCTGTTGAGTGCGCACTCGATACCCTGTACCGATGAACCAGACGCGATCGCCGGTGGAAATGTCTGTCCAGTACCTCAAAGGGGTGGGTCCTCGCCGTGCTGCAGCATTGATGGCAGAGGGCATCACCACCGTCGGTGATCTTCTCGAGTATGCTCCCCGTGCGTACATCGAGCGCACAGCCCAACGTTCACTCCGTGCACTGGCGCGGCAGCTGCTACTGCCGGACCTATTTGGTACAGAGCGGGAGACCGTAAGTGTCCTCCGCAGCGAGGTCAGCATTATTGCCACCGTGGAACGCATTATGGAAAAGCAGTTTGCCAGCCGCCGGCGCTTGCTCGAAGCAATTATTCGCGATGACGACGGCACTCGCGGTGCCTTGCTTTTCTGGAATGCCCACGAGTACTATCGTCGTATTCTTCAGCCAGGGGCATCGTACATCATCACCGGCGTTCCGGAACTTGACCGCCTCCGTCGCATTACCTTTACCCATCCCCAGCTTGAGCGCATCGAAGAAGAAGAGCACGTCCTGCTCGAACATGGCATCCTGCCCCTGTACCGCATCACGGAGAATATGCGTGCGTGTGGAATAACGCTTGGAATGATGCGGCGTCTTGCTCGCACCGCATTAGATACCGCGCGCGATGCTCTTGTGGAGTTACTTCCTCCTGCCGTCGTTGAACGCTACCAGCTACCATCACGCGCAACAGCGCTGGAGCACTTGCATTTTCCTCCCTCGGGCGACCACCTGGCACGTGCTCGCGCACGGATGAAGTTCGAGGAAGTATTTCTCTTTGAGCTTTTGCTTGCGGTCAACCGCGAAACTCTTCGGCAAGGGATTGCTCCGCAGATTCCACCCCATAGCCCTCGGTGGCAACGCCTTGTCGAGAGGCTCCCTTTTACGCTGACTGCTGCACAGCAGCGGGCAATCGAGACAATCGCTGCAGACATGGCACGTACCACTCCTATGCACCGCTTGCTTCATGGCGACGTCGGTGCAGGCAAAACACTCGTAGCATTAGCAGCAATGCTTGCAGCAGTGGATGCCGGCTATCAGACCTTGCTGGCAGTCCCCACTGAAGTCCTCGCCGAGCAACACTGGCGCACGATTAGTCGCCTCACGAGTGGACTTGATGTGCAGGTGGTCAAACTTGTAGGCAGTCAAACAACACGACAACGGCAGGTGATAGCTGCTGCCATCTCAAGCGGCATGGCACAGATTATCGTCGGTACTCATGCGTTGTTTGCTGATTCCACTTCAACAGGAGCCCAGCAGTACCATCGGGTAGGATTGGTAGTCATTGACGAGCAGCACCGTTTTGGCGTTGCGCAGCGCGCACAGCTACGCCACTTAGCCATTGCGTCGCATCCTGAGCGATTGCACCCTCACATGCTGGTCATGAGCGCCACTCCAATTCCGCGCACCTTGACAATGACGTTGTACGGCGACTTGGATGTATCCCAGCTCGACCAAATGCCACCAGGACGGCAACCTGTCCGAACATGTGTCATTGGGCGCGATCAGTTACAAAGCGCCTATGAACACATCCGCAGCGAGGTACGGGCTGGTCGCCAAGCATTCATCATCTATCCGCTTGTGGATGAATCCGATAAGCTCGAGATTCGCGCTGCCACAACAGAGTTTGAACGGCTGGCACGCGAGCACTTCTCCACTGAGCGATTAGCATTGCTGCACGGACAAATGGGCTGGAATGAAAAAGAGGCAATCATGGAGCAATTTGCTCGCGGAGACTTCGACATTTTAGTGGCGACAACCGTTGTCGAGGTGGGAATTGACGTACCTAATGCCACCGTGATGCTCATCGAGCATGCAGAACGCTTCGGCTTGGCGCAACTCCATCAGCTCCGTGGACGTGTTGGGCGCGGCACTGCACCCGCTACCTGCTACCTGGTCACCGAACGGCATATCGCAGCCCGCGTACATCTTCCGCCCAGCGACGACGAGCCGCCTTCAGTTACACGGCTTCGAACCATGGAACAAACAACCAACGGTTTTTTGATCGCAGAAGCTGATCTACGGCTTCGCGGACCAGGAGACATTTTGGGTACGCGACAAGCAGGGCTGCCCGAGTTCCGCTACGTAGATTTGGTGCAGGACGCAGAAATTATCGCCGCTGCTCGGCAGGAAGCATTTGCTCTCATCGAGCGCGATCCCCACCTGCGGAGCAGCGAACATGCTGCCCTTCGCAGCTACGTCTTACGCCGCGTATCGCAAACATCCCATTTTGCCCTTGCATGACACCACGGTTACATCTGGAGACAGCCATTTGCGGTCCTGTCGAAACGAACGCATACCTTGTTGCCGATTCAGACACAAAGGATGCTGTCCTGATTGATGCGCCGATAGATTCGCTGGCGTGGTACATGGAACGAATCGGCGCTGGTGGATTCCGTCCGATTGCGGTGTGGCTCACGCACTCGCACTGGGACCATACCGCTGATGCTGCTGCACTGGCAGCGACGTTCGGGATTCCTGTGCTTGTCCATCCACTCGACGCTTATCGCTTGCATAATCCGAATGCTCACACTGTTTTTCCCCTCCCTTTCCGCTTGGAAGCAGTCGAGGTAGGAGGCTACGTCCATCATGGCGATGTCCTCTCGGTTGGGAATCTTCGATTTGAAGTGCGCCATGTCCCAGGACACACCGAAGGGAGTGTTGTGTTTATCGAGCATACAAGTCGCGTGGTGTTCTGCGGTGACACGCTCTTTGCCGGTAGTATCGGTCGGACAGACCTCCCCGGCGGGGACTACGACCAATTGATTGCTTCCATCCGCCGCGAGCTGTTGACTCTTCCCGACGACTATGCCTGCTATCCGGGGCATATGGAGGCAACCACCATCGGACAAGAACGACGTACTAACCCCTTTCTCCAACCGGATGAGTTACTGTGGTAATGGGGGAATGCATTATGAAAATCTTGTCATTTTTCCGTCATTGCCAGCTGAGAATTTTCCTGCTAAGTTCGCTGTCGAGCGCAGCGATTGTTTGGTCTGCGTGCTACTCGTTTACAGGCGGGAGTGTGCCGCCCCATCTGAAGACGATTTCGATCGCCACCGTCTTCGATCGGAGCAGTTTTGGTCAACCCATCTGGCGGGAAGTTGCAACACAGCTCCTGATTGAGCGCTTTCGTAACGACAACACGCTTCAGCTTGTTGATCGATCAGGAGATGCAGAACTTCGCGCCACAATTACGACAATTAGCGAAGAGCCGGTAACGCTCCGCGCCGGCGAAATAGAACGCGAGCGAAAAATTCGCGTAACGGTCGAAGCAGAATATGTTGACCACGTCAAGCAGCGGAGCATTTGGCGGCGCGCCTTCACCAGCGAACAGTTCTTCCCGATCGCCCAAGCAGCTACCGCACGCGACCAAGCCATCCGCACTGCGCTCGAACAGATCGCCGGAGACATTCTCCTGGCGGTCATCAGCGATTGGTAGGACTATTGTTCACCCCGTATGCTCTGGCTTTCGGATGTTGTTGTTGCGCTGTACGTGAGCGCGCTTGTTGTGCTTTTTGCCTTCGGTGTTCATGGTCTGGTGATGCTCTACTTTTATCACCGCACGCGGGATGTTGCGGTAGCACCACCAGAGCGACCACTGGAGCCACTGCCAGTGGTCACCGTGCAACTACCGATTTACAACGAGGTGTATGTCGTTGAGCGACTCATTGATGCTGTTGTCCGGCTGGACTATCCTCGCGATAAGTTGGAAATCCAAGTGCTCGACGATTCCACCGATGAAACGCAAGAAGTCGCTCGTCGTCAAGTAGAGCACTACCGCCGCCAGGGCTACGACATCCACTACATCCACCGCGCAGAGCGCACAGGATATAAAGCAGGAGCGCTCCGTGAAGGGCTCACACGTGCTCGCGGGGAATTCATCGCTATCTTCGACGCTGACTTTATCCCTAACCCAGACTTTTTGCGCAAGACTATTCCCTACTTTGCCGATCCACGGGTAGGGATGGTCCAGACTCGCTGGGAACATCTTAACGAAAACTATTCTCTGCTAACGCGCGCTCAAGCTCTTGCGCTCGATGGGCATTTTGTCATTGAACAGCAAGTGCGCTATAAGGCAGGATTTTTCATCAACTTCAACGGTACCGCAGGAATCTGGCGCCGCACCTGTATCGAGGATGCAGGCAATTGGCATTCCGATACTCTTGCCGAAGACCTCGATCTTAGCTATCGCGCCCAGCTGCGGGGATGGAAATTTGTCTTCCTTCACGACGTTACCTCGCCAGCGGAACTACCAGCAGACATCAACGCACTCAAATCCCAACAGTTTCGGTGGACTAAAGGCGCTATCGAGGCAGCGAAAAAGCTCCTCCCTGCAGTCTGGCGCGCCTCACTACCGTTACGAACTAAACTCGAATGCACGGTGCACTTGACCAGTAATATCGTGTTCCCCTTCATTGTGCTGGTGGCAGTGCTCAATCTCCCGATGGTGCTCATCAAAAACCTTGTCGGTGGCTACGACGAGCTCTTCACCGCAATGTCTGTCTTTGTGCTGGCGTCAGTGAGCACGTTTCTATTTTACCTGTACTCGCAGCGAAGTATTCACCAGGACTGGCAACAGCGCGTGTTGCTGTTCCCTCTATTTATGGCAGGGAGCATGGGGCTTGCCATCAACAACACTAAGGCAGTTCTCGAAGCATTGATTGGCAAGCGCTCGGAATTTCTTCGAACCCCTAAGTATCGGATTGTCTCCACTTCTGACGATTGGAGAACGCGCAAGTATGCCCGCACACGGCTCCGTGCATCCGTTGTGATTGAGCTTCTGTTGGGTGCGTATTTCTTGGTCGGCATTGCCGTTTCGCTCTACTTTGTCGAACTGGCAGCAATTCCGTTCCAAGTAATGTTCCTCATCGGCTTTGGGGGGATTGGTTATCTCTCCTTTGTGCACTGGCTGGAAGCTACACGGGCACATACCGATAGCCACACACCTGTACCAAATGCTCGTGCAATGACGGCAGCACCTGCCACTTCTGCGACAAAATAAGCGCAGTAATGAGGGCGCTCTGCTCTCCCCGTACAAGCGTTAGTCCTTCAAGGGAGGGCAGCTGAGCACAACGCTGGAGTGCTGCTTCAATGGTCCGAGTTTCGGACGTATGCATCCATACACGGAGCTGGAGAGCGGGGATCCCTTTTCCATTGGAGGAAAGTCCCCACTCGAAAAGCTGGGCTAATTCGTGTTGTGCTGCGGCAATCACTGTCCGGGCGCCGCGCTCGAGAGAAATTCCCTGGTGGTGCCATCCTTTCTGCAGAGCCTCTCGATAGATCGAGTGCGGAAGCCCTATTGCAGCAAGTGCTTCCGCCATAAGCACAAATGCTCCAGAACTACTTTCGCAAGCTGTAATGAGCGTTCGATGGACATCGACACTTCCAACTGCCGCCACTGTTAGTGTAATCTCGTGCTCCCGCAGGGGAGCTATCATGGTGGGATAGAGTAGTTTTAGCCCGGCGTGTGCTACCTCTTCGGCGTGCTCGTAGGATAGCTGAGCAATCAATTGAGCAGTGGGGATAATTGCAGGATCAGCAGTGTAGATACCCGCAACCGGCGTGTAAAGCACCAGTTCTCGAGCGCCAATCAGAGCAGCAATAAGGGCTGCTGTTAGCGAAGAACTTTCTTTTCCCATCGTGGTAACGTCACCGTCAAGCGTTGTGCCAACAAATCCCTCGGTTAGCACAT
Source organism: Candidatus Kapaibacterium sp. (assembly GCA_025055755.1). Lineage (GTDB taxonomy): Bacteria > Bacteroidota > Ignavibacteria > Kapaibacteriales > NICIL-2 > NICIL-2. The sequence continues at coordinate 12,662 of JANWWF010000006.1, read as the reverse complement.
AGCCAACCTGTTCGAGCATCGGGAGCAGACGATCCCGGACTCGGGTAGCAGTGTGCTCGACAAGAGGTTGTGCATTGCCATATGTAGAATCGGTGACCACAAGCTCTGTTGCAGGGATCGTAGCAGTTTCCAGCCCCCGCTCGTGGAGGATGTGATGCAGCAGATGCAGCGCCAGATGCTCCCCTTTGCTGGTGATGCGATCAAAGGTACGCGGCGTCAGTTCGCGTGTGATAGCAACCCCTCGAAGCAGACGGTCCAGGGCGGTATGGATTTCGTCAAACAGTAGTTGCAATGCATCAATCGTTGCTTGCTCGGATAGCATCGCATTGGCAAGCTGGCGATGTTCTTCTACCAACGCTGATACAATCGCTTGCGCTGCAGAAAGATTACCTTTGTGGGCAGCATATGCTGCTTCCTCCAACCGGCGCGTTACGGTGGGCAACGCGGAGGTAACCACAACCGTCGGGGGACGATGGTCCATGCGGAGCCGCTGGGCAAGACGCTCAATATCGTCTTGACGACGCAACGAAGAACCGCCAACCTTGACGACATTCATTCCTGCCTCCTTAAGGAGGAACGTGACAAGTGCTCAAACGGGAACCACCGGTTCCGCCGAGCAACCACGACATAGGTCACTATGCCCGCGCATAGCACCACGACTCCATTGACAATTGCTTGGGCGGGACGCGATGCGAACAACCACAGCCATATCCCAATAGCCACCACGGCAGGAATAGGATATAGCCACATGCGAAATGGGAATGTCTTGCCCTGGCCCTGAGCATGGAACAACAGCAAGCCTACTGCTTGCCCGACAAACTGCACGATGATGCGCAGCGTGAGAATGCTCGCCACAACAATACGTAGCCCATCAAACAATATGACAACAAGCGCCGATAGTACTGCGATTGCTATAAGCGAGATGTGAGGAAAATGCTTTCGGGGATGCAACCGAGCAAAAACGCGGAAAAAGTTTCCATCTACGGCAGCAGCATAGGGGATACGCGAGTAGCCCAGTACGACCGAGTACAGCGAGCTAAGGGCAACAACCAACACAAGAACAGTAGCAATCGCTGCTGCCTTAGGACCAAAGACTCGCTCGATTACAATGCTAGCGATGAACTGATCAGGGCGTGCTTGTTGCCAGGGCACGACGCTAAGAACTGCAAGCTGCATCGCTACGTACAGGGAAGCAACAATCGCAATGGAGGCAAACATGCTCTGCGGTATCGTTCGCTCTGGCTTCCGTACTTCTGCCCCAAGGTGGCAGACGTTGTAATAGCCCAAAATCGCATACACGCTGCTTTGCATCGCTTCGCTAAGTCCGTCGAGTCGAAATTCTGCAGGTAGCTGAGCCAGAAACGTCCAATCACCTCCGACGATACCTGCAACGATAACCCACCCCAGTGTACCTATCACAACAACAGCCAGCACCAGAGAAACTCGTCCGATTACTTCGATTCGGCGATAGAGAGCGCTCGCAATAAGGACCACCACTACCAACGCCACTGCCTTCCGTTGCCACACGTTGTACAGCGGGACAAGGTACTGCACATAGTTGGTAAAGCCAATCGCCCCCGATGCGACAACAAAGGAAGATTGGAAAACTGTTTGCCAGATGAACAAAAACGACATTAGTTGCCCCCAGCGGTTTGGTCCGTACAACTGTCGTAGATACGCATAGCTGCCGCCCGCATAGGGGAATGCTGCACCCAATTCAGCCCACACCATTGCATCGGCGGTTGCAAGCAAAGCGCCGGCGATCCAAGCGAGAACACAGTGTGGTCCTTGCATTGCTGCCATCACTGAGGACATTACGATAAACGGACCAATGCCCACCATATCAATAGCATTGAGCGCCGTTGCTTGCCATAATCCCAGCCGCCGCTGTAGTCCCATTAGATGTCACTCCAGATGAACGGAAACAGCCACCATGCAACAATCGCAACGATGGTAACATAAAGCACCATCACCCCAAGTTCAGGGAGTACCGCAGAAAAATGACCACCTGCCACGACTGTCGCTAAGGACTCAACCCCCAGCAATAGTACTGGCAGAACAATTGGTAAAGCAATTGCTGCAAACATCCAGCCGCGAAGTTTCGCGGCAGCAACAATAGCGGCAAGGAGAGAGGTGGCACAGCCAATCGAACCTGCACTGACCAAAAGTACAACCAATACTTCCCAATCAATCGCTACCACACCAACAAACACTAATGCAGCATACTGAGCTATTGCAACAATGAGCATCCATACACTACCAGCAACAAGCTTGCCCCAGTACACCGCATCCACTGGTGCAGCAATCAATAAATAGCGAAGTGTTCCGCGCTCTTGTTCGATGACATACCCCCGTGCAACGGTCATCATTGCTGCATAGTATAGGACAACCCACACTAGTCCCGCTACAACATCCGAACTAAGGCGTTCTTGGGGTAATGCAAAAGCAAGAACAACAACTGTCCCAAGCACAAAGTAGATTTCAGCTGCAATTGCTGGGCGCATGCGGAGTGCACTACGCACCTCCTTACGAATGATAGCAGTCAATGGATGGAGCATTCAGACATTACCCTCGTGATCGTTCCTTTCCCATTCGTCATAGCCGTTCGACAGCTCTGCCAAGGTGATCAGCGTTGATTCGATGTACAGCTGCTTTCTTCGCGCTTGTTTTTGCGCCCAGCATGCGATTGATTGGACCAGTCCAACGCGGAGCGCACAATCATCTTTGATCAGGGCTGATAGACTACTGAAACATTCGCGACATGGCGCAATGTACTATTGCGATAGTGCACGTTCATATATCCAACTTCCGCACGGATTCCGCCGGGGAGCAGAAGCATCACTCCACCAAACAATCGGTTTTGATCATAACCCACTGCTGTTGGGCGTGCCCATACGGCAGCATTTGCGAATACTTCATCGGCAAGGATAATAGACATGCCTGCCAATGGTAATACTGTCCGAATTTGGGCACGGAGGCGTAGCTCAGTTCCATTAGGAAAAAACCGTTCTTCTATGCGCCACCGAAGGCTCCCTTCTCGATTGAACACCCAATTGAGTTGCTGCCACAAACGATGCTCAATCGAAGTACGAGGAGAAGAAGTTTCAATCCATGCATATCCCCCCCACACTGACCACTCGCCATTGATGTGATAGCCAAGCCCTGGACGCAGGACGGTCTGGTAAAGACGTGCTGTTCGAACATCCCAGCGGGGCTGAACCTCGAGCCAGCCACGCCAGCGATGGGCAGAATCTAACGTTGGAGTCGCAAGCATCATAAGCCATCCACTGGAGGATTGTTGAGCAAATACACTGATGCTCATTACAGCAAAGAGCACTATCACTCTCCTGTATCGGGGAAGGAGCAACAGTGATCCTCCTACGGAGGCAGGGGGAGCAAGGGATATCAAGTCTCAACAGCCATGACGATGTACCACCGCTGGCTGTGCCTGTGAACACCAGTACATCGAGCTGGCTTGTTCGATGACCGTAGTCTGATTAACATCGCGATTATCTCTTCCACTGCTTGTTGACCACAAAGGTGAAGGTGGAAAGTTTGTACTATCATGCTTTGGGAAACATTGACTCCGTGGGCATAAACTATCCATGTGCTCTGCACTGCGTGTACAGTGCGGGGGACAATTGCTACTCAGTTAGCAAATTTAGCAGTAATTATTGAAGATGCTCTTTACTTCATCACGCTGCAACCATGGACTTTCGCACTCGCACATGGCATATTCTCAGTGGCACCCCTACTCCAACACAACGCATAGGGAAAGCAATTGACCTGGCTCTCCTTGCCCTCATTTTTCTGAACGTTGCGGCAGGAATTCTTGAAACTGTCTCCTCGATACACGAGCGGTGGGGACGGATTCTCTGGTGGTTTGATGCCTTCTCAGTTGCAGTTTTCAGCGGAGAATATGTGCTTCGTGTTTGGGCATGCACCGCAGACCGCCGTTATCGCCATTGGCTGTGGGGGAGGCTGCGTTTTATGGGGACACCTCTGGCAATTGTGGACCTCCTGGCGATCGCCCCTTTTTATCTTCCCCTGCTTTTTCCGCACCTTGACTTGCGATTTCTCCGGATTTTGCGCCTCACTTTTCGGCTGCTCCGCATTATTCGTTATTCGCACACACTCTCTATCTTCATCACCGTGGCGAAAACCGAGCGTCGGGAAATTGCCGCTTCGATAAGTGTGCTGCTTATCCTTGTTGTCCTCGCATCATCACTAATGTACTACATCGAGCATCCTCACCAGCCTGACAAATTCCCTGACATCCCTTCAGCAATGTGGTGGGCAATTATCACTCTTACTACCGTGGGCTACGGAGATGTATATCCTCTTTCTCCTGTTGGGAAAATTCTTGGAGGAGTTGTAGCACTAATGGGTATTGGGCTTGTTGCCTTGCCGACCGCAATTCTAAGTTCGGGTTTTATCCGAGAGCTTCAACGACGCTACCGTCGCCATACTCACCGCTGCCCTCACTGCGGCGCAGTACTCGAGGAATGAGAACGTTCGACCCATCGCACCTCCGAAAGTTTTACGATCCCGTCAATAGTTCGAATAAGCAGCCGATTATCATATTCGGCTATGACTGTCCCTGCGGGAGCATTCGCATACCGCTCGAGGAGAAAGAGATTGACGATTGGTTCCGCATCGAGTGCAGTAACTACTCCCTCTCCGGTCTGTACTTGGCACAGTTGCGTTTGAGTGCCAAATGCCCGTACACGCCGAACAAGCTCTGCTGTTGACGTTTCAGCGGCACGGCATTGCATGTCCGCCAGCCTGCGTGTGTAATAACTTGGTTGCCCTCTCTGCGCATAACCAGCAAAGGAAAAATCTGTTGCAGCTAACAGCTCAAGCGCCTGCGCCATTGCTTCTGCTTCAAGCATACGGCTAATCAAATACAGCAGTCCAAGATCAAGATCAGGTGTGCGCTCGATACAAACCTGGGCAATGATGTTTCCCGTATCGAACGACCCGTCCATCCAGTGTACTGTTGCCCCCACCCGCGATTCATCCAGTAATAATGCACCGTTGAGAGGATGCGCGCCGCGTAACCGAGGTAAACATGATGGATGGACGTTGATAAACTTTGCATCCGGCTTGTCCTGCCGCAATGTGGCGATCGGCAGTAACCATGGCCATCCCACTGAGACCAAAACATCAAAGTCCATCGCCTGTATTGCTGCTACTGCTGCATCTTTTTGCTGTTTAGTAACCGAAACAGTTTCTATCGCATACGTCAGTGCTCGTCGGTGGAGAAATGAGCCTTCGATAGCTACGCATCCAATCACTGTAACTGCAGGATGGCGTGTGAGAACACTGAACACGCTGTCCCGTTGACCAACTAAGAGTACTCGCTTCATCACTCCTCGACACGACACAGGTCAAATTCACCGATGCGGTAGCGGAGGAAATACCCACGATATCGGTCGGCTCGGTCACGATTGCGCTGTTCCCACTGGGAGCAGAGTTGGTCGTAAACCGTGCGGTTATGTACTCGCTTCCCGATAAATACAGGCACATGATTAGTGCCAAACTTGGACTTGTAACGGTAGAGTGTATCCTCTGGATTGTTAGTTGTTCCTCCCCCAAAACTCACAAGGGTATACCCGTGTTGCTCTGCATATTCCAGCAAAGTGGCAAAGAGCAGATCATTCGGACGCAAATCCCAATATCGCGCATCGGAAGCACCAAGGTGATAGATCAGCGCTCGATTCCACTCCAGGATCATAAGGGCAGCAATGGGTACTCCATTGGCAAGCGCAACCAAGTACCACGCCCGTTCCCCTAACCATTGCGCACAGCCAGAAAAGTACCTTTCAGGAAAGTGGTAGAAGCCATCCATTCCAAGTCGGGCAGCCGTCTGGGCATATAAGTGGGCAAACACCGTGGTCCCTTTCGCAGCGCTCCATCGTTCGACCCGAATCCCACTACGACGTGCTTTGGCGACATTCCGCCGAGTTGCTCCTACCTCAAGTTGGAGTAAGGCGTGTGGCAACTGTGCGTACACATTGGTACGCACCTGAACGAAGGTAGCGCGTCGAGCATGGAGCGGCCAACGGTGTATCAAAGGATGGGCACGGACAAACTCTGCAATGACGCCGCGCTCCTGCATCCACATATCAACGGCATCTTCGAACTGCACACGTTGGGCATCGGTCGGCTCTGCACTTGTTATGATTCCCCCATAGCCATAGAAAGACTGGGCATCATATCGCCAGTGTCCATCGAGCACCTGAGGTACTTCTTTGAGGAGAAAGCAGTAAAGAAAATCTACGTTGTCCAATTTGGCATAGAGAGCAACCGCCGTTCCCTTTTCCCATTCCAGCCACGTTGCACAGTAGGCAGGATGGAAGTACACATCCGTCCGCTCAGGCGGAAAGCTCTCAACGCATGCCTGCCATGCAACAGGTATTGACTGACCAGCGGTGAACATCCATGTTTCAACCATACACACTTATGCTGCAACAATAGTGCCAAAAAACACTGCGAATAGCTTCTCTTTATTTTCGTTGCTTAGCATTTTGTTTTACGTTTTTTAGCGAGCCAGCATGAAACATCAGCAACAAGTGATTACCCCTGACGAATTACAAGCGCTGCAAGCCTACCGCGGCTATCCATTGATTACCTTGTGCATGCCAACCCACCGTGCCTTCCCCGACAATCAGCAAGATCCTATTCGGTTCAAAGATCTTGTCCGAAGTGTTCGTGACCGACTTGCTCGAGAACTACCAAAACGCGAGGTCGAACAAGTGTACGAAAGGTTGGCAAGCCTCGGCGAGCGTATTGATTGGGCACATACATTGGATGGACTGGTAGTTTTTCTCAGCGACACCATAGAGCGGATTGTTTACCTACCTGTCCATGTACGGGAGCGAGCTATCATCGATCACACCTTTGAAACTCGCGATGTGGTAGTGGCTCTAAGTCGTCTCCTACATTATTGGGTTCTAACGCTAAGCACAAGTCGCACTCGATTGTTTGAAGGCTATAATGACCACCTGCAAGAGGTAATTAGCGACACATTCCCATTTGTGTACGATGGACCCCATCCTGGAGACCCCGACAACCCTCTGCCCGGTGGATTTGGTGTCAATCCCTCGGCATATAGGGACGAACAGTATCGGCATTACTTCCGGCACCTCGATCGCGCACTCCTTCAAACTATTGGGCAGGAGAACCCTTTGTTGATCATTTGTGGAGTTGTCAAGAACAGGGCTCTCTTCAACGAGGTACGGTCGGCGCGATATGAGGTTATTGCCGAACTCGACGGGAGCATGGATGACGCTTCGCCCGCTCAGCTTGTCGAGCGTATTTCCCCTGCACTGGAGCAGTACAGAGAACGCCGTTCCCAGACAGCACTCGAGGAGCTCTCTGCAGCAATCAAGGCTGGTCGCTACACTTGCTCCCTTGCCGATATGTGGCATTTTTCTCGGCAAGGGCGGGCAGAACTTCTTGTTGTTGAGCGTGATTATGCAGCAGCTGGGTACTGGGACGAAGAGCGCAAAACTTTCACTCTTGCTGATGACCCTACAGCGCCAGGCGTTGTTGATGATATCGTCGATGATATCATCGAGGCAACACTTCAGCACAGAGGGCGTGTTGTATTTGTCAACCCTGGCATGCTCACCGCCTGTGAGCATATTGGCATGGCGCTCCGCTACTAAGTCTCGGCCGGCATGTGATCGGGACATTCCACCCGAAGATCAAGCGGCAATAGTTCAATCTTGAGCAGCTCGCACCAATATGGCGTCGTCATCCGGCGCTCGTCATAGTGCAGCCAGCGACAGGTCAGACACATGTGGGGCATTGGAATGTGCCCCCGCTGGTAGAGTCGGCGAAGAAGCTCCAACAGCGTCTCGTAGAGCACTTCACGCTGCGCATGCGAAAGCGATTCTGTCACCTGCTCCAACGGTTCACTCCAACGACTAATCTGAGAGAGGAGCTGTTTCCCTTTCTCGCTCAGCACGACTACGACGCTCCGTCTGTCCTCAGGATTGGGAGTGCGCACAATAAGCCCTTTAGCTTCCAAGGCACGAAGAGTATCGCTCATCGAAGCAGGGGATACGTTCAGTTCGGCAGCAAGGGCTGTTAGGGTCATTGCTGTCCCCTGACGAGTGGCACAGAGCTGCAGTACCTGCACTTGGATGGGGTAGAGTCCTTCTTCATACGCGGCACTCCATTGCATTCGTCGGAGGACGGAGGCAAGGCGTTCCAACGCTGCTACAATAGGACGAGACGAGTCCATCGAGAATTTCCAGTAAATGACAACAAACATAATGAATGGGGCGAGCCCTAGTCAGGGCTCGCCCCACCATCCAGGGGAAAACCGCTCAGGGACGCCATTGACTGAAGACATAATCCCGCTGCGCCTGTCCGGCATGGCAGTTGTAGCACTGGGTGACAGGGTCTGTCACGATGCGCTCCCGGCTGTTTCCTTTGAACGCTTCAAATCCCCATCCTCCTGTTTCTTTGTAGGCTTTTGCTCTTTTGAGCATCACTGCAGTTACTTTCCGAGCGCCTTCACTAATGGCGTTGTCCTGCTGTGGTGCTTCGAATAAGTCGAAGACAAGAATCGAGCCATCAGGGAAGTGATTCCCTCCCTTTCTAAGCACCTCGGCCGCCTTGTCGTTCGCGTAAATGTGGTGCATACCACCGAATCCCTCGTAGAGCGGATGCCCTGGTAGTAAGAGGAGTGTTTTGACATGGGTCCACGAACGGTAGCCATCCGGATAGGGCACCAGGGGGGTATCTGTGCCCATGTTCATCACTCCCCCCAGGAGTATAACCGCAGTAAGACCAAGAAATACAACAAGATAGGTTTTCATATTACCTCCGATGATTGTGATACAATTAGGAGTCCTTACAAAAATAATCTCCGCATATCAATATCTCTTTATTTTCCCCACTTCTTCCTTTATCTTTGCCAGGTTTTACTACCGCGATAATGACATGCGCACCGCTGTGTACTCTGCATATCACTTCGAACGCCCATACTTGGTAGAGGCTGCTGGTACTCGACATGAGCTGGTCTTTCTTGAGTACCGCTTAGATAGAGCCACGGCAGCATTTGCGGCGGGGTGTCCAGCTGTTATGCTCTTTGCAAATGACGATGGATCCGCACCAGTGCTCGATGCACTTGCCGCCCAGGGGGTACGCTACCTTGCCCTGCGGTCAGCTGGGTATAATCACGTGGACATCGAACATGCTCACCGCTTAGGAATGCGCGTTGCAAACGTGCCGGAGTATTCCCCTTATGCTGTTGCAGAGCATGCTGTTGCCCTGATATTAGCACTCAACCGAAAACTTATTCGCGCTCATAGCCGAGTTCGAGAGCTAAACTTCTCGCTTGACGGGTTGGTGGGGTTCGATCTGCACGGAAAAACAGTGGGAGTATTCGGGGTAGGGCGTATTGGATCGGTGCTAGTCAAAATCCTTCACGGCTTCGGATGTCGGGTCCTGGGATGCGATCCAGTCCAGCGTCCAGAGCTCTGCGAGCGGTATGGTTTGGAGTACGTTCCTTTCGAGCAGCTCTGCCGGGAATGCCGCATAATCGTGTTGTGTGCCCCTCTTACTCCGCAGACACGGTATGTCATCAACAAAGACTCTCTCGCCCTCATGCCTGATGGTGTAATGCTTATCAACGTCGCACGAGGCGGCTTGCTTGACACCCGAGCAGTTATTGACGCACTTAAGAAACGAAAAATCGGTTATCTGGGGTTAGACGTTTACGAGGAAGAAGCAGGGCTGTTTTTCTACGATCACTCAGAGGACATTGTCACCGACGACCTAATTACCCGTCTGCTGACCTTCCCCAACGTCCTGATTACAAGCCATCAAGCCTTCCTCACTGATGAAGCTCTCCATAATATCGCTACGACTTCCGTTGCAGCGCTCGATGCATGGGAAGCTGGGCAAAAAGCACAGTATGAACTCTGAACCATTTGTGTACCCTTGAGTGATAGGGTCCTTACAAACAAAAGTGGGGCATCCAGTGGGATGCCCCACTCGCCTTTGTGCGTAGAATTTGTCCTACTCTTCTGCTACAGCGAGCGCGGGTGCTTGCTCTTCTTCTTTTGCCTCAACGAAGGTAAGCTCTTTACCGTTGGGTGCAAGCGTAGCGACGATGTGGGCTCCTTCTTTGAAAGTACCGCGCAGTACTTCTTCTGCAAGCGGATCTTCCACGTAACGCTGCAATGCACGTCGCAAAGGACGGGCACCGTACTTTTCATCGTATCCTTTTTCAGCCAGGAAGTCTTTTGCGCTTTGGCTCAGCGTCAGGGTCATATCTTGCTGCTTCAGACGCTTGTAGAGCCGCTCTAGCTGTAATTCGATGATCTGGTAAATGTGCTCTTTCTTGAGCGGACGGAAAATGATGTAGTCGTCTATTCGGTTGAGAAACTCTGGATTGAACAAACGACGCATTGCTTCTTCGATCGTTTGCCTCATCGCTTCGTATTTATCCTCGCTTTCGGTGCCGGTGGCAAAGCCAATTTTCCCTCCTGCTTTGACATCCCGCACCCCGACATTCGAGGTCATGATAATGATGGTGTTCTTGAAGTCCACCCGTCGCCCAAGCCCATCAGTCAAAATACCGTCATCAAAAACTTGCAGGAGGATGTTGAAGACATCCGGATGCGCTTTTTCGATCTCATCAAGCAAGACGATGCTGTATGGCTTACGCCGAACTTTTTCGGTAAGTTGTCCTCCTTCCTCGTAACCCACATATCCCGGCGGTGCGCCAATCAAGCGTGAGACGCTAAACTTCTCCATGTACTCACTCATGTCAATGCGAATGAGTGCATCCTCGGTGTTGAACAGGTAGCGTGCCAGTGCTTTTGCCAGCTCTGTTTTCCCAACACCTGTCGGACCCAAAAACATGAAGGAACCAATAGGACGGGCAGGATCTTTCAATCCTGCTCGAGCACGGCGGATTGCGCGTGCCAGCTGCTCGACGGCTTCATCTTGTCCCACTACTTGCCGTTTGAGTTCATCTGCCATTCGCAGAAGCTTTTCTGACTCGCTTTCTGCAATGCGGTTGACGGGGATACCCGTCATGCTAGCAACAACATCTGCAATATCGTCGGCGGTTACGGTAAAGACTTGATCGACTGCTTGTTCTTCCCATTCGTCCTTTGCCCGTTCTAATTCCGCTTGCAGACGTTTCTCTTCGTCACGCAAGGCGGCTGCTTCCTCAAAGCGCTGGGCGCGGACGACTTCATTTTTGCGTTTGCGAACTTCTTCGATACGCTGCTCCAACTCGATAATTTCCTGGGGAACAGTGAAATTTGCCAAGTGAACTCGTGCTCCCGCTTCATCGAGCACATCTATAGCCTTATCGGGGAAGTAACGATCGGTAATATACCGCTCCGAAAGCCGGACACAGGCTTGGATAGCTTCGTCGGTGTACCGTACGCTATGATGCTCTTCATAGCGGTCCTTGATGTTTTCGAGGATTTGGAGAGTCTCCTCGGCAGTTGGTGGATCAACGATAATCTTTTGGAAGCGACGCTCAAGCGCTCCATCTTTTTCGATATACTGGCGGTATTCGTCAAGGGTCGTTGCACCGATACATTGAATGTCACCGCGAGCTAAGGCGGGTTTGAACATATTCGATGCATCCAGAGAGCCAGATGCTCCTCCTGCCCCAACGATGGTATGGATTTCATCGATGAACAAAATCACATCCTTTGCTTTTTCCAGCTCATTCATCACCGCTTTCATCCGCTCTTCGAACTGACCGCGGTACTTAGTGCCTGCGACCAAAGCAGCCAAATCAAGTGTTACAATGCGCTTGTCGAAGAGCACGCGCGGGACTTTGCGCTCGACTATCCGTAGTGCCAGTCCTTCGACAATTGCGGTTTTGCCGACTCCAGGCTCCCCAATGAGAACAGGGTTGTTCTTTTTCCGTCGTGCAAGAACTTGTGCAACTCGTTCAATTTCCCGCTCTCTCCCAATGACAGGATCGAGTTTCCCTTCCAGTGCCAGTTTTGTTAGGTCCCGTCCGAAGTTATCGAGCACCGGCGTCTTGACCCGCTCTGGAGGTTTCTTTGTAGAACTTCGCGGAGCAGAGGCCCGACTCGAGCTGGTACCGGACGTAATCGCATCGAGCTCCTTACGAGCAGCGTCGTAGGTAACACCAAATTGCGAGAGTACTTGCGCAGCGATATTATCTTCATCGCGCAGTAGGGACAGGAGCAAATGTTCTGTGCCGATGACATCGCTCCGGTAGAGCTTTGCCTCCAAGTAGGTAATCTTAAGCACTTTTTCGGCTTGCTTGGTTAGCGGGATATTGCCAATCGTGAGTGTTCCACTGCTGGTACGGACAGTATCCTCGATTGCCTTCTTGAGGCGATAGAGGTCCACGTGAAGGTTACGGAGAATCTTGACGGCAATACCTTCGCCCTCTCGGATGATCCCGAGAAGTAAGTGTTCGGTACCAATGTAATCATGTCCCAGCCGCAGAGCTTCTTCGCGGCTTAGGCGGATAACCTGTTGCATGCGGTTCGAAAAGTTGCCTTCCATTGCTGAAAGTGCAAAAAGTGAATATTCATTTCTTCGGCACAATGCCGCTACCTACAGCATTGCTATTGCAAAGGACGCACACAAAGCATTGCATATTGCACCGCTGCTTCTACTGGCAAATATCGGATGAT
>JANWWF010000069.1 GCA_025055755.1 Candidatus Kapaibacterium sp. | reverse complement strand
CGCGCCATTTCTAACTCCGCAGGGGAAATTGTCTCCGGACGCCGCTCGGAGGTGTAGGTGACAACTTTGTAACCGCACTGTTTCAGTAGCTGCTCGGTTTGTCGAAATCGCACACGCTGGGCAGCTGAGATCCCGCCTCCGATGGAAAGGAATACTTTTGTTCGCGTGGAGGCGGTGTTAAATCGATCGCTGGTGTCGAGGCTTGTTCCCAAAAGTAATCCTGAGGGGGCAATGACTGCATTGAGTGGATACCCACATCGCACTAAGTACTCCAAAGCAAGACATGCACTATCGGCAAATCCGAAAAGAGAGATGGCATCAATCGGAATGTGCTGAGCAAGTCGCTGGCAGAGTTGCTCAATGGCAGCAAGGCTCATACTAAGGTATGGTTGTTGTAATTCCAGTGGCGCGTCGAACGTTGGCTTGGGGAACCAAAAGTATGATGAGTCGGGGTGACCAAGAGCAATGACTGCAGTACTGGTATCGTTATCAGCTTGCAATAGTTGACCCAGCACTATGAATCGTTCTGCTGTACTTGCTTGATTAGGGAGGCAAATGATGGCAGAAGAAGAAGTCAATGGCTGCATGCCGAGGTAATACACAGGAAAAGAAAATCGTCGCAGCTCAATGGTAAACCACTGAGCTGGGGAGATGCGGGAAAGATGGCGAGAAGATTGTCGAACATAAGAATCCATGCACGCACATTCACTCAATTCTTGTGCTCTGTGGTAGGTATCGGCATTTGACGAGGTTTCTATAATGGTACCTGCAGCGTAACTTCGTTTGGGATTATTGTTCACTGTGTTATGCGAGTGAGCGTAGGAGTTTGTGTAGCCGTATGTCTGGAGTTGATGTCGTGCTCTCCTTATCGCTTTATTGTTGAGCGTCAACAGATGGATAGTTCACAGGTGCGAGCAATCAACGCAGCGCTGGAAAATACCGAGGTAGAGATCATTCTCCGTGGCACTGTTCGTCAGGCGCCTACCGTGCAGGGACGGAACACAGTGCGTCTTGCACCACCATGGGTGCTTGCTATCGGTTCGAAAGATACTGCTACTATACCGATTGAATACGTAGCAGAAATCCGAGGTACCCAACCCCGTAGTGAACAACGTATCCTGGTCGGAGCAGCAGGTGGCATGCTTGGTGGGACGGCTATTGGAATAGCGATAGCACCTGCAGCACCACTGGTACTTGGATTAGGAGGGGCACTTGTCGGTGTGACCATCGGTGCTTTGTCGAGCCAGAGGGTTGTTGTGGAATTTCGTGATAAGTAAACGCTGTGACTTCTCGGTCGTGCTGAGAACGCAGCGTAACTTTGCCGCTCTCAATACCCAACAGGTAACCATGGCAATTCTTCTTGCAGTTCTTTTGGGTGTGATTCAAGGTGTCACGGAATTCCTCCCGATCAGTAGCACCGCGCATATGACAATTTTCGGTCA
>JANWWF010000068.1 GCA_025055755.1 Candidatus Kapaibacterium sp. | reverse complement strand
CTCGACGCCGCTGAAGCTCGCCGGCTGCAGCTTGTACATGCTGAAGGTGTAGTCCACCACGCCGGTCAGGCTGGCGATGCTGTCACCTGGGCGCACCACAGTTGAAGGGTTGCCATCGCCCCTGACCGATTGAATCCAGAAGTGCTGGCCGTTCTTGTGGATCAGCGTAACAATGCCGCTTCATTTTGCGCCTCCATTTGCGTGAGTGGCCAGCGCTTCACGAAACTGTCCTGAGTGCGCTGCCCGGATCGCGACCGGAAGCGTGGACGGTGATGGGGCGACCGGGAGACACGCGCGGAACAGCGCGCTCAACAGGCCGGGTTCACGAAACGCTGAAGTTGGATGGAATGTGATTGATACAGGGCAGGTGCTCGCCGTGAGCGCCTGCTGAACTACGTCGCCGGCTTCGGGGAGTGCTGAAGCCGGCGCAGCGGTTCGGGTACACCAAGCTTAGCCGGACAAACTCAAAAGCAACTCAACGGCCGTTCAACAACGGATGATGACTCCAAAGCTTGTGAAACTCACGGCCGTGGCCGGCGTGTTGCACTCACAGGCAAGCTGTTTGTATGAGCATGGCTGCAATGGTCGGATTCAGCGCGCGCCGAAGTGCTGCAGAGTGGTATCAAAGGGAAGCACTTGTTAGCCAGCACCAACGGAAATGCAATGTGAATAATCGTATGTCATCCTTTACCAATAGGTCCCATCTCAAAATCAATATAACGCCAAATCATGGTCGAGTTTCCATCAGTAAAATGTAGTTTCGCTGTGCAAACGAAAGGACCATAAGCTGAAGTAGAAATAGCAAAACCACTTGCCCTATCTGTTGATACAAAAATCTTGTTATCCCAGTGGGGTCCAAAGTAGTATTCGACCTTTTGTACGCAGGCAAGCGTAGCATTTTTGTGTGGTATCAAATAAATCAAGATGTCATAGAGTTGATTCGGTATCTCTGATGGGGCAAGTTTGTGAACAAGAAAGAGATCGCGATTGGGAATGTAGTACTGACCCCTCTCTCGATAACGCTGTTGATCTTCATCCTCTAAAATGTCAATGAGCTTGCCCCTCGAAATGGTCGGGGCAGGAGAAACATAGCTTTCACCGATCTCAAACGAAGCAATTTTTACTTGTGCACCGCTTTTGACGCGCCATATGATTGCGGACGTCAATTGCCGGATGGCACCTCTGAAAACGAAAAGAAGAACTATTGCCAGAATAAACCACAGCAAAGACGGTAGTATTGAGAGGAAACTTATTGTAACTTCTGTATCCATTAGATGTCCTCGTAACTAGAGCGCCATGCGAGTTGGTTTACGACAGAGCATAGCCGCAATGAGCGAACCATCCCCGGATGTCTTGGCGCGAGATCGAGCGGAAAGCATCGGCCAGGGCATCCAGCAGCGCGTCGAGCGTGCGGGCCTTGGCCGCCCGCAGCGCCGCCTTGACCTTC
>JANWWF010000067.1 GCA_025055755.1 Candidatus Kapaibacterium sp. | reverse complement strand
CGCGCCATTTCTAACTCCGCAGGGGAAATTGTCTCCGGACGCCGCTCGGAGGTGTAGGTGACAACTTTGTAACCGCATTTTTTGAGAATATCCTCAGTTTGACGAAACCGTACTCTCTGGGCAGTTGAGAGGGGTTTGCCAATAGATAGAAATACTTTTGTTCGTGTAGTTGCCACATTGAATCGATCGCTGGTGTCGAGACTGGTTCCTAACAGTAGCCCCGATAGAGCAATGACAGCGTTGAAAGGATATCCACATCGGGCAAGGTATTCAAGAGCAAGACAAGCGCCCTCCGAAAAGCCGAAAAGGGAAATATTATTGATGGGTATATGGCAGATCAGTCGCTGACAGATAAGCTCGACAACCGCAAGGCTAATGTCAAGATAGGGTTGCTGTATTTCCAGGGAGGCATCAAAAGCAGAATTGGGGTACCAGAAACGTGTAGTGGAAGAGGTCCCAATCGATATCACTGAGACGCTCGGATCATTAGAAAGCATTTGTCCAAGAGCGATAAAACGCTCTGCGCTCGACGATCGATTTGGAATGCATACAATTGCTGCATTTGCACTGGTTGGCTCAGCACCAACACAGTATGCAGTAAATCCAACTTCCCGCAGCTCGAATTGCAACCAAATGCGTGGCGGGGCAAGAAGTGGATTTGCTGCATGGTGCTCTGCAGTTTGATGCATTGTCGTGAACGCAACAATTGCCTATACAACTTATCGGTGGTTTAGGAGTTTTCTATAGCTTGTTTTCTATAACTTGCGTGCAATAACAGGAATTACGACTATGGCAACTGTTTTTTTCTCAAGAATTCTATGCAGGATAGTAAGTTTTCTTGTTGTGATTGTAGGCCTAATTTCCTGTTCCACATATCGCGCTGTTGTAATACGGGAGCACCCCGACAGTGTAACTGTTCGTAAAGTCAATGAAGCGTTAAAGGGCGTAGAAGCCGAAATTATCCTCCGTGGCACTGTTCGTCAGGCGCCTACCGTGCAGGGACGGAACACAGTGCGTCTTGCACCACCATGGGTACTTGCTATTGGTCCGAAAGATACTGCTACCATACCGATTGAATATATCGCAGAAATCCGTGGTACCCACCCCCGAAGCGAGCAACGTATTCTGGTTGGAGCAGCAGGTGGCATGCTTAGTGGGACGGCCATTGGAATAGCGGTAGCACCTGCAGCACCACTGGTACTTGGATTAGGAGGGGCGCTTGTTGGCGTGACCATCGGTGCTCTGTCGAGTCAGAGGGTTGTTGTGGAATTTCGTAATAAGTAAACGCTGTGACTTCTCGGTCATACTGAAAATACAGCGTAACTTTGTTGCTCTCAATACGCAACTGGTAACCATGGCAATTCTTCTTGCGGTTCTTTTGGGTGTGATTCAAGGTGTCACGGAATTCCTCCCGATCAGTAGCACCGCGCATATGACAATTTTCGGTCA
>JANWWF010000066.1 GCA_025055755.1 Candidatus Kapaibacterium sp. | reverse complement strand
GCAGTAGTGGAAGCAGTTCAGCGGGGGGTACAATCACGTTTCTACAGGGCTGGACGCTTCTCTCCTTCGCAGGAACAGGGCGTGCACCACTTCCATCGGCTGGCGGCGAAGGTGGTGGGGTAATAACGTGAAAGTGCTAATTCGTCACGAACATGTTTTTACCCTACAGGATATGTCAGGCGTTAAGCAGTTTGTTTGGGATTTGGAGCGTTGCGGAGTTGCAGACATTGATATTCCTATGCTTGTCCTAGGAGGGAAACATGAAAGGTTAAGGCGAGCTAACCAGCGCTTTCACCTAATGGCTTCGCCACATCGCGACCCGTCGCAAGTGAAGTGTGGGCTATTAGCCCGCTTTTGCAGTGCTCATCTCGTAATTCTTTGATTATGGATGTTGATCTCAAGAAGTATCTCTACAAGGCATCCGCTTACAAAAGTGCTTCCCAAAAAGCACGTGTTCTTACGGAAGCGTGGGCATCTGACAATCTTAAGTGCCCTGCTTGCGGCGGAACTTTGATTCTTTTGCCGGCAAATTCGCGCACATCCGATTTACGGTGCCAATCTTGCGGGGAAACCTATCAACTGAAAAGCCAGTCAAAGCCATTTGGAAAGAAGATACTCGGAGCCGAGTACAATACCACAATCCAAGCAATTAGGGATGGAAGACATCCTTCTCTAATCCTCCTACAATATGATCTCAACAGCCTATCTGTTCAAGAGGTAAGGATACTTCATCGGTCCTGGATAACTGAACAAAGCATCATTCCTCGTCGCCCTTTAGGACCACAAGCGCGACGTGCGGGTTGGCAAGGTTGCTTATTGGCACTTGAATCAATACCAAGCACTGCATTTATTGATGTGGTTCGAAATGGTTCGGTATGCCCATCACAAATAGTCAGGTCAAAATGGCAGACTGCTCATTCTGTCTCAACGCTTGCATATGCTCAAAGGGGCTGGGTTGCTCTTGTCCTACGAATAGTGGAACTACTGCCCCAAGAGTTCACACTTCAACAAGTGTATGCTTATGAAAGCGAATTGGCTAGATCCTATCCTGCGAACAAAAACATACGAGCTAAAATTAGGCAACAGCTTCAGATTATCAGAGACTTAGGCTTGATACAGTTTATTGGACCAGGGGTATATCGTAGAGTTTTCCAATCTATGCAATAGGCGTGCTAACAAGCGCTTGTACCCGACTACTCCGCTTGCTACGCATGCTCGCGGCAAGTGAGGCCGAGCCGCATCACTTATGCAGAGTTTCGGCAGTGTGAGTTGATATTTTAGGAAGGACTGAAGGTATGCCTCTTCACGGCTGGACGCTTCTCTCCTTCGCAGGAACAGGGCATGCACCACTTCCATCGGCTTGTCGTGAAGGTGTTTAATTGATCGTGGTGTTATCATGGCTAAAGCATCACACGGTTCTCGCACTCAGCAAGTTGGTCGCGCAGGCGAATACTTCGTCGTTGCGGAGTTGAATAAACGAGGAGCATTTGCCGTGCCGTTTGCAGGGAATATGCCCGGCATAGACATTATTGCTTGCAGTAGCGATCGAAGCCGCACGGTGTACATCCAAGTCAAAACAAAGCGCAAAGGAAAAAATTGGCACTCAAGCATCGCGGGCTGTCAGCCTACTCCTCCGAATCCCGATGAGCACAACTTCTGGGTGTTCGTTGATCTGGGGGACATAGGGACACCGCCGCAGTACTGGATTGTGCCAGAGTGGTGGATAAAAGACAACATCTATCGAACACACCAGGAATACCTGCGCCGGCATGGTGGAGTCCGTCCGGGCAATCCCGATTCACTCCATCATTCGATCGATGAAAG
>JANWWF010000065.1 GCA_025055755.1 Candidatus Kapaibacterium sp. | reverse complement strand
CAGCATTGCTATTGCAAAGGACGCACACAAAGCATTGCATATTGCACCGCTGCTTCTACTGGCAAATATCGGATGATTTCATCGATAAACAAGAACAACGATTGTCTATCCTTCAATCCCCAGAAGAAGCTTCTTTTCTCCCGCTCAACCAATCGACAGTGTGCATGCGGTATGCACGCCCTGCTACGGGGAGAAAAGGTAAGCACTGCCCATAATTCCCAGCTAAAGGATACTGCGCTTGTTGCCTTTTCCTTTTACTCGATACCACTACGTGGACAAGACTCAGAGTTTGATAAATGTAGGCAGAAAAAGACACCCCCTCCCGCTACTGGTGCCGGCGTTTACATCACAAGGTACTCAGCGAATCAATCTAACAAAATTTTTTCTTCTGTTTACGTGCACTCATTCTGGGAGATACCCAATTTCTGTATTTTAAGAGTATGAATTTCACGTAAATGGTGTAGTTATGAGAAAAATTGCAGTATGTTTAGCAGTAGCTCTTTGCAATAGTATTGGTTGGGCACAATCCGACACTGTATATCATGGTGGAATGGGTTACTTTGCGTTTGGAACCCAAGCAATCCGAGTAAAGGAGCTAAGCGATCGGTTGCACCAGGCTGGCTATGGTAGGCTCTCTGAAACAGCGTTGCTGATAGGGGGCGGAGGAGCAGGCGTGATCGGGCGCTTCCTAATCGGGGGTGAAGGGTGCGCAGTGATTGGACGGAAAGCATCAGACACAGCTGGGGAGGCTTCGCTGGGTGGCGGATGGGGTACATTCCTTGTTGGGTACACGCCAGTGGTATGGAACAAAATCCGGGTCGTGGTCTTCGGGGGTATTGGCGCAGGAGGGCTGTCGGTCGAGTTGAGAAGAGAGAGAGGAGAAATTTCTTTTGATTCCTTACTTCGCCAACCAGTTGACAGTCCGCAATTGAGCACGGGAGGGTTACTTGTTCAAGGGGGGCTCGGCGTCGAGATAGAGCTTATCCCAGGCCTCCTTGTAGGACTGCGAGGGGGTTATATGCTTCCCTTGGGGTGGGATGCCTTATCTATGAGAGGGGCAAGAATAATCGGCGTTCCAGCAGCCGATCTGCAAGGATGGTCGGTGCGCTTGTTCATCGGAGGTGGCTCCCCATTCTCTACCGCTCAGTAGAACCAACGCACCGAAGAAAGAGAATCGCCGATGCATTAGCCTAAAGTTGTCGGCAAATCTACTTTGTGACCAATCCGCAACAACAACTACCGTGTAGTTGTGCCCAGACGCACGACTTTGACCGTTTCTCGATGTCCTCCCTGGTACTGAATATGCACCAGGTACACCCCCGCTGCTAACCCGCTCATCGGCACCACTGCCTGTCCTTCCACCACGCTACTGTACACCTCCCGCCCATCCACGGACACCACCTTCACCGTCCCCCGCTCCGGCAGCAGCACTGTCAACACCTCCTCCACCGGATTCGGGTACACTACCGCCCACCTCTGAAGAGGCATCTCCTCTTGATCTTCGCTCAGCGTCCTATCATATCTGACGCGCATCAAGATTCGGCTCCCCCACGGTGCCACTTGCACACGCCCCCACACTACTTGACTATCTAACGTCATGTACACCCATCCGCGCGGTAGCTCAACTGTGCGAACCGTGTCCGATGGATTGATGAAGATTGGAAACAGCTCCTCAAACGACGGCACCGTCTGCGGGTCAATCTCCTCGACGTTGTAGTAGCTCAGCCACACGGTGTCGCCCGGCTCCATAACCACGTGCGGCATTGTCCAGAACTGCCGAAACCGCGGCTGGTAGTACACGTGCAGCGTGTCTCCTCGGTATGCCCGCCGCACCGGCAAGGCAAAGTGGTAGGG
>JANWWF010000064.1 GCA_025055755.1 Candidatus Kapaibacterium sp. | reverse complement strand
CATACGGTAAAGACACAGCAAAAAGAGTTCCTCACACGCACAACACGGTGGGAAGCGAGCGCTTCCTGCCGTGTTGTCGTTTTTTTGTTTGTAAAAAAATTTTTTATTATTTTTGGTTAGTAAAGCATCGAAAGACTGATAGCAGCAGTGCGTGGCTGCTATAGAGAGCGATGTATCAGTGCGTTAGTGAGAGTTGTAAGAGTGTGCATGTGAGGAACCATGAAGGCAATATCTACATTGTCCCACGGGGGCCCTTCTCCCAGGGTTGGTAACCGCAGGGTAAACTTTTCTTCCCTCTGGAAAGTATTTTCCCATAATGTTTCACTTTTTTACCGAGTTGCCATGAAGCGCGTTACTCGATTGCTGGACATTGTTCTATTTGTTGCTCTTTTTCTCGCAACACCGTTGAGCATGCATGCTCAAATGTGGAACTGGGCACGAGGCTCAAATCCTGATCCGAACTGGTACGATGCTTACGGCTATCGTACCGCAGTGGACGATGCGGGAAATGTGTATGTGGCAGGATGGTATTACTATACTGTCACAATTGGAACTACGACTCTCTATGCAACTGGTGGAAGCTTCAACTACGACATCTTCGTTGCCAAGTATGATGCTAATGGCACACTACAGTGGGTCCGCGGAGGTGGGAGTTCGAGTACTGACTATGTGTACGGGATCGATGTTGATAATAGCGGTAATGTGTACATCAGCGGTTATTACTATGGCAATCCCTGTGTTTTTGGAAGCTGGTCGTTAGCGACAGTGTCAACACCTGATGTGTTTATAGTCAAATACGATGCTAATGGGAATGTTCTATGGGCAGCACGCCAGGCAGGTTCAAGTGTCGATTTCAACTTCAACTTAGCAGTCAACCGCCAAACGGGAGATTGCTACATAGTAGGTGTGTACAACGGCTCCACAACATTTTTCTCCGCCGGTGCATCAACGGGGACGACCATTTCTTCCTTTGGTGGATATGACGGATATATTGCCCGCTATAACACGAACGGCGTCTTCCAATGGGCACGCTCCATCGGAGGTAGTGGGTCGGACTATTACTCCACGTCAATAGTATTTCATGGTACAGGGGTCGGAGTTGATGGGAGTGGGAATGTGTATATGTGCGGTGTTTCCTACAGCAGTCCGACGTATGTTGGCTCGACCAGTTACTCGATAGGGAATATTCCTTATTCAACCCCTGAAACCTACCTATGTAAGTTCGATGCCAATGGCAACGTGCTGTGGGGGACGTGGGGAATAACTGGCACTAATCTTGAAATCGCAACTGGTCTTGCTGTCAATAACAGTGGTGATGTTGTCATCGGTGGGCACTTCAACGTTGGTCCTAACTACGGTGGTAATAACACGAGTGCAAATACTACGGTAAGCTCTGCTGGAGGTTATGATGTGTTTGCAGTGCTCTTCAACACCAATGGGGTGGTGCAATGGGCACGACGCGCTGGGGGAACAACGACTGACTATGCCGTCGGTGTAGGGATTGATAATGGGAGAAATGTATATGTTGGTGGTTATCACTTTTCATCTGGCTGGAGTCACGGCACAACTACTTTCACTATTAACGGGAGTACACCTGATTGCTTTGTGGTCATGTGGCGTCCTGATGGATCAGCCGCAAGTGGGCTTGTTGCACATGGCTCGCTCTACGATTATTCTTACCACTTTTATGTCAATCCATCACGTCGAGAAGGTGCACTGACAGGCTACTACTACAGCAATCCTTTCATGTTTGGGACAGGTAGCGGAGTACCCCAACTCACGAACTCTCCTTCTGTTCCTGCCATGTTTGTTGGGAAGTTCAGCGTACCTCCAGATTTCGATTTAGGACTGACCGCGGTCGCTTCGCCGATCG
>JANWWF010000063.1 GCA_025055755.1 Candidatus Kapaibacterium sp. | reverse complement strand
CTGGAAGACCCGGCGTACCGTACCTTCTTTGCCACAGCGACAAACCCGCAGCGGCTCGTCCTTGAACGACTGGAATTGCTCGAACTGCGCACCGCAAGCGTCACAGGCGTACACGTAGGTAGGCATAACCGTCAGGACCTCCTGGCATTGAGTAATGAGTGATGTAAACGTTATTTGTTTCTTATTGTAGTCGATCTATTGAGGATGATCAAATAGGGGAATGTAGGAGTTGTGTTAGAGCTTCCGTCACACAGCAAGCAAAGCAGCACCCAGCATACGAGAGCAGTGTAGCAAATCCGGACAATGTACCACGATGTCGCATTGCCCGCCGACCAGACCGCCAAATGCCTGACTTGGGTTGTGGATCCGGCAACCCTGCAAGTCGATGTCTGACCGCTTACGTTATCCGACGATCAAGCCGTCCCCAAATGAAACCAGCGATTGTCAGCAGCCCGAATACCACGACGACTGCGAGATCATGGGGACCGAGGACGACGTGCGTCCGATCAACGGTCAGGTAGGAGTGGAGTAACACGAGCGCCGGAATGGCGCCAGCCGTTGTGATGACCATCCAGAGCCCGTGCGGACCATATCGCCACACGCCACAGATGGCCATTCCGAGCCCCAGGAGCGTCGGAAGCAGTCCAAGCCCGAATCCCACAAATCCCATGCCGAGGGATGTACCGGCAATCGACCAGTAGAGCGTCCGCCCCGTTAATTGCATGACATCCTCCTTATGTACAGCTTTTTACCCATTGCCAGCGCGCAAACCATCTTCTTGCCGAGATACTGAGATTACACGACCAACTGCTGTTGCCGTTGAGTGTTTCAAAATTGTCATGAGTGTTGTAATAGAGAGTGCCGCTTGGATCGAAAACTCCCCGATAAGAGAATTCGGTGTGCTGATGAAAATTTGCACTGCCGCATGGAAGTGGGCATCCTCCGGTGTTCGATTGCGTAACAAGATTCCACCCTCCTTCATTAGCCTCTCGATGCCAACTTGCGCTAGACCGGACATCGTAGCTTGTGATGTTAGTAAAATCGCCGCTCCAGGCATTCGAGGAATAGAGTGCGGTAAGTAAAATACCGCAACAATCCCAGATTTCTGATGCAGTGCGCGCCTGATTCGTGAAGGTTGCAAGAGGTTGTCCGCTGTTTGATTGCTGCTTCGAACTTGTGATCGTTCTAGAAAACTGACTTGTTTGGTTCTGAACAAGCGTGTATGGATCCTTCGAAAGGGGCACGAGCTCAATTACCCCTTCATGCACGGTACAGTCGTCTTTCAATGTGACGATCTGGCGGACTCGAAAGCCAGGAGGAGGTAATGCATCCTTGAGTCCATATTACTATTGCATTAGACGCTGTCAAGATGTGGATTTCCACACAATCATCCTGCGATTTGCTCCATCAGGACGCTCGGCTGGACGAAGCGACAAAACCCCTAACTTGTGATCGATGGTGTGAGAGACGGCGCGTGCCCGGAAGCGTTATGGACATGTCCAGTTATTCGCATCAGTGTACTTCGTTCCGGAGAAGGAGTTCGACCGACGTCCGTGTCGATAACGACAGTTGCTCATTTTCCTTCCTCCCCTATGTGGGGCTAGAACAGGTCACCTCCTTACTCTATTTCCCTGCGAGGGAGCGATGTCGCAATAGACACCAACTCCTCGAACGGTACATCCTGCCCGGTCAAATGGTAGATACAGCCTTCTTGCTCCCACACGAGACTGTTCCACGGAGCATCTGGAACCTATTCCCCTGCCGTGCTCCATGTGCCACGGTACTTCCAGCCTATCAGCGCGCCCAGGCTCACTTTCTGGATATCACCTGGACCAACCAGAAACACAATCCCTGCCAACTCTGCTGGTGGCTCTGCTGATTGAATAATCAGGCCGAAATGGGTCTCA
>JANWWF010000062.1 GCA_025055755.1 Candidatus Kapaibacterium sp. | reverse complement strand
ACAGCAGTTACTCTTACTCCTGCATTTGCAAGTCGCATAACAACGAGCGGAACATCTGCACTTGCAACACGGATCGCATTACTTCGTACCGGCGTCACAGAACAAAGCGGCTCGATTAGTGCACATAGCTCGACAGCCGGCTGTGCTGCCTCAATGATCGTTGTTGTTCCATACGCTGCAAGCACTTGTTCTATTTTCCCATCCACGATCAATTTGCCGTTGTGGAGAACCAGCAGTCGTGTTGCTACTTGTTCAACCTCAGCAAGCAGATGCGATGACACAATCACCGTCCGTCCCTCACGCTGGAGCTCAGTGATAAGACGGCGTGTGTCCACTATTCCTTCAGGATCAAGACCGTTCAGAGGTTCATCGAGAATGACAAGTTCGGGATCTCCTACCAGAGTCAACGCAAGTCCTAAACGCTGTTTCATTCCGTAGGAGTATGTCCGAATATGCCGACGCCCGACCGTGGCAAGCCCAACCCGTTCAAGAAGCTGCTCAATTGCTGCTGTTGTCGGCTTTAGTCCCCTAAGCTGAGACACAAGCGCCACATGCTCTTCACCAGTTAGGTAGGGATATAGGTCTGCCCGCTCAATCATAGCACCGACAGAGCGAAGAAGAGATGGCTCCAGTAGCTTTCCAAACAGTCGTACTTGACCGCTCGATGGCTTCACCAATCCAACTATTGATCGCAATGTTGTGCTTTTGCCCGCACCATTTGCCCCAAGCAAGCCAACAACTTCACCGCGTTCGATACGAAATGTCACGTCAGAAACTACCGCTTGCTTGCGGTAGAATTTCGTTAGCCCCAAAACCTCAACTACTGCATCATGCACGCTCAAAATCCTGCCAGAGTGGTTGGTCAATCAGCTAAGTTATGCAACACAAATCCCGTGCAAGAAGGTTTCACCGAAGGTATTGAAGGATTTGCTCCCGTTGCCACTGCTCTGGAAGAGCAGCCACGGAACGGCGAAAAAGCTCACGATAACGGCTACTTTGTGCAAACTGTGCAATTGCCTCTCGGGCAGCATTTACAAGCCGGCTGTTGAAATGGAATCGCGCATCGAGCAAGTACCGCACTAATAATGAATCACACCAGTTGAGCGCCCGAAGTGCAGTAATAGCATTTTCTCGCGTAATGAATTCGTAGCTGGGCGACGCATAGTCCACCAGTCGAAGCAGGGCAGCTGTATCTCCTCGTTCTGCACGTATTCGCTCACACGCGATGCGAACTCGATATTGTGCCCCATCACAGTCACCTACCTTCTCAACATACGCAAGCGCAGAGGAAGGAAATGCTTCCGAAAGCAACTCTATTGCCCGCCCAACGATCTGGTAGGATGAATCCTGTAAACAGCGCTCGACATCTGTTCGCAGCCAACCAGGAACAGTGCGCAGTGTTGTAACTACTGCACGGCGAACTTCGACATCGCTATCACGAAGTGCCTGCGAGAGAGTACGCCGCGCAATCGCAAAGCGATGCAGCCGTTCGTCGCTTGCAATCGTTCGTGCAATGAGAGCACGGATAGCAAAAAAACGCTCCGCGGCAAAACGCTCACCGAGGAAATGAGCTTTCACCGAATCGCTAAGCGTGCTATCCTGAACGAGCGCTTCTATTGCATCGTAGCGATCTATGGCAAACTGCGCCAGCTGTGCCTGTGCCATAAGCTCAGCGGTGGACTTGTCAAATTCCACACGCTTGAGTATCACTGCACCAGGATCAAACAGGGCAAAAAGCATCGGTTGCTTCTTTGGATTCGGCACCCGCACAATATGGAAGCGGTCACTTATCCACTGTCGAACCGTCTGCCGCGAGCCATCTTGATAATACACCTCAAAGTTGATCGGCATGCGAAAAAGTGGCTGCAGCGCATCGCTGGTCTGCGTTTGCTCAACGGTAAACTCTATCCACTGTTCACCAGTACGCGGATCGGCAACAGGTGTAGTCCGAACGCGATAGGTAGGCTC
>JANWWF010000061.1 GCA_025055755.1 Candidatus Kapaibacterium sp. | reverse complement strand
CATGCCCCACACGGTGCACCTCGATCTTTTGCGAGTTGCACAATTGTAGCGTTTGCTACAGCGATTTTGGCTGTGTGGTTTTTTGTCGGCTACATCGCGCGGCGCGGTTTTTTTGTTTTCGGGGTTTACCGCATCATTGTGGGAGTGATATTTTTTACGCCAAAGCTGCAGGTTTTACATAGCTGGCATTATGTCGCATTGTACGGAGAATATAGCGCGCGGCTGCCTTACTCTGGTATTCTTGCCCAAACTGGCTAAATCTCACGGCCCGAAGTAGGCTTGGTCAAGGTAGAGTTGATCGGTCGATGTTGCAGGAGCTGTGTAGCAAGAATGAATTTGAACCTGCGCAAAATGGGCGTCGCTTGGTACCGCAAAATCCGCCCTTTTTGCTCAGCGCTGAACACGGGCTACGTAAGGGCAGTGTGCAAGCGTTTTTGTGGATACGTGGAGTTATGGGCAGGGACCAGCACCTAAGGTGGAGTCTAATCCCCATGTGGATGCTGCCAATGTGAAGTCCGCGGCTTTGCCTGGGGAGCTGTCGCAGTACATACCACCGGAATCACGCCGCCGCTGGAAGGAATTACCAGAAACTGACGTACCGAGATTGTCCGTATCAATTACTGCGTTGTTCTCCAGGGCTGAGTTGGTTGCACCAGAACACGGTGGTGAAGGAACATCTGTCCAAATAACGCCATTGTATATAGCGCAAAAATCCGTTTTGGCCGCTGCGGACACACTACCATCGTTGTTGGAGATCGCTATCGCATCCATATAGGCAGTACCAGAAGCATCCGTAACAACAATGACATTGTCTGTATTTGTCAAACCTGTATCGGTTGACCAAACATCCCAGGCGCTGTCGTAATTTGTCGGATAGGAGCTTTGTGGAAATTGTGTCTTAGAAGTCGTTTCGTTTGTTGCACCATTGGGATTACAGGTCGCATGTCCTGAATTGATATGGAGGACAATGATGTCGCCAGCACTAACTGTTATTGCTGGAAATGTGATCAACACAGTATCGGAAAGCTCCCCACCCTCTATTACTTTGATGCCATTCATAGTGCCACTGCTCATTACTTTAAATTCAATTAGGTCACAATTTGTGATATTTGAGTTAATCTCAGAAATTTTTACAATGGCGCTGGTAGCATAGCCAGTAAAATTTGCAGAGTTTGGATTCAGATTTGCTCCACTCCCGTTTGCCGTAACATTGTTCACAGTGACCGTGTACGCCGCAAGAGGAGTTTGCACACTGGTGGTGAGGGTGACAGAAGTTCCTAACAAAACAGCAGAAGAAATCGTAAGACCCGGAATTGTATAATTCATCGGGTTTTCCGCACCATTTACACCACTTCCAGGAGTCGGCTCAATGTTAAAAGAAACTACCACCGTGGTAGAGTTCGTTGCTGTTGCGTTTAGCACAGCAAAGGAGTTGGCCTGTCCCGGTGTCGCAATGGTTCTATTGTTAAACCCTGCCGAAACATGGCTTCCTGCAGTTTGTGCGTTGTACCAGCTTGCGGCAAGTGTGCCATCAGTTGCAGTTGGTTTACGCTCCATCGCACGGCGGATCTGATTCGTAGTGTCATTCACTCCCGCAAACGGCGCACCACCATTATTCGCTGTATCGATGAGCGTGTTGAGACTCGTGCGGAGTTGCAACTGCAGTGTCGAGCCCGAAAGCCCAAGTGTGCTGCCTTTGTAGTAATTTGCCGACGGAAAAGCATTGGCATTGTTGCGCGCAATGACATAATAACCATTGGCGGGGAGGGTCTGTGCTGGGGGCAGGGTGATGGGATTGACGCCAGTGCCCGTAATGGTCCAAAAGCTGATGTTGATGGGGGCCGCGGTTTTATTCCAGAGCTCAATGAATTCATCATCCGTAAAACCAGTGCCCGAATTGTTGTAGCTGCCCATCCACATGATTTCGTTGATGACAACATCGCCTACTGCCGGATCGGTGGGCTGCGT
>JANWWF010000060.1 GCA_025055755.1 Candidatus Kapaibacterium sp. | reverse complement strand
AGCGCCGTGAGCACCTCATACCCCATTGCTAATGCTGTGCTGGACAGTTGGCGCCGGATGCTGCACCGATCGAGTGCAATCCCCAATCTCCCGAGCGGGATAATACGTCGTGCGTAACGGGAACGACCAATGAGACTATCTTTCCACGTTTGTCCCCACGTCCGAAAGGGCTCTCCGTTGCTTATAGCAGCTTCATCGAGCCTATTGGAAAGCTCTGCTGATAGGAAAGTAGGAAATGCGGTAGCAATCGTTCTTCCCTGAGCAGAAAGTGCAAGCAATGTACAAGAAAACTCTCTGTGCAAGACAACATCACTTTCCGTCATGATAAGTGTTGAGGTTGTAAGGTGATTGGCAATAGCTTCCAGGATACTCCAGTGAAATAGACGTTGATCAAGCTCCTGCCGAGTGCACCAGAGCACCTTCTGCTCACACTCAAGCATCAGCGGGTATGTTGTTGCCATCTGCACCACTGCAGAACCACTGTTTGGGAAGGCGACATACAACACCTGCGTCGGAGCACAAGTTTGGGCATAAATTGATTCAAGCATCAATCGGAAGTGCCGCGCATTGGTACTCCGCAGCAGTATTGCAAGAGTGTAGTCTGTTGCTTGTATTGTGTCCACTGAAAGCTACTGCGTAGTTTTGCCACCGTGTTTGTTACCACGTGGAGGGACGTATGCTGCTATGTTTTCTTTTGGTGGTCTTCAGTGCTACCGTTGTGCTAAAAGCTGACGAAGATGTCCTTCGGCCAAGAGGGAAGAGCATTGTTCCAACAACTGCCCAGCAACATATTGGGCTTGTTCGTAACCCCTGGGCACTAGGCATTGAGATAGGAGGCTCACTGAGTTTTTTCGGACAAAGCATCACTCAGCACCAAGCCCCTTCTTATCAGACTAACCTGACTAGCGGTTCGGGTATAGGTCCATTTATCAATCTTGCTGTGGACTTTGCCCTAACCGATTACGTGGGACTCTATGCACGCCTGGGATACGACCAAAAGCGCTTTACGATGAAAGGCTACGTTGACGGACCGTGTGAGCTCCCGATTGGCAGTGGAAACATTCGTCCAACCCGCGTTGAATCAACAACAGATCAAACTATCAACTACTGGGTTGGTGGCGTAGGAATACGAGCCCGATTTGCAGAAAACTGGCTTGTCACTGGCGGTATAAGCTACCACAGCCGTAGTAGTGCATCATTCCGGCAAGTAGATACTATTGTTGATGACAGTGGGTGTGAATTTCTCGACCAACAGGGAATGCCTGTAGGTCGTCGAAGCGAACAGTCAGGGTCAAATACTGCGCTTTTTTCTTCGCAACGTTGGTCATTAGATCTCAGCATTGGGTATCGAATTCCTCTCAGCAGCGATATTGTTCTTGTTCCTCGCTTCGGAGGGCAGTTCTTTCTTACTCCTCTTCGGTCAAATGATGAAGAAGACTTTAGCCATCCGGTAGTAGGACAGATCTACACCATCCGGAACCGAACCTTACATGCGTTGCAGCTCGCTGTCGGTTTGTGGTTTAACTTGTAGGAGGTAAACAACCATGACATCAATACTTGGCGTATTTATTGCTGCACTTGCGCTCTACGCACTCGGATCTACAAGCATACATGCGCAAATCCAAACTCGCACGCTTCGACCCCAGGTGGAAATCTTTCCATTCGAGTACAACAGCAGCGCCGATGACTTTTCTCCAGCAATTACGCATAACGGCGCAACGGTATATTTTACCTCCGACCGCAGCGGCGAGCAGCGCCTCTATATGTCCCGCTCTCGAGGCGGCCAACTGCAGCCGCCCGAACGCATCCGCACTATTGGGAATGCTTCTCAGATCGGCTGTGCAGCTCTCACCCCCGATGGCCAAACGATGATCTTTGCCGCCTACCAGCACGAAGCGGGGAGTGTTGGTCGCACCGATCTGTACACCTCCAAGCGCAGCGAAGGATATTGGGGAAAAGGGACCAATCTGCCCCTGCCGCCGAACTCCAGCGAATGGGACTCACAGCCAGCGCTCTCGAGCGACGGGCAAACACTCTACTTTGCAAGTGACCGCCCAGGAGGAAAGGGCGGTACTGACCTCTACCGCTGCCGCTGGCTCGGCAACCGCTGGTCGGAGCCAGAGCCCCTTTCTGAACTTAACTCTGAATA
>JANWWF010000005.1 GCA_025055755.1 Candidatus Kapaibacterium sp. | reverse complement strand
CCCAAGGAGCCGGAGGGGCCTGTGTGCGGACTGCCACCGCTCGATATAGGGTGGGGAGTTATCCAGTATGCTTGGATAGGTCTAAGTGATGGGGGTGTTTGGGATTTAGAAACCGGGGAATTAGTTATGTTTAATAATTAGTGCCCAAGACTAACACCCGACATTCCATTTTGGAACCCTCGTAAGAGAGGATTTGTCGGCTGCAGCACCTCACCGAAGTCGGTGGGGTGCTGTTATTGTGGGATTGAGGACATCTTACAACAACGCTTACAGTGAGACTTGACATTGAGTACTTGCATGAGTGAAAGCGTTGTGTACCGATCGGTGCTCGACAGGCATATCGGTTTCAAGAAGTGAGAGGTAGCAGGTGTACCTTTAGGGGGAACAAACATCGGGGAATAGCAGTATTAGGCACGTTTACTTTTGTCTCACTTGTGTCTCACTTACCAAAAGGTGTATTTATGAACTACCTTTCTACAGAGCGGACCAAGGGGATTCCTGGTGTGTTCCACTTAACGCTAAGCTTCTCCATAGCTTTACTGATAAGCGTGCAACTGTTTGCCCAAGGTCCAGTCTCAGTTAGTGTACAGCTTTCTTTTGCAGGGCAGATGCCGGCGCGAATATCCGAGTGGAGAGAGAACGAGGCGCTGATTCGCTTTGTCGTGCGGAATACTGGACACGTAGATTTTGCCGATCTCATCTGCAGTATTGAACTTTTGCGGGAAGGTCGCCGAATAGCATGGACACGCAATGGTCATCCTGCGCAGCCACGGTTCCGGTTGAATCGTGGAGATATCCGAATGCTTTCGTGGAGGGAAGTGATTAATGAGCAAGCGGTTGAGTATGACCAACAGATGCGTGATAACATTACCCGAACGGGTGAATTACCAGAGGGGAGCTACGAACTCTGCATGACGGTGCTCGACGGGCAGATGCGCCCGCTGTCTCAGCGTGCTTGCGCTCAATTTACCATAACGTTGCCCGATCCTCCTCAATTGCTTTCCCCTATTGGTGGGAGTACCGTCAATGCTATGCCTTTAGTCCAAGTTGATTCTCCGCCTATACTCGAATTGTACGACTGGAGATATATCGCTCCCTTCTCCCCCGCGCGTTTGATTGGTGGGAGCACTGTTAATGTTACGCCTTTACTCCAATGGGCACCGGCAAGACCAGCTCCTGCTGGGATTGTCTATCGAGTGACCCTCAAAGTGCGCTATCGTGGGCAAACACCAGCCCATGCGATGATGACCAATCCAGTGCGCCTGCAAGTGGACGTTCCAACGACGAGCTATCAAATACCAGTGCAGGAGCAACTCGGTCCCGATGCAGCCGATCCCAACTATGCCGGCCATGTGTGGCAGGTGCAGGCGCTCCTCAATGGACGCCCTTACGGACGGAATAACGGTGCAAGCCAGATTGAGTGGTTTACGCTTGCAGATACTTCAGCGCAAACAGATGCTGCACAACGCTTTAGAATTGACGGACTTGAGGAGCCTTGCAGTAGGCCCCTCCCAATAGCAGTCTTTGAGTGGGATGTTGACATGACCGACTTATGGAAAGGGGGTGTAGAATTGGAGTATCCCCCGATGTCCGAGGATGTGACGGACACGATCCTCAATCTCGTCCGAGTTCGCATTCCACAACAGCTCAACAGCGAGATCATCGAGGAGCTGCTGGCGAATGCAGATGCCATTGTGCTGGATGATAGCCTGTTTACCGAAGGGCAGGGGGGTGCAAATCAAACTGCCCGTTTGAGGGGTTCCGGTCCTATCCGAGGGAACATCACGTTGCTGAAGCGGACGGCGGGACCACAGGGTGCAGTAGGAAACAGTGACCAGAGCGTCAAAGGAGATATTACACGTCTAAAGGGTTCTGGTCCTATCCGAGGGAACATCACGTTGCTGAAGCGAACGGCAGGGCCCCAAGGTCAAGGAGACAGCGGTCAGGGCGATAGTGCAGAAGTCGCCCGTTTGAAGAGCTCTGGTCCTATCCGAGGGAACATCACATTGTTGAAGCGGACGGCAGGACCAGAAGGTCAGGGGAGCGGTGGTCAGGGTAATAATACATATGTGAGACTACGCATGATAGAAGGGATAGATTCGGAAGATGTAATTGAAGTCGACGTAATTAATAAAGGTGGAATGGATAATAAAGGCGGGACGCTCTGGCGTTTGAAGGGCTCAGGTCCTATCCGAGGGAACATCACATTGTTGAAGCGGACGGCGGGACCAGAAGGTCAAGGAGGGAACCCACCCTCTTCTGAGGAAGCGACACATTACCTCTGTTACGCTGTCGCAGACGATAGCTCCTCAACCACAGTAAGAGTAGAGAGTTTTGATACGGATGGTCTGTATTTCCACGTATATTTTAGTGAGTTTGTGGCAGGTTCTGCCCCACCGAACAGTGGTACAAACCCCATGGAAAATTCCGAAGGTACAGTCACCGATACCCTTGTTTTTTCGCCGACGCACATTCTGATACCAATTCCTTCAGTGTACGGAATAGTGCAAGAGAGATCGGTGGTGCTGTATTTGGGTGGCGCAGAGAATAGAGCACAAAGGGCAGTAAATGAGGGCAAGTTTGCCGCAGAGATTGCCCCATTAGAAAATGAGGTAGCTAGGAAACTGAGTGCAGATGGGAGACATGTAGCATGGATTGTTGATTCGCCATTTACATCCACGAATTACGGCAATCTTAATGGGTTCGCAGAAGCATGGATTAGTGCGAATGCTACTACTCGTGTAGCAGGATCTAACACCCAAACCGACAACGTATTGGTATACGTGTTCGCAACACCCAAACCCGCTGTTCATCGCTAATAGATGCTGGTATCCTACCCAGCCACTTTTTTCTCCGAGCACTATGTTCATGACATGGTGCTCGGTTTTTTTTCTATTTTTGCTGACCGAATGGTCGGTCAATAGAGGAAGTGACATGAAGCAGATGGATGCCCTGTATGTTGCTAAGGAGGTTTTTCGCACCAACAAATCGTTTACGTTGGTGACCCAAGGCACCGGTGGTGTGTGGGCAGGAAAAGCCTATTTTGGCGAAGAAGACGGCTACCTGTACGTTGCTCTGGAGCAGGGACGCAACTACCGCAATGTTATGGAAAACCCTCATGTGTTTTTTGTTATCGAGCGCGGTGTGCCTGATCGCTTCGTGCAAGGACAAGGTATCGCAGAGTGCCTGGGGCCGATTGACTCCAGACCAGAAGCCCACGTGATTTTTCGGAAGGCCTTAGAGCTTGTGCTCTATGCGAAAATGATACCGGGTGTTATGCTTTTCCGGATTCGCCCTACCAAGTTGTTCATTTCGGACTTTAGCCGCGTGTGGCAGCCCCGCATGGAAGTCGAAGTTAACGACCAGGTGATGGCGTTTTTCCGGGATCATCGGGATAAGCTATCACCGTGGAGTCTTTTCTGGAAGGCGATTCGTCCCTTTGCCTTTCCTGCTACAATAGCACCGGTGCTGATTGGGTCACTGGCAGCTCCTACGATAGATTGGCTAAAGTTTCTGCTGGTTCTTCTCGGTACAATGACCGCTCATGCAGGATTGAACGTAATTAGCGATTACATGGACTGGCGTCGTGGGGCGGATACTTGGCGTGTGCTTGGGTCAAGTCGAGTGTTAGTCGATGGCTTGATGTCCCCGCGAGCCCATCTTGCCTTGGGAATAGTGCTTGTTATCCTGGCTGCATTCATTGGGGCATGGCTTGTTACACTGAGCGGAGCTGCCGTATGGCTTCTGATGGCGCTTGGTGCCGGAATTGGCGTGTTCTACACCCTACCTCCTATTGGGCTGAAGTATCGAGCGCTTGGTGACATCGCTGTATTTCTTGCCTTTGGACCGCTCATGGCGCTGGGAGCATACTATGTCCAGACTGTTGCCCTTGATTGGTATCCGGTGGTTCTCTCTATACCGATAGGTCTGCTGACAGTAGCGATCCTTCATGGCAACAATTACCGGGATATTCAGGAGGACCGCAGTGCTGGATATACGACTCTTGCAGGAATTCTTGGTCCACGATGGTCGGCATACTATTACGCCGCTCTTTTGGCAGGAGCATATGGTCTCGTCCTCTGGTTTGCTCTAGCGGGGTGGATAACCCTGTGGTCTATTGCTGTTTTTCTTACTGTGCCGCTTGCGTGGCGCAATATCAAAGTTGCATTCAACCATGCGCGGGTAGCATTTAGTTTTCTCGATCTTCTCACTGCCCAGCTTCATCTGGTGTTTTCGTTAGTGCTAGCGATTGCAATGGCTACTGGGCGCCTAAGCGGATGAACAGTAGATTGGGTGTCAGTGTGCCACGACGATCGGGTGGAGAACGGTAGCACCTTCCGATGTTCGCACGCCGATCATGTAAACACCAGCAGATAATAAACTGGTGTCCCACATAACGGTGGCTTCATCAACAACGGTAGTATGAAGCAGAGTTGCAAGCTGGCGCCCATCGAGGCTGTATAATTGGGCATGAGCGAGCGTTGGCTTGCTGGTGCGGATAGTAACACGAGCAACATCGCTGACCGGATTCGGTGCAACAACCACTGAGACCTCAGCAGGTATCTCGTTTGCTTGCTCCACAGAGGTTGTAAATAGCTCCGCGCGCACAGCAGGGCTAAGATCATGGATTAAGCCCGAAGGTGTCCTTATCCGCCCAACACAGCGTACCGCATAACGAACGACACCTTCGGTGCGATAAGTGTCCGTAAAGCGTGTATCCGTGATTGGTTCAGGTGTGAGCGCAACTTCCCGTCCATTCGGAAGGGTGCGGTACACGTAATATCCAACAAGACTGTCACTGGGCAGCTGTGGTGATTGCCACTCAAGATGAATTGACCGCCCATCTTGGCGCACACTCAACTGACGCGGTGGAGGCACGCGACCGTAGTAAATCCGCAAGGTTGGATCGCCAAGCAGCGCAACATGAATCCAGCCTTGTGCGTTGGAGCTAACATAGACGCTTTGTCCAACAAAGGGGGAGAAATTTTGTACCATCATCGTTATGTCACCAATTGTTTCCCCTGCAGCCATTGGATGAAGATACCATACGGGCCGCCCCGACCACGAGCAGGTTAGCGCACCGCGCGCCAGATTGACTCGCATCAGATTGTTTTGTGAATCCCAATCGCCGAAATATGAACCAAACAGCATCGTAAATGCTGCGTTGACACGCCGCGTTGAAAATTCATTGAGTCCGCCGATACCGTTTGCGCTGGTATAGGACCCTGCCCCACAGCCATAAGCGAGAAGGCGGCTGCTTGTATCGAGAGTTGGAAACCACTTTTCAGCACGAACATTACTTGCCCCAACCAATGGCGGAAAGCTTATCCAGCCGGAGCGAGCAAAGAGTTCAGGGTAAGTTGGAAAGTTGTCGTCTATAAGACCGGCCAATTGGTATTGCCTGCTTCCTGTGCGGTATGCATGATTGCGAGAAAAATAGTCTCGGAGAAGTTCACGCTCTGCTTGCTGATCTGTTGAGCCTGCAGGCGTCAATCGGGGAAGATTGTAGAAATCAACTCGTCCAATCCGGAGTTCAACTGGGGTGGGGAAGAAGACGTTGTCAAATTTCCCATCGCCCGGAAGATTGCGATTCTCCTCGCGGACAACTCCAGCCGTATCGGCTACTTGGTCAGTCCAGCCGTACTCGCTCAGTGTCCCATAGTAACCATCTGCGGGCCACGCGCCGCGGTGATCGGGATTGTGTCCATCGGGAGGAATGATGTACTGACCGTTGTAATAGAGCCCCGAGTAAGGCACTGCTATACGACCAATCAAAAAGACAGTTGCAGGTTCATCAGGATTGCCGCGGCGGTACCATGCCAGGATGCTGTCTTTTGTACGGCGCACCGCAGCTGCACTAAACCGTTCTGCCCGTGGAACAAGGACGCGATCGACGCGCCATCCTTCGCGATCGAGGTCTTCGCTCAGCTGCGTAAGCTCAGCCCGAAGGTGATCGGCAACGGTGCTATCGACGACTAACAGAACGCGCCCACGGAATGGGGGAACAGGGATATTATCCCCTACACAGGTGTATCCTGCAGCGGTAAACCGTACTTGCTGTCCATTGATAGTACGCGCCAGCGAATTGAGAACCCCAACTTCGTAAAGTGTCCCTGCACTCAACTCAAAGGTAAAAGTGGCACTATCTCCCATTGGCGTCACTGATCCAACGGGACTAAACTGTGGCTCTATCCCTCGCTGACGGACAAGGACGGTATAGGGTCCTTCGTAGTCGGGATCATGCCGCCACCGAATCGTTGCGGTCACCGGTATGGAACTGCGGTCGAGCGTAACACGCAAGGGGATAGCAACCTTGCTCGCTGGTGGCACCTGGGCAAGTGCAAAAGTGGAGAGGCAAAGTATCCACCATACCCGTTGAAGTAGCATTGTCACCTCCGAGCATTACATACGATGCGCTATAGCAGCTAATGCTTCTTGCAGCAACTGTTTCACACACTGTCAGGGAAAGATACCAAGCAGAGAATACGCTTGTGCAATCTTGTTGATTGCCGAGATAAATGCCGCTGTTCGCATGTCCTTTACGCCTTTATGCTGGTGCCATACCTCCATGATCTCGTGGTAGGCACTGACCATTGTTTCCTCCAGCCCAGAATTGACCAGGTCTTCCTCTTCTGGTCCACGGATGATGAGCTTACGTTCGAATTCCCCAAGGGATTGTCCAGTGAGCTTTTCAATGGTCGAAATGATGCGCGAGTTCATCTGCTCTTCGAAGCGCTTGTCCATCAAGCCAAAGCGGACGTGGGAAAGATTTTTCAACCACTCGAAGTAACTGACGATGACCCCCCCGGCATTGAGGTACATGTCGGGAATCAGAAACACCCCTTTTTTGAGCAGAATTTCCTCCGCATTCGAGGTCACCGGACCATTGGCACCTTCGGCGATAATTTTTGCTTGGATGCGTTCGGCATTGCCAATGTGAATTTGTGACTCCAGAGCTGCCGGAACGAGAATATCGCAGGGATATTCCAAAACGCTGCTGCCGTTTTTTATTGTTTTCGCTTTGGGGAAACCGGTAATAGACCCTGTTTCGCTTCGGTAGGCAGCCAACTCCCGGACGTCAATTCCTTTGGGATTCCATACCGCTCCATCCCACTCAATCACGCCAGTAATCGTGGCGCCTCCCTCCTGGAGAAAGAGGGCAGCATGATAGCCAACGTTGCCAAAACCTTGGACAATGACTGTTTTGTCTGCTAAGCCAGGAGTAATGCGCAAACGCTTGGTGAGCTCTGGATCACTGAGTGCCTCTCGGACACCGAAATACAATCCACGGCCTGTTGCTTCTGTTCTTCCTCGCACGCCACCTTGCCCCACAGGCTTGCCGGTAACACATCCTAAGGCGTTGATGTCATCGGGACGGTACGACATGTACGTGTCCGCAATCCATGCCATTTCACGCTGACCAGAGCCATAGTCGGGAGCTGGAACATCGATGGACGCACCAATGCAGTTCTTGTGGATAAGCTCCACCGTATAACGGCGCGTTATGCGCTCTAATTCTTCGACGGTTAGTTTGCGCGGATCAACCTTGATTGCTCCTTTCCCGCCACCGAACGGAACATTAACGACAGCGCATTTGTATGTCATCAATGCCGCAAGTGCCATAACCTCGTAAACATCGGCATCTTCACTGTAGCGGATGCCTCCTTTGCAAGGAAGCTTATGGTGCGAGTGTTCTGCCCGCCATGCGGTGATGACTTTTATTTCTCCTCCAATCCGCGCTGGAAATTTGACCTCTAGAATCATGTTACATGCGCGGATTTGCTCGAGAATGCCTTTGTCATGTTTGGTAAAGGCAGCAGCCCGGTCGAAGTACTTGTTAACCGACTCGTAGAAACGTGCCCCCATCGTTTCTTTTGTCGGTGGGGGCGGAAGAGATTTGCGGCTGTTTGTGCCAGACACTGATTTGGGAGCAGCTTTTCGAGTTGAAGAAGACATAGCACTGTCAATGGTGTGGAACTACATGGATTGTCGCTGCGGCATGCAGCATGGTGCGCAAAAATAGGCGATAGTTATACACAAAACACCGATAGGCATGCCCTTGCCCAGCATGCCTATCGGTGCACTGGCTTCTGGTATGGAAGGAGCTATAATGCTATCAGAGGTTACCACGCAGTGCTTGCTCGCGCTCGATTGCCTCGAAGAGTGCTTTGAAATTGCCCTTTCCGAAGGATCGTGCGCCTTTGCGTTGGATGATCTCGAAAAAGAGCGTGGGACGATCCTGGACGGGTTTGGTAAAGATTTGTAGCAGATACCCTTCGTCGTCCCTATCAACCAAGATGTTGAGTTCGCGGAGCACAGAAATGTCCTCGTCAATTTTCCCAACGCGGTCGAGAAGGTCATCGTAGTACGTCGCAGGTACGCGGAGAAATTCTACGCCTCGTCGGCGCAGTTCGCTGACGGTAAAAACAATATCATCGGTCGCAAGAGCAATATGCTGCACGCCCGGACCATGATAGTACTCGAGGAATTCTTCGATTTGAGATTTCCGGCGCCCTTGTGCTGGTTCGTTGATGGGGAATTTGACGTATCCTGTGCCATTAGAAACAACTTTGCTCATCAGCGCGGAATATTCCGTCGAGATGTCTTTGTCATCGAAGGTGATTAGCAGCTTAAACCCAAGGACATCCTCGTAAAACTTTACCCATTCGTTCATCTTCCCAAGCTCGACATTTCCCACACAGTGGTCAACATACTTCAAGCCAATGGGGGGTGGATTATAGTCGGAGTTGACCGGCACATATCCCGGCATGAAAACTCCCCGGTAGTTCTTGCGTTCAACGAAGGTGTGGACAGTGTCGCCATAGGTTTTGATTGTCGCAAGGACAACCTCTCCGTTGTCGTCCTGAAGCACTGTTGGCTCTTGCACACTGACCGCCCCGCGCTTGGTTGTTTCTTCCCAAGCACGTCGAGCATCGTCAACCCACAGAGCAAGAACCTTCACTCCGTCGCCATGCGTATAAATGTGGTCAGCAATTGGATTATTCGGATGATATGGAGTTGTCATCACAAAACGGACTTTCCCTTGTTGGAGCACATACGAGGCTCGATCGCGAACACCGGTCTCTAACCCAGCGTAAGCAGTAAGCCGAAAGCCAAAAGCAGTGCGGTAATAATACGCTGCTTGCCGCGCATTGCCTACATAGAACTCGATGTAGTCAGTCCCGAGAATTGGAAGGAAGTCTTCTTCCCTCTGTGCAAGGTCTTTTAGTTCTGGGGCAGATGTAGCTGCTGCATGTTGTGCGTTCATAGTGTGCAGTCAGAAGATGGTGGAACCGCCACAAAATTACACGAGTATAAGAGGGCGCACCGCTGCCTGTGAAAGGAACGTAATTTGCATGTTTGCATGCTTCATATTATTTGCCTTGACAACGTTCGGAATGAATGAGACAAATCTTGAGCGCTCTGTACTAATTGTCACGTACCATTTCCCGCCTTATGGAAGTGTCGCGAGCCTGCGTGCTGCATACATTGCTCAGTTACTTGCTGAGCGAGGGTGGACAGTGCATGTCCTGCATGCAGCACCGAGCCGCAATGATCCCCGACACGAAGGGTGGGCTGAGCAATTGGAAGCAAAGGGCATTGAGCGATACAGTGTCGTACCAAGTTCAAAGCGCCTATTTTCCCTCGGGCAACGCTCGCTTTCAACAATTCGTCTTCGGCATTGGTTACGCTATCCATTCCTTTCTGCACCGGATTTCTATGCTGATTGGATTGACCATGCCCTGGAAGGGGCAGAGCGGTTTTTTTCTGGTAAACCGATAAACATTGTGCTTGGCATTGCTCCACCGTTGAGTAGTGCGCAAGCGGCAGATGCAATTGCTCGTCGGCTCGATATTCCCCTGGCTGTTGACATTGGAGAGCTACTGGAGCTTGTCCCGTATCGAGCACCGTCATACAACGGTCGTTCCCCCCAGCAGGTGATTGACCTCCTTCTTCGGAGAGCAGCCTACACCACTGTGATCAGTCGGCACCAGAAAGAGCAGATTCTGCGCCGAACCGATTTTTTGAGTCATGAGGACATTGGCATTCTTCCTCATCAGCTCTGTGGAGAAGTCCCCGTCACTTGGCAGGAGGGTACTCACAAGCAGTACACAATCGTTGTTGCTGCAGAGGAGTTGCATGCAGCAATTCTCCGTCCGTTGTTGAAAATTCTTCGTATGCATTCCTGGCTTAGTGCAGTTGTTATAGGAGATGTTGCTCCCTCAATTCGTTCAGCAATCGGGCAGTGGCAGCTCACTGATCGCGTCCAGATCAAGCAGAAAATCAGTGCAGAAGAGCTTGATGCTGCAATTGCCCAATCGGGAGCAGTAGTTGCACTTGCAACGACATGGTGCAGCACGCCGACCAGTGTTGTTCACCGTGCTGTTTACGCGGGAAAACCTGTTATCATCGCGGGGGAGTATGCTACGACAATAGCAGCTGATCTTCCACAGGAGAGTGTAGCTGTTTTGCCTTCTGTCTCTCCTGCTGCACTTGATGCAGCACTGACTCAGCTCCGCAACGGTAAGAAGCCCACTCGAATCGTTAGTGACGACCGTGAAGTCTTTGAACGTGAATTTTCCCGACGCCTGGGAATGGTGATGAAGCTCTAATTGTGCACGGCTTCTGCCACGATGTTCTCCAGGAAAAGAAGTGCACCGTCTGCTCCCAAAGGCTCCACAAGGGTCATCGTGGTTGCAGGACGCGTAGTGCGAAACGGTCCAAATACGGTGCAGCCTACTGCGATGCGAAATTGCTGTCCATCGTGCTCGTAAGCAATGCGAATAGGTGTTCCTGGTTTGTACCGCAGGGAGTCCGTACTGATCAGCACCCGTGACCCGTCGATAACTTGCACACCATTGCGGTCAAGCCGAAGCTCGATGCCACGCTGCTGCGTAATTGTGTAGTCATGTTCCGTTGTTCGCAGAAAAAGGCGAACTCCCTCGAGCACTTCATTACCGAGGACAGACATAGCAAGACGGAAATTCGTCTGACCGGGGATTGCAAGTGCGACACGGGTTGGAACATGCAGGCGAAGAGAGCGCTCTCCGTCTCGCTGAACTGAGGAAAGGGTGCCTCGATTCCAGACATAAACAGGTTGTGTGCTGTATTCTCCAATCCAGAAACGGTATGGGTCATTCGTTCCGATTGTGCTAACGACAAAAGGCGAGATAATTGCTATGATGCCCAGCAAGACCATGCCCATTTAGTGTTGTCTGCGATAGTATCGTAACTGCGCCGGACGGAAGATTTCTTCTGCTATGCCAATACTAATACCGAGATAACCAACGTTGAATGCGAGGATGTTATTCCCAACAATGTCTGCCACTGTGCCGCGCCGGACAGTAAAACCACTACTGGACACATATCCCAGCTCCACTCCAAGAGGGAGCCATTCCAAGGCATTGAAATTGGCACGAAGAGCAACCTGCCACATAGTGTGGGGGAAATACGAGAACATTCCGTAAGGTTCAATAGCTATCCATCCATCCCCAATCGGCATCCAATAGCCTACACGAACAGGGAGAATCCCATAGCCAAACCCTGTACCATTTTGAAGTTGTTGACGAAATGCAAACACGGCACTAAGAAGCTCGGTACCGACACAGAGCTGGTGATCACCAACGGGGAATGCAATTGTTGTAGGCATAAGGCGAAGCTGCAATCCAATACTGGGGCTAGTGGCGGCTGTATCAGTACCGGTCATAAGGAGAAATGGCATGAGTCGAGCAAAGCCAATATTCCATGACGAGTGTTCGTGTTCTTCCCACTGCCGCTGTAGCTCTCGCGGGTGATTGAGAAAATCCAGAAGGGAAACGCCCATACCCAGGTAGGGTTGCACGATACTTTTCTGCTCGATGCTGCGTCCTATGACGATACCACCGTATGTACGGAGATTGAGCCCCCCTAAAGACCCCGCATCGAATGACCCTGCAAGATGTAAATACTGTGATGGGAAAAAACCGAATGTGGCTGTACCAGTAATGCTGAGGTATGGAATTTCATCTCGAAGAAAGTGCCGCTTACGAATCGAAATGGGGAATGCACCAACAACTGCACGCTCGTTGCTGGCTTCGAATTGGTAGATCTCTGCAGTTGTAAATCCTATTGACCATGTAGGCGGCTCATCAAACCAGTACAAGGGAAATTCCACAGTACCGTAGCGGTAAATGCCGCCAGTGAATAGCGATCTTCTGGGCTGTATTTCGGTGCTGAATGCATCGTCGGGATCAGTGTAAATACCAAAGATACCCCCGGCAATAGCGCGGTCGGTTGGACCAGTAGCGATAAGCCCGACGCTTTCAAATACTCCGACGCGGATGAAGTTGGGATAATACCGCTCAACGACAGAGTCGTATTGATTGAGATGGCGGTCAGTGCGGTAGGTGCGGTTCGATGGATAGAGTACTCCGCGTTCTCCAGGTGCATTTGTGTATTCAACAACTGTTGTGGTGTCAAGCAGGGTAACGGTGTACACGTCCCGCTCTGTTCGGGTGACAAGACGTCGTAGGGAAAGCGTTGAACAGCTGGTTAATCCCACTACCACAATGAGGACCCACCCAAGCGGCATCAGTCG
This sequence comes from Candidatus Kapaibacterium sp., assembly GCA_025055755.1. Taxonomy (GTDB): domain Bacteria; phylum Bacteroidota; class Ignavibacteria; order Kapaibacteriales; family NICIL-2; genus NICIL-2. Next base: position 63,746 of record JANWWF010000005.1, on the reverse strand, counting down.
TTTCATAACAGCCAGGGTAAACCGTAAGAGTGCGAATGGTCAAAAATAAGCGTTGATTATGCCGAAGATTCCCCTGCAGCAAGTGGTAAAATCAAACTAAAAAGCGAAATGATACCAATGACCCCTGCTGCAATGTAGGGAATTTCATGGCGTATGCCGTATAGTCCCATCCCAACGATAGGGCCAACAATACGTGCCAACGAGGCAGCCGATTGTGCCATACCAAGCACTGCGCCTTGGGAGGCAGAATCAGCAGATCGAGATAAAAGAGCATTGACAGAAGGATTAATGAGCGCTGACCCTGCTGCCATCAGGGCAACAATTGCTATGACCAATGATGCAATTGGTATCCATGGCAGCAAGAGCATACCAGTGGAAAACAACACCATTCCGACGGTGAGGAGCTGTTTTTCTCCCATGAGACGGACCAGCGGTCCGATTGCCCCTCCTTGGATGGCAGCTCCTATGACACCGATGAGTGCAAACAGTATTCCGATGGTGTCCTCTCGCCAGCCGAAGCGCTCATTGGCAAAGAGCACAAACGTGATTTGCATCATAACGAAAGCAAACCAGTAAGCAAAGCTCAGAACAATCAATTGGCGGCGTACAGGAGCAGCGAATGCTACTTTTATGGAAGAAGCGTATGAATGATGGTGCACAGAGGCAGCACGTTCTCGCTGAGGTTCAGGAAGGCGTATCCACGCAACTGCTGCATTCAGAAGACTTAATGCGGCTGGTACATAGCCCACTGCGCTAATGCCTCCATGTGCTTTGAGGAATCCTCCCAGTGCTGGACCAATGATAAAGCCAAGTCCAAATGCTGCGCCAATAAGACCAAGGGATCGTGCTCGATCGCTGCCTGCGGTAATATCGGCGATGTATGCTTGGGCGACGCTAATATTTGCCGCCCCAATGCCATTGAGCATGCGTGAGATAATCAGCAGGCTAAGGGAAGTTGCATTTGCAAAAAGAGCATATCCTGCTGCATTGAGAAGGATACAGGAAAGAAGAATGGGGCGTCTGCCAGCACGGTCGCTCCATCGTCCAAAGATGGGGGACCAAATCAAGGTCATAAGGGAAAAGCTGGACGCGATAAGACCGATTGTTACTTCGTCGGCGCCTAAGGTCCGAGCGTACAAAGGAAGAACAGGCAGAATAATGCCAAACCCTATCAAATCCAATAGAACCGTAACAAAGAGGATGCTCAACGGTGTGTTCATGCAGAACGACAAGAAGGTGTGCACCGCAAAACTACCCTAACAGCAGAAACGCTCACCATCAAGGCGAGCGTTCCCGCGTGTGCGTACCCGTAGAGAAAACCTTGTCTAACCTCGGAGAAGCTGGAGGAAGGTTTGTGGGGTTTGGTTCGCTTGCGACAAGGACAATATTGATGCCTGTTGTAAAAATTGTGCACGAATAAGCTCTAATTGTTCCTTTGCAACATCGGCATCTTCAATCCGAGAAATGGCGGCGTTATAATTGGTGATTTGTGACTTTAGAGCATCTTCCTGTGAGGTAAGCCGGTTGGCAATGCCTCCTAAATACGAAGCAACCTTACTGACGTTCGCGAGAGCAATCGAGATACTGGTCAAGGTTGTCTGGATAACAGAGAAATCAAAGATGCCCAGATCGGTGGAGGAAACTTCGTTGAGCGATGCCAAGCTAAGACCTGTCACTCCTGCGAAATTGAGGGACACCAGACGTAAGTCGAAGTTATTGGAAGGGATGTTGAGCTCTGGATTGAATGTGGAAAGATCAATGCCCAGGGTGATTAATGTGTTATCGGCACGTGACCCAATAACGAAACTTGCTGTGAAAGTACCATCGAGAAGTTGTCGTCCTGCAAAGACAGTAGAATCAACAATTGTTTGAATCTGTTGTGCAAAGCGGTAGGCTGCTTTTGCGAGGGCAATTTTTTCATCCGTCCCCATTGCGCCCGATGCAGCAGAAGCCACTGCTTCCTTAATCTGCATGATGAGGTTAGTGATGTTGTCCAATCCGTCCTGGGCTATGTTGGTTACATTCATTGCATCTCCCACTGCATTCAGGGCGGCTTTGAGCGAGCTATTACGTTCCCCCAACGATCGGACGGTGATGTATCCTGCAACGTCATCCGCTGCAGAATTTATGCGCTTGCCAGTAGAAAGACGAAGTTGGCGTAATGCGATATTTCGATTCGCGCTATCGAGGGCGTTATAAGCGTTTTCGGCTGCAGTGTTGGTGCGAATCCGTGCACCATTGGTTATTGCAGAAGGCATGGATACCTCCTTGTATGTGTATAGTTATGTTCATCCATGAATGCATGCCATTGTGAGCATTGAGCGGCTCTATGCATGCAGTAAGCTGATGCTCGTTGCTATGTATCGGTAAGTCGCCAAAAAAACTTTAGCGCCGATTATCCATTCTTCTAATTTTGCTTCGCCATCTATGCCTTTATGCGTATGCATGCTGTGCTTCAGGGTATTTCCGGACATCGCTGGGCGGTAACATTCGACCAGCCCTATTCTATTTCATCACGGCTTTGTCGAAATATGAACAGCAATATGCGTGCCTATTTTTTACCAGCTCCGGAGATTACATCATACTGCACCGACACCTTTATTGGATCGGTTGCCCAAGGAGGAAGTGTCAACTGCGATCGCGTGCTTCTTTATCCTCATGGGAATGGCACCCATACTGAATGTGTAGGGCATATCAGTCCGCAGCCTTATTGGATTGCAGATTGTCTCTGTACGGTATTTGCGATTGGGCGGCTTATTACTGTGACCCCTGTTCAGACAGCTGAGGGCTTGGCAATCACCGCAGACCAGCTCCAGGGAATATTCGACGATCCTGATATTACGGCTGCTGTCATTCGTACCCTCCCTAATGAAAAGACCAAAAGCACTCGAGATTGGTCTGGAAGCAATCCACCGTACATGACTGTAGAAGCTGCAGAGCTACTACGCCTCCAGGGTATTGAGCATGTGCTTATTGATTTGCCTTCACTGGATCCAGAGTCGGATGGTGGCGCACTGCGAGCACATCGTGCTTTTTGGAACTATCCGGAAGCACCGCGGCTGCACGCAACAATCACTGAAATGTGCTACATTCCTTCAGCAATCCTCGACGGTCTGTACCTGGTGCAGATTAGTGTTCTTCCGCTTGAAAGCGATGCTTCTCCCGCTCAAGTTGTTCTTTATCCCGCCACATGCATCCAGCAATGAATGCTTGTGCCGCACAGTTACTGCAGCTTCCAGCACCTGTTATCCTGGCATCAGCATCTCCTCGCCGTCAGCAACTGATAACATTGCTTGGGATAGATGTTTCAGTAATCCCTGCTGCTGTGGATGAAGACGCTTTTGACCGCACTATGCCGCGGCAGTACGTTGAAGTTCTTGCCCAAGCAAAAGCCGCAGCAGTACGTCGCTTGCATCCGGAGTCAATTGTCATTGGAGCAGACACTACCGTTGTGCTCGATGGGCAGGTCCTTAATAAACCACGTGATCGAGATGATGCTGTGCGAATGTTACGATTACTCAGTGGTCGGACACATACGGTGATAACAGGTGTCTGCGTTTTATGGCAAAAGGTACAACTTGTTGACAGTCGTATCACTCACGTGACTTTCCGTTCTCTAAGCGAGGAGGAGATTGCCGCATACGTTGCCAGTGGCTCACCGCTTGATAAAGCGGGTGCCTACGGTATCCAGGATGACTGTGGTGCAACGTTTGTTGATGCTATCGAGGGATGCTATTACACTGTGGTAGGGCTCCCAATAGCATTGCTCTATCGCATGCTGCGGTTACTTCGAGTGTTCACCAGGTGATGCTCCCTACGCTCCTCCTCTTTGCCATCGGTGTTGTTTCAGGACTTTCTTCCGGCTTATTCGGTATAGGTGGTGCGCTCATTGGCACGCCGTTGCTGCGTGTCATTGTGAACATGCCCCCGATATATGCGCTGGCAACGCCATTGCCGGTAGCGCTCCCATCGGCTATTACGGGAGCAATAGCGTATTGGCGCCGGGGATTTGTTGATCGCAAGCTTGCTCAGCAGGCGATTCTTATAGCTGTTCCGATGACTATTGCCGGGTCTTTCCTCACGCATTGGACAAGTGGGATGGTACTGATGGCTGCAACAGCAGCAATGCTTATCACTGTTGCAGTGTTGATGCTCCGCAAAGGGCCGAAAGATCATCGTCCGGGTGGGAAGCCAACACCTTTTCGTATTGCGATTGTGAGTGGAACAGCAGGATTTATCGCGGGATTCCTCGCAATTGGGGGAGGTACTTTTCTTGTACCTGCATTCGTGCGGTGGTTAGGTGTGCCAATGCATCAAGCAATAGCGACTTCCCTGGTATGTGTCGCCGCATTTGCTGTTCCAGGAACGATTGTCCACGCTGCCCTCGGGCATATCGATTGGAGCACTGCATTTATGCTGGTGTTTGGAACAATTCCTGGTAGCCTATTAGGTGCGCACCTTGCTCTCCGAATTAAATCACGCCTGCTGGAGATTCTTTTTGGTGGATTGGTCACAGTATTCGGCGCATGGTTTTTGGTCCGCACCTTATGCGCGCAGTAACCGTTTCCGCAAGATGACATAAAGCGGCAAGGCAACAAGAGCAATCAATATCAACTTTGCAAGCGAAATCGTCAGCCACCAGATATTCCACAGTACCCACCACATGATGCTTACAATCATGTAAGCCAAGACGACAGCAGCAACAATCGCAATGAGATTTTTCATACCTTAGTTCTGAAGTGGTGATGATTGCCGGCGCGAGGTCGCAAAAAAGTAGAACCGCACAAAGGTAAGGTGTGCAGCGGTTGTTAGCACAACGCCCAGAGTATCGGGTCCAACCAATAGTGCCTGTTTCTCGAGAGGATAAAGCAGTCGTGCCAAAGGACTGATCAGTGCCCACAGGAGGATAAACGCAAGCACACTCAGAGATGCAGCAAGGAGAGCATATCGAATAGCGCCGTACCGTTGCCACTGCTGAACGCTAACGTAGATGAGCATGTACATCTCAAGATACAGGAGAAGCAGGTCCACCATCGTGTAATTTTGGCGTGAGTTGATAGTGCTGTGCGAAGTTATGCCACACTCTAACATTGCTGTTGTATTGACAACCGTAAGCACACAAGAGCAGGCAAACAACCTGGCGCAACAGTTACTCAATGAGCGCTTGATTGCATGTTCGACGGTTATCCCAGCCGTGACATCCCACTATTGGTGGGAGGGAAAAATCACCAGCGAAACAGAAGCAGTACTGCTCATCAAAACGCGAGAGGATTGCATCGAGCAGCTTCAGAAGCGAATCTTGGAACTTCATCCGTATAAAGTTCCAGAGTTTATTGTCCTGAAAGCCTCAGCAGTTGCCGATGCTTACGCGGCATGGATTGAGGAGGTCACTACGACGCAGAAGAACTGATGCAATCGCTCTGGGACGCTACGTACATTGTCACGGACGTTGAAACAACGGGCTCCCATCCCCATCAGCATCGGATTATCGAGATTGCCTGCGTGGTTGTTCAGGGCGGTGAATTGGGGCAACGCATTCATTCGCTCATCAATCCACATCAGTTTATCCCACCGTTTATCGAGCAGCTGACAGGCATTACAAATGCGGATGTCTATGCAGCTCCAGAAGAATCCGAGGTTCTACCACTTGTCGCTCAATTACTTTCGCTGCCAGGCGCGGTATTTGTTGCCCACAATGAGCACTTTGATTGGCGCTTTGTCCAGAGTGGTCTGCAACGGTGTGGCTACAGCGTAGGGACAGTTCCTCGTTTGTGTACGCTGCGCTTAGCACGCCGGCTTCTTCCAGGAACGCAGAAGAAAAACCTTGACGCAATGGCAGAATACTTCGGGATACCAATCCATGGCCGTCATCGTGCACTTGGGGATGCAGAAGCAACAGCCCACATCCTTGTGCGCTTACTCGAGGAAGCAGAAGCACGAGGGATTTCCACACTTGAGGAATTGCTCTCTGTGCAGCACCAACGTATGCCAAACGGTACACTTCCGCGCGCAGTGCTCAATGCAGTTGAGCCATACCTTGCAGCGCTCCCGGATATGCCGGGAGTGTACACCATGCGCAACAAAAGCGGGGAAGTGCTCTATGTCGGCAAAGCAAAATCCTTAGCAGAGCGTGTCCGGAGCTATTTTCTACCCAGCGCAGCCCATGCCCAGCATATCGAACGAATGCTCCGCCAAGTTCGCCATATCGAGTGGGAGGAGACTCCAACCGAATTGAGTGCACTCCTGTTGGAATACCAACGCATTCAGCTCTTGCAGCCACCTTTCAATGTGTTGCATCGTCGCACACGCCGCTATCCACTACTGCGCTTGACCAATGAACGATTCCCTCGGCTAGAATTAGCAATGCATCCCGATGGAACAAGTGAGTATTTCGGTCCCTTCCCCCATCGGGGAATGGCAGAGGAACTGCGAGACTTGATCGAGGAAATGTTTCAGCTCCGGCGATGCGCAGGTACGTTGAATCCGTCTGCAACAGTGCGGCCGTGCTTCTACTACCATCTTCGACGGTGTGGCGCTCCGTGTGCTGCTTTCCAAACAGAGGAAGAGTATGCTGCAGAAGTAGAACGAGTTCGGCGTCTGCTTCACGGTAACGTTGATGAACTGATTGCGCTACTGGAGCAACAAATGCATGCCGCCGCCGAACAACTGGAGTTTGAACGAGCACAACGTTTGCGCAATCGCATCCGCGAATTGCAGAAACTTTCCCATCGCTATCCGGTGCCTTCGGCGTCTATCAGTCGGTTCAACATCGTGCTTGCTATTCCCACAGCATACGAACCAGCGACGGTAGAGCTGTTTGTGTTTTTCCACGGTCGTTTGATTTTTCAGCAGGTGGTTGGTCGGTGCGCGTCGCTCCAGTCGCTGGTTCCTGCCATAGAGGGCAGGTTGACTGCTTGCGACAATCACACACCTGCAGACTTGGCAATCCTTCGGATTGTTACCAGTTGGATGTACCAAAACCATGGGCAGTGCACGACAGTGCCAATTGAAGAGGCTGGCTCGATTGCCAGGGCACTGGCGACTCTCCAGCAGATGATCTGTACCGCATCAGCACAGCTGCCTGATGGACACACAGAACGACGCTACATCCCTATTGAGGAGCTGCAATGAATACTGCTTCGCAGGTGTTCTCCTACCGACTTGACTTGTACTGGCGCACGCTCGCAGTATATGCAGTTGCCCTACTCTTGTATGGATTTGGACGGAGCATTGTTGCAGGGACAATACAAAGCGATGGAAAAATTGAGGTGGTAATTGAAGACCCTATCTTCTGGCTGCTGGCAATCTTTGTGGTGGTAAGTGGATTTTCGCTGGCGGCAGCGATGCTCCTTCAGCGGCGGATTATCATCGAACCGGATGCGATTGTGTTTGCAACTCGCTTTCGCCAGCATCGGCTGGAACGGACCCAAGTGCGCCGGATAATCATTCGTCGAGAGCGCAGCGGCTGGCGCTATCTGCGAAGTGTGCGTATTTACGCATATGGGCGTCGCTTCCCGATTCGCTTGCGTCCGAGTTTCTATGATCGCGAGCGGGAGCTTATCGAAGGGCTTTTGCAGTTTCGACCGCCAACAGCGTCTCGGGGAGAACGGGTGCAGTAATTTTGTGCTGGTAGTTGTCTTCCACAATCATCTTCCCTTGGCACACGCCTCCCAAGCCTTTATGATGCAGAACGATGGTGTTCGGCCCAACTGTGGAATCGTCGGTGTATTCAACCATCCATCGGCAGCGGTTATTTGCTACTATGCCCTCCATGCATTGCAGCATCGTGGGCAGGAAGCGTGTGGAATAGTAGCTGCCTGTCCGTCGGAAAAATCAAACGGACACCCTCGCTTCCGGTGGCATAAGGGGCGTGGATTAGTGCTTGATGTGTTCAGCGATAGCCGCATTCTCACTGACCACCTCCAAGGTACTGCTGCAATAGGGCACAACCGCTATTCAACGACCGGTGGAAACTCCGATGCGAATATTCAGCCATTTGCTATACGCTACCATGCAGGGAATTTAGCGCTGGCGCATAATGGAAATCTGACTAACACTCGCGCACTCCGCCGTGCCCTTCAGGAAGAAGGAGCAATTTTTCAATCTACCTCCGACAGCGAATTATTTCTCCACCTCATTGCACGCAGCAAAGAGCCGAGCGAGTTAGAACGCATCCGTTCTGCTCTCCGCCAGGCACGTGGGGCATATTCGCTGGTGATTCTTACCGATACTGCGCTCTATGCTGCGCGTGATCCCCATGGCTTTCGTCCCCTTGCTATAGGGCGACTGCGCACCAGCCAGGGGAGCGATGCATACATCGTTGCCAGCGAAACGTGTGCTTTCGACATTGTCGGCGCAGAGTACATCCGCGATGTGCGGCACAATGAACTTGTCGTCATTGATGCACAGACCGTTGCAGAAGGGACGATTCGTTCTTATCCAATCGAGGAAGTGACTCCTCAAGCGCGGCACTGCATTTTCGAGTACGTGTATTTTGCTCGTCCCGATAGCATTGTCTTTGGCCACAGTGTGGATAAGGTCCGCCGCAAGTTGGGGAAAAATCTTGCACTTGAGCATCCTGTCGAAGCAGGAACATTCGATAAAGTCACCGTCATTGCAGTGCCCGATAGCGGTAACACTGCAGCGCTTGGATATGCAAAGGTCAATGCAGAAGAAAATGGCATCCCCACGCGCTTCGAGATTGGGCTGATTAGAAGCCATTACGTCGGACGCACGTTTATTGCGCCCGAGCAAGATGAGCGTGCGTTCAAGGTGAAAGCGAAGTTCAATCCCGTGCGGGGAGTTCTTGAAGGGCGAAAAGTGGTCGTCGTGGATGATTCCATCGTGCGGGGAACAACCTCGCGACAGCTGGTGCAGCTTATTCGAGCTGCAAAACCAGCGGAAGTCCATCTACGCATTACCTCTCCGCCCATAACGCATCCGTGTAAGTACGGCATGGATTTTCCAAGTCGCGAAGAGTTGATTGCCAACCATCATTCCACTGTGGAGAGCATTGGGGAGTACTTGGGAGTAGATTCGCTGGCATACCTCTCGGTCCAAGGGCTGCTTGATGCGGTTCCTCACGACGAAGGAATTGGCTACTGCACTGCCTGCTTTACTGGCGAGTATCCAGTGGAAATCGAGCTTGACATGAGCAAGTATTCCACCGAGGAGTAGCGCTGCCTCCAAGGCTTATTGCACCGATTGAAGTGGTGTAGCTCCCTTCCGTGCTCGAAAAGCTGCTCGTTTACTTGCGGAGCGCATCTGCAGCTGCCTGCATGAGCTGTTCGATTGCATCGGGATGGCGGGGGAGGCGGGCAGAGAGGTTTACTGGTCCGCGTTCGGTGACAAGAATGTCATCCTCGATGCGAATGCCGATGTTCCACCACCGTTGGTCGCAAGGGCTACCTGGCGGGATGTAGATTCCCGGTTCGACAGTAATGACTGTCCCTGCTTTGAGTGGTCCGTATGTGCCAGCGTCGTGGACGTCCAAGCCCAGGTAGTGTGAGGTGCCGTGGGGAAAGTAGCGGCGGACATCTGCGGGGGACTCGATAATCCCAAGCTGTTGCAAGCCCCGAGCAATGACTGCTTGAGCAGCACGGTGCGTTGCAGAGAAAGGAGCACCGACTTGCGCAGCAGCAATAGCGGAATCCTGCGCTTCGAGCACAAGAAGGTACAGTGTGCGCTGCTCCGGCGTGAAGCGACCGGTGATAGGAAAGGTTCGCGTAATGTCGGCAGTGTAGCCGTGGTATTCTGCCCCGCAGTCTGCAAGGACCATATCGCCAGCGCGTGTGGGACGGCGATTGTGCTGGTAGTGGAGAATGCAGCTGTTGTATCCACTTCCGACGATGCTCGGATACCCAACATCTTCAGCACCAGCCCGACGGAAGTGGTATTCCATGAGTGCTTCGATTTCGTACTCGTGCATACCAGGCTTGGCGTTGCGGAGGACTTGTTCAAAGGCGTCGAGCGTAATCTCGATGGCTTTGCGGAGCAGCCGTAGCTCGTGTTCATCCTTGACTTCGCGCATTGCAGCCAGTGTGCGGAGTCCGCTGCGAATGACCACGTGAGGAAATCGCTTCTGCAGCGAGTCTCGCAGAATTTGCTCAACGTTCAATCGCCCTCCAATGATGGGGAGCGGAACCGAGGCAGTTGGCAAGCCAGAAGCAATGTACAGCGTGTCGCGCGTGGGGAGAAGCGAGTCGAGAACGACGCGCAACATTGCGTACTCGAGCGCAGGAGAGAGCTGAAGTAGTCGCTCCGCTTCCTCTGGTCCCATCGTTACTCCTGTCCACACTTCGCTACTGGGATTGCGCTGTTCGATGAAGAAAAGCTCAGTGGTTTGCTTCCCTTCCCACTCGATGCCGCCAGGAATCAACAGCAGTGCGCAGCGCGGCTGAGTGCAGCCGGTCAAGTACAACAGATTCGAGTTCTGGCGGTATTCGTAGTCCACGTCATTTTGACGGTTTCGAACATCGGCACTAAGCAGGAGGATAAGTGAGCGAGCAGTGTGAGCGCTAACAAGTCGTTCCCGCCGCTGGCGATAGACAGCTGGGGGAATTCCATCGGTGTCAAATTGCTCATACGGCAGAAGAACTTGAGCACTGCACTCAGCTACGACAAGCAGCGTAAGTATCCATCGCAGTTGGTGTGCCATGGCAGGGAAGAAGTTTATGGTTGTGTTACGATAATCGTTGCTGCATCCACGCGAGCAGCACCATAGCGCCGTGCTGCTGTTGCGACACTGTGCAGCGTTGCACCAGTGGTAAAGACGTCGTCCACGATGAGAATTGTTGCATCGCGGAGAGCAGCAGCCTTTTTCCCTGCTCCAAAGGCATTGCGGAGATTTGTTATGCGCTCGGAGGCAGAAAGTTGTGTCTGGCTTGGGGTGTGCCGTGTTCGGCGAAGTACGGTGGACCAGATCGGGCAGCCCAGCACTTGAGCGACTCCTTCGGCGATTGCTTCTGCTTGATTGTATCCCCGCTCGCGCCGACGAGCAGGATGGATTGGAACGGGAACAATGGCGTCATAGCGGACGGGCGAAAGTTGCATGACGCAGCGTCCTACCTCCGTGCCCAGCTCCACGCCAATTCGCCAGTAGCCGTAGTACTTGAGTGCGCGGATAAGGTCGAATAATCCTGGCCGCAGGCGGGGGTCTGCACTCCAGCATGCCATGACCAGGGAAAGAGCGCACTCGTCCGGAGCTGCCGTCTGAGCAGCACGAGAAAGCAAGGCAGCTGGCGGTGGTGCAGCTTGTTGCTGATTGCGGCAGGCGGGGCAGAGGTAGTGATTGTCAGCATCGTCTGGCAGGATTGCATAGCATATCCGGCAGCGCCAGGGTGCAAAAAGGCTCAGAAGTGCTAGCCCAAGGGCGCGAAACGGTGCTAACGCCTTCGCTACTTTCATTACGTTTGCCCCATGACGGTGGCAACGATTGTCCGCGGAGGTGCGTGGTCGCGGAATTCACAGAGGTAGATTCCTTGCCATCGCCCGAGGGCAAAGCGTCCGTTCTGAACAGGAAGGAGAAGGCTCACACCGATCAGTGCACTTTTGATGTGCGAAGATGCATCATCGGCACCTTCCAGAGCATGACGGTAGAGGCGAAGGTCATCCGGGACCAATCGCTCAAGATGCTCGTTCAGGTCTGCGCGCACGTCGGGGTCGGTGTTTTCGCCCAGGGCAAGAGCAGCGCTTGTATGCTGGAGAAAGAGGTGTGCGGTCCCACAGCGGAACTGCGCAAGTTCGGGAAGCTGTTTTTCAATCAGTCCGGTGATGCAGTGAATACCGCGCTGGTGCGGCTCGATTGTGATCGTGCGCTGAATGATGGTCATGGTGCAGAAGAATTGTCCGCATCACTTGGGAGGTGAATTTACGATTTTTGCACTGCAGCAGGTGCCAGAACAATGGATGCTCTCCGTCCGACGAGAATCGAACGACTTGACCAAATGACGCTCCGCATCGAGTGGGGAGATGGCTTCAGCGCAGCAATCCCGCTCGAATTGCTCCGCCATTCCTGTCCGTGTGCGTATTGTCAGGGTGAGCAGGTGTTTGGTACAACCGTGATGCTTCCACTGCAGCAATATGCAGCAGGAATGAACGAGCTTGTGGCTCTTGAGCCAGTGGGCAATTATGGCGTCCGTGCGCGCTGGGCGGATGGACACAACACCGGTATTTACACTTGGCAGCTGCTCCGAGAGCTTGCTCAGAAAGTTGAACAAGAGAAAACAACGCATTCACCAGACACGGAGGACGAAGCATGACAACACCAGTGCGCATTATTCGAGCCCCCCGGGGTACCCAGCTGACGTGTAAAAACTGGCAGCTCGAAGCAGCGTACCGTATGATACAGAACAATCTCGACCCAGAAAACGCAGAAAAACCCGACGAGCTTATCGTCTATGGAGGAAGCGGAAAGGCAGCCCGTAATTGGGAATGCTTTGAGGCTATACTGGAGACGCTGCGGACAATGGAGGAGGACGAAACCCTGCTGGTACAATCGGGCAAACCAGTAGGGGTTGTCCGCACCTATCCAGATGCGCCGCGCGTGATCATTGCGAATGCCAACCTTGTGCCAAAGTGGGCAACCTGGGACGAATTCCGCCGCCTTGAGGCACTCGGGTTGACCATGTATGGGCAAATGACCGCAGGCAGCTGGATATACATCGGCACGCAGGGAATTGTCCAGGGGACCTACGAAACATTTGCCGAATGTGGTCGGAAGTATTTCGGCGGGACGCTCCACGGACGCTTTGTCCTGACTGCAGGCATGGGAGGCATGGGAGGAGCGCAACCGCTGGCGGCAACAATTGCAGGGGCAGCAATTCTCTGCGTGGAAGTGGACGAAGAACGCATCGATCGGCGTATTCGGGATGGATACTGCCAGCACAAGATGCATGACCTCGATCAGGCGCTCGCGACGATTGCCGAGCACAAGGCAGCAGGAAAGCCTATCTCGATTGGACTGGTAGGAAATGCGGCGGAAGTGCATCCGGAGCTTGTTCGCCGCGGTATCACTCCTGACGTGGTAACCGACCAAACGGCTGCACACGATCCCCTAAACGGTTACTATCCAGCTGGATTGACAAAGAAGGAAGCCGATGAACTCCGTCGGAGTGACCCTGGCGAATATCTTCGCCGTGCCTATGCTTCCATAGCGGAGCATGTGCGTGCCCTGCTAACATTCCGCGAGCGGGGCGCAATAGTTTTCGACTATGGAAACAACATCCGCGGCGTTGCCAAAGAGCATGGTGGTGTGGAGAATGCGTTCGATATTCCGGGGTTTGTGCCAGAATTTATCCGTCCTCAGTTCTGTGACGGGCGTGGTCCATTCCGTTGGGTTGCTCTCAGCGGCGACCCGGAGGACATCCGCGTAACGGACCAAGCAATCATGGACTTGTTCCCTGCCGATGAGCACCTGCACCGGTGGCTACGGAGTGCTCAGCAATACATCCGCTACCAGGGTCTTCCGGCGCGCATCTGTTGGCTGGGGTATGGAGAACGGGTTAAAGCAGGGCTCCTGTTCAACGAATTGGTGCGCGAAGGTCGGGTGCGGGCACCGATTGTGATTGGGCGTGACCACTTGGATTGTGGTTCTGTTGCTTCGCCATATCGAGAGACCGAGGCGATGCTCGATGGGTCGGATGCAATTGCCGATTGGGTGTATTTCAACTTTGCCCTCAATGCAATTGGTGGGGCCACATGGGTGTCCTTCCACCATGGTGGCGGAGTAGGGATGGGGCTGTCTCTCCATGCAGGGATGGTCATCGTTGCCGACGGAACTCCAGAAGCAGCGCGTCGGCTGGAGCGGGTACTGACTTACGATCCCCTGACGGGCATCCTGCGTCACGCGGACGCAGGGTACGAAAAAGCTCAGCAGAATGCCCGGCGTTTCGGCATTCGTATCCCAATGATGCCACCGCAGTAACAAAAACGATACTTTTTGTCGCATTTTTGTCAACTATTGTCCAGCAAATCAGTCTAATTGACTGACCGCCAACAGTGGCATGGCAGTTTCTTGCCCCCAAGAAACTCGAACAAGTGCCGATGTGTTATTGCAGACGGAAGTTTCACTAATTCTTGTGAGCACGTGGCATGATTGATTGGTTACCGTTTTGCGCTGATGATGAGCGCATGGTAGGAAGTGCCACTACTATTCGAAAGGAGCAGATTATGGATTTGAAGATGCAGCTGGAACAGCTCTACCGAAACGATCGGAAGAAACTGCTTAGCTTTATCCGCCAGCGGGTCAAGACGCAGGAGGAGGCAGAAGATATTCTCCATGACGTTTTTGCCAACGTGCTCGCTGCTGCGCAAACAGTAGATAAGCCGATCGAAAACGTTGCATCGTGGGTGTACACCGCTGTTCGCAATCGCATCATTGACTCGTACCGAAAAAAGAAAGCCGATGCATTCTCTGATATGCTTACCCCCTCTCAAATTGAGGATGGCGTTGAGTCGTTTGAGAATATCATCGGTGATGAGAGCTATTCACCGGATACTGAGTTGGTGCGGAAGACCATCTGGGAAGAAGTCCAAAAAGGACTGGCAGAACTTCCCCCTGAGCAGCGATGGGTATTCGAGAAGAATGAATTCGAAGGTGTATCGTTCCGCGAGATGAGCGAGCAAACCGGAGTCAACATCAACACGCTCCTGGCGCGTAAGCGCTATGCGGTGCTCCACCTACGGAAAAAGCTTGGCCACCTTTACGAGATGGTCAACAACGCTTCTCTCGGAAGCGAGCTCGAAGTGGTGAGCGAGAACTAAGCGTAGCATAGCGAGAGTCGAAAAGAGCGGCACGGAGAAACACCTCCGTGCCGCAATGTTTTTTTCATTCCTGCCGTTGGCGGGGACGTATCGAGGGAATCTGCTGTATAGTAGGTCGGTGCTCCTCCTCTCCTCCAACCAGGGGGCAGCACCCTGTGCTTTGCTCTACAAGCGACGGTTACGGGTACGATTTGCAATTGCAATTAATTCCTGGCGTGCTGGCGAAGGTGAGAGAGCATCGGTCAACGCTGCAATGGCACGGTCAAGATGCTGGTCAGTCAACGTTCGCGCTTTTTCGATTACGCCGCATTGCGTGCAGAGCTGCGCCATCTGTTCGATTTGTACCTCGTCAGTCAATGGCTGTCCATCGAGGTAGTGCCGCAGAACGCCATTAAACTCTTTCCCAACAGCTGCAGTTGCAGCAAGGACCGGAAAGGTTTTTTTGCCCTCGCGAAGGTCTTGACCGCGCTGCTTTCCAAATTCCGGTTCGCCAAACAGATCGAGCATGTCATCCTGTACCTGGAATGCAATTCCCAGCGATGTGCCAAATTGACGGAATGCATCGAGCACTGCGGCTGACGCATGGGCGACAATGCCGCCGCACACAGCAGCAGTTGCAAACAGGCGTGCTGTTTTCCGCGAAATCATCCCCAGGTATTCTTCCATTGTGACATCTGGTTTAGTGCGGAATGCTAAGTCCTCTGCTTGTCCAATGCACACCTCGACAAACGCAGACGAAAATTCCTGGACTATGGACTGGCAAACCGGAGCTGTATAGGCTGACGAGAGAATGTTGTAGGCTATCCCCATCATCGTGTCACCTGCCAGAATAGCGGTCGCTTCATCCCAGCGGGTGTACACGGTTTGTTTGCCCCGACGCAGAGGAGAGCGGTCCATGATGTCATCATGGACCAGAGTAAAATTGTGCAAAATCTCAATTGCTGTTGCGACAGGGATGGCAGACTCGACGGAAGCCCCACTTGCTTGAGCCGCAAGAACGGTTATCAACGGGCGTAAACGCTTTCCACCGCTGGTAAGAGCGTAAGTGACGGGTTCTGCCAGCGCTGGCGGAAGCTGGGCAGAGGCAATCGCTGAAAAAATGCTTTGCTCGATTTGTTCAATGTAGGATGAGGTCATCACTTGGTGAAAGACAAATTCGCTGAACGACGGCGGAGAGTAACCCGCTGCAATTGCGCAATTGTTGCCGAGCCTGTGACGAACATTGCTGCACGGAGCTGAAGTTCCCAGTTGGTGAGTACACGCTCCAATTCTTCTTGCCCGCCGCGCCACAATGCTTGGAGCAACGGACGTGCGCTGCCGACCAGATCTGCTCCCAGTGCGATTGCTTTGGCTGCGTCGAAGCCTGTAGCAATGCCCCCTGAACCAATGAGGGTGAAGGTGTAATGCGAGCGAAGTGTTGCGACTTCGGTGATGCATTCTGCTGTTGGAATGCCACACTCCCACAGTGGTGCCAGGGGATGGGAGGCGACATCGTCAGTTGCGCGGAGAAGCTCCACCCCAGCCCAGCTGGTTCCCCCTGCTCCTGCCACATCAATGATTCGGACTCCAACGTGGAGAAGACTCTGGGCAACGCGTCTGGAAATGCCAGCGCCAACTTCCTTGACGATGACGGGCACTGAGACAGTATGCACAAGCTCCTCGATCGCTGCCAGTACGCCGCGGAAACGGGGGGTTCCTTCGGGCTGGAGCAATTCCTGCAGCGGGTTGAGATGGACTGCAAGCGCATCGGCACCAATGAGCCGCACAAGCCGCTCTACATCTGCAGGGCGAACCCCTTGCACCAGCTGGGTTGCTCCGATGTTTGCAACAAGTGGAGCATCAGGAGCAAGTTCCCTGGCAATTGCAAAGCTGCGCTCGTGAGCATCCGGCTCTAATGCTTGCCGCATTGATCCCACGCCAAGGGCAATGCCCCACTTCTGGCAGATGCGTGCAAGCGCTGCGTTAATTTCAACAGCGCCATCGTAGCCGCCTGTCATCGAAGAAACAAGCAGGGGCAATCGCAAACGCTTGCCGAGAAAGTAGGTGGTCGTGTCCACGTCATCGAAATCCAGTTCTGGCAGCGCGCAGTAGTCCAGGTCGTATTGCTCCAGCCCGGTGGTTTTCTGCCGAAATCGGACGTCACTCTCGGCACAGAGGCGCACGTGCTGCTCTTTGCGTGAGGATGTGGAAGCCATTGCACTCTAACCACTGCAGTTGGGCGCTGCAAATATGCTGTAAGTTTGTACTCAAACCTGTTTCACCGTTATTCGACAGCCCCATGATTGCAACCGACGCTCTCCGCTCAGAACTTGCTGCGCTCGGTATCATTGGCGTGGGTGAAATCAACCGCAATTGCTCGACCGCTGAACTCTACGAGCATGCAGTGATCTTAGGGGAGGCAGAAATTTCTGAGCATGGAGCATTGCTCTGCATGACTGCTCCCAACACAGGGCGCAGCGCCAACGATAAGTTCATCGTCGAGGAAACATCCACCAAAGAGCACATTTGGTGGGGGAAGGTCAACCGTCCTTTTCCTGCCGAGGCATTTGAACGGCTCAAACGACGAGTGTTTGCTTATCTGCAAGGACGCGACGTTTACGTGCAAGACTCCTGGGTCGGTGCGGACGAGCGCTATCGCTATGGTGTGCGCGTTATCACCGAACATGCATGGCACAGCCTATTTGCCAAGAACATGTTCATTGATCCCACCGATGAAGAGCTCCGCTCCTTTACACCAGATTTTACGATCGTCCACGTGCCGAATTTCCATGCCCAGCCGGAGATTGACGGCACTGCATCGCATAAGTTCATTGTGCTCAGCTTTGAGCAGCGCTTGGTGCTCATTGGCGGTACACACTATGGAGGAGAGATCAAAAAGTCCGTTTTCACGATCCTCAACTATCTTCTGCCCCTGAGGGGAGTATTTTCGATGCACTGTTCCGCAAATGTCGGAGCAGATGGGGATGTGGCGTTGTTCTTTGGGCTCTCGGGAACAGGGAAGACAACCCTTTCCACCGACCCGGAACGCCCCCTTGTCGGCGATGATGAACACGGCTGGAGTGACGACGGCATTTTCAACTTCGAGGGCGGTTGCTACGCAAAGGTCATCAACTTGAGTGCCGAAGCGGAACCGCTTATCTACCAAATGACCCGCACCTTTGGGACCATCCTGGAAAATGTCGTTTATGATCCCGAAACTCGGCGCATTGATCTTGCCGACCAAAGCATCACCGAGAACACCCGTGCCTCGTACAAGCGCGACCGCTTGCCGAACATCGTCCCGGAAAACCGCGCTGGGCATCCTTCGAACATTTTTTTCCTCACCTGCGACTCCTTTGGCGTGATGCCTCCAATTGCGCGGTTGACTCCCGAACAGGCGATGTACCATTTTCTGTCGGGCTATACCGCGCGTGTTGCTGGGACAGAGGCAGGGGTCAAAGAGCCAACGGCAACTTTCTCAACCTGCTTTGGTGCTCCCTTCATGGTGCATCACCCGTCTGTCTATGCGAACATGCTGCGGGAGCGGATGCTCAAGCACGGTACAAAAGTGTGGCTTGTCAATACAGGCTGGAGCGGTGGACCGTATGGCGTCGGGAGTCGCATGAAAATTGCCTATACCCGCGCCTTGCTACGGGCAGCACTGACGGGGAAACTCGACGATGTGGAATTTGTCACAGAGCCATTCTTTGGTCTTTCTATCCCGACCCATTGTGACGGCGTCCCTGACGAGATACTCAATCCGCGAGCAACCTGGGCAGACCAGAATGCCTACGACGACAAAGCACGCTACCTGGTAGGGCTATTCGAACAGAACTTTGAGCAGTTTGCCGATTACGTCGAACCGGAGGTGCGCGACGTGATGAAAATGACAGCCGTGCTCTAAAAATCGTGCACCGGCATCACGCGGGCGCTACAGTGGGGGCGCTCCTATTGCTGGCGCTGCTGGTGCAGGGATGTGGTGAGCATGCGAAGCTGAACGAAGCAGAAACGCTCCGCTACAACGAGCCCAGCGGCATTGCCTCGCTCGACCCCGCACAGGCAAGTTATCAAGCCGCCATTTGGGCAGGAACGCAGCTATTCAATGGGCTGGTAGAGTTTGATTCCTTGCTTCGCCCTACCCCTGCACTTGCGGTGCGGTGGAGCGTTGATTCCACCCTTCGGCGATGGCGCTTTGTTCTCCGAAAAGATGTTTGGTTTCACGAAGACCCCTGCTTTGGCTCGCAGCGGAGTCGCCGCTGCACGGCAGAGGATGTGCGCTACTCGATCGAGCGGATTCTCGATGCGCGGACGCGGTCGCCGGGGCTATGGGTCTTTCTCGACCGGCTTGAGGGAGCGCGGGAATTCCATGATGCAACTCGCCGCGGCGACAACCCTGGACATTGCCGAGGCATCCGCGTTCTGGACGACACAACGGTGGAGTTTGTGCTCTCGCATCCGTTTGCACCGTTTCTTTCGCTGCTTGCCATGCCGTATGCGTGGATTGTTCCCCGCGAAGCAGTCGAGTACTACGGCGATCGGTTCGGCGAACATCCGGTGGGGACAGGTCCCTTCCGCATCGGCTGGTGGAAACAGGATCGCGAGCTGGTACTGCTCCGCAATGACCGATACTGGCGGCGTGATGAAAATGGGGGGCGCCTTCCGTATCTTCGCGCCGTTCAAATTTCGTTCATTCGGGACCAGCGGACAGAGTTCGCAGAATTTCGGCGTGGCCACCTTGATCTTTTGACAAGTCTGGACCCAGCGTTCGCGGCAGTAGTGTTGCAGCTTGATGGCACACTCTGTCCTGCCTACCGCGGACGCTTTCGGCTGCTGACAGCTCCCGCGCTCAGCACGGAGTACTACGGCATTCTGCTCGATACGACGCTTGCGGCAGGCAAAACCAGTGTGCTGGCACACTCGCGCTTGGTACGGCAGGCACTCAACTATGCAATCGATCGCGAGCGAATTGTGCGTTATGTATTGCGCGGAACAGCGGTGCCTGCACATGGTGTGCTGCCACCTGCATTCCGAATAGAGCAGACGGAGTGCTACCGCTACGACCCCGATCGGGCGCGTCGTCTGCTGGCAGAGGCAGGCTTTCCGGAGGGCAAAGGGTTGCCATCACTGCGCCTTGTGTTGGGTACGAGCGTCCGTAGCCTTTCCGTTGCTGAGGTAGTGCAGCAGCAGTGGGCGGAAATCGGTGTCCGCGTCGAGCTCCAGCAGGTGGAGTTCCCTCGCCTGCTGGCGATGGTGCGCGCAGGCGAGCTTGCCCTGTGGCGAACAAGCTGGGTGGCCGATTACCCGGATGCAGAAAATTTCCTTGCGCTCTTTGTCAGTAGCAACCTTGCACCCAACGGACCGAACACGACTCGATATCGCAACGACCGTGCCGATGCTCTCTACCGCTCCGCTATTGCAACAGGCGATACTGCCGTGCAGCGGAAGCGTTATCGGGAAATGGAGCGGATAGTCGTGGACGATGCGCCGTGGGTGTTCCTCTACCATGGACGCCTTGTGCGTCTGGTGCATCCGTTCGTCGAGGGGATGAGGCTTGATCCTCTCGATCGGCTGGTGCTCGAACGGGTGCGCAAACGAAGGTAGAAACGCACCAGCCCCTGTTGTTACGGCTGCCGTAGCGCCTGGAAAGTGGTGGCGCGGTGGGCCGGTAACACGTGACCGAGCTGTTCGATGCCGGTCGCGACCAAGAACAGTGGAATGTTGAACTATGTGGTTGGAGGACTTGCATGCGTCCGTTTGTGCTCTGTATTGTCGTGGCAATGCTCTTTGGAATGGGGGTAGTAGAACCAGTGCTTGCGGCAGGAAAAAAGAAAAGCCCGAAGCGGCGCATTAGTGGACGGCTTTGCCGCACGCAAGAAGGCAAGCGCCTGGCGATGAATCTTCTGGCAACGCAGGCTTCTCCATCGCTCCAGCAACTGGCGGGCTTGCGCAGTGGTGAACCGGAAGTGCTCGATGGTGATGACGCTGACGAAGTCGCTCGCGAAGACGATGTCCCTGTGGATATTGCCACTATTCGAACACTCTGGATGGCATTTCTGGAGGGAGAAGAACTTCCCTCGGGACTTTCCCCCCGCAAAGTGATGGAATTTGTCATGGAGTGGCTGGGACGTCCCTATCGCTTCGGGGGAACGACGGAAGAAGGAATCGACTGCTCGGCATTTATGCAAGCGCTTTTTCGGACGTGCACGGGGGCATTGTTGCCGCGTACTGCACAGGAGCAATTTGCGTATGGGCAACCTATCGAACGAGCCGACCAGCTCCAGTTTGGCGATTTGGTATTTTTCCACACCCGTCGCCATGCGTGGGTGTCGCATGTGGGCATCTATTTGGGCGATAATCTCTTTGCGCATGCCAGCTCGCGCTATGGGGTGACGATTTCCTCGTTGGAGAGCACGTACTACCGCACCCGTTTCTTGGGCGGGCGCCGCTTGACGCTTGGGGACCTCCAGCACCTTGCCCTGCGTTCTGAGTTGCGGTGAACGGAGGAAGGGGGATAGTTCTCGCTGCGGCAAAGCTTGTGTGACAGAATGATGAAGTTTAATCTCGATTTTACTGCGAGTTAATTTTTTTTACATGCGTTGTGCAGGTTCGCGCTGCCGCTCCTTCCCTGCAGTGGTAATACAACGGTGTGGTGGTGAGTGGGAAGAGGTGTGCGGCGCTTTCCAGGGCACTACTGCAGCGCTGTATTACCAGCCGCGCCTGCAGGGGAGAGCGAAAAGGAAGGTGTTGTTCCACTCAGGTGATTGCTATGTGGAAGGCTGTCTTATCACTGTTCGTGGTGATGCTTCTGGGAACTGCCACGGAGGCGTATGGAATACCGATAGTCATCCTCTACGGAAAGAAGGGAATATGCCGTCCTGATGGAACGGTAATTTGTGAACGACCCTCACGAACTCCCTGCGCGATTATCATTCGCAATGTCTATCCCTCCAATCCCCAATTTCCTGATGATTTACAGTTGTACGACGATGAACAGTTGACCTTCCAATCTCCGTGCCATTTACTTGGGACTAACGCGGATGGTACCGAGGCGTACGTTGACTTACCATAGGGTTGCTTTTTGTTATAGTTTTAAGAAAAAACATAGGTCAAGAATGACAGCAGTAGTGTTGTTCATCCTATGCTACTCCGTAGCAGCCCAAAGCTCTAAGCTGGGGGTCAGGTCCGAATTTTTCCGCAATTACCTGCAAAAGCAACCAGAGCGAGCACGATTCCATGCAATGTTTATCGTGCCTCGTCCGCGGCTATTTCCTGCAGGAGATGCGCTTATTGGAGTGCTCATCGAGCAATTGAGGCAGCAAAAGTTTAGTGGATCTATAACCGCGATTGTAGGCATAAGGCGCTACTATAGCGAGATTGCGTACCTGCGTTCGCTGGGGTGGAACGTCCCTTTGTACATTGACTCAACAGGTGCTGTGCTGCGAGCAGTTGGGCTGAGAAGCTCAGATCTTCCGGTACTCACAATTTGGGATTCCACCGGTGCACTATGGTGGTGGAGTCACGTTGAGCGTGTTCCAACAGGTCCGTTGCTACAGCGTTTCCTTGATTCGCTATCGGCTTCTTCCCAACCGCTCTTGCCGAATTTTGAGTCACAAGTTTATGCACAGTCGGTAGGGATTCAGGAAGGCAAGTGGCCCTATGCTCGTATAAGCCAGGTCGTAGAATTGGAAGATGACAGCACAACGGGGGTAGGTCTTCTATGGCATCCGGTAATTTCGCCGTGTGGGAAATGGTTGGCTTTGTGGGATGGCACTAATCTTAGTGTTTGCGTTTATGAAGCACTGTCAGGGAAGCTGATTTGCTGTTTACGACCGTTCAAAGTAGTTAGCCGGGCGCTGTCATGGTTCCTTTCTGATTCGGCGTACAAGGATATAGAACCGTACTTACACAGTGCCCTACTGCGCCCGCAATTTGATGATGAGTCGGTATTGTGGACTATTCAGGTCAGCTACTATGTTCAATCATACCGCCGCTGGCCGAGCCGTGACTCAAGTGCTACAGGGATATGGAAAAGCTATCATTTGCTCGGATACCAATTGCCACAGTGCTCACCTATTTCTTCCATTGAAATTGACAACTTGTACATACCCAGCTATTGTAGAGAATGTGTGCAGGATAGGAATGCATTCTTCTCACCTTCAGAGGGATTAGTTATCGCGAGCAAAGACAAATTCTGCCTTCCCTTTTTCCGCGGGCGAATAGAAGCTGGTGATACAATTCCAGCCAATCCATACGACAATCCCTTTGCCGATGAGTATTATACCATTTCGCCACTTTTTGGTGTATTCAGTTTCGAGAGCGGTGGCTTTCTCGGGGATACTTACGGCTCTCTTAGCAAGCTCCGAAAAAAGTACGGAATCGGATTTTCTCTCGAACACGATTCAAACATTCTTGGTTGCGATACGGAAAGAGAGCGGTGTGCGTGGGCGCAGTGGCTGGGGATAGAAATTGAATTTAGCGATGGAGATCGAATACCGCTGCGTCACTACTGGAATAAAGCGATGCTCGACACAGCGCAGCGTGAGGAAAAGCAAACAACTCCGACAGCGGAGGAGATAGAATACCTTCTCGATTCTGCTGGTGCGGAGATAAAGCGAGTGATTTTGACCCCTGCGCATGTGTGGGTGCTCTGGAAAATCAAGCAACAGGGCCACCCACTGCGTGATAATGACTACGGCTTTTGGGTGGTGCAGCAGTATGACCTGCAGACGAAAACGCTGAAGGGAGAATGGCAACTGCCCCGCGAGTACAAGAAGCAGCAACTTGTTAACATCGTCTGGGATGCTGCGAGAAAGTCTGTTGCCGGACTTTACCAAGGACCGTGGAAGACCAGCGTGGTGTACTATGCCCTGGATGTGCCACCATCTCGAACGGTGAAGCAATGAAAAGCGATGTGCTCTGGAGTGTTCGTTTTAGCATGGTGCTTGTGCTTGCGTCTTTTGCTCATGCTCAGACGACGCGGTGGGAGGCGCTGGGGAATGGACTGTATTCCCCCGTTCCGACCATCGAGGCAATTGTGCCGGTAGGGAACGATGTGTACGTTGGCGGTGTGTTCACACGGGCGGGGAATGTATCAGCATCGATGATTGCCCGCTGGAGCTGGGCAGACCGGCGGTGGTATGATGTCGGAGGCTCGGTCAACTCAAATGTTCAAACTTTGCGATTGGCAGTACAAGGGAGCGATACTCTCCTTTTTGTTGGTGGTAGTTTCGAGCGTGTAGGAACGGCGCCATGTGACAGGTTAGCAATTTGGAATCTCCGCACGCAGCAGTGGGAATGCCTAACCGATAGCGTCCGCGCTGCAGGATGGGGCGGCGCTGTCTTTGATCTGTATTTGGATGGGGAGCGGCTCTACGTTGGCGGGACTTTCCGGAGCATCAACGGCATTCCGATGTCGGGAATGGCAGTGTACAATCTGCGAACGCGCACATGGCAGGCACTCGGCAATTTCGAAGAACGAAGAGATACTGTTGTAAGAAGCGGTGGAATTAGCAAGGTGCTCAAGGTAGATAGCAGCCTCTATGTCATCGGCTTTTTCACGCATGTTGACGGTATCCCGGCACAGGGGATGGCACGCTATGATGTTCGCACTCAGCGATGGGATAGTGTGCCCGGCGCGCGGTTTTTAGTGACCGATGATGTGGTTGCAGCCCCTTCTGCTATTGTCCGCGTGGGCGATAGCCTGATTGTGGGAGGAGAGTTTGAGACGCTGGGTGAGCATGGGCGTATTCGTGCGCTTGCGGTGTACAATCTCCGCACACACCAGTGGAGCGAGCTTGCCGGCGGCGTATGGCGCGATACGGCACGGTCCCCGGTGAAGTACTACGCGGTGTTTGCTCTGCATACCGATGGGAAGCGGTTGTACGTCGGAGGCAGTTTTGACACGGCGGGAACAATTCCTGCCCGTAACCTTGCGGTGTACGATTTTGCCACTGCCCGATGGGATACATTGGAGTCTGGGACCAGTGGCAGAGTGACGGCATTTGGCAGAGACCAATCGCGGTTGTACGTTGGCGGTGGTTTTACGACAGTTGGAAGTAACAACCTGCGGGTCAACTACATTGCTGCATGGCGGCTTGACACGACAACCGTTAGTGTGACTTCTACACCTTCGGTGGAAAGCCCACCGACGGTCGAGCAGGGAGTCATCCGGTTCTTTGTTGACGAAGCTACAAATGTCACGCTGGAGCTGTACGACCTTCGGGGCAGTCGCTGTGCGGTGCTCTGCGAGGGCTGGAAAGCAGCCGGCGAGCATGTAGTACCGATTCCGGCGGTGGCCAGGGGCGTCTACTTTGTGCGCCTACAGCGTGGGACGCGCAGTATGATTGTGCCCGTCCTTATTGAGCGGTAAGGCATCTGCTTTGTCCAAGTAAGTTGTGGTAGAGGGCAGTAGCACTCCGTGCAATCCAGGTGGTGGCGCTGCGCAGAAAGCAGCGCCACGTCTTTTTTGCGCAGAGCAGGAGATGTTTTTCGACTTGATAACACCGTGCTGGCAGTGATTGGATTCTCATCGCATAGGCGAATGCCGTAACTTTGCAGCCTGTTGAAAAAGTTGTACTGCGTGCATGCGGTTATGAGCATTCTCTGTAACAGTCAAACTCGGCTTATCGTGCAGGGCATCACTGGCTCGGAAGGTACCTTCCACACTGCCCAGATGATTGCGTATGGAACGCGCGTTGTGGGGGGAGTTACTCCCGGCAAAGGCGGAACCTCTTACCAGGGAAAGGGGGCAGATTCCTTTGCCTACGAGGTGCCTGTGTTCAACACGGTCCGCGAGGCAGTAGCAGCAACGGGCGCGAACGCGACATGCATATTCGTTCCTGCGCCCATGGCTGCCGATGCAATCCTGGAGGCAATCGAAGCGGAAGTTCCCCTCATTGTCGCGATCACTGAGGGCATACCCGTCCGCGACATGCGCTTGGTGTGGGCAGCGCTCCGCGGCTCACGCTCGCGGTTGGTTGGACCGAACTGCCCGGGATTGCTCACGCCTGGGGAGTGCAAGATTGGCATCATGCCTGGCTTTATCGCAACACCGGGACCAGTGGGGATTGTTTCCCGCTCGGGAACGCTGACCTACGAAGCAGTGTGGCAATTGACCAGCTTGGGTATTGGGCAAAGCACCTGTGTCGGTATCGGGGGCGATCCGATTGTGGGTACGCGCTTTGTGGATGCACTGGAGCTATTCAATGCCGATTCTCAGACGGAAGCAATTGTGCTGATCGGCGAAATCGGTGGAACTGCCGAAGAAGAAGCCGCTGAATACATTGCAGCTCATGTGCGGAAGCCTGTCATTGCGTACATCGCGGGGCGGACTGCTCCCCCAGGACGTAGAATGGGGCATGCGGGAGCGATCATCAGCGGGGGCAAAGGAACTGCCGAGGCAAAAGTTGCAGCGCTCCATGCAGCAGGTGTGACAGTAGTTGAGTCTCCGGCCCATATCGGGCGCGCAGTCGCAGAGCGATTGCAAGAGGCTGCCAAAACAGTACCTGCCAAATCTCCAGCAAAGAAAACGACCACAAAAGCTGCAGCGAAAACAGCGACAAAGTCTGCAACAAAATCCTCGACAACGTCCACATCCTCTAAAACCTCGTCTCGTAAGTCCAACGAACCGAAATAAACCAATGCCTGAACGTACTCTTGCGATCATCAAGCCTGATGCAGTTGCGGCTGGCGTAGTCGGTGAGATAATTGCCCAAATTCAACAGGCGGGCTTTCGTATCCGCGCGATGAAGCTTGTACGGCTGAGTGCTGAACAAGCTGGAGCATTCTACGCCGTCCACCGCGAACGCCCCTTCTACGCTGAGTTAGTGCGCTTTATGAGTAGTGGACCAGTTGTGCCAATGGTGCTCGAAAAGGACAATGCTGTTGCCGATTTCCGTGCGCTTATCGGTGCGACTGATCCGGCTGAAGCAGCCGAAGGAACAATTCGCAAGCGCTTTGGGCGCTCTAAGGGAGAAAACGCCATCCATGGGTCGGATTCTCCCGAAAATGCACGGGTAGAGATTGCCTTTTTCTTTGCCGAATCGGAACTGGTGGGCTAATCACCGTGGAACTTTATCCTTTGCGTCCTGCTGTCCGCCAGCAGCTTGCCGCCAACCCCTACTGGGAGTATTGGCTGGACTACTACACCATCCGGGACGGAAGCCAGCAGCCGTACTACTACGTTCACACCCGCGGCTCGGTTATGGTGATACCGATTACTGCCGATGGGCGATTTGTGCTGGTGCGGCAATTCCGCTACCTATGGCAACGGGAGAGCATTGAATTTCCCGGCGGCGGTGTAGCTGAAGGAAGTCTCCCGATCCAGCAAGCGCTGCGTGAATTGCAGGAAGAAGCAGGGTACGGTGCAGCTACCATTGAACAAATCGGCGAATTCAATCCGATGAACGGTGTTACCGACGAACGCTGCACCGTCTTTGTCGCACGGGATTTGAGTGCCTGCACCAGAGCCAACGATCCGGTAGAGGAAACGCTGCCGCTGGTTCTCAGTAGGGACGAACTCACCGCTCGCATAGCCGACGGGACAATCTGGGACGGTATGACGCTGGCAGCATGGGCGCTGTTTAGCGCATGGCAAAGGGAACAATAACAAGGCGTCGGCATGCATATTTGCAGCCAGTGTGGTGTATGGTGTCGTTGTTCGATGCGATTGTTGGTGCTTTTGTTAGTAGCGCTCAGTAGCGCAGCGATTGCGCAGGAAGGTGTCCGCGGAGAAAAGCCACCGGAAAAGCCCAAGGAGACTGTTGCGCTTTTCCTTCGCTTTCCAGTGGGACGACTTTTTTCCTATGAGTGGACCGACACGACGACAGTTCGCCGCATTTATAGCGATAGCTCTACGTTAGAGTACCAACGGGTGTTGACCTACTATCTTTCCTTGGAAGCGATGGAGTCGCCGCGTGATGGGCGAACAAGTGTACAGGTAACGATAGATTCCCTGCGGTATAGCTTCTCCAGTGGGGGAAATACGCTCCGCTATAATCCGGGCGACCAGATGCCGTTGCAGTTCCCCGATTTTGTAGCGGCAGTGGTGCCAGTTAACCGGCAATTCCAGATGACCTATTCGCCGTACTGGGATGTTGCGGCGGTCGAAGGTGAAATGCTCGATTGGCTGCGCTCGTATGTCATGGAGGGCGCGGGGAACGTTTCTGGCTTTGATTCCCTGCAGCAGTTTATTTGGCTGCGAAACATTAGTCTGCCAGTGTTGGCCCACTATGCTGACCCCCAGAAAGGAGCATTGCCCAATGGACGAGTGGCAATTGATTCGCTTTGGCAGAAGCCATTTGTGATTTTAGCCGATGGCATCGAGCTACGCGATCCACGTGCCCGCACGCGGATAGTCGAACAGCGTGGACCTGTGTTCGTGCTTCGAACCGAAAGCGATAGCCTCCGCCCAACTTTAGAGCGAGTCAAACTGTACAATATCCAACGCTTCGTTGAGATTATCGGGGGACAGGGACGTTGCGCCCATACTGTCGAGCTTCATAAAGCGGGATTTGTGGAAATGGCAACGACTGACCTTGCGGCGGATGTCCAATGCAGAGTCCGCAACGAAATTTTTACCCAGCAAATTCGCTCCCGTTACGTTTGGAAATTGCGGGGACAGTTCGATTACTAATGCGAGGCTGTGTGTGCGACGATTGTTGATGGTGTTTGCTATTGTCGGGGCATTGAGCGGATGCACGCAACAGTCCGACCGGGCAGAGCAAGTGGCCATTGACACTACAACGTCGAAGGTCCCAATAGAGCCGATGCGTCCCGGTGGTAAAGGACTCAGCTTGCGGTATTCGCCACCGCCAATGGTGCTTTACTGTGTGGCTCAGCAGGAAGACACTCTCGACACGGATTCGGTACATCTCCGTGTGCGGACAGAGCTTTTCTTTACCGAGCGCATTGAGCGAGTGACCCCCGCGGGGATAATCCAAATGCGCTTCCGCTACGACTCGATACGGCTTGTGCAGCGGTACTGGGAGACTGATTCAACAAGGCCATCTATCGTGCGCTACAGCTCGACGGATTCTACGACGCAGCGCGATCCACAGTTTGAGATGCTCGCCGCCGCCATTGGGGAAGAAATCCAAGTGATGGTCTCTTCCAAAGGCACTATCGAGGAAATCAGCGGAGTTGCTGGAATTGTCCGGCGGCTACTCGGCCGCACAGTAGATTCTCTCGATGTGCAGCAACGACAGATTGTCGATGAACAGATCAAACGCGAGCTCTTTGGGAATGTCGTCGTACAACAGTTCTTGGTGCTTCCCTCCGAGCCGCTCGATTCAACTTTGCGCTGGTCGCGGACTGTTGAGCAAGAGTTTCCCCCGTTGTTTACTGCCCGGGCAACGGCGACATATGTCCTCCATGGCGTGGAGCGCCGGGCAGGCGACTCTCTGTTGCACATCCGGGCATCACTGGATGGTGCTATTGGCTTACAGCCACAGGCGAAGAGAGCAGGGGTGGTCATTCGCCAAGGGAAGGTGCGAGGCACTGCCAGCGGAATTTTCTCGCAGCGGTATGGTCTGATGCTTCGGCGGCAGAATATGATCGAGTACGACTTGGTTGCTGAAGCGCGGCAGTCTGCTAATAGCATCCACCGCGTTCGGCAGAGGAAAAAAACGGTGTATACCTTTGCTGTTACTGCTGCCGCAATGCTCTCGGCTGACCGCTAAAGCAGTGTGTACATCCTTGACAAAAGCACTGTATATTTGCGCCGCAGCACGCAAGCGACCGTCGCGGCTATCGTTTCCATCACACAGGAAAAATGCACGCGCATGAGCGCACGCACGGGCAGTGTATTGGAATGGACCCGCTACCTGACGCCCACCGATGCCGTCTATATTCTTAGCATCGTCGTTGGACTGTTTGTTGCAGTGTTCCTCGAAGAAGTGCCCATCCGACTTATTGGGGCGTGCGTTGTATTGCTTTCAGGGGTATTCTTAGTAATCAACGTGCAATCTCGCATGCGAGAGAAGATTGCATGGTCTCGTCCCTCGGTTTCGGCACCGGTTGAGTTGACCAAGCGTGTACGCAGCAGCGATGATGGCACCACTCGTATTGTCTTCGATGATTTTGCTTCAACCTTTAGCGAGGAACACCAGGAAAGTTCCCCACTACCACCACCCCTAAAGCGGAATGGAACCAGCCAACCACGAGTGCATACTGAGCACGGATATGCCAAATCATATACCAAAACAGGTTCATCGAGGCAAGGAAACCTCGACTCCCCACTGCAGGAACAGGGTGATGAGACTTCTTCGTTTCGAGTAGTTCGGAGAGCTCATCAAGAACAGGAAGCACCAGTGGGGAAAGGGGGGGATCATCTCCAGAAGGAAACCAACGGAAATGTTGGCGAGCAAACGGAAGAACAGATTCATCCTCGTATTCGCCCGATTCCGCTTTCTATTTCTTCGTTGGTGGATGTTGCGTTTGAGGATGACGCTCAAGAGCCGCGCCGAGAATTTGCGCACATTATCAAGGGCATTATGCAGGTACTGCGTTCAGTGATGAACGCACGCACGGCAACGTTTTTCTGGTACAATCCTGATCGCGGTGAATTAGTCCTGGATGCTGTTGTCTCGGATATAAGCGATTCAATCCGCAATCAACGTAAGTTCCCTCTTGGCGATGACATCCTTTCCCATATCGTTCGTAGCGGTCAAGCGCAGATTGTGTGTGACATTCAGCAGAGTGCAGAGTGTGATCTGCTGCCTTACTATTTTCAGGCGACGGGGACACGTTCATTTGCTGCCGTGCCAGTGTACTTGCACAAAACAGTGGTTGCAGTGCTGGCAGTGGATTCTGACCAAAATGACGCATACGACGAACAGACGGTCGGTACTCTCGGTCAATGCAGCCGCTTGATTTCCATGCTCATTCAAAGTTATACAGCTAAGTATGACTTGCAGCAGAATGCGCGGACGCTGGAGACGATAGTGCATTTCCGCCGCTTACTCCAACAGTCGGACTGTAGTATCCAGGATATTGCCCAGGCACTGGTAAACGCAGCGACGACGCTGGTTGAAGCCCGAGGTGCAGGCGTTGTCCTCTTCGATCCAGCAGCAATGCAATGGACACTCGCTGCAGTGGTCGGACAGAGTATGCCACCGGTGGGCACACCTATTGAAACTGAGGGGACGGTCATTGCAAGCACACTGCAGGAAGGAAAAATTGCTCATTGCTTCCATTGCCAAGGATTACAAAAGCGCTATGCTACGCAGGAGGTCTCAAGCGACGATGGATACTTTGTTGCGGTGCCGCTACGGACACCAACAGATAACTACGGGGCGCTATTTGTTGAATCCACCAGTAGCCGTATCTCTCAGCAAGACATTGCGGCGTTAGAAATTATTGGCGAGCATGCGGGCGTGCTGATTGCACAGCTCCTGCTCAATGAGCAAGTGCAGCATCAGTCCATGATGGATCAGCATACAGAGACGTATAATGCAGCAGCATTTCGGCAGCGCTTAGCAGAAGAAATCGAACGTGCCCACGATAGTGGGCAGCCTCTGGCGGTTGCGATTGTCCAACTGGATCGCTACAAAGCATTGGAGCAACAGCAGCACACCTACGAGTATTTTCTCGAGCAAGTGGTGAGAACGATACGTCCGCTGATGAAACCTTACCATGTTGTTGGACGGCTGGAAGGCTCCATGCTGGGGATTCTCCTGCCAGGATTGGCACTTCCGAGTGCACACTTGATGATAGAAAAACTGCGCCGCACAATTGCTGGTACTCCCCACACCGTAGGAGGGCGATCGGTAGTGCTTACCATTAGTGCAGGTGTTGTGGAAATCGGTGATGCCGATACTGCGGACAGCGCTATTGAACACGCTAGCGTAGCACTCCAGCAAGCTCTCCGCCGCACTAATACTGTGGTCCTCTACAGTTGATAGCTGCATTGGGGATGAATGACCGTACAGCCCTTCGGACTAAGGTACTTCAGTTCTTTGTCGAGCGGGGGGAGCCGCTCCGGATGCACGATGTTGCCATTGCCTTTGGCGTCAGTGCCGAGTCCGAAGAGTATGAGCTTCTCCGAGAGACGGTGCTGGATTTAGTCGAGGAAGGAATTCTTATCCGTACTCGGCGACGGCGCTTCGCTCTGGCGGGCACCGAGGATGTCTTCTACCGCGGCCGCTTTGTTGTCGAGCCTGACGGTGCTGCATACGTAGAAACTGGCAATCCCACTCTCCCTCGCATAGCAGTCCGGCGGCGGCATGCAGCGACAGCGCTCCATGGAGATATTGTCGAAGTACGCCTTCTGCCAACCTCGGCAGGCAAGCGTCCCCGCGGGGAAGTGGTCCGAATTATTGAGCGAAGTGCAGCGCCAATTGCAGGTACGCTCGAGGCGGTGGGGAGTTTCTTTTTCGTCGTTCCCGATGAAGAGGTCTATCCCTTCGATTTCTTGGTTGCACCTGACCGATTACACGGGGCACAAGTAGGAGACAAAGTGCTGGCACGGCTTATTCAGTGGACCGCTCCCCAGCACAACCCCGAGGTTGAAATCGTCGAGGTCATTGGACGAGCCGGGGCGGTGCACTCGGAGTTCGAAAGCGTTTATCGGGAATTTCAGCTGCCACGCTCGTTTCCTCCTGTGGCTGTTGCTGTGGCACAGGCAATGGTCAAGTCTCCTCTCACGGTGGGGGATCGCCGCGACTACCGGACGTGGGAGGTGATCACGATTGATCCACCCGATGCAAAAGATTTCGACGATGCTCTCTCGCTGCACCAGTTGCCCAATGGCAATGTATTACTGGGCGTGCACATTGCAGATGTAAGTGCGTATGTGCTTCCCGATACCCCACTTGATCGCGAAGCACTTGAACGGGGCACGAGTGTTTACTTGGTGGATGGTGTTGTCCCGATGTTGCCCAATCTCCTTTCGACAGACGTATGTTCCCTTGTGCCCGGCAAGGATAGACTCACCTACTCTGTGCTTATGGAGTTTTCCCCGTCCGGCGAGCGAGTTAGCTACCAGATTACCGAAAGCATCATCTGCAGCACACGCCGTTTCACCTACGAGGAGGTTGATGCAATTCTTGAACAAGGGGACGGCGAGCACTATGCATTGCTTGCGGCACTCGATAGACTTGCGCAACAACTCCGCCGACGCCGGTTTGAGGAGGGAGGGATTGATTTTTCCACATTCGAGCTGCGTTTTGAACTTGGAGAAGACTTGCAACCAAAGCGAGCATACCTGAAAGGATCAACGCGTGCAACACGGCTCGTTGAAGAATGCATGCTGGCGGCAAACCGCTGTGTTACTGAGCATGTCAAAGCCTTAAGCCATCGTTGGCGCATTCGTGGAGGATTGCCTTTTCTCTATCGAGTTCATGATGAGCCAGACAGAGAAAAGCTTCAAATGGCAGTTGCATTTGTTCGCTCCTTGGGAGTAGAAATACCCCACCATCGGACAACTCTTACGGCACGAGAGATAAACCGTATCTTGGCGCAGGTAGCGGACCGTCCGGAGGCTGCAGTGGTAAACATGGTGCTGCTTCGCTCGATGGCAAAGGCACACTATTCGGCAGACAATATTGGTCACTATGGCTTGGGCTTTACCGATTACACACACTTTACCTCGCCGATTCGTCGCTATCCCGACATAGTGGTGCACCGTTTGCTCAAGGAATATTCTTGCGGCAAACCGTCGCCGGAGCGTATTGCCCATCTTCGTGATCTGCTCGATCCAGTTGCAGACCACTGCTCTGAACGCGAACGGCATGCGGTCGAAGCAGAACGTTCCTCCCAAAAGGTTGCCCAAGTCCTTCTTGCCCGTAACTATGAAGGTGCCGAGTTCAATGGCACTATAACCGGTGTAACTGAGTATGGCATCTTCGTTATGTGCGACGACATCTATGCCGAAGGATTATGCCCTGTTCGATGGCTGCCACGCGACCGCTATGTGTTTGATGAAGAGCGCTATGCCCTCGTTGGGCGATACACCGGAACGGAGTTTCAGCTGGGCAGTCGTGTCCGTGTTTGCATTGACCAAGTACATATTGGTCGTCGGCAAATTGATTTTCGCTATGTTGGTCCAGCAACCGTGGTGTAGAAACGATGGAAATTCACCTCTACAACACTCTGTCGCGGCAAATTGAGCGTTTCGAGCCAATCGAGGCAGGTCGGGTGCGCATGTACTCGTGTGGACCGACGGTGTATAACCACGTGCACATTGGTAATCTTCGGGCATTTCTCTGTGCCGATTTGTTGCAGCGTGTCTTGCGTGTCATTGGGGGGTACCACGTTCAGTGGGTAATGAACATCACTGACATTGACGACAAAACAATTCGCGATAGTCAGCCGGGGAGTCCTGCCTGGAATGCAGAAGCTATGGGACCGCAAACGGACGATCCGCAGGAAAATCTTCGTCGGCTCACTCGCTACTATGAGCAGGTCTTTTTACGAGACATCGAAGCCATCGGCATTCGCCGGGACGATTTTTTCGCTATGCCACGCGCAACCGACTACATTCCCGCAATGATGGAATTGATACGGCTGATTTGGCAGAATGGCTATGCGTATGTTGCAGGCGGAAGTGTGTACTTCGATCTATCGCGCTGGATAGAGCAGCAACATCCCTACGGCGTCTTGTTCACAGTGGATTTGGAGCGCTTCATTGCCGGCGCACGCATTGATGCCGATCAGTATGAGCGAGACGAAGTTTCTGATTTTGTGCTGTGGAAAGCCCGGAAAGAGGGAGAACCATGGTGGGTCCTCGAGCTGGGAGGACAGTTGTTACCTGGTCGTCCGGGATGGCATATCGAATGCTCAGCGATGGGACATGAACTACTAGGCTTGCCGTTCGACATTCACACCGGTGGAGTGGATTTGCGCTTCCCTCACCACGAGGACGAAATTGCTCAAAGCGCTGCTGGCTACGGATGCATAACGGCACGCTATTGGGTGCATAACGAGTTTCTGGAAGTCGAGGGAGAAAAGATGAGCAAGTCCTTAGGCAATTTCTACACCTTGAGCGACCTGATAGAACGGGGACTTGATCCGCTTGATGTTCGCTACGCAATTCTCAGCGCCCATTACCAATCGGTGTATAACTTCACTTTTGAAGGGGTCGCAGCAGCACGACGCGCACGGCGCCGTGTCCAGGAGTACATCTATCAGCTGTTTGAACACAGCGGGCGGCAAGCATGCGATGTAGAAGCTCTCGAGCACGCTGTGTTTGGGCATCTTGCAGACAATCTCCACACTCCGAAGGCATTGGCGGCGCTGTTTACTTTTCTTGGGGAGCATCCGGCAGCCACGCTTGAGAAAAATTCCCAGCGTGCATTGGTAGATTTCTTTGAGCGCCTCAATCGAATCATTGGTGTGTGGCAGATTGGTGAGCGTCCGCCGGTGGTAATCCCCGAACGCATCCGGCAACTGGCAGAGGAACGCTGGCGTGCACGTTTACAGCGAGACTTTGCTCGTGCTGATGCTCTGC
This sequence comes from Candidatus Kapaibacterium sp., assembly GCA_025055755.1. Lineage (GTDB taxonomy): Bacteria > Bacteroidota > Ignavibacteria > Kapaibacteriales > NICIL-2 > NICIL-2. The sequence continues at coordinate 28,558 of JANWWF010000005.1, read as the reverse complement.
GTCAACAGATTGCTGCCGAAGGGTACATTGTCCGTGACCGCACCGATGGCTACGACATTGTCCCACACGAGGAGTAGGCATCGGTGGCTTCGATGGAAAATTTTCAGCAGATTCCCTCTGGAACGCACCTTCCGTTTCGTGTTGGGATTGTAGGGGGCGGTCGCCTTGGTGGTGCACTTGCTCGCGCATTAGAGCCATACCTTGCATGGGTTGTAACGCGATCGCCAGCTCGCCGTGCCTTTCTACGCTCTGTGCTCCAAGGTGCAGCATTGGTAGGAAGCCTCAAAGAGATTGCGGTACTCCCGCCCGTTGTGATAATTGCAGTGCCCGATCGTGCAATTATTCCTGTGGCTGAAGAATGCGCCCGGCAATTTGCTGGCCAACTCGAGGGGAAGGTAGTCATTCACCTTGCCGGTTCCCTCCTTGCGCAGGTACTTGAGCCTGTCCAACAGTTTGGGGCATTGATCGCTGCTGCCCACCCATTCACTGTTGTACCAGAGCCACATCCGGGGTGGATTTACGGTGCAGTATGGGGGATTGAGGGTGACTATCGCGCATTTGACAGGACCGAGCGACTGGTTGTCGCAACTGGAGGAATTCCCTACCGCTTGGGGAGCATGAATGCCGAGCGGAAGGCGCTGTACCATGTAGCTGCCGTTCTTGCATCGAATGTGACTACGCATGCAATTGCGGCAGCTGTGCAAGCAGCTGAGGCAGCAGGAATTCCTCCGGCAGTATTTCTTCCTCCCATTTTGCGGGCAACGGTAGAGAGTGCAACCTCTGCGCTTTTGCAGGGACAGCCAGTGCAGCGAACAGGTCCATTGGTGCGTGGGGATGATGAGACCATCGAGCGCCATCTTAGAGCGTTAGAGCAGTATCCATTGCTTCTTGCGCAGTACAAGGCATTTTTGGCAGCAATGCTGCATGATGCACCCTGATGGAGCCACTTTGTGGCAGCTGCGAATGCACGACGAGTGCCGTATATTTGCAATCCGAAATCAATCAGCAAAAGGCTTGGGGCGTCGCCAAGTGGCAAGGCAGCGGACTTTGGATCCGCCATTCGTTGGTTCGAATCCAGCCGCCCCAGCACGTATATGCTGGCTGTGCCAGCGGGTGTGGTTCGCCCACAGTGGTTGTCAATGATTGAGTCAACACCTCTTGTCGAAGTCCATCCTCTGCGGGAGGGCATTATTCCTGCCGAAATCAAGATAGTTACTGGTCGGTCACACCCAGCCCTTGCCGAGAAGGTCGCACATGCTGCGGGACTTGATCTTGCAGGAGTGACCATTCGTAACTTCAGTGACGGCGAGATTTGGGTCAAGTATGAAGAAAACATCCGGGGGGTGGATTTGTTTATTGTGCAATCTACCTATGCGCCCTCGGATAACTTAATGGAGCTCCTTATTTTGATAGATGCTGCACGGCGTGCCTCGGCATCGCGGATTACGGCGGTAATTCCCTATTTCGGTTATGCGCGGCAAGATCGCAAGGATCAGCCGCGAGTGTCGATTACTGCAAAGCTTGTCGCAAATTTGCTGACAGTTGCTGGTGCCGATCGTGTCATCACGATTGATCTGCACACTCCACAGCTCCAAGGATTTTTTGACATTCCCTTGGACCATCTCTATGCATCGCGTGTGTTACTACCGGCACTGGAGCAAGAGCAGCTCGATAATCTTGCTGTGGCATCGCCTGATGTGGGGGGAGCGAAAACCGCACGCGCGTATGCTAAGCATTTGCATGCCGACTTAGTTCTGGTTGACAAGCGGCGCCCGGCTCCAAACGTTAGCGAAGTGATGACCGTTATCGGCGATGTCGAGGGAAAAGATGTTGTCATTGTTGATGATCTCATTGACACTGGCGGTACATTTGTCAGCTGTGCACGTACTCTTAAAGCCTACGGAGCACGAACGATAATTGGTGCTTGCACGCATGCGGTTTTCTCTGGGCGTGCAATGGATGCGATTGAAGAATGCCCCGATATTGAGCGTGTGTATGTGACCGATACGATCCCCCTGCGCCGCAGCTCCTCGAAAATTCGTGTGGTGTCGGTAGCGGAAATGCTTGCAGAAGCGATTCTTCGTACCCATCGGAATCAGTCCATCTCGTCACTGTTTGACATTGTGCGGTAGTGTTGTTGTGTCACATTTTTTCCGTAAACGATGAGCGAACTTGTATTGAATGCGACGCTCCGACCGACCGGAAAGCAAGCATCGAAGCGAATTCGGCGGAGTGGGCTTGTGCCGGGTATTTTCTACTCGTCTGGGCAGCAGCCTCTTCCCATTGCTGTCCGTCCTATTGCACTGCGTCCGCTGGTCTATACGCGAGAGTCACACGTTGTGCGGCTTATGATTGAGGGACACGAAGGCAGTTACGAATGTATCCTCAAGGATGTGGCTTTCGATCCGGTCACGGATGCAATAGTGCACTTTGACCTTTACGGGATTAGTGCCGATCGTGCGGCAGAATTTGAAGTGCCAGTTCGTCTGGTGGGAACGCCCGTAGGAGTGCACCAACAGGGAGGTATGCTTGAGCAGTTGATGCATAAGCTCACCGTAGTATGTAAGCCTGCCGATTTGCCTGAACATATTGATGTGGATGTTTCGCACTTACGCATTGGACAGTCGGTCCACATCAGTGACCTCTCTCTCCCCGGTGTGACATTCAAACACGCACCTGATGTCGCTATTGCGGCAGTTGTCAGCAAACGACTGGCAGAGGAGACCCCTGCTCCTTCCCAAGCAACGGAGCCTGAGCTGGTAGCGCAAAAAGGCAAGAAGGCGGAAGAGTAGTAAACATCGTTACTGCACTCTACGCAGCGGGGGGCAGAAACGTGCTCCCCGTTGCATTTTTGAGGTACTGTTTTGTATTCTCCTGCAATTACCTATGCGTTTCGGTTGGGTTGGAGTGCTTACCGGTGTTTGTGTGTTGATAGGTTGTCGCGGGGCAAGTGGCGTATTGTCAGGTCAGCCTGAGGTTCCTCCTCCGCCAGTAGCCCCTGTCCGCTTTGTTGAATTTCGGAATGGTGGCTTGAATGTTGAAATCCAATTCCGCACACTCCGAGATACAACTTCGCCCCTCCACCATTTTGTCTTCGGGATTACAGCGATTGATGCTACTCTTGCGATTCGAGGAAGAGCCCACTACGACACTACTCTTTCTTTGCCGGTTGTCAATGCAACAACAGGATTTCAGGAAAAACGTGATACAATCATCACGGAAGCATTTGCCCGGTGGTCGAATCCACTGGGAGTTCCACTTGATACGGTCCACTGCCGCTTCGACATCATCATGATGGATGGCAAGCGCTACCAAACAGCATTCGATACTGTCCTTGCGCTACCGGATGATTCTACCCGCCCTTTTATTACCGTCGCTCCATTTATTGATGCCCAGACGGATTCGAGTGTGACGTTTGCTTTGCTCGCGGTGCGTCACCGAGGGTACGGAGAGGACTACCATCCTACCAGTGAGCGATTGCGCGTGCAAATATTTGATGAGCAGGGGAGGTTACGCTTTAGCAGCAATACAGGCATGGATTTTCTGCAAGAAATTTCGGCAGTCCAGCCAAAGCGGGGGGAAATCAAGCGCTTTACCTTCGAGTGGCCGGGCACTGATGATGAAGGCAATCCACTTCCCCCGGGTCGCTATACAGCAGTTCTTTCCTTAGTTGCTAAGCCCTATCCCTACACCGCCCGTATATCGTTCGAGTGGAAAGGTGGACGGCAATGACCGACTATGAAGCGATGGGGCGTGCACTTGAGCTTGCACTGCGCGGAACAGGAAAGGTTAGTCCTAACCCCCGCGTGGGATGTGTTATCGTGCGAGATGGCCGTATCATAGCAGAGGGATGGCATGATCACTTTGGTGGCTTGCATGCCGAAGTCCATGCAATCGAAAGTGCTACCGAATCTCTTGATGGAGCAACGTTAGTTGTGACCCTTGAACCATGCATCCATTGGGGAAAACAGCCCCCCTGCACCGATGCTATCCTCGCAACAAAACGCCGAAGTGACGGGACGATTGACCCAACACGTGGCATTAGCCGTGTTGTCATTGGTATGCCGGACCCTAATCCCCTCGCAAGTGGTGGCATTGAACGCTTACGCTCGATAGGTATCGAGGTTGTCGTTGGAGTCCGCGAGCATGAATGCCGTTGGCTCAACCGCTTTTTCATTAAGCATGTCACCACTGGTTCTCCCTATGTAGTGGCAAAGGTTGCTACCTCGCTTGATGGCTGTCTTGCAACTGCTACAGGACAATCTCAATGGATTACGGGGGAGGAATCACGGCGTCGCGTCCATGCACTTCGCGCTGAGATTGACGCAGTCCTTGTTGGTCGGGGGACAGTGGAAAAAGATAATCCTCATTTAGGACCACGCTTGGTGCGTGGACGTATGCCTCGCCGCATTGTGTTGGATACAGCGCTGCGCCTTGATCCCACAGTGCGCCTACTGTGCGATGAGCACCGCACGTCCACGATTGTATGCACTGGAGAGCAAGCAAGCCGCTCGGCAAAAGCAGAGATGCTCCGCCGCAATGGTGTGAGTATTGTCGCAGTGCCACTCGATGCAAAGGGAAGGCTTTCTCTTCCTGATGCCCTCAGACTTCTGGCACAAGAGTACACTATCACCTCCATCTTGGTAGAAGGAGGACAGCAGGTTCTTTCCTCATTCGCAGAGCAACGCCTCATTGATGAGCTCCATCTATTTGTTGCTCCCATTATTGTGGGTAATGGTATGCATGCGTTTAGTGCATTTTCTGTGAGCTCGCTGGAAGATGCTCCTTGCTGGCGCATCCATGCTATGGGACGCAGTGGAGAGGATATGCATATTGTGCTTTTGCCACAACAAGGCGCTGGATCAGCATGAAGTGTATCGGCCGGTGGTGTCTTGGACTTGTTCTGCTGTGCGAAGCATTCGCGCAATCAAGCAGCGTTCGCATTCCCATAGAGCGTGCTCTCCAGCAGGTAAGCATGCGCTGGAGCGATCTGACCCTTCCGAGTGATTTGAGCCCTCGCGACCCCTATCGGTTGGAGATGGTCGAGCGCGTGTTTACCGATCCCCTTGCGTTAGTCGAATACGGGGTGCGACTGGGTAATCTTGGCGATAGTGCATGTACTGGAGCAACTGGCCATGCACTCGAGCGCCTCCTTCGTGAGGCAGGGCATCGAACCATAAACCTTTCTCTTCCTTCGGCACAATGGGGATACTATCCTGCGGATGCATCAAGCGAACAGTTGCTACGAACGTCGCTGGTGTACCAGAGTATTGTGCAGCAGTACTTGTATCCGATTGCTGCTTTTCTTCAAGCAACCGAGCGTGTACGCCGCTTTTTGCGGACTGATCCAGTCCTTTTCCCGCATAGCGATACGCTGTGGCTTCTCTCGAAGGAGGATGAAGAGGCTGATCCATATCAGATTAAAGCTGCCGAGCTACGAGCGGACTCGATTGCACGCTTGTTTTTCGATCGCGCCCGTGCCACCGATGTCTCAACACTGCTCAGTTATGCCGTTAGTCTGTATGCGCAGATTGCTGACCGTCTTCGTCGTACCCAGCAGGCATGGGAGCTTCTCCGAGATAGCATTCGAACAATTGTGTGGGATACCCCGTTTGGGCGCTGTGCTATTGGTGGTCCATACGATGATGTATATCGAGGAGATTTCCTTTTCATCTTCGACGTGGGCGGCAACGACACATATCACCTGGAAAGCTCCAAACAGCGGGCATTTGAGCGAGGTGTGCACATCGTAATAGACCTTGCGGGCAATGATCTTTACCTAGGCTCCGATTACACCCTGGGAGCAGGAGTAGCTGGTTGCGGGATTCTTTATGACCGTTCAGGTGATGATCTCTATCGGGCAGGTAATTTCTCCCTCGGTGCTGGTCTGTGGGGTTTTGGTATTCTTCGCGATGAAGCAGGTAATGATACGTACATCGGTGCCGTGTGCTCACAGGCAGCAGCCGTTTTTGGTGTTGGGCTTTTGTGGGATGGGGAGGGCAACGATCACTATACTGTCTCTGCTCATGGACAAGCATTTGCAGGTACACAGGCTGTAGCAATCCTTCTCGATGAAGGCGGAAATGACATCTACACCACTTCCAGTCCCTTTGTGGATGTCCTGCGCTACGATGCACACTATCTTGCCTTTACGCAAGGCGCTGCGCTTGGCTACCGGCCTATTGCCAGTGGTGGTATCGCATTGCTTCGCGATCGAAAGGGCAACGATGTGTACACAAGTGACATCTATGGACAGGGGACTGCCTACTGGTTCGGCATAGGAATTCTTGATGATCATGATGGCGAGGATCGTTACATTGCCTACCAGTATGCACAAGGTGCAGGTATTCACTTCGCTCATGGTATGCTGTGGGACCACAGTGGCAATGACCTTTACTTTGCTCGAGGAGTGTCGCAAGGGTGCGGACATGATGTCGGTGTTGGGTTCTTGCTCGATGAGAAAGGGGATGATGCATACTCGGTCGAGTCCCTGTCTCTGGGTGGAGGAAATGCAAATGCGCTGAGTATCTTCGTTGATCGCCAGGGAGATGACGCCTACATCACGCGTAATGATGGCAATACTCGCGGCTTTTCCGATTTGCGACGAGGATTACCGATGCTGGGCGTTTTTGTTGATGCCAGCGGCAATGATCGCTATGCATTGCCTCTAGGAAACGACGTGACAACATACAAAGCCACGTTTGGGATTACATTCGATGGAGTTGATACAGCTACTGTTGCCCAAGCTACTTCTGAACAAAAACCAATGCTGCAATTACCCACGTCTCTTGATAGCTTGTTTGTGCTGGCAAGCACAGCACCGCAGAAGTACCAGCATTATGTTGCACCTGCCCGCGCCGCGATTGTTGAGCGTGGAATAGCAGCACTGCCACTTATAGCTGCAAGGCTGGGAACACCATTCCCACGAGAGCGACTCGCACTTGAGGACATTATTCCGCGCTTGTACCAACGGGATTCAGCAGCAGTAATAGCTCTTGTGCGAGACTCTCTCCATTCCCCCCGAACGGCAACGGTCCTCATGTGCCTGTGGTCAATAGGCAAGTGTCGTATCGCAGTACTTGCAGATTCGCTTCGCGTTTTTTTCCGCCATAGCGATTGGCGGATTCGAGCAGCGGCAGCACAACAGGCTGGAGAAGGGAAGTTCCGCACGCTCAGTGCTGTTCTTGTGCAGCTTCTGCAGGATAGCCATTCGTGGGTACGGGCGCGGGCTGCCTATGCTCTTGCAGCCCTTGAGGGGGCTGGTGCACGGGATCTAATCGTGCGACTGTTGCGCGACACTGCTGCAATTGTTCGGACCAGTGCGGTACTGGGATTACGCGAAAGTAATGCGTGGACACCAGCTACTGTAGCCGAGCTTCTCCGTAATTGTCCAACCGATGCAGGACGCCGCTCCATTGCATTGTGCATGACGATGCTCGATTCGACCCAGCAGGATTTCCCCGCCCAGTGGCAACAGCTTGAGCGTGCAATCATCGCACTTCCTCCCCCTTTACGTTTACAGTGCTATCGTGCACTCTGCGGCTCCAAGTTTCGTTGCAGGTTGGAAGCAATGCTGAAACTGGAGCCAGATGCTACTATTGCGGCGGAAATGCGTCGTTTTCTGGCAACTGTTTCGTGTCCACCAGTGCAGGAAACCTTGCCTACTCTTCCTGAGCGCAGAAGACGATGATTAACCATTGGCTGACCCTTGCTGCTTTGATTGAGGAGCTGCATCGCCACCTTGACGGTGCAGCTATCGAGCAATGCTACCGCACACAAGAGGGCGAGCTCTGTGTTGCTATCGAAAGTGCCGCCGGAAGACGTGTTGTAGTGCTCCAGCCAGCACAGCCGATTCGAGGAATCTACATTCACCGTGCCAATCCCCCGCGCATTCGTGAGCCCATATTGCCACAACTTCAGTACATGCCAGTGCGGGGCATTCGCATTGCTCCTGCAAATCGTATTGTCACTTTTGCTCTTGGGGATGTGGAGCTTGTCTTTATCGCAATTCCAGGAACTCGGCTTTTCTGCGTTGTACGAGACCCTTTCTCCTGCCAAGTTGTGACAGCGGTTGGGACAGAATCAGTACCTCAGCGGTGGGAGCTACCTGAATCACCCCTTCCTGATCCCCTTGACTATCGCGACGACTCTCCGCTTAGCCAGGTGCTTAGCCGTAGCAGAATACTGCTTGCTTCCCCCTATGCGGTACACTTTTGTCATCAGCAGGGGCTGGAGCCTTCTCTCTTGTGGGGCAGCATCGCCCTGGCAGAACGGCAGCGTATTATTGACCAAGCTTATCAGTATCGCCAACACCTAATTGAGCAGCCAACCCCTGTTCTTGTTCGGCAAGGTACAGAGCAGCTCTTTCTCCTTGCTCCCGTTTTTGAGGCAGAAGGGGAAGTGGAACATCTCAAGAGTGTGGAACAAGGAGTGTACCATATCGTTCGCTTGCGCTATCGCGCGTGGGCGCTCGAGCGTGCAAGGACGCAGCTTCATCGTCGCATCCAGGGAGAGTTACAGCGAATAGAGCACGCAAAAGCTGCTCTGCAGCAGGATGTTGTTTCTGCACCTGAGGCTGACCAGCTTGAGCAATGGGGGCATCTCCTTATTGCACATCCCCAGCGACATCAGCGCGGTATCCACACACTTAGCTGTCAGGGTTGGGATGGGCATTCCGTGGATATCACCCTTGATCCATCTTTGACAGTGTTGGAGAATGCCGAAAAGTTCTTTGCTCGTGCTCGCAAGATTCGGCGAGCCGCCAAGATTGCACAAGATCGACTGGTGCAGCTTTCAGAGCGAGAGCAGATATTGCGCGATGCTCTTGCACAGCTTGACACCATACAATCCAGCGGTGAAGCCAACACTCTCGAGCAACGCCTTTATCCTCCGAGGCAACATCCAGCAATAAAACTGCCAGTACAAGGAAGCACGCGATTCCGGGAATTTCCTCTACCGATGGGCTACGTGCTCCTGGTTGGCAAAGATGCTCGTAGCAACGAAGAACTCACCTATCGAGTGGCTCGCCCTCACGACGTGTGGCTCCATGCACGCGGTGTGGAGGGAGCACACGGGCTCATACCCGTAGCGGGACGGACGCTTCCTCCAATGCCTGTCATTGAATCGGCAGCAGCGATTGTTGCCTACTACTCAGGAGCGCGGAATGCACGCTATGTGCCAGTATCATGGACCCAGCGGAAGTACCTTCGCAAGCCGAAAGGACGGCGTGTCGGAGCGGTCGAGATGCTCCGAGAATCAGTGATCTTTGTGGAGCCACATCATCCAGCGAGTTCCTTAGAAACGGAAAGCAACACCAATACTTCCGCTTAGCTTTTCTGCGTGTTCCCACTGAGAACCGACTGTATGCGAATGCACCATTCCTTCCAGCAGAAATTGAATCCCCACCGATGGAAGTACTTCCCACAGTATCCCTACTTCGCCCCGTCCAAGCACCCCCGATGCACTGGTGCCAAGCATTATTCCTGCAAAGGGCCGAAAAGGAAGTGGCAGTGATTCAGCAGTATCCACTGGCAGATATGCTCGCAAGCCTGCACCAATCCACCACATTTGCTGTTGTGGAAAGTATTGTCTGATAGGCGTAGCCGCGCCCTGCATTGATCCTTCCTCTTTTGCCGTAAGGAGTGGAAATTGTTCATAGCCAGCTTGAGCACATAGGCTCACATTCCGCTCACGGAATTCAACAGCGACGATAGTGTTTGCTACTGGTGAGGAGCTAACGGGAGCAAGCAGATGAGGCTGACGGAATGCTAGCATGCTTGTCCGCCGCATGCTGATAATTAGCTCTGATTCCTTTTGAGACCAAGGCACAGGAGGAAGAGCTATCGTCAGCGGCATAGAAGAAACAGAGGGTATGCGAGGCACTCCATGGAAAGTGGGCAAGGTGGGAGTGTCCGTGTGAACCAGAGCAACAGTACTTGTGCGGGTGGCAACAGGTACGATTGCTACACTTTCGGGAGGATTATTGTCGCTGCTGTGCACACTTGGCGAAGGTGAAGAAGTTGGCATTGGAACAGGAAAGCGAGGGTTCTCTCTGAAAATAGCGCTTGCGGTCGTCTCCGAGGTCTGAACATCAGTAATCGCCGCGGCATCTTTGCTCAGTTGGGCTGTAGTAAACTGAGCATTGCGCGAAGGGGAAAGTGTCGTTGTTGTTGGAGCAAGAAAACTACCCACCGCGATCCCGCATACAAATGCGCTGCCAACGGCAAGGATGCTGCGAGTAATTCTCGAGCGCCATACTCGTGCAAAGAAAGAGGTTGGTGGTGGCGGCATCTGTGCTGCACTCATAATGCGAGCAGTCAGAGCAGGAGATGGCATAAGATGCTGGGCTTCCTGCAGCGCAGCAAGTCGTATCAGGAGAGCCTGATGGAAGTGCTGCTGGAGCTCTTCATTTGTGGCTAAGGCACTAAAGAGCATACTCCGTTGCTCGACGGGCAGCTCACCGTCGAGATAGAGGTCAATCATCATTTGGTACGACCACTGTTCCATTGCAGTTATTGCGCCGATCGAACATCTCGTTCGTCAAAGTAAGGCTGAAGAATTTCGCGCAAGCGTTGCTTGCCACGACAGATCCAATTCCGCACGGTGGTGACCGGAACGCCCATTGCCTCGGCAATTTCGCTGTAGCTCATGTTAGCATAAAGCTGGAGAACGATTGCTTCGCGCCACTCGAAGGGGAGGAGATCAAGCGCCATCGTGATAAGCTGATTGATTTCATTCTGCTCAACGCTGAAATCGCAAGCTACACCGTGGAGTTCCTCGATGAGCTCGACGTGTTCTCGATGCCGCACAGCAAGCATGTCTCTACATGTATTCCGCGCGATTGTTAGAAGGAATGCCGGGAAATTGGTCATTTGCCGCTTAGGACTTGCACTCCCGAGCAATTTGATGAATGTCTCCTGGAATGCATCGTCGGCATCATGGGAATTGCCAAGAATTTTCCGGCAGTACACAAACACGCGATGGCTATAGCGCCGGTATAGCTCACCGAATGCAGCCTCCCGGTGGTCAGGTTGGGAAAGCAGGCTATACAGTTCACTGTCGCTAAGCCCACTGTAGTCTTGTGCCATGATGCATCAGGAGCGAGTATTCTCTGTGCAGAAACGGTAAATCCCCCAATTTGATTCACCGAATTTCAATGCTACCAAAAACGACATTTGCCTGCACGCGAAGGATACAGGCAGTTGGGGAGGAACTTTGTGTAGCTCTATGTTCGATGCTGCCAAATAGTGGTGTGCCCTCAATGAGCACATTCCACGAAGGGGGAAGGAGCAGTTGAATGCTGCCAAACACTACATCCACTTCCAGTGATGCCTCTGTTGTTGCCATCGTGGAAGGGCGCAGGTCGAGTGTCGCGCTTCCAAAATAAGCTTGCACTGTACCGCCACGGAAGTGGCTGCTGGTGACTATCTGCTCGAAACTGCCAAATACAACAGCCAGGTTCACCAGCTCGTCGTCGCTCGATAGCGATCGGCGAGTAAATGCGCTTGGAGTATTTCCCTCTTTCTGGGGTCGGATGGGGCGAAGAAGAATCCCGATACCAATGACAATCAGCAGTACGGGAACTGCTGCTGTCCATAGGTCGAAACCTGGAATAATAGTGCTGGCAAGAAGTAAGCAACCAAGGGCAATCACCGCAAGTCCTGTAGTCAACTTCTCTGGTCTTCGAACTGCCAGTCGAATGCCAAGCGCTATCACTACAAGGGGCCACCACCGGGAAAGCAATTCTTCCCCGGGGAAGATGCCCAATGCATCAAGGAGGAGAAGCACCCCTGCCCCTATCAGGAGCAGGCCAAATACTTGAGTGCGAGAAAGCGCCATGACTGTGCATAGAGGATGAGAGCATGGCAATTATACGACTGCGTTCGTGAGAAGTTGCGGTACAACTTCAGGGTGGGCAATATATAGCGTTTGCCATGCACCGACGGTATCGCCCTTTTCCAAGAAAGCATGAGCTATGCGGTGCAACATCCAAACAGAGGCTGAGTTGTTCCGGATCGCTGCATCGAGAGCACCACGGGGGTTACCTGCGATAAGCTCATGTTCGACCGAATCAGCATGAGAGCGCGGCTCTCGCCATTGGGGGTCGGGTGTCGGCAGTGTAACCACGCTTGCAAGCTGCCCTAAGTCGTTACCGGTGAGTATTGGGGAGGTGCGAATAGGCTCCGGCAATGCGTCCACACCAATGCCCAGTTTTTCACCAGGCTGGGGAAGTTCAAAGCATACATCAGGAGTTACGCGTGCATACCAGTGATATCCCATGCGCGCAACTAAGTCCATTTTGCGCGGATCAATTTTTCCCTCCGTGAGGACTGACTCCTTGACATGGATACGATGCACCCGGAGTAGCATGATGTTCCCATTGCCACCTTCCTCGCGGAAAAGTTCGATATTCTGCACCAGGCGACACTCCATAACAAACGGTGATTCGCCTACGTACGGCACGTCAACTGTTTCAGCAGGTACCTTGGTTAGACCTGCCTTGACAAATTCGTCTGTGCCATGGGGGTATTCAGCTGCTGCAAGGTTCATTTGATGAAGCATCCCATAGGTGACCACGCTGATGGTGCATTCTCCAGTCTCGAGAATGTTCCGCCATGTATCTTTTACCTTCCCACTTCGCACACTTACTGCTGGACCAATTGCAACGACAGGCGGTTTCGATGCAAATGCATTGAAAAAGCTAAATGGTGCTAAGTTGATATCTCCCTGTGCTGAGCGTGAGGCGACAAATGCAATGGGGCGGGGAGCAACACCGCTCAGCAAAATACCATGCATCTGTGCATGAGGAACGGTCGAAGGGTCGTAAGTAATCATACGCGTAGCAACAGGATAATTCAACAACAAGTAATTGGATGCTGCGATACGAAATTAGATGCGGTCGGATACCTTATCCCTATGCATGCACAAAAACTGCGTGACGGGAATGCAGATTTATGTATCGTTTCCTATTTTCACAGCACTTGTGTACAGACGTTGAACAACCATGTACGTGAAAAGGTTGGTCCTGGTTGCGATAGCGGTAATTGTTGCAGGATTTTTTGGGTGCCACTCGCAAAAGCGGGCAATTACACCGCAAAGCATGTCGGGTAAGACCTATTTGTGGAAAAAGTATAACGTTCCCCCTGGGGCCGATCCGTCGGTGCCGGACTCTCTCGGAGGAGCAGGCTTTGAGCTTATTGCAGAGAAACTTGGCTTTACGACCTACGTGCCGAGCGTCGAGGAGATGAAATACTTCGGAGATCCTCGCGCACGGACAGGCGGTGAAATTCGCATTATCGCGAATCAATTTCCGCCGACGTTTCGTCCGGTTGGACAGAATAGCAACACGGTGTACAACAGCGAAATCAACAGCTTTGTGTACGAGTCATTGCTTTCTACACATCCAGTCACGCGCGAGTACATTCCCGCACTTGCCTCACATTGGAAAATCAGCGAAGACAAGATGACCTTTACCTTCCGCATTGACCCGAACGCTCGATTTTCAAATGGGCTCCCAGTTACTGCCGAAGATGTTCGTGCCACGTGGCGCTTGCTGATGGATGAGAGCATTCTGGAACCGGCTCTACAAGTGGTGTACAGCAAGTTCGAAGAACCTGAAGTGCTCAGTAAATACCTCGTCCGAGTGCGGTGCAAAAACAAAAGCTTCCGAAACTTTCTCTACTTTGCAGTCTCGATGCAAATTCTCTGTGCTGCGGAAATTGGAGCCCTGACAGGAGATGAATTTCTTGACCGGTACAACTATAACATGCCATCGGGTACGGGAGAGTACATTATTTTGGAACAGGATGTCAAGTTAGGCAAGCGCTATGTCCTTACGCGACGTGAGGATTACTGGGCGAAAGATTATCCGATGATGCGTTATGTAGGGAACTTTGATCGGATCGTCTACGAAATTGTTACCGATAATCCCATCGTCGAGTATGAGCGCTTCAAGCAGGGGAAAGCTGATGTTTTCCGCTATACCATGGCGACAACGCTCAAATGGCTCGGCGACACGACCAGCGATGCTATTCGCCTTGGATGGATACGTCGTGCTCGCGTATTTACTGATGGTCCTATGGGAACAGGTGGAATTGCTTTCAACATGCGTCGTCCGCCGTTTAACGATATCCGCGTCCGCAAAGCATTTGCGTACCTTTTCCCGCGTGAGCAGATTGTGCAAAAACTGTTGTTTGGGGAATACGAGCCGTATGACACGCAGTATCCGGGGCAAGTGTACGCGAATCCTAACAATCCCAAAGTTCGCTTCAATCCGGAGCTTGCTAATCGCTTGCTGGATGAAGCCGGTTGGAATAAACGCAATGAAGAGGGAATACGCGTGAAAAATGGTCAGCCCTTCCGTATCGAGATGTCTATTCAGCCCCCTGCTGCACGCTACATCACTCCGTACCAGCAGGAACTCCGCAAAGCAGGGATTGACCTACAGCTTAAGTACGAAGATTGGACGACGCTTATCAAGAACATTGATGCGCGCAATTTCAGCATTTTTTACTTTGGGTATTCAGGGTTGCTTATTCCCAATCCTGAGACCTCGCTGCGCTCTGATCTTGCTGATAAAACGGACAACAACAATATTCAAGGCGTCAAAAGCAAAGAGATTGATGCTCTGATAGCGGCTTACGACACTGCGTATGCATTCCGCGATCAAGTGCGTATTATTCGTGCCATTGACAGCCTATGCGCGAATATGTGGTTCAATGTCTATTCGTGGAATCCTCGCGGTATTCGCATCGCATACTGGGATAAGTTTGGCATCCCTGAGTATGTCCTGCCTCGGTACACGCAGCTTAGCTATGTGTATGCAACGATTGCTGCGTCCTGGTGGTACGATCCGGAGAAAGCGGAGCGTCTTCGCCGCGCTGTCAATGCAAAACAGGACCTCGGTGGACCGAAAGGTATTCAAGAAGTGCGGTACTGGAAAGAACTTGCCGAACGTGATCGGCGCTATGCATTTGAGTTTTGATAGTTCCACTTCTTAGACCAACCAAGCAATGGTCGAGTACTTTATCCGGCGGATATTGCTCACAATACCAACCTTCCTTGGGAGCACATTTGTAGTGTTTTTGATTGTCCAGCTTGCTCCGGGGGGACCGCTTGAGCAGCAAATTCAAGCACTCAAGCGCGGTGGCGAGGCAGCAGGAGCTGGCTTGGTCGGTGAACAAGCCCTCCCGAAAGACGCAATCGAAGAACTAAAGCGATTTTACGGGTTTGACAAACCAATCTGGCAGCGCTATCTCATCTGGCTGGGGGTCATGAAACGGGAGGCGAAATCATACCGTATTCAACCGGGTGTGCCACGCTTAGTTGGTGAGAAAGAGCGCTTGGTGCTCGTGAAAGAAGGCGACAAGTATGTTCTGCGAAATGCCGATGATCCGGCTAAGCCGGTAGGAGATTGGAAATGGCGCCGTGAAGTGGACGAAGAGACAGGACAAGAGCGCTATCGGGTCTATCGGGAAGCCTTCAGTGGTATCCTGACAGGAGACTTTGGTCGTTCATACCGATTTCGCAAGCCGGTTCTCGATCTTATCGCCGAGCGCTTGCCTGTTTCGATTCAATTTGGTATCATCAGTTTTGTCCTAAGCTACGCAATCAGCATCTACTTAGGCGTTCAGAAAGCATTGCGGCACAACACACCGTTTGACTTTGCGACTTCAAGTGCGGTGTTTATGACCTACTCCATCCCTGGGTGGGCAATTGGAGCAGTGCTACTGGTACTGCTGGCGACCGACCGCTTCTTCCCGATATTCCCGCTCGGCGGCTTTGAAGATCCTCTCTATGCAGAAATGAACCTATGGGAGAAAATTTGGGACCGGGCATACCACTTTGTTCTGCCAACAATTGCCTATACTGCCGGCAGCTTTGCGGTCTTAACAATGCTTATGAAAAACTCACTGCTGGATACTCTTTCGAGCGATTACATTCGCACTGCTTTTGCAAAGGGTATCCGCGAGCAACGTGTTATTTGGCTCCATGCAATGCGTAACTCAATCATCCCCATTACAGCGAATATTGGCTATGTGATTGGAGTGTTCTTTGCAGGCTCGTACCTAATCGAGCGCGTCTTCGATATTCAGGGTATTGGGCAGTTATCGTTTGAAGCATTGGTCGCTCGGGACTATCCAATTGTGTTTGCTTTCACCGTGATAAGCGTGGTTATCACCCTGATTGGTTCGATTCTCTCCGACCTTGCGCTGGCGATCGTCGATCCGCGTATTCGATTCAAGTAGCGTGTCCACTGTTGAAGATGAGTTCGATGGCACAGGTTGAAACGCTCTCTCCTTCTGTTAGTGCAAACGGTGCAGGTGGTGAGGAAGTCCTCTCCATCCAGCAGCGACGGTGGCGCAAATTCCGCTCGCTTAAGCGTGGCTACTATTCGCTGCTGATTTTGCTCGGTGCGTATGGAGTATCATTCTTTTTGCCCCTGTTAGTCAACAACCGTGCTTTGGTAGTCCACTACAATGGCAAAACATATTTTCCTGCAGTGCGCGATTTGCTCGATTTGCCGATTGTGGGACAGCTGGCCGGAACGCCATTTATTTCGGGAGAAGAGCTGGGACAGGTGGGCAATAAAAGCGAATGCAACTATCGCGCACTCAAGCGCCAGTATGAACAGGAGGGCAAGGGCAATTACGTGATTATGCCGCTATATCCATTTGGTCCTATCGAGGACATTTCCGTCGAGGGGAATGAGCCATTTATGCCGCCTCTGTCCCGCACTGAATTTGGAGAGCTGCGTTTATTCGGTACCGACGATCGAGGGCGCGATGTGTTCGCGCGCATGGCGTATGGATTCCAGATTTCGTTTTCCTTTGCGCTTTTGGTGGCGACGCTGTCGTACCTTATTGGTGTGCCTCTTGGGGCATTGATGGGGTACTTTGGTCGCTGGTTTGATTTGCTCATGCAGCGCTTTATGGAAATTTGGGGCTCGCTTCCCTTCCTGTTTTTGATCATTATCGTAGTCTCGATTGTCCGCCCCAATTTCTTTGTGCTGGTGTTGATGTTGGTTATCTTTTCTTGGCTTGGCATTGCGCAGCAGATGCGAGCGCAGTTTTATCGGGAGAAAGCTCGGGATTACACCGCAGCAGCAATCTCAATTGGTGTGCCGACGCCAAAAATTCTTCTCAAGCATATTCTCCCGAACTCGCTGGTACCGATTATCACCTTTTTCCCCTTCGCGATTGTTGGCGATATTGGAGCCTTAGTTAGTTTGGACTTTTTGGGCTTTGGACTTGCTCCGCCGACGCCCAGTTGGGGAGAGATGGTGAGCATTGGTATGGATAACCTTACCAATGGCTACTGGTGGCTGGTGCTGGTGCCGCTGGGTGCCTTGTTTGTGACGCTTATGCTGGTAGTGTTTATTGGCGAGGCAATTCGCGAAGCATTCGATCCAAAGACGTTTAGCCGCTTGCGGTAACTTGTGGTATGCAGGTGACAGAGCTATGACAAACGGTAACACAACACAGCAGCCTCTTCTTGAAGTTCGAGACCTCCGGACCTATTTTAACATCGAAGGAAGCTGGGCAAAAGCAGTTGATGGAGTTAGCTTCGAAGTCTACCCGGGCGAAGTACTTGGTATTGTGGGAGAATCTGGTTCGGGGAAGTCTGTTACAGCACTTTCGATCATGAAGCTCATCCCTGATCCTCCGGGGCGTATCGTAGGGGGGCAGATACTCTACAAAGGTACCGACCTAGTCAGGCTTGACTACACGGACATGTATCGAATTCGGGGAAAAGAGATCGCAATGATTTTCCAAGAGCCGATGACGTCGCTCAATCCGGTGTTCACTATCGGTATGCAGATTGCCGAAGTGCTTCAAGCGCACGAAGGGATAAGCCCAGAAGATGCGCGATACCGCGCTGCAGACCTCTTGACACGTGTGGGGATCCCCGATGCCGAAAAGCGGCTTGACGACTATCCTCACCAGTTTTCAGGTGGCATGCGCCAGCGCGTAATGATAGCAATTGCATTGGCATGCAATCCAAGTATCCTTATTGCCGATGAACCAACGACGGCGCTGGATGTTACTATCCAAGCCCAAATTCTTGAACTGATGCTAGAACTCAAGCAGCAACGCGGTGATGCTGCGATCATTCTCATTACCCATAACTTGGCGGTAGTTGCTGAAATGTGCCATCGTGTGATAGTGATGTATGGGGGAAAGATACAGGAAATCGCCGATGTGTTCGAATTATTCGGTAATCCGCTGCACCCATACACCAAAGGGTTGCTTGCGTCTATTCCACGCCCTGAGATCCCGGAATATCGTGGCAAGCGGCTTGTTGCCATTCCTGGGAATGTCCCAAGCATCATGAATTTGCCGAAAGGCTGCAAGTTCTGCACGCGCTGCTCTGTGGCAATCGAACGGTGCTTTACGGTAGAGCCACCGCTGGTGGAAATTACCCCAAATCATTTTGTTCGATGCCATTTGGTTGAAACGACCCTTTCTACTCCTCGTATTCTTGACGGTCAACCATTGCAAGAAACAATGTCGCTATGAGCTCCTCGCCACTGTTGGAAGTAAAAGATTTACACGTGTATTTCCCGGTCTATGCAGGGGTTCTCCAACGACGCGTTGCAGACGTCAAGGCAGTTGATGGCGTTTCCTTCGCGATTGCGCGGGGAGAAACCCTTGGGCTTGTAGGAGAGTCAGGTTGCGGTAAAACCACTGTAGGACGAGCACTGATCAATGTGCTGCGCCATGTTGCCCCTGATGTACGGCTCAAAGGGGAAGTGCTGTATTATCCCCCCGAGGGGGCACCAGTGAACCTCCTTTCCCTTTCTACCAAACAGATGAGGCCATACCGGAAGCGGATTGCAATGATTTTTCAGGACCCCTATTCTTCGCTCAATGCACGTCTCTCGGTGCGAGAGATTGTTCGAGAGCCGCTCGACTTGCATCAGCCTCAGATGAGCATCCGCGAGCGGAACGAGCGCGTCGAATGGCTACTGGAAAAGGTTGGCTTGCAGCCCGAGTATGCCGAGCGTTATCCTCACGAGTTTTCTGGTGGGCAGCGTCAGCGCATAGGTATCGCGCGAGCACTGGCAACCAATCCGGAGCTTATCATTTGTGATGAGCCAGTATCAGCACTGGATGTTTCCGTCCAAGCCCAAGTCATCAATTTGATGGAAGACCTGCGGGAAGAGTTTGGTATTGCCTACCTTTTTATAGCCCATGATCTGTCGGTGGTGTACCATATCTCGCACCGTATTGCTGTCATGTACTTGGGGAACATCGTGGAAATTGGGACACGCGATGAGGTGTATTTTACGCCTAAGCATCCCTATACACAAGCCCTCATTAGTGCAGTACCAGTGAGCGATCCACGAAAGCGGGGGAAAAAGCGCATTATACTTGAAGGCGATATCCCGACTCCTATCAACAAGCCAAGTGGCTGTAGTTTCCGTACACGCTGCCCGATTGCCCGCGCTGAGTGCGCGCACTTTACCCCCGAGCTGCAACCGCATAGTGCGACGCATTATGTTGCCTGCCCTTATGTGGACCAAGAATTTGTATCGGTAGGCGAAGAAGAAAACGGCTTGCTCCAATAGTCGCCTCTACCAAGCACGAAAAAAGCGATGCTGTATTTTTGCAGCAGTGGTCCCGTAGCATAGTGGCTATGCAGAGGTCTGCAAAACCTCGTACGGCGGTTCGATTCCGCCCGGGACCTCGCATGCAAAATGTACGCGGCGCATCGTTGCCGCGTTTTTTACGATGACGATGTTCGTTCAATCACACAGTAAAGACCATGGCAACAACCTCAGATCTTCGACCGGGTGTGTTTATTCGTTTCAACGGCGAGTTGTGTCAGGTTCTTGAAGCCGAGCATCGCACACCGGGCAATTTGCGTGCATTTTACCAAGTAAAAATGCGCGTCGTCAAAAGTGGGCGGCTTGTGGAAAATCGTTTCCGCTCGGGGGAAGAAATTGATCTCGTGCGTGTTGAGCGCCGTCCCTACCAGTTTCTCTATCGCGATGGTGAAGTGTACGTGTTTATGGAGCAGGAGACCTACGAGCAAATCCCCGTTGATAGTACGGTTGTAGGGGATGCTGCTCGCTTTTTGAAGGAGGGACAGGATGTTGAGTTGATGTTCGAGGGAGATACGGTTCTCTCGGTTGAATTACCACCACATGTTCAGCTGCGTGTTGAGTACACCGAGCCTGGATTCAAGGGCGATACGACATCGAATGTCCTGAAGCCAGCGCGGTTGGAAACGGGGGCAACAATTGATGTGCCCCTGTTTGTCAATACCGGGGACGTAATCAAAGTGGATACGCGGACCGGAGAATACGTCGAGCGTGTCAAGGAATAGTCTCGTTGTATCTTGCATATGGTTTCACGATCGAACCCAGAACGATGGATCTGAATTATCTCCGTCGATTAGTCAAGCTTTTCGATGAATCGACGCTTACGGAATTGACCATCGAAGAAGAGGGAGTAACAGTGCGTCTTGCTCGCCATAGTGGGAATAGCGTCTCTGCTCCTTCTCCGGTACCGATTGTGCTTCCCTCAGGATTTAGTCCGCCAATACCTCCTGCACAACCAGTACCTTCCCAAAGCAGTGACGCCCCCTCAGCAGAAACACCACCGCCAGCAGTAAGTAGTCAAAAAGTTCACCAAATTCTCTCCCCGATTGTGGGGACATTCTACCGTGCTCCAGCACCAGATGCAGAGCCATTTGTCAAAGTGGGGGACCATGTGGTGCCAGGGCAGACTCTTTGCATTGTCGAAGCCATGAAGCTGATGAATGAGATTGAAAGCGACGTAGCGGGAACAGTGGTCAAGGTGTTAGTGGAAAATGGACAGCCGGTTGAATACAATCAACCGCTGTTCGAAATTGCTCTCGACTAATCCGCACGCAGAGAGCGTGTTTGTGTGCTCTGTCCCACTACAGAAGAGAAACGATGTTCCGCAAAGTACTCATTGCTAACCGTGGTGAGATAGCCCTTCGGGTCATCCGCGCATGTAAGGAACTGGGGATCAAAACCGTTGCGGTGTATTCGAAAGCGGATGAAACCTCCCTCCACGTGCGCTTTGCCGACGAGGCGGTCTGTATTGGTCCGGGTCCAAGCAAAGAGTCATACCTGAAAATTCCTCACATCATTGCAGCAGCAGAAGTCACTAATGCCGATGCTATTCATCCGGGTTATGGTTTTCTGGCGGAAAATGAAATTTTTGCCGAGATTTGCCGTGACCATGGTATTACATTCATCGGTCCGACTCCTGAGCAAATCGCGGCGATGGGGAATAAATCCGTTGCGAAGGAGACAATGCGTGCTGCAGGGGTGCCAGTTATTCCAGGGAGTGAAGGCGTAGTTTCCAGTTACAAAGAAGCAGCGGCGTTGGCGCGAGACATTGGTTATCCTATCATGCTCAAAGCGGTCGCTGGAGGCGGTGGCAAGGGAATGCGCTATGTAGAGTCTGAAGCGGAGCTCGAGCAAGCATTCATCACAGCACGCAACGAGGCAGATGCAGCATTTGGCAATCCGGATGTGTATCTGGAGAAGTTCCTCGAAGAACCACGCCACATCGAGTTCCAGGTGTTTGGGGACATGCATGGCAATGTAATACACCTCAACGAGCGTGAATGCTCCATTCAGCGGCGACATCAGAAGCTCATTGAGGAAGCCCCTTCGCCAATTATGACACCAGAACTACGGGCACGCATGGGCGAAGCAGCAAAGCGCGGCGCAGCCGCAGTCGGGTATGTAGGAGCGGGAACAATCGAGTTTCTGGTGGACAAGTACCGGAACTTTTACTTTATGGAGATGAACACCCGCATTCAGGTGGAGCATCCAGTTACGGAGCAATCGCTCGGTATTGATCTCATCAAGGAGCAACTTCTTGTTGCAATGGGCGAGCGATTGTCGTTACGAGAGCACGAGCCCATCATGCATGCGATTGAATGCCGAATCAATGCTGAAGATCCAATGAAAGACTGGCGGCCATCGCCTGGGCAAATAACTTCCCTCCATTTCCCCGGCGGCCATGGCGTCCGCGTGGATTCTCATATTTACCAAGGCTACACTATACCACCCTACTACGACTCGTTGATTGCTAAGCTCATTACCTTTGCTCCGACACGTGCAGAAGCAATAGCCAAAATGCGGCGTGCACTTGATGAGTTTATCGTCGAAGGTATTCACACCACAATTCCCTTCCACCGTGCAATGATGGACAATCCTGACTTCTTAGCTGGTCAGTTTGATACCAAGTATCTCGACACGAAAGGATGGCAGCCGCTTGCTGATTAAAGCGGGCAACGGTTTGTATAGTGAGCCGGGTGCTGCTCTTTTTGTCGGGAGAAAAACAGGAGAACCGATTATTCAACTACAATGTTGACGAGCTTGCCCGGTACAACAATGACGTTTTTAATCGTTTTCCCGCTAATAAAGCGCTGAATGTCTTCGCTGTCCAATGCATACTGCTTGAGTTGGTCGATGTTGCAATCAGCAGGCACGTGAATTTTTGCGCGCACTTTGCTATTGACTTGCAGAACGATTTCTACCACCTCGTCGTGAATGAGTTCCTCATCCCAGGTAGGGAATGGTTCGTATGCCAATGAGTTGGGATGTCCGAGAAGTTGCCACAGCTCCTCAGCAATGTGCGGCGCAAAAGGTGCAAGCAGCAACACAAATTTTTCCATTGCCTCGCGTGGGCGCTCGGGGAGTCGGGAAAACTCATTGACGAAAATCATCATCTGGGCGATTGCGGTGTTGAACGACAGAGCCTCGATATCTTCCTGTACCTTCTTGATAGTGCGATGAAGAAGGCGTGCTTGATCGCGAGTAAGAGGTACATCCACAATTGCTCGCGACAGCGAGCCATTAGGCTCTGTGTACATGCGCCAGAGACGATCGAGAAATCGCTTGATGCCTTCAATTCCTTGACTCGACCATGGCTTGGTCGCTTCCAGAGGTCCCAGGAACATTTCGAACAGGCGCAGCGCATCAGCACCATAGTCCCGTACGATTTCGTCGGGATTGATAACGTTGCCCAGTGATTTAGACATTTTGCGCCCATCCTCGCCCAAAATCAATCCCTGGTGGAAAAGCTTCGCAAACGGTTCTTTGGTGGGGACATAACCGTAGTCATAGAGCACCTTGTGCCAAAAGCGGGCGTAGAGTAGGTGCAGAACTGCGTGTTCAGCACCACCGACATAGAGGTCCACTCCTCCACGGTTGGGGTCTGTGCCAAGCCAATACCGAAGACGGTTGGGGTCGGCAAAATGCTCTGTATTGTGGGGATCACAAAAGCGCAGATAGTACCAGCATGAGCCTGCCCATTGAGGCATCGTGTTAGTTTCGTAATGTCCATGCTTGCCTGTTTTGGGGTCCCAGACATCCATCCATGCAGGCACAGTTGCCAAGACGCTTTCTCCCGTTCCTGTGGGCTTGATATCTTGGACGTCGGGCAATTCGAGCGGGAGTTCGTCCTCATCGAGGACACGGCGAGTGCCATCATCGAAATGGAGAATCGGAATGGGCTCTCCCCAATACCGTTGCCGAGAAAAGAGCCAGTCGCGGAGCTTGTAGCGAATGGCAGGGCGGCCGATGCCGCGCTGCTGGAGCCATGTGAGAATACGCTTCTTGGCGTCAGGGGTGGGAAGTCCATCGAGAGAAACTTCGTCGTTCGAGGAATTCCATGCGATGCCATCATCGGTGTAAGCATGGCTGAGGGGTTCTTCTAAGGCGCCAGTAGGGGGCTGGACGACAATTTCAATGGGTAATCTGTATGCGGTGGCGAACTCAAAATCTCGCTGGTCGTGGGCGGGAACAGCCATGATTGCCCCTGTGCCATAGTGCATGAGCACATAATCAGCAATCCATATCGGGATTTCTCGCTTGGTCGCGGGATTGAGAGCAAATGCTCCGGTAAATACACCGGTTTTTTCTCGAGCAAGATCGGTTCGTTCAAGATCAGTTTTCCTATGGGCTTCTGTGATGTATGCATCGACAGCGTCCCTGTACTCAGGTTCTGTGATTATGGGAACTAATGGGTGCTCTGGGGAAAGCACCAGGTAGGTAGCTCCGAATAGCGTATCCGGTCGAGTGGTAAAAACTGTTACAGATTCCTCTGTGCCAATGACGGGGAAGGTGATCTCTGCTCCTTCACTTTTCCCGATCCAATTTCGCTGCATTTCTTTGGTACTTTCTGGCCAGTCCACAAGATCAAGGTCTGCCAGTAGCCGTTCAGCATAGGCGGTGATACGGATCATCCACTGGCGCATGGGGCGACGCTCAACGGTGTAGCCTTTTTCCCGCCATTCATCCACTTCTTCATTTGCCAGGACAGTCCCCAATTCTTCGCACCAATTAACGGGGACAAGAGCCATGTAGGCTAAGCGGTGAGCATCACGATAGGCTTCCACATTATCAACCGTCGAGGGAATGGGCAATTCCTCGATGGGACGTGCTCGCTGCTGCTCGTGGTCATACCAGGAATTGTAGATGAGCCGAAACATCCACTGGGTCCAGCGGTAGTAGCGCGGATCAGTTGTATCAATCTCCCGGGTCCAATCATAGCTGAAGCCCAGCATCTTGAGCTGGCGCTTGAAGGTTGCAATATTGTTGGCTGTTGCAGTGCGTGGGTGAATACCTGTCGTCATTGAGTAGCGTTCGGTTGGCAGACCAAATGCATCCCATCCCATTGGATGGAGCACGTTGTAGCCACGCATGCGCATGTAACGGGCAATAATATCGGTTGCAGTATATCCCTCGGGATGCCCGATATGGAGACCTGCACCACTGGGGTACGGAAACATGTCAAGTACGTAGAACTTTGGTTTGGATGGATCTTCCCGCGTGGCAAATGTTTGATGAGTGTCCCAGAACTGTTGCCATTTTGCTTCGATACGGTCAAATGGATATGCAGCCATAAACATAACACGGAGCAGTGAGCTGACTTTAAGGACGCAAATGTACGGAGTGCATGATGGCTACATTTGTAGTTGGCACTGGATTTGCCGATAATACAGCAGGTAGGATTATGGCTTAGCCATGGACGACTGGCGTACTCGAATAGCCGAGTTGGTGCAGAATTACTTTGGTGCCCGAGGTATCACTCGGTCGCGGGTTGCGTTGTTTTTACGCCATTTGGAAAAGATATGGGCGCAATATGATGATCGCTATCAGAAGCTATTACAAGAAATTATTTGCAATCTCCAAACAATGACTATCCTGCTGCGGCGACGTGAAGCCGATGGGGAACCTGTGTATGTTTTTCGCGAAGGACGATTAGCAGGAGAGCTGACCACAGAGAAAGTCGCTGGAAAAAGCCCACGGGAGCTTTTTCCAGCGCATGTCAATGCTGTCACCCTTCCAATGGTTGAGCGAGCATTTGCAGGGGAAGAGGTAGAATTCCGGTACACATTGGGAGAGCGAACTTTTTTGACCTTGTTGCATCCATTTCGGCGAGATGAACAAGGGCGTGTTGTTGAGGTGATTGGTTCCATGGTGGATGTAACCAACGAGCAACGCTATGCTGCAGAGTTAGAACATAATGAACGACTTTTTCGGACACTCATAGAGTATATGCCGTGTGGGGTTCTCTACGAGGAGATTGATCAATCCGGGCAGTTGCGCTTGCTTGTGGTTAATGCAGAATTTACTCGATTGACAGGATTTACCAAGGAAATGTATGCAGCAGAATCCTATGAAGAATGGTCTGAGCGTACTCATCCAGAGGATCGTCCCCATGTCCAGCAGCTATACCGTGCATGGTTAGAAAGTCGAACTACGGAACCTCTCCATCTTCAATATCGCTTTTACGACAGGTATGGTGTTGTTCGCTGGTTGGATAACTATTTGGTCAGGATTTTCCATGACAATGGGTGTGACGGGGTCTTGCAAATAGCTCTTGATATAACAGAACGTACCACAGCCGAGCAGCGATTGCAGTATGCAACATCATACTTAGAGCAGAGTATTGAACCAATTATTGAATGTGACGATCACTTTATCGTTACCTTTCTTAATCGTTCCGCAATGAGAATATTTCCGGGGCTCCAGGTAGGAGCGGATTTATCTGCCCATCCAATAGGGGAAGATCTCCCGACAGTTTGCTCTTCAATAAGTAAAGATCCAGCTGAGCTCTATTCTTCGTTCGTGCAAGTGGGAAATCGGACATTTCTGCGATTAGTAACCCGTGCGGAGCATCGATGGAGGGTGTTTTGCCATGAGGTTACACCTCTCATCGAAGCAGAACAGACACTTCGGCGTGCTCTCGAACGAGAACAGGCGCTTAACATGGTGCGATCTCAATTTGTGTCGACACTCTCCCATGAGTTTCGGACACCTCTTGCAGGAATATTGACAGCAGCACAACTGTTAGAACGCTATGGATCGGTCATGACCGATGAGCAGCGTCGTGAAACTATTTCTTCGATTGTTTCTCGGGTACGGGATTTGGAGCATATTATCCATTCATTCACGAGAAGAAATGCCCTTTTAGGGCGCGATTCCTCTTCTCCTGTTCCAATTCGGCTGCAGGAGTTTATTGAACGGGTGGCTAATCAAATCGAGATTATTCGCCGTCGGAATGCACAACTTGAGTATAAACTTGATGTTCCCCATGACATAACTATCGATGCGGATTTACTTCATGCAGCGCTCGAAGCAGTGCTTGATAATGCGGCTCGGTATAGTCCCGACAATGAAACAATAACGGTTAGTGCCTTTTGGAAACAAGATCGGCTCGTTGTTCAGGTGCGGGACCGAGGAGTTGGAATTCCACCAGATGAAATTGAACGCCTTTTCACACTGTACTTCCGCAGCTCACGAACAGGGAATATTCCTGGTACTGGGCTGAGTCTTGCAACTATAAAACCACTCATTTTAGCCGTTGATGGTAAACTTGATGTTTGCAATCATCCTGAAGGAGGAGTCGTTGCCACTATTGAAATTCCTTGTAAAATCGAGCAACAGTATGTAAAACATAAAGACGGAGCTACGGGTGAATAAGCGTCGAACCATATTGCTCATAGATGATTCTGATTATATTATCGATGGCACAGCATCGTTGCTGCGCTTTGAGGGATATACGGTACTAACAGCTACTAACGGGAAGGATGGGCTGATGTTAGCAAAGCAGTACCATCCCGATCTTATCATTTGTGATGTGTCTATGCCAGAGATGGATGGATATACGGTACTTCGCCATATACGCGAAGATCCTGAGACTGCATCCTTGCGTTTTATGTTCTTGACAGCACGTGCTGAAAAGAGTGATATGCGAGCGGGGATGGATATCGGAGCAGATGATTACTTAGTTAAGCCTTTTTCGATTGAGGAGCTACTCTCAGCAATAGAAGCACAGTGGAAGAAATCCGCTGTTCTACAACGTGGAATAGAAGAAATCAAGCTTAACGTGACCTATGCTCTCCCTCATGAGTTCCGAACAGTGCTCAATCAAATCCTGGGAGCAGCCCAGACACTTAAGCAGATGGACTATGATCGTACAACGACAGTAGAACTTGCCAACGACATTATCACTAGTGCACAGCGTCTTTTGAGCCTTACTGAGAATTTCCTTGTGTATGCACAATTGGAAACTCTTAGTGCCGATCACCGCGCTGTTGAACAATTATGCTCTTATCGAACCGAAGAAGCTGCTGCAATGGCAGCGGATATTGCCCAAACAGTAGCGCAGTACTATGATAGGGTAAATGATTTGATCTTGGCAAATGTCCCAGAAGGAGTAACAATTCGGATGTCCTCGGAAAACTTTCGCAAAGTTCTTTACGAACTTATAAGCAATGCATTTAAATTTTCACGTGCAGGAACCAAAGTGATTGTTCATTGTACTGTTAGCAATAATAACGGAATATTTGTTATCCGGGACCAAGGGACAGGTATGACAACAGCGCAGATTAACCAAATCGGAGCGTATAAGCAATTCAATCGTTTTATTCAAGAGCAGCAAGGAGTGGGTCTTGGGTTAATTATTGCAAAGCGGATGGTAGAGCTGCATGGAGGTGAGTTCAGTATTGAATCTGCAATAGGGGAGGGAACAACAGTACGATTCTGTATTCCCACTGTCTAATAAAAGCGAAGCCGCAAGCATAAGATACTTGCGGCTTCTCTCTATGGTGATACGCACATTGCCAGTAGGGGGGCTTTTGATATGTTACGCTGGGCTCAGCACGGAGATGGTGTGCAGTATCACCAGTTGTTTGCCTATCGGAAGAGTGACAAAAACGTCGAAGGATTCTGGTTCGCCTGTGCCAGCGAGACAATCGAGGCTTGCTGCAAGAACTGCGCTCGGATGAGCTTGAGCTGCTCTTGGGCCACGTCGGCATCCTCGATCCGTGAAATTGCTGCATTGTAGTTGGTAATCTGGGACTTGAGCGCATCTTCCTGCGACGCCAAACGATTGGTCAAGCCGCCCAGGTACGATGCCACCTTGCTGATGTTGTTGAGTGCTGTTGCAAGACTGGTAAGCGTCGTTTGAATGTTGGTATTACTAAAGATGCCCAGATTACTCGAGGAGACGCTGTTAAGTGACTGCAGGTTGAGTCCCGTCACCCCAGCAAAGTTTGC
>JANWWF010000059.1 GCA_025055755.1 Candidatus Kapaibacterium sp. | reverse complement strand
CGGAGCGTGTACGTCGTGTTCGGATTGCCACCCCAGGTGATGTTCGTAATGTGCGAGGTCGGAGAGGCAATCACATTCCCCGCGCTTGGTGGCGTAATGTCCCAGTAGTATTGGTCACCGTTGATAAATGGCGTCACCTGGTACTGATGCGTCGAATTATGACAGACCGATGATGGTCCAAAGATTGAAGGCGTTGGCGGCGGATAGATCGTAAATGGTGCAGTTTGGAAGGTTTGAGAACATCCACTGGTTGTTGTGACCACCGCTTGCACAATTTCTGTCCCCGTACTGTAGAACTGGAAGCGCACGGTATCATTCACCCCTGGACTGAGCCACGATGCCCCCGAGCTGGTGTAACTATACACCGCGCCTAACCCATTGACCAGAGACCAGGTGATACTCGACACTGTAAAGCCCGGCGGATTTGGGTTCGGCACAAAGGCAAATGCTTCGATGTGTGAATCTTCGCCGTTATAGACGCACGGTCCCGTCAGCGGCGATTCCGCCTGCACAATTTGCCCGTTCGGCACAGGGCGCAGGTACACCGTCACCGTGTCCCCTTCCACACAGCCGCTTGAATTCGTTACGTACACCTCAATCCGTGGCCAGCGGAGTGGCACATCGCTGAAGGCGGGCCAATTAATGGTAACAGTTTGTGTGTTGTTAGGACCAACAAACGACGGCGCATACGGCATCGGCGAGTTGTTATTTGCGCCATTGGCGTCAATTGCCCATTGGTAGGTGCTCATTCCCGGCACCGCGGCATAGATTGCTTGCTGGCCGGAGCACAAGCCAGGGGTAATAGTCAACGACGCAATTGCGTTCAGATTACTTGTCTGGTTGACCACATCCGGGTGCGTCTCCGCGTTCACGGTAACGGTGAAAGCCGTTGTAAATGGCAGCGTGCAACTTGCCGGCGCGGGGAAGGTCACCGAGACTTGGATCCGGAGTGGGTTCGGAACTGCATCGAGATGCTTGCCAAAGCGGATGTCGGCATTGTTGTTATTGTAGCCACCGCTGCTTGACAGAGTAATCGTGTAGTCCGTTCCTGGCGTTAGGGGAGTAGGATTCACTGCATCCAGTATCTGCCATGCGAACGTTGTCCCCGGCGGGTAGGAGCTTAGGTTGCTAATGGTGTAAGTATATGCACCCGGAATCGGGATCCCAGCGGCGTTGATGAGTGCGTTGGGATTGGTGATCTTGTTCGGGCAGACGGGGGTGGGACCAGTTGCAACGGGGGATACTGGCGTATCCCAGACACGTGTTGTGATGGAGCGCATTACTTGTCCTGGTGCACTTGGACCGACACGCCCACATCCATTCTGGTCCACAACAACAACAGCCACACTAATGTCAACATACGTTGGGGCAGTGCCACCGCTAAGAGTCCCCGAATTGAATGAGAGGACACCTGAGTTTCCACTGGCATTGAGAGTGGTAACAATCGGAAGTCCTGATCCTGTTGCATAGGATGGGCTACCACCACTTGCATTAACATGTACCCCATAGATTTCTACCTGAGCATTTGGAGGACCTCCCGTGATTGTAAAGTTGATTGTTTGGTTTTCACACCATTCCGTTTGCGCCCAGTTTACCGTCCCTCCACTTGCCGGCAAGGGATTAACATTGACGGTAAAATTCGTTGACGTCTGGCAAGTTCCTGGTGCTTGATTGTTGACCTGCGTTACAGTAAATGTTTTTGGACCAGTCGTAGTGTACCGTACAGTAACAAACGGAGATAGAATGCCAAGCTGCGTGCCGCCACCTGACACAAGCGTTGTACCACCCGGCAATGTCCAGGTGTAGTTATCATTTGCATTTGCACCTGCATTGGGTGCTGGTGTTACAATGGTATATGTGTATTCCTGTCCGTACCCGTTTGTAGCGTCATAAAGGCATGCAGTAAAACTTGTCCCTGTGGTAGATGAGGTCGGGGGTTGCACAGTGTTATACGTCGGACCATTCGAGGAAACGAACGGTCCTGTCCCTGGAGGGGTATTTGTAGTATTCGCACGCGCTTGTTGGAAAGCGGTAATTGGGTCCGGATTTTGGGTGATTGTCACTGGGGCGCTGGTCACCGGCGCAGCCAAGGCGCACGACACCGGCGAACTGCCGTTGGTCAAGCTATTGAGCGTCAGGGAGATGGAACCCAAGGCATCATACGCCGCAGTGACGGT
>JANWWF010000058.1 GCA_025055755.1 Candidatus Kapaibacterium sp. | reverse complement strand
TGGCTTCTGCCCGGATATCCGCGGGAGTATTTGCAATCACGCAGGCAGCGATGTCTGGATTGTTGCGGAAGATGTCTATGGCATACGGTGCCCCAGCGAGGGTGATGTGGAGATGGGGATAAGCCTCCTTCAATGCTCGAACTATAGCGGTTATCATGAGGGTATCTCCTACTGCATCGGGAATACGAATGAGCACTGTGTGCGCCTGCGTATAGTTACGCTCCCAGAACACGGGGTGGAGGGTGGTCAGAGGCTGATGTGGATTCTGTCGCTGGGGGCGCTCAAGAGGACGGAACTGTTCGCAGCACGCAATGTCGATCTTTATGCCATAGGGTGCAAGCAAGGATGCCAGCATGCGAAGGAATTCGTCCCAATGGGTAACCAGATGGATGTTCTTCCATGGCTCGATGAGTGAATAGTGGGAGGGGTCCTTCCAGAAGGCAAGGTCATGATTGCAGAGCCCATTGAAGACGATGGTTGGCACACGTGCCATCGCAGCGAAAGTCTTCTGCCATGAGTCTGCTGCGATCACCAGGTCGGCACTCGCTATGAGGCGAAATTGATTCTCGATGGAAAGACTACGGCAATCTCGCGCCCAATCGTCGAGCGGATACCCTTCGCGTTCTTGGGGAGTACCAACAACAATAGGTCGAATTCCATGGTGGCGGAGTACTTGCAGCAGCGGCTGCCAGTAATGAGGAGGCAAGATATTTCGCTTGCTTCGGAATGTGGCAGCAAGGTCCCCGATAGGTGCGAGCACAACTTGCGGCGTTTCAAGTTTCTCCCCTTTGTAACGCTGCACCCAGGTGGGGTAGAGTGTTACTCCACAGGTGCGGACAATGTCAAGACCAGGCTTCCAGAATTCCTCGTCACGGAAGGTTGGGGGAGTAACACCGCAACTGTGGCAATTAGGAAGCTTGGGGAGGGACAAACGTACCAGCAGAGGGGCAGTAGCTTGGTGCTTTTCCTCCGTCGGTCGTGGAATCAAATACACCTTCTTCACCTGCGGTAGGGCATCGAAGAATACTTTGCATTGCTCAACAGAGTCCGTGTATGCAACGACGGTGACGTCGTTGCTCTGGTCAAGTGCTGTGCTAAGAGCGCAGAGATACTCAGCAAGGCTACCGCTGCAGAGAACAAATGGTCCAATTCCCTCGAAGGTACGGGTTATCGCACGCTGGGAAATGAGATTGAGTTCATCGGAAACAAGAGCAGGCGATAGGTAGGTGTACTTGTCATCGGTAGAGTGGGTGTACATTCCCAGCAGCGTATTCTCTTCGGGCGCTACCGGTACATGTTCCCCCTGAATCACCTGGAATAGCCACTCCAGCGCGTTGATAAACTTTGTACGATCGAAGCAAATTCGACGCCTAGTGTGGTGGTTGTAGTGCCAGGTGCTCCAATGAGGAGCACGTGCTACCTCAATATGGGGAACGTCCTCTCGGCACCATAGCGCATTTGTCAGACACGATATTCCCGATGCAACTCCGATAAAAGCATCGCAGAGATTGTACAGCTCTGCGTTGTCGCGGAATGGTAAGTTACACCAGACTACATCGGGATAGGATTGGCGGAGTTCGTCCAAATAGGGAGGACAGTTTTTTGCAGTAAACACAAACACCGGCTGAGCAGGGGCAAGGCGGTGTATCATTTCCAGCGCATACGACTTGTCCCACGGTGTTTGTTCTGAGTGGAACTCTGTTTCCACAAGAATACGGGGACGATTTGCCGGTAGCTGCGACCACCATTGACGCGCTCGTTGAACCTCTTCTGGACGGAGAACAACAACCGGGCGCAGAGGAACAGTGAGAGGAATATCAAGTTTGGAAAACATCAGTTCTGTCAAGTCTCCCCCCGGCACATCAGCATAGGCTAAATGCGGAGCTAAAATGTAGAAGCGATCCCATCGCCTTGTAGAGAGAAGCTGCCCAATTTGTGCATCTAACTGGAAGGGATCGCCAGGGAGCGCAACGACTTCGTCCACGTCGGGATTGTTGTCGAGTACAAATGCATATCGCTCGGATACAAACCAGGTGATATGAGAGTTAGGGAAAGTGTGCTTGAGTTGGCGGGTAGCAATAGTGCCATTGACAACATCTCCAGCGGTGCGGAACAGCACAATGCCAATTTTCATCGGAGCACCGGTGAAGAATTGCTGTTGCGGGCTTGAGTGCTGGGGTGGGTTGATTGTTTGTGAATGTATAGA
>JANWWF010000057.1 GCA_025055755.1 Candidatus Kapaibacterium sp. | reverse complement strand
GGTGGTGCCAAACTTTGAAGTAGGAGGGGTTATCTACGGAAATCCTGCCACAGGTCGTGCAGCAGAAGTGCCGCTGCGGGGGTTGCGCCCTGGTGTAGTGTCTCTGATTTCGCCAGATTCACTGATTGTCTCGCCGAATGTCGGTCCTACACGATTGCTGGCAACGAGTGTTGCACCTGGTGGGATTAGTGCAACGGCATATGGCACGACCGACTCAATTCTCATCGTCTTCAACAAGCCAATGCAGCCTGCGACAGTTCGTCCTAACATTGTGCGCAAGAGAACACCATACAGTCTTCTGGGAGGGCCGACTGTACTTTCTGGTGTGTCCACAACACCACTGCCAGCAGGGACATACCTCGGGATACCTTGCGCAGCAAATCAGGCATATGTGATAAGACTGAATCGGCCTTTTGTAACGGGTTCAGAGCATGAAATTGAACTCATAGATCCCAACCAACTACCTCCGAATAGACCGATAGCTGTTGATGGTGAGCCTTATACAGAACCGAGCACACCAAATAGTGATCGAGCATTACGCACCTTTACCACTCGTACAGGGTTGAGAGTGCTATCCGTGACAATCGGTGGGGTGACGGCTGCAGCGCGGACAACAACGTTTGGTGTGCCAACCAGCGGAACAGTGAATATTGTCTGTGCGGTGCCGTCTGGCTTTAGTATTCGCCCAGTAATCTTGCGAGGCGCAAATCGTACACTTGAGATACTATCGGGTAGTCCGCCGTCGCCAGTTGGCATTGATGTGCCGGTAGTGCCTGGAGGAGGAACAGGGCCGCTGATTGATAGAGATACAGCTACTATCACAGCAGGAAATACTGTAACCTTTGGTTACAGTCGTTTCGCTGCAAACACAGAATACACGCTTCGGTTAAGAGATGTCAGCCTGAGTGGTGATGATGAGACACCACGAATTGCTGGTACCGCTGTGCGTGGAAACCTTAGCTCTACGCTTCCTGGCGATTTCGGTGCCGAACAAAACTCATTTGCTCTTCTCGATCCCAATGGTGAGTACACATTGACTCGTACTTTTAGAACAGTCGCACCAGCAGACGTTCCACCGATTCAAATTCTTTCTTACCCGACTGGCACCAGCGTACCGACTGACACGGTCATCCGAATTCGCTTCTCGCGACCAATAACTGTTGGGACAGCATCAACCAACCAGCTGCGTCCAGCGGATTTGGAGCGTATCGATCCGGCGACTTTTGCAGCAAGTAGAATCCGGATTCGTCGGGGTTCAGGTGCAGCAGCACCACCAACTGCAACTGCCAACTTAGGAGGGCCTAGCGTAGTTAACGACTTCAGTGTGTCAGGAGCGACAATTGGTACGGCGATTGCGGACGGCTTGATTGGATATCGAGCGACCTTAGAGGAAGGGGGAACAGTGTTAGCTATCCGGCGCTTGGAACGCCCTGCATTTCTGGGTGGAGGAACTATTCCATTTGAATCTGGAACAACCTACACCGTCGATCTGGCAATGCCGGGTCTTGCACTGGGTACTGGTACGAGCACTGTGCCAGCAACGATAGGTCTGCCAACAGAGTTTGTGCAGTTCAGGTTCCAAACCGTAAGGGGTATTCAGGCAACTGGGCTGACCGTCGAACCAGCTAACCCTGCAAGCCCAGGAGATTCTGGAAGGATCGTGATTACCTTCTCACGACCGCTGGCACCTAATGTTGTGCTTCGCACCAATGGACCAGGAGCAAACTGTGCCCTGATTGCCGCCCAGCCTTCATCTCCAACATCGGCTGCAGATGTAGAAGCAGCTCGTAGAGACGCAAATGCAGGTCTTCCACCTTTTGCCTCAACCAACCCCTTCTCACAGCGCCGCGTCAAGACTTACATTGACGGAACAGACTCAACGCGAATCGATAGCGTTGGAACAATTAGCGCAGACCGCCGCTCAGTATCGTTTAGATACTTCTACTTGCCGACAACGCCGCCTGCGCACCGATTCATCGCATTTGTACCTGCTATCGATAATGGCGGCAACGCTGCACCCGATATCTTTGCGCGCGACATTTCGCGTGGTGCAGATACCTCCTCTGCGCTAAATATTGCCACAATCCCAAGCGCCATTCGTTCCGAGCTACCGGGCGACTACGGCATTGGCGGGCCCGTTACGCACTATGCAAACCGTATTGACTTCCCAGTTAATATTACGCCACCACCACCGCCTGTAGCGCCACC
>JANWWF010000056.1 GCA_025055755.1 Candidatus Kapaibacterium sp. | reverse complement strand
CAAAAGGAGTGCTCCGCGTGCCCGGGGGACTTGCCCAGCAGCCTTCCTTCCGTGCACTCGATAGTATTCCGGTTCGCCTGACAGGCTACGATGATGGAAATCGCTGGCGGTGGAATGCAACTGTCACCCTGCCGTCTGAGGAAATTAGTTTGGGAGGTACGGTATTCTATACAGTCGTTGCCGATGCCCCGAGAATTGAGACTGTTGATCCGCCCGTGGGACAGCGGCAGGGATATATTGAGTTTGAACGGGTCATTGTCCATGTGCCAGCCTCTCCACCGCATCAGAATGCATTTTTTGAGGGGCTGCGCTTATGGAATACGGGAGAGATTGACCTATCACCAAGGGCACAGGTCTCTACAGGAGCAGATCGCATTTCAATAGGTAGTGCGGAGAGAGAAGGCACCTCAACTGAAAGTCGGGTCAGCCTACAGTGGCTGTCTCCACTCCGTTTACCCTATACGCTGAGCGACCCCCATTTGACGCTTCCCGTTGGAATTGAGAACGGGGGAGGTGAATCTGTCTCTGCATGGACGCAATTTGCATTGAGTGTCGGCGTGTATGTCGAGCTGCCTGATCGGCAGCGGCAGTATGTCGTTGAGCATCGTCGGTACACTCTGCCCCAGGTATTGCGTTCGCGCGGAAGGCTTCCCTTAGATGTATCAGTTTTGCTGCCGCAAGGAAGTCGTGTGCTTGGTGTTCGGATAGCTCTCCAGCCGTTGGATTCTCTCGGTGGGTCGCAAAGCGGCGGCAGTAGTGTCCTTGTACAGGGTGAACTCCCACCACTGGGAGAGGTGCAGCGATGAAGTGGTGGGTGATGGGAGGAGCGTTGATGATTGTAATCTCTGCTGTTGTGACAGCAACGGAGAATTCTCCATCCCCTCCAACGAGGATCGAGGCATGGGGAGAAGTTGGACAAGCACGCATTCGTTGGTCTCCCAGTCCCTCGCCCGGTGTGTGGGGATACGAGGTCGCTCGCTCCAATGAACATGCGGCCG
Organism: Candidatus Kapaibacterium sp.; assembly: GCA_025055755.1. Lineage (GTDB taxonomy): Bacteria > Bacteroidota > Ignavibacteria > Kapaibacteriales > NICIL-2 > NICIL-2. Next base: position 1,241 of record JANWWF010000056.1, on the reverse strand, counting down.
TCTCCTTTACAGTGGTTACAATAGAGCCGACACGAGATACAGTGTTCGTCGAAGCCTTGCCGATTGCACCAACGCCAGTCCGGTACTTCTACCAAGTTCGGGCTGTGGATATGCAGGGCACTCGTGGTCCATGGAGCATTCCAGTGTCTGTGACGTTGCCCGATATTGTTCCGCCTACCAGTCCCCAGCTGGAGGAAGTCATACCCGGCGATGGTATTATCACCGTTCGCTGGTCACAGGCTGCTCGGGATAGAGATGTAGCACGATTTTATCTCTACCGCCGTGAAGGAGACCGAGGAACCGATGTGCTCGTAACGCCTGAGGGGCTTTCTGCAGAGGTTCGGGAATATGTTGATTCGAGTGTGCGAGCCGGCGTGTTCTATGGCTATCGCGTCGTTGCGGTGGACAGCGCAGGGAATCGTTCGAAGCCTTCCCGGCGAATTAGCGCCCAATGCTTTGACAGCCGCACTCCTCCTGTCCCTGAAGTAGATACACTCATAGTTACCGCTGACGGAGTAACGATAACCTGGCATTACATCGGGTATGTTGCCGAGGGAACCGTAGCTATTGTGGAACGCAGCAACAATGGTGAAACATTTTTCCCTATCAGCCCGTTACTGCCGGCGACAACAAGCCGCTATACCGATGGCAGCGCGGAGATTACCGAAGCGTATTACTACCGTGTTGTGCTCCGTGCGCCAAGTGGAGTATATGGCAAGCCATCCGTCGCGCGTGCCAGTGCAGCAGCGCGCCGCCTGCCACTGAAGCGGTGATCATGTATGGCGATGCTGATTTTGTAATTTTTGTTTGAAAACATGTTCCATCTTCATGAGGAGGACCAATGAACATAATGCGAGGATTTGCTTTGTTTCTTGTTTTGTTGGTGTGGGCTGGACGTGCAGTAGGACAAGCGCCGTTTACTGCCCGTGCTGGATTGGAGGCAGCTCAACAAGTTGCAAGGGTGAGTACTGCTCCCACCGCTTTAGGAAATGGGGGAGAACTGCGGACAGGCGGATATGCAATGTCTTGGGTTTACGCTTTCCGGACAGAAACTGGTGGAGTTGTCGGGGTTGTCGTGAACCAGGGGATGCCGGGCCAATTCAATGCTATGCTGATTCCTACAGCAGATACAAACAATCTACCAATCTATGTGAATGCCGATCCGCTGCCGGCGAATTTTATTGACAGCGACAGTGCTATGGCACTTTTTGCAGCGAATAGTGTTTATCAAGAGTGGGTGG
>JANWWF010000055.1 GCA_025055755.1 Candidatus Kapaibacterium sp. | reverse complement strand
GTCACCGGATCGCCCGGCGCGCTGATGGTCACGCACACCCGATGCAAGCCCGTCTGCTGCGGCGTCCAAGGATCGTATACAAGTTCAGAAATATTCGGCGGCGTTGCGGATATATCCGGCAAGATTTTGCTTGCTTGGAATACAAGATCCCATGAACTTCCATTCCACCGTTCGATTGTCATCGTGGTGGGCACATCAGATTGATCGGCTGCCCCATTATTCCGGAAACGAGCAATCACAAGATAAGGACGGTTAACTACAGCATCATTACTACTTGCAGTCGGCTGCAGAATAGCGTTTGTTTCAAGCTCTGTGTCATACTGAACATCAAATGTCCACGCTGTAAAGCCAGAGGGCAACAGCGATGCTATCACGTTGTTGTTAAGGTTCTGATCATTGCCATTGAGCAACTCTACCCATGCTTCCAGAGTGAATGTACCTGCTTGCAATGTGTTGAAATTCGGGAAGTTCGCAGTAAACGTTTGCCCCGTTGCTAATCCTGGTGTCTGGTTATAGACGACAGTATCAGGTCCTTTGACAATCGTACCTTGGTACCTTATCTGCGTAATTACCCGGAAGTTTGTCGCTGGATTCAGGCCGACATTCTGTACCTGTATCGCAACCGGAATATTGACACCCCGTAAGTATTTGAATGGCGACAGGCGGGGTGCCAATACGCGAAAGAGGGCAATATCGTTGTTGTAAGCAATGACAAATTGCTTCGACCATGTTTGGGTGTAATTAATGGAAGGAAGACGGTATTCTGCTTCAACACGGTAAGACCCGCCTACAGCCTGCGTTGTGTAGAGGGTACCATTCCCAAATGTTTGACCTGTCGGTGCACCGAGGGGTCCTGTCGAGAAGTTGAAAGTCCGAGTGACAAGTCCAGACACTCCGGAAACAGTAATGACAGAATCTGCCAGATTTGCCGAATTCAGCGCACGGTACACAACATTTGTTGAAGGGAGAGGGCCAACGATGCGGTACTTGAGCTGTACCGTTTGCCCACTGGGGACACGGAAGGTCAAAGATGGCTTGGGATAGACAATACCGTTGTACGTACCCCCATCGTAATCGTAATCTGTCCGTAGGATACGCCGTGGATCGACATCATCTGGAAATGATTGCTCAATACCGCTTAAGACGGAAAAGCGTATAACAGGACGAATTGCATAAAATCCATAACCACTTGCTTGTGAGCATGTATTGCAATTTCCATCTGCATAGTAATAGAGTGTTGTATTGTAGGTCACAGTAGTCATGAACACGTCGCAATTCAGCGTATAGCCGCAACACGTGCCACATGAACCGCTTGGTATCTGCGAACAAACCTCAACTAACAGGCTAGAGGTACCATCCCATAAGAACGGTGTATGAAACTGATGACGATTCCACCCTGTCGTTGGAATCCCAATGTCCTGCGGACCGAAAACAGTGGTGGCACCGGTAAAGTAAGTTGTTGATGTAAATGCACTAAATGTCACATTCGCCATTCGTATAGTAAAAGCAGGAATCGCGTCGCCCCGCACTGTACAAACGTTGAACGAAAGAGCAACAATTTGACCCGGTGGCATTCCTGCTGCACTTAGTTCAGAAGCAGGGATAACATATTGGGTTCGCCACCCACTGTACCATCGAGAGTAGGGAGTTACCCCTGTGTAGCCAGTTCCTCCGGTATTGATACATGTTCCTGTTCCTCCAACATCAATATCAAGTTGAGCATGGAGAGTAGGGATAAATAATCCCGCCGTTAGCACGTAAATAAGTACATGCAACACTGTAACGAAGCGTTTCATAGGAGTACCTCGCCAATAGTGAAACGATAATTTCCAATTTTTCCAGTATTTTCCACTTGGGGTAAATAATGCAGCGAGTAATGCCATTGTTTCGTTATCAAATTTGTGAACAAATTTACAATCCTGTATGCCTTCTCTAAAAGAGAACGTTGAATTACTTCGCTCGCGTATTAGTTTGTTTGCAAGCTCCGTCAGACGCAGTCCTGCAGAAATCACCATTGTTGCCGTCAGCAAATCCCAGACTCCTGAAAGAATTGCAGAAGTTGTGCATGCAGGGATAAAGAACATCGGTGAAAATTACGTCCAAGAGCTACAAGCGAAATACAAAGTGCTATCGCATCTAGGAATTCGTTGGCACTTCATAGGCAGGATACAAACCAACAAGATCAAGTACCTGGTTCCCATTGTTTATATGGTGCATTCAGTTGACCGGGAGAGTGTAGCGATAGAACTGAACCGCCAGGCAGAGAAGTATAACCGAGTGCTCGATATTCTCCTCCAAGTCAATACATCGGGTGAGCAAACCAAAGCAGGTGTCTTGCCCGA
>JANWWF010000054.1 GCA_025055755.1 Candidatus Kapaibacterium sp. | reverse complement strand
TCAAGAACGAAGGGATCTTCTCTTGTCCGAGCGACAATATTCGACGAGATGACTGTACGGGACCCACAGGAATCGGTTTCCCCATCAGCTATTCGTGGACGCATTATCAGAGTGGGCAGTGGGCAGACACAGCGACTTTTGGGGTTTGCGCTTTCTATGCGACAGAAGACTCGCGTCCGCTTGCAGTGATAGGACGCCCCGCTGAGACCATCGTGCTGTACGAACTTTGGACAACCGTGAGCTATAGTCGTCATATGGCGTGGTGGCGCTGGGATAACACCAATATCGCCAATCCCACATGGCCTGACGCGCCCAACAGCTTTGCCTTTAACTGGTGTGGGTCTGGCGACGCGCGTATGACGATTGGCGCGCATCAGCGACAAACCAATTTCGGCTTCGCAGACGGGCATGCCAAAGCGATGCCACGCCGAGCAATTATGCACTGGCCATGGGACGCGACTGCCGTGCAACAATTACGCAGGAACCTGATTCACTGGGACGAGCGGTTCAAGGGGAACTGAGCCATGGATGAGCGCGCCAAGACTCTTTTGCTGGTAATCGTTGTCGTCATTGCGTTAGCAGTTGCAGCGTTTTCAGGGTATCGTGCGTTCCGTCAAGAGCAAGGCGAGGTGCAGGGGCAGATTGACCTGTTCCCAGGTGGCAAGCAAGGCGAGATTCAACGGCAACAGCAGGCTCCGTCCTCTCCTTGAGTGTTGTCGACCTAATACTGATTGGGGTTTGAAGTATCATACAGCTGAAGCCGTTATTATTCAAACAAAACCCGCCTATGCAGGCTATAGCATTTGCACGGGAACGGCTCTAATCGTGTGACGTACGAATTGGGTATAATATGGTAAGTGGAGGTGCACTACGCGAGGATACGGGATAACCTTAGCACTGCTTACAGCAACTCTTGCAGGCGCGTACCCTCAACGCGGTGATGCTTCATTTCGCGTTAGTGAGCCGATTACCACAGCATATGTGATTGAGGCCTCGACGAGCGTGGCTTGTGTGGGTGTTTCACCTTGGACGTTCGTTATAGAATCGAACCGTCCATCACCAATTGGCGGCGGTGTTTTATCTTGGACAGTACCATCTGCTGTAGCGACGGAGACCTGTTTTCGGGAATGCAGAGGATTTCAACCCAACATCGTCAACGCATATGCATCTGCAACGACTTCTTTCAACCCTGTACGTTCTCTGATTCACCCAAAGCGCATAGATTTTTCTTATCTTTTTAAGTCTGAAACTTTCTCGAACGCAGCGGTTGTTCCCCGAGACGGACAGTACGATATCACGGTAGATCCACCCTTCGGAGGAACCAGGATTCTCCCTGGAGTCCCCTATGGGGACGAATTCGATCCCATAGAGCCAGACAATGCTCTTCTCACTCTCCCGTTCACAGTTACCGAGTCAACATACGCAGTCGTCAGCATAGGCATTACCGCGAACTATGTGGCAACCGGTGCCCCACCTCCCGCAGCTATCTCGGTACCACCCGACCCAGAGAATCCGCAGTTAATCGTTAGAGTCTACAGAGAAGAACCGGACAGCCAACTTACGATCGTCGGGAGTATTGTTATCGTTTTGCCAGAGTGGGGCTCGACACTTCCTTATACCCAATACTGGCATGCCAGATTAACTGTGCCACTTGTGGCAAATCGTAGACATATCTTAACGCTGAGTCATTTCGCTCGAGTAACGTGGATCAATACCCGTGGAGGAATCTACACCTCGCTCTCCGGCGGTGGGGGCATGGGAGTATCACTTGTCTTTGTCCTCAACAGAACGACTATACCCATAGCTCCCATGGAAGCCTTCTATGCCGATTTGAATGCGGATGGAGTGGTCGACGATGGCGACCTCATAGCGATCCTCTTGTCCTTCGGACAGCAGTGTCAAGAACAGCCGTGCGTCGAAGACATAAACGGAGACGGCGCAGTCGACGATGCAGATCTGCTAATCGTTCTCTCCAACATAGGTTTTGAGTACTAGTTGCTGTGGGAATCGCACCCTATACCCGCTCGATATACCATCGAGCGGGTATAATCGTTTGCGGTCGCAGGACGCACTTTTCGGGCAAGGAGGACAGACGCTTTTGGAGAGCTACAAAATCACAGGCGGAACGCCCCTCACAGGCGCGATAACGATTAGCGGGAGCAAAAACGCAGCGCTGGCACTCATGGCAGGCGCACTCTTAATCGAAGGGGAAGTCGCCCTTTACAACACGCCCCAGATTGAGGATGTGTTCACGATGATTGCCCTGCTGGAGGGGCTGGGCGTTCAGACCTCGTGGCGCGGCAACACGCTCTATCTGGATACGCGCTCGCTGCGCCATGCGGAGCCAAGCCCGCAGCTGGTCAACCGCATGCGCGCGTCGTTCTACATTTTCGGTCCGCTGCTGGCGCGGCT
>JANWWF010000053.1 GCA_025055755.1 Candidatus Kapaibacterium sp. | reverse complement strand
TCGGGTAGAGATTGTTGATATATCTGGTCGAGTGGTGCTGGAGGTATGGCGTGGGGAGTTAGGGAGTGGTCAGCAGCAGGTTCGTTTGGATGCGACAGTGTTGGCATCGGGTGTCTATCGCTGTGTGCTCACAAACGATCGATATCGCCTCTCCGTTCCAATCGTCGTCATACGGTAAAGACACAGCAAAAAGAGTTCCTCACACGCACAACACGGTGGGAAGCGAGCGCTTCCTGCCGTGTTGTGTTATAAGTATAGTTTTTTTCAACAGAAAATTTTATATTTTTGAGTGGGAACTACCTGCCGCAACGGTGCGTGAGTTGCGCAAGTAGTGAACGGTAAATCAAACAATGCGTGTGAGGAACGATGAGACCACTGTGTGTGCTTATTAGCAAATCGTTGCTTCGTTGTGTTGCGAAGCGTGAATTCCCTCCTTTTGAAAATCAGTCCGACGATTCCCCTCAATGTTTCACCTTTTCTGGAACTACCATGAAACGCTTTGATCCATTTGCTGCTGGTGCAGCATCGGTTATGCGCCTTATTGTTATATGCGCACTGTTCTTTATTGGCACTTCGCCTGAGGTACATGCACAACTTTGGAATTGGGCGCGGGGTGCCGGTGGGCAATCCACTTCGACAGATTACTATGCGTATGGATATAGGGTGGCTGTAGACAATGATGGGAATGTGTACGTCGGGGGATGGTTCTATTATTACATTACGATTGGGACTACAACTTACTATGCTTATGGTGGAGGTGCTAACTATGATGTATTTGTTGCAAAGTACAGCTCAAGCGGAACGCTCCTATGGGTACGTACAGGGGGAGGAACAAGTACTGAATACATCTGGGGCATTGATGTTGACAATAGTGGGAACGTTTACATTAGTGGGTGGTACTATAGTAATCCTTGTTATTTTGGGAGTACTACGCTTGCGACGGTATCTACACCTGATGTTTACATCGTTAAGTATGACGCGAATGGAAACTTGCTATGGGCTGCACGGCAAGCTGGGTCTAGTATTGATTACAATTTCAATTTAGCTGTTAATAGACAAACGGGAGATTGTTATATAGTTGGAGTTTATAGTTCATCTACAACATTTTTCTCTGCAGGTGCAACATCAGGGACATCTCTCTCTTCATTCGGAGGTTATGATGGATATATCGCCAAGTATAATACAAACGGTGTATTTCAATGGGCACGTACTATAGGCGGTAGCGGTAGTGATGTGTATTCAACATCTGTAGGCTTTCAGGGACATGGTGTTGGGGTAGATGGAAGTGGCAATGTTTACATGTGTGGTGTGACTTATAGTAGCCCAACTTATATTGGTTCAACAAGTTATTCGATTGGTAATATTCCCTACTCCTCTCCTGAGACTTACTTATGTAAGTTTGATGCAAACGGTAATGTATTATGGGGTACATGGGGAATTACAGGATCGAACCTTGAAATAGCCACTGGCTTAGCTGTCAATAGCTCTGGTGATATTGCGATTGCGGGACATTTCAGTACGGGTCCGAATTACGGTGGCAACAATACAAGTAGTAATACAACTGTAACATCTGCCGGTGGCTATGACGCTTTCGTTGTCAAATTTAATACGAATGGGGTTGTTCAGTGGGCACGACGCGCAGGAGGTACATCTACCGAATATGCATATGGTGTCGGTATAGACAATGGTGGTGCTGTTTACACTGGTGGAGAATATTATTCAACAGCATCATGGTCACACGGTTCTACTACGTTTTCCATAACATCAGGAAGTACTCCGAAATGCTACATGGTGATGTGGAATACTAATGGCACCGCTACTTCAGGGCTTTTTACTCAAGGTTCATTATATGATTACTGTTATCATTTTTACTTCAATCCGACAAGAAAGGAGGGTGCACTAACGGGGTATTATTACAGTAACCCGATGATATTTGGATCGGGTTCGGGGGCACCCCAACTCTACAATTATATAGGTTATCCTGCCATGTTTGTTGGGAAGTTCAGCGTACCTCCAGATTTCGATTTAGGACTGACCGCGGTCGCTTCGCCGATCGCTCCGTTTAGTGCAGGCTCTCAAGGGGTGAGCGTCACAATGCGCAACTTCGGGCAGCAGACGATCACGAGTGCCCAAATTACCTGGTCAGTTAACGGTGTCCCTCAAGGGACGGTAAACTGGACAGGTTCACTTCCACCAAACCAGAATACTACTGTTACTCTTGGAAATGTCAACTTTACGGTTGGCACAATAACCACAATTTCGGCGACGGTATGTTGTCCAAATAATCAGGCAGATGAAAATGCCGCAAATAACACTATTACTGTCCAGCTTACACCAGGGCTAAGTGGTACATACACGATTGGGGGTTCATCACCCAATTTCCCTGATGTTGTCTCTGCAGCAAATGCGCTAAGGATAGGTGGTACGTTAGGAGCGGTGACGTTCAACATTCGACCGGGGACATACACGGGGCATGTGTATATCG
>JANWWF010000052.1 GCA_025055755.1 Candidatus Kapaibacterium sp. | reverse complement strand
GCCATGGCTCTATGGTTGAAGATAGTCGCGGTGGTTAGCTGTTGGCTATGCGCCCATGTAGCGTTTGGGCAACGGACGTGGTACTTTTCTTCGTCGCAGGGGGACGATAGGAATGATGGCAGGACGCCGGCGACGGCGTTGAGGTCTGTGGAGATGCTGCAGCGCCTGTTCGATGGATGGTGGGTGGGAGGAGATACGCTGCGACGAGGGGACACAATTGCCTTGCTGCGAGGAGACACGTTCAGAGTAGTATATGGGCGGTCTGGGGGTCATCTTGCGTATGGGATTAGGCTCTTTTGGGGTGTAGCAACCCAGCCAGGTTTGCCGATAGTGATTACAGCGTATGGGCCTTCGAATGGGCAGCCACCTCTGATTACTGGAACATGGCGTTTGAGTGACTCCGCACGAGCTATCATTATGGGGCCGGATGGGATTGTCAAAGTAGCAAAGCCGTTTGGGAGCCACCGAGATGTAGTGCCGCTGAGGATTTTTCACAAGGGGACCCCTCTTCCTCTCGCCCGCTTCCCCAATGACACGATGCTTGTTATTCTTGGTTTTCGTACTGCTCGAGACCTGCTCCATGCTGACACAATCATCACCAGGGGATTGGATAACGTCATGCCATCCTCGGTTGGTGGCGCAGTGATATGGGCACCAACGGTTGCAGATTTTGTATGGGGCTGTAGTAAAGTTGTTGGGTTATCCAAAGACACTCTCCTCACGCTACGTTGGTATGAGTTTCCTCCTGAGCGGGGTGCTCGGTTTTACTTGGAAGGGAAAAGGGAGTTTCTCGATAAGCCGGGGGAGTGGTACTACGACGAGCAGACCGATACATTGTACCTGTGGCCGCCGGCGTTGCCTTTTCAGCCGCACGAGTACGAGGTGATGCTTGTCGGTGTGGACCATGTTGATAGGACCAAGATTCATCGCTCCCGGGGACTGGAGCTGGGTGTCTCGTACGACACTCTTCCTGATTTTCCGGTGCAGAGCATTATCATAGAAAACCTCCGCTTTAGCTGGCTGGTAGAGGGTATTCTACTGTTAGGTGTCAAGGATATAACGATTCGGAATTGTGAGTTTACCGAGTCCTTCCGCGGAATCTGGAATTTTCTGGGGGAGAACCTCTTGATTAGGAATAACCGATTCCATGATATTTGTCATGAGGCTATAGGGGTACACGGCAGGCCGCCGAGGGATGGTGTTGATCCGCGGCGCAGCATGACGCGGCGGGCGTATGTGGAGCACAATACCATCAGGCGGACGGGGTTAGGGCGGCGGTGGGCCTGGCAGACCCTCCAGATAGACTCCGCTCGCTTTTGGTTGGATGATCGAGGAATAGCACTTACCACCAACATTGATAGCGTGATAGCACGGTATAACACAATTGATGGTGTCGGGCACGTAGGGATTGCTGCGTACCTTACCCATCTGGAGCAGTGGGATAGGGGATACCAGGGAACACTTCCCTTCGTGATTGAAAGGAACCTGATCACGAACTTTTGCATGCAAAGCTCCGATTGTGGAGGGATACTGACAATTTTTTACTGCCGAAATGGGGTAGTGCGGAATAACATTCTTGTCAAGGGTGCTAACAGTGACAAATCTCACCATGCATACATCATGAGACCTCGGGCAATGGGGCTCTATGCAGATGCATGGCCGCATGATATGCTCTGGGAGGGGAACACGGTGATTGGGACAGATGTGGGATGCACTATTTACTACGGAGGGGGTGCGGTCAAGAATGTGCGGATAGAGAGGAATACGGTGTATGGATGCAGGATTGTTGGTGCTGAGACAGTGACGGCGAATGGGGATGTTGAAGAATGTGTGGCGCGGGGGAATGTGTTTTTTGGACCGATGCATGGGGCAGGGGCGGTGGCGGCACAGGACCATTACCGTAACGGGAAGTCGGATAGGTTTGCGGTAGTGGACGAGAATTGGTATGTGTTGCCGACCTATGCACCGGCGTATGTTCAGTGGACGGAGGAGGGGAAGGACTTTGTCTATGGATTTGGGCAGATGCGGAGGAGGACGTCCTACGAGCAATCGCCGCTGAGCCGGTGGTTAGAGTGGGTGCAGCTAAGGGCATGGGACACAGCGCGCGTGAAGCGGGGGCTTATTCGCAACTCGGGGCTGGATAGGGCTCCTGTGCCGATTTGGCCCTTTGGGGGAGTGCGGATGGAGTGGGTGGCGAGTTCCCCGCTGGGTGTTCCGGCGCGGATGGTATGGTGTCCGGACAGCGTGCGGGATTCGTGGAATGGCTTTTTCATGGTTATGGACGAGCCGTTCTACACTGCCGTCACAGAGACGTCAGCGGTGTATCGTTGGAGTCTTGGGTGGGCAAGTAATCGGCAGAAGGAGTACTGGTCGGTGTGGTGGCCGCGGACAATTCACCCGAATACAGGAGATACTATCATCATTCCCTACCACTTTGCCCTGCCGGTGCGGCGGGCATACCGAGGAGACACGCTGCACGTGTACTACCAGCCGCGGTTTCG
>JANWWF010000051.1 GCA_025055755.1 Candidatus Kapaibacterium sp. | reverse complement strand
CGAAACCGCGGCTGGTAGTACACGTGCAGCGTGTCTCCTCGGTATGCCCGCCGCACCGGCAAGGCAAAGTGGTAGGGGATGGTAATCGTATCCCCGGTGTTCGGGTGAATTGTCCGCGGCAGCCACACTGACCAGTATTCTTTCGACCGATTACTTGCCCATCGAAGGCTCCAGCGATATGTTTCCCCAGGAGCGGTGACGCTTGAATAGAACGGCTCTTCTGTGACCATCATAAAGCCCGCCCAGTGATTGCGAGCAGTATCTGGATACCAGAGCATGACCGCAGGACCTCCCAGCGGTGAATTTGCCACACGCTCCATCCGAACTCCACCAAAGGCGGATATTGGCAATGGCTCGGTCTCCAGGGTGGCATTACGGATAAGTCCCCGCTTCACACGCGCTATGTCCCATGCCTTCAGATGCACCCACTCCAGCCACCGGCTCAGCGGCGATTGCTCGTACAGGGTTCTCCTTCTGAGCTGGCCAAAACCGTACACAAAATCCCGTCGCTCCTCTGCACTCCAATGGAAGTACGTCGGAGCGTAGCTGGGCAGGGCATAGAGATTCTCATCAATCAGGTCGAACCTGTCGGCTCTTCCATTTCGCGAGTAGTCAAGGGCAGCTACTGCTCCTGTCCCATGCATGGCTCCAAAAAACACATTGCCCTTCACCTCGCATCCCTGGATTGCTACTCCATCCCCTGCTACTGCATCGGCACCTTGCACTCTGCAGTTGTAGAAGGTATTCCGGTAAATCTTGATGTTCCGGACCGGACCGCCTCCGTAGTAGTTGTGGCATCCCAAGTCGGTACCAATCACAGTATTGCCGTCCCAGACGACATCATGGGGACCAACATCGCTGTACAAGCCTATTGCTAAGGGTCTGACGATGTAAGCATGATGGGACTTGTCGCTGTTGTGGCCCTTGATGAGAATGTTGTTACGCACAATTCCGTTCCTACAGTAAAAGCCGAGCTTGATTGCTCCGCAGTCGGATTGATGCATACAGAAGTTTGTGATGAGGTTCTTTTCTATCACAAACGGGGTGGTTCCCTTGTATGCGCTGTCCCATCGAGCTTCCACGACGTTGGATGCAAAGATTCCTGCTTGGTCGGAGCTATCAATGACATTATAGCGTACCATGACACTATCGATATTATGGCCCACAATGATGCCGCCAGTCTCTAATACGAAACGTGAGCTATCAACGCTTGCTGTTTGCCATGACCATCGGTGTGGGATCCCAGTGCGTTTGATAGTGTTGTGTTCCACATACACCTTCCGCGTCATGCATCCAGGATGACCAACAAGTCCCGCCGGGGTTCTCCCGTACACACAGACAGGAAAACATCCAATCTCGAAAAACTTGTTATTAACCACCGAGAGTCCTACGGCAAGGAAATTCCAAACTCCCCGGAAGCAGTCTGTAAATATGCAGTTCCGAATTGTCACATCCTTGACCCCCGCCAATCGAACACCTTCAACAACTCGGGAAAAGTGGATGTTTTCGATAACAATGTTCTGGAGAGGAAAACGTGGAAGAGTGTCATACGAGACCGAGAGCACCAGTGCTCGCGAGAGATGGTTGATATTTCTATTAGCCTGGTTGATGCCGATGGGCATTATTTCATACTGCCGAGGTTCAAAGGGAAGCTCCGGAGGAAAAAGGTACAGTGTATCGGTCTGCTCGTCGTAGTACCACTCCCCGGGCTTATCAATGAATTCCTTCTTGCCCTCAAGGTAGAACCGAGAACCTCGTAAAGGATAAGCCCATCCCCAACTGAGGGTGATCAGGCTGTCGCCCGCCTGCCGGATTACCTTCGTGCAGCCCCACGAATAGTCCGCCCCAACTGATGCCCACGCAAGTGCCCCCACAGCGGAAGGTAAAGTCGCTTGCCCGCGAGCAAGAATAAGTGTGTCTGGCTGAGAAGGGTTTTGTGCCTGGACGTTCGAGAGTATTAGCATCGTGTCATTAGGGAAACGTGCGGGAGTCAGAGGAATGCCTCTGTAGAAAATTCTCAGCGGAATCAAGCTATCATGGCTCCCAAACGGTCGCGCTACTTTGACAATTCCGTCTGCTCCCACAATGATAGCACGCGCCGAATCACTCAAGCGCCATGTCCCTGTAATCATAGGTAGGGGCGCATTAGAGGACCCATAGGCTGTAATCACAACGGGCAAACCAGGTTGAGTCAGAAGTCTGCTGTTGAGACTAATCGAGTAAGCTAATGGACCCCACGCCTGGGCATACACAACCCTGAAGGTATCTCCTCGGAGCAGTGCGATTGTATCCCCTCGCCGCAGCGTGTCGCCTCTGATTGCACCACCCCATACCAGATGCTGCAGCATTTGCATTGACCTCAACGCCGTCGCCGGCGTCCTGCCATCATTCCTATCGTCCCCCTGCGACGAAGAAAAGTACCATGTCCGTTGCCCAAACGCTACATGGGCGCATAGCCAACAGCTAACCACCGCGACTATCTTCAACCATAGAGCCATGGC
>JANWWF010000050.1 GCA_025055755.1 Candidatus Kapaibacterium sp. | reverse complement strand
CAGAACTCGATCAAATCGCCCAAGAGCGCAAAGCGTTGATGGATTCCATCAAACCTCAGCTTGATGCGAATTATCAACAGTTCCTGGCCAATCTAGAAGCAATCCTTACCCCAGAGCAATTGGAAATCTGGCAACGTTGGCTCAACGGCGAAGACCCCTGCAAAGGTCGTCGTCCGCGCGGGTAATGCGTTTCATGGGATCTCGCAAACAGGGCTTTCGGAAGAGAAAGCCCTGTTTTGTTTTAACGCTTTGATGTAATTTTGCGTTGTGGGCTGTTAGCTCAGTTGGTTTAGAGCGCTACTTTCACACAGTAGAGGTCAGAGGTTCGACTCCTCTACAGCCCACCACCCGAGCCTTCCCGAAAGGGAAGGCTTTTTTTACACGAAAATGTGGGGATATTCGACTTTTGGGCCTTGATAAGTTGTTCAACAATCAAGTGAGTATCGCCTATGCCCACCTACGCATACCGTTGTACAACTTGCGGTCAAACGTTTGACGTTTTCCAAGCAATCACCGCTCCGCCCCTGGAACACTGCCTTGAGTCAGTCTGTGCAGACCCAACTGCAAAGGGGCAAGGGAAAGTTGAGCGCATCATTAGCGGTGGTGCAGGACTTATTTTCAATGGCAGTGGGTTCTACATCACCGATTACAAACGGTCCAGTGGCAGCTCGAGCAGCCCCTCCTGCAGCAGTGGAGGCTGTGGATGCTCCAGCGATTAATTAGGTAAGCTATACGGGCGAGAAGTCTTGTCCAATATGCAAGCGGCATTACCGAACGGGCAATGCCGCTTTTTGTTATAGCAGGCAAATGCACACTAAAAAGTGATTGTTAGGGTGTTTCTCTGGGCATCATACACCGCAGCAAAACGCTGCAGGGGCCCAGTTGGTCCGCTGCCTGAAGGTGCACGTGTTTGTGCTCCCGTACTTGGGTCAAATTCTGCCAGATGACACGGACATACCAATCGTCCGCCTGATTGGGTGGGCAGATTGACTTCACAGCCTTGATGCGAACAACGCGAGGAAAGCACTACAAAGCTTGTTTCCCCTGTTCGTACAATAAACACTGGCATTCCTCCATTGTTTGTTCCAAAGGTTTGCTTGACAATGCCACCGACGGTTGCAAGCGCCGGTGCTGTGCTCACATCGAACTCTACCGTTTGCCCTGTGGATGGTTTAGTAGTGTCACTTTCGCAGCTTGCCAAAAGTGCTGCAAGTGCTCCACTGGAAAGGATAATCCCAGCACTGGCAGCCATTTCCACAAGAAACTCGCGACGATTACAGGATGCCATCGGTCTTGTCTCCGTACAGTGGAACTGTTACTGCTGACTTACACCAAAAAGTGTCGCCTCGATTGAGATTGTCTCGCCGACTCGACTACCTATGAGCGTACCTTTTCCTTTGATGCCAAACTGTGCAAGAGGTACAGAGAAAGTCGCTTGCACCAAGCATAAATCACCACTCGAAATGCTTCGTGTTTTTTCAGAACGCTCGAGATACGTAATCGTCACCTGTGCGGGAAGCTCTCGCGTCACACCATGGAGGGCAAAATCACCAATAGCTGTTGCTGTAACGACTATACGTCCCTCTTCGCGCGAGATACGAGGATTGTCAAGCCGTTTGAGCCGAAATTGGATTGTGGGGTACTGATCTGCATCAAGCCATTCGCTGGCGTACATGTGCCGGTCACGGGTTGCATTGCCCGTTTTCATCGAGCGCACCTGCAGCGTAATGACTCCACTGGCACGACTAAATGACGGAATGTCCAGCGTGAACTCCCCACTGAATCCCTCTGCAGTACCAACAATTGTCTCCAGTGGCGCCGAGCTTGTAAACTGCACCTGATTGCGGTACTTTCCGACATTGGTGAGGACAAAGGTTTTCTCCTCTGCTCGAAGCCCGCAAAGCACTAACCACACAAGAACCAGAACGATTTTCATTGGCGATCACGTAAATAGGGTACATCTGAGCTGGAACGACGCTGTAACCACCATCCGATGATGCCAAGCCCTATCCATGCTACGCTCAAGGGGACTGCACCAAAAGGTGGTGTAGCATCGAACAACCCAAGCCAATAGCCCGGTTCCAGCTCAATGCGCTTGATACTTTGCTGAAAAAGTGGATCGTTTTCCACAATAATCGTCTCTCGAGCAGTTTTTGAAAGAATTAGCGGCTTGCCGTAATCAAAAGAGTCACGCACCCACCTTCCAATCGTGAGAGCAAGCAACAGTGCTGAGACAATGAGCAGAATTCTACCAGCCATTTTGTCCCTGCCTTTCAGTAAAACACGTGTAATTGCACCGTCCAACGATTGAGACGATATAAGGGCAAGTCAATGATGCGATACTCCGGACGGAGCTCTACAAACGGGAGGACAAACACTTGCGCTCCCAGAAGGTACTGCTGCTGCCGAAGCGAGATGCCGGCGGTTACGGTTTCGCCTTGTTCAGCCCGTGCGTAAAGGTACACCGGTTCAGCAATGTGCAGCATCAGTTCAGCAGTTGTTG
>JANWWF010000004.1 GCA_025055755.1 Candidatus Kapaibacterium sp. | reverse complement strand
CTTTCTTCAGTGGAGGTGTTTTCGTTTGTCTGGCTACGAATGTATTGCTGCCATTTGGGGTGAAATTTTCCCACGTCGTGCAGCAGCCCTATGTAACGGGCAATTTCTGGATTGTTGAATGGTGCTGCAAAACGTGCAGCATGCTCAGCAACACACTGCAAGTGCTCTGCCAGGGAATGCCAATAGACATTGCCGTCGCTTGTCATGCGTAGGTGGGCAACCGCTTCCATTGAATTTTGCCAACAATGAACCGCAGGCAAACATAGGTTGCGATTCCTTTACTTTCCACCGACAAAGAACCTTCTCAAACACCTATCGCCCTCGGCGTGAGGGCGATAGGACATCTTGCTGCACAGCGATAGGAGAAAGAGAGACGCAAACAATGCACCGTTTCCTTGCTATGCTACTCGCGCGGCACGCGAGCGGATTGGCGAATGCACTTTTCCCACATACGGGCAAAGTTTTCAGAAGCCAGGAAAAATTGCCGTAGCTCGTTGTCGCTCATACAAGGTTCAACCGCTTCGAAAAAGTCTGGATACAGGCCAATGTGTGCCATGCCCTCCCGTTCAAAGTTCCATTCCTGCCCTCCCATACGGCACGGGACAAGCGGCTGTGGGA
Organism: Candidatus Kapaibacterium sp.; assembly: GCA_025055755.1. Taxonomy (GTDB): domain Bacteria; phylum Bacteroidota; class Ignavibacteria; order Kapaibacteriales; family NICIL-2; genus NICIL-2. Next base: position 77,931 of record JANWWF010000004.1, on the reverse strand, counting down.
CGAGTACCTCGAAGGTTGTGTCTCGGCGAGGGCAACGCCCTGCTTTTACCGTGTACGCATAGCCATCAATGTCAGAGCCGAAAGCGACATTTGTGCCACCCATTGCATCAAGGTGCACCTGGTATTTTCTGGCGAATTCTTGAGGAGTCAGGTTCTCCCATCCGATGCCGAACATCCCGCCAAGGCGGCGCATTTTCTCGGTCTGTGCCTCAGTGCGAGATTTTTCATTTTCCACTTCCAAGTGAGGGTCGGTTCCCCGAATATGATTGTGGCCACTGACGACGGGATAATCGAATTCCTCAGCAATTTGTAAAATCTCGTCGGCTGCTTTTTCGGAGCAATGGTCAATGTCAATAATCATGCCTTGCCGCATCATTTCCCGGATAGCAAAGCGTCCATGCTCGGTGAGGCCGAGGCGGTTTCGATGACCACCAGGGATACGATCATAGAGTTCTGCCTCCGGATGGGGATGAAGGAAAAAGTGCTTTATCAATTGATACTGCCGCGTTCGTCTAGCGACTTGAAGCATGAGATCAACTGCGACTTTCACACTCATGTACTGAGCAGTCGCTATTCCCCAGGCAGTGCAGTAGAAGGGGTCCGGAACGGGACAAGGAGGAGGGGGAGGTAGCCCACCCATTTCAGCAAACTGAACAAACGCCTGAATGAATGGTGTAGCCAACAGAGGCAGAGAGCGTGAATAGCGGAAACGGACGCGTGGGTCTGGCGCTGTTTCTACATCCATAAAACGGCCTGCACTGACAAGCGCTTGGAGCCGATCTGGGGGAGGTGGCTCGGGAAATACTGGAGGCATTCCAAACCATGCTGCTGAAAACGGGTGACCAGTAGCGAATTTGTTGCTCAGGTTGAAAAGTCCCTTGTACGCTGCCGCTCCTCCGAATTTGTTGTCGGTGATGTGAATAGGAAAAATGTAGCGGACACCTTTGTCCTTAAGGCGCTGGATTTCGCGCCGAATATCCTCGAAGGAGACGTTAGCGTTCTTGTAAAAATTCCCGATGTTATCAATTTCCATCCCGATGATGACCGCCATCTTGCCACTATTGATGACTTCACGCATCCGTTCAGGCGTTGTAACGGTATCCAGAAAGTCGCGGTGGCGGTGCACAAACGCGATAAGCTCGTCTATTTGAAGGTCGGCTACCGTTTTGTCATCGTAGGGGGGATGACCATCAAGCGCCAATCCAAGAAGTTCTGCATTGACGGTCAAAGCAACTATCGCAGAAAGCCCTCCCTCTCGAGCACGGCGAAGCCATTCATACCACATTTGTTGGTGGGTGATGCTGTGCTGGGAGGGCCAGCACTCCATGCGGGGATATCCTTCGTGCTTGTGATCGGTATGGCGGAGGAATCCTCCGACAAGGAATTGGAGAAGATCGGGCACCGGTAATGCGCGCTCTTGTTTGCATTTGTGATGTTCGTCAATAAGGTTGATCATTATCGCGCGGAGGTAATTTCCTGTTGGGTTGTCCAGTCCCCAGCCCCCGTGTATGCTGTTGCAATTGTTCAGTTCCCTCCGAGGATCGCCGTCGAGTTTGCCGTACATCATTTTTCCTCCCATGCCCAGATAGCTCATTGGGTGCGTGTGCATGTCAATGGTGCCGAAGATAGGCTTCCTCTCCGTAGAGGGAAAGACGGGAGGTTCTTCTTCGAGGGGTAGTTGATTCGAGAATCGTATGGCGTCTACAACGATGTAGCCGTTGGGGTCATTATCAACAATGCGAAAACGAACCCGTTTCCCCAGTAGCGAGGAGTCTCGGTAGCGAATCAGCCGGGTTATTTCGTTGTTGTGTCCGGTGAAAGCACGGACGAGGCGGTAGTGACCATCATCTCCGTGCAGACCGCATAGGGCAGCAGTGTCAGTGTGCACCCAAATCTCGAATCGGATGGCTGAGTCATTTCTGGTTCCTCCAATTCTGAACTCAATTGTCGGGTTGCAGCAGAATACTGGATCGCTCAGGAGAACACCTTGGGGACGGAGCAGCTCTGGCCGCGAGTAGAACGATGGATTCTGAGGGCGTCCCGTATGAATATAGGGGACGCTTGTCCGGGTCGTTATTGAAAACAGCGACTCAAAGCGCTGCCAATACAATCCTCCCAGCGGCATCCGAGGAAAGTAGCTCATCGTTCCATCCCGATTGCGGCTACTGTCATACGGAACCAGTGGTGTTCCATACATAGCGAAGCGGTTGCGGCGGCAAGGTTGACTGCGAAATGCATCTCCGAATGCTCTCCAGCCGTCGAGGTTGCTAAACGTCAAATTGACACGCGAGGATGGAATTTCGGAAGGATAGATGAGTCGGAGAGAAATAGTGGTGGGAAGCAATCCGCCCTGGCGTTCATATCGAATCCAAAGCGTTCGGGGTTGTTGCCATCGGTAGGGGAAGCGATCGATAATCACTACGGTATCTACAAGCCCAGCCCGATGTTCTGGGGAAGAGCCGGCACGATATTCACGTATTTCGCCACCCCGGAGCAGGGTGAGACCGTTATAGCCTTCGTGGGTTCGACGTCCCATTCCCCCTCCTCCGCCACGGCGCGCTCTTTCAAGCAGTTCACTTGCTTGAAGGTAGAAGTACACCACCTGCATGTCAGGATTAGCGATAGAATGAATGGAACAGGTGCTATCGGCGTAGAATCGGATTTGCCACTGGTAGCGGGGATCTGCCGACACTGTACACTCAGCGCGAAGTCGCTGACCAAGATCGGCGTCAAGATTGGCAACCCAAAATCCTCCTACGTCGCCTCCTATCGAAGTAACAGAGCTGTCGTACAGGTGCACTGCCGATAGTTGTCCGATTTGGCGGAAGTACTCTGCTTGCTGTCGTTGCTGCCGAGCCTGCTGCTCGATTTGCTGCTGAGCCTGTCGTTGGGGAGTAGTTTGCTGCTGGACGGAACGACGCGTGCGTTGGTCAACCCTTATGCGCTCCTGCGCATAGAGAGCATGTGCTCCTATCAGCAGGGCAAGGAAGAGTATTACATACTGGTTCATGGTCCTCTCACCGGATAATTGGACAAGCAGATTTCCAGTGCCAGCTTTCCCCTTGACCTATGCATGAGGGGATGGAACATCCTGTAGCAGATGGGAAGGTGTCCAGGATAGGTTCAGCATAGTCTACATGGCGCTCCATCACTGCATAACACTATGAGTGGCACAATGCAAGCCCCTCCCCTGCTGTGTTGCAGTTTGGGCAGGTCATCTTCCTCCCCCTTTCCCCGGGCGGATTGCAGTTGCAAGTCCACACCAGCAAAGCATTTCCTCCTCCTGTGCTTTTCCACCTGCGTCTGGTGGCCATAGGCTTACCAGCAGTGGTTGTAGTCCCAACGGGATTCGAACCCGTACCGCCACCTTGAAAGGGTGGTGACCTAACCATTAGTCGATGGGACCATTTCCGCCACGCCTGTTGGCAGGTGCTGTGCTATTTTCGGATGGCAAAAATACGGCATCAGACTACTTTGGTCGAATAATGCTGGTTATAGGCTTAACGGGCACGATCGGAAGCGGTAAATCGGAAGTGGCTCGCGTGCTGCAATGTGCAGGAGTTCCTGTAATCTCCAGCGATGAAGTCGCTCATACGATTATGGAGAACGATCCAGACGTTATCGCTGCTCTCCGAGCGCGCTTTGGGAACACGATTGTATCCTCTCCCGGAACTCTCAATCGGCAGCGTTTAGCAGCTCTGGTGTTTGGTCCAGCTGCTGAGCATCGCGTAAACCGCCAGTTTGTTGAGCAGCTCGTTCATCCCCGTGTGCTTGAGCAAATTGCCGATCAGCTTCGCCAGCTTGAGCAAGAGGGACATACTCTTGCAGTGGTAGAATCAGCGCTCATCTACAGTGCCGGAATCGAGGAGCTTTTCGATTACGTCGTTGCTGTCGTTGCGCCCGAAGCACTGCGGCGAGAACGCCTTCGCAAGCGAGGCATGTCCGATACAGACTTTGAGTACCGGCAACAGCAGCAAGTTTCCGATGACTTTCTCCGTGCTCATGCAGATTTTGTGATCACCAACGAGGGAACGCTCGAGGACTTAAAGCGTGCAACGATGACGGTGCTTGCTATGCTCCGCTCCTTGCCGCCGCGCCCTGTCGTTCTCCCTACCGAGCACAATGAAAAAATGGATCGCTAAGCTCCAACAGTGGACCCATGCATCTACGCAAGAGCTTATTGCTGTCACAACTATCCTTGGCGTGACACTTGCAGCGGCAATTTTTACGTACTACCGCTCCCTTCCCGATGACGCAGCACAGGCGTGGCTCCGCGCACTTGACAGCCTTGCACAGCTTGGACAGGATTCCCTTGAGCACATTCCTTCTTTTGCTGAGGAGAGCAAGGAGGTGGAAGATTCCTCTTTCCCTGCAGCACAGCGAAGCTTCCGCCGATATGAGCCCAAACGGCTGCCGTCGCGCCCGATCAACATCAACACCGCCAGCAAGCAGGAACTCATGCGTCTTCCCGGCATAGGCGAGGTAATGGCTGAGCGCATTATTGCCGCACGCAAGGAGCGTCCTTTTTCCTCACCGGAAGATATCCAGCGCGTGCCAGGCATCGGGAAGAAAAAGTTCGAGCAACTGCGTCCCTACATCCGAACCACCGAGCAATGAACGCCTGCCTTACACGTTTGACAACCCCAGTTGTCCACTCCCAAGGGCTGACATGATCTATCTCGACAACGCAGCAACAACACGTTTAGACCCTGCTGTGCTTGAAGCAATGCTCCCATGGCTTCAAGAGGACTTTGGTAATGCCTCCGCACAGTATGCCCTGGGACGGAAAGCACGAGTTGCGGTAGAAGATGCTCGTAGCCAAATCGCTCGCTGTATTGGGGCAGAGCCAGCTGAAGTCTTCTTCACCAGCGGCGGCACAGAGGCAAACAACACCGTCATCAAAAGCCTGGCATGGCAATCGCGCAGTGTGCGGACGATTGCCTGCACGACCATCGAACACCACGCAGTGCTGCATCCAGCGGAGGCAGTGGCGCGGGCAGGAATAGAGCTTGTGCTGCTGCCGGTAGATGAGTCCGGTGTGCTACGGCTCGATGCCGTCGAGTGGGAGCGGCTCAATCGCCCTGATGTCTTGGTGAGTGTGATGCACGCAAATAACGAAACCGGAGCTCTGCAACCCGTTGCAGCAGTGCGTTCGCTTGTTCCTCGTGCTCTGCTCCACACCGACGCGGTCCAAAGCTTTGGCAAAGTGCCTTTCGATGTTCGCGAGCTTGGCGTGGACTTCATGACAATCTCTGCCCACAAGATTCACGGACCAAAGGGCATTGGTGCACTCTACGTGCGGCGGGGCGTAAAGCTCGAACCATACATGCACGGCGGAGGACAAGAACGCGGACGTCGCGGAGGAACGGAAGCGGTCGCACTCATTGTCGGTTTTGCTGAAGCAGCACGTCGGGCTATCGCTGAGATGGAGGGACGAAGAGCAACTATGCAGCATTTGCGCGATATGCTCATTGCTCAGCTGCAAGCACAGATTCCCCAGATTCGCATCAATACACCTGCCGATGCCCTGCCGAACATCGTTAACATTTCCTTCCTCGATGCTGAGCGTCTCGATGGGGAAGCGATTCTGCAGTTGCTCGATATGCATGGTGTTGCCTGCTCGAATGGCTCCGCCTGTACCAGTGGCTCGATGCAGCCCTCGCACGTGCTCAAAGCAATGGGACGTCCCGAGGCAGAAGCGCGCGCAGCGGTCCGCTTCTCTGTGTCGAAAGACACTACCGAAGAGGAAATTCTGCAGGCAGTTGAAATTCTGGCAGCAATTGTTGCCCAGATGCGAGAGGCTGCGCAGCCAGCCAGTATCTTTGCTGCTCGTACAGTGTAGCGGTTTACTTTCGGGCAATCTCTATGCGGTGGGCATGTAGTGCATGGATGCTAATTGCCAGCACTGCCGTAGTGCTGGCGCAACGGATCGAGATCAGTGGGCGGATTCTGGACGCTCGCGGCAATCCTCTTGCGGTAGCACATGCAGAACTGCGCAGAGCGGGTCGCCTTGAGCCTATTGTGCAAGTGCGTGCTAATCCCGACGGGAGCTTCGCTCTTGCAGCGGAGGGAGAGGGGCTGTTCCTGCTTCGGCTGGCAGGTGTTCACCATCGCCCAGTGGACGTGCCCCTTGTGGTCGGCGATGCACCCGTGCGCGAGAGAGTAACTGTGCGCTTAGCAACACTGCCGCTGCCAGAACGACGCGATAGCGTACTCATTGCTCCCGAGCGCACACTGCCCGAAACGCCGTCAGGAGTGCTCCTAACGCTTCGTGAAGGGCTGTACGTTCTGCCTGGCGAAGTAGCTGCTCCGCAGCGCTATCGCATTGTTCTCCGCGGAGGAGGACGCGGTGTTGTTACTGCATCGGTGCGCGATAGCCTTGTGCTGCAGCCGGACGGCTACTACAGTGGCATTCTGCGCGATTCCAGTTTCGTTTTCGATCCGGCAGAACTGCCACGCCCCAACGATGCAGCAGTAGTTCGCTGCGAGTCTTCAGCATGGCAGGAAGTTGCTGATGCTTACCTTGCTTTCCAAGGCTACCTCCGCGCCTTTGCCGACACGAATGCGGCAATGATGGAACGTGCTGCCCGTGCAGGCGGGCTGGGCTACGATCCTGTCCAGGTACACGCTGCTGTTGGTGCAGAGCGCTGGCGAGACACTATCGTGGCTCGTCTTGCAAGTGTGCGCACCCGTGTGGCAGAGCAATTATGGCTGCTCTTTGCGCTGGCACTTCCGGCGAGGGGCAGTGGTGATGAACTCCACCGCCGAGCACTCCAGCAGATTCCCCCTTCCTCGCCCCTGTGGGCACTTGATCCGCAGCTTGTCTTCCAAGCAGTTGCTCAGCGCGATGAAAGCGATCGGCGAGCATTTCTTGATGCTGTTGTGGAAACCAATCCCGACACTACCGCACGTGCGGTCGTTGCGTTTACTGAACTGGTTGCTGCATTCAACAGCGGCGATCGGGAGCGGGCGCGTGCAATGTACAAAGCATTGACCACCCACTGCGTTACTCATCCGCTGGCGCGAACTGCTCAGCGCTACAATCCTGACCGTCGCATTCAACGCGGTGCTGAGCTTCCCGCATTTCGCTTGCCTGGTAAGCGAAAAGGCAGCGTTGTAACGCGCCAGGATGTTGTCAGTGGTCAGCCTCTCCTTGTTGCGGTGGTGTTCAACGACTGCCGCCCCTGCATTGAGCAGTTGCAAGGACTGGCTGCATGGCGAGAGTCTACAAAGCAGTCGCTGCGCCTCCTTGTGGTGAGCATTGGTGAACCGGCGGGCGAGTTACAGCGTGTGCTGGAGCGTCTTCCACACACTTTGGCAATTGCCCCTGGATTCGATGCTCCAGAGCTTGCTCCGTTCGAAATCGAAGGCTATCCGACCTTCATCCTGACGAACAGCCGCGGTATCATCGTTGCTACAAACAACGAGCTCCGCACCGTGCGCACCGATGTTGATCGCTTCCTGGATGCGCAGCCATGACTGTGCAAGAGGTTGAAGCATTTTGCCAAGAGACGCTTGCGGCATTGCGAGCGGTTTCCTCCCGCGAGCAATTGGAGCAGTTCCGCCTGACCTACATGGTCCAGAAAGGGCGCATCCGCCAAATGTTCGATCGCTTGCGTCAGGTGCCAAAGGAGGAAAAGCCCCTTGTCGGTCGCCTGCTCAATGACCTTCGCCGCACGGTGGAAGAAGAATTCGCTGCTCTCCAGCAGCGCTTTGAGCAGCGTACAGAAAAGCCCGCCATTGATCCTACCCTGCCCGGACGCCCGCTGCCGCGTGGCTCTCTTCATCCGGTGTTGCAGACGCTCGACCGCATGATAGACATTTTCACCCGCATGGGATTTACCGTTGCCCAGGGACCAGAGGTGGAGGATGATTACCACAACTTCGAAGCGCTGAACTTCCCGCCCGATCATCCTGCGCGGGATATGCAGGACACGTTCTTTTTGCGCCTGACCGACAGCAGTGGCAAACCACTCCTCCTTCGCACGCACACTTCACCAGTCCAAATTCGCCTGATGGAGGCAATGTCCCCGCCGATCCGTGCGATTATGCCGGGGCGTGTCTATCGCAATGAGGCAATTAGCGCACGCTCGCTGGCAGAGTTCCACCAGCTCGAAGGGCTTTGCATAGATGAGCACACCAGCTTTGCAGACCTCAAAGCCACGATGATCACCTTTGCTCGGCAGATGTACGGCTCTGCTATCCGCTACCGCTTCCGTCCTTCGTACTTTCCTTTCACCGAGCCAAGTGCCGAGATGGACATTGAGTGCTTCCTGTGCGGTGGCAAGGGCTGTCGCGTGTGCAAGTATTCCGGCTGGCTGGAGATTGTTGGCTGCGGCATGGTGCATCCGAATGTCCTTCGCGCTTGCAATCTCGATCCAGAGCGCTGGCAGGGGTATGCGTTCGGCTTCGGCATCGAGCGCGTGACAATGCTGCTCACCGGCATTGACGACATTCGGCTACTGTACGAGAACGACATCCGCGTGCTTTCGCAGTTTTAGCGCACCGTCCATTCAGCTTGGAGTGACAGCTGACGAGTTGGTCCTAAGTTGCCGATGTATTCGGTGTAGTAGTAGTCGAGTGCATTTCGCACATTGAGCGCCAGTCGCAAAGGGACCGCTACAGGGACATCCCACAGCAAACGAATGTCAAGGATGTGAATCGGTACGCGTGCGTCTCCATTCGGCACAAGACCAAGTTGCACGATGCGATCATCAATGCGCTCGACACGGGACAGAAAGCGATAGTCCGCATGGAAGCGGAGCGAAGGAGCAAGCTGCACCAACAATCGCGTGTTCCACTGGACATTGTGGCGAAAGCGAAGCGTTGCGTTTTCAACTAAATCGCGTGGCGCCATTAGCGTTGCACCAGATTCAATGCCAACAATATCTTGCAACAGCCAGCCACGGACGGTAAGCTCAATGCCCGGAAGCAGTGCCCGCGTTATGTTGATGAAGCGAATTTCCGCAGTGGTGTCCACCACAAACTGGGGTTCGATGAGATCATCCATGCGTGCAACGAATGCTGCACCGTCAATTGTCCACTCGCGACCAGCAATCGAGGTGGTATGGAGCATTCCGATTTCTGCCGACCAGCCAACTTCTGACCGCAAGTTCGGATTGATGCCCACAGTGAACCCCGCGAAGCGAAGAGCAGCATAGCGCTCCGTAATCGTTGCAGCGCGGAATGCGCGTCCTACAGATGCGCGGAGTGTTGTTTGCTCAGCAAGGCGATAGGTGACCCCGAGCTTGGGACTAAGCTGCATGCCTGAGACCTCTCGCTCGGTGCTGACGTTATCCGCACGCGCACCAAGCGTTGTCGTAATGCGTTCGCCAAGGCGCCATTCAGCTTGGACATACGAGCTAACGATGGTTTGCAGACGGCGTCCTTGCGTGTAGGGAGACTCGACTGCGTTGAGCACTGCGTTGATCCCCGCTGTAAGATTGAGCTGGTCGCTTGCTTGATAGCTGGCTTGCAGCTCAGCGTTGTACTGAGTGGCGTCGGCGCTGACATGTCCTGCAGAATCGCGAGGAATGGAATTCGTGTACCACGTGTTGTAGAGACTTCCGCGGAGTGTTGTGAAAAACTGCGAGCTCCACACCGTGCGCTGCTCCAATCCAAGCAGCACTTTCCGCGAATCAACGCGGTCAGTGGTGTCGGTAGTAGCAGGAGGAAGGGTAGCGTATCGTAGGTCTCGCCAGTTGAGCCAATTGGCGCGATTGTCCGCAGCGTACTGGGCAACGATCCGAAGATCAGCCGAGGCGTTCAGATCGACCGCTGCTTTGGTGAAAAGATACCAGCGGCGTGAATCGTTGTAGTCTCGGTATGATTCATCGCGGCGGTACCCACCGGCAGCAAGAAACTGCGCAGGGCCAACAGTAGCGGAAGTGCTTGCATCGAAGGCACCCAGCCGTGGTGGATCGTTCCGATAGCGCCATGTCTCAAAACGCGGCAGTGTCCACAATCCTCCAATCGCACGCACGCGTAGCTCGGGTGCTGCAGAGGCATCGCGCGTGATAACGTTGATAACTCCACCAAGGGCACTGGTACCATAGAGCGCCGAACCTGCACCTTTGACAATTTCGATACGTTCTACATCGGCAATCGGCAAGGCATCGAAGCTCATGTCCCCATTGTCAGCGCTGAGGGCAGGGAAGTTGTCAATGAGCAGCAAAACGCGAGAGCCGAGTCCATACGCAAAGCCAGAAGATCCACGAATGCTAACCTGGGAGCCTGTTACCACGACACCAGGCACATAGCGCAGCACTTCGTCAAGACGGGTCATTGCGCGTTCGGCAATACTTTGTGCATCCACCAGACTGACGCTGGTCGAAACTTCCTGGACCGACTGCACTCGCCGGGCTGCGGAAACAACGACCGCAGCAGAGGTGATCGCCTGGGATTGGAGCACAATACGAATGCGAGCTGTATCACCACTGGGTACGATGAGAGTGTATTCGGCGGGATGATAGCCCACAGCGCTAACCAACAAGCGGACAGTCCCGCTGGGCACTCGGCTGATGTGGAATGAACCATCCCGTCGAGTAACAGCGCCTTGGGGCAAGCCGCTTAAGCGGATGCTCGCTCCTATGACAGGCTCGCCACTTTGACCGTCGGTCACACTGCCAACGATGACGCCAAACTGTGCGTAGCTAATACACACAATTGCAGCAGTGAGCACTATGCAGTGCAGCACCATCGGCTATCGGAATGGTTGTGGAGGAGGATTGCGAAAATCAATCGTGATGTCTATGTCAGTGCGGCGCTCACCACGGCTCACGGTCAGGGCTCGCGGTGTCCAGAGTGTATCGGTGGCATAGACACCGACAACGCGCCAGTCACCGAAAAGATTGGGACCGTACAACTGCGCGACGGCAATGTATTCCAAGCGAAGGGGTTCAGGGGTGTTCTCCCCAAATGGGATGGTGATGGTGTAGTGCGTCGAATCAATAACAGGCGTCTGCGTAAAGTACGCCTGCCCGCTGAGCACTGCGGCAATAACGCTCGAATCACGTGGAATTGTGCGGAAAGCAACCACGCGGAGGTCGCGCAGACTGTCGGGGGGAGGATAAGTTTCCTTACCGCCGCGCACCAGAAGTCTTCCGCTAATGATTGCTTCCGGCGGGAGCGCTGTTGGATCAAGCCCGCCATCGCATCCACTAAATACCAGCACCAAGACAATGGCAACACTACACGGCAACCATCGCATGAGTGCCAACAAGCGTTGACGCACGAATCCAATGGTCGAGACGAAGATCTGGGAAGATTGCATTGCGACGTTCGGTGTCCTCTAAAAATCCGCGATCTGCTTTACTTAAGCCACGTTTGGGCGAGTAGCGCTCGGCAATGGTGCAGAGTCGTTCGAAGTCGGAATGGTGGAAGAAAAAGCGCATCTGCGCATACTCTTTTGCGGTGTGGGTGGTGACCAAAAATTCCCAATCGCTTGCTTGGAGCAACAAAAGCTCGCGGAGCGCCTGGGCAAGTATGCGCTCAAGAGTAGGGGTGCGACGCTGCTGTCTGCACCGCTCAACCAGACGCATCCAGCGGTACTCGGCGCGGTAGATTGCTTCCCACATCCAGTGCACCGATGGCTCAATCCACACATCGTGGTGATTGCCACGTCCCCACGAGCCTTCGGGTAAGCGGACAATCTCACGTGGAAGGTAAGCATCGAGCGCACCGCTTGCCGTTGCAGGACGTGCTATTGGCGAAAGTGCCAAGCCGCGAAGGAGATGGTAGAGGAACAGCGGTCCCTCGAACCACCAATGCCCAAATAGCTCGGTGTCGAACGGTAAACACACTACACCACTTCTGCCCGTGGCACGACGATACTCTGCCAAGGAGCGCTCGATGAGCTGGGTAAAGTGGAAGGCATGGAGTTGTGCTCGCTGGTGCGCCCATTCTGGAACATAAAGCAGTTTGTAGCGCATGTCCGCTTTATTGTCGGTCACCCGCCAGTAGCGCAAGGCACTGGCGAAGTGCTTTTTGTGGAAATCCAAGTAGTTCGGATCGCCGGGGTATCCCAACTCGGCGCTCCATACTTGCATTGCGATACGCTGATCGCGCACAAGCACTGCGACCGATTCATGAGCAGTTTCCCAGCGGGAAGCAACGCGGTAAAGCTCCAAAGGAGTCCGAGCAAACGGATGTGCTGCTGTGGGAATAGGGGGAAGAAGCATCCCGTCCTGCCCAAGCACTGCCAGTGGCTCGGCGCGACGGATCAGCGGCTCGTCGGTCACAAAGTACTCGATGCCGGCGCGAGCGAGTATCTGCTCGATGCCCAGGCGCTCATGGGGTATCGAGAAGTGTTCTACGGGAAGATACGTGCGCCATGGATACGATGGACGGTAACCGCATTCCGGTAGCCACATGCCACGCGGCAGACGCCCAAAGTGACGCTGGTAGCTTTCCTGTGCGACCAAGACCTGCAGTGCAATGGATTCATCGCTGCCGAGCAGGGGGAGATATCCATGCGTGGCCGCGCATGCCATTACCTCGATGATCCCTTCCTGTTGCAAGCGACGAAGTGCACCAACAATCGAGCGATTGTACGTTGTAGTAAACTGCTCAAGTCGGCGTGCATACCACTGCTGCCACATGCGGGCAAGCATTTGGTAGTGTGGATTTGGTTCGGTGCGCTGGAAGTAGCGTTCGTCTTGACGAGCAAGTTCAATGTGGCTGGTGCAGTACTGCTCAAAAAGAGAAGGAAAGTCCGGGTGTTCAAGCTGCTCGCAAAGCACCGGGGAAATATCGAGCGTAATCGGTGCATGGTAGCCTTCTGCTGCTAAGCGTTCGAGAACCTCCAGCAGTGGGATGTAGCATTCAGCAACTGCTTCGCAGAGCCAGTCGGAGCCATGGGGCCATGTTCCGTGATGAAGCACATACGGCAGGTGTGTGTGAAGGATAAGGACAACCGTTCCAGCCTGCATGGACACGTGGGGACAAATAGCAGGCGCGAATATACGCCCCCATTGTCCGCTGGTGAAGTATCTTTGTAGCGAGCACCTACGACCGCTGCAGCACGGTCGTGGAGATTAGTTGCGCTACTACCGTGCGGAGACCCTCCTATGGAACGCTTACGCAACACAATTTTGGTCATTGATGATGATCGCCTTGTTGGGGAATCTATCGTCCATGCTCTCTCGGTGCGATATGAACGAGTTGTGCATGTGCCCGATCCCCAACAGGCGCTCGAAGAGTTCGAAACGATTGCACCAGATGTGGTTTTGTTGGATATTTACCTGGGCAGAGCTAATGGCATAGACCTGTTGGAACACCTACGGCGAGAGGGAGTCCGTGTGCCGGTTATTGTGATGACAGGATTTGGGGACATTAAAACCGCGGTTCGTGCGATGAAAGCGGGAGCCGATGAATTCATCGCCAAGCCAATCGATTTGGAGCAGCTCGAAGTGGTGGTCGAACGAGTGCTCCAGCACGACGCAATGCGACGGCAGGTGTCTATGTTGGAGGAAGAATTGGCGCGCTACACTACCAGCAATATCATCGGCTCGAGCGAGGCGCTTCGCAAGGCACTCCAGATTGCGACCATCGTTGCCAAATCTCCCGATACAACAGCGCTCATTCTTGGGGAGTCAGGGACAGGCAAGGAAGTCATTGCCCGCTTCATCCATCAACAATCGGCACGGGCAAAGGGACCGTTTATTACGGTCAACTGTGGAGCAATTCCCCGCGAGCTTGCAGAAAGCGAGCTGTTCGGCTATGAGCGAGGTGCGTTTACCGGTGCCACCGACAAAGTGCGCCAAGGACGTTTCGAACAGGCACATCGTGGTACGATTCTTCTCGATGAAATTGGTGAGCTCAGTCCCGAAATGCAGGTAAAGCTGCTCCGGGTACTGCAGGAGCGTAAGTTCTACCGCCTCGGTGGCTCTAAGGAAATCAGCGTAGATGTACGGGTGATTGCAGCTACCAACCGCGACCTGGAAAAACTCGTCGAGGAAGGGAAGTTTCGGGAGGACCTCTACTATCGACTCAATGTGGCTACAATCTACTTGCCCCCTTTACGCGAACGAAAAGAGGATATTCCCCTCCTGGCAGCAGCGTTTATCAAGGAGTTCAACGCAAAATTTGGCAAGGCAATCGAGGGATTTGAGCCGCAAGCAGCTGAGCTGTTGCAGCAATACCACTGGAAAGGCAACGTGCGCGAGCTGCGAAATGTAATCGAACGCGCAGTCCTTCTAAGCACAGGTCCGGTCATTACGCGCGAGCAGTTGTCCTTCTTGCGCATGGATTGGACACCACCAACGAAGGGAGTAAGTGTGCGCTCCACCTTAGCACCGGGAGAGTATCAGCTGGTCATTTCCGACAACGGTGCACCGCTGGATACAGTTGTCCGAGAGCTCATTGCTCAAACGCTTGCACTGGCAGGGGGAAATCACACTGCTGCTGCCCGTATGCTTGCGATAAGCGAAAAGCAGCTTGCAGAGTTACTCCGACGCTATGGGCTGGAAGAGGCACCGTTAGAGAAAAAGAAAAACGTGAGCGCAAAGCAAAAAGCAGAAAAGTTGCCGTCGAACAAGGTCTCTGCAAAGCGCTAACGGACCCCGTCATACTACGCAGCGACGGGGAAAGAATCTTGATTTACTGGCTGCTTTTGCGGAAGAAAGCTGCACGCAGTGCCAGCGCTTCCGCAGGCGGATGAGGATTGTCCTGAAAAACGTATCGCATAGTGCGATAAATCCGACGGGGTGCAGCACGAAGCTCTACTTCTCCTTCCGCTCGGCGCACGACCACCCGCACTGTATCGGCAGACTCAGGGGACCAAATAAAGCGACTTACGAGGTTGTACTTGTTCTCTGGTGTTACCAGCATGCTGTTGATTCGCACAAGTGTGTCGCCATTGCGGAAGCCAAAATCGTTGCCCGGCTGCCGGGTGACGATAATGGGCTCTTCTACATTGCGACGCAGTGAAATCGACGTTGAGGAGAATTCGTACATCTCCACCTGGCTGCTGTCACTGTAGCGATAGCCAAGCGCTTCAAGGCACTCCCCAATAGGTGGCAGCTCGGTTCCTTCCACATAACGACGAAAGAACTCTCGAAGCGAAGGATGAACTAAGGCACTAAACTCGTCGAAAAGTGCATCATCGCGGAAAGGACGCTCGGGTCCATACTTGTGCATAAGGGTGCGAATGACGCTAAGCAAGTCCAGTGTGCCCTTGCTTAGTCGGCGTATAGTAATGTCCAGGCAGAATGCTACCACTGGTCCGTGCGCATAGATGACCGGGTAGAGCTTCTGATACTGAGGTTCGAGCACTCGTTGGCTTAGTTCAACCAGCGAAATCGGACGCTGCCGGTAGAAGTACTGGAGCATTCGCATGTTCCCCAGCAAATCCCGCACAAATTCCTCGGGACTCAACAGAGTATCCTGGGCTCGTGCCAACTGCTGGAAATATTCGGTGCAGCCCTCATAAAGCCACAAGTGACGCGACATCTTTGGCGAGCGGAAGTCGAAATCGGCGATCTCTTCACTGTGCAAATTCAGCGGGACAAGAATGTGCAAAAACTCATGCGCCGCGGTAGATTGAATCATAAAGCGAGCAGTTTCATCCGCACTGCGTCCTTCGGGCAGAAAGTAAAACGACGAGTATGGATGCTCCAATGCTCCGAAAGAAAGGTCTCCCAGGATGTCCCGCTGGTGACGTCCCGCAAAGTAGAAAAGAAACGTGTAGCGATCGACGGGCATAGTGCCAAGCATACGGGCAACAGCAGCAAGCGTTGGTTTGAGCATTTCTGCGACGGATGCTGCACGCATCACTTTGTTTGGGGAGTACACCGCCACCAGTACCTGCGTTCCGTTCTGGATGAAGCTAACAGTGTCGGGAATGCAATACATCGCAGGGTTATCCACCAGCTCCATGTACGAGCGAGCGCGGAAAACATCTGCAGTGTCGCTTTGGCTTAGGCGGCGAAGTGAGGTGCTTCCGTAGAAACCTTGGGGCTTACGGATGGTGACTTCGTAGGGCAAGTGCTTGTATCCATCCAGGTAGCCGACGAATGCGTGGAAGTTGAGCACAAAGTTTGTGTCACATTGGATGTTGCTGCCGGTGGGATTGAAGACTTCCTTGCCTTTCGGGTCATCCCATGTGTCGTTGACCGTGTAGATAATCCGAGCAGGCTTCCCTTTGGTGACAATGTCGTCCTCGTCCCGACTAACCGGCAACGAATCACCGTTGGCATCGTATGCGCGTGCATCGGTGATGAAGCGCCCGTAGCGGTCGAGAGAATAAGTGCCCGGCACTGAACGGGGGAATACGAACCGGCATTCGGTGCACGCAGCAGTGGTAGGGAGCTGGACGGTTACTTGAATCTGATCGTTGCGGCAGCCAGCAAGATCAAGCGTCACACGATACGAGTCAGTGGCAGCACCAGCGGCATGCTGCACTCCTACCCACACCAGCAAGTAAGCACTCCAGCGTCTATGCATAGGACTTTGAGCAAAATACAGTAAAGCGATAAAACGTCGAGCGGTTGCGCTCTATTGTCTGCGGGAAGACTGTCGAGGAGAGACCGTTGGGGAGCTGAGCATTCCTTCCGCCAGAGAATCGAGCGCCACCAACAGTGGCTGCAAGGCGTCCGATGGTGCATGGCGAACAATCACGGACTTTTCCTGCCCGCCTGTGCGGAGGCGAAGCTCACGGTATGGAGCATCTGCTCGCAATGGCTCGTCTTGATGCGCTGTATCGGGCAACCAAAGCTCTGCTGCCGAAAGCATACGCCAAAGCCGCTCGTAAGTGTGCGCATCCAGTCGCCTCAGGAAGCGTCGAACGGTGTCTGTGCTTTGGAGCAATTCGACTGAACACCATCGGTTGGAGTCAATCTGAAGGCGATACTCTCGCACGCCACCTAATCCTCCGCTCTGTTCGTAAAGGAGCACGTATCGCGGCACTTCCGAACAGCTAAGCATTCCAGCGACCAAGAATGCTCCAAGTAGCGATGAGAAAAAATGCACCATCACGCAGTCAAGCAAGAAAGACACGCGAACGAAATTAGCCGTGTTGCTGACAAGGAGCAATACCCAGCATGGGGAACCGGTCAAGGCTCTTCCAGCGGTATGATTTCCACCTCCGCGATTCCGTCAGCAAGCATACCGAGATGTTCGGCTGCAGCACGCGATAGGTCAATGATACGCCCAGGGACAAAAGGACCACGGTCAGTAATGCGGACGACAACACTTCGGCCATTCCGCAGATTTCGCACATGAACACGGGTCCCAAATGGAAGGGTCGGGTGGGCAGCAGTTAGGCGGTCTTGGCGAAATACTTCGCCGCTGGCGGTGCGTCTGCCATGGAAATCGTCGTGGTAATACGATGCGAGCCCTCGCTGCGGAGTAGGAGGAGTACGTACAGCGCGTGTACCCTCCTGCACGGTGCTGCGGTAGCGCACAGCGGAAGTGCAGCCACTCAAGAGAATGCTGCAAAAAGCAATGCCGACGAAAAGCTTGCCAAGCGTTCGCTGCATGTCCATTCTGCTTGACTCTGCGCAAATACCTTGCCACTTAGAGCAAGGCGGAATTCCCCTTCCGACGGAATAGGTCCACCACCTCCGCAACACGTTGGCTTGAGCCACGACGGCAGATAAGCAACACGTCCTCAGAATCCACCACAATTAAGTCCTCGACATCTACCAAGGCAACAACCTTGGTAAATGCACTCACGTAGCATCGCTTGGTATCGATGGGGTAAATGCTTCCTTCGAGCACGTTTTGGCGAGGATCTTTTTTCTGCAGGCGCCAAAGTTCATCCCATGAACTAAGGTCGCTCCATTCGAACGTTCCCAACACGCACAGGACATTTGTTGTTTTTTCTAAAACCCCGTAGTCGAACGAGATAGCACGAATGCGACCGTAGATGTTTTCAACAAGCGTGGGAAAAGCCTGCGGGTCGTGTGCATGACGCAGTTCTGCGAAAAGCTCTGCTTGCTCGGGCAGGTGAGTGCTCAGTTCGTTCCAGAATACATCGAGGCGGAAGACAAAAATTCCACTGTTCCAGAGAAAGTCACCAGCATTCACGAACCGCTCAGCAGTAGCGCTATCGGGTTTTTCGGCGAACACGCGGACTCGATAGGTCGTCGCAGTAGCGGCTTCGGGTAATGGCTCTTCCGCAACTTGAATGTATCCGAAAGCAGTTTCTGCTCGCGTAGGAACAAGCCCTATAGTCACGATGGCATCGTGGCGACGGGCGATTTCAATAGCTGCTTCCAACGCTTGGTGAAATTCACGAACGTTGGAAATCAAGTGATCGGAGGGAAGAGCGGCAATCACTAAGTCTGGACCATACTGCCGCTCGAGCACGACTGCTGAAAGCGCCAAAGCAGCGGTTGTATTGCGCCGAAACGGCTCGACGATGATATGGCGGGGATCAATGGCAGGAAGTTGCTCTGCCACAAGAGGCGCTAATTCTTCGGTTGTGACGACATACGTGTCGGCTGGCTCGAAAAGGGGTGCAAGACGCGCGAAGGTGTTTTGGATAAGGGTGCCCTCGCCGAGAAGGTGAATAAGCTGTTTGGGGCGTGCCTGCCGACTTCGGGGATAGAGACGGGCGCCTGTGCCACCTGCCAGGATAAGTGCTGCAGTGCTCATTCGTCGTTGTTCTATGGAATAAGACCACTCCGTTGGAGCACGATCAGCAGTAAATACACTGCCGGTGCTGCCGCCATAGCACTGTCGAAACGATCGAGTACGCCGCCATGGCCAGGGATGATTGCAGAGCTGTCCTTAATGCCGACGTCGCGTTTGAGGAGCGACTTTGCAACATCCCCTCCTTGGCCGACAACGCCAATGATGATGCCAATCAGTACTCCCAGCCACACTGTACCCCAGGAAAGTACCGTCGGAATCACTATGGCCGACCATGCTATTGCTGCTGCAAGACCTGCGATTGCTCCTTCCCAAGTTTTCTTTGGGCTGAGGCGGGGGGCAAGTGGATGTTTGCCCATGCCACGGCCGACAAAGTAGGCACTACTGTCACATAGCCATATTCCCCCAAGCAGTGCTATCACCAGCCATGCGCCATCGGATGGGGACGTGTGCCATTGGCGCAGCAGCAGCAACCACACCAACAATGCTGCCGGATACACTGCTCCTGCAACTGTTGTTGCAATTGCGGTGAATGCTCCCGGAATGCCTCGCTGCAGCTGGACTGTAAATGCTCCCGCGACACCCAATGCCAGGAGGGCAAGGATGCTCCTGCTATCGCCCGCAGCAACCAGCAACGGAAGTAAAGCTGCGGTTGCAATACCCGGTGCCCAGATAGGGCGAATATTCTGAACTTCCGCCATGCGGTAGAACTCTCCCGCTCCAACCGCAGAAAGAAGCGCAAGAAAACCAGCCATCCACCATCCCCCTGCAACAACAATCGCTACGATGGCGGGGATACCAACAATTGCAACAATAACACGCCAAGCAAGGTTACTCATCGCTAATTTCGTGGTGCATTCGCACAAAGATACATCCACAGTTGTTAGCCGTCATTGCATGGCGTTTGGCTTATTCCACCGCAGCGTGCAACAGCGAGCAATGAATCTTTCCCTGGGGATAGGCATTCTTTTGCTCGGGGTCAAGTGGTATGCATATCTCCGCACCAGTTCGACAGTGATTCTCTCGGACGCGTTGGAGTCGGTGGTGCACCAGGTAGCAGTGGCATTTGCGTGGTTATCCCTGCGGTGGAGTTACCGTCCCCCGGATGAAGACCACACGTATGGGCATGAAAAAATTGCCTACTTCAGTGCTGGCTTCGAGGGTGGCTTAGTTGGGCTGGCAGGAATTTTCATTGTCGTTACTGCTATTAGTGAACTTATCGAGGGGGTGCAACTGCACCAGCTGGGTCTGGGCATAGCATTGACAGCAGGCGTAGGTGCTGTCAACGGACTGCTGGGGTGGTATCTGGTTCAGGTTGGGAAGAGTACCCATTCGCTGGTTGTGGAGGCAAATGGACGCCACATCCTTACCGATGCGTGGACAAGTGCGGGGGCAGTCTTGGGGCTTGGAGCAGCATTGGGGACGGGATGGCTTGCGCTCGATCCCCTCTGCGCACTGGTATTTGGCGCACACATTCTCGCTCAAGGATACAGCTTAGTGCGGCGAGCAATTCTTGGGCTCATGGACACTGCTGATCCCCGCCTGGTTGGGCAGGTCCGCTCCGTGCTGGATGCATTCATGCTCGAACATCCCATGGTGGGCTACCATCGCCTTCGCATGCGAGAGGCAGGGGAACGCATGTACGTGGACTTCCACTTGCAATTCCCCGATGGCACACCTATCGAGGAAGCCCATCGTATTGCCTCGGAGGTAGAACGTCGCGTCGCTGAAGCACTCAACCGTCCCAGTGACGTAACCAGTCATCTGGAAAGCGCTCACCATCCCGACGATCACGACGATCTTACGTTACGCGTTTCTGCATCAGAGCGTGCTCAATAGCGCCGTAGAGCGTGTGCGCCCGAGCAACAAGTTCGTAGCCATGCTGCAGATAAAATCGGACGGCGGTTGTTCGAGCGTACAGGATGATGGTGTCAATTCCTTGGCTTTTTGCCCATTCCTCGAGTGAACCAAGAAGCAACGAACCAATTCCCATACTCCGGTAGCCCTCTTCAACAGCCATAAAGCGGATTTGAGCACTTCCATCCGGGCGACGATGGATGCGTCCGCATCCAACGATGCGTCCTGTTGCTCGCTCAACAACGATGCGATGGATGGCAAAGTCCTCCAGTTCGTCTCGCTCAGAGCCAGGGGGTGCTCCCCATGGCTGCCGGAGGATACGGTAGCGAAGCTGATAGTACTGCTCCCATTCATACGCCGTTTGCGGCGAGCGAATCTCAAATCTATCTGTCAAATCGCTCGATGACGGCATCCACGATTCCATACTCGACTGATTCCCGTGCATCCATCCAATAGTCCCGGTCGAAGTCTTGCAGAATGCGTTCTATCGGTTGACCAGTGTTTTCCGCCAGTATGCGAGCACTGATCTCCTTGATCTTGAGGATTTCCCGCATTTGGATTTCAATGTCCGAACTTGTGCCGGCGGCACCGCCACTGGGTTGGTGGATCATAACACGGCCGTGGGGAAAGATGAAGCGGCGCCCTTTGACTCCTGCCGACAGGAGAATCGAGCCCATCGAGGCTGCCAGTCCCATGCAGACGGTCGAGACAGGAGAATGCAGTGCCCGTATGCAGTCGTAGATCGCCATGCCGGAGGTCACATAGCCGCCAGGCGAATTGATGTAGAGCGTGATTTCTTTCCCCGGATTGATTGCATCCAGGTACAGCAAGCGGTCAATGACCTCGCGGGCGCTGTCGTCGTCGACCTGTCCCCAGAGGAAGACTTTGCGCTGCTCCAGCAGCGTCCGTGCAATGGTACTTCCGATCAGACTGCGTTCCAGTTCTGGTGTCAATTCAGGCTTCGGCTGTGGTTCTTGCATTGAGGTTCTATTCCGTGATGGTTTTACCGACAATTAGGTCGAAGGCACAAAACGAATGGCTATGCTGCTTATTTGCAGCAGTGACAAAACCTTTCATCGCATGCGGTTGGCAAAAGGTGTCCGCAATAAGGGAGGAGTGCGGGCGATTACTTCGATATTCTCCTGCTCAAATTTTGGACTGTGTTGCATCATCGGCGCTATGAGGAAATGTAATCGCAACCGACGTAAGGGCGCAAGGCGTCTGGAATACGCACTCGTCCATCGGCTGTCTGGTGATGTTCCAGCAGCGCTACCATGATGCGCGAGGTTGCCAGCCCACTGCCATTGAGAGTGTGCACATAATCGAGTTGCCCGTCGGTGCGGCGATAGCGTATCTGTGCACGCCGTGCTTGAAATGCCTCGAAGTTTGAACACGAAGAAACCTCCAAATACCGCTGCTCGACTGGTGACCATACTTCCAGGTCGTAGGTTTTTGCACTGGCAAAGCTCATGTCTCCTGTGCATAGCAGCACGACGCGGTAGGGTAACTCCAGTAGGCGGAGAACCACTTCAACGTCGGCGACGAGACGCTCCAGCTCGTCGTAGGATGTTTCCGGGGTGGTAAACTTGACCAATTCAACTTTGTTGAATTGATGGACGCGCAAAAAGCCACGGGTGTCGCGTCCGTAGCTCCCCGCCTCACGTCGGAAGCAGGGCGAGTAGCCGCAGAGCTTAATTGGTAAGTCTCTTTCTCGAAGAATTTCCCCGCGGAAGTAGTTTGTCAACGGAACTTCAGCGGTTGGGATCAAAAACAGGTCATCGGTGGGGCAGTGGTACATATCGTCTGCAAGTTTGGGCAATTGGCCTGTTCCTACCATCGAGGCCCGGTTGGTAAGGAAGGGGGGCATAATTTCCTTGTAGCCATGCTGCTGGGTGTGTACATCCAAAAACAAGTTGATCATTGCCCGCTCAAGCTTTGCGCCTAAACCAACGTAGAAAGCAAAACCACTGCCTGTTACCTTTGCGCCGCGTTCAAAATCGAGGATGCCCAGTACTGTACCAATTTCCAGATGTCCTTTGCGCCATTCGGCGGGAATAGGCTCTCCGACCGAGCGCACAACGACATTTGCACTGGCATCTTCTCCCACAGGTACGCTCTGGTGCGCAATGTTTGGTATCCACAGCAGAAGCTCCTCCAGCTCTGCCTCGATAGTGCGGAGGAGCTCGTCATTGGCTTTGATGCGTTCGCTAATGCTGCGCATCTCTGCGATGGCGCTGGTAGCATCTTGTCCGGCTTTTTTGAGCTGTGCAATGTGCTCAGAGGCGCGGTTACGCTCATGCTTGAGAGCATCAGTTTCCGTGATAAGCTGACGCCGACGCACGTCTAATTCGAGGATGCGATCGAGAGCAATCTCGTGTCGCTTATTGCGCGCATTCTGTGCAACCAGATTGGGATGTTCGCGAATGAAACGGAGGTCCAGCATACATCGCTGCAGGGCGTAAAACAAACAGGTGCGAAATTACCGTTGCTCTCAGAGCAGCATCTTCTATCTTCGCAGACAAGGTAGATTTTCGGATGAGACGATGAATACCGCTCTTGCTCGACAGATTTATCAGCGCTCACATTTAGTAGGCGACTTTCTCCTTCGCTCCGGGCAGCGAAGTAGTGAGTACTTCGACAAATACTTGTTCGAATCCGAGCCATCGCTGCTGCAGCAGATTGCGTGGGAACTTGCCCGGCTGTTGCCGCCAGGAACCGACGTGCTGGCGGGCTTGGAAATGGGAGGAATACCTCTTGCGACTGCTGTAGGGCTGGCAACGGGGCTTCCCATGGCATTTGTTCGCAAGAAAGCAAAGGAGTACGGTACCTGCAAACTCGCCGAAGGTGCTTCTATCGAGGGACGCTCTGTTGTTGTCATCGAGGATGTGGTCACCAGTGGCGGTCAGGTTGCGGAAAGTATTATGGCACTTCGGCAGCAAGGAGCACACATCGAGCACGCCTTATGCGTGATTGACCGCCAGCAGGGAGGAAGCGAGCTGCTTGCCCAGCATGGCGTTGAACTGCGATCCGTGTTTACTATGCAAGCTCTCAAAGCGGCAGCCGAGCAATGATTATTGGCATCGGGATTGATATCGTCGAAGTCGAGCGTATTGCAGCTGCAATCGAGCGCTACGGCGAGCAGTTTCTGCGGCGAGTTTATACCGAGACCGAACGCGCATACTGCGAGCGGGCAGCATCGCAGCGCTTTCTCCACTACGCAGCACGTTTTGCAGCTAAAGAAGCTTTCAGCAAGGCTATTGGAACAGGACTGCGCCACGGATTTCGTCTCTGTGATTGTGGCGTTGTTCACACCGAAAGCGGACAACCACAGATTGCACTTTCTGGAATTCTGGCAGAACGATGGGGTAAGTATCCTGTGCATCTGTCGCTTTCGCACACGCGTCACTATGCAGCTGCATGTGTGATTATCGAAGCACCATAAGCAATGCCGACGCTGCGGATGTATTGGCGCATATTGCGACCGTTTTCGTTCCCCGCTTCGGTATTTCCATCCCTGGTTGGAAGTCTTGCGGCACTAACCCTGCACCAGGGAGAAGAAGGCTTTGCTTTTTCACCGCTCCATGCAGGGCTTTCGCTGCTCGGCTGCATTGCTATTCATGCGACAAGTAACTTGCTCAACGATTACTACGATTGGCGCTCGGGACTCGATCGCATGGACAATTCAGGGCAAAGCAATCCACTGGTGCAGGGAACTCTATCGTTAGCCCAGATGCGAAAGCTTATCGTGCAAATAGCAGCGATTGCGATTGCAATTGGGCTGTATTTTCTGGCAGTGTGTGGTCCGGCAATTGGGTGGATCATTGCCATTGGTGCAGTGTCTGCGTGGGCATATACTGCACCACCATTTGCCCTAAAGTACCGCGGATTAGGGGAGGTGCAAGTGATGCTCTCGTTTGGTGTCTTGATGACGCTTGGCTCATACATTGTTCAAGCGTGGCAGGTGATGAATTTAGCATCGGAACTTAGCGTCTTGCTGCTGGCGCTACCGCAAAGCCTGTTGATAGCAGCGATTTTGCACGCAAATAATCACCGAGATCGGCGGGGAGATCGTGCTGCGGGGGCCCAAACGCTGTCCTTATTGCTGGGCTCGCCTCACCGTTCTATAGTGTTTGCTCACAGTTTAGTATGGGGTGCTTACCTGCTGCATGGCATGGTAGTCTTTGCAACGCAAGGGAACCACTATCCCATTCCAGCATGGACGCTGCTTGCTTGGGTAAGTATGCCGTGGGCGTGGCGAGCATTACGAAGTCTGAAAGGAAGCGATGAGCCTACGTCGCCGCATTTTGCAACAGTGGTTGTGCAGCATGCACGATTGCAGCTCTTCTATGGCAGTCTGATGGTGCTTGGCTTAGCTATTGCCGCCATCGAGGGTATGGTCAGTTGAGACTATGCCGTGCCCAGGCGCGAAGGGTAGTGCCTTTTCCAACGACTACTACAACACGCCGCCGACGGCTGGACCAGAGAAGAAATTCCTGCGCTTCCGCGGGGGAAATCCCCGCCAGCTCTGCAAAATCCCGCACACCAACCGATGAGCTTTCTTGTAGAGCAAGTGACAATAGCCGCTCCAGCCGATGCTGCTCTACCCGCCGCTGGCGACTGCTGGTCCAAAAAAGGAGCACTGCAACGCTCACATGGATGCTTGCCAGGACAAAAGGCATCCACCGATCGGCTACCGAGGGTGCGTCACTGCTGAATCCCACAATACCGAACAGCAGGTACAGCAGTCCGAAGAGCACTGCCATGATACCGAGTAAGTAATTGATACGGTAGAGCATTACATCTGCTGGAGAAGCCTCGACTCAGTACAAAACTACTACCCAGGCATGTGCCCACAGTAAAAACTGTGCCAGTGGCGCCATGGTAACCGTGAAAAAAATTTGTTTCAACTCTTGCGAAAGCGTTAGAGTGTTCTCGATTTTTGAGATGTTCTCCCACTGCTTCCGATAATCATTCCTCGGGCAGTCGCACGGCAGCAGCGACTGGAGAACATACCATAAGCAGTGTTCCACTATTGTGTTGTCCCGAGAAAGCACCATGAAAATCCAACGTCGCTTTACCAAGCCGGGTGTCAGCCCCTATTCGATGTTTGAGTACACGTTGCGCTCGTCTGTCCTGCGAAATCCCGATGGATCGATTGTGTTTCAAATGGACGATATCGAGGTGCCTGCACATTGGTCGCAGGTAGCTACCGATATTTTGGCACAGAAGTACTTCCGCAAAGCAGGAGTGCCTCAATACGATGCGGAGGGGAATCCCCTTCTTGGACCCGATGGGAAACCCGTGCTGGGCAGTGAGCGGTCGGTCAAGCAAGTTGTCCACCGCTTGGCAGGATGTTGGACAGACTGGGGAAAGCGCTACGGTTATTTCGACAGCGACGAGGATGCACAAGCATTCTACGATGAATTAGTGTACATGCTGCTGGCACAGATGGCCGCACCCAATTCCCCTCAGTGGTTCAATACGGGGCTGGCCTGGGCATATGGCATCACTGGTTCTCCGCAAGGGCATTACTACGTCGACCCAGATACCGGTGAGCTCAAGCAGTCCACTGATGCATACACCCGCCCCCAACCGCATGCCTGCTTTATCCAAAGTGTTGCGGACGATTTGGTCAACGAAGGGGGCATTTTCGACTTGGTCACGCGGGAAGCACGCATTTTCAAGTATGGCTCCGGTACAGGAACAAATTTTTCGACACTGCGCGCTAAAGGCGAAAAACTCTCCGGTGGAGGCGTGTCTTCTGGATTGATGAGCTTTTTGAAAGTTTTCGATCGCGCTGCGGGCGCAATCAAGTCCGGCGGGACAACACGTCGTGCTGCCAAAATGGTTATTGTGAATATTGACCACCCCGACGTAGAAGAATTTATCGAGTGGAAAGCAAAAGAGGAAGAAAAAGTTGCCGCGTTGGTTACTGGATCGCGGATCAACAAGACCTTTTTGCAAGCAATCGCCAATGAAGCCGCTGCAGGAGGGGCGGACTATGCCACCAATCCACGACTGCGAACATTAGTCCGTCGCGCGTTGCATCGAGGGGTGCCCCGTGCCTATATCGAGCGGACGCTGGCACTGGTGCGGCAGGGCATTACCACAATCGATCTGGAGGTGCTCGATACTCATTATGAAGGGGAGGCGTACCTGACAGTCTCGGGGCAGAATTCGAACAATTCTGTTCGGGTCACAAACGAATTTATGGAAGCAGTGCTTGCCGACCGGCTCTGGCATTTGCGATGGCGCACTACGGGGCAAGTTGCGCGCACGGTGCGAGCACGGGAGCTGTGGGATAAAATCAACATCAGTGCGTGGAAAAGTGCAGACCCTGGCTTGCAATTTGATACAACCATCAACGAGTGGCACACCTGTCCAGTGGACGGGCGCATCAATGCTTCGAATCCCTGTTCCGAGTACATGTTTCTTGATGATACAGCATGTAACCTTGCGTCGCTGAATTTGGCGCACTTCCTCGATGAGGAAACGGGAGAATTTCGCGTTGACGACTTCCGCCATGCAGTACGGTTGTGGACAATTGTGCTTGAAATCAGCGTGCTAATGGCCCAGTTTCCCTCAAAAGCGATTGCACAGAAAAGCTATGACTATCGCACTTTGGGGCTGGGCTATGCGAACTTGGGGACTATCTTGATGATTCTCGGTATTCCGTATGATTCGCCCGAGGCACTGGCATACTGTGGGGCTATTACTGCGCTTATGACCGGGGAAGCATATGCTACCAGCGCAGAGATGGCACGAGAGCTGGGACCATTCCCTCGCTTTGAGGCGAATCGAGAGCCGATGCTCCGAGTTATTCGCAATCATCGCCGTGCTGCGTACAATGCTCCACCCCATGAATACGAGGGGCTGACCATTCTTCCCATGGGACTCGACGGCAGCAAGTGCCCCGACAAAAACCTTGTTGCGGCAGCACGCCAGGCGTGGGACCGTGCTCTGGAGATGGGCGAAAAGTATGGCTATCGCAATGCGCAGGTAACCGTGATTGCACCGACCGGTACCATCGGATTGCTAATGGATTGCGACACCACAGGAATCGAGCCAGATTTTGCTATCGTCAAGTTCAAGAAACTTGCAGGTGGGGGATACTTCAAAATCGTCAATCAGTCGGTGCCGAAAGCGCTTAAACGGCTGGGATACACCCCCGAACAAATCGAGGATATTGAGCGCTACTGCAAGGGACATGGAACGCTGGTCGGTTGCCCGACGATCAATCGTGCTCGACTTAAGGAAAAAGGTTTCACCGACGAGGCTCTTGCAGCAATTGAGGCACAGCTTGACACAGTGTTTGACATTCGCTTTGCGTTCAACAAATGGACACTTGGGGAAGAGTTCTGCACCCGTGTTCTTGGCTTTACTTCCGAGCAATTGAACGATCCATCGTTCGACATGCTTTCGGCTTTGGGATTTTCCAAGGAGGAAATCGAACGGGCCAACGACTATGTGTGCGGGACCATGATGATTGAAGGGGCTCCTCATCTGAAGCCAGAGCATCTACCGATATTCGATTGTGCCAATAAGTGCGGCAAGCGTGGGCAGCGTTACATTCCCTTTATGGCACATGTACGCATGATGGCAGCCGCCCAGCCGTTTATTTCGGGTGCAATTTCCAAGACTATCAACATGCCTGCCGAGGCGACCATCGAAGATATCGCCAACGTCCATCTTGAGTCCTGGAAGCTGGGCTTGAAGGCAATTGCGCTCTACCGAGATGGCTCCAAACTTTCCCAGCCACTCAATGTTGCTGCTGATGATGACCTGGATGAAATTGTGCTGCTCGGTGACGAGGAAACACTTGATGAAACGAAAGGACCGCAGTACGTCCAGGAGCGCATCGTCGAGCGAGTGTACCATCGAGCAGAGCGTCGCCGTCTGCCGAAAAAGCGGAAGGGAATTATCCGCGAAGCGTATGTCGGAGGGCATAAGGTGTTTGTGCGCACGGGTGAGTATGAAGATGGCACCGTGGGCGAGATTTTCATCGATATGTACAAAGAAGGAGCCTCCTTTAAGGGCTTGATGAACTGCTTTGCCGTGTTGGCATCGAAAGCGCTTCAGTACGGCATGCCGTTGGAAGAGCTGGTCGATACCTTCACGTTCACGCGCTTTGAGCCATCGGGTCCGGTGCAGGGCCACGAAGCAATCAAGTATGCGACCAGCGTGCTGGACTTTGTCTTCCGCTCGATTGGCTACGACTATCTCAACCGAACTGATTTTGTGCACGTCAAAGCAGTGGACGAAGTTCCACCGGAAGCAGTGGTCAAGCCTACCTCTGCTGTCCCACAGGCTACGCCAATTGCTCCACCTCCTTCTCCGTTGGTCGAAGTAAATGCTGCACCGCGCAGTAGTAGCGGCGAACAACCAAAAGTTGTCTTGCAAGCAAAAGCACAAGGATACACCGGCGAGCAATGTTATTCATGTGGCTCAATGCGGGTCAAGCGAAATGGCTCCTGCACCGTATGCGAAGATTGCGGTACGACGACAGGTTGTTCATAACAGTAAATGCAACACGCGTTTGGTAATAACGGGAAAAGCTGGTATATTTGCACCGTCGTTTCCACTACTACCAGGCTAAGCATGAAAGCATTTATTGTCAGTGCAATTGCACTGTTAGTGAGCGGAGCAGTCGCTGCATCCGCATGTGGTCCCGATGGTAAGTGCGTCGGGAAGGAAAAGGCTTCTTGCTGCATGTCGAAAGCATCAGCAAAGAAAAATTCTTGCTCCCTCAAGCATGGCGCCAGTAGCGCTGCTCAACATGCCCCAGAGGCAAAGGAGAACACCGTGCAGCCTGCGTCTGCAAACGAGAACAGCACCACACCTGTCGAAACAGCGAAAGCGGATGCGGCTCCAGCCCAACCAAGTGCTCCACCGAAGCGCTAAGGTCTTTCTGGTGGCGGTCGTAATTACCTAATGCCTCCGGTGTCAATTCCATCGTCCACATCCAGAGGAACGCGCAATGGCTAAAGGCGGTGCGGGTAAGGTATATTTTGTGCTTTACCTGGCAGTTATTCTGGAGCTCCTGATCATCATCGTCGAACGCGATGAGGCCGAGGAGCACCTGATTCAGAAGCAGAAAGAGTCGATGAAAATTGTCGAGAGCATACTCTCGCAACTCCAGGTAGGGACAGGGACAGAAGGTATCAGCACACGTCCACAAGACGAAATCACGTTGCAAGATGCTTCGATGCGAGTTGCAGGGGGGCCACAGATCAAGCAAGACCGCCTGTATGAGGTGATTGTAGGAGTTACTGATGTAAGCACCGCCGATAAATTGGAAGGGCTCGATCCAAAAGAAGCCGCAGAGAAAATGCGCAATCTTATCAAACTGGCGAATGTGCAAGAGCTGGACTACCAAATTTTTTACCATCCCAGCAATGTTCCTGATCGAGCACCACCATTCCCTTCCGATGATAGCTTGCGCAAGATGCGAATTGACTTTAGTAGGTTCTCCGAAGGGCAAGAATTCGGGGATGCCGTTGATGGTGCACGATGGAAGCTTCTTGCACTTGAGCGCTTAGAGCTCCAAGTGGACCAAGTAAGCGACTACCGTCGTCCTGTGTACAAATCAACGCTGAAGATTGGGGATATTCGACGATTTGCTCCTCCGACGGCGGCAGATTCGGCCTTCATCTATTTGCAAAATTTGACCGATGAAGAGGCGCGGAACAGTGGAGGACGCTACAAAAAGCGCTATTTCTTGGTTCGCTTCCAGCCAGCAGGACAACCAGGATGGTACAAACTCCGGTTTGCATCGCGGACTAACCGAATCCTCGGCGTTCGGAGCGATGTGCCACCAACTGAAGTGCCACTGGAAGAGAAAGTCAACATCGGTACCGTTCAGCTCAAGATCAAAGACTTGTTGCAAGTCAAAAAGAACATCGTTGAGCAACTCAGCGGTATACCGCTGCCCTCCTCCGACGACTTAGCACAGGGGAAAATCACAGTTGACGAATTTGATGAGCAGATTCAAGCAGTGATTAAACGCGTCAAAGATGAATCCGATGCCGATGATCCCAAAGCCCAAGAACGGATGCGTCGCATTGAGCTGTATAGCTACATTGCTAAGCTCCTTGCGCCGGGCGCTTCTGCATTCTTTGACCAGAATCGTGCTTCCTATGCAATCAACGTGCGGGTGGTCAAGCCTAACATTCCTCCGCCTTCTGATCCCGTAGTATATGCTGCGGATGCTAAGTATGTGTTCGATCGCTTGCCACGAGTGGAGATACCCTTTACTGCAAGTCCTTATGATCCAGCAAAACTGCCGACAGTGCGATCAAATCCTGTCTTGCCGGTGAAAGTTGTGGATGTGGGTCCAGCGCAGCAAGCAGCTGCCTCGAGTGATCCAACGGCTCAAGCCCGGAACTATAAGATTGTCATTGAACAGAGCATACCAGCAGGAGATTACGAGCTGACTATTACCCATGCGAACCGGATAGGGAAGACTACCGACAAAACTGTGCTGCTAAAATCCTTTGAAAGCAAGCTCGAAAATCTCGACGACGTGCGAGCAAATGTAGAAAACTGCTACTTCGGCTCTGAGCTGGAAATACTGCCAGTTCCAGCTGACGGGAAGAAGATTTCTGCTGGACAGTACCTCATCAACGCTATTATCGGCAATGAGCAATCCCAGCCTGTTCGTGGCTTGCAATATCGGCGGGAGATCCCCTGCGGTGCAAACTCCGTCTCCGTTGATATCTTGTGGGAGGACCCAGACACCAAGGAGCGGGTGTCGCTGTTGCCGAGCGGTCCACTCCAGGGAACTCCAAAGCAGCGTCCTCCGAAGATCGTGACAACCGATGTCAAATACGATCAGATTGTTGATCCCCGCGTGCCGGTGGTGGTGGTCAAGAACATCAAAATCTTGCCGCCTATCATAGATGTTGGGGGGGCGAAAGCTGGTCCCAACGATATTTTCGACTTTAAGGTGGTCATTCAAAAAGCGGACATTGCGGGATACAAGGTCACAGCACAGAATCCCCGCGCGGCAGCGGGTGGATACGAAGTGGAGCTACGGCTGGATGGACCTCCCTTGCGGCGGGGGAAGGTAGAAGGGAACGTTACCCTCATTGTTTCTGCCAAAGCAAAAAACAAGTGTAATGGCGAAGTCTCCGCCGATGGGAAAGCTGTCATCAACGTCCCCATTACCTATTGATGTGCAACGAACGGATGATCAATTCTGGAGGAACGAACGCATGAAACATACCTGCCTTTTCAGGGTGTGCGTGCATGCGCTTGCTATACTTCTTGTGGGAGGTCTGGGGAGGAATAGTGTCTTCTCCCAGACAAGCGATGCACAGTTGCGCTCCATTATGAGCAAGTTCAAAAATTACCGCTACGGCAATATCTCGATATTCCAGCTGGATGCGGAAACGATGAAGGGGGTCACCCAGCTCCTTAATCCAGAACCGGTCATCACAGAGTCGGCAAAAGCGTGCAGTCCTGCGCGTCAAACTCAAATTGACGACAAAGTCGCTGAACTGGGATGCGCTGCAGACCTCAGCGCATTGCAAGATGACGAGGAAATCAAACGCGTCCTCCGAGGGGAATGCATTGATTACGCCAAGTATGCAATCGCACGCAAGCAGTGGGAATGCAATACGTTCAAGCGTGCCTATGTTGTTACAACCCGGTATATTGCGGGTAGAGACTTCAAGGTCATTGCTCTCCTTACCTCCAATAGCGAAAGTCGGGTACTGGCAAATGTGCTCGCTTCGCCCCGTGATATCTACACGTACACCCAACTACGACAGAGTGCGGCTCCTGCAGGCTCCCCAGCAAAGACTCTGTACGAGTATCTGTACAACTTTGTCATTCAGCAAAGCGAGGCAGAGGGAATCAATGTGACAGCGGAAGCACAAGGGCTTGGTGACGAGCAGTTTATTCCGAAGCTCTACGGCGTCAGTCTCCAGGTCAGGGAAGACGATGTCACCGCATACGTCCGTACCACCGATGGGCAGGCGATGGACTATATGCGCAGCCGCGAGCTTATGGTAAGCCCGGATCTGATTAGTTATCGCGACTATACTCCCAGTGACCCCAGTGCGGCAACGGAAGGATTTGTGTACAATCGGACGTTGCCAAAGTATGGGGTTGAGCTTCGGTATGGATTAGAAACAATCAATTATCCCTCATTTTTCAGCGATCGGGTCACGCTCAATGCGTTATGGGGGTCAAATCGGCTGGGAGTAATTCTCCCTACCAGCGGCTGGGCGTCGGTGGCAAGAACCTTCGGAGTACAGCGGACGATGACGTATGCAGGGTGGGGCATCAATGGTGTGTTCGATTTTCCACTGAAGATTACCAATGCGAATACGGGTGTGTTCAACGTTGCTGCGTCATATGTTTTTGGGGAAGCCCGGCAGTCTGATCATCAGCGTCAACTCGAAACAGTGACAACAATTACCCGCCAATTGCGCGGAACTGATACTCTTGTCAACAATCAAAGTTACTCGCGTGCGCTGGATTACCTGATTCGCTTTGCTGCTCAGGTACACTACTCTTTTGCGATTGCGATTGACAGCGGAAACTTCTTCCGCTTCCGAATAGGTGGTGCGCTCTACTCGCGCGAGATTTGGGAAGAAAACAACGGCAGCGGACGCTATCAGGAAATTGACCAACGCGGCATTATTCGGCGCGATTCTGCATTTGTCATCAACCGCTGGTTCCGCACAGATACGCGCTTTATTGGAGGTGTCTCCGCACGAATTGATTTTATGGCACAGCGAGTGACAACTCCTTATGGCTTCGGTTTGCAGTACTTTGATGATGCCATCTACGCCCAAGCATGGCTTCTTATCCCGATTAGCCAGCAAATAGGATTGCGCGTCGATGGGCAGTACTTTGCGCCCATCCTACGGGATCCCCATGAGTGGGAAGTAGCAAGTGTCTTTATCCCCACGCTCCGTGTGATTTACAACTTTTAAGCAGTAGTGCAGCAATGAAGGCGATTCTCCCTCCGGTAACATTTCTTCGGGCGATTGCTGGTGTAGTGCTGGTAGCACTCCACCCACTCCTGATGTATGCGCAGGACCCTGAGCGGGACTCCATCATGCAGGCACTCAAGACTATTGACCCAGAAATCGTGCGCTATTTTCCCCGATGGCGTGTGTGCGAGCCAAACCTACAGTTGCAAATTCGGCAAACGTTTATCCTTTATGGGCGCGATAAGGAAAAACTGGACATGCAGAACATCGTTATTACTGCTGCGCCTAAAAGCGATCCCAACGACTACTATACCATTCTCCTGGTCGAATGCGGGGAGGAGTATTTTGTGGCATCGGAAGTAGATGCCTACATGCGCAAACTTGCCGGTACACTCAGCGATCCACAGCGTCCCTACTGCTACCGGGAGATTCCTCCTGAAATGCCGCCAACGGAACGGCAGTATCGGGTGATCACCAGTTTTATGATGCCAACCGATGTAACCCATTCCATTGCTATTTCCGCTTTCGAGCAATCGCTCAAGATTGGGGAGACCGGTTTTTGGCTTCGCTCTATTCTTGGGACTGATAACATCGGCTACCATTTCTGGTCTGCAGGGGAATCGCGGGTGATTCTCCAGCGTCCACTCTACGAAAATCTCGATCCTGCATCGAACAAGCCAATCCCCTACCTCATCAACTTGCGCCTGGGAGGAGTGTATCGGTTGCGCGGAGGATTAGCGAACCGGCTACTGAGCTTTTTGCCAGAGCGCCAGCTCAATGCAAACCCCGGCAAAGCATCGCTTGGGCTTGACATCAATGCCCCGTTCCATCCTCAGCTGGGGGTGACTGTCAATGTGGAGTTCCCTATTGTTGGTCCGGATACCACAGGTCGTGCAGAGAAGAACACGTGGGCAGGATATGCTCCCTCGCTCCAACGCCAAGCAGAGCTGCGGAGAACAGCTGGTGTAGATGCCACAACAGTTATTCCTGTGCTCCGAACCACAGGACATGCAGCAGTATTCTACAACTGGTGGCTTGATCCGAAGCATCCGGAAAACTTCTTCCGCTTTGATTTGGGAATTTGCTACGTTGAGGTTCAAGAATGGGCTTATCGTCGTAATCCCGCGACGGGGGATACTACGTTCGTTCGGAATATTCCCGGATTGCAGCTCTACCATCCAACTACTGCAGCAGATTGGCTGTATGCGCGGATAGAATACCGCAATCAAGCAACCTTTCCCTTTGGGATCGCCTTGCAGTATTCTAACCAAATGCTTTTTGCACGGGCATATGTGCCGCTGGTTGGAGAGTGGCTCTACTTAGAGGGCAAGTATTCCACTCCCCTGCGAGCAGAGCCACGTCCGTGGGAGATCAGAAACTTTTTCATGATTTCGCCAGTGCTGCGATTAACGATACGGTAGTTCCGCAAAAAGGCGTGTCCCGCGCCTCTCTGGTTAGGAAAAGCACCGTAGTTTTGTAACCGCACACAGGCACTCAGAACGCGTCCACCGCTGTCGTCCGATGAGCAATGCTTGGGCAGTTCGCCCGATGTGGTCCTCTATCGGCTGGATTATCCTGTATGTCCTTTTCCAGCTAAGCCCAGTAATAGGGGCAGAATCCTTACCAGTAGAGGAAGATTCCCTCGAGCCCCAGCAGGTGTTACTCCAAACACAGCTCCGTCCCCGGAGTGACCGTTTCCACTTGACCATCCAGAATGTTGACATCAAGTATTATCCCCAGATTAGCCTCATAGTCGAAGCAGTCGATCTAAATGGTGACCCGCTCGATACGCTTCGTGCCAGCGACGTTGTGGTGCTTGAAAACGGCGTTGAAAAGCAGGTCCTCTCGGTGACTAAGTTGAGCGTCAAAGAACGGGTACCGGTTGATATCGCGGTAGTGCTCGATGTGACAGCAACTATGCAAGTCCACATCAATGCTGTACGCGATAATATTGCGCAGTTTGTTCGCAGTTTGCTTGCCCGGGGCATTGACTACCGCCTTGCGTTAGTGCTGTTTTCCGATGTGATCGAGAAAGTTTACCCCTTCACCAGCGATGTCAACGAGTTTATCACCTGGGTGTCGCGAGCACGAGCATGGGGAGGATTCGATGAAAAGGAAAATGCGCTCGAAGCACTCCGGCAAGCGACTAAGCTAGACTATCGCCCCTCTGCCAATCGCGTTGCTATTTTGATTACCGATGCGCCCTACCATCAGGCAGGAGAGCGCGGCAATGGGCGAACTGACCTCACAACGCAGTCAGCTATCGAAATGCTCCAAAGGGCAAACGTGCGGACCTTCTGTATAGCCCCCCTTGTACTCACCCAATACGACACTATTGCAAAAGCAACCCGCGGTACAATGTTCGACATCGGGCAGCCATTTGCCCGTATCCTGAACGCCTACTCGACCCAATTGACGAACCTTTTCTCGATCACCTATCGCACAGACTTGCCCGCAATTCCGGACTCCATCAATGTTGCTATTCTCAACCAACGTCGCCAGGAATTGGTACGCAAGACAATTCCTGTTGTCGAACTTGGGCGAAAGCTTATCATCGAAAATCTTTTGTTCGAAACTGCCAGTGCAACGCTTCCCGATCATGTGCCAGAGTTAGAAGTCCTGGCGCAATTCATGAAGAATAATCCTCGTGTTGTGATCCGAGTCGAGGGACACACTGACAACCGCGGCGCCAAGTGGTTCAATCAACGTCTCTCCCAAGCACGAGCCGAAAGTGTTAAGGACTATTTGACAAGAAAAAAGGGCATTGATCCATCACGTATTCAGACAATTGGCTATGGCGACACGCGCCCTATCGCCGATAACACTACGGAATTTGGTCGTGCACTCAACCGTCGTACTGAAGTTGTCATCGTAGCCAAGTAACATGGATGAGCATACACGAGCATACATCGTCGTGCGAGGACGCGTGCAAGGTGTTGGCTACCGGATGTTTGTCTATCGCGTTGCAATAGAACTGGGCTTGGTTGGTTATGTGCGAAACGCATCCGATGGGCAGACGGTTATTGCAGAAGTAGAAGGACCTCGTGGAGCAGTTGAACAACTTGTCGCACGCTGCTGGCAAGGTCCGCCGCGTGCTTATGTCGAGGACGTAAGCGTTACCTGGAGCACGCCACAGGGTCAATGGAAGGATTTTCGCATTGCTCCCTAACGCTGTCTTTTCCAGCGGGCGCAAAACGGTGAAAGTGTAACGTTGGGCTTTTCTACCATGCAGGCCGGTATTCCCCTAACCGCAGAAACAGTTGTTGCTATTACAGGTGCATCGTCTGGGATTGGAGCTGCACTTGCCGAACAGCTTGGAGCGCGGGGAGTGCGACTGGCACTCTGCGCACGGCGGCGCGACCGACTGGCAGAAGTAGCAGCACAAGCGCGCCAGCGCGGAGCTGCAGCCGTGCTCGATATGGTTGTGGATGTATCCGTCGAAAAAGAGGCAGAACAGTTCATCACGCAGACTCTTGCGGCATATGACAATCGGCTCGATGTGCTCATTCTCAATGCGGGGCGGGGGCACTGCGCCAGTGTGGAAGACACTACTACTGACGTGCTCCAGGCAATGTTCGCACTCAACGTGTATCAGCTGTGGTACCTTGTGCGTCCTGCTCTCCCGGTGATGAAAGCGCAACGGCGTGGGCACATTATTGCAGTCTCGAGCATTGTGGGAAAGATTGCCTATCCCTACAACGCTGCATACGTTGCCGCTAAGCATGCAGTCGTTGGATTTATCGCGGCATTGCGCACTGAGCTGGTAGAAACGGGAGTCGAAGCAACAGTGGTGTGTCCCTCCGGCGTTCAAACCGAATGGGCACAGGTGACCGATGGCGCGCCAATTGGCGACCTTTTTGCCGAAGGGATCGTGCGGTCTCGTGCTATTGCGCAGCAGCGGAACATTCCGCGGGCTCCTTTACAGCGCATGATGAGCGCCGCAGAGGTTGCCCAACAGATCATTGCCGCAGTTGAGGCGCCACCAGGGCGGGATGTCTTTACCCACGAAGGCTCAGAGGAGCTTGTTGCGCTGGCGCTTCGCAGCCGTCGTGCGTACGAAGAGGCAATGCTGCCGTTGCTCCTGGGTATGCGGGAGGCATATGAAGCACGTCGCTAACACAATAGCCTGGACTATTGCTGCAGCGGTTGCCGCATGGTCAACCGTCGCCAGGGGCGATGGAGGGAGAACCATTGTGCTCGACGATTACTCGCTCCCTCGTCCTCGATGGGTGCTTGTCCTCAGTGGCGGCGGTGCACGTGGACTTGCGCAGATTGGAGTGCTGCGCGTGCTCGAGCAAGAACGGCTCTATCCTGCTGCGGTTGTGGGAACAAGCATTGGTGCAGTGATTGGTGCACTGTGGTGTGCAGGATACTCAGCTGATGAAATTGACTCGATTGTCCGCCGAGTGGAATGGCAAGACCTCTTCCGTATAGGCGATGAACGATCGCGGGAGGAATTGTTTCTCGACCAAAAGGTGGAGTACGACCGAACAGTGTTCTCCGTACGAATGCAGGACTTTCAGCCTCTTATTCCAGAGGCAATCAGTTCTGGGCAGCGGTTGGAATTGCTCTTAGCGGAGCTACTCTGGCGTGCTCCGATAGCATGCAATAGCTCATTTGACCGGCTCCGTATTCCCTTCCGTGCCGTCGCAACAGACTTGGTGCGAGGGGAAACAGTCGTGCTTCGCCAGGGGGACTTGGTCACAGCAGTGCGAGCCAGCAGCACATTCCCCTTGCGCTATACGCCAATTCGCCAGGATTCAGCCGTGCTAGTTGATGGCGGCTTGCTGGCGAACATTCCTGTCGAGGTTGCGTACGCAGAGTTTCATCCCGACTTTGTGGTCGCAGTCAATACCACTGCACCGCTGCAGCCCCGCTCAGCCCTCGACAAGCCCTGGAATGTTGCTGATCAGGTGGTAACGTTGATGATGCAACGGCTCAACGCAGCCGCAACACGTGCCGCATGGCTAACGATTACACCTTCGCTGGAAGACCACGCCACCTTGGATTTTTCGCGTTTCGAGTGGCTTGTTGCTCAAGGGGAAATAGCATGCCGCGCTGTTGTGACAAGACTGCAAGCCGAGCTGGAACGACAGCAGCAACGAGCAATAGGGCATCTGGGAAGTTCCCTTACGAGGAGGATGGCAACTTCTGTTGCAGCGCTTCCTACACCAAGCGATCTTCTTTTCGGCGAGTATGGCTCTACCGCAGCACTGGTCGAGATGGTGGAACGCTATGGTGCTGTGATTTGCCGCTTGGACTCCAGCGGGGAAATAGCGGAGATTATGCCATCGCCGGAGCGAAAAATTGCGGCAGTCGCTGGGCCAAGTGAACAGTGGGCAGCCTCGCTCAATGCACTTGTGGGTTGCTCGTATTCGCGGGCGCTTGCTGATTCACTGACACATGCCTTGCAACGCCGCCTTCGCCAGGAGGGCTTAGCTGCAGCACGAGTGCGGATAACCTTCGACAGCATCCAGCATCTGCTCCATGTCGTGCTCGATAGCGGTCGGCTTCGAGCAGTTGAATTGGTGGGCAACTGCAGTGCTACTGATCTTGTCGTCCAGCGAGAGCTGCGGACACCGATTGGAGAGCCAATCCGTACGGCGGCACTTCTAGAAAGTTGGGAGCGTTTGCTCGCGACAGACCTGTTCAGTCATGTGCTCCTATCGGTACGGTATATCGACGACCAAAGCGATGCAGTTGCACTGCGGGTGCAGGTTCGTGAGCGAGGAAGTCAGCTTCTTCGCATCGGTGGGCGCATTGACAACGAGCGAAACGTCCAGCCCACTGCGGAACTGGCAGACTTAAATCTCCTCTCCAGCGGCATACGGGCTACTGCCCGAATTGGGGGAGGAGGGCGCAACAGCATTGGAATGCTCCGCCTGGATGTCCCCCGCATTTTGGATAGCTACTGGACCGCAAGCATCGAGGGCTACTGGGACTCACGGAATATCTACCTGTACCGTTTGATTGACAATCTGCCTCCAGCTCGCTACGAACGAGTGCGCATAGGGGAACGAATCGAGCAGCATCTGGGCATTCGAGCATCGGTTGGCAGCAATGTCGAGACACTGGGCAAGGTCGTGGTCACTCTCCGCTACGAGGGACAACGCGGTTTCCGTCTGGGGGATTACGTTCAATCGCGCAGATTTGCACCGTTGCTTGCACTGGGCTGGAGCACAACGCTTGATAACGAAGATCGGGCTGACTTTCCCAGTCGAGGAAGCTACTTGCGACTGGCGATCGAACGCACCATCCTTGATGCGCCAGGATGGCTGCAGTTTTTCAAAACCGATGCAATGCTCCGCATGACGCACACGCTGGCACGCCACCATGCGGTGCGATGGTCGGTGCGATTTGGTATTGCGGCAAACACATTGCCGCTTCCCGAGGCGTTCAATCTCGGAGGCGAGGACTTGTTTTACGGCATGCGAGAAGAGGAGGAGCGAGGGCGACAGCTTGCACTGGGACAACTTGAATACCGTCTGCGCTCCCCAATAGAGCTTGTGTTCCCGACGTATCTATCGCTGCGCTATGACATTGGGGCGGTGTGGCAGATTGTTCAAGCAGTCAAGTTCGACAATCTCAAGCATGGTGTTGGCCTTATGCTGGCATTTGACACACCGATTGGACCAGCACGCTTTTCACTGGGGCGGGCGTTCTATTTTCGAGGCGCTCTGCATGAGCTCACGCTTGGACCGCTGCTGGGTTACTTCAGTATCGGCATGCGCATCCAATGAAACAGCTCATCTTGATACGCCACGCCAAGGCTGTGCCTGCGGAGGAATTTGCGGGTGCGGACCAAGAGCGACCGCTGACCGAGCGCGGTCGCCGGGATGCTGAACGCATGGGAATGTGGCTGCACGCAATGGTGCCTCAGCTTGAACGAGTTGTTGCAAGCTCTTCCGTTCGCACTCGCCAAACAGCAGACTACCTTCTCAAGGCATGGCAAGACGGCATGCCTTCGGTTGAATACGACGATGCGCTCTACCTCCCCTCGTTGGACACACTGCTGGCAACGATTTGGGGACTTGATCCTGAGCTCACAACAGTTGCGCTGGTGGGCCATAATCCCTCAATAAGCGACTTGCTCGAATACCTTACTGGCGAGGAGCACGTATCAATGCCTACGTGCGCAATCGCGGTGCTCCAGACAGAGCAAACCGCATGGAATCAAGTGCGCAAGGGCTGCTGCAGGCTCATGTTCCACCGCACGCCAAAGGACCTTCGCTAACCGTGGTGCAGTGCAGGGAAGAAGTTGCTGTGCTTTCTGCATTTCAAGGTCGTCGAGCGAAAAACTCTGTTCCCCCTATAGCGCGCACAAGGATCAACGCTTGTTTGAGGAGATGCAACAGCAAGACGGAATGCGAGGGAGCAAGCGGTGCTCAAGTAAGTGCAGTCAGCCATTGCAGGTATGATGGGAGTGCATGGTACCGGATCGCCCTAAAGCCTGCGGACCAAAGCGACAAATCGTGAGAAG
The DNA here is from genome assembly GCA_025055755.1 of Candidatus Kapaibacterium sp. Taxonomy (GTDB): domain Bacteria; phylum Bacteroidota; class Ignavibacteria; order Kapaibacteriales; family NICIL-2; genus NICIL-2. The sequence goes on along the minus strand of JANWWF010000004.1, from coordinate 37,056 downwards.
GTTCGCTTGCCCAAATATGCGGGGGAGTTGAACGTCGCTTTGTGCCAAGTATCACTGGAGAAAGGAAAGATGGAGCTCACCGTTGTTACCCCTGCGCTGCTTGATTACATTCGATCGGTGTACCGGCTCTCGTGGGATGGTATCCATGGCTTTCCTACTGGCAAAGAGTGCATGAAAATGGCCTTTTTCTCGCAGAGCGCACGGGAGCGAATCTCCGCATAGTGGAGCTTTTTGCCTATCTGCATGATGCATGTCGGTGGAACGAAGGAGACGACCCAGACCATGGCAAACGGGCAGGCGAGCTTGTTCGCAAGTTGGTGGGGACTTACTTCACCCTTTCGCCGGAGGAAACAGAGCTGCTTGTCTATGCCTGTACGTGGCATGCCCATGGACTAACCGAGGCAGATGTGACTGTTCAAACCTGCTGGGATGCAGACCGCCTTGACTTAGGACGAGTGGGAATCTATCCGAATCCTCGCTTCCTCTGTACCGATGTTGCCCGCGATCGGAAGACCATTCAATGGGCATTTGCACGCAGTTTGGAGCTGTAAAGCCAAGGTGCTGAACCGCCTTTTTGCCTCCTGGAGCAATAGATGAACAAAGCAGCATGCTCCCAGCGGAGATTATGCCGCAACCGATTCTGTGCTTTCATGCAGTGCAATTCGGGTTACTACATTCACGCTTGTTTCTGGTGGGAGTTCACTGTAGCTGATGACATTTGCAATGGGGTATTGGGAGCGTATCAGGCGATACAGATAGGGACGCACTGGTGCCGAACAGATAATTACCGGCTGGTAGCCGAGCATCGTTAGGTGGTCCAGTGCAGTTCCAACATTGCGCAGAAGCGAGCGGACGACTTCGGGTGAAAGTCCCAGCGTTGGGCTGGACTGAGCAGAGGGATTATTCTGCAGTGTTGTGGTAAGGAGATTTTCGATGCTCGGATCGAGACTGGCTGCATGGATGACACCATTGGGGTCTTGGAATAGCCGTTTGATAGTGTCGCCCAAATGATGGCGCACGTATTCAGTCAGGACGTCGGTGTTTTTCGTGACCTTGAAGTAGTCGAGCAGTGCTTCGAGAATTGTCGGGAGATCGCGAATGGGGATTTGTTCGCGGAGGAGATTCTGCAAGACTTTCTGCACAGTGCCCAGTGGGAGATTATCGGGTGTGATTTCCTCGACAAGAGCGGGATAGTCTTTCTTGAGCGCTTCGACCAGTTGCCGTACATCCTGACGCGTGAGGAGCTTATCTGCATTGCGGCGGAGAATTTCGGAAAGATGGGTTGCCAGCACCGTTGCGGGTTCGACGACGGTGTAGCCGGACAGTTCTGCGTTCTCGCGTTCATGAAGAGGAATCCACGTTGCGGGTAGTCCGAAGACAGGCTCCTGTACATCAATACCACGCAGCGTGCCCTCAGCATTGCCGGGATTCATTGCCAGCAGCATGCCAACGTAGAGTCGGTTTCGGGCAACGATATTGCCACGGAGCTTGATGACGTATTCGTCTGGCTCGAGCGCAAGATTATCCCGAACACGGACAGGAGGAAGAATCACGCCCAGCTCAGTTGCTAATTGGCGGCGGATGTTTGCTATTCGCCGGAAAAGATCGCCTCCGTGCTGCTCATCGGCAAGGGGAAGCAGATTCAGCCCAATTTCCACCTCGACCGGATCTACTTTGACGAGCTCTTCGATAGGCTGCTCGGGCTGTTTCCGTGTTGTTTCTGCCTGAGCAAGTTCTTGCCGGAGTTTTTCCCGCTCTGCTACTCCGATTTGCCTGCGCCGGAGGAGGGCAATTGCTCCGATCGAAAGTGCCAGCAGCGCAAAAGGAAAGAACGGGAAGCCGGGCAATAATCCCATCCCGAACGATACAGCAGCAACAACGAGCAAGGGACGTGGCTTGCCGGTCAACTGTGTGCTCAGGTCCTTATCGAGAGAGGTTGCCGAGCTTGTCCGTGAAATGATAAGCCCTGCTGCAACCGAGACAAGCAATGCCGGTACCTGGGAAACCAAACCATCGCCAATGGTCAAGATGGTGTAAGTCTTCAGTGCGGCGCTAATGTCCATGCCCCGCTGGAGCACGCCTATAGCAAAGCCGCCAAGGATGTTGATCCCCGTAATCACCAAGCCTGCAATAGCATCGCCCTTGACGAATTTCGATGCGCCGTCCATAGCGCCGTAGAACTCCGCTTCGCGTTGGAGTTGTTCGCGGCGGCGACGAGCTTCCTTTTCGTCAATAAAGCCTGCGTTGAGATCAGCGTCAATGCTCATCTGTTTTCCGGGGAGGGCATCGAGCGTAAAGCGTGCGGCAACTTCTGCAATGCGGGTCGATCCCTTGATGATGACGACAAAGTTGATCACCAACAAAATCAGGAACACCACAATACCGACGACAAAATTGCCGCTGACGACAAAGGTGCCAAAGGCATGAATAATCTTGCCTGCGGAGGCTTCACTCAGTATGAGGCGGGTCGAGGCGATATTCATACCGAGGCGAAAAAGGGTTGCCACCAATAGGATGGTTGGGAAAGTACTGATATCGAGCGGGGAGCTGATGTACACCACCACCATCAGAATAAGAACCGACAGCGCGATGTTCAGCCCCAGCAGAAGGTCAAGGAGAAACGGTGGCAGTGGCACGATAAGCAATCCCAGCACTCCGAGAATTCCCGCAACCAGCAGAAGATCTCGGTAGCGGTCGAAATTGCTCAGCACGGCTTCTAAGTTTGGCGGCAACGCTGGGGAAGATGTTCCAGCAGCAGGAAGTTGGGCCATCCGTGGCATGATAGGTGGAACACGTGCAGTATTCACTGCAAGCTATGTGCCAACCGGCAAGGCTGGTTAGTTTTTTCTGGAGCGCTGCAAAGGAGAACGAAATTTGTATGCAGCGCACGGTAGATGCGCTAAGAAATGTTGGTTATTCTCTTGGCACGACGATGGACCTTGCTTTTGACACAACACATTTGGTCAACTTTGCTATTGCGCTTGCGCTTGGGTTACTTATGGGGGCAGAGCGTGAAGTATCCAAGCGCGTCCACCATACAGCCATTGGGGGTATTCGGACATTCCCGTTGAGCAGTGTCATCGGATACTTGGTGGGGTTCCTCAGTGGTCGGTGGGGTGGTATCGTTGCAGCAGCAGGGATAGTGGGGATTGCTGCAATTGCTGTCGCAGTGGGTGCGCGGGGGCAGACGCGGGGGATCACAACCGAGCTTGCTCTTATGCTGACAGGTGTTGTCGGAGTAGCGCTTGGCAGTGGTGCCATGGTACCAGCATTGCTTGGAGCAGTCATCGGGGCAGTGCTCCTGTCCCAGAAGGTACAACTACACCGATGGGTTGAATCACTCACTCCAGAGGACATTCGAGCTATTATCACGTTTGCAGTCGTTGCTGCGGTGGTTCTTCCCTTGCTGCCGGATGTCCCACTGGGACCGCGAGGGGTTCTCAATCCACGGCAACTGTGGAGTGTGGTTGCGCTGGTGACAGCAGTCAATGTTGCAGGGTATGTTGCCACAAAATATCTAAGTGCTCGCCAAAGTTTATTGCTTAGTGCGATCATTGGAAGTTTGGTGTCTTCGACAGCGGTGACTTGGTCGTTGGCATCCCAAAGCCGGGATAACCCGCGGCAAGCGACACTCTGTGGAATTGGCATAGCCCTGGCATCAGGAGTCATGTTCGCTCGGGTGGGTTTTTTTGCAGCGGTGTTATCGCGGCGATTCATTGCAGAACTCCTCCCGGTCTTGCTGGCAACCGCCGCAGTAGGACTTGCCATACTCTGGCTGGTGACACAGGGTAAATGGGGTGCAGAGGGAGATACGCACTCTCCGGTGTCGTCGCCAACACCAGGGAATCCTGCACGGTTGAAATCTGCTATGCTCTTTGGGGCTTTCTATGCCGCCGTTGCAACGCTGGGGGCAGTTCTCCATGATATGCTTGGGAGCGGTGCTCTGATCAGCCTGGGAGCAGCAAGTGGTCTTGCTGACCTCGATGCAATCACAATCGCGATGGGCAAAGAGGCAGCTGCGAATACCATTGCCGTTGAGGATGCAGCAGCTACTGTCATTGCTGCCATGCTCGCCAATACGCTGGTGAAGCTTAGCATTGCTGTGCTTCGTGGGGAGCGGACTGTCCGTCGCATTGCGATACTTTCTCTTGGTGCCTCGGCTGTCGTTCTGGCGGCTGGGCTGGTGCGTAGCTTTGTGCAGTTCTAACCACTGCGGTTTCGGGCATGAGGCGTCTGTTGGCATGGATTGGGCGTGGCGTGCTGAGTTTTTTGGAGCAACTTGGCAGCATCCTTGAGCTTCTGGTGCGAATTGCCCGCTACATACCGCGAGCATTCCGCGATCGACATCTTGTTCTCCAGCAGATGGCGATCGTGGGGGCAGATTCCTTACCGCTGGTTGTGTTGATTGGCTCGTTCACCGGTGCGATTGCAGCGTTGCAGGCAACTAACCTTTTTGCCAAGTTCAACCTTATTGCCATTGCGCGTCCCTACATCGGAGGATCAATTGCGACAGTAGTGTTCACGGAACTAACACCAGTACTGACCGCGCTGGTGATTGCGGGACGGGTAGGGGGAGCAATTGCAGCGCAGATCGGAACAATGGCAGTCTCCGAGCAGCTCGATGCTCTCGAGATGATGGCAATTGATCGCGATCGGTATTTGGGTATGCCCCGCGTGGTGGCAGCGCTCACAATGATGCCTGTACTGGCAGTGTTCTCGAATGTTGTTGCGTTGGTAGGCGCATTTGTCTTAACCGCGTTGAAGTTTGGATTTTCTGCGCCGATGTTTTTCGACTCAATCGTGCGATTTTTCCGCACCAGTGAAGTGACAATCGGGCTGGTCAAATCCATGGTGTTTGGGGGAACGACTGCATTGATTGGTTGCTATGTGGGCATGCAAACCACTGGCGGAGCAGAAGGAGTGGGCAATAGCACTGTGCGGGCATTTACTATTTCTGCTGCCTCGATCTTGGTGCTCGATGCACTGTTTGGGTATGTGGTCTGAGGACCTCCGCTTAAGGGACGAATTTTTTGTGCTCTTGTAACCTTCTTACACTTTGAGTGTCACTGCAAGTGTAAACTCTGGTTGTTGCGACGGTACGATATTTGATAGTCATTTGATAGTTATTCGATGCATTGAGGCCTAACTACTTTCAGGAGAGTGCTTATGGGTGCTCTTGATCGTTATATCGGTCCTTGGGATGAGCGCCGCGCCGGTCATCTCCTTCGGCGGGCGACGTTTCTTAACTCCCGCAGGTTTGCACGGCAGCTGCTGGAGATGGGATTGGACGCTGCTGTAGATCATCTCCTTGCTAATCAACCCATGCCAGATCCGCCGAAAGATCCGACTACGGGAGAAGACTTTGTCAACAGTCAAACACCCTTACAAAACGATGGGCAGTACTTTACGATACTCAAGGGGTGGTGGCTCGAGCAGATGCTCCGCACAGATAGGCTTTCAATCGTTGAGAAGATGACACTTTTTTGGCATAATTTCTTCGCGACGGAGCTTATGGTAATCGCGGATGCTCGCTTTGCATATCATCACAATGCTAAGCTTCGTCGGTATGCCCTGGGCAATATCCAAGAGTTGACACGACAAATTACAATTGACCCAGGGATGCTTCGGTACCTGAACGGCGATCAAAACACTGCGCAGAAACCAAATGAGAATTACGCTCGCGAGTTATTTGAGCTTTTCACTATAGGCAAGGGTCCAGAGCGAGCTGATGGTGATTATACCAATTACACGGAACGTGATGTCCAGGAAGCTGCTCGTGTTCTCACCGGCTGGCGTATCCAACGACGAGGGGATCCAAGTATAAGCGTGTATAATGTTGCGTTGCACGACCGCGGTGACAAACAGTTCTCCTCTGCATTTGGGAACCGTGTCATTCATGGGAGGAGTACCCCTGAAGGTGGTCTTGAAGAGATTAATGAATTACTCGACATGATTTTCGCTCAGCCAGAGACTGCACGGTTTTATGTGCGGAAACTATACCGGTGGTTTGTCTTCTACGACATTGATCAACAGACAGAGCAAGAGGTAATCGAACCCTTAGCGCAGCTTCTCCGTCAATCGAATTACGAGGTGAAACCTGTTCTCCGTGTTCTCCTTAAGAGTCAGCGTTTTTTCGACGAGCAAAATATTGGAGCAATGATCAAAAGCCCGCTTGATTTCATTGTCCAGTTGTTTACCGCGGTGGGCTTTACCTTGCCAACGGGGCTGCAAGAGAAGCGACGAATTCTAACATCCCTTGTGACTCAAGCAATTCTCCAGCAACAAGACCCAATGGATCCACCGAGTGTTGCGGGATGGCCGGCATACTATCAAACCCCGGATTATTATCGCTTTTGGATCAACAGTGCCACCCTCTCTGCCCGCTATGCCCTCACTGATGCGGTGGTCATGGGGGGCAATGCGTTACCCCGACGCTACGTCCTCGACGTGTTAGGCTTCGCTGAAAAAGTCAGCTCTAATCCGGGTGATTACCGCCAGCTTGTTGATGATCTTGTCGAGGAGCTCCTTCCTGCCTATCCCCCGAGCGACCAACAACGTGACCATCTTGCACGAAATGTGCTCATGGCAGGGGGACAGGTCTATGAGTGGGGGCAAATATGGTCTGCTTACAAAGCAAATCCCAATAATCCGACTGCGCGGGGTGCAGCCCAGCAACGATTGCAGAGTTTGATCCGGGCAATCTTCCGAATGGCGGAATACCAATTGATGTGACATCACCACGGAGATACCCACATGAAACGCCGAGATTTTCTCAAAACGACAACTCCTCTCATTACTCTCCCACTGGTCATTGGAGGGTTGCCTATTCATGCAATTGGTCGCACACGGGTTCTTGACACATTGTGGAGGGTGCTTAGTACCACTGACCGTGTCTTGGTTCTTATCCAACTCAACGGGGGCAACGATGGAATAAACACGGTTATTCCTCTGGACCAGCTCAGTGCGTATTACCGAGTTCGGGAACACGTTGCGTTACCCGAATCGAGTTTGCTGCCTATCACCAACTCTGCCGCGCTCCATCCCGCTATGACGGAAATTCAGCGGATGTACAACGAAGGGATGGTTACCATTATCCAAGGGGTTGCATATCCGAACACGAATCTATCCCACTTCCGCTCGACGGACATTTGGATGACTGCATCCGACTATAACGAATATCTAAAGACGGGTTGGATGGGACGCTACCTAAACACGCTCTTTCCGAATTATCCAAGTGGGTATCCAAATGCCTCTACACCAGATCCTCCAGCAATTCAAATAGGAGCGATCATGGCGTTGGCATTGCATGGATCTCATGCCTCGATGGGATTAGCGTTGCAAGACCCAGAAACATTTTACAATATCGTCAATGGTGTGGAAGGTACCGCAGGTGGCCAGACCCCTGATACGCGTCCCGGCAGAGAACTTGCCTATCTCCGCCAAGTGGAACTCCAATCTCAACAGTATTCTGCATGCATTAAGGCAGCAGCTGACCGTGCTCAGAACCGCGCATCATATCCAAGCAATAATACTCTTGCCGATCAACTCCGTATTGTAGCACGACTTATCGCTGGAGGACTTCAGACCCGCGTGTATCTCGTTTCAATCAATGGATTCGACACCCATGCAGCACAAGTTGAAGAGGGGAATACAACACAAGGGATACACGCGACCCTGTTAGGACGACTTTCCAGTGCAGTGTACGCGTTCTTCGATGATCTGCGGCAGCACGGATTGCAGGACAGGGTTATTGCGATGACCTTTTCCGAATTCGGTCGCCGGGTTGCATCAAACGCGAGCTATGGCACTGATCATGGCACTGCAGCTCCGATGTTCGTGTTCGGTACGCAGGTTATACCGGGAATCCGTGGGACAAATCCGAGTTTGACTGAGCTGGATGCAAATGGAAATCTTCTCATGCAGTATGATTTCCGGCAAGTGTACACTTCGATCCTCGCCCAGTGGTTTGGTGTTGATCGTGACCTGCTGCGAACCGTCATGCTCCGTGATTTCCCGACTATCCCAATTATCCAAACTGGCACAACCTCTGCAACTGAAACGACCCTCGTCGGTGGAACTAACCTGGAGATATTTCCAAATCCAACCCCGTGTGGGCAGCGAGCAAAAATCACCTTTCGATTGACTGGACCAGCTGAGGTTGAGATAACCCTCCACGATGAAACAGGTCGGTCGTTCAGTCGAATGTCGCTTGGCTACCTCGATGCTGGGCATCAAGAATGTTTTCTACCTCCGGTGGAATTACCGGGTGTTGTGTTCTGTACTGTCCGAGCAGGAAACCAATTCTTCCGTGGGCAATTGGTGGTAGAATAGGTGGGAGGTGTTAGCGAAACGATATCACTCTACTTGATGGATAAAGCCTTCGAGGATGTCATAGGAGGAGGCAGAAGGTTGTAACAGAGCAAACGGAAGCCAGATATTGGGGTCTTAGGACAGGTGACCTCCTGCTCGCGTGTGTCTGGTTAGTTGGCAGTCTCACTTACTCTGCTTGCGTCCATATGCAGCAAGCAGACGTTGAGCTTGTCCGTATAGGGGGGAAGGAACATACACCTTCGCGATAGCCAGTGCACCGACAGTGAGTCCCCGCATCGAGTCAACTTGCGAGACAACCACTGCCTTGATCCCTCGGGCGTGCAAGTACCCGCGGACCAATTCTGCTTCCCAGACGGTATTGGTCGTGTACACAAGCGCCCAGGGGAATCTACGCTGATACCGATTGTGTTGAGGCATACGCTGCTTCCGAAGAAACACCACTGGCGAATTCTTCCACTGCGCTACCAAGACGAAGGACATCGAAAAACGAGCAATACAGCGGCGCTGGTGCCATCCGGATAATATCCGGTGAGCGCCAATCCACAACAATACCCCGGGAAAGCAAATGGTCGTGTACGGCACGTCCTGCCCTAAACCGTACCGATAACTGTGCTCCCCGTTGGGCAGGGTCAGACGGGGTGACAATCTCGATGCCAAGCTGCGGATAGTGTACTGCAAGGCTCTGGAGCACAGTTTCCAAAAATCCCGTCAAGCGAATACTCTTTTGGCGAAGCCGCTCTATGCCTGCCCGATGGAATTGCTCCAAAGCGATGCGATGGACTGCCATCGCGAGGACGGGTGCATTACTTAGCTGCCAGCTATCGGCACTGGGCACTGGCTCGAACCACTGTGGCATGGTAAAGCGTGTTGCGGGGTCGTTGCCCCACCATCCTGCCAACCGCACAAGCTCACGATTGCGAACATGCCGCTCGTGGACGAATACGCCACCGACGCCTCCTGGACCAGAGTTGAGGTACTTGTACGAACACCACACCGCATAGTCCACATCCCAGGCGTGGAGGTGGAGAGGAACGTTCCCAATAGCGTGCGCTAAGTCCCATCCTGCAATAGCACCAACGCGGTGTGCAGCCGCAGTGATTGCCGCAACATCGAAAAATTGTCCCGTTAGATAGTGTACCGCACTCATGTGCACAAGGGCGAGCTGCTCGCCGAGTGTTTCAATTGCATTGATGATTGCCTCAGTAGAAAGGCGCATAGTGGAGTCCATTGGCAGCTCGACGATGGCGTCGTCCCGTGCGATGGTGTGCCATCGGGCATGACTTTCGACTGCGTAACGGTCACTAGGAAATTCGGCGGGCAAAAGGAGAATTTTTCGCCGCATACCGCGTGGCTGGTAAAAGGATGCCAGCATAAGGTGTAAGTTCACCGTCAAGCTGTTCATTGCCACTACTTCATGCGGTGCGGCACCGACAAGCTCGGCTAAGTACGGAGCAAGGTCTTCGTGGTAGCGGTACCATGGGATGCGTGCTTCGTGATGTCCTGCAACAGCCAGTGTGCCCCATTCGTGAAGTACTTCCTCCACCGCCACACGTGCTGCCCGTGGCATCAAGCCAAGCGAATTCCCCGCAAAGTATGCACACTGCTGGCCGTTGGACGTCGGGAAAACAAATTCTTCCCGAAATGCAGCAAGGTCGTCCTGGGCATCGAATGCGCGCGCCTGCTCGGCAAGGGGACTATCAGGACTGCAGATGCTCATCACTTTGGGATAGTCCGTAGATGGAACTACGCAATGTTACAAAAATGCTTGTGCTTGACTTTGCAGCGAAAGAGCGCGTAATGCGGAGCATCGTGCTTATTGGCAAAGTTTTGTCTTCACCAGCGGAGTGCTCAAAGCAGCGACAGGCTACTGGTAGGTGGCTTTTCCGTAATTCTACGGTATCCGCTGCACAGAAGCAGTTCCGTAATTTTCCCTTGCGATCTTGTCGAACACTTGGAGTTTCCGTGTGAAACAGCGATGGGTGTCTGCCGTTGTGCTGGTGGCAGCCGTGTGGGGCGGATGTGCAGGATTGATGCGCTTAACTCCTGATCATGCCCGTGCACGGCAATTTATGCAACGTTCCCAGTGGGATTCAGCGCGTGTGTTGCTTGAGCGCGAAGTCCAGCGCAATCCGCAAAACGCTGAAGCATGGTACGATTTGGGTGCAGTGCGGAAGGAACTGGGCGACGTGCAAGGCATGATCGAAGCATATCGGCGTGCAGAGCCCGGCTTGAATGAGGATCGGCGCCGTGCCTTGCCGCAGATTTTCTACGTCGCCTGGGCAGAGCTTTATAACAATGCTGTCGAGCTTTATAACCGCGCTGTCTCAGGGCGCGACCGGAGTGATATTGACCGTGCATTGTCCATGGTGGATAAAGCAATTCTGCTCCGCCCAGAAGCAGTAGAGAACTACGACCTCAAAGGGCGCCTTGCTGAACTGCAAGGCGATACAGCCGAGGCACTGGTGGCATACCGCCGCTACATTGAATTGCTACAGCCGGCTGTTGATTTTGCCCAGCGAACGGGGCTTTCCCTTGGTATCTCGCGTGACAAAGTTATTGATGCACTTGGTGCTCCTCTTCAAAGCCGGACAAGTCGGAGCACCACCGGTGACTCGATGGTTGTCGACCGCTTCGTGCGTGGCACCGACACGGTGTTCGTGTCCAGTCTTGCTAAGTCGCAGCAAGGCTATCGTGTGGAAGGCTGGCGTGTCAATCCCCCCTCCAGCTGGTCTATTGACGAGCGCTTCCGCTATGCGCCAATATCGCTTGGTCCTTACCTCCAATCGGCAACGATTTACTACAATCGGCGCCAATTCGACGATGCACTTGGAGCACTCAATCCTCTGCTGGTGTTGACCCCCGATGAAGAAGCGGTACAAAATCTCCGCCTACAGATTTACCGCGACCAAGGCAAAATTGACCAAGCATTGGCAGAACTGCGGCAGCTTATCGAGCGCAATCCAACGAACAAATACTACATTGCCAACTACGCTTTGTTCCTGTTCCAGCAAGAGCGCTATGAGGAAGCAATCGCAGAGTATGAAAAAGCACTGCAGCTTGATCCTGCCTATGATGTAGCGCTATTCAATGCAGCAGCAGCCCTGAAAAACCGTGCAGCCCAGATTCAAAAAGAAGAGCGTGAGCGGAAGGAAAAGGACCCCAAGTACAAGGAAAATGAACAGCGCTACTTCCCGTTGCTTATCAAGGCAGCTGATTATTTCAACCGCTATCGGCAACTGCCCGAACACCGCAACGATTTGACCGCTCTTGAGCACATGCTCAACATTTACGAGACCATTCGCCAGAAGGATAAGCTGCGTCAGCTGGTGGTAGAATTGGAAGCAATGGAGCCACAATACAGCGAGAATCCTCGGTACTGGGAGATTTTGGGCGGCTACTACGCACGGAACAACCAAATGGACAAAGCCGAACGTGCATACAAACGTGCCGACACACTGCGTAAGCAGCAGTGACAATTGGAAAGCATGGCACTCGTTATTGCACTCTCGTGTGTTCACAATTACGATGAGCAACCTATGCCACAACACGATCAACCTATGCCCCAGCAAATCAACATCGAGCTGGGAGAAAAAGAAGCCGAAGGCATCTACTCGAACCTGGCTATTATTTCGCATTCCCCTGCCGAGTTTGTCATTGACTTTACTCGGCTCCTGCCTGGGGTACCAAAAGCCCGTGTCCATGCACGGATTATCATGACGCCTCAGCATGCGAAGCTGCTTCTGGCGGCGTTAGGCGAGAATATAGCCCGGTATGAACAACAGTACGGCGAGATCATGGTGGCCGACCCCAACATGATGGTGCCGCCTGAGGTACAGAAACTCCACTAATCGCTGCAGAGCATCGCGCGGAGAATAGTGGCAGCCTCGTCGGTTGCATGGGGACGAGCTACCTCCCCCAGAGCCCTGCGCATTTGGCTGCGCCGCTCTGGGTCACCAAGCAGCGGTGCTAACACCTGCCACAGTGCATGGTCCAGCTGCGTATCCGCTATCACAACCGCGCCGCCAGAGTGAGCAAGAAAGGCAGCATTCCGGTCTTGCTCACGGTTCGCTGCATGAGGGTAAGGAACCAAAATTGCTGGGGTCTTGGTAACGGCAAGCTCGGCAACCGTACTGCCCCCTGCGCGAGAAATTGCCAGCTCTGCTGCTGCATAGGCAGATGCCATGTCCTCGATAAACGGGAGGACAACTACGCCAGGAGGGGATGAAGGAATTTCTGCACTGCCTGTTTGCCATAGGATCTGCCAGCCGCACGCACAGATTGCGGTAAGGTGAGCTGCAATTGCCCGATTAATCGAGTGTGCTCCCAGCGAACCACCGAGTACTAACAGCACAGGGCGATCAGGGGCCAAACCAAATCGCATCCGAGCCTGGGCGACCGGAGGGAGCTGCTGGAGTGCTGGACGGATTGGGGTTCCGGTGACAACTACGCGCGAACGGACAGCAGCAGGAAATGCGGCGCGACATTCTTCGCTGCTTACAAGGATTTGGTGTGCCCACTGTGCCAGAAGCCGGTTCGCCTTGCCAGGAGTTGCGTTGATTTCCACAAGCACAATCGGTATCCTGTGCAGCCGTGCCACAATGCCGGCGGGAATTCCCAGGTAGGCTCCTGCCAGCAGCGCCAGCCGTGGGCGCACCCGAAGAACAGCGTGCCATACCCGAAGGATCGAAGAAGGCAGTCGCCATGCAAGGGAATAGGTTCGCAACGAGCGCACGCCGTAGTAGCCACGCATGGGAATCGGAACGAACGAGTATCCGCGCGCAGGGAGTATGCGTCCCTCGATACGGTCTGGGTTGCCAACAAACAGTGGCTCGATCGTCCCCTGAGGACAACCGAGCTGCCGGAGGCGTTCAACTACTGCAAGGACAGGGAAAAGGTCTCCGCCTGTTCCCCCCGCAGCGACAAGGATGGAAACCGCTGATGGATTCTGCATTTTTGCTACGCGTTCGGTGCAATGGTGATAAGTAGTTCAGCCCAGCAGTAGGCACATTCGACGGTTACCGCTGCCACAGCTGGCTCACGCACGACGCAAAAGTATTGCGCCGCACGTAAGCGGCAACGCGCAGGGTGTTTCACCATACAGCAGGTCGAGGATGGTTGGTCGTGTGATTGCAATCGGATTGCTTACAGGTGCATTCCCGCTGTGGAGCCAGCACGCTTCGATTCGGGCAAAAATTCTTGCTGTTGCGGAGGGACGAGTGGAGGAGATTCGACGCCAAATCCCTGCCCTGCTCAACGAATATCCCAACGACCCCGGCGTGCTCTTTTTGAGCGCCATCGTGGAAAACGATGGACCAAAAGCGCTCCAGCTCTATCAGCGCATTGTGCGAGAGTTCCCCACCTCCGAATGGGCAGATGATTCCCAATGGCGGATTGTCCAGTATTACGCCTTGCTGCGGGATACCGCGGCAGCACGTGCTGCGTTGGCGGAATATCAGCAACGCTATCCGCTGTCGGAGTTTCTCATCCATGCCCAGAACCTTGTCCAGGCAACCGTAGGGCTTGACCCCATGCACCAGCGCGGACGAGTAACCATCGCCTCCGATAGCCGTGGGCAAGCAGGGCAGGACCCCACAGCCCAACCTGTTGCCGACCGCTACACACTTCAAATTGGTGCCTACTCGACCAGGGAAGTCGCCGAACAAGAAGCAGCGCGATTTCGGGAACGCCGCTTGATCGTAGAAGTCATTGAGAAAGCCCCCTCGCTGTACGCAGTTACGATTGGTGACTACAATTCCCGCGAAGCAGCGGAAAAAGCACGACCGCTCGTTGCTGAGCAATGCGCTTGTACGCCTTTTATCATCGTCAAGCCGAGTGGATCGCCCCAAGCCAAATCACCTGCGAAGCGCGTAGCCAAGTGAAGAATGCCCTTATTCTTGCTGTACTGCTTTGTCTTTCGATGCCGGCACAAGCTCAGTCCGACACAACGCGGGGCATCGTCGGTCGCACGCTCTGTGTGCAATGGCAAATAGCACTCCCCAATGGAGATTGCCTTTTTAGCGCTACTCTCCGCTTGAGCAACCCAACAGTGTGGTATCCGCTTCAGGCACGAGTGGGGAACGATACGCTCCGCCTCGAACGCCGCAATGACTCGCTTTGGCTGGTTGGGGGCATGATCGCTCCAGATGGAGAGCACACCTTGGAGCTTTGTGGTGTTGTGTTGGCAGGTTCGGATTCGGTGTGTATCGTGACGCTCGATTCGGTGCAGGGATGCGACATTAATCTTATGCGCCGTGTACAGGTGGTTGTCGTCCGTTCGATTGGTCCACCATTACCGTATGTGCGCTTTGCACGGCTGGAAGGTCCCTATCCTCACCCCATCGAGCGGGACGAACCCTTTGTCATCTACGTCGGGCTGGATATTCGTTCTGAAGTTCGGATTCGACTGTTTGATCTTCTGGGGCGGCAAGTGCTGGAAGCAAAACAGCAGCAGGAGCGGGGAGTCTATCGCATTGTCCTTCAGTTGCCGCTTGGTAGCGCGCCAGGGCTTTACCTTTTGCGGCTGGATACTACCAGCGGTAGCGACTCCGCGGTTGTGGTGGTGGATTAGCTACTGCGCCGGTACCAGCAAGCCGCTCGGCGTGCGCTCAACTTCGATGGCTTCGACGGGCGTTGCCTCCGAATCAATCAGAATCGGACGGGTCCGCTTAATTTTCTCCTGGATGGTCATCAGCGCCTTGATGAGCGCTTCGGGGCGCGGCGGACAACCCGACACGTACACATCCACCGGAATGAACTGGTCTATGCCCTGCACGACCGAGTAGCTGCGGAACATCCCACCAGTGGAGGCACACACACCCATCGAAATCACCCACTTCGGATCGGGCATTTGATCGTAAATCTTGCGGACCACCCACGCCATCTTATAGGTCACTGTGCCTGCAACAATCAACAGGTCCGATTGGCGTGGGGTAAAGCCCATCTTCTCGGAACCGAAGCGGGCGACATCGAAGCGCGATGCCGCAAACGCCATCATCTCAATGCCGCAGCACGATATGCCCAGCGGCATTGGCCACAGCGAATTCGCCTGCGCCCAGTTGATGGCTGCTTCGACCGTCGTGGTCAGAAAGCCACCGTTGGCAAGAGGATTAATCACTCCCATGACAGTGCTCCTTTTTTGACGATGTACACGTAGCCAGCAAAAAGCAACACCATAAACAACACCATCGCAACAAAGCCAATGGCGCCTAAGTTCCGCACCTGGATTGCCCAGGGATACATGAACACAATCTCGATGTCAAACAAGATAAACAGCATGGCAACCATGTAGAACTTGACCGAAAAGCGTTCCCGTGCCGTCTTGAATGGTTCCATACCGGATTCGTAGGTGGAATTTTTCTCCCGTGTTGCGCGGCGAGGTCCGATGTACTCGGCAATGAGCACATTGACGATGCCGAAAAACAACCCAAGTGCCATCATCACCAGCACGGGAACATACTGCTCGAGCATGGGCATACTTCTGGGGAGTGTAACGCTCAGTGGCAAATCTACGGCACGGGCTCTACAATTGCCGCTTGCACCAAACGATATGCCACCTAACTTTGCATACAACCACACAGCCATCAAGACGAGCGATGCGCATTTCTGGCGTTGTTGCTGAGTTTGGCAGCTCGATTTTTTCGGAGATGTCGGCATTGGCACAGTCGGTGGGGGCAATCAATCTCGGACAAGGCTTTCCCGATTTCGATCCCCCCGCAACCCTAATGGCTGCTGCCTGCCGCGCGATAGAAGAGGGCCATAACCAATACGCTATCTCCCACGGCGAGCCTGCGCTGCGCCAGGCAATTGCCGAGCATGCCGCCCGCTGGTATGGACAGCACATTGATCCCGACTGCAATGTATGCGTCACCTGTGGTGCCAGCGAGGCGCTCTGGTGCGCCGTCCAAGCGGTCGTCGGGCCGGGCGACGAGGTGATTGTGCTGGAGCCAACATTCGATGTGTATGTGCCCGATATCCGCATGGTGCGAGCTGTGCCTGTGCCCGTGGTGCTCCAGCCCCCCGATTTTCGGCTCGACCCGGATGCTCTCCGTGCCGCTGTGAGCCCGCGCACCCGGGCAATCATCGTCAACACGCCACACAACCCTACCGGACGCGTCTTTTCGCCCGAGGAACTTGCTGCAATCGCCCAGCTCTGCATCGAACATGACCTGGTTGCCATTGCCGACGAGGTCTATGAGCACATTGTCTTTGCGCCCCACAGGCACATTCGGCTTGCCACACTCGACGGCATGGCAGAGCGGACCATCACCATCTCCAGCGGCGCCAAGACATTTGCCGCAACGGGCTGGAAGTGTGGCTGGGCAATCGGACCGGAGCCGCTGATCACTGCAATTCGCCGCGTACATCAATTTACCACCTTTGCCAGCGCAACTCCTTTCCAGTACGCTATTGCCGAGGGCTTGCGACTGGGCGATGAGTTTTTCGCCACGTTGCAAGCCGACTACACACGGCGCCGTGCGGTACTGCTGGAAGCACTTGCCCAGACGCCGCTGAAGGTGTTCCCACCCGAAGGCGCCTACTACGTGGTCGCGGACATTAGCACCGTTGCTAATGGCACAAGCGGATACCAGTGGTGCCGCTGGCTCGCCGAGCACGTCGGTGTTGCGGCAATTCCGCTGGAGATGTTCTACCTGGACCCTGCACACGGACGCAGCCTGGTGCGCTTTGCCTTCTGCAAGCGGGAGGAAACGCTTCTCGCTGCCGCGGAGCGTCTTGTTGCCCATGCTGCTGCACTCCGATGGTAGTGCCCCCACTGCCCGACGGCTGGTCGCGGCAGGACATTCTGGCGCTTGCCCTTGTGCGCGGACTTGCCAGCGTGGACATCCGCACCGCGGTCGAGGAGTGCCCCTCGCTCGAAGCAGCGATGGCTCATCCCCCGCCGCGCATGGAAAAGCGGCTGCGGCAGGAACATCTTTTCGACCCTCTGCAACCAGAAGAACTTCGCCGCCGCGCACAAGAGCACAGCGAACGCTTAGCAGCACTCAATGCGCGAGCAGTGACCTTCTGGGACGACGACTATCCCGCTTTGCTGCGCGAGATTCCCTATCCGCCCGTGGTGCTCTACGTCCAGGGCACGCTGCAGCCAGCCGATGCGCTGGCAATTGCTATCGTCGGTACGCGGCGCTGCACCACCTACGGCAAGCTCTGTGCCGAGCGCTTTGCCAGCGAGATAGCACGCGCTGGCTGCATTGTCGTCAGCGGACTTGCCACCGGCATTGACTCGATTGCACACACCGCCACGCTTGAGGCAGGTGGCATAACGTATGCCGTCATAGGCTCGGGGCTCGATCGGCTTGCGCCAACGTCGGCGCGGCGGCTTGCCGAGCACATTGTTCGCACCGGTGGCGCAGTGCTGAGTGAATATCCCCTGGGCACAGTTGCCCGTCCTGGCTACTTTCCGCAGCGCAATCGCATCATTAGCGGCATCGCACGCGCGGTGCTGGTAGTGGAAAGCCGGCGCACGGGAGGCTCGCTCATCACAGCGCAGTTTGCGCTCGATCAATCACGCGAGCTATTTGCGGTGCCAGGGTCCATCCTTGCGCCCACCAGCGAGGGCACAAATCTGCTGATAGCGCAGCAAAAAGCGCAGGCAGCCGTCAGCCCCGAACTCCTGCTTGCCGAGCTGGGCGTACAACCCTCCGCCGCACCGCAGCAGCCGACCCTGCAGTTTGAGTCCCCGCTGGAAGAGCAGCTCTGGCAGCAACTGTCGAGTGAGCCGCAGCATGTGGACGACATCGCTGCGGCTGTGGGGATGTCGATTGGCGAAGTGCTCGGGGCGCTGCTAATGATGGAATTCCGCGGCATGGTGCGGCAATTGCCCGGCAAGATGTTCATACGGGCAGTGGCGGAGTGATGGTTTGCTATGGAAGGAAGACTTTGGATTATCTCACCCTTCAGCACTACATAACAGCTCTTTGCAGAGGACTCGATCACCAACCTTCAGCAGACGAAGCGTCTTGTGCTGGTGGATACGGGGGGCAAAATTGATCGCAAGACGCAACGGATTCTCAACTGCTGTACCCACGCAATCATTGTTACCGCTAAGCCGGAAGAATTCTGCCGATGGCGCGGCGCTATTGAAGCGTCTGAAGTAGCTCTCATTGCGTTGGTTGAATCGGTGCTCGAGCAGTGCTGCGATGTTGTTGGAACTGATCCCCTCCACGTGCGATTGGGGAAACTCGAACGCAGTACTACTGGCACTGTTCCTGACGCACTCATCAGGGCCGTCTGTCAGGCAGCAGAGATTCAGCTGCCGGACAGTCATAGCGTGCTGGGAAGAAGATAAAGCCACCGTTGAGGCGTTGCGCTGTTGGAACGAGCTTGTGGCATTGCATTATCATATCCAAGCTTGCTGCCCTTCTTTCCCCCCAGAAAAGATAGAAATCCTGCCACAACTCTGCCAAGCTGCACAAGTGCCGAAAAAATGCCACGTTTTTCTGTCATACTGGCTGCGGTTTGTGCATTGGCATGATTCCTGTACGGAGAATTAGGTAGATGTAAAACTTTCTTTTGCGAAAGTGCAATGGGCAAAATCATTGGCATTGATTTAGGAACGACAAACTCTGTTGTCGCGGTAATGGAGGGCACGCAGCCCGTCGTCATTGCCAACAGCGAAGGAAGCCGAACGACACCATCGGTTGTGGCGTTTACCAAAACGGGTGAGCGTCTTGTCGGACAAGCGGCAAAGCGGCAAGCAATTACCAACCCCCGCAACACCATCTACTCGATCAAGCGCTTCATGGGGCGCCGGTGGGACGAGGTCACCGAAGAAGCGAAGATGGTGCCCTATAAGGTTGTCCCCGGTCCCGATGGTGGCACCGTCCGCGTGGAGATCGAAGGACGCCTGTATGCTCCACCGGAAATCTCGGCGATGATTCTCCAGAAAATGAAGCAAACCGCCGAGGATTACCTGGGGCAAAAGGTCACCGATGCGGTGATCACAGTTCCCGCATACTTCAACGATGCCCAACGGCAAGCGACAAAAGAAGCAGGGGAAATCGCAGGACTCAACGTCCGCCGGATTATCAATGAGCCGACAGCAGCAGCACTTGCCTACGGGCTTGACAAGCGCGGTCGCACGATGACCGTTGCCGTCTATGACTTAGGCGGCGGGACGTTCGACATTTCGATCCTTGAAATTGGCGAAGGCGTCTTCGAGGTCAAAGCAACCAGCGGTGATACGCACCTGGGCGGCGACAACTTCGATCAACGCTTGATCGACTACATCGCTGACGAATTCAAGCGGCAGGAAGGCATTGATCTGCGCAACGATCCGATGGCACTGCAGCGGCTCCGCGAGGCAGCAGAAAAAGCCAAGATCGAGCTGTCGCAAATGCTGCAGACTGAAATCAACCTGCCGTTTATCACCGCAACAGCGGATGGTCCAAAGCACCTGCAAATGACCATCACGCGGGCAAAATTCGAGCAGCTATGCAACGATTTGTTCGAGCGAACGCTCAAGCCATGCGAGCAAGCGCTCCAAGCGGCTAAATTGACGCCGGACAAGATCGACGAAGTCATTCTCGTCGGTGGCTCTACCCGCATTCCGCGGATCCAAGAGCTGGTGCGGAATTTCTTCGGCAAAGAGCCATCGAAGAGCGTCAATCCGGACGAAGTCGTTGCCGTCGGTGCAGCAATTCAAGGAGCAGTCCTTGCTGGTGAAGTGACCGATGTGCTCCTGCTCGATGTCACTCCGCTGACACTCGGGATCGAAACGCTCGGTGGTGTGATGACGCCGATGATTCCGGCGAATACCACCATCCCAACGCGGAAGACGGAAATCTTCTCCACAGCAACGGACAACCAAACCTCAGTGGAAATTCACGTGCTCCAGGGCGAACGCCCGATGGCACGCGACAACCGCTCGCTTGGGCGGTTCCATCTCGACGGTATTCCTCCTGCGCCGCGCGGTGTGCCGCAAATCGAGGTGACCTTCGACATTGATGCGAACGGCATCCTCACAGTTACTGCTCGCGACAAAGCAACTGGAAAGCAGCAGGACATTCGCATCACTGCATCGTCAGGCTTGAGCAGGGAAGAAATCGAACGCATGAAACGAGAAGCGCAAGAACACGCGGCAGAGGACAAGAAACGGCGGGAGGAAGTCGAGCTGCGCAACCAAGCCGATCAGCTTGTCTATCAAACCGAAAAGCAACTTCGGGAGTTTGGCGATAAGATTCCGGCGGAACATCGCACCCGTCTTGAGCAGGCGAAAGAACGTCTCAGCGATGCAATCAAGAACAACCCGAGCGATATTCGTCCCGCAATGGACGCGCTGACAAAGGCGTGGAACGACGCCAGCGCGGCGATGTATCAGGCGACCAGTGCCTCATCTACGACAAGCGGTGCTCGCGGAAGCGACGGCGGTGCATCCAGCACACCGGGCGTCGAAGACGCCGAGTTTACCGTTGTGGACGACAAGTAACGCGACTATCAACCCTAAACTGGGCGAAAAAACCACGAGCGCGGAGCATCTGGTCTCCGCGCTCGTGCGTTATTTCGGCGATGTTGCGATAAACCGGCGATGTAGCTTAGTCTTCGCCCTGGGCTTTGGTAAAGCCAGGTTCGCCGTCGAATTCCTGGAGCTTTTCGATGTGCACCCAGCGGTGAGCCGTTGCCACTCGCTCAATGAGCTGGTAGAGGTCTTCATCGCGCAAGTCCGCAGCGGGATCGCGGGCAATAAAGCGACAGCGATAGTGGTCCACGCAGTCAATGATGGTGCCCTTGTCGGGATAGACTTGTGTGCCGCGATTGGAGACCATCTTGAGCTTGAGTGCCGTTCCCTCGGTAAGCTGCTCAAGCGATGGTCCAAGCTCGGCAGGCAACAGGGGACTTTCGATGAAAATGTCCACGCCCACTACTCGCCGCGATGAGGGACGCACCATTACCGGGTCGGAAGGCAACCGAGGAATCGAAAGTGGCTTGTATTGCCGCACCGGGGTGCGCTGTGGTACTTTCCCGAGATTGGCAATGATCGCATCAGTGTACTGAGTTGTGGTGGCAGCAAGACCGCTATCATAGCCGACAACGTCCCCAGTGCGGTACTTTCCTTCCTCAAGGGTGACCAGGAGCGCATTTTCCACAAGCGTTGCTGCCTCGAACTTGCCTAAGTAGCGCAGCATCAAAATCCCACTCATGATAACCGCCGTGGGGTTAATAACATTCTTGCCGGCATACTTCGGTGCGGTGCCATGAACGGCTTCGAAGATCGCAACTTCGTTGCCCAAATTGGCACTGGGTGCAAAGCCTAATCCACCGATGAGCGCACTGGTCAAGTCCGACAGAATGTCCCCATTCATGTTTGTGGTAACGATAACGTCAAACTGCTCAGGCTTTTTGACAAGCTGGTGTGCGCAATTGTCCACGATGACGTGCCATGCTTGGATATCGGGATACTCTTGGGCAACCCGTTCGAAGGTACGCTTGAATGTTCCTTCGGTCAGCTTCATGATGTTGGATTTGGTGGCACAGGCAACGCTTCGGCGTCCTTCCGCACGAGCAAGCTCGAACGCCAAGCGAATGACTTTCTCGCTTCCTTTGCGGCTGATGAGCTTGAGAC
The DNA here is from genome assembly GCA_025055755.1 of Candidatus Kapaibacterium sp. GTDB lineage: Bacteria > Bacteroidota > Ignavibacteria > Kapaibacteriales > NICIL-2 > NICIL-2. Next base: position 15,149 of record JANWWF010000004.1, on the reverse strand, counting down.
ACTGCGCAACGCCAGGCGTTTGCATGTGCTCGATGCCGGCGTAGAGGTCCTCGACGTTTTCACGGACCACCACCAAGTCAATGCCGCGGCCGCTATAAGGAGTCGGCACACCGGGCATTTCGCGGACGGGACGAACATTCGCAAACGTTTCAAATAGCTTGCGGAGCGTGACGTTCGCCGACTTTTCGCCATAACCGACCGGTGTTCCCAGTGGACCTTTGAACACGCACCGCGTGCGGTGGATGGAGTCAATTGTTTCTTTGGGGACTCCCGAAGGAATGCCCTTTTTGAACACGCTCTCACCCGCTTCGCAGACTTCCCATTCAATGCCAGCTCCAGCAGCGTCAATAATGCGGCGTGCACTCTCGATACACTCTGGACCTATGCCATCGCCCGGGATAAGCGTAACCGCGATTTTGTCGTTTGGTGCCATGAACAAACTCACAAGTGAATGAACATCCCTGTGCAGCTCCCGCGTCCAGGGGAGTGCCCTGCACACAAAGCGCAAACTTACGAACCGTTGTTCTCGCTTAACACACCCTACTGGATGCCGTCCGCATCGAATTATTTACCGTGTCCGGTTGCCTGTGGCGGAAGAGATACTGGCATAAGCACGCAGGCAAGCCAGCGCGAACGCGAAAGGTATCGGCGAGCAAGATCGCGGACTTCCGAGGCACTCACCGACCGCACCACAGCTGGATACGCCAGCAGCCACTGCTCGGGATCATCACCATACCAGTACGCCTCCGTGAGCTTACCGAGGATTTGCCGGTCAGCCTGGAGTGCGCGCTCATGCTCGCGGAGGAGAATTACCTTTCCTTGTGCCAGGCGCGCTGTGTCCGGCGGTGCGGTACCCAATGTGTCAGCAATGCTCCAGAACGTTTTCAGAACCTCCTGCACACTATCCGGTGCACACGAAGCGAACATGTTCACAATCGGCTGCAGCTCAGGACGACGGAGAATCCTAACGCTTGCTCCAGGGGAGTAGCTGGCGCCCTTCTCTTCTCGCACAATCTCCATTATGCGACGATCGAGCACGTACTGTAGGAGCTGAGCAGCGATTTCCTCGCGCAGCGTCGGACGCACCGTAGTGCCGAATAATCGCAGATTGACATAACTTTTTGGTTCGATGCCAGCGTAGATATATCGCCAAGCGGTGTCACGGATAAAGCGGATGCCACGGTCGCGCCAGCGATGGGTGATGCGGCGGGCAGGTAAGCTTGCCAGATAGCGCTCGACCAATGGGCGAAGGGAGTCGGGATCAAATCGTCCGACGATGATTACTGTTGCACCTGCCATGTCCTGGAATCGAGCACGGTAGAATGCTGCTGCGCGGTCGAGCCTGATGGCATTGAGCAAGGCAGTTCCTATGGGTTGACGCCGCGGGTGGTAGCTAACTGCTGCCCACTCGAGCGTATCGTAGAATCGTAGATCGGGAAGACGGCTCAAATTTTCGTAATAAGCTGTGTTCTTTGCTAGAAAGCTGGCAAAACAGCTGCTGTCGAAACGGGGAGCGGTTACATGAAGGTACAGCAACTCGAAAAGCGTCTTTGCATCCTTCCACGAAGCGCTCCCTTCTATGCCCTCGAGCAGTTCGCGGATGAAAGGACTGACTTTTACAATCTTCCCCTTCAAGAAGCGCTCGATTTCTACCAGTGAGAAACGCCCAACGCCACATTCAGCCGCAATCTCCGCTGCAAAGTATGCCGAGGGAAAATCGGCATCGCTGGCAAGAGAATGGCCGCCTGAACGGAATAGGCGAATGTGGAATTCATCGTCGCTGTTGGTTGTTGGCTTAAGCACCACGCGAATACCGTTGGAAAGGGTCCACAGGCGTATTCCACTGCGGGGGAGAGTCTTTTCACTGCGAATTGTGCCTGGTTTTGGAGGCGACTCAAGCAGTGTCTGTGGTACTGCAACCTCCTGGTATGGTGGATGGGCAACAGAAGCGATCGAATCAAGAAGAGCACGGATACGGTCCTCGGTCGGTGGCGGAACGTCTTTGTTTTCCTCCGACGAGACGATCACCACAGTCCCCTCCCGGCGTAAAAGCTGTGCTTTTGTCTGCTCTAACTCCTCGAGTGTCACCGTCGGCAAAATTGCTTGGGCAGACTTGTAGCGGAATTCTGGGCTGGTGGGTACCTCGTCAGCCTCAATTTTTCTCCACAACTCAAAAAGCAGATTTTCACTTTCCTCCTTATTGCGGTTTGTCCACTGGCGTTCGTACTCTCGGAGTAGCTTCTGGCGGGCTTGATCCAACTGCGATTGAGTGAAGCGGTGCTGACGAGCGCGTTCAATTTCGGTGCCTACCATGCAAAGAGCAGATTCAATGCCTCCTGGCACAACAAGAAGAGCGCTAAAACTCAGCTCCCGGCGGCCACCGGTCGATTTCCTTAGGCTTGTACTGATAAAGCGACAGGGTGGATTCGGTTGCTTGATTCGTTCTTCCAGTTCAGCGTCGATGATCTCTGCCAGCAGCCGTTCTATCAGGTTCTGACGCCAGTCATCGAGAGTGCGCGGCGGGGTATAAGGCAAGCGGAGAGTGAACTGCACTTGGGTCAACATTGCTTCAGGGTCTGCAGCAACAGCGACGATAGGCTGTGCAAGAATGGGCAACAGCTCCCGCTGACGCGGGCGAATAGAAGAAGAAGCTATCGTATCAAACAACTGGCGGATTTTACGCTCTACCTGCTCCATCTCCGCATCGCCGACAGCGATGATATCAATCAAGTCGGGGCGATACCAGGTGCGGTAGTACCGGAGGGCAGCTTCCAGAGGGGCACGAAGTAGCACAGCAGTATCGCCTATTGGATCGCGGTCGGCGTAGCGCGTGCCTTGGTACACAATTGGTGCCTGCTTCTGCCACATGCGGTCCTCTGCCCCTTTTCCCAATCGCCACTCTTCGATAATGACTGGTCGCTCCTTCTCAAATTCGAGGGAATCCAGCTGTATCCCTGTTGCCCAATCGAGGAGGATTAGAAGTGCAGTGTCAAGAGCATCAGGGCGATCAGAGGGCACTTGGAGAATATAGTTGGTGCTTTCATAGCCGGTGAATGCATTCAAGTCCGCCCCAAAGCGCATGCCGAATGACTCAAGGGTTTCTATAAGCTGTTGCTTCGGGAAGTGGCGGGTTCCGTTGAAGCCCATATGCTCGACAAAGTGTGCCAGTCCGCGCTGGTCGTCATCTTCTTCCATGGATCCTGCCCCTACGGAGAGCATAATCCAAAGCCGCTGAGCAGGCATTTTGTGGGGCAGGAGAAAGTATCGCAATCCGTTCGAGAGCTTGCCACTGCGGAGTGCGGGGTCCTGGGGAATGGGAGAAGGCTGGGCAAAAAGCAGAAATGCCAAAAAGGGAAAGAGTGCAGTTGCGCTGGAGAAAGCTTTCATGGAAAGCTCCGGGTGGGAAACTATGCTACGACAAAATTAGCTCCCTTTGTGCACCAAAAATGGTTGTTGAGCGCCACTGCTCAGAAAAAGCACGCGGTCTGCGCAAGATGGTATGCGTCAAAGATCGTGTTCCTCCTGTTCGACATGAGCAAGCAGTTCGGCAACGGTCTGGACCAGCCGCCGCTCTGTCTTGATGGGAAGCCGCTGGTAAGAATCCAATCCACCGGTGACGTTGTATGGTGGCTGCTGAATCCATGTATAGCCGAGCTGTTGTTCGATAGCGATGCCTTCACCGGGCGGCTCGATACCTTCAAAGAGCAGATCGTAGTCCACCATAATACGCACTAAGTCGCGATAGTGGACTTGCGGCTCCCAACCAAGCTGTTGGCGAGCTTTGGTAATATCCGCCTGTAGCACATCAACTTCGGTTGGTCGGAAGTACTTCGGGAGAACCTGAACGACAACATCCCCTGGGCGGAGGACATGATCCCACCGCTCGGCAACGCTGGCGACGATACCTTGCTGATTGCATCGCTCGCCACGCCATTCCAGCTCAATGCCTACGTAGGAAAACGCCTCTTCGACAAATTCACGGACACTATGCGTTTCTCCAGTGCCGACGACATAATCATCGGGGCGATCTTGTTGAAGCATCAGCCACATCATTTGCACGTATTCAGGCGCGTAGCCCCAGTCACGCCGTGCATCGAGATTGCCCAGGTACACTGTCCGCTGCTTACCACTCAGCATGAATGCAAGAGCACGGGTGACTTTGCGGGTCAAAAACGTCTCTCCTCGACGTGGGGATTCGTGGTTGAAAAGAATGCCATTACATGCGAACAGTCCGTATGCATCCCGATAGTTGCACGTCATCCAGTAGGCATAGAGTTTTGCGATGGCGTAAGGACTTTGCGGTGCAAAGGGAGTATGTTCATTCTGGGGAGGGGGCGCGGCACCAAACATTTCGCTGGAAGAGGCTTGGTAAAAGCGTGGGCGAATTCCACTCCGCCGTATTGCTTCCAGTAGTCGTGTTGTGCCGAGGGCGGTAATGTTGCCCGTGTATTCGGGCATGTCGAAGGAAACGCGTACATGGCTTTGCGCCCCAAGATGGTACACTTCGTCAGGGCGTATGTTGTAGATGAGTTCAGTTAATAGTCCAGGATCGCTGAGGTCACCGTAGTGGAGAAACAATTGTGCTTCTCCGTTGACCACGTTTGGGTCTTTGTACACGTGGTCAATGCGGTTAGTGTTGAAGACACTCGAACGGCGGATTATACCGTGCACCGTGTACCCTTGCGCAAGGAGAAATTCTGTCAGGTACGATCCATCCTGCCCTGTGATGCCGGTGATGAGCGCTGTTTTCATTGCAGTGCCTCCTGCAGTAAATGGTGTGTTTAGGGGAAAGGGCGTCAGTCCGATCACCCGTGCGACAGTACTACCAACGCGACTACAGAAATGCAGTACTTACACGGTGCTTGTCGGCTCTGGGCACGGCAGGCAAAATGTCTCGATGGTGAGCGCTTTGCCCGTCGAAGGATCAGCGGTGACGACAGCACCACTAATTCGCCAGTCTCCGCTTGCCAACTCGAACTTATGGGCGGTTTGGTAGAGAAACCGGCGGAGCGCTACCTCGGTAGCCATGCCGATGACCGAATTGAACGCGCCACTCATACCGACATCTGTCACAAATGCCGTGCCATTAGGGAGAATGCGGGCGTCGTTGGTCTGCACGTGCGTATGTGTACCGAGCACTGCTGTCACACTCCCGTCGAGATATCGTGCCAGCGCAATTTTTTCTGCTGTTGCTTCGGCATGGAAGTCCACCACAATTACCAAAGTGCGCGTGCGTAACTGTTCAACAGCACGTTGAGCAGTGCGGAAGGGGCAATCAATCGGTGGCATATACACGCGTCCTTGCACTTGCAACACACCAACTGGCCCCTTCGGCGTTTCCACGATGACAACGCCACTGCCTGGATTCCCCGCTGGATAATTCTGCGGACGGAGCACACGCGGATTGCTCGCCAGTAACGGACGTGATTTCCAGTTCTCCCACACGTGGTTGCCCGTGGTGATAACATCTACGCCTGCTGCAAAAAGTTGCTCGGCTTCCGCTTTGCCCGGACCTTTTCCATCGCAGACATTTTCAGCATTTGCGATGATAAGGTCTGCGGCGTACTGTGTGCGGAGTGTCCCAAGCATGCCACACAAACGTTCCAACGTGGGAGTGCCCACAATGTCGCCGATGAAAAGGATGCGGATCGGAGAGTCCATTAAGCGCTACGCATGGAGCAGTGAAAAAAGCTGCACTACGAAGTTAGGTATTGCAGGATTTTTTGTGTAGTGTTCTACGCCAGCAGGAGGTAGGCAATAGCACCAGCGACTCCAATCCGTACCAGGCGAAGCACAGGGGGACGCACCAGAAGGGGGCGGATCCACTGGTACGCAAGTACACTTCCCAGCGTGATCCCAAGAATTACTCCCGCTGCTGCGATGCCTTCTTCCAGCGACAAGGCTTTCGGATACCATCGCCCGATACTGGAAAACCAGGGAGTGCCAAAAAGCAGCACCAGGTGGAGAACGTATATCGTCAGTGCCTGCTTGCCGAAAAGTGCCAGCAAGGACTGGACACTCCGGAGCAAAGGCATCAGCAACGAAACTCCCCCAATGAAAAGAAGAGCAGTACCCTGGCGAATTGCCACTCCCATCGGCGTGTATCGGTAGAGGTCCACTTGGGGCAGAGAAAGGAGGAGGCTCATTGCGGCTCCACCCACGACTAACGCTCCGCCTGCAGCAAAGCAGAATCGGCGTAGCCACACGACGCGGCTGGTTTTCACATCTACCAAGAGAGTTCCTATCCAGGCACCAAGCGCCATGTAAGCAGAGAACGGAAAAATGGGGAACAGTGAACCGCCCTCATAGCTGACGTAAGCAGCAAGGGGAGCGGGAATCTGCTCGTACCACGGGATGCTGTGCACAAAAGGCGTCAGAAGACTTATGCCGATGCCTGTTCCCAGTGTAGCGTAGCGAAATGCCCCAGGATTTGGGAAAAGCAGGGCGATCACGACCAAAAGAAGCAAACTTACCGCTACCAACTGGAGAATGTTTACTTGGAAAAACGCTTGCAGGACTTGATCTTCGACAAACGGTAAATCGAAAATGCGGTTAGCCGGGAAAACCAGCAGATAGCCAATAGCAAGCAACTGCGCAGCTCGGAGAACACGCCGCCGTAGGATGCCCGCTTCGATGACACCTTGCTTGTTTCTCTGCATTGTCAGGGCAAACAAGATTCCCGAGATGGTCAGAAATATCGGGGCGGTGATCCCGCGCCACCAATGCCAAAGCGACCATGGAAAGCGGTTTATGTCTAATTGGTCGCTTCGCACCAGGGCATCGAGCACGTGCCCGGTGACCATTGCCACCATGGCAAGAAACTTAGCGGCGTCCAATTCGGCAAGTCGCTCCGTCGAAGCTCGGTGCTGCATCGGGATAGGCAAAGGGCAACAATAGCACGCACAAAATTGCGACACTTTCGATGAACAGAGCATGAAAACACGCTCACCTGTGGCAAGTATATTTGCTGCGTTCGAAAGTAGCGAAGAGACTTCATAGATGTACACAGTTCGGCTACCGAACTTTGAAGGTCCGCTCGAGCTATTGCTCTACTTTGTCCGTCGGGACGAGTTGGACATTTACGATATTCCCATCGCACGTATCACCGAGGAATTTCTCGCATACGTGCGCTTAATGGAGCTTCTCGATTTGGAGCTGGCGGGGGAATTTCTTGTCATGGCAGCAACACTTCTCCAAATCAAAGCGCGTATGCTCTTGCCCCGTCCGCAAAGTGAAGACACTCCAGCACCAGCCGAAGATCCCCGCACCGAACTGGTGCATCAGCTTATCGAGTATAGCCGCTATCGCGACGTCGCGGACGAATTGGGCAGCCGCTATGAGCAACAACGGTATGTCTTCTACCGCAGCATGTTAGCTGCCCAACCGCCACCAGCCCAGATAGAGTACCGTAATGCTACGCTTTTTGATTTGCTTAGCGCATTGTACGATGCGCTACGGCGCAGCGGTCAACAGCAGCAGGTTTTTCACCAGCTCACTCGTGAACAGTACAGTGTGGAAGAACAGGCTGCTGCTCTTGTTGCAGCCCTGGCAGAACAGCCGTTTCTGTCCTTTGCAGCCTTTACGCGCCAGCGCTCGCGTGCCTATGTAGTTGCGACATTTCTAGCAATGCTGGAGCTGTGCAAAAATGGCGTGGTGCGGCTGCGGCAGGGAAGTGACGGTGATATTATCGTCGAAGCAACTACAGTAGCACAATCAGCGGAAGCATCGGTTCTATGAATTTGCCCTTCGACCTACCATTTTTAGAGCTGTCCCGGCAGCGACAATGCCGGATTCTCGAAACACTGATTTTCGCCAGCGACCAGCCTGTGACGCTGGCACAACTGGGCTCCCTTTTTCACTGCTCCGATGAAGCCGAACTTGCAGCAATCGTGCACCAGCGTATTGCGGACATCAATGCGGAGCTGGAAGCTACCGATCGCCCCTACCGAATTGTTGCTGTAGCGGGAGGCTGGCAGTTTGCTACCTTGCCTGAATACGGAGCATTGGTGGCCGAATATCTCCAACGCAAGGAGCAGCGACGTCTTTCCCGGGCTGCGCTCGAAGTGCTTGCCATCGTTGCTTACAAGCAGCCAGTTACCAAAAGTGAAATTGATGCTATTCGAGGAGTTAACTCCAGCGAGGCGCTTGCTACCTTGCTCGAACGGGGACTCCTTCGCATTGCGGGTAGGAGCCCAACGCTCGGTAAGCCATTGCTCTACGAGACGACCGATGAATTCTTACGCACGTTTGGGTTAGCATCGCTGGATGATTTACCCAAGCCCCGCGAGATAGACGAACTGTTCCGTCGGCGTGCAGAAGACTTTGCTCAACAGATGGATACCCTTCCTGCAGGCGGCATGCGGCGCCTGTTGGAGCTTTTCGAGCAGCTTACAGCTCGCCCAGATACGGATCAGTCTCCACCTCGTTCCTCTGCCCCTGAGTCATGATGGTACATCTTGTCAACGCAGCCATAGCATTAGCGCTGGGAGCAGTGGTATGGCAAGTGCTGGCGGCAGTTCGCCGAGCTGTAGAACGTCGCACTGGTCGGCTGGCACCCCGCATTCTCCGCGTCCTTGAGCGAGCTGCGCTGATGTATGGTGCTGCTGGAGCAGCGATAGCCCTTGCGCCGCTTGTTGACATATCAATTCTGCCGCCAAAGTGGCAGCAGGCTCTGACCACTGCTGTGCTTGCGGTGGTCAGTGCTATAGTGGCGGTCCGACTGGCGCGTGAACTTATCAGCGGGAATGTTGGGAAAGAAGGGGCAGCAACGCTGGCTGCCTCGTTTGTTCAAACCATCGTTGCTGCCATCGTGTATGTGCTTGCTGCTATCATCATTCTCGATGCAGTGGGGGTCAATATCACCGGCATGGTAGCAGCCCTCGGTGCAGGCAGTTTGATTATCGGTTTGGCATTGCAGGAGACGTTGGCAAACTTTTTTGCGGGATTGTACATCCTGCTGACGGGCAAGTTCAAAGTGGGAGACTACGTCCAATTCGACGGCTTCGATGGCACAATCGAAGACATCACCTGGCGAACGACAATACTCCGCCGAGCAACCAATGCGGTGTTGATCGTACCAAACCAGCGCATGAGCAGTTCAGTGCTGACCGTCTTCCGTGCGGATGAGTCACCAATTCGCGTGCGGCTAGAGTTCTTACTCGAACCCAGTGAGGGGGTCGAACAGGCAGAAACTATTGTGCAGGAAGCACTGGCGGAGCTGATTGCATCAGGGAAGGTCGAGGGATTGATCGACAACCCACCTCCATTGGTGCGCTATGCAGAGACAACTTCGTTAGGAGTTGCGATGCACGTGTGGGTTTCTGCTCACAATGTGCAAGCGATGTTCGAAGTCCGCACGGCAGCAGTGCGTGCCTGTGTCGAGGCATTCCGCCGCGCCGGCATCCGACTGCTGGTCCTGCGGCAGTAGTTTTGTGTTTTGTGTTTTCATTTGCACACGCTTTGGCACCATGGCAAAGGTGATTACTCCCCGGCATGTAGATTATGCGCAGTGGTACAATGATTTGGTCATTCACAGTGGGCTTGCCGACTATTCTGCAGTTCGCGGGTGCATGATTATCAAGCCCTTAGGATATGCGCTGTGGGAAAATATGCGTGCAGTTCTCGACCGCATGTTCAAGGAAACAGGGCATGTCAATGCATACTTCCCTCTGTTTATTCCCAAAAGCTTCCTTAGCCGCGAAGCGCAGCATGTCGAAGGTTTTGCAAAAGAATGTGCAGTCGTGACACACCACCGGCTCAAGCTTGCCGAGGATGGAAGTGGTGTTGTTGTCGATCCCGATGCCAAGCTGGAAGAAGAGCTTATTGTCCGCCCAACGTCGGAGACAATCATTTGGCATACCTATCGGGATTGGATTCAAAGCTACCGCGATCTTCCGCTCCTCATCAACCAGTGGGCAAATGTTGTTCGGTGGGAGATGCGCACTCGCCCATTTTTACGCACAGCAGAATTCCTCTGGCAAGAAGGGCACACTGCTCATGCAACACGGGAAGAAGCGATTGCCGAAGCTGAGCGCATGCTTGACATCTACGCACGCTTTGCCGAAGAGTACATGGCGATGCCCGTTGTGCGAGGCATCAAGACGCCATCGGAACGTTTTGCCGGTGCAGAGGAAACCTACTGCATTGAAGCCCTTATGCAAGATGGCAAAGCGCTCCAGGCAGGGACGTCTCATTTTCTTGGACAAAATTTCGCAAAGGCATTTGATGTGACGTTCCTCGATCGAAACAATCAACGCCAGTACGTGTGGGCAACGTCCTGGGGTGTTTCGACGCGCCTCATTGGGGCACTTGTCATGACACACTCCGACGATGATGGCTTAGTGCTGCCGCCACGGCTGGCACCTATTCAGGTCGTGTTTGTCACTATCCCAACAGTGGAAGAGCCCCAGATGAGCGTAGCGCGGGAAATTGCCGAGAAGCTGCAGACGGCAGGTGTCCGCGTCCACGTCGATACGGATGATACCAAGCGTGCGGGATTTAAGTTTGCCGAGTACGAGTTACGCGGGATTCCCATTCGCATTGCGATCGGTAGGCGTGATGTCGAGCAAGGAACTGTCGAGGTTGCACGCCGCGATACGAAGGAAAAGGTCACTATTCGACGGGAAACAATCGTCGAACACGTGCAAGCACTGCTGGAGGAAATTCAGCACAATCTCTTGCAACGGGCACGACGCTTTGTTCGCGAGAACACGCATGTGGTGGACAGCTTCGACGATTTTCAACGCATCATCGAGGAGCGGGGAGGATTTATCCTTGCGCATTGGGATGGAACAGCGGAAACAGAAGCACGCATCAAAGAACTGACTAAGGCAACCATCCGCTGTATTCCGCTCGATAGTCCTGCTGAAGCGGGACGGTGTGTTCTGACCGGTAAACCATCGCACCGACGTGTGCTATTTGCTTGTGCATATTGAGTCTTGGCTGGTGATGACCAGAGGAATATCTTCTTATGCCGTAGCTCCTGATGGCAATGGGAACAGGCATATTCGTTGTTGGTGACGTGCATGGATGTCTGCATACGTTTGTAGATGTCCTCAAGCGGTGGAACACCGAGCGCGAGATGCTTGTGCAGGTGGGGGATCTTGTCGTCGGTGGGAATTACTCTCCGGAGGTTGTGGCACTGGCTCGCCGGCTGGAACAGCAATATCCGGGGCAGGTAGTGTTTTTACGTGGCAACCACGAGCAGCAGGTCGTCGAATACTTTGAGCGACAAATGCCAAACCAATGGCTTCGCCAGGGGGGAAGCCAGATGCTCCATGCATACGCACGCCGTGGGTTTTCACTGGCAAACGATGTAGAGTGGTTCAACACAATGCCTCTGTTCTGGGAAAACAATGCAGTGTTTATCTCTCATGCTGGTGTTGGTCCAACCGATGATCCCTACAATCCTCGCAATCCAGCGGGGGTAGTGTGGTACCGCGGACCACTCCAGCACATTGGCAAACTGCAAGTCGTCGGGCATGTCCCTGTCGAGGAGCCAACATATAGCCGTCTGGAACACTGCTGGCGTATTGATACCAATGCGCGGCGAGGGCACAAGCTGAGTGCACTTCGACTTGATGCAGAGGGGACCGTCCTCGAAATAATCAGCATCCCCGTTCATGCAGCAGACTTTTCTCCGCCCTCGAGCGACCGTCCCATTTCATAGGCAGAAGGAGATCCCTTTCCACTGCTGGGGAGAGAAAAGAACCTTCTTTTTCGCCCGCCACGTGCACTAAGTGCATTCTCCTGTTGTTTCTTGAATGGCTCGTCGGAGCTGGGATGTTTCACCTTCAATGGAGTGTACTATGGTCCGGCTTGCTCGAATCCTTCTCCTTGGTGTTGCATTGCTCGCGAGCAGCGGCACACTGTGGGCTACCTGTGTGGACGTAATTGGCGTAAGCGGGTGGAAATATCTCGACTCACGCACAATCGTGCTGTATGTTGGCAGTAGAGCCTACGCAGTAATTCAGGTGGCGGGATGTATTGTGTTGAGCACTTCTCAGATTCGTTTTACCAAGACGTTTATTTGTCCTGGCGACAGCATAATTGTTGACAACATGGATTGCCTGATTACGCGCATCACGCGATTGTAGCGTCACTGTCTTGCCGACGTGCTGGTACAGATGCAAGGAGATGCGCCGTATTTTTTTAGCGTGGTTGCATAGTGTGTCAGTCTAATGCTCCGGAATATCCTGCTGGTTGGCGTTGGTGGCATGGTTGGCAGCATTGCCCGCTATCTGGTTGCAGTGTGGTTTTCCCAACGGTTGCCGATAGGGTTCCCCTTTGGAACTTTTACCGTCAACATTGCTGGGTGTTTTTTGATTGGGCTTATTTTGGGTGCAGCTGGACGATTGGGCTTTCTATCGCTTGAATGGCGATTACTCCTTGCGACAGGTTTTTGCGGCGGTTTTACCACGTATTCATCACTGATGTACGAAGCAGTAGAAATGATAGAGGCAGGACAATACGCAATGCTGGCGTTGTACGTCGTGAGCACGACTTTGCTGGCGCTTCTTGCAACAGTGACGGGACTTGCCCTTACACGATAACAATCGGAGGATGGAGCAATGCCATGGAGGATTCTTGCGGTCGGTGTTGATACCTCGTTACCTTCTCTTTCTGCAGCACGAGTAGCGGGGGAACTTGCACGTCGGCTCGGTGCAGAGATCGTCTTAATCAGTGTCATTGATCGAACGAAAGCCATCGGTGACATTGACGCAGGTATTGGTATTGAAGAAGCACGCATGGTTGTACGTAGGGAAGCTGAACAGGCATTGGAACAGGCCAAAGCGGAGGTCGGTGATGTACCACTCCGCACGATGCTCATCGAGGGAGAGCCAAAGCACGAGATTCTGCGGGCTGCTGACCACGTTGGTGCTGATGCAATTGTTGTCGGTACGCACGGACGTAAAGGGATTGCCCGCTTAGTCGAAGGGAGTGTTTCCGAGTACATTCTGCGGCATTCTTCCGTGCCAGTGATTGTTGTCCCTCATGCCCCATAGACGATGGCACATGAGGACCACCTTCGCAGCCAGCGAGCACTGATTGAAGAAGAGCCCCTTTTTGCAGAATTCGAGCTGGCAGGGCTTATCGGCACCGAGTTGGCAGCACGTTTGCCAGAGCATTTGTGGGTTGTATTTGCAATTGCGCGAGTTATTGCATCCAGCCAGACAGCACTGGGGCAGCGTCTTGCACCGCTTCTTGCGCGCACTGACCAAAGAGAACAAGAGACAGCACCGCCCCTGCCGACGGTTGCTGCGGAAGAATACGAAGCAGATTTGATACGCCACTTTCACGAACTTCCTCTGATTTATCCCTACCAGTTTCTTTTGCCGGAAGAGGTGTTCTACCAACGGCTGGCGGAGCGGTCGCTCTGGCTGCCGCGCCCTGTGCCTCCGCGGCTGTATCGTTTTCCCACAGCAAGTGACACCTTTGCACCAGATCCGCGGAAGCAAAAGGTGTATGTGCTGTTTGACGTGTCGCGTTCAATGAATACGCGGTGGCGCATTGCGCTGGCAAAGGCGATTGCCTACGTGTTTCTGGAGCGGAATCTGCAGGAGTTAGGAACAATCTACTTTCGAACCTTTGCCGAACATGTGGGAGCACGGCTCAGTGCGGAGGATGTGCCGTCGTATCGCCAGCTTTTGCGCATGCTCCTCTTGCTCGAAGCGCACGGGCGTGGGACTAATCTCCAGGAGGCAATCGAGACTGCAATCGAAGATATTCAGCAGCACCAGAGCTTGAGTGATGCAGAGATTCTGGTGATCACCGATGGTGCAGCGCATTTAGATATCGAGCGATTGCGAGAGAAGATGGGGACAAGCATTCGTCTCCACGCGGTAAAAATCGGTCACGAGCGCATTGTTCCTGACCCTGCAATGGTCGAGTACTACGCCCGGAAACTTGGTACTCCAGACGCGCGGCGACTGTTGGAGCTCCAAGAGCGTCGCCGCCAATTGGAGCATCAGTTACAACTGGCAAGTACTACGGCGCGTCGTTCTATGCTTGCCCACGATATTGGTGTGCTCGATCGGCTAATCGGGGAACTTGCCCATAAGGTTGCCCACTATGCAACGGAGCACTTTGGGAGCGATATTGAACAGCTTTCGGAAGTCTTCGTCGAACTCGATGATATTGATCCGGCGGTAATATTTCAGCTTAGTGTCGAACAACGTGCTTGGCTGGAGCGTATTGCGCGTGCTCTCCTTGAAGAGTTTGAGCAGTTCCATCGCAATGATGATGCGGAGCGTATGGCAGCGCTTGTGGAGTATCTCCGTCAGCTGCTCCGGTACAATCCAGATGCAGAACGTCTTCACACACTTGTGCAGCAGATGGAGCAGGCACTCCGTACCTACATCCAAAAGGTTCGAGCTGCCGACTATGCTACGATTGAAGTACCACCGACGGCAGCAATGCTCGAGCATGTTCGTTTTGCGCTTGGTCGAGGGGGCAGGCACCGTCTCTCGCTGGTGATGCTTATGCGTATCGTATGGCGGCGGTTTGTTCGCTGGCTGCGGAGACAACGCCAGGTGCGCATTGCGCGAGTACTTGTACAGCGCAGATGGCGACGGCGCTAAAGTTTTTCTGGCACCATCCGACAATTCGGCGTGGATGGTGACAACAGATGGCAGGATGCCCGCTCCGTAGTGTATCACTTTTTTCATGGAGGTTTCCATGCCATCGGCAATTACGAATGGAGCTCGCATCCGCACCAACACGCCCGCCGAGAATGCCTACAATGCTCTGGATGCAGCCAATCGCGATATAGCTCTCCACCAATTGCGTCTTTCTACCGGCAAGCGTATCAACTCGGCGCAAGATGACGTTGCCGGCTACATCACCTCGCGCGCACTCAAAGCACGCAACGGTGCTCTCCAAGCCGCTCTGAATGCTGTCGGCGATGCATCAAGTGTCACGAACATCGCGCAGGACGGCTTGGACAACATCAGCTCACTGTTGCAGCAAATCAAAGATGCTGCTTCAACAGCATCGTCAGGTGCACTGGGGACGGATGAAAAAGTTGCATTAGCCAAGAGTGCTTATCGTCTTGCGCAGCAGATCCAAACGATCGTGGATTCGACGGTCTTCGGTGGACGCCAGCTGCTCAATGGCACCTTCTCGGCAGAGTTTGTCATCGGCACAGGCGC
>JANWWF010000049.1 GCA_025055755.1 Candidatus Kapaibacterium sp. | reverse complement strand
GCCCGGCCACAGCCAGCAGAGCATCACCTACAGCTATGACCCGCTCTACCGCCTGAGGCGCGCGGACTACAGCGACGGGCGCTATTTTGCGTACACGTATGACGCGGTGGGCAACCGGCTGACGCAGGCCACCCTCACGACCACGACGGTGTACACCTACGATGCGGCCAACCGGCTGATCAACGTCAACGGCGTGGCGTACACCTGGGACGCGAACGGCAACCTGCTCTTGGATGGGGTGAGCACGTACACGTATGATGCCGCCAACCGGCTGACGAGCGTCACACAAGGCACGAACACGTATACGTTTGCCTACAACGGCTTGAATGACCGGCTGCGGCAAACGGTCAATGGCAACACGACAACCTACGTCCTTGACTTGAACGCCGGGCTGACGCAGGTGCTGGCCGATGGCACGAACACGTATCTGTACGGCCACGGGCGTGTGGGCGAGTTGCAGCCGGGCGGCTGGCAGTATCACCTGCCCGATGCGCTGGGGAGCGTGCGGCAGCTGGCGAATGCGGGCGGCGCGGTGACGCTGGCGCGGAGCTACGAGCCGTACGGCACGGTGCTCACAAGTGCGGGCACGGGCACGACGAACTACAACTTTACGGGCGAATGGCGAGACGTGACCGGGTTAATCCATCTGCGCGCGCGGTACTATGGCCCGCAGTGGGGGCGCTTTCTCACAGCAGACTCTTGGGATGGGGATTACGAACGACCACTAACGCTAAACAAGTGGAATTACACCAATGGGAATCCAATTAACTACACAGACCCAAGCGGACAAACCCCTTGTTCAATGCTTGGGGGTGAGGATCGTGAGGATTGCGAATACTTACCGATAAACAATCGCGGATTGCTGCCTCCGAAGACTAAGGATTACAACGAGAAAAGCCTCCCTCGCAACATTCATTGGGATCCGTGGATAAACGTCCCACCCGCGAAGATTCTAAACTACCTAAAGCAGGAGGTCCCACCTGGAACGAACCAGTCTCAGTTTAGAATAACTGACCCATTAGGAGTTGAAGTAACAGGAGCTTGTGGCACCACTTCCCTCGCCGCTATTCTTCAAGACCCTACACTTACCGCCAACGATGTTTTCTTGGCGGCGTACAACGTACAATATCCAGTCCATTTGCAGGGCAAGTATCACATTGTAAACGCCAACCCCAATTACACTAGTCCAGATGAATTGGCGTGGATCATTAGGAGCCACAGGGGTTGGAATGCGCATGTGGTGAGGAATATTCCCGCTTCTGAAGCATCTTCTATCTTGCGGCTTGCTTTGTCTGCTAACCAATACCCAATCCCTGGTGTGGCTATAGGCGGAATATCTGGCAAAGTGGGTGCTGGAACCTCGGGACATTGGTTAGTGGTAACCGGCCTTTCGCGTGAATGGCTATGGGGAAACAGGTGGCAATGGGTGCGCGTGTATAATCCCTTTGACAATCAGGAAGAGTATTACTGGTGGAAAGATTTCCTTGCAGCTTGGCCCGGTCCTGGTCTGGATTTTACTCAGAGGTTGATGGTAGTTGCATACCGAAGCCAGTGAGTCAAGCATGACGACAAACAAGGGTAGGTTTGGGGTGAAGGTTCACCTCTCCCATACCATTTTTGTGATCATCGTTTTGGGATTGCTCTCAGGGTGCTCCAATCGAACTTTGGCAACTCCCTCGATGACAATAGCATCACCAGTTGTGCCGACCATAACGAGTCTGAGCATAACTCCCACCTTTGCAACTAATACCCCCCAAGCCCCTGCAACCACGCCTCCACTGCATCCGCTAGAAACTCAACCCACTGTATCTGACCCGAGATCAGAATTGCAAAGCGGGATATACTTAGTGTTCTGGATGGATGGCCTGCTGTATCTTAGTTCCCTAGAACAGCCTCTCGGAGTCCGTCTTGCATCAGTCGATTATCCCTTTGCGCGGTCATCGCCGGATGGTGGTCGACTTGCTTTTAGCAGCAAAGGCGAGCTCATGCTCTACGAGATGGCTTCTGGCAAAGTGACGAAGCTGTCTGGTTTACAGAAGGGCAACTCCCAACCCAGTTGGTCGCCAGATGGGAAATCATTGGTGTATACACACAACGATGAAGAATTGGTTGACTCCTCGTTGTACGTTGTGAATGTAAAGGACAATAATCCAATTCGCATTACATCATGGCCCACAATAGAGAGGGCTCCCGCATGGTCTCCCGATGGAAAATGGATAGCTTTTGCTTCTGATCATGCCAAAATAAACCGAACTGACGGTACTTATCTAGGCGTCACAGAGATCTATCTTCTTGATACTGGATGTTTGGCCGAGCCAACGTCTTGTGTCAACGAGATTACGCAGATCACTGATATGGGAACTGATGGCGATAGCGATGGACCAAGCTGGTCAAGTGACGGGAAGCAACTTTTGTTCATGTGTGGCTCGCTATTATCTGATGGAAATTATCAAAAGGACATCTGCTCGATAAGAGTAGATGGCTCTGAACTGAAAAAGATTACGAACACACCAGAAAATGAACTCTGGCCAATGTGGTCGCCGGATGGAAAATACATCGCGTTTACACGTGAAGATCCGGAGACGCGCACTATGGATATCGCGGTCATGCAAACCACAGGGCAGAGCATTACTCTAGTTACCCACACGCCAGAGTCTGATGAAATTTTCGCATTCTGGT
>JANWWF010000048.1 GCA_025055755.1 Candidatus Kapaibacterium sp. | reverse complement strand
AGTGCTGTGATAACTGTCCGGTTCTTGATGCTAACGATGAACACCATGTCCCGGAGCATCACAAATGCATCGCGTGCACCTTTACGCTCAGCTTTTGCAACCGCATCCTCCAACCGTGCCATGTCTTCGCTGGTCAATCCTACACCTCTACTCATTAGCCGTGCCTGGGCATGCGCAGAAAACCGCAACTTCTCGCTCTGCAGTATTGCATCGAATGTACTCCTCTCCGCCACGGGCGTTTGCGTCGGCGGCTGAAGAGGGATAAACGGGACAGCAACCGGTTGAAGTTCTGCGATCTGCATAGTAAGCTGTACCACTGCATTGTGACAATGAACTCTGTTTGAATTGTCGTCACAATGCCACAAAACTTGAGTGCATAGCGAAGTTCTCAAAGAGCATTCTTAGGTCCTACCGCAGCTCAACGAGCGTACCAATCGGCACTTCGATTGAGCCCAGAACAAGAACAAGTCCCGCGTCTGTATATCGGATTCCTGTGATTGTGCCTTCCACACGAGGAACAGCACTGATCGGCGCATCCTTGTTATCTGTTGCACGAACGACAAACGAATATGTTCCTGCCGGCACTCGATTACCCCGTGCATCCTTTCCATCCCATTCAACGGCATTGACACCTTGTCGCAGTGCAGACGCGGGCACCTCAATAACACGTACAACCGCACCATCAGCGGACCGAATTTCAACCATTGCTTTTGTCGCTGCACTCGGCAGCTCGTATCCCAGCATGACGCTTGTGTTTCCATCAAAGGCGAACTGAGACGTGCCAAGCACTGCAGTTCGCCCAATAAGTGCAGGGGCAGAGTACTGCGCAAGACTGAGTGCCAGAGTTGCATTGCTTTGCAGAAGCTTATCGAGAGTAGCACTGATGTTTTGCATTTGCTCGAGGGCAGAAAACTGCGCCAGTTGTGCAGCCATTTCTTGATTCGATGCAGGATTGAGTGGATTCTGCGACCGAAGCTGTAATGTGAGCAGCTTCAGAAAATCCTCTTTGCCGAGCTGCTTTGTAGGCTGCTTTTCTGTGCGCTGGAGCGACAGCGCATCGAAGAGCTGCTGCGTCAGTGGACTAAGCGTCTGTGCCATTGTGCCTCCTACATATAGTGCTCAAAGCTCACAGCATGCCGGCGCTCATTACGCGGATGTGGCAGAGGGTTTCGTCGCTGCCGTCGTCGGTGGGATGGTTCATCACCAACGGCTGCAATTGCTGAATACTCCACCACTTCTGCTGATGGCATGTGCTGATTGGTTTCTGTCTTCTGCTGGAGTCGCACAGTGATTGACTCCGCTGCAACACCAGCTGCATTCAGCTCGTCCTGCAGAGACTCGATGCTGCGCTCAACCAACGAAAGTGTCTCTGCAGCCGTAACAACAATTTGTACCTGCGTACTTGCAGGGTGCGTTTGGATGTGAACAACTATTGTGCCAAGGGATTCTGGATAAAGAACCAAGCGGGCAACTGTACCACCACCGTAGTGAAGTGCGGTTATTGTAGCCCGAAGTACTGCTTGTAAGCCATGTTGATGCGATGATGGAAGCTTTTCTTGTATTCCTATCTCCGAGGACCTAAAAACAAGGGCTGAAGGCACGCCGCCTTCAGACAGAGGCATTTTTTCGGAGAAAGGGTGTACCTGATCATTTGACAAGAGCGGTTCACTTGCTGTTTTCATGGGATCTGCCATACAGCCATGTTTGGTTTGCTCAGCACGACGTGTTTGTTCATCTTCTCCCTTTTTTTGTCCCTCGAGACAATCCCCTGGTAGAAAAAAGTGGTGCTTGGGGTGAATGTACTGTTCTGCCTGCCGCTCAGGGGGAGTCAGCCTGTTGCTCCGGAAAGAAGAAGTATCCCCCGAAAGAAAGGACAAGGCAATAGCGTTCCCCTTTTCTCCCCCCACGCTTCGGCTATCATTCTCCCCAATCGTTATATGTGCGGCAAAGATGCGTCTGGGATGGCTTTCACTCTGTCGTTGGAGATAGACACTGTAACTTTCATCAATCCGAATAGTTGCGTCAGGCAATGCTGACGCAAGATAATGCCGCAACTGCTCCGGCAACAAAGGAGCGACTATTACCGAGTTCGATTTGCCAGGAGAAGAGTTCACCGTGTTCGGCGAAACACAGCAAGAGTGGACTTCTTGGTGGGGCGTGGATGGCATACAAACCATTGGCAGAGTAGTGTAAAGCCAAGGAAGCACTATACCACTACCTTGCGTTCCTTCCTTCATGCTCCAGGGTGGTGTTTCTGCTGCTGTCGAAGTTCGCTCATCTCCTGGGTCCTTACTCTGAAGTGCAACAGAGCTGTCACATACAATGTCTTCACCAGGGCTGCTACCTTGGCTTGAAGGAGTACCTACAATAGGCAGTGGATGCTGATAGTCAGCTATTGCCTCCAAGAGAGTTACACCAAAATCCCCCCCAACCGAAGAGAGAGAAAAGCAGCGCTGCGGGGAAACACCAACTGCATCCCCCGGGACAAGGAAAGAGCATGCAAAGGAAGATAACAAGTCAACGCTCACTGTGTGCATCCTGCAATGGTAATTCCTATGCCCTCACGGCTGGTCGAGGACTGCAAGGGAAATAGCCAGTGCTTTATCCTTCGGCAAGTACTCAATCACCTTTGCAGCCGTTTTGCGCTTCATGAGCCGAAGAACAGAAGCCGCATAGGAGCTTTCTGCACTGGCAAGAATCTTTGCAACCTCAGCCGGGTCAGCACGATCATACATTTCGGCTACCATCGCCAAATTCTTTAGCCGTAGCGAGTCACGCTGAGCACGCTGCTGCTGGTGACTGATCTGTTGCTGTGCTATCACCAGCTGCTGTTGGACGTCTGC
>JANWWF010000047.1 GCA_025055755.1 Candidatus Kapaibacterium sp. | reverse complement strand
CTGGTAGAGCTGGTTGAAGAACACTGCGGCGTACCGGTTCGTCTGCTTTCGACTGGTGCAGCACGGGAGCAAATTATCCGCCGATGAAAAAAGGGCAAGCAACAGCGCTTGCCCCCGTCTTCGAAGCTCCGAGAAAAAGCCTTCTGTTAGCGCACCAGCTGCATTTGCTTGGTCGCTACCACCCGTCCATCGAGCACCAGCGAATACTCATACACCCCCGAGGGATACGAGCCAATCGCCAACGTCACCTGCGCCACCTGCCCACGAGCCGGTAACACCACCTCCAACAGCGGTCGCCCCGCCATGTCGTGAACACGCAGCACGGCAGTGGTCACGCCAACGGGCACGCGGTAGGAAATCGTGGTCGTTCCATCGTGTGGGTTAGGTACATTGTCCCCCAGCCATGGGTCTTGCGGTGCAGCCGAGCGCCCAACCAGCTCCTGCACCAACTGCTCCAACGCCGCCAAACGCTGCTCGAGCATGCTGTTTTTCTGCTCGAGGGCGGTAGTCTTTTCCTTCAGCGCAGCATTCTCTCGCCGCAGCGCTTCGATATCCTCCCGATTGCTTTGCATCGCTGTTCCACCCTGCTCCACCTGCTCCGCCAGCGCCTTGATGCCCAAGAGGGCCACGCCTGCCACGTCCGATGCCGCCAGCGATGTCCGCGCATCCGGACCATCGAGCACCCCCGTCCCGAACGCATCATGAAAGTCCTCCGCATACGGACCAATGTGATACTCCCTCGTCCCCTTGTAATACCACCCCTCCACCGTCAACTGCCGAATCTTGGACAGCAATTCCTGTGGGTTCAACGGCACGAAGCGGTCTTTCTTCGTGCGCGTGGAAGCGTTCGTCCAGGTGCCCCCCGCCGAGAGGTACGCCCCGTTGCCGTTGGTGTTGTTGGTGCCCACGTGTATGGGATGATCTCCATCTAATCGGTTAATGACAAGGAAGCCAGAGGCTCGAGTGTTTCCATCAGGTGGAGTTGTGCCATCACCAAATAAGTATAGCCGGTAGGCTTCGTTTACCGATGGATCAACGTTCTGCCCGAAAACTAAAACATAGTTTGCATTTGCAGTATTTGAATAGCCTCCAAGTATCGCACTAAATTGACCGATTGCATTGTTATCCCAACCGCCTATAATGGCACTAATGTAGCCACTTGCGATATTTCGCTGACCACCCGAAACTGTACTGTATTGACCGCTCGCGGTGTTACTGTTTCCACCTCCTACTGTGCTGGAGTGGCTACTGGCAATATTGAGACCGCCCCCACTAACTGTACTAGCGTAACCGCTTGCGGTGTTGTTGTATCCACCGCTCGCTATACTAAAGTTGCCACTGGCTGTATTACTTTGACCACAAAGTGCACATCCCAACAAACCACTGGCAGAATTACCCTGTCCGCCACTAATAGTGCTCTTGTTACCGCCTGCATTATTGTCGCTGCCTCCTCCGACGAAAGAGGAGTTCCCACTTGCAGTATTTCGAAAGCCACCTACGACGATACCATATTCGCTACTTGCAGTATTGTCTTCTCCTCCTACAATTACGCTGTAGCTGCCGCTTGCCACTTGGGATGGTAAACTTCGCTTGCGTTGTAAGTCTACAGCAAAACTTCCGCGCGAGTTGCCAGAAGCATCTCGTTGTATACTAAACCCTGAGCTGCTGGGTGGATTTAGCTGTAATACAACTTGGTTCCCTGCACGAAATACGATGGGTTGTGGAGAAGATGTATTTGTTGTAGCAATAACAAGGGGTTGTGCATCGCTTGTCCCTAAGTAGCTTCCTGTTGCTCCATTCCAAGCATTAGTACCACTATTTCCGGTTAGTAACCAGGCGTTGTTGGTGAGGGAATTGACCTGCCGACGATAAACAATGCCATCACTATTTACTGCTAAAATGTCTTCTAGCGAATTATCGAATTGTAATCCTTCCAATCGCAAGGGATCAACAACACTCCATATATGCAAGCGGTGGGAAGGCGATATTGTGCCTATTCCCACATTACCTGTATCGCTTATACGCATCCGCTCGAAATTTTTGGTCCAAAATGTTATAGGCTGTGGGTAAGTAGTGTTAGTCGTAGCAATTACTAAAGGCTGATTGTCACTGGTTCCCAAATAATGTCCAGCGGTTCCGTTCCAGGTGGTTGTACCACTGTTTCCGTTTAGAAGCCAATGGCCAGCTGTGCCAATGATAGCATACGCACTATCTGCTATCAATGCAGTTTCTGCTCTCAAGGCGTATGGAACCGCGGTCAACATTGTCCGTGGCAGGAGTTCAATTCCCCCATTGATGCTAATTCCTACATAATACGTTTGATTAAAGGACAAAGAATTCGGCAAGGGTACTACTGAACCGATGTGTATATTAACAACACCATCGCTCACGGTAGCAGTGTGCTGCTCAGAGTAAAGTAATGTGCCGGCTGTAGGGTGGTCGTACAAATTAATTTGAATTTGATAAGTACCATTTGGCAGAATTTGACCTTGGCTGTCTGTCAGTAATCCTTGGTAGGATATCACTCGCGGTATCTGTGCAAATGAATATACTCCTAGCAAAAAAGCTAATGCGACTCTGTAAGGAAAAGAAAGAAAGTAGTTCATTGCTATTACCTCCGGGTATAAAATATCGTTTGTCCGACCCTAATATACGGATCAGCTCTGTAACTATCAAAAAGTTGGGAGGCTTTTAGGGACATGGCAGCGATAGACACAGCAAGACACACTGCTAAGTTTGCAAAGGAGGATAAGTGTGCAAAGCATTGTCTGCCTAATCGATATTGCATGAAATGATGGGATGTGTCAAGTTTTCATCATCTGTGCATACACTCGATGCCCATCGCTGGCGAAGCGGTCAAAATACCCAGTGTACCACTGCGCAAGAGT
>JANWWF010000046.1 GCA_025055755.1 Candidatus Kapaibacterium sp. | reverse complement strand
CGGTAAGGGTGTACTCAACCTCCACTGCATCGAGTGCATCCCGCTTTGCACCTGCAACAGTGACAAAGAGCGGTCGGAAGACTGCGCCTGGCTCAAGTGGTTCACTGATAACCCAATAGCATGGACAGTTCGGTCGCCAGTACGAGCAACACTTGATCGTAATTCCGCTCCCATCAATGGGACCCATTGCGATAATTGCTGGAATAGTTCCATCGGGCTGTGGAAGTGCTTTCAGCTCAATGCTAATCTCCTCGACGGGTATATCACCGTTGACAAATGCAAGTGCAAATGTCCGGACGTGCGGTGGTGCACTCTCCCGATCTTGGACTACAATACCTGACGGATTAGGTCTGTCGCTGTAGGGCGGAATGCTGATGGTAACTGTTTGACTATTTGTCCCCTCGTTTTCCTCCCAGCTAAGGATTGCGAATAATTCCTCACCTGGATCAGTATCTTCCAACACAATTCGATATTGCCCACCCTCAGCATTCGATGGCCATACTACCAGGACATTACCACCACCAGTCTTTACATAACACTGGGTACATTCCTGCCATTGACACTCGTCACCCGATCCCTGGCAATACTCAACCCGAATACCGCGTGGAGTGATTCCTTTGAGTTCTATACTCCTGAGGGCTACGCGCTCGGTGGTGTCCGCACTTACTGCGACAATATTCGGCAGTGTGATTGCAAGTTCACGGCGTGAAAGCCACGCTGCTGAAATTGGCTCCCATGGAAGAGCGATAATCTGTTTCTTGCGAACAACAGTGTATGTAATCAATGTATCGCACGAGCGGCACTCACAATCAGTAAATGTGTAGCGGACAGTAAAGCGGAGACTATCACCACACTTGAATCCTGTTGGTGCGGGGAAGAGCATGTTCAATTGGAATGATGCAGGAAGTTGTCCCCAGCTAATACAGCTATCCGGTATTGGTCCTTCCCATACAATCTGTCGCGAATACGGCGTTAGCATCTGCGGGGCGCCAGGCGCCGGAATCAACCAACCGCTGGTCATGTCACCAAAAATGCGCTGCCATGGAGCAGATGGAGGCGGGATGATTGGACACCACCGCTTGAGTTGTGCGCTAACGATCGCTGCAGCAAACCGATGGATTGGAGCTGGTCCAGCACCTAACGTTCCGCTAATCTGAACAGCACCGTTGCTAAACCACTTGACCTGGCTCTGAATGCGGCGCCACCAGCCCATGCAGCAATTACGCGGTTGTTGTGGGCAGGGTGGCAACTTGATTACTCCAGAATCTCGGCAAAGGACAGTCCCTGATCCGCCGATAATGGTGTAATACACCGTAATGGAAGATCCAGCAGCTGGGGGCAAATCAGTAAACGTGGTGTTTATTGTAAAGCTACCTGGACCGATGCCGAATACGGAAGGACTAAACGCTCCATCTGGAGAGCTAATGATCAATTGTGCCTTGCACGGAATTGTCCCGAGTCCAACGATTGAGTACATCATATTCCCTGCTGAGTCGGGACCGATACATTTGATGGAGACACGTTCAAACCGTGGGCAGCACGTATCCTGCTGTGGACACGGTCTGAGGTCGAAACAAACAGTGTCGCATGGTGCACATACCCCTGCTGGATTTGGTGTGCCAAAAATGATACACGCAAAGTTGTTCGGTGGCGGCGTATCAATGAACGTCAACGTCAGAGTCGAAGCACCATTTGGCACTGTGAATGAATTGGGCGTTACAGTCCCCTGCGGGGAATAGGCACACCCTTGTGTTGCAGGACCAGGATTATTCAATCCCACCGTAACCTGATACTTGCACGCAGTCGCACCTTGCCACGATACTACGCCGATTGGGATAGGCACACCCTGCAGTTGAGCATCGTAGCAGCGTGAACTGGAATCAATTGTTACACAAACAGGCGCAGACTCAAGCGGACCAACTGGGACATCTTGCGATGTCGAACTGTTCAGGTAATGGCGCACTGCACCACCTGCAGCAAAGGTATTACAGGCAAGCTGCGCTGGCTGTGCATTGTTGCTCAGTTTTGCGCTAAATACCACAGTCGGCGGCGTACTAACACCAATGCCACTACTGCCAAAGTAGAAGCCCACATTCTTATTCCCTGCTGCAACACCGCTTGTCCAGGAACCAGACGTACCGCACTTGTTGGGGAAAAGATTAGCTGGTGCACTGGTTGCAGAACTTATTGCGTTTGCATCGGCTAAGGTCGTTGCTGCGTTATTGTAGCTTGCGGCACTCCCCGGTGAACTAAGCACCAGCGATTGATAGGTGACATCGTATTGGCTGCCTCGGCTGCCACATGCCTGCAAGATTTTATCATCTGCTGCGCCATTGTCCCTGGGTAAAAGGTCTATAAAGGTCACATGCCGTAACCCAACAGTCCCTGTAAAGTTCAAGCGTAACCGATAGTTGACCGTTGATCCTGCAGTCGAGGTAAGAGAATTTTGCCAGTTTGTTGTATCGGAAGCGACTTTTTTATCGAGTGTAAAGCCGACGTTTCCTGTTACTAAGACCAGTACAGTGTTCGATTGGACAGGCTGGGCAAGCCCACCTCCCGAGAGGGTATAGAAGTTCGGGATATTCCCAAGTCCTGCGGTATCAGCAATTTTTACATCGAATTCAACCCAATAATACGGGACTCCAGTGTTTCCATAGAATCCGCAGCCGCTCCAGAAAAGATTTTGACACGTTGCAGGAATAGTGATGTTCGAGATCGTTATTGTCTGACCACTAACACTGATCGTGGGCGACGGTGTCCATGCAGAGGTCCCACTCTGTGGATTGCATGGCGTACTCCACGAATTCGACGTGTAAAATGCCGGATTGCCGATGTACTGGAAGTTGGGATTGAGATTGTCCGTCAGTGTCGCGCCGCTTATGTTCTGTCCGCCGATGTTTTGCAAGCGGAATCGCACACGGATTATTTGTCCAGGAGTGTACGATGCTTGCTGCGAGCAAATTTCCTTTTGGATACATGCGGTAGGCGAAGGTGCATTGACAACAAACGAGACGCACGATTGCATAGGCGCAAGACCCGGCACCTGTGCCCAGGCGCAGTTGGTTATCGTGCTGTTTGGCGTTGCGGTAGGAGAAATACTAAAGTTTATGTAGAGCCAGCGGCATGTATTCGGTGGAAGTGGACTGGCGAGCGTTGCTGTTACAATGTTACCACTTGTACTAATTGTAAAGCCAGAAGTGGGCCATTGACTTGTTCCTGT
>JANWWF010000045.1:1752-4557 GCA_025055755.1 Candidatus Kapaibacterium sp. | reverse complement strand
ATGGGCGGATCGTTGCAACCAAGCGGATGCAACTGATCAAATAAGCCCGGAGGTATTTCCTTTCCCAGGATGCGGGGCACAGACGCTGGCTGTGCCCCGCTTTTTTTTTGCTCAACCCATACCGCAGCGGTACACGGAAGCCATCCCTACCGCGGGTCGAGCACACCCTTGGGATCAGATGGTGTATTTTCGGTCACTGGAGAGCAACATGCCTAATGGTAGGTTCCACCATCTATTGTGAGGTTTACCGATGAAACGCGCTGTTGTGTATTGCGCTGTGCTGAGCGCATTTGCTATTGCTGCTCGTGGGCAAGTAGGGAGCTTGATCAATTACGGTGCAATTGTCAAAGACTCCCTCCGCTTGGAGACAGCAGGAGCTTTTCTCCGTATGCCGGGGGATGGTTCAATCCGTTGGGATACGCCGCCAGCATTTGTGGGGACGCTGCAAACGGCATCGCCACTGACGAGCAATCGAGTGTGGACGCTGCCAAATGAAAGTGGAACACTGTTGACGACAGCAACTCCACTCAGCGCGGTGGCGGGCTCGGATATCTCGGTGAGCGGTACGGCACAGGCGCTTAACCTGCAAATTGGCAGTGGAGCGGTGACCACTGCGGAAATTGCCGATGGGACAATCACAAACGCAGACATCAGCGCCACTGCCGCAATTGCCGTCAGCAAGTTGGCAGCAGGATCGAATGGACAGGTTCTTGCAACCGTGGGGACAACACCCCAATGGTCCTCGCTATCGGCGTTGGAAGACGATCCGCAGGTGGGAACGTTTAGCAATGGACAAATTGCGTTTTGGGGAGGCACAGCGCTGGGAGGAAGTGCAAACTTGGTGTGGGATAACGCAAATGCTCGTTTAGGGATTGGAACCAGCACGCCGACGGTGAATCTCGACGTTACCGGTTCAGTGCGGCTTGCCAGCGGCGCTTCGACGACGGTGGTACTTGGCAATGTCAGCAGCGATGGCAAGCTTCGCGTTGATGGTAGTGTTCGAGCAGATGGATTCCGGAGTGCGGATGGAACTGCAGGAACCCCTGCCTTTCGCTTTGTCAATAGTGCCTCGACGGGGATGTTCAGCCCGGCGGCTAATCAGTTGGCATTGAGTACAGCAGGAAGCGAACGCTTGCGGATAGATGCAAGCGGAAACGTAGGGATTGGAACCACCACGCCGACATCGCTGCTGAGCGTCAATGGCACGGTGACCGCCACGCAATTCAACGGCGCCCTGCAATATAGCATCACAACGGGGGCAGGGCTCACAGGCGGAACGTTCAACAACACGGGCAATGTGACGCTTGCCCTCTCGAATACAGGCGTGACAGCAGGAACCTATGGCAGTGCAACGCATGTGCCCGTCATCACGGTAAATGCCCAGGGGCGTATCACAAACATTGTTGAAGTGGCAGTTTCGTCCGGTGGTGGATCCGATCCGAACGCGTGGAAACTGACAGGCAACACGGGAACCACTGCTTGGAATGGAACGACGGGAAATTTTCTCGGGACCACGGATAACCAGCCCCTGGTCATTGCCACAACGAATACAACCCTGCCCCAACCAATTCAGTTCTGGGCTGGAAACCAGCAAGTATTCCGGCTCAATCCTCCAGGGACCACTGCTCCCGCATGGAGTATCCAGCGGGATGCAGGAGGTAACCAGCGCGGAAGGCATGCGGTAGATCTCCAAAGCGCTCGGGATAATGCATGGGAAGTCGCAAGCGGCCAGTATAGCGTTATCGCCGGCGGTGCAAGCAATACTGCCAGCGGAGAAACAAGTACTGTCGGAGGTGGGGGTGTCAATACTGCAAGTGGTGTTGCAAGCACTATCAGCGGAGGTGTAGGGAATACTGCGCTTGGAGATGCCAGCACAATTTGCGGCGGAGGTGCTAATACCGCCAGCGGAGACTATGCGACGATAGCGGGAGGATATAACTTGAAACTGGGTGATCGGAGCTTTGGCTACAGCGGACAAACAAGCAACACCGAAACAGACTTGAGCAGCCACAGTAACATTGCCGCTTTTGTGGACGTGGACCTTTGGCTCTATAACGTACGAAACCAAGCATCGCAGCTGCGCTTTTACGAGGCAAGCAGCAATGGAACAAACTACGTCGGTTTTCGGGCACCATCCGCCGTCGGGACTAATGTCATGTGGACGCTTCCTGCAAGTGATGGTAGTGCTGGTCAGGTACTCACAACCGATGGTAACGGGAACTTGTCGTGGATAACGGTGGGAGGTACGGAAGGCGACCCCCAGGTCGGCACGCTCACCGATGGGCAGATTGCCTTCTGGAGCGGGGGCAGCGGCGGCGCGCTCACTGGGAGCAACAACCTGGTGTGGGATGGAACAAATACTCGCTTGGGGGTAGGGATTGCAACTCCAAGTTCGGGGCTGCACGTCCACGGGACGAATATCCAAGTGACCAATAGCAGCACGGGTTCTGGAAGCGGTGACGGTTTTTTGATTCAGCTATCAGGCAGCGATGTGCAGTTGCGGCAGAACGAGAACGGCGAAATCCAATTCCGCACAAACGCTGGTGGGGGTAGCGACACGGTGCGGATGCGTCTGACAGCCGATGGCATGCTGGTGTTTTTCAACACGGGGACGCCCTCGTACCGGATAGATTTGCCCAATTCGTCTGCGACGAATGTTGGGATGGGACGTGCGCGGGCGTGGGTTGCGTATTCTTCGGTGCGGTGGAAGGAGGACATTCGTCCGTTAGGGAATGCGTTGGAGAAGGTGTTAGCGATGCGGGGCGTGCAGTATCGGTGGAAGCCGGAGTACGGTGGGAACGAGGA
>JANWWF010000045.1:0-1743 GCA_025055755.1 Candidatus Kapaibacterium sp. | reverse complement strand
CAATAGTGCCTCGACGGGGATGTTCAGCCCGGCGGCTAATCAATTGGCATTGAGTACAGCAGGAAGCGAACGCTTGCGGATAGATGCAAGCGGAAACGTAGGGATTGGAACCACCACACCGACATCGCTTCTGAGCGTCAATGGCACGGTAACCGCCACCCAATTCAACGGTGCCCTGCAGTATAGCATCACAGCGGGGACAGGGCTCACGGGCGGAACGTTCAACAACACTGGCAATGTAACGCTTGCCCTTTCGAATACAGGCGTGACAGCAGGAACCTATGGCAGTGCAACGCATGTGCCCGTCATCACGGTAAATGCCCAGGGGCGTATCACAAACGTTGTTGAAGTGGCAGTTTCGTCCGGTGGTGGATCCGATCCGAACGCATGGAAACTGACGGGCAACTCTGGGACCACTGCCTGGAATGGAACAACGGGCAACTATCTGGGCACAAGCGATAATGTGCCACTGGTAATTGCGACGACGAATGAAGCTGAGCCGCAGCCGATTAAGTTCTGGGCTGGGAACCAGCAAGTATTCCAGCTCAATCCTCCAGGGACCGCTGCTCCCGCATGGAGTATCCAGCGGGATGCGGGGGGCAACCAGCGAGGGTGGCATGCGGTGGATCTCCAAAGTGCCCGTGATCAAGCAACTCAAGTTGCCAGTGGAAATGCCAGTGTCATTGGGGGAGGAGCATACAACACTGCTTCTGGCGCAGTTGGTGTCGTTGCGGGGGGAGGTGCCAATGTTGCCAGTGGCAATGCCAGTACGGTTGGCGGCGGTCTTGCCAACAAAGCGGAAGGAGATGCCAGCACGGTCAGCGGAGGGGCAGGGAACATCGCAACCGGAGATCTCTCCACCATTGTCGGTGGATATAACCTTAAGCTTGGTGCTCGCAGTGTCGGCTACAGTGGACAGTCAAGTAACATCCAAACAGACTTAAGTAGTGCTACCAATATTGCCGCTTTTGTGGACGTGGATCTGTGGCTCTATAACGTACGCAATCAAGCCTCCCAGCTACGGTTTTACGAACCGTCGGATGCCGGGACGAATTACGTCGGATTTGTTGCACCCAATCAAATTGCTGCCAATGTGGTCTGGAAACTGCCGAATGCAGATGGAACACCAGGACAGGTCCTTGCAACCGATGGGAATGGCAATCTTTCCTGGGTTACTGCGGGAGGAGGAGGGAACTCCCAGATTGGCACATTGAGCGATGGGCAAATTGCCTTCTGGAGTGGAGGCAGCAGCGGTGAACTCACCGGGAGTAACAACCTGTTCTGGGATGCCTCGAATAACCGCTTAGGAGTTGGCACAAACTCCCCTGCATCGGGGGTGCACGTCCATGGAACAAGTGTCCAACTAACCAACAGCTCGACGGGTGCAACGGCCAATGACGGCTTCAAAATTGAGCTATCAGGCAACAATGTGCAGTTGCGGCAGAACGAGAACGCCGACATCCAATTCCGCACAAACGCCAGTAGTGGCGCCGACACCGTGCGGATGCGTCTGACAGCCGATGGCATGCTGGTGTTTTTCAACACGGGGACGCCCTCGTACCGGATAGACCTGCCCAATTCGCTTGCGACGAATGTTGGGATGGGGCGTGCGCGGTCGTGGCAGACGTATTCCTCGGTGCGGTGGAAGGAGGACATTCGTCCGTTGGGGAATGCGTTGGAGAAGGTGTTAGCGATGCGGGGCGTGCAGTATCGGTGGAAGCCGGAGTACGGTGGGAACGAGGA
>JANWWF010000044.1 GCA_025055755.1 Candidatus Kapaibacterium sp. | reverse complement strand
AGTCCCTGCGCTGCGGAGCTATGTTGATGTGTCTTCTCCTTCAACACAACAATGGAACGACAATATCCTCGTTGGTGGAAGTGCACTTATGCTCTCAGTAGGCGTGCGCTTCCAGATAGGTCGTCACTCCTGATGTTCTCCACTATGAGGAGGTCTCTATGAAACTCACCATCACCGCACGGCACTTCAAGGCGAGCGAAGAACTGGAATCCCTTGTCCGGGAAGCGCTCGACCATGTGCGTTCGTTTCACGATTCCATCATCGGTGCAGATGTGGTGCTCGAGCGAGCAAACAACAGTTGCACCGCAGAATTTGTACTCCACCTGAATGGCAAGACGCTTGTTGCAAAGGAAACTGCCGAGGACTTTTTCAAAGCAATTCACGGTGCCCGCGAAGCATTGGTACGACAAATCCGTAAGCTCAAAACCAGAGAGCAGCGATGGTAGCGCCTACCCCTATAGCTTGACAGCAACAGTCATCCCATCGCCGGCAGGAATAAGCGCTGCGCACAGTCCCGGATGCGTTGCAACGCGGCGGTTATACTCTTGCAATGCCCGGACGTTTGCCGGCTCGAACGTTGGTTCGGGCTCAGCAATATGTCCCCAGGCAAGGGTGTTATCCGCAATAATTAATCCGCCTTGCCGCACTCGCGGATAGCAGCGCTCCAAGTAATGAACATAGTTTGGCTTGTCTGCGTCAATGAACACCGCGTCAAAGAGTGGCTCTTCTGGCAACGTGTCGAGCAGGTTGAGCGCATTTCCACAGCGGACCTCGATAACGTTGCTCAAGCCTGCTTGCTCTGCCTGACGTTGAATGAATGCGCAGTAGGTAGGATTGATCTCAAAACACACGACCTTGCCCTCTGGCGGCAGTGCTCGCGCCATGATGATAGCGCTGTATCCACCTAACGACCCGATTTCCAGTACTCGCCGAGCTCCTATTGCCCGCAGCATGACTTGCAGAATTGCTCCCTGTGCACCGCTGATATGAATGGGAGGCATGCCCGCTGCTTCTGCCTGACGCAGGAGGGATTGTAAGAACGCGTCCTCCGCAGAAAACAGCGACTCAATGTATGCGGCAAGTTGCGTAGTGACAGGGGTAAACGTCGCAGACATCAGCAGCAACTATGGTCGTGTGCCAAGACGGACGTTGACATTGACGCCATAGCGAGCGATAGTGTCGAGTACGCCACCAACGCGCCGTAGCGTTGTGTCGAGCGACAAGGCAAGCTGCTCATCGCTCAGCAAGCGGCCAAGTACCGTCCGCTGAGAGCGGAGCTCCCGCAAGATCTCGTTCAGATTGCTTAGGGTAGTATCGGCTCGGCTGGCAAGAGTCGAGGCTTTCGCCGTCAAGTGTTCCAGCTCGTTACTTGTTCGATCAAGACGCTCCAGAAGCCGTTCCACAGTTGGGCGGTTCTGTTCGACCGCATCGCGGAGTTGGCCGCCAAGCGAGCGGACATCTGCAACGATCGTTTCAACTGCACTACGATTGGCAGCTACTATCGAGCGGAGCTCCGCACTCAGCTCCGCCAGCTGCGTAACGGCAGTACGGATGTTTTCCTGCACCGATCGATCGGCCAGAACAGCATTAGCGGCAGCAATTGTTGTATCAAGCCGTTCCAGCAATCGCTCTGCACGCCCGGCAAGGGGAGCTATCGAGGTTGCCAGCGACGAAAGATCTCCTCCCCCTTTTGCTCGGAGCACAGTGCCTGCCCACCGCTCCGCATTAGTGCCCGGAATGATATCAAGCCGTTTACCCCCAGTAATTTCCAGCATAGCAATTTGTGCGTGGGCATCTGCCCGAAGCATCGAAGCATCATCAATGCCCGCGGTGATAAGCACCGAATCTCCATCAGGGCGGACACTGAGCACAGTACCCCGCTTGATGCCATTGATCCAGACTGGAGCACCTGACTCGAGCCCCTCAGCACTGGCGGCACGGATGCGGAGCTGTACGGGTGCAGTTGAAAGATTCACCCCTCGTCCTATCGTGATACCAACCAGCAGAAGAATAAGCGCCACAAGGGTAATAGCGCCAACCTTTATATGCGTGCGCTGTTCGGAACCGTACATGGGATCGTGCTTTGGTGAAACGGTAGATAAAGGCATTACCGACTATGGTACGCCGACAGCAGCAAAATTACACCCCTTTGTTTGCGGGGAACGAACACTGGCTTAGAAGGGCAGGTCCTGGCTGCTTGTGTCGGTGTCCGATGGCGTATCCGGCGGTGAAGGGCTCGATTCCTTGCGTCCATCGAGCACGATGATAGAATCGGCAATGATTTCAAAGGCGGTCCGTTTCGCCCCACTGGAGTCTTCATAACTGCGGGAGCGAATTCGCCCCTCGATGAACAAGCGACTACCTCGTTGGATTTGGCGTTCGGCAAGCTCTGCTAAGTTGCGCCACGCAACAATTGTATGCCATTCGGTTGCTTCTTGCAATTGTCCCTCGCTGTCACGCCAGTATTCATTGGTTGCAAGGCGAAATTGTGCGACGGGAACCCCTGCAGGAGTATAGCGGATTTCTGGATCTTTGCCCACGTTGCCGATGAGCAACACCTTGTTGAGGCTGCGTGCCATAGGCGCATCCTCCCGAACAGTGCAACACACTTCGGGCGAAATTTACGCAATCCTCCCCTTTCCTTTTTGAAGGGCACGTGCTCGCTTAGCTCCCTTGGGGAGCTGAAGAATCAAGGTCTTTCAGCAATCGCTGTGCGACGATATGGAGTACCTGGGGCGAATTGTAAAAGCCTGCCTCGATACCTGCTTCTATGCGTTGGCGTTTGGCAAGCTCCGGATTACGCAACAATTCGCGTGCTTGGTCAGAAAGCTCAATCCTATCGGTAGGCACACCCTGCCCCGTCTGCTCTTGCTGTGAATGCTGGACCCGGGGCGCATCGCTGGGGTTCAGTTTCGCAAGCTCAGATTTGCCATCGATAGAGCGAATCATAGAGAACCTCGTTGATAAATGAACAATGCCTGATGAGCAGTCCGTTGCCGTAGGCGTTCAGCAGCACCTGCGATGAGAGTACCCAGCCGCTGAGCACGGTGCTCGTCGCCGCTGTGAAGTTGCGCGAGGACATCCTGCCACGCGCGACGCCCTCCAGCAAATGCGCGTTTGCCCTGCGGTGAGCTACACCACTGCAGAAATTTATCAAGAACCATGCCACGTTCGTGTAAAATGGTGCCCGCTGCCTCGAGAAGAGCAGTATGATCAGTTCCTTCCTCTCGGCGTGCAAGAATACCGATGATGTCATCAAGCTGAGTGTTGAGACGCTCGATTTCCTCTACCAGTGCATGGGGATTAGTGGCATTAGACGCGCTCATCGGTTACTGCTCCACGGTCACTTATCATTTGGCTAATCATCCGCGAGATGCGGAGCGCTTCCTCTGGGGGAATTTGCCGGATCACTTCTTTGGTCGTAGGATCAATGATTTTGATAATCATCCGCCGAGTTTCGTTGTCCACAGCAAACTGAATTTGCCGTTGGGCTGTTTCAATCGCGGCTTTGACCCCTTCTTTACCCTCCTGTTGCTGCACGGTGTCAAAGAAGCCGTCTTGCTTCGTTAAGCTACCAGTGGGAAGGGTTCGGTGTGCGACTGTTTCATTGCCGGCTTCAACAGGGCGCTGCTGAACCGTGGAGTGCTCCATCGGTCGAACAGGCACTACGGGCTGTATGCTGCCGATTTCAGCCATGGGAGTAACCTCCACTGTGGGACAACCCACTCAATTGCTCACAATGAAGTATCGTGCGCTGTACCATTAGCGTAGATATGCAGTGTACCGACTCATTTGTCCTTGGAGCGTATAGAACAGCTCTTGCAGTTTTGTGTACTCACGACGTTGCTGTTCGACCTCACGTTCAATTCGGTTTTGGAGTGCTTTTTTCTGGTCGCTAACTCGCTTGATTTGCTGACCAAGAGAATTCGAGCGAGATTGGAGTAATCCGTCACTGCCAATCATCCCAGTCACTGCATTGCTGAGCAAGTCTGCAAAGCCACCACTTGCAGTAAACAGCTTAGCGACAGCGCTTGAGTCAGTTTCAAGTTGCTGTTTAAGCCGCTCCTTGTTGCTAATCGTTAGTGTTCCATCATTGGCTATTTTGATACCAATGTCCGCCAGCGTGTTCGACGTTGCAGGGAATATCCTCGAGGATAACGATCGTAACTCCGATTGGAACGAGCGGAGTGCCGCATCCCCTCCTATTGTCTTGATGTTGTCGCGAATATATCGGAGCGCATCGTTGTACGCATCAAGCAAGGGTTTGATGGTATCGGCAACCTTATCTGTCCCAATGGCTGTCGTCAGCGATACTGGCGCATCACTGGCCTGTTGCGCTTTGAGCAAAGTGAGTGTAACGCC
Organism: Candidatus Kapaibacterium sp.; assembly: GCA_025055755.1. GTDB lineage: Bacteria > Bacteroidota > Ignavibacteria > Kapaibacteriales > NICIL-2 > NICIL-2. Next base: position 625 of record JANWWF010000044.1, on the reverse strand, counting down.
GTTGATTGCGTCGGTAATAGTATTCGATGACCGCGTGATCGTAACCCCATTGACGGTGAGAGAGGCATTTAACTCCGCAGCTGTTCCTGTTGCATAGCCTGCGCCGGTTGCTGTGGCCTTTGTCCGCTCATCCCGCAGAGTTTGGGACGCAATACCAATGGCACCCAATACCCCACTGTCATCGCTAATGGTGAGCTCTCCACCCGGAGTTGTATTTGTAATGACAAGGCGAGACTGATTTGGACCAACTGTCTGAATAGTAGCCGTAGCTCCAATGCCGGATGCACTGTTTATTGCATTAGCAATTCTATTGAGCAAATCAGAGGCTTGGAGCGACGCATCGAATCCAAACAAACCGCTAGCGGTAGGAACGAACACAAACAATGTCACCCCGTTCACCCGAAACTGTTTATATCCGCCCGACTCGAACACGATATAGCTCGTATTTGTAAGCTCCCGTCCTTGAACAGACAGTGTCGTTGTCCCAGTTGTCTGCTTAATAGTGTTATCTAAACCCAGGGCCGCCAGCACGCCACCAGAGTCGCTGAACGTAATTGCACCCTCTGCTCCTGAATCCTTTGCCGTCAGCGACAGACGCCCTGTCGTCGCACTGTCCTTCACTAGT
>JANWWF010000043.1 GCA_025055755.1 Candidatus Kapaibacterium sp. | reverse complement strand
AGCTGAGGGTGTGGAGGATGGTTCTGTCCGAGATTCCTGCAGAAGTATCCCCCTGCTTTTGGCTTTGCCCGGAGGTTAATTGTTTCACTTTTGGAGTTCTACCATGAACCGCTTGTTCTTTGAGGGATTTTTTTGTCCTCCTCCTCAGCCTATTCGTCCGCTATTTCAGTGGTTTGTTCTATTGACCTTGTTTGGTTCAATAACCTTTGCGCAAACCAGCCCACCAAGTGAGATTACAGCCTCTGGTCATGGCATTACAATCAAAAAGAAGACTTCAGCCACTTCTATTTGTTCAGGTCAGCTCTTCACTTTTCAAATTGAATTTTCAATTCCTGTGGGTACTACTGGATTCACAATTACAGATAATCTACCGCAAGGGCTTCTTTTTGAAGACCTGTATATAGCTTCGTCGCTATGCGGAGGTACTGTTAGCACAAATACGCCAGCACAAGGACAGAATGGTACTGTGAGCGTTACAGTGTCTAATGTTACAATTGTCCCCTGTGGTGGATCGTTTACAATTTCTGTGCGCTTTGCAAATGGGGCAACTTGTCCTAACTTTTCTGTTGATAATTCTGTGACGATTAGCGCGACTGTGAATGGGGAGCAGCGTCAGATTACCGCAGGTCCTCTTAAGGTCTTTGCTACTGCGGTCAATCCTTGGCGAGTACAAGTGAAACTGCTTGGCTTAAATGGGCAAGAGCAAACATGCCCCGAGCCATTCGTTACCGATAAAGCAATACATCGAATCTGTGTATGGAAAGAAAATCCTCTTCCCTGTGGTCCTGATGGTCAGCTTAATCTCGTCAATGGGGTTGTTACATTCAACATGCCTCCCGGGGCACAGTTTATCTCGGCGAGCTGTCCAAATGTAACGTACAATAGCAACACCCAGACAGTGACATGGAGCATTGGGGGTCTCTCTGCAACACAGCAGTATAATATGGTGTGTTGTGATATCGAGGTAGATTATGGTAATCCAACCCCCGGTAGTTATGGGTGGGCGACGGCTTTTCTCAGTGGCTCGTTAGGCACACCAGCATGCAATTTGCCATTTACAAGTACTAAAGATTCAATTTGGTATCAGTTTATAGGGCAACAAGGGGGAAATGTATCGATTTTCAAATGGCTATCTAGCTCCAATAAACAACCTGGTTGTGCCGGATGTTACAAGGTACGACTGGTTAATACAAGACCAGATACTCTGTATGCTGGTCAGGCTACAATCGTTGATGCCTTACCCAGTAGCCTCACACTGCACGCGAACACTATTAGTGCATCACCCAGTTATATGAATTTCACTGTGAACGGTAATACAGTGACGGCGACATTAAATCAAGCGTTACCACCGGGGGAATGTGTTATCATAACAATATGCTTCGGAATTTCTCCAAGCGCATTACCTAATCAACAAATTCAAAATTGCGCAGTCCTCCAGGTTCCTGGGCAGCAGACGACTGAGTCGTGTGTTACCTTCTTGGTAGAGGCATTATCTCCAAGACCTTGTATCGCAAAACAAATATGCCCGCCCCAGATTCTTGGTCCACTTGGGACAACATTCCGCTATCGAATTCGCCTCCAAAATATTGGAGGGTTACCTATTAATGGAGCAACAATTACCGATGTTCTTGACCCAAACTTAGAATATGTTGGGAATCCGCAGTTTTACTCCACTAATACTTGGGATGTTGGTTGTTCACCACCTCCCCAGTCTGTACAGCCATGGACACCCCAACCGCAAATCAGTGTTAATCAACAAACTGTTACTATTAGTGGCATCCAAGTTCCTGCAACATGCCAAGAGTTGTATTGGGATGGTTGTGGTGCATATGGCAACAACTTAGTCCCGTACTATTGGGTAGAGTTTGATGTGAAAGTACGGGATAATGCCGCTATAGGGCATATTCCTAATTCAGTGACGATAAGTGGCGGTGGAATTCAACAACAGATTGCATCTAACACGATTTACTACATTACTTATGGTAACTATCAAATCCAGCCACAATTAAGTGTTGCTGCTGCAAACACGCCAAGTAATTCCCCCGCTTGGCAGACCACTATGAATGTGAGTGCGAACCAGCAAATTGCTTATAAATTAGAATGTATCATTCAACCTCAATCTAGCCCAACCGTAAGCTATGTGCCAATACGCAATTTGACTTACGTTGATTTGTTACCGCGAAATTCTCTTTCCAATAATGATGTGAATTACACAAATGGCTGTTCTCCACGGTCAAGCCAATTTGATGTTCTCTTCGCGAGTTTTTATAATTTTCCTATCAGTAATGTATTTGGATATAGGACTGCACAACCATTACTGCCAAATGCTAATCCGAATGGATTGACACCGTTAGTTTCATCCTATATAAATCCACCTTTACCACCATGGAACAATAACTTATTTGGTAACAACTTGTGTAATCAGCTTAATGCAGGACCTTGGGCAGCAACCATTGCTCCGAATTCAAAAAACGTAGCAGTAACGATGGTCAATTCTGTATGGGGAACCCCATCTTCTTCCCAACCACCCCCAATCACTTTTAATGCGAACGTTGGTCCTGCATCATTAGGACAGCAAGCATGTAACAGTTTTCTGGTAGGGGGGACTTATAGTGTTAATACACTAAGTGGACAACAGGTAAATACCCATAGTTCTGCTATACCGCCTCTTGTATCGAATCCCGTATGTATTCGTTCAACTTGCGATTCAGTAGGAGTCATGCGCCTTGATACTGCGTGTTGTCAGTTTCGATTGGCATTGTTTCCTTTCGCAGGGGCGAATGTAACAAAAATAACATGGTGGTTACAAGGTGGGGTGATGGAGAGCATTTTGGTCCCGCTATCGAATAACTGCTCAGCCTCATTGCAACCTCCTAATCCATTCCAACAAGTCTCTGGGAACATCAATTTTGCTTCTCCGTGTAGCGCTAATCCGTTGTTGTTGGACATGGAGGCCCGTTCGACAACGGCAACAGGTATTGTAACTGTGTTTCTCACAATTCAGCATGCTAATGGTACAGTGTGTACGACAAGAGTCGAACTTAAGTGCGCTCGTGCACCAATTATTCGATGTGATGCACTCACAATGCAGCCGTTTACCTTCCCCGGTCTAAATATTTCATGGCGGCGGTTCACAATCAACAACATGAAAATACCTCCTTCGCCAATTCAAGAAGTGCATATCGAGCTTGATCCCCCCCTCCAATCACCATGTACACGTAATGGTGGGGGATTGGAAGTTGATGGCTCATCTCGTACATGGTCAATCACCAATAGTGGCAACCCACCATACAGCTTGATCAGCATGAACTGTCAGCAAGGGGGACAGGCACCGCACGGGAACGCAGCGCAAAATACAGTAGCATTTAACTTGGGAATAGATTGGGGATGTAACTGGCAAGGGAATGTCAAGCTACGTGTTGTCCACTGCGATGGGGACACTTGTGAGTTGGTATCTCCTACATGGTGCGCAAAACCGCCAGGTAACTGTTTAATTATAGCCCTACCATTCCCTGGAGTATTGCCTCCCCCGTCTGGTTTACCAGCCTTGAAACATAAGCAACTACAGCTTATGCTCAGTAAGAAATTGCTTGACGGCAAGGGTGGAGTATTACCCCGGTATGCAACTGTAGTTCCTATGACGACAGGATGGGAGGTAGTCGGTGTCAACATTGATGATTACTTAAATGACAATGAGCGTGAATCTGCTCGTTATGCCAGTTGGGCAAATACGGTTCAAATAACAAAGAATGATGCAACAAAGTGGGCATTCGTGGAAATACTTGCTGATACGACACTTGCAAATGCTAAACCTGCTAAGCAAGACTGGCTACTGACTGCAATACTTGCAGCCCCTAGTGATATGAGTTCGAAGACAGATGTTGTCGTTACTGTGTATGATGGGGAAGCACGTCCACTTATCTCGGATACGGTTCGGAATCTTGTTGACATTAATACAACAGACTCATGGGAAATTGTAACGAATAGGGGAAGAAATCAGGGTAGAATAATAGACATCTATCCGAATCCCAGTAGTAGTGTAGCAGAGGTACACTTTATCATACCACAGGCTGCAAATATTATAGTGGAAGTGTGCGACTTATTAGGGCAATGTCAAGTGTACTTGCGGCCAGGATGGTATAACAGCGGTCAGCATGTTTTAGCAATACCGACAGATGGTTTAACAAGTGGCAGTTATATACTACGGCTGCGAACAGGATATGAAGTGCTAACAGCACCACTACGTGTTGCACGGTAAAATGTACTTATGAATCTTGACGCAGTGGCTCTTCAGATATGACCCTGGAGAGCCACGCGCTTTTCCTGAAATGTTGGAACTATTCTATGGTGATAGTGTCTAAAGGTCGCGTTTGCCGTTGGAAAATCAATATCCATTTGTCAACTATTGTTTCACTTAGCCGGAGTTATGCTATGGCTACCGTTCGCCTTGTTATTGCAATGTGGCTTGGCTCAATTATAGGAGCGCTGTCTCTATTAGCCCAGCAGAATCCCAATATCGCCGAAGCAACGCATCCTCTGGGCTTTACCCTCAAGAAAGTGGTGAGCAATACCACTATTTGTAGCGGGCAAACTTTTTCGTACACGATATACTATTCCTTCCCTGCAGGTACCCAACAGGTGACCATTACTGACCAAATTCCATCTCCATTGCTTGTCCAAAGTGTAACGGTAAGCAATGTATGCGGAACGCCAACAGTCTCTGCCCCGCCCCCAGGATCGAACGGAACAGTTACTGTTCAGTGGACAAGCATTCCTGCCGGTGGTTGCTCTGGTTCCTTGACGATTGTGGTATCGTTCCCTAATGGTACCACGTGCAATGGTACCACAGCTCGTAATCGGGTATGTTTGGTTGGTATAGTGAAAACCTCGCAGGGAAATCAAGTTGCAGACTTCTGTACTCCATTTGTTAGCACTACTGCCCAAGCAACCAACCCGTGGCAAATTCAGAAAAACCCTCTTGGAGCAACCTGGGCTGGTGGCAATTGCCAATGGAAGTATGCTGGCGACACGATGACCTATCAAATTCAGGTGTGTAAAAACAATCCTGCGCCCTGTGGTGGCTATGGGCAATTGAACTTGGTAAACGGTGTTGTGACGG
>JANWWF010000042.1 GCA_025055755.1 Candidatus Kapaibacterium sp. | reverse complement strand
TCTGTCTCGACAGTAAATCCGCCGACTTGGATAGGTGCTCCGTTTTGGAAATTGCCCGCAATACTCAGTTTGAACTGGTGAGGTTGCCCTTGTTCGATCACCACTGGTAGCACCCCGCGGAGAGAGTAAGGATGATTGTCAACCACTACCCCAACCTGCGCCGAGGGAATCACAATACCGCGCCACTGCGGCGCTGTCCATGCGCGGTGCCCACAGAGCTGCACAGGAGGGAATCCTGGCAGGTTTGCTCTATCGGAGAGATCAAGCACGAGAGAATCTGCTGTTAACCGAATGTGGGACATGCCCTGAACCAGTGCTTCCCGCAAGGGCACTCTGCCACTGGCAAACAATCCCTCCCTTCCCTGGTCGAGGTGAAGCTGTACAGTCCCCCGCGCTGGCAGCCCATTGGTGGTAATACAAGGCATGGTTATACTGCCAGACGCAATAAGATGAGCTGAGACAGTTGGCGCTTCTTGAGAAAGGGTATCAACCTCGACTTTTGTCTCCAGCGTTTCCAAGCGCAACTCCTCGATGCAATCCCCAACGAGTAACTGTTCTCCGCTGCATCTCCATGGTACAGCAAGCCTTAAACTCTGCTTTTCTATTCCTGCAGGATACAGTCGCTGCCGATGGAACACCACACTATCAATAATGCCACAGGACCACCCCCACTGGCTCCACTGCACCGTCCATGTACCATCAACCGATACGTGGACAGGGGTGGCGGTTAGCTGCGAGAGCGTAAGGGTAAGCAAACCAAAGCTTCGCGACCAGCGGAGTGGCGCCCAAAGCTCACCCTCGATTAGCGTGGCGTCACCATTTCCATCGGGTCTGCTGACCGTAATACCCTCAAGCGACAGCTCCAGCGAATCTGCCAAAAGCGGTACGTAGAGCATCCCACTTCCTCGCAGAGGGCAGCGAGCGTCTTCGCAACGCTGCGGTTGCTTTACTCTCACCACAAATCCATCCGGCAACAGGATCCTGCGGATAACTTCACCCCTGCTGGGGGGCGAGGATGAAGACTGCGCTGCTGCCGCACTTTCTCCCGGGGTTGACTGTGTGCGCAGCGTGTCCTGTGCAGACGACCGACCTTCACTTGGCGCGAAGCGAAAACGGAAAATCTCGCTCTTGCCGTTGTTCCGAGTCGCAGGAAGTCCGTTGGCATCAACCGCTGCGACTTGCCAGACGAATCCAATTGCTTGCGGAAAAGCAGTAAAGGGCAGATCGGTTGGCACATACTGGTACAAGGGTGCCACCAGCCCCCGGAGATTTAGCACTGGCGCATTGACATTGAGCGCATCTTGCGGAGCTTGCCCAGGAAACAACGGCACAACCCGCAGCGTGTAGGTCACGGGAACAGCCGACCCTGTCACCGGTGCCCACATGAACATCGGCATTGTGCCTACTGCAAGCGTGCTGTCATTCCGCGGATGAATGAGCATCGGCGGATCGGGAAGCATCACAAGGGTGCGCGGACACAAAGCACCCGTGGAACCAATTTCTCGCCCTTGCCCATCAAGAAGCCGCGCACAGAATTCGTATTCTCCCTCTGGCAGTTGCCCGGTTGCTTGCGCTTGCTGCCGAAGTGATTCATCCTCGTATTTGATCGCACTCTCGTGGACAATTTGTGGTCCGGTGAGCACCAGGGTGCCACTTGCGGGCACCGTCAAGCGCGGCTGGAGAGGATGGAAATCCTTGCTTCGTACAACGACATTTCCCCCTGGCAGCCGGCGAATAGCAAAGGAGATTATCGCCCCGTCGTAGGCAGTTTGTGTCGTATTGCGGAGAATAATCTGCACAATACTTGGATCGCTTGCCCACAACGGTAATGATCCCGGCGCTGGTGAGCGGAGAAAGACTTGCATCTGCACAGGCTGTGCTAATGCAGTAGCTCCCACCAAGATAAGTTCAAGCAGAAGTGCGATTTGTCGCTTCACAATTACCTTCGTGCGCACTTTCGGCATACTGTGTTGAATAGAGGGAAACGTCGGTGCTTATTACTGCCGCTTCACGCTAAAGGTTCCACGCTTTCTCGAAATTAGCGCATGAGTCGTTGAATAAATGCCCACGCATCAGGTACACTGCGCCATAGGTCCCCTGCTCGGAGGCGAACAATACCCTCCCGCCTAAGTACCCACCAATCTCCCAGGCCAACCACAGCATAGAATGCAACCGTACCAAGCGGAAAGAGTACCGTCCATCCTGCACTGCCGAATCCTCCATAGCACATCAACGCAACGACTGCTGCTGTGGCAACAATGCGCGCATGAATCCCCTCGCGTCCTGCCGCAACCAACACGACACCCGCTAAACCCAGGGGCATAAAGCATGCCCCCAAGCTCAGGAGGCGAAGGAAATCCGTTGCTGTAGCGTATCGCTGTCCCAGCACGCTCGCAAGCAGGTCTCCCATAGCCCATATTGCAAGCGTCGCAATGGCTGATCCCACAAACACTACCGAGATTGCTTTGCTGAGCACTTGGTGAAGCGACTGGCGGTCTGCGGTATGATGAAATGCAACGGCTGCTGGATAAACCACACTCGCAGCAGCATCAACGCCCAGCTCGAACAATCGAAAGATGGTCTTCGCTGCTTGGTATGTCCCTACCATTGCCGTCCCAAAGAATGTCTGTGCAATGGCCACATCGAGTTGGCGAATGCTTGTGTAGATTGCTCCTGTGCTCATTTGGCGCAGACCAAACTGCAGCACACGCTGGGCAATGGTACGGCGCGGAATGCTCCACCGAAGGAGACCTCGACAAAGCCATACTGCAGCCAACGAACTAAGTGCCATCCCGCCAATGGCAATCCCTGCCAGGGTCTCAAACGATCGCAGCCATCCAGTGGCAACGCCATGCACCGTCGCAGCGCCCATCGAGCCGAGCCACACTGCGTTGATCCAGAATATCGGTCGTGGCTGGATATCCCGCTGGAGAAGCCGCAAGCAGAATGTCCGCGGAATCGTCACCGCACAGAACACCATTTCCAATTGCGCCACCTGGGCAAAGCGTGGTTCATCAAACACACGGCTAAGCAGCGGCTGGAGGCTAACGATTCCGCCGACAAGCCCTGCGATCGCACTTCCATAGAGCACAGCAACCGTTGCATCAAGGACTGCCCGCTGGGAGCGTTCTGCTCCAAATTGCACCAATCCTTGCAACACCAGTCCATCGGCAAGAACGAATATCCACGTCTGAATGCTCACCAGCAGCGCATACAGCCCGTACTCCTCCGGCGGAAGCGCTCGTATCTGGAAAAGGGCGAGCACTCCATACAGCACAAAAAGGAGCTTATCGGCTGCTATCCACGAAAGCTTTGGCAGGTGGTCTTGGATGCGTGGCATTGCGTACCGGGTTGCTTGTCGCGTGCAAAGTTAGGGCGGTGCTTGTCCCGCATTCGGTAGCATTACAGCTCGCACACAACCACATGTCTGCTATCACCCGATTGCTCTTGGAACGATTCGCTGTATTTTGCCCTCCGGCATGGTCACATTCGCTCCATTTACGCCTGTCCACGGCATTTTCCTTGCGGTGACGCTGGCGCTTATCGGGTTACCGCTTGTCGTAGCGCGGTGGCAACGGACAGTTGCGCGGTGGATTATCACCAGCCTACTTGTGTGGGCTGCAAGTGGGGCCGTGCTCTTGATCACGGAACGGGGCACCGCTCGCATCGTGGATGTTCTGCCTCTCCATTTGTGCGACCTGGTCCTGGTGATCGCTGCGATTGCATTTTTCACTCGAAACCAGTTACTTTTCGAGCTGGGGTATTTCTACGGCATTGCCGGCAGTGTTCCTGCCCTTCTTACGCCCGATATTGCCGGCACAATGCCTCTGTGGCGAGTGGCATACTTTTTCGGTGCCCATGCGGCGGTTATCGCAGCAGTGCTCTATCTTCTCTTGGTCGAACAGTTCCGTCCAGCTCGCGGAGCAGTATGGCGTGCAATGGCAGGGCTGGTGGTGTATGTTGTTGCCATTGGCACTTTCGATGCACTCACCGGTGCCAACTACGGTTACTTGTGTCACAAGCCCTCGCAGCCTTCGCTTATGGACTACCTTGGTCCCTGGCCCTGGTACATCGGTGCGCTGGGAGGAATAGGGCTGGTGCTTTTTGGGGTGTTACATAGGATTGCTCGATAGGGGCAGGTTTTGTAGGGTCAGAATCAAGAAGGTTCTCAACTTCAAACTTTAGCATTTGTAGGGCGTCTAACCCTGTGGAATGTCTCACTAATCTTTGGAGGTTTTATGCAAACCATCGCAACAATTAATTTCAAAGGTGGAGTTGGTAAAACCACAATAACATGGCTTCTTGCCCGCTATGTTGCCTCTTTGGGTCAGCGCGTTTTGGTGGTCGATATAGATCCTCAAATGAGTCTCACACTTGCTGTACAGCTTGAGGAAGATGGAAGACTGGAACGGCGATTTGAGAAATGGTATAATGACAGACATTTGCAACTAAGGAGAACTATGGTAGATGCATTAGCTCAATATAAGATAAGATGCAATGGCCATCTTGATTTCCCTGTTGACCAAAATTTTATTTACACTCACTCAAATAATCTCCACCTTATCCCTTCTGTTGTTGATCTTTACTGGCTGGAACTTGAATACAAATGCGTGAATAACTTTATAAGGGCATTGTTAAATCGTATAGATCAGTACACTCAGTACGATTATGTACTTTTTGATTGTCCTCCAAGCTTTACGCCTCTCTCTTACTCTGTACTCTCTCGCACCGACATTGTTCTAATTCCTGTCAATCCTGATGTATTTGCAGCACGTGGAGTTAAAATAATGTTAGAAGGCCTTCAGCACAGGTTACAACCCTGGCATAACCCTAAAATAGCAGTCTTTATGAATAAAGTTAGACTGTTTCGTGATCACCTCACTAAGGAAGCATCAGGATATTGGGCTCATGTTAGAGCTATCTGTTATCATCAGCAACATAGAGGACTAAGCGTTAGGCCGCTAGCCTCCTACATACCCCAGCGCACTGATATCAAGCGTGCCATAGCTAGAGGTAATTTCCCAACTGAGTACACTCAACTTTTCATCAATCTGTGGAACGAATTAATGAGGTATTGCAATGAACCCGAACAAGTTACACAAGATTCATTCCAAGTTACTAGTAATATCTGAGCAATTACAAAAAATTGCCAGACTACTGGACAAATATCACAGAGA
>JANWWF010000041.1 GCA_025055755.1 Candidatus Kapaibacterium sp. | reverse complement strand
GTCACCATCACCGCCGGCACCATCACCCTGGCAAACGTCCCCGCCGGCAGTGCCACCGACCAGGTCCTCCTGCGTGACGCTGCCAACCAAGTCCGTCACATCCCCGCTGCCAGCCTGGTCTCCTCCACCGCCTGGGCACTCGGCGGCAATGCCATCACGGGCACCGAATTCCTCGGCACGACCAACAACCAGCCCTTGCGCCTCTACACCAACAACGCCGAGCAGCTGCGCATCACTCCTACGGGCGATGTGGGCATTGGGACCATAAATCCAACTACACGTCTTCATGTGAGTGCTAGTAGCGACCCGCTACGGCTAGAGGGACTACAGAATGCAACCGGTGCTATAGAGGTCCTCACTGTTACCCCAAACGGCACTGTGAAAAAATCATCCCCTGCAGCTATTGTCAACAGCGGTATCATCAAAGGCGCTTTCATCCCTTCCAGTACTAATTCAAGCTTTACGATTGCACCTGGCCAGGATATTCAACCTGGCGCAGTTATTGTACTCACTGTTCATGGACCTGGTGGGAATGGAGTCGTTGGCGCCATGGTAACCGCTGTCAATGCTGCAACGGACACCTTCACAGTTGCAACAACGATGTCTATTGACAATGCATATGCTATTCATTACATAATTATCAATCCGTAGTAGAGCTATGAATGGAGGCGGCATAAACTTCAAGGAAAAAGCAATGAAATTAGCTGCTGGCAATATTGTTTGTATTTTTATTCTGACCTGTTCCGCCTTAGGACAAGGTGCAGGGACTGATTCTCTCCGTCTGCGCTCCAGTGCCGGAGGAGCAGCATGGTTGCTACTGCCACAATCAAGTACTCAACAGTATCGCTTGTTGTTGCCACCATCATTGGGTACAAGCAACCATCAGCTAATGTGGGTCAACGGCACATCCGGACAAATTTCTCTACTTCCGCCAGGAAGCGTAGGACAAATTCTGCAGATGAGTGCTGGAGGATTTTCATGGGTTAATCCCGCCTCATTAATTGTTTCAACCGCCTGGACACTAACAGGCAATAATGGTACCAACCCAACCCTTAACTTTCTTGGTACAACGGACAACCAACCATTATCTATCCGTACGAACAATATAGAGCGCTTACGAATTAGCGAAACTGGGAATGTTGGGATTGGGACGAATAGTCCCTCGCAACGCCTTCATATTGTTGCTTCAACAGATCCTCTCCGCTTGGAGGGACTACAAATTGATAACACATTAGATCAAGTAGTGGTGGCAACCTCTAACGGCATCATCCGTCTCCGTTCGGCAAGCTCGCTGGCCTCGAGCACCGCATGGTTATTGACTGGCAACAGCGGCACCAATCCAGCAACAAACTTTCTTGGCACCACCGATAACCAGCCGATTATTATCAGAACTAATAATACGGAACGTCTTCGCATCACAGAAAGTGGCAACGTAGGGATAGGAACTACCTCACCAGGAGCAAAACTTTCCCTCGGCACAGATCAAGCAAATACTAAACTTGCTATCTACGATGGGGGAAGTGACCAATATGGTTTTGGTATTCAAGGAAGTCAATTCCGCATTCATCTGGGTAATAGTGGGGCACGGTTTTCATTCTTGAACGCTCCTGCTGGGAGTGAAGTGATGACCATCATGGGTAGTGGCGACGTAGGGATCGGCACCACAACTCCAAACGGACGGCTCCATATCAGCGGAGGAGATCTTCGCAGCGATGGACATATCATTGTGCGCAACACGGATAATGCCGCCCGAGAACTTCGCCTTTATGAGCCCTCTGGCTCCGGAGCTGAATATACTGCACTCCGAGCACAAGCACAGGGGAACAATATCATCTACACTTTACCTTCAAGTCTTACTCCGACAAGTAGTGTTGCTACAGGACTGTTACAGACCGATGCCGCTGGCACATTATCATGGCTTGATCCTCAAAGTTTTCTCGCAAACAATGCATGGCTACTTAGTGGAAATGCTACTGGTTCTGCCTGGAACGGAACTAATGGCAGTTTCCTTGGCACCACAACTACACAACCTCTTGTTTTAGCAACGACCAATACTACCACGCGACAACCTATTTTATTCTGGGCTGGTAATCAACAGGTCTTACAGCTGAATCCCGCAGGTACTACTGCACCTGCTTGGAGCATCCAGCGGGATGCTGGAGGTAACACCCGTGGGCTATACGCTGTCGATCTCCAGGTCAGTCGTGGTTCTGTCTCTCAAGTTGCAAGTGGAAACAACAGTGTTATCTGCGGTGGATCCAACAATACGGCAAGTGGAGTTATGAGTGTTATCGGTGGGGGAGAGCAGAACTCGGCTATAGGATCCACAAGTACTGTCAGTGGGGGAGCCTACAACGTCGCTCAAGGGGGATATAGTACTGTTGGAGGGGGATATACCAACACTGCAGGATCAACCGGAGCTACTGTTGGAGGTGGTACTTCAAATACCGCAGGCGGACAGTATAGCACAATTGGCGGGGGTCAGTCGAACACTATCTCGCCCGGAGAGTATAGTACCATTAGCGGAGGACAAAACAATACCATAACAGGTGACTACTCGGCAATAGCAGGGGGCTATAACCTGCGACTTGGGGGTCGTAGTTTTGGTTTTAGCGGCCAGTCAAGTACAACACAAACGAACCTAAGCACTAATAGCAACATAGCTGCATTTGTTGATGTTGATCTGTGGCTCTATAATCGTAGTAATACAGCACGGCAGCTGCGGTTCTATGTCCCTACCACCGACGCTACAGGAAATGCCTTTTATACAGCATTTCGTGCATCGTCTACGCAAACAGGTACGATTACCTATACCTTGCCACCATCATTGACATCAACAACCAATGTGGCAAATGGCTACCTTCAAACTGATGCTAATGGGAATCTATCATGGATCAATCCTCTTACTGCTGTAACAACTTTTGCATGGAGCTTGACCGGTAATAGCGCAACCAATCCTTCAACCAATTTCTTAGGTACCACAGATAACCAGCCTCTCGTAATTCGAACAAATAATGTAGAGCGACTCCGGGTGCTTAGTAGTGGCAACGTCGGTATAGGCACCAGCACACCTCTATCTGCTTTAGACATCGCTGGCGGAATTGCTATCGGCACGTATGCAGGATCAAATGCCGCACCCTCTAACGGACTGATTGTCAGCGGGAATGCAGGAATTGGAATTGCTTCTCCTCAAGTACGATTGCACGTAGACGGTGGAACAGGAAATGCAACATATCTTAAAATCACTAATGGAACAACAAGTGGTACAGGAAGCAGTAGCGGCTTCAATGTAGGGCTCACTACCAATGCAAGTGCAGAGTTACGGTTGTATAACAACTCGTCAATGTCCTTCTTTACCAATAATAATGAATGGATCCGATTACTCAATACTGGTGATCTTCGAGTGTTTGGACTGGCAGGCACAAGCGGTGGACATTACTTTTCGATAGAAAACAATAACGGAGTCGCCTCCCAGATGCGCTTAGAGGTACCAGATAATAATGCAACTCTTGGCAGCTATACAGCTTTTCAAGCCGGCAATCATGCCGGAAGAAATTACATCTATACACTTCCTATCGATACTCCTGCGGTAGGACATGTACTAAAAGTAATCTCGGTTACCCCCTCAGGCTCGAATTTCTTCGTTTCATTAGCATGGGATACAACACAAGGGACAGCGATAAGTCCTGTAAACCGCGCGGCAGGCACAGGATTTGCTCCTTATGTCGCATATTGGGTTAATGACAGCACAATTGCACCTGCAGATTATGCTTATTGGGACGCCATTAATAAACGCGTTGGACTAGGGAACTTCACAATCTCTAATCCCCCACAGTATATGCTTCATCTTCGAGGCAGTAGTGCGGTAGGTTCAGGGGATCTATTCATTCAGAAAGATGGTGGAACAGGTGCACGGTTATATTTCGGGACACCTAATTTGGGTAATAACTGGACTGCATTTCGGGCAGGTAATCAGTCTGTCAATCTCGACTATACGCTCCCGACAGTCGGACCCACGAATAGTGGAAATGGTACTAATCGCTTTGCCCTGGCTACTGACAATGGGAACAGTACTTCACCTACTCTCCAATGGACGACCTTTTGGTCACCCAGCGGAAATGCGGGGGTTAGTACTGGATTCATAGGAACAACTGATGCGAACGACTTACGATTTCGTACCAATAATACACAACGGATGATCATTAGCGCAACAGGCAACGTCGGTATCGCTACATCAAGTCCTGCAGCAACACTTGATGTTAATGGCACCGCTTCTGTTTCGGGCAGTGTATCGATTGGAGGTAATCTGACGGTTAGTGGAACAACTATCACGTTCCCTAGTATCCCGAGCAGCTCAACTGCCTCTGAGTTGATGGTTTGGAATGCTGGCTCATTGGAACGCCGTTCTGCTGCTGGATTAGTATCTGGAATAGCCTGGTCCCTAACCGGTAACAGCAGCACCAATCCTACAACAAACTTCCTCGGCACCACTGATAACCAGCCCCTTGTAATCCGAACGAATAATCAGGAAAGAATTCGAGTCATGCCAAACGGTGATATTGGGATAGGCACAAGTACCCCAACACAACGCCTTCACATTCAAAATGGCAGCATTCATCTTCAGCATGACGAAAATAGCCAATGGTCAGCCGCGTTACACTTCCGCAAAAGTCGCGGGACTGAGAGTACCCCTACCATTGTCCAGAACGGTGACGAAGCAGGTTACCTCTATTTCCGAGGCTATGACGGGAGTGCTTATCAACCAGCAGCTCTTATCCTATCGAACATTGATGGTACTCCTGGCAGTAATAGTATGCCCGGTCGTCTCTCATTTCTAACAACTCCTGTTGGCTCGGCGACACCTGTTGAGCGCGTTCGTATTACCAGCGCTGGCAATGTTGGGATTGGTACCACGACCCCAACAACACGTCTCCACGTAGCTTCGTCCAGTGATCCGTTGCGGCTCGAAGGTGTCCAATCCGATAATACCCAAACCAACGTCCTTGTAATCGACAGTGATGGCATCGTTAAGCGACGCAGTCTTACCAGCTTCCCAGGCACAACAACCTATATCCGAAAAACAAGCAATCAGAGTGTCACCAATAGCACCACCTACCAAAACGATAATGCCTTATTCTATTCAGCCACCGCAAACCAAGTATTTGAGTTTGAGGCATACATGTTCATTTCTGGTGGTAGTGGTGGAATCAAAATAAGAGTCACGATTCCCTCCGGCGCCAGTATGAAATTATATGCTGAACTCAAAAAAGAGGATCAACATCACTGGGTATACAACAAGCTTACCTCCAGCACTGATGAAGTATCGTGGAACGATATCAATAACTCCTACGGCTATGCGCGCATTGTGGGAATAATCCAAATGGGCTCCTCTGGTGGCAACGTACAAGTGCAATGGGCACAAAATTCCTCGAATGCAACTGCAACAACAGTAGAATCAGGTTCCTACTTGAAAATTACTCCGGTACAATAAAACATTGACAACTACAACTACTCAACTTTCTGCAGCGGTGCATAGCGCGCCAAAAGGAGCTTTGTGCCAACAGTGTTGAAATGGACGGAGAGTTTCGTCTCTGCG
>JANWWF010000040.1 GCA_025055755.1 Candidatus Kapaibacterium sp. | reverse complement strand
CCCCGACGACTGGCGCACCCTGATGCGCCATTTTATGGTGCGGCGCACGCGCAGTTTCATCATCCGCAACTACGCTTCGTTTGACAAGGAGCGGCAGCGTTACTACGTCCATCTCAACGGCAGACCGCACTACTTCCCCCTTCGGCAGCCCCGCACGGTGAAAATCCCCTCGGGGGGCACACTGTACGACCAGCTCTACAGCGAGCAAGTGGTCAACTGCATCAATCAGCTCCAGCTTGCCCGCTATGGTTTGGCGCAGTATCTCGATACCGACGCTCTTGCCAACGCTCCGAAGGAAGACCTCGAGATTGCCGAAAATCTCCGGCGTGCTGGCAGACGGCTCATTGGCTTTGCACGGGCAAATCTCTTCAAACGGCTTGAATCGAGCGGCTCTGCGTTCCTTGCCTCGATTCGCCGCATGATGATGCGCAATAGCGTTGTGCTCTACGCTCTCGACAATCACTGCCCCATTCCGATTGGCGAGCAGGACATTGCCCGCATTGCAATTGACCCCGACGAATTGGACACTCAAGACCCCGATAAAACCAACCTCCAACATGAGCAAGCAGCCATTCAACAGCTCTACGAGATGCTTCGCACAGCCTACGCCGACCGATTTCAGTGGATCGCCGACGGCTACTTTCTCCCCACTCTCCGCGATGCCCTCGCCCGCGATAACGAGCTCTTGCAACACATTCTCGACATTGCCAGCAGGTGGCAGGACACCGAAGACCCCAAACTCCTGCAGTTGGAAAAGCTACTGCGCGTTACGCATCCCTTCGACAAAGTGCTGGTATTTACGCAGTTTGCCGATACAGCCACAACGATTACCCGCTTCCTTCGCCAGCGTGGTGTGCTTTCGGTAGAGTGCGTTACTGCTGATACGTCCAACCCAGCCGACATTGTTCGCCGCTTTAGTCCGAATTCCAACGGCGGCTTGCAGCCAGGCGAAACAGAAGTGCGCATTCTTATTGCCACCGACACGCTCAGCGAGGGACAAAACTTGCAGGACTGCCATATCGTGGTCAACTTCGATCTCCCGTGGGCAATCGTGCGGCTCATTCAGCGGGCGGGGCGTGTGGACCGCATTGGGCAACAGCACGACACCATCACGGTGTATTCGTTCCTCCCTGCCGATGGAATCGAGAAAATCATTGCCCTCCGCCAACGCCTCCGGGAACGCTTGCAGCAGAACCAAGAAATCATCGGCACCGACGAGCGCTTCTTCGACGAACGCGTCTATGACACGTTGCATGACCTCTACACCGAACGCGCCCACGTCCTCGACAGCGACGACCCCGACGACGACGTGGACCTAACCAGCTATGCCCTGCAAATCTGGAACAGCGCACCAGAGCCATTGCGCAAGAAGGCGTTGGAGCTCCCCGAGCAAGTGTACACTGCGCGCGCCAATGACACCGGCGGTCCCGATGGCGCAATCGTCTTTGCTCGTGTGCACCGCGGCGGTGAACGCAGCGACCGTTTGCTACGATTCGACTACGCCGGCACAATGCTCAACGAATCGCTTGTGTCGCTCTTTGAGCAGCTCCGCTGCGAGCCGTCAACGCCCGCAATCGCTGCGCCGCGCGTGCTCGATCTGGTGGCTGCCGCTGCACGGGCAATCGAAAGCGAGACAACATCGCTCGAAGGCATGCTCGGTCCACATCGCAGTCTGCGCCATCGGCTCTATAGGCGTCTCCGTCAGATCGCCCAAACAAGCTCTGATCCTGCACTCCGCGAGCAAGCAGAATGGTATGCCGAAAAACTCTACAACTACGCGCTCCACAGCAGCGCCGAAGAGCAGCTCCGCGCCGCACTCCGCATCGCAACCGACCGCAATCTGTTGCTGACCATTGCCGATTTGGACGAGGATGGTAAATTCGTTCTCGTTAGCGCTCCGGCAGCGCCACGTATCGAGATTCTCTGCACCATGGGGCTGGTAGGCAATGACCGATGAGGAACTCCGCCGCTACTTTGGCGAGCATCTTTACTGGACGCTTCACCCGCAGCACCAATCGCACTCGCTTCCTGCCGGCATCGCCAGCGCACAGCTGGTGCCCCTTGCACGTGCAGGGCAGATTGTTGCTTTTGCAGTCCGATGTCCAGCCGAGCTTCCCCCACCTTTGCGCCGAGCAGTGGCTGCAAAGGCTCGCGAGCTTACTCCCAACCCGCTACTCCTTTTCTTCGAGGACCGCTCGATAGTGTGGCACTTCGACGGAATGGAGCAGCGAACCTCTCTCCCTCTGGCAACAGCAGATGACTCCTTCCTCCGCGCTATGCAGCTTCCGCTCGATCGAGAACTTTCCTCCAGCGCAATCGAGCAACAGGTCCGTACAGCCTTTGTTCCACCATCGCGCACGCAACCAATGTCTTCCGTCCATCCACTCGAGGAAGCAATCGAGCAGCTGGCTGCTGCTCTTAGCCGCACTATCGAGGATGCTGCCACCATTGCGGCGAAAGCATTCAAGAGGCAACTTTCCATGCCCTTTGACGCCGTGACAACTCTCCAAGCTGCACTCGGAGATTTAGAGCGCAAAATCAACACCATCCGCCAGGAAGTCACGCATCTTCTCGACGAGTACCCAATCCTCCGGGAGCAGAGTAAGCCAATGCTGCCCCCCAAGACAGTACACCCGAAAAAGCCCCTCCGAAAAGAGCATACTCCACAACGAGCATTTCGCTGCGCTATCCTTCAAGCGCTTCTTGAACTTGGAGGAAGCGCAAAGATGAACCAAGCGATCGACAGAGTCTATCTTCTGATGAAGGACAAGCTCAAACCCGGAGATTTCGTGCACACTCTGTCAGGAAGGGAAAAATGGTGGAGCAATGTGCAAGGAGAGAAGAATACGATGAAGATTGAAGGCCTCCTCCGATCCGACTCTCCCTGGGGCATCTGGGAAATCAGCGACGAAGGGCGCCGCTACTACGAACAACACTGCAAGAATAACCAATGAACCTCGCAGACCGCATTGCTGCTTGTTTGCAGGATGGCTCTCCCGCGAAGCTCCGCTTCCTGTTTGGCGAGGTGCTCTACTGGGGACGCAAAGAGGGCATCGTGCCGCTTGCTGTCGGTGCACCACTGCGGCGCACAATCCAGCTTGAGCAGATTGCCTCTGCTGCAGGAGTGCAGGTGTTCTTGCATACCAGCCAGCAAATTCCCACCCTTACGGAGCGACGAGCAATCTTCCGCGCCCTCCAGCAAATTGCCGGTGAGCATGTGGTCATTTACCATGCCGGCGACCAGCTTGCATTTGTGTGGCCCAACATCACCGGCGACACAGATCACCGCACCGCTGTTGAGCTGCGGCTGTTGCCCTACCAGCAAGGATCTCCCGCCCGCACAACGATGGAACAGCTAACGGCGCTGGTCCTTCCGCTGGATACCGAGCCAACCCTTTCCACTGTCCGCGATGCCCTCCGCCGCGCCTTCAGCGTCGAAGCGGTGACAGAGCGCTTCTTCCGCGACTACAAGAAGGTCTTCGCCGATTTGCAAACGCGCCTCTCCGAATGCTCCCGCGACAACAAGTGGGCACACGACTACGCGCTGCAACTGCTCAACCGCCTGATGTTTCTCTACTTCATCCAGCGCAAACGCTGGCTCGGCAACAACCCGCGCTTCCTTGGCGAGTTCTGGCAAGCTTACAGGGCGTCCGGCCAACCCAAAGACACCTTCTTTGACCAATGGCTCTCCGTCCTGTTCTTTGAGGCGTTCAACAACAAGTTCCACAGTGGTCACCGGCAGTTTCCTACTGAGATTCGTGAAGCCCTGGCGATTGCTCCATACCTCAACGGTGGGCTATTCACCAAAACGGAGCTGGACACCAAGCACTCGGTTACCATCCCGGACGATTTCTTCGCCACGCTCTTCGACTGCTTCGACGGCAGCAGTCCTGGTTTCCTCGAACGCTACAACTTCACCGTTGCCGAATCAACCCCGCTCGACATCGAGGTTGCCGTGGACCCCGAAATGATCGGGAAAGTCTATGAAAGCCTCGTCAACATCACCTACGAGGGACTCACCGAAGACGACCTGCGCGGAGCTGCTGGCATTTTCTACACCCCGCGCGTGGAAATTGACCTGATGTGCCGGCTGGCACTGGTGGATGTTCTGGCAAACCATCTCGGTTCGGAGAACAAGCCGCTCCTCTACGATGCAGTCTTCGCCTACGATCCCGCCGAAAAAGAAGCTGCTGATCGGGCTCTCGCCGATGAAAACCTCTGGCCAGAGCTAAACCGGGTCTTGCGCGCACTCACCGTCTGCGACCCGGCGTGTGGGAGTGGCTCATTTCTTGTTGGCATGCTGCTGGTGCTCGACGACCTCCAAGCCCGCGCCAATGCTCAACTCGGCACCGAAGAAACTCCCTACCAGCGCCGACGCCGCATCATCGGTGACCAGCTCTACGGCGTGGATGTGATGGACTGGGCGGTCCATGTTGCCGAACTGCGCCTTTGGCTCCAACTGGTGGTCGAAACCGAACTGTACGGTGCCGAGCTCCACTTCCGACCCCTTTTGCCGAATCTCTCCTTCAACATTCGCTGCGGGGATAGCCTTGTGCAGGAAATCGGCGGTATCAACTTCGGCTTGCACCGCCACCGCCTCGCTATCCCCGCTCACCTCAAAGGCCGCATCACCCAACTCAAAGGCAAAAAGCTCCGCTTCTACCAGGGCGAAGCCGGCCTCCGCGAAACCGAGCTCAAAACCGAAGAGCTCACCATCTTCCGCGACATCCTCCACGAAAAATCCATCGCTCTGCAAAAAGACATTGATGCCCTGACCCGCAAAATCGAACATACCGAAGAACAAGTGGGCATAGCCGGTCTTGCGACACCCCACACAAAAGGCGAACGCCACAAACTCGAAGAGCAATGGCGCATCCACCGCGAGGAAAAACAGGCTGAACTCACCCGCATCAAAACCGCCCTCGACGCCCTCCGCAAAACCCAAACCGTCCCCTTCGTCTGGGATATTGCCTTCGTGGAAATTTTCGAGGGGGAAAAGGAAGGCTTCGACATCGTCATCGGCAATCCGCCCTACGTCCGGCAGGAAATGATTGCCCCGCCGGGGCTTGACCCTGCCGACTTCGGCGGCGAAACCTCCGACCGCTGGAAAGAGCAGAAGAAAGCCTACAAAGCCAAACTCCAGGAATCCGTCGCCGCCGCCTGGCAACAATTTTTCCACTACACACCAGGCTCAGGAAATTATCGCAAGCTGGACGGCAAAAGCGACCTGTACGTGTACTTCTACTTCCATGGCCTGTCGCTCCTGAACCCGCGCGGCACTTTCTGCTTTATCACCTCCAACTCCTGGCTCGACGTCGGCTATGGGCGGGATTTGCAGGAATTTCTACTCCGACACAGTCACATCAAATTCATTCTCGACAACGAGCGCAAGCGGTCCTTCGCCCAAGCCGACGTCAACACAGTCATTGTGCTTCTTGCGCCGCCGGACGACCGCACCGAAGCCGGGCTGGACAAAACCGCTCGCTTTGTGATGTTCAAGGTCCCCTTCGAAGATGTCGCCACTGCCGAGACGTTCAAAGCGCTGGAAGCCGTCGCCGACCGCGCCTCAAGCGACCGCTGGCGCATCACCGTGCGCTCCCAGCGCGAGCTCTACGAGGAAAGCCTCGATCGCGACGAGGACGACGAACTTGCCACCAAAGCCCGCACCATCCACATCAAAACCGCCCGCTACCAAGCCAACAAATGGGGCGGCAAGTATCTCCGCGCACCCGAAATCTTCTTCCGAATCGTGGATGCCGCCGCAAGTCGCTTCGAGACCCTTGGCAAGGCGACTTGGTTTCACTTCGGACGTGGGAGACGGACGGGCGCAGATTCGTTTTTCTACGTGGAGAAGGCAGAAATCCAACGCTTTGCAATCGAGAGGCGTTTCCTTCGCCCGCTCGTGAAATCTCCGTTGGATTTTGCAGCCGTCGGACCACAGACATCTTTGTTGCTTCCGGAAAAGTTCGTTTTCCTTTGCTCGGAAACAAGGGCAGCCCTGAAAGGCACT
>JANWWF010000003.1 GCA_025055755.1 Candidatus Kapaibacterium sp. | reverse complement strand
GAGGTGAGCAACGAGTGTGGGACGGTGGTGTCCAGTGATGTGCAGATTGCGCTGTCGAGTGTGGAAGAGGATGCGCTCGCGGCAGGCTATTGGTTAAGAGTTCATCCGCAGCCAATGGGCAGTGAGGGAGTCGTAGAGGTGCGAGGACCAGTGGGGTCAGTAGTTCGGGTAGAGATTGTTGATATATCTGGTCGAGTGGTGCTGGAGGTGTGGCGTGGGGAGTTAGGCAGTGGTCTGCAGCGGATAGCGCTTGACGTAACAATGCTACCAGCAGGTGTCTATCGGTGCGTACTGCAGTCTGGCAAGTACCGTCTGTCAACCCCCGTGGTAGTGGTGCGCTAAGGTGACAATATGCTGCACCTTTAAGCGGGGTAGGTAGCTAAGCCACCGCGCTTAATTTTTTGGGAACATTTGTGCTCGCCAAGCAGTCAAAAGCGCGCTCAAGTGATGGATGTTTAACTTCTTGAAGGAGCCTGCAATGACAAAGCTTGCTTCTGTTGCTCGCTGGGTAGTTATCATAGTGAGCATATTGTTCTTAGCTCTTTCTGCTTACGCTCAATCTTGGCATTGGGCACGAGGGTCAAGTCCGAATACTAGCACTGTCAACTGGAACTACGTCAGTGCATATCGTACTGTGATAGATAATCAGGGTAATGTATATGTCGCTGGTATCTTCTGGCATTTTGCAACAATAGGGAACGTAACGCTTACAGCTACTGGGGGTATGGGGGATGCAGATGTTTTTGTTGCAAAATACAATCCAAGTGGAGTTCTCCAATGGGTGCGAAGCGGAGGTAGTACGGGACCTGATTACGTCTACGGAATTGATGTTGATAACAGTGGGAATGTGTACATTAGTGGGAGCTACGAGGGAAATCCCTGCGATTTTGGAAACTTCTCGCTACCAGGGATGGGTGGAGCGGACGCGTTTATCGTCAAATATGATGCAAACGGCACAGTTCAATGGGCAACGCGCCAAGCTAGCGCTGGTTGGTGGGATTACAGCTACAACCTTGCGGTAGACCGGCAAAGTGGCGATTGCTACATTGTAGGAGTGTATGATGGCACAACAACTTTTTACTCTAATGGTAGTACAGTAACAGTACCCCTAACATCCTTTGGCTCCGTGGATAACTATGTCGCTAAATACAACTCAAATGGCGTTATACAATGGGCACGCTCGATCGGAGGAGATGGTTGGGACATGTGGGGGGGAGGCGCTAACGGGGTTGCTGTTGATGGGAGTGGTAATGTATACGTGTGTGGAGTATCTTATTATAGTGCAACGACGTATATAGGTTCGAATAGTACTTTCATTACCACCTCTTACTACAACACTCCAGAGGTGTACCTGTGTAAGTTGAATTCTGCGGGAACCGTTCAATGGGCACGGTGGGGAATTGGTGGTAACAATGCAGAAATTGCTGCAGGTCTTGCAGTAAACGCAAGTGGAAGCATAGTCTTAGTAGGGCACTTTAGCGACTGGAGTGGTCCAAGCTATGGAGGGGGCGATGTGAATTATCCTCTCAATTCGGCAGGAGGACACGATGTTTTTGCCATTCGTTTTAGCACAAGCGGTAATGTAGTATGGGCTCGGCGGACAGGTGGAACAGGTGACGAATATGCTGTGGGAGGAGGGATTGATGTGGATGGACGCGTTTATGCGGGGGGATATTTTTACAGCTCAACTTGGAGCCACGGCGCGACTACCTTCACTCTCAATAGCGGGAATCCTGACTGCTTTGTGGTCATGTGGAACTCCAGTGGTGATCCAGTAAGCGGATTAGTAGTGCAGGGCATGAACTCTGACCAGTCTTGGCATTTTTACCTTCATCCAACTCGCAAAGAAGGAGCATTGGCAGGGGAGTATTACAGCAATCAATTGACTTTTGGTACAGAAAGCTGGGCACCTCAACTTCAAAACGGTGGATTCAGTGCTGCAATGTTTGTTGGTAAGTTCAAGGTGTGCGATTATGATGTGGGTTTAGTGGCAACTGTTTCACCAGCGGCGCCATTTAGTGCAGGGACACAGGTAGTGCGAGTTCGAATGCGGAATTATGGTCTTCAAACGGTCTCAAGTGCTCAAATAACGTGGTCTGTTAACGGTACTCCGCAGAGTCCCGTAAACTGGAGTGGCACACTGTCCCATACCGGAGAAACGATAGTAGAGTTAGGTTCAGCAAACTTCGCAGATGGTGCGATAACTACCATTAGTGCCACTGTCTGTTGCCCAAATGCTCAAACGGACGAAAATTCAGTAAACAATTCAATAACGGCAGAGCTGATGCCAGCCCTCAATGGCACTTACACAATTGGGGGAACCAATCCGAATTTCCCGAATGTCGTTGCAGCCTCGCATGCACTTAGGATGGCGGGAGTGCTGGGACCGGTTACCTTCAACATTCGTCCAGGAACATACACTGGTCATGTTTTCATCGAAAGTGTACCTGGAAGTCAGTCTAACCGACCGATTCTCTTCCAAGCGGAAAATGGCGATCCAGCTTCCGTTATTATTCAGCACAATGGAGGTGCAACTCCAAAACCACGTCTTAATAACACAGGCGTATGGGGTGGGGAACCAACAATTCGGTTACTGAATGCGGACTATGTGACATTCAAACGATTAACAGTTGAGGCAACAGGGGATGGAGGTGCTAATTGGGCTGTATGTGTAGAAATGATGGGAGAAGACTACAATAGCGGGTGCGATGGAGTGACATTCGACAGTGTAACCTTTGTTGGACAAGTACCTCCAGGATGGGGAGGCTATGATTATACTCTGCTACTCTCTGGTGGAAACGCTTACCACTCTAACTTGCTGGTGAAAAGCTGTACCTTCAAAAAAGGTAGCTACGGGGTGTATATCCTACGATGGATGGATCCGTATGCACCAGAGCATCGGTTCGAAGATAATACGTTTACCGATTTTGCTCAGGCAGCAATCTACTCTTACGGGACCGAGGGTCTTGTAGTTCGTCGGAATTATATTGTCAGTGGGTCTAGCGTAGTTGAGTATGGAATAGGGGTAGACTACAACGACGGCAATACACGGATTGAGAAAAATCGAATAGTGCTTACTGGCTCTGGCTCTGCATGGGGGTGGGCAGCAGGGTTATACATGGGGTGGCGGCCAAGCAATTTATCGGGTACACCTTTGGTAGCGAATAACTTTATTCGCATCTCTGGAGGTATAAGGGGCGGGATAGTGTGTAGCGGAACCTCAAATACTAAGTTCTTCCATAACACAGTGTACTCTGATGGCAACGCTACTGATGCGCAGATGGGGGTTCCGTTTAGGTCTAGCGGGGGTAGTGACTTGACACTACACAATAATATCTTTTATGTAGCTAATGGTCAAAGTGCGGTAATGGACATCGACGCTGCATCTGCGATAGCCGCGTTAGACTACAACACGGTACACACACCAGGAAGTACCTTGGGATACTGGAATTGGACCGCCGTTCCGAAAGGTTCCGCAGGTAACGAACTTGTGGATTGGCGAACCACTACTGGTCGCGATCAGAATAGCCAGTTTGCACCGATTGTGTTTGCAAATCCAGCAGCAGGCGATTTGTCGCTGACAGAAGTAGATAGCCGGCTGTACGGGTTAGGTTCGACCTCAAATGGAACGTACAACATGGGTCTCCGGGATGATGTGCCTGATGATATCTTCGGCAACTCACGCTATCGGAGTGAAGTGTACAATGGTGCACACCAGATTATCCCGGTAATATCGTTCACTGCTCTTCCTCCAGCTGATATCGAGGTATGTCAGGGAGAGAGTCTTACACTCGCAGCGACAGCACAAGTAACATATGGGGCCCAACTATCGTACCAGTGGCGGCGAAATGGTGAGAATTTAGTAGAAGGTGAAAATGGTTTTACGGGGACAACGACTAATACTCTTACCGTGCAGAGTGCCGATCCATCATTGCATGCAGGTACCTATGAGCTGTATGTGACGGCTACGGGAGGAGCAGATGCAGTGACAAGCCCATCAATTCAAGTGAGAGTGAACGTACCGATCCAAATAGCGCAGCATCCGAGGAGTCAAACAGTGTGCCGTGGACAGGAAGTACGTCTAAAGGTTGAAGCAAGGGGAACTGTGTTAGGGTATCTCTGGCATAAGGACGGTTCTCCTCTTCAGTGGGCTACAAATCAAGAGTTGATCCTTACAAGTGTGGATCATGAAAGTGCAGGGTTATACCACTGCGTGTTATTTGGTACGTGTGGAACAGAACAAGTGCTGACTAATACGGCAGTTGTTAACTTGGCACCTCAAACTGAGATAGCCAAGCATCCAGCAAATGTGGCGGTAAGGATAGGAGGCACAGCGCGCCTAACTGTCGAAGCAGTGGGTGCAGAGATACTAGGAATCGGTCTGCAATACCAATGGTATCGAGGCACAACAGCATTGCTCGATGATGGGCGCATTACGGGGGCTACTACGAATGAGTTGACGATACGGAATGTGCGACAGTCCGATTTAGGGGATGATTATTACTGCGTTGTGAGTGGGTTGTGTGGCAGTCAACAATCGTTGAATGGTGGGTTGTACCTTGGTCAGGTTGAGATTGTACAAGGACCCAGAGACATGCGAGTGTGTAGCGGAGAGCAAGTGACCTTGAGTGTGCAAGTAAGTTCAAACATACCGAATGCTGAGTATAGTTACCGATGGTTCAGAAATGGGCAAGCATTGAGTGATGGAGGGCGGTATCGGGGTACTACCACCTCTATGCTTGAGATCAGTGACATTACGGTGGATGAAGCAGGAGAGTACATGGTGGAGGTGGTGGCAAATCCTGGTGGAGCGGTAGCCAGTGCCAGTGCGCAGGTGGTGGTGGATCGGGTGCCGGTGATTGTGGAGGAGCCGGAGGATGTGGCGGTATGCGAGGGGCAGGTGGCTCGGATGAGTGTGGAGGCGCAAGGGGGCGGATTGCGGTATCAGTGGTATGCAGGGGGAGCGGCGATACCTTGGGCGACGGGGTCGAGTATTGAGCAGGTGGTGGTAGCGGCGATGGATGGGATGCGGGTGCGGTGTGTAGTGAGCAACGAGTGTGGTCAGGTGAGCAGTCGGGAGGCGGTGGTGACGGTCAAGCGGCAGCCGCGGATCGTGGAGGAGCCGCGAGGTGGGGAGGTGAGTATAGGGGGTACGGTGGAGTTGCGAGTGGTAGCCGAGGGCGAGGGGTTGCGGTATCAGTGGAAGAAGGATGGGCAGGTGATCCCGGGGGCGACGGGTTCGGTGTATCGGATCAGCAACGTTGGGTCAAGTGATGTGGGTCGGTATGTGGTGGAGGTGAGCAACGAGTGTGGGACGGTGGTGTCCAGTGATGTGCAGATTGCGCTGTCGAGTGTGGAAGAGGATGCGCTGGCGGCAGGCTATTGGTTAAGAGTTCATCCGCAGCCGATACAGGAGCAAGGAGTGGTGGTGATAGGAGGGCCAGTAGGTTCCGTTGTGGAGGTAGAGATAGTTGATGCAGCGGGTCGAGTAGTGGAGCGATTGTGGCAAGGAGAACTTGGGGCAGAGCGCGTAGAGGTTGGGTTGGAGGCTGCTGGCTTGTCGTCAGGTGTATATCGCTGCGTCCTCCGCTCCAAAGGATATCAACTCTCGGTTCCACTGGTGATTGTACGGTAGGGAAAAAGCAGCATCAATACAGCCGCGGGGGAAGCGTGCAGCTTCCTCCGCGGCAATTTTTTTCGGTGAAGGAAGTGTAAAATTTTGTTTGTTTTTTCCAAAAGGACTTTGTATTTTCGAGCCGGCAGCGCATCAGCACTTGTGTGGCGGGTAGGAGTGTGCACAAGTGTGGTGTCCAGCGAGGTTGTTTAACTCACCAATGCATGATGTAGATGGAACATCGTTTACCTTATTCTTATGCGGTGGGGCAGAATAGAGCGATGCCTGTACTGAAGAAATCAAGCGAAAGCAAACTATTAGTAGTATGTTCCACTATCTTTCGTTGTACCATGAAACGCTTTACTAACTTAATCTGCTCTCTCGGTGTGGGGGCTATCTTGGGCATCATTGTATTGAGCCTTGTTGCAGGGATAACCACCCAGGTTTCTGCGACAGAGTATAAGATTACGATTGTTCAGTCCCCTCAAGATGTGACTGTCTGTGAGGGACAGAATGTGACTCTTAGTGTCCAAGCGACGACCGACTATCCGAATGCACAATTCGGCTACCAATGGTTATTCGAGAATCGTCCGTTGACAGATGGAGGAAAGTATAGCGGAACGACGACAAATACCCTGACAATTAGCAATGTTAGCAGTGCAGAAGCAGGGGACTACACTGTGGT
This sequence comes from Candidatus Kapaibacterium sp., assembly GCA_025055755.1. Taxonomy (GTDB): domain Bacteria; phylum Bacteroidota; class Ignavibacteria; order Kapaibacteriales; family NICIL-2; genus NICIL-2. The sequence goes on along the minus strand of JANWWF010000003.1, from coordinate 97,714 downwards.
GGTCAGTGTGACTAATGCGACAGGAGTAAATCCTGTTACAGCTCTTGCCCGGGTGACAGTAATTCCTGCTCCCACTATTACTCAGCATCCTCAGGATGTAACAGTATGTAGCGGACAGCAGGCGACAATGAGTGTAACGGTCACAGGTGGACTGAATGTTCGCTATCAGTGGTATGTCGCTGGAGTAGCAGTACCTGGCGAAACACGTAGCTCTATCTCGCGAACCGTTGACGAAACGCTCAATGGTGCTCAAGTCTACTGTCGAATCTCAAGCGATTGCGGTGACATTACAAGTAATACAGCAACACTTACCGTTGAAACACCTCCAACAATTACCCGACAGCCCCAGGGTGGAACAGCAGCGATAGGACGTTCTTTCCAAATGACGGTGCAAGCAACGGGAACTGCTCCCCTTCAGTATCAGTGGTTCAAGGATAATCAGCCAATCTCGGGTGCAACAAGCAATACGTACACAATCACCAATGTTACTGCCAACGATGCAGGACAATACAAAGTTGTAATTACCAATCGCTGTGGTACTGTAGAGTCGGAGGTAGTTACTGTTCAAGCCCTATCGGCAGAGGAAGAAGCATTTATTGCTGGGTACCGCTTGCGGATTGATCCATCGCCAGCCAGCGAAAGTGTAACGGTAGTTCTCACAACACCTACAGCTGTACCAGCGATGATCGAAGTTGTTGATCTTAGCGGTCGGACAGTAGCCACTCTGTGGAATGGAGTATCGGGTGGTGCTGAGCAGAAAATCGAAACAAGTGTTGCATTCCTTGCTCCAGGAATGTATCGGTGCATCCTCCGAAGCGGCACCTATCGGCTTTCTGCGCCATTGGTGATTGTGCGGTAGAAGGGCTCCGCAAAGCTTGGTGAAAAGGGGCAGGAAAAAAGTCCTGCCCCTTTGCTTTTTAGGGTGGTGGGGTAATTGAGCCAAGAATAGCAGGGCGGGAAGCTCCCGTGACCGATGGGATGTTCGAAGGGAGGCCGCCTAACGTCCGATATGCAATGTATGCTATCAACACTGCTTCCTTCGCTTGTTCTGGGATGCTGCAGTAGTCTGTCAGGCGGATAATGTGGGCAGCAGGAAGCTCTTGTTGAAGCATCGCAAGAAGGGTTGCATTATGCGCTCCACCACCTGAGACAACAATCGTTGCTTGGTCTGTTGCATAGCGCCGAATATTCTCTGCAATACTCCAAGCAGTGAACCAGGTAAGCGTGGTAATGATGTCTTCTGCTGGTATTAGTGTTCGGTCGAGAGGTCGAATGAGTTCTTCAATCATTTGCTGAGAGAACAGCTCCCTGCCAGTGGATTTAGGCGGTGGGACAGTCACGTAATCAATCTTCTGTAGTTGTGCTGCAAGATGAGGAACAATCTGTCCACTTGCGGCAGTAGTGCCTCCCACGTCATAGCGCTTGCCCCAATAACGCTGCATCGCATAGTCAATCCAAACATTCCCTGGACCTGTGTCAAATGCAATTAGGTTTTCAAAACTTGCGGTGGGAGGGAGCAGGGTAATGTTTGCTATGCCTCCAATGTTGAGTGCTATAATGTACTTCGTAGGATTGCGCAATAATTCCCAATCAAGAATAGGAACAAGAGGTGCACCTTGTCCCCCAAGAATAATGTCGGTGGTGCGCACATCGCTAACGACAGGAACATTGAATGCTGCAGCAAGAACTGCAGGCACTGCTAACTGAAAGGTTGTTCGACATTTGATCCCCCATCGAACATTCCCCACCGGTGCATGCCAGAGGGTTTGTCCGTGAACGCCTACAGCATCGGGCGAAATCCCGGCGTAGTCAATACTCTCGGCAATGGCACGACGGTAATAATCCATCAGCACAATACCAAGTTCAGCAAGCTCTTCGACTGTGAGATGCCCTTCAGTAGCGTTGAGCAGCGCTTTCCGGAACGGTAAGGAAAATTCTACGTTTGCTGTGCTCAGGAGCTCGATCTTGATTCTTCCTCGATGGTGATGCAAGCGAACCATTGCTGCATCAACACCATCGCAGGATGTGCCGCTCATTGCACCAACAACAACTCGAGGACGCGATAACCAGCGACGGTGAATTTCCATGCGACAAGCATTAGTGGAAAGCACACTCGTAACTTAGCATGGCAATAGCGTTAGTCATTAGACGAAGTTTATGCTGTCCTTTTTGCTGTGGGTTGATCAGCTGCTTTTTACCGCCATTAACCAAGGGGCGAGCAATGTGGTGTTTGATGCAGTGATGCCAATTGTTACCAAGTTGCAATGGTGGTTGCCGGTGTTTGTGCTTGGCATCGGATGGCTTGTCGTACGAGGGGGAAAGACGGGGCGGCAATGTGCATTATTGGTCTTGGCTGCCGTAGCAGTGGCTGATCCAATAACGAACCGTTTAATCAAGCCACTCGTTGCACGAGAGCGACCATGTCGTCAACTGCCCCAAGTTATTCTGCGCATTCCCTGTGCTGATGGACCCTCATTTCCTTCATCCCATGCGGTGAACATGGCAGCAGTTGCCACGGTAGTGAGTGCTTTCTATCGCCGCGGGCGATGGTTGTGGTGGTTCGCTGCTTTACTGGTCGGGTTTTCACGGATATATGTGGGAGTCCATTTTCCTTTTGATGTGATCAGTGGGTGGATAGGGGGAATAGTCTTTGGAATGCTAACAGTCAAAGCCATACAAAAAAGCGCCGCTTTGTTGCAAAAGCGGCGCTTGCGGTGGTGGTGATGATTGCTCCTCGATCGCGAGGAGCCGGGGAGTGCCCCCGCTATAGAAGCGCAACTTCCCCTGCTTTCAGCAGGTGATGGCGGAAGCTGCGCCTGTGTGAGGGTACCATGAAACGCGCAACGCATAAGACGCACAAAATGGAAAAACATTTGAGAGAGACAAGGAATTTTTTTGACGCAATAATTGTGATGCTTGTACGCCTTAGCATGTAGTGTTCTCCAAAGGAGTAGCATTGAATCTTTCAATCGCAGAACTAAAGCAACGATATCGCACGCGCGATCGGGTCATTCATGCGATGGCAGGCAAGGGAACGATTCGCGCTGCAGTCGTTGTCTCAACAGCTACCGCTCGCGAGGCACAACGACGGCATCAGTTAGAAGCCGTTGGTGCAGTGCTTCTTGCCCGTGCCCTGTCGGCGGCGTCCATGATGGCTTCCTTCCTCAAAGGGGAGGAACGTGTAATTGTCGAAGCAAAGGGACAAGGATTTATTCGAACAGTTTATGCAGAAGCGCTTCAAACAGGCGAAGTACGGGGTTTTGTTGAGTACAATCCTAGTGTCAATGGACAGACAACCCCCTTGGGGAAGGGCATACTTCAAGTACGGAAAATCCTCTACAATAAGGCCGAGCCAATCACTGGCATTGTAGCACTGAGCACAGGTAACATCACCACTGATTTAGCTCACTACTTTTGGCAATCAGAGCAAATTCCAACTGGTGTGCGTTTGGATGTCACGCTTGATAGTACCAAGGAGATCGAGTGCTCTGCTGGCATATTAGTGCAGGCATTGCCTGGTGCGGATGCACGAGAACTGCGCTACATCTATGACTTTCTAAGCGAGATAGATTCGTTATGTGAACTTGTGAAGGCAGGCTATAATGCGGAGGAAATCACCCGCCAGACGTTGCCAGGGGATGTGGAAATTTTTAGCTCTACTCCTGTTGATTTCTTCTGCCGCTGTTCCAAAGAGCGCTTTAAAGCACTTCTTTTAAGCGTTGGGGAGGAAGAAATTGTTCGTATGCGGGACGCAGGGCAAAATGAATTAGTATGCCAGTACTGCGGGGAGCGATACTATCTCGAAGCGAATGATTTTGAAGAGCTGCTCAACCAATTACGTTCAGCACGGAACTAAAGGGAGAAGCTACTTCGAAATTTTCCAAAAAATCCCGTGTCTTTGTTTTCTTTCCGACGTTTTTTGGGAGCAATGGATTCGCTGCTGGCCAGCTGCCGTAATAGCTCTCGTTCATGAGAGGAGACTTTACTCGGCACGTAAATGTTGACAACAACTAATTGATCGCCCCGAATGTGAGTATCCATGTCAGGCAATCCTTTCCCCCGCATTCGCAGGATTGTTCCTGGTTGTGTGCCCGGTTTGATCGTTAGCAGGGCAGTGCCATCCAGGGTAGGAACTTCTACCTCTCCTCCCAAGACAGCATCAGGGAAGGAAATAAGAAGGTTATACAGCACATTATTCCCCTCGCGGCGGAAGTATGGATGCTCCTTCTCTTCAATTTCTATTATTAAGTCACCGGCTGGGCCACCTCGACGCCCCGCGTGTCCCTTCCCTCGCAGGGTAAGGTAACGGTCGCTGGTTATTCCTGGAGGTAAGGAAACACGAACATTATCTTCTCCCATGATACGACCTTCCCCTCCGCAGGCAGGACAGGGATCATGCAGCGTATAGCCTGATCCTCCACAGCTGGGACATGTAGTAATGTTGACAAACTGACCAAATGCGGTTCGGCTAACGTGACTTACCTGACCTGTTCCATTGCAGGTTGTACAGTAGGCATATCCGCCATTGCCTCGAGCAGATCCGCTTCCTCTGCACGTACTGCAAGGCATGTAGCGCCGGACTTTCAGGGTTTTTTCCACCCCGTGAGCGATTTCTTCGAGTGTTAATCCAAGACGCACTCGCAAGTCGCCGCCGCGTTCTCCCTGCGATTGAGGCGGGCGATAGCTCGTTGCACGAGGACCCATGCCGCCGAAAAATTCTTCAAAGAGCGAACCACCGAAAATGTCACTAAACGCTCGAAAGATGTCATCCATCGAGGTGTACTGATGAAAGTCCTGCCCGACGCGCATTCCTGCATGGCCATATTGATCATAGCGACGGCGTTTTTCTTCGTCGCTGAGGACCTCATAGGCTTCTGTGATCTCTTTGAATTTTTCTTCCGCTTCCTTGTTGCCAGGATTGCGGTCGGGATGATACTGCATTGCTAATTTTCGGTAGGCGCTCTTGATTTCATCGAGCGTTGCCGAGCGACTCACACCAAGAACTTCGTAGTAATCTCGCTTTGGCATACTGTTAGCTGGCTGATTGTTGCATTGGTTGTTGTGGTTCCGAGGAGGGAGCACTGTTGCTCCCCGTGGTTCCAGCAGAGGTGATCACCCGTGCATGGCGAAGAACACGGTCGTGGAAAAGATATCCTCGCTGAACCTGCTGAACGATTGCACCTTCTGGAATCTCGGGATGAGGCATGTGCACAAGTGCTTCGTGGAGGCTAACGTCGAATGGTTCTCCTACTTTTACTTCCAGTGGTCGTACCCCATGCTCCTCGTACAGCTTATGGGCTTTAGCAGCGATCATTTCCAAACCGCTTAGCATTGCGTCGTAATCCCGTGAGTTCTTCCCTGCCTCGACGGCAGCATGGAGGTCGTCGAGAAGTTCCACAAGGCGCGCAAAAAGCCGTTCTGTAGCGGATAGAACCAGTTGCTCTTTTTCTCGCTCAGTCCGCTTTCTGAAATTATCAAGCTCTGCCACTGTGCGGATGTATTTGTCACGGAGTTCATCCCGCTCTTGAGTGAGTTTTTGGAGCTGTTCTTCCAGCTCAGCGATGCGCTTTTCCATCGCACTGGTATCGAGTTCCGTAGAGGATGGATGGACTGGTGGAGGAACTTCTCCGGTGTCTGCTGTACTGCCTCCTGGTTGCTCTTGTACTGGCAACGAGCTTTTCTCCTGCTGCATCGGTTGCTCTTGCTTAATGTATGCGTTGACAGCTTCTTGAATGCGTTTGTGGAACGGCTTTTTCTCGTCCATTGCTCTGCGCAAGAAGAATACTCAAAACTGACAGCACCATTATGACGAACATATGCCCAACGGTAGTGCTCAACTGTTGCCCCGTTGCAAGGTGCGAGGATCGAGTGCATCGCGTAAGCCATCGCCAAAGAGGTTGATTGCATACACCGCAACCGCAATTGCAATGGAGGGATAAAGAACCAGTCCTAATCCTTCACCTACGTAGAGATACCCTCGTCCGTCTTGAATCATCCGTCCCCATGAAGGGGTAGGTGGCTGGATGCCTAAACCAAGAAAACTTAAGCTTGCCTCGAGAATAATTGCGGTTGCAAATCCAGCAGTTCCGACAACAACGATTGGTCCAATCGTATTCGGGAGAAGGTGGCGGAGAATAATACGTCCAGCACCATACCCGAGGGCACGTGCCGCTTGGACAAATTCTACACTGCGTAGTGCCAGGAATTGTCCTCGGACAATTCGCGCAATGTCCACCCAACTGGACAGCCCTATTGCTACGAATGTTTGCCACAGCCCTTGTCCCAGTATAACGCTCAGTGCTATCACAAGGAGCACGGTTGGGAATGACCAAACGACATTTGTCAGCCACATGAGAACGTCGTCCACCCAACCGCGGAAATACCCAGCTAATGCGCCGATTGCGACCCCAATGACAATTGCAAGCGTTTCAGCAATCAACCCCACCAGAAGAGCAACACGAGCACCGTAAAGGAGTCGGCTAAATACATCGCGGCCAAAGTGATCGGTGCCTAATAGGTACAATGGTTCCGCATGCCAGGTGGAAGGGCTATCACCCCACAGCTCCCTACGATGAATACGAAAGGTGCGCCCTAAAAGGTCAGTGTACTCGACAGAATCACCTCGTATCTGATACGACTCGATTGCAATGATACTTGGGCGGTCTGGATGGACAGGATTTGTACGAAGAAGGACGTTTCCTCGGAAAAAGGGCGGCTTGATAGCATACTCAAGCACTTGCACGGTGGGATCCATAGGAGCAAAGATGGGAGCACCTATCGCAAGCACAATTAGGAGCACGAGGAGAACAAGCCCTATGGTTGCACCCCGATTGCGAAGAAGTCGTTTCCATGCAAGTACCCACAGCGAAGAGCTGTCACTGTATGCCATCAGTTAGCCTGCAGTTATGTTTCTATACCTGTACTCCGCGCGCGAAATTTGCGCTGCACCTATCCGTTCTTACAGCTGCACAACTTGGACAAACTGCGATGCTTGAATTTGGTCAGGCAAAAATGCGAAGATTAAATCCTGATGCACTCAAAGGACGGCTATTGCTTGGAAATTTTTTGCCGGAGGAATTGGAAGAGCTCATTCAACAATGGGGATATGAACGATACCGCGCTATTCAGTTACTCCACGGCTATTATGCTGAGCGAAAAACAGATATTGAAAGCATAACCACTTTGCCAAAGGTATTTCGTCACCGTTGTGCCGCTACCTTTATCACTCTGCCGCTTCAGCTGGTGTCACAACAGCGCTCCTCAGACGGCACTACGAAGATGCTCTTTTCTCTCCTTGATGGAAGCCGCATCGAGTCCGTTCTTATTCCACGCGAGATGAGTCAAGGGCGAAGCCGTCGGACCTTGTGTGTTTCAAGCCAAGCAGGATGTCCGTTGGGATGTGTATTCTGTGCCACTGCTTCGCTAAAGCTTCAGCGAAATCTTGAAGCAGCGGAGATAATTGCACAAGTGTTCGCCGCGGAACAGGTCACCGGGGAACGTATCACAAACGTTGTCTTTATGGGCATGGGAGAACCGCTTCTCAATTATGAGGCGGTGCTCCGGGCAATTCGCCTTATGACGTGGGGGAAAGAACCTCTTGTGCCATTGCGGCATATTACGCTTTCGACTGCTGGGATTGTTCCTGCTATTGAACGTCTTGCTATGGAAGGGATCCCAGTCAAACTTGCTCTTTCTCTCCATGCGACAACAGACACCCTCCGCCGTCAACTTATGCCAATTGCTCGGCGATGGAGCCTGGAAGAGACACTGGAGGCAATGGATAAGTATTACCGCGCCACCCGCCGCCCCATAACCTACGAGTACATTCTCTTCGATACACTCAACGATACTCCTGCCGACCTACAACGACTGATAAAGATTGCACGCCGAGTACCCTCGAAAGTAAACATCATCCCGTTCCATCCGATTGACTTTACGCATCCGCAGGGCATTGGGGCACAACTACGTCCTACGCCACGACAGCGCATGGAGCAGTTTGTGCAATCTTTACGGCAGGCAGGAATACCTACGATGGTGCGTTCTTCCAGCGGTGTTGATATTGCAGCAGCGTGTGGGCAATTAGCGCTGGTGACGATCTAAAACGTTACGCTGAAGCCAATCGTTGGCAGTATTGGGAGCATGGTGGAACGGCGCTCAATAAGTTCCAGCGTTTCCCGGTTGACGCGATAAAATATTCCAACGACATTCTGGCGGTTATAGACGTTGATAACATCAAGGTAAAAACTCCACTTCCAGCCAAACCAATCGGTGTAGGTGGTCACGCGAACATCAAGCCGGTGGTAATCGGGCAAGCGTCCGCGGTTGATGTTTTCCAGGCCTCCACGATCTACATTGAAGACAACTCCGCGCCAGTCTGTATCAATCTTTGCTGTGATTTGTCCTGTTGTGGTATCCCGTACCTTCACAATTCGCGGTGTAATCCCAACCGGATACGTCCAGGGAAAACCAGAGCCATAGGTAAAGGTTGCACTCACATCAAGTCGTTCGGAAATACGCCACCCTGCGACGATACTTAGCGTATGTCGTCGGTCGAAGTTGAAGGGGATGACTAGTCCGTCGCGGTAGCGGTTCGCAAATGCAAAGGAGTAGGCAATCCAGCCGTAGAAGCCTTTATATCCTGCCGATGGAAGTTTTTGCAGGAAAAGCTCGATCCCGTATGCCTCGCCTGTAGCACTGTTGACAGGAATGGTGGTCAGTGAATCACCAACTGTTGCAATGGGGGCAGTCCAGCCATCTCGAGTCCGGTAAACCGAATCCGGCAGTCCAGGAATTTTTTCCACCTTCCAGACTGTACCTTGCACTACTTTCGGCAGAATCAAATCGCGAAAGCCTTTGTAATATCCTTCCACGCGGGCAATCCACTCTTGCCCAAGTTGATGCTCAACCCCGATAATATGATGCATTGCGCGCTCGGCCCGAAGAGAACGCACATTGTCTCCTGTCAGGTCGAGAAATACTTGCTGATCGAAGAGCTTTTCATAGCCAGGTGACTGGTAATATATCCCCCATGAAGCTCGAAGAGTCGTTTGTGGCGTCAAACCGTATGACAGTGACATGCGGGGAGCAACGTATGCCTTATCGAGCAGAGCGAAGTAATCAAAGCGTGCCCCAAGTGTGAGGGTAAGGCGATCGAGAACACGCCACCGATCTTGGGCATACAGTCCGCTGCGAATGTAGTGGATCCCGTCTTGAACAGATTCTGGCAGTGGGGGTGCAACAGGATTGGCATCCCGAAGGGCTTTCAGCCGAGGATCAAAGTCAAGGTATGCCACAACACCAGTGTACAACCAATCTTGTTGAAGTCCAAACTCCAGTGTATGCAATGAGTCAAGTTGCCAGATGTTATCCACTTTGAGCGAAGTCTTTTGGAAGCGGAAACCTGTTTCTCCCCGCACGCTGAACAAGGTAGGAACATCAACACCTGCTTGACGGAGAGAGTCCTGTAGTCGTTTGAAGTCAGCATTCTTGAGGGGACCACCGTCGGGATTGTTGTTTAGTAAGGCAGAGCCTCCAACTCCACCAAAGCTATTTGCCCCGTAGTTGGCATAGTAGGACAACCCTACGTTTGCAACAAAACGCTGGGAGGGCGTCCACTGCCAGGTAATGCCATATGCATCATTGTAGCTGCGGTCCACAAGACTAAGAGAATCTGCAGTCTGGCGATTGACACCCGAGCGAAATTCTGTGTTATCGCGACTGGTTAAAATGTTCGCAAACAGTTTATGCCCTTGGGCGGGGAATAAGGTAAGCTTAAGTTGAAGATCTCGAAAGTTAGGAAATGCAACATCGCCCTCGACAGCGCCTGTCGCACGGACTATCGGACCAACGATGAGATCGTAGTAGGTTCGGCGTGTCGAAAGTAGCCATGCCCCATTCCAAAAGGGTAGTGCTCCTTCAGTGATAACATTGGCGTTTGTAATACTGACGTTGAGTTTGCCGGCAAAATATCCATTCCCAGTGTAGCCATCACGATTGCGAACATCGAGCACAGCAGAAAGCCTATCGCTGTACTGCGCACCAAAACCGCCGGTCAAAAGCGTTATGCTATTGATTGTCTCTGGGTTAAATAGCGAGATAAATCCGTACAGGCGGTAAGGGTTGAACAGCTCGATGTTGTCCAAGAGAATCAGGTTCTGATCGGGTCCAGAACCACGGATAACGAGCTGCGAGGAAAAGTCGCTCGGTGCTGTGACTCCTGGCAGATTCTGAAGGGTGCGGAAAACGTCCTCAATGCCACCAGCCTTGTACTTGGCTTCTCGGGGATCAACTGTGAGGACGCTGGTGCGTGTGTCGGTTTGCTCTTGAATGCGGCGTGTTGCAGTCACTTCAACCGATTGAGCCTGAATACTCGATTGGCGGAGAACAATACGTAACCGTTCTGTTTTGCCTGCTGCAAGTTGAACAGTGGTAGTGGTTGGCTCATATCCTACTGCCGATACTTCCACTTGGTAAACACCTGGTGGAATATTTGCGATCACAAACGAGCCATCGCTGCGCGTGACAGCTCCCCGCTTGAGCTGAGGAAGTTTAATTGTTGCTCCAGCAATCGGCAAGCGCTCGCTATCGTAGATTGTTCCTTCGATGCGAGCAAAGGGAGATTGGGCAAGGGCAAAACCACCTATCAGGAAAATGGCTGTCAAAAACCGCATAGAATCAGCGATAAATTGGCAAGGCAATAAACGCGCCAGCGAGGAGGAAAGTTTCTTTGATCTTCAAGTGACGCAACTAAGGCGCCGATAATGACGATTGGCAGGGATGCCCCGTGTAACGGTTTGGAAACATCGCGTTCACACTACTGCATGGCTGGTGCAATGAATGGTCTGCGCACACTTGCAATTGTGGTGGGTACACTTATCCTGGTGCATTGTAGTGATCCGGTTGTTGTGCCTGATCCATTTCCGACCGCCTACGACGGGGCTCGCTTTGACACAGACTTGCTTGCAACCCAGTGGTATGACTGCGCAACCTGGTGTATTGAGCAGCACTCCACATTTGCGGATCCTATTGCTGCGCGTGTTTATGCGTACATGGGCATTGCATTGTATCAATCTTTGGTACATGGTATGCCCGGCTATCGCTCGTTAGAAGGACAAGTTGCTGGGCTTCAAGACTTGCCTCGCCCTGATACAGCAGGCAAGCGATATTACTGGGTGCTTGTTGCAAATGCCGCAATAGCGGAATTGTTACGAGGGATGTTCCCCCGTTCATCCCATGAGGTCTTTCGCCGCATTGATGCGCTCGAATCAGCAAATGTTGCCGAACGCTGGCTCGTCGAGCGTGATACTGCAATGCTCGAGCGCTCGGTTGCGTATGGCAAAGAGATAGCGCACCGTCTCCTCGATATAGCTCGGCAGGATGGAGGGGATAAAGCATGGGAAAGTCTTTTTTCCCCCGCAGCAGTGCTTCCTCCAATTCCCGGCGGTTGGCGACCAACAACCTCGGAATATCCACACCCCTTGTTGCCGCAATGGGGAGCAGTCCGACTACTCGTAGTGCAGGACACAGCAATTGATCCACCACCGCCATATGCGATTGAGCCGGGCTCTTTGTATCGCACTGCAGCCGACAGTCTTTACCGCCGGGTCAAGAGAGCAACGGAGCTGGACCTTGATGTAGCCCGCTACTGGATAAATTCTTTCGGCCGTCCTCCGACTTTCCCTGGCCATTTGATGCGGATTGCTACTCGGCTCATTCGGACTGGTCCATATCGCATGGGGTTTGGCGCAGTCGTTTACCTTCAGCTCGGGATTGCAATGCACGATGCATACGTGCTTACCTGGCGTGCAAAATATCGGTATCCACTGGCACGACCAGAGACTTACATCCGAGACAATATCGATCGAACTTATCGTCCACCGCTGCCCTCTCCACCGACGCCGGAGTATGTTTCTGAGCGAGCAGTCGTTTCTACGACGGTACTCCGTCTCCTCCAGCATGCTTTCCGAGAGCCTTACCCTATGATTGAACGGATTAGCGATCGCACGCATGTTGAGCGTGGAATGCTTGAACGAGATTGGGGTTCCTTGACCGCTCTATGGGAGGAAATCATCGCAGCAGATCGGTGGAGTGGGATGCACTATGATTTCAGCATTGCTGTAGGAATCCAGCTTGGGGAGCGCATAAGCCGTCAGATTCAAGAGAGACTGCGCGTGCAGTAACAGCAGTTGGCTATATTTGCTGCGTCTCCATGCACGTAGGCGTGGGGACAGTAGAGCATGTTCCACTGCTGGGGGAACCGGCAATGAAATTCACTGTTGAACACGATGACAATGTTGTCATCTTTACTCTGAAAGAGCCGCGGCTGGATTCGAGCACTGCCCCCGAAATCAAAGCCGAGCTCCTGATTCTTTGCCAACCTACCATTAGTGCGTTGGTGGTGGATTTGTCGCGGGTGGACTACGCCGATAGTAGTGGCTTGAGCGCTTTGTTGCTGGCATACCGCCAGTTGCGAGATTACAAAATTCCTATCGCATTGGTTGGGGTTCGCGAAACCGTGCGCAATCTTTTCCGAATTTCACAAATGGAGTGGTTATTTGATTTCTATCCAACGGTCGAGGCAGCACTGCAGGAACTGCAAGCGCAAAATAGTCCGTAGCGTCTGCAGCGATAGGGGGGAAGCGTAATTTTGAATTGGTTCCCTGCCGCAAGGGCGGTATGCTACTACCAACTGGACCAACGTAGGCATATACACGGCTATGATTATCACTTTCCCTGACGGAACACAACGGGAATATCCCTCAGGCACGACGGGCATGGAAATTGCCCGCTCGATTGGCGAAGGATTAGCACGCGCTGCGCTTGGAATTGTTGTCAACGGAACGGTATTTGACCTTTCTCGCCCTATTACGGAAGACGCTACTGTCCGCATTCTCACCTGGAATGACGAAGAGGGCAAGCGCATTTTCTGGCACTCTACCGCCCACTTAATGGCAGAAGCACTGGAAGCGCTGTATCCGGGAATCAAATTTGGCATTGGTCCGCCAATCGAGCAAGGATTCTACTACGATGTTGACCTGCCTCCAGGGACTACACTCTCCACGGAGGATTTCCCCCGTATCGAAGAGAAAATGCGTGAATTGGTCAAAGCAGATAGTCCCTACCAACGCATTGAAATATCGTGGGACGATGCTGTTGCGTACTACCGGCAGAAGGGGGACGAGTATAAGCTAGAGCTCCTCGAAGAATTACGGGGGCAACCTATCACATTCTATCGGCAAGGAAACTTTACTGACCTCTGTCGAGGCACCCACGTTCCTTCGACAGGTTACCTGAAGTATCCTAAACTTTTGGCAGTTGCAGGTGCATATTGGCGTGGTGATCACCGCCGCAAGCAGTTAGTACGGATTTATGGAATTTCCTTCCCCAAAAAGGAAATGCTCGATGAGTTCCTCCGTCAGCGTGAAGAAGCTGAACGTCGTGACCATCGGCGCTTGGGGCGGGAGCTTAAGATTTTTCTCATCACGCCTACGGTAGGAAGTGGCTTACCAATTTGGCTTCCGAATGGAACGATTATCCGTCGTACGTTAGAAGCATTCCTACGGAGCGAACAGCGCAAGCGCGGATATTTGGAGGTTATCACTCCCCATTTAGGTAATCTGGAACTGTACAAAACCAGTGGGCATTATCCCTACTATGCGGATTCCCAATTTCCTCCCATGACAGTGGAAGATGAGCAGTATCTTCTCAAGCCGATGAACTGCCCGCACCATCACCAGATTTATGCCAGCGAGCCCCGTTCTTATCGCGACTTACCCCTGCGCTTGGCGGAGTTCGGAACGGTCTATCGGTATGAGCAATCGGGGGAGCTTACCGGTCTTGTCCGCGTACGAGGCTTTACTCAGGACGATGCGCATATCTACTGCACACCAGAGCAACTCAAAGATGAGGTCAAAGGTGTCATTGAGCTGACCCAGATGGTATTCCGCACCTTTGGGATGCAAGTGTCCACGCGCCTGTCGTTCCGCGATGACAACCAAGACAAATACGGAGGAGACCTTGCGCTCTGGGAGCGTGCTCAGCGAGAGATTCAAGAAGTTGCTGACGAAATGGGGCTGGAATACACGATCGGCATTGGCGAGGCGGCATTCTACGGTCCCAAGATTGATTTTATCGTCCGCGATGCAATCGGGCGACGGTGGCAACTGGGGACTGTGCAAGTGGATTACGTAATGCCAGAGCGTTTCCAGCTTGAATACACCGGTGCTGATAATGCCAAGCATCGACCGGTGATTATCCATCGGGCTCCGTTTGGTTCGATGGAGCGCTTTATCGGGATTCTCATCGAGCACTACGCAGGGAATTTCCCCTTTTGGCTTGCACCGGTGCAGGTAAGTGTGCTGCCTATCACAGACGCCCAGCAGTCGTATGCTCGGCAAGTTAGCGCTGTGCTCCAACAGCAAGGCTATCGGGTTTTCCTTGATGAGCGTTCGGAAAAAGTGCAGCGGAAAATAGCCGAAAGCGAACAGCAGAAGATTCCTTTTGCCCTCATCATCGGTCGGAAGGAGGAAGAACAAGGCACAGTCGCTGTCCGCGAACACGGGAAAGGCGATCGGGGAACAATGAGCCTTGATGCGGTCCTTGCGATGTTTGCCACGCTCAATCAACCGGGCGCATGAGGAGAGCACTCGCTCTTGCCTGTTTTATCCTGAGTGGAGCAGTAGCATTTGACGGTGCAATTCCCTCCGAATGGCTCAATGCGGATGTCTTTGTGCGACTGGTCAGTGGAGATGAATTGCGTGGGAGGCTGGTTGCCATCCTTGAGCAGGATTCAGTGCCAGCTATCAAAGTGCGCACAGCAATTGGCACAGCGCGAATCGATCTTGACCAGATCGCAGAAGTTCGCCCCCTTGAGCAGGCATATCGCCACGCATGGCGAACGCTCCTGATGCCTACGGCGGAGCCAGTCGGTATCCACCACAGCATACTCAGCTACGAGCTTGCTTCGCTTGGGGCTGCAATCGGTATCGGACAAGTGGGCAGCCTTTTGCTTTTGCGAAGCATTGTGCCGGGGATTCCCTCTGAGCATCAGCTAAGTATGGTGAATTTCAAGGCAACAGTCCTTCAGGCTGATTATCAGCAACTTGAGGGCTATCTATCGGTTGCAGTCGGTGGTAACATTGCCTGGATTAACTCGCCGAATCGCCTCCAGCACGTGTGGGTAGCAGGGACGTTTACGCGTGTCCGTTCAAGGGTTACCGTGATGAGCTTTCTGAATCTTTCCGATCGCGACGTGTACCAGATTACCGCAGGGACCTTTGGGTCTGTGGCAATGCGGTATGCCCGGCATGCTGTAGGATTTGGCCTAGCGCTCGATGTGCAAATGCCTGCACGGGACGACTTGCATGTCCTGGCAGAGCTGTGGAATAGCGATCTTTCGCGTCCCTACCAAACGATGGTTGTTGCTGGCGTGCGATTGGCAAACACTGCGTTAGCGCTTGATGCGGGAGTTGGAGTTGCCTCGCAAGTCCTAATCCCCTTGGTCGCTCTAAGTTGGACGCCGTGGTAGCGGTCAGGTCAGCTCAAATTGAGTCAAGCCAGCGGCGTAGCTCTTCTTCGTCTCGGCGGGAAGGAAATTGTTGATATTTGCGCAGGTGGGGAGAAAGGTCAGTGGGGTGGTCCTCCGAGGTAGCAGGAGCAGGTGGTGAAGATGCGGCTTTCTCTCCTGCGCTGCTTTCGTTCTGGGATAGCTGGTCATTCTGTTCGCAGGGAAGCACTGAGCGTACTTTTTCGTAGATCGTTGAGCGAGTAAATGGCTTACGGATAAATCCTGCTGCGCCGCTTTTCATGGCTTCCATGAGTAATTCTACCTCTGTTGCAACGCTCAGAATGAGGACTGGGATGTCCGCCGTCTGTGGCAGACGCTTTAGTAAGCGGAGCACTTGCATCCCGCTCAAGTCTGGCATGATGAGGTCTAAGATCACGACGTCTGGCACATGTTCGAGTGCCATACACACACCCTCGTAGCCATCTCGTGCTACGATAGGTTCCCAGCCGTAGCTAGAGATAATCTTTGCCACGATGCGCTGCATCCAGGTGTTATCATCCACGATCAATATGTGTGGCGGGCTAATCATTGCCTGGCAGAGGATGGTTAGAGCGGTGTGGCCTCTTTATTCGGCTGTTTAGGTGCATGAGTCTGTTGGAGACTACCCAGGGCATTCCGGAGCGCATCGGGAGTTACCTGGGTTGCTTGGCGATTGAGTTCGATGATTCGGTCATAGACTTCTTTGCGATGGACAGGGATATCTTTTGGTGCCTCGATTCCAACGCGGACAATCCCGCGATCGTAGCTCAAGATCGTGATCTTGATGGTGTTGCCGATTGTAATGACTTCGCCGATCTTCCGTGATAGCACTAACATTGTTATTTCTCGGTTTGTTGAACACTGAGCGGATGCGCTGTTGAGTATTTATCCGATGGAATAATAATTTGTTCGCCCTGTTGGGTGTGAACATCCAGAATAACTGGAGCTTTCAAGTTCGCGGTTGCTCCACCGGTGCCGAGTGTGAGGATAACCAGAGGGGTGTAACGCTGCAGATCGCTGTAGTCCTTCCCGGGTGTATAGTCAGGTACCAGAAAGTAGGGGCTAAGTACGGGAAAGCTTAGCTCGGGATGTTCTACCGACAGTAGCCATCGTACTGGCTCTGTTCGCTCGTCCCGCACAATAACAAAGCGGCGTAGTTCTTCAAAGCCAAGGAGACCATTGGGGAACAGAAAGATATGACGTTCTTCAATGAGGATATCTCCAAACTGTTCAGTGGACAGTTTATGAATGCTCTTTTGTGGCGTGCCCGCCGTCACAGGGGTCGAGAGAGTTGTCATTGTTTCCATACGCACAATCGTTGAGTGATCAATGATGCAATGCAATCAGAATTTCAACTCGACGATTTTTCGGTGATGCTGGCTCTGCCATGCGTGGTTTACTGGCACCAAAGCCGCGGATGACGATCCGCGACTCTGGGACGCCACTGTCAATAAGTGCACGAGCTACTGCTGCTGCACGCTCGATTGACAGTTCCACATTTGTCCGACCATCGCGAGGTGGATGGCTATCAGTGTGTCCATCAATGGTAATGGTCGAGCTGCCTACCTGAAGAACTGCAGCAAGCTCAGCCAGAACCTGTACCGCACGGCTGCTAAGCCGACTGGAACCACTTTCGAAAAGCACCTCATCGGCAATGATGCAACGGTAGGTGGTACTATCGTGCTCAACGTCAGCCGGCGAGAGCTTTGCCAGTGTTGCTCTGAGGTTCCTATCGTCTCGCAGAGAGTCGGCAGTATGGGCAGAGCCGAATACCTGAGCGGCGAGCTGTGCAAGAGTGCGGTACCGCTCAGCGTCAGCCCGAAAAGTTGTCAAAAGAACAGCAAATACTCCAACCAGTAGGGTGACCATGTCGGCATAACTAACGAGATAGCGGTTACTGTCGTCGTGCTCATGCATGGTCACGCGGTGTGAGAACGTGTTCGATGTGTGTTATCGGCAGCTGCTTGGAAAACTCAAGAGGGAATGGATAGGTTGCTACGATTTTTCCCTACTTTTGTCTCGCTATGCCGACATTCACAGCAACAGATCTCAGCACTGCTCTATCACCTTGCGTCGAGGAGAATCTGCGCGCGCTTGCGTGCACAAGTGTTTCGACTGATACCCGCACGCTGGAAAATGGTGCGGTATTTATTGCCTTACAGGGAGAGCGTTACGATGGACATGATTTTATCCCGGAGGCGATTGCGCGAGGAGCCAGTGCACTGGTTCTCGACATTTCCCGCCGTGGCACAGTGGATACTGGCAGCGTGCCAGTGTTTTGGGTGAATTCGACACTGGATGCCCTCGCGCATCTTGCTCGCTTCCATCGCCGGCGCTTCCGCATCCCGATTGTTGCGGTTGCGGGCTCGGTTGGCAAAACCACTACCAAGGATATAGCAGCCCATCTTCTTTCTTCCCACTTTACGGTACACAAGACTCCTGGCAATTGGAACAACGCCATTGGCGTTCCCCTTACGCTGCTTGGGATCGAAGAGCATCACACGATAGCTGTGGTAGAATTGGGAACAAATCATCCTGGTGAGATTGCTCACTTATGCAGCATTGCAGAGCCGACTCATGGCGTTATTACAGCAATTGCAGAAGAGCATTTGGAATTTCTCGGCTCGCTCGATGGTGTTGAGGAGGAGGAAACAGCGCTCTTCCGTTGGCTTACTTCTGTGGGAGGCACAGCATGCGTCAATGTAGATGATGAACGCTTGCGCCGCTATGCATCGGTACTCCCCTCAGTTATCACATTTGGCACTGACCACAGTGCAATGCTTCAGGCGATGATCCGCTTCGATCGCGAAACGCTGTATCCCCTGCTGGAACTGCAATGGCAGGGACAGCAGGTCACAGCGTGTGTTCACCAACCTGGCGGTGCTGCTGCCCGATGTGCTCTGGCCGCTGCTGCTGTTGCGCTAAGCGTAGGACTCTCTGCGGAAGCAATCGCCCACGGATTAGCAACCTATCGCCCTGCTGCACCCCATGGCTATGCACGCATGGTGGTGCAGAAGGCAGCCGGTGGTATCACCATTTTGAACGACACATACAACGCTAATCCTGCCTCGATGCGGAGTGCAATAGAGACGCTTGCCGTTTATCCTGCACGGCGACGTATCGCAGTGCTCGGGGACATGCGAGAGCTTGGAGCTGCTGAGCATGCAGCACATTGTGCAATCATCCAGTATGCTGCCGAGCGAGTAGATGCACTCATCGTCATTGGTGCTGCAATGGAGCGGGCAGTCGAGACATTGAAAGAAACGATTCGAATACCTGTTGACATTGCCCGCGGACATAGTGATGCCGCTCGTATAATTCGCTCATGGACTGCAACAGGGGATGCGGTCCTTATCAAATCGTCTCGCTCGCTTGAGCTTGAGCGTATTATTCCACTGCTTGGCATTGATGAGCAGTCGTAGCTTTGCGAAGTAGGTTGAACGGCGTAATAGCTCTATGCAGCCAAAATGTCCTTCGGAGTCCGCAGTTGAGATGACCGAGCTTGTTCTCCCCAACGACACGAACTACTTGGGCAATCTGTTGGGAGGACGCCTTATGCATTGGGTGGATATTGCTGCAGCCCTTGCTGCAATGAAACATAGTGGGCGAGTATGTGTTACAGCCTCCGTTGATAGTATCAGCTTTTTTGAGCCTATTAAGCTGGGGCACGTTGTGCGGATTTATGCCATGGTCAATCGAGCATTCAAGACCTCGATGGAAGTTGGTGTCAAAGTTATCCGGGAAGACCCTATCAATGGCTCAACCGCCCATGTCGCAACGGCGTATTTGACATTTGTTGCCATTGACCAATATGGGAAGCCACTTCCAGTGCCGCCTGTTGAGCCGCGCACACCGGAACAGCAGCGTCGCTATGAGGCAGCGGAAATTCGGCGGCAGCAACGCCTGGCGCAACGAGAGCTTCTTCGGAAACGGCATGAAGAAGCACAAGCAGAGCAAGTGCGTGGGGAATGTTGAACATCACAGATCTGTATGCATGAAAGTTTCTGCAGAAGAACAGTATCGCATTCTTTCTGATGGTGTCGCTGATATCCTGCCCGAAGATGAATTCCGCGCAAAACTTGAACGATCGGCACAAACAGGCATCCCGTTGCGAGTGAAGTTGGGATGTGACCCTTCACGTCCGGACCTGCACATTGGGCATGCCGTGGTGCTGGAAAAGCTCCGTCAATTTCAAGAACTGGGGCATACAGTGATTTTCATCATTGGGGATTTCACTGCGATGATAGGCGATCCAAGCGGACGCTCGAAAACCAGGCCTGCCCTCACATTTGAGGAGACGCGAACGTATGGCCGCACATACCTTGAGCAAGTGGGCATATTGCTCGATGTGACAAAAGCAGAGATATACTACAATTCCGAGTGGCTTGCTCGGCTAAGCTTTGCTGATGTTATTCGGCTTGCATCGCAGGTGACGGTCTCGCAAATGCTCGAGCGAGATGATTTCCATGACCGCTTTGAACGGGAGGTTCCGATTGCATTGCATGAATTCCTCTATCCCCTTGCGCAGGGAATTGATTCGGTTCAGGTGCGGGCAGATGTTGAGATTGGCGGAACTGATCAGCGCTTCAATTTTCTGCTTGCCCGAGAATTACAGAAACATGCGGGGCAAGAGCCACAAGCAATTGTGCTGCTGCCGCTTCTGGAGGGAACCGATGGCAAACAGAAAATGAGCAAGTCGCTGGACAATTACATTGCGCTGCTTGATCCACCACGGGAAATGTTCGGGAAAACCATGTCAATCCCCGATGAGCTGATAGTACGCTACTACCGCTATGCGACGTTTGCCTCAGCAGAAGAAGCAGCAACGATGGAGCAGCAGTTGCGTGATGGAACCCTCCATCCGCGTGATGCGAAGGCACTTGTGGCAGAGCGGTTAGTTGCGCGCTACCATGGTCTGGAAGCTGCTCGCCATGCTCGGGAAGAATTCGATCGAATGTTTCGCCACAAGCAGCTGCCCGATGAAATAGAGACAGTTACGCTTTCTCTTCCACTACCGGTCCCTGTTGTTGATATGCTTGTTGCAGCAGGGCTGGTACCCTCGAAGAGTGAAGCGCGACGTCTTATTGCGGGAGGAGGAGTGTACATTGACGGCGAGCGAATTACCGACATCCACGCTCAGCTAAATGGAAGCGGCGAGTACATTGTCAAAGTGGGAAAGCGCCGCTATGCCCGTGTTCATATTGCGTGAAGAGGTGCAGCTCATCGAGCTCCTTATGCTTTCCCCAAAAAACTTCGGGCAATCACCATTCGCTGCACTTCGCTGGTGCCTTCGCCAATAGTGAGAAGCTTGGAATCCCGCCAGTATTTTTCAACGGGATACTCCTTGATGTAACCGTAACCGCCGTGAATTTGAATAGCCTCTTCGGCGGTTCGAACGGCAACCTCACTGGCGTAAAGCTTTGCTTGGGACGCTTCGCGGCGGAAGGGCTTTCCATTGTCCCGCAGCCAGGCAGCACGATAGGTCAGCAGCCGTGCCGCCTCGATTTCAGTGTTCATTCGTGCCAACTTCATGGCAATCGCTTGGTGCTCAATGATTGGCTTACCAAATTGGATGCGTTCCTGCGCGTACCGCATCGCAGCTTCGAATGCACCCTGTGCTAAGCCAACTGAAAGAGCCGCAATTGTGATGCGTCCGCCGTCGAGTATTGCCAGCGCTTGGTGAAATCCTTCTCCCTCCTGGCCAAGACGATTTTCAACTGGTACGCGAACGTCGTCAAAAAGAAGGGAAGCCGTATCGCTGCAGCGCATGCCGACTTTGTTTTCTTTTTTGTTGGCGGAGAAACCAGGCATGCTCTTATCCACCACAAATGCGCTAATGCCTTGCTTACCCTTCTCTGGATCGGTCAGTGCCATTACAACAGCGATAGATCCAACGTTGCCATGAGTGATGAAGTTTTTACTGCCCCGCAAAATGTAGTATTGGCCATCTCGAATTGCAACGGTGCGCATTGCACCAGCATCAGAACCAGACCCAGGCTCTGTAAGCGCCCATGCACCAAGTGTTTCTCCCCGAGCAAGCGGAGGCACATAACGCTGGCGAAGTTCCTCGCTTCCGTAGCGGAAGATGTGGTAGGTGCACAGTCCATTGTGTGCCGCAACTCCCAAAGCAACCGCAGGACATACGCGGGCAATTTCTTCCACAATAATCGCACACTCTAACGCACCCAGCCCTGCACCACCGTACTCTTGCGGGATCAAGATGCCGAGAAATCCCAATTCCGCCAACTTGCGGAAAATCTCGTAAGGGAATTCTTGCGTTTCATCGTAGTACGCCACGTGAGGGCGAATCTCCGATTCGGCGAACTGGCGCGCAAGCTGCCGAATCTGCTGCTGTTCCTCGGTAAGTGCAAAGGAAATCGACGAAAGAGCAACTTCTTCCATTAGGAGATCCTCATCAAAGCACCGCACATATGCAACATGGAAAAACACACATCTGCTAATGTGTGTTCCGCTCAAGGCAAAGTTACTACGCTTTAGCCTTCTAATGGAATTCTTGGATAGTGAAGTTTCCCAGAAGCCAGCCGATACATAAACCAAAGTGAACCCTCGATCCAATAGTGCTGGAGAATGCGTATGCACATTGATTTCGATGCTTTCCTTGCTCGATTGCCCGAGCATGAGCGGTATGTAATGCTCGAGCAGATTTGGCTATGGGGCTCAAGTGCTGCCATTGCTGGCGCAGCACTCATTGCGATGGCACTATGGCAGATATTTTTCTGATCATTCTGCGAGGCTCGACGCTCGGGGTATCAAGGGTAACCCACCATACAGGATTTCCTGTATGTATTTGCATCGGTAAAGGATTGTCATCACGACAAGATAAAGGTAACATAACCTGCAGCGGTTGCGTAGTTTCGCGCGTCCTGTTGTCGAAACCTTGGAGAGAGTCTTATGCAGGTGTTCGGACGCCTTCTTGCGTGTGTTGTGGGTCTATGGATTGCTGGCTGTGGGAAGAACGTGGAGCCAGTGCCGATTGAGGGTTGGTCTCGCTATACCGATCCAGTACGGAGTTTTTCGCTCGAATACCCTTCGAATTGGACCTATCGTTCGATCGCAGGAGAGCAATTCTACGCAGTTTCGATTCCTGGCTCTGAGCAACGCTTTATCGAGTATGGCGAGGGACCTTCGGCAGCAAAGGTGGAGATGCGGGTAGTCAAGACGACTACTCCCCTGGACCAGTTCATCAAGGAAGACAAGGTCTTCGCCGATGAAGCGTACAAACAAGAGCAAACAACATTGGGTGGGGTTCCCGCAACAAAACTTTCCTACGAATTCGAAGCATCCGATGGCAAATTCCAGGGCTTCAAAGTGTATGCAGCAAAAGACAGTTTCATCACGACCGTAGAATTTGCTGCCTTTGGTGGAACGTTTGATTATTACAAACCTGCCACAGAGCGAATTCTTGCATCCGTTGTTCTTCCGCAAGTCCAAGTTCCTCGCCCTGATACAACTCCGAAGGGACCGGAGCCGCCCTCTGCAACATTTGTTCGAGCACGGGGCAGCGGCTATAGCCTTGAGATACCAGACAATTTCCGGGTCAAAGGTATTAAAGCGCAGGGTGCAATCGGTGGATCGGAGTATCTCGGCAGCCGACTCGATTGTACAATTCGCGTAGACATTCTGGATGCGTCGAAGCAATCGAACCTGGACAAAATTGCCAACGATAACCGAAGCGCGTTTGGTGGAGGAACTCCGCAGAAGGTCAAACTGGGCGGTGTGGATGCAGTCATGTTCACCTACTCTCCTCAGAAGGGTATAGAGCGGCGCGTGTACTTAGCAGTCAAAGATGCCAAACTCTATCGCGTGTTTTTGACATGGAACAAACAAGAGGAAGCAACCTATAAGCCGGCATTTGATCGTGCAATTGCGTCCTTCAAGTTTGAGTGAGGAAGCAATAGCGAAGCAGCACTGCATACGAGAGTGTGCTGCCGCTATTGCAACGCTTGCCGATAGGCTGTGTTGATTGGTGGTGGGAACTAAAGCAGGTGGTGTAAAAATGGCTAAAAGTTCGCTGCGTTCTTTACGCTACCAGCGAAACATGAGGCCAGCGAAAATGCGGATATCATTGGAGTTGAGCGTGCCCAATCGTCTGCCAAATGCTTCCAGCGAAGACATATCGGTGATCGGAAAGGTATAGCGTGCATCAGCAACAAGGCTAACTAGTCCAAGTGGTATTTCAATACCCGCCCCTATGTCTGCCGCAGCGACGGCGGTTCGAGCTTTGGGCCTGACGTCAAGAGGAATTTGTGTGTCGGTGTTCAGATTTGTTGTGTCAGTACGTAGTCTTGTTACTGCAGAAAGCTGGATTCGCACGTTTGGTCCGGCGAATAGATATCCACGAATACCCTCAGTGCCGGTGGAAATTTTCAAAAGGATGGGGATTTCAACAGAAGTAATTTGGTGCTCAAACTCTAAGGCAGAAGGAAAAGTGGAAGGAATAGAATCAGGGGAGTACTGCGCCAGCATACTTGTGAGGATGTCAGTGGTTGTTGTCCGTACGCTATACGTTGGCTCCAACTGAATAGCAAAGATGCCTCCCAGCGGAAATTCTTGCACGAGCGCAAGAGTGAAATTCCCCATGTTACCCGTGGTGAGATTAGCTGCTGAATCTGCTGCATAGCGCCAATTCGGAAGTGTTGCTCCCAGCTTGATGCCTGAACCTTGCGCCCATGCAGACCCAGCGATCAGCGCGCCACATACAAGACAGAAGACATACCGGAATAGCATTGGTATTCGCCTAACTGTTGCACCCACCAAATTATAACGGCACCAAAATACAACACCAAATGGTTAGGTTGTTCGTCTTCTATATTTAGCTTCTTTCCTAATTGACAAGCTGCTCAAAGTCCTGCACAGTGTTGCTTCTTCCCTAAGTAGTTTCCAATTCAGAATGGAGTGATTGTTGTACGATTATTTAAGGGTCCAATGAATCTTTCTCCTTGTCGCGTGGAAGCAAGCGATGAGCGGTTCATCGCTGCACCGCTGCATCGGGTGTGGCATCTTCTCCGCCATATTGAGCGGTGGCAGGGATGGAATCCCGCCGTTCGTGTATTGAAAGCAGAGCCATGGATGTATCCACAGCGCTTTTGCTGGAAGGTTAGTGGCATACGCTTCCATAGTGAGATTACCGCAGAACGTCCACCACGGTCGCTGGAATGGAAAAGTATTGCCCGTGGTATTGTGAGCCGCCGTTCGTGGATGCTCATCCCTGAGGGTACGGGCACCCGCGTTATTACCCATACGGAGATGGAGGGGACAGCAATTTGTGTCCGTCCCGAAGCATCTTGCCGCCTTTTGCAACTACGCACTCACCAGATGCTTGAGTCACTTCGCCGTGCTGCAGAGGGCACGCTTGACAGTGTGCGAGTCAACTAAAAGCGCTGATTAGACTTCTTCTCCATGGAGTTGTGCTTGGTACTCCTGTACCAGCTTCTGCTGGACGTGCGGAGGCACTGGCTGGTATTCAGCAAATTCTGCTGTGTAGATTGCACGTCCCTGCGTCATCGAGCGGAGTGCCGTTGAGTAGCGATCCAGTTCTGCCAATGGCATCCGGGCGTAGATTTTTTGGTAGTGG
Organism: Candidatus Kapaibacterium sp.; assembly: GCA_025055755.1. Lineage (GTDB taxonomy): Bacteria > Bacteroidota > Ignavibacteria > Kapaibacteriales > NICIL-2 > NICIL-2. Next base: position 72,575 of record JANWWF010000003.1, on the reverse strand, counting down.
CCGTCAGAGTCCATGCCCAAGATCACAGCACGTCGAGAGGGCAAATCACTCATAACATCGCCCATGTATTCATCGGGGACGGTGATGGTAACAGCATAAATTGGTTCGAGAAGCTTGGGATCGGCTTGCAGGAAGGCTTCCTTGAATGCCATCATGCCTGCTGTTTTGAATGCTGCTTCGTTCGAATCAACCGGATGCATTTTCCCATCGTACACTGATACACGAATGTCGCGAGCAGGGCTTCCTGTCAAGGGGGCGGCACTCATCTTTTCCATAATGCCCTTAACGATAGCAGGCATAAAACGGGCATCGATGACACCGCCAACAATGCAATTCAAGAATACCAGTTTTCCTCCCCATGGTAAGTCATATTCTTCGACTGAACGCACAGTGAGTCCCTCCGGCAAGGGCATTCCTTCTGTCAGGGGCTCGATGAGCATATGGACTTCTGCAAATTGACCAGCTCCCCCTGTTTGCTTTTTGTGACGGTATTGTGCCCGAGCAGGGCGCTGTATTGTTTCCCGGTACGGAATTCGAGGCTCGACGAAGCGTACATCTACTTTGTAGCGGTTCTGAAGCCGCCACTTTGCCACCGCCAGATGAAGTTCTCCTTGGGCATAAAGAATTGTCTGCTTAAGTTCATGGGAATGCTCTACCACTAACGTGGGGTCTTCTTCGTGGAGCTGATGAAGAGCGTTACCAACTTTTTCCTCCTCACCTTTGTTGACCGGCTCGACAGCAACGCGAATTTTGGGCTTGGGGAATTCAATAGGTGGAACGATAACATCTGAGTTTTTTTCGCGAAGTGTATTGTTGACGTGGGTATTCCGAAGCTTGACAACTGCACCAAGGTCGCCAGCGACAAGTTCACTTACTTCCGTCCGTTTTTTCCCATCGACGATGTAAATGTGCCCAATTGTTTCTGCTGTACCTGTCTGCGCATTGATAAGGGTTGTGCCAGGGCGAAGAGTGCCGGAATACACCTTGAAAAATGACATGTCTCCCACGTTGGGTTCGCTGATTGCTTTGAACACGAAAAGGACTGTTGGTCCGGCTGGGTCACAGGCGATGGGATTACCGTTCGTATCGAGCACTGGCGTGGGGAGTTCGTTTGCGCTGGGAGCGACGTTATCAATAAATCCCAGAATACGACCACTTCCCATGTTGTTTTTTGCTGAGACACAAAAGACCGGGAAAAGCTGTCGCCGAATCATCGCCTGCTTGAGCCCTTGGCGCATTTCATCTTCATCGAGCGAACCTTTTTCAAAGTAGCGATCCATGAGCGTTTCATCGTTTTCTGCAATTGCTTCAATAAGCTCGTTGTGGAGACGGTCTGCTCGTGCACGTTCACTATCGGGGATAGGGAGCTTCTGGGGCTTGCCTCCTTGCGGCGGAAATTGGTAAAGTGTCATCTTCAGCACATCTACAATCGCGTTGAAGCCTGTACCACTGTTGAGCGGATATTGGACCACAGTTACAGCGCGTCCGAAGCGCTCGCGAGCTTGTTCGATTGTTCGGTCGAAGTTGGCGTTTTCGTGGTCAAGCTTGTTGACTGCAATAATCATTGGCGTAGAAAATTGTTCAGTGTATCGCCAGATTAGTTCAGTGCCAACTTCGACTCCACTGGCCGCATTGAGCACAAGGATGCCTGTGTCGGTCACACGAAGGGCAGTGATAATCTCCCCGCAAAAGTCGTCGTAACCAGGGGTATCAAGCAGATTGATTTTATATCCACGCCAATCCAAGTGTAGGAGGGTGGTAAAGACTGAACTTCCTCGCTCGTGCTCGATATCGGTGTAATCAGAGACTGTGTTGCGCTCTTCGACGCTCCCGCGGCGTGTGATGACGCCAGCTTCAAAGAGCATTGCTTCTGCCAGTGTTGTTTTGCCCGAACCGGTGTGGCCCAGTAATGCAACATTCTTGATGTGCTGAACATCGTACTGCATAGGCAATCTTCCCACAAAGTGTGAAACAGTTTACGATGCCGAGACAATACGGCAACGTTAGTGCAAACTTAGAAAAGTTTCAGGCAGAAGTTACGAGGGGAGAGGACGGCACTCGACCTGCTCTCCGCAGATGATTGTATCGCAGCGCCACTGAGTGTCGTCGGATTGGGGGTAGTCACTCATGGTATGCAATCCACGGCTTTCCTTCCGATGGAGGGCACTGCGGGTAATAATCCATGCAACTGTTGCAAGATTACGGAGCTCTATCAAGGCAGGAGAAAGCTTTGTACGGCAGTAGAAGTCCTCGATCTCGCTGCGGAGGAGCTCAATGCGCCGGAGTGCTCGCTGCAACCGAAGTTCAGAGCGAACAATACCGACGTAGTCCCACATTATTGCTTGCAATTCATCGCGATCGTGTGCAATAAGGACCCACTCCTCAGTGTTCTGCGTGCCGCTGTCATCCCAGGGGGCGACAAGTTCTGGCTCTTTGCCTAACGGAGGTGGAGGGTGAAGAGCTAAATACGTTGCTGCTCGTTCAGCAAATACGATACCTTCCAAAAGAGAATTACTTGCCAAGCGATTTGCTCCATGAACTCCTGTACATGCAACTTCACCACACGCGAAGAGACGCTCGATAGTGGTTTTCCCATTGAGGTCGGTTACCACTCCTCCGCAGCAGTAGTGCGCAGCGGGAACGACAGGGATCATGTCCTCGGGAAGGTGGATTCCCCGCTTGGCACACTCTTCAACAATGGTCGGGAATTGATTCCGGAATCGAACGCCATCTAAATGGCGTACATCCAGCCAAACACACCGTTCACCGCGGGTTTTGAGTTCATTGTCAATTGCGCGGGCGACAATATCCCGTGGAGCCAGCTCTGCTCGCTCGTCGTAGCGGAGCATAAAACGCTCTCCACTACTATTCCGCAGAATAGCGCCTGCTCCCCGGACTGCTTCGCTGATGAGAAATGCTGGTCCTTGGCGGTCAGGCTCGTAGAGGGCAGTGGGATGAAACTGAATAAATTCCATGTTACCAATTGCAGCACCGGCGCGATATGCCATAGCGATGCCGTCGCCAGTAGCAATCGTGGGATTGGTAGTGTGTGCATAGACCTGCCCGCAGCCACCTGTTGCAAGGACCGTTGCACGAGCAAAGTACCGATCAACGGAGCCAGAAGGGGTAAGCGCATAAATGCCAAAGCATGTTGAAGATGTGCGGTGGGGAGATGAGGTGCGAAAGTGATGTTCGGTGATAAGCTCAACAGCAATTGCATGCTCACAGATGGTCACAGACGGCCGCTGTGCCAGTGCACTGAGCAAGGCACGTTCAATTGCACGACCTGTGGCATCTTGAGCATGGACAATCCGATTTCGACTGTGGCCACCTTCCCGTCCTAAGTCAAGCCTACCATTTGTGCGAGTAAATTCAACACCCAACCGTTCCAGTTCTGCAATGGCGTGAGGGGCAGTGCGTACCATAAGCTCTACAGCATCGCGATGGCATAAGCCAGCGCCTGCACGGAGAGTATCCTCAATGTGCAGCTCAAAAGAATCATCTGCCCCAATTGCTGCACTGATGCCCCCTTGCGCATAGTTAGTGTTTGACTCGGCGCGTTGCTTTTTGGTTAGAACAATGACACTCCCCTGCTCAGATGCCTTGAGGGCAAAGTATAGCCCTGCAATACCGCTGCCAATGACCAAATAGTCAGAGTAGAAATCCATGGTGCAGGCAGCTGTTATGAGCCTTATCGGAATTGCTGCAGCTGCTTCTGCAATTGCTTGAATGCAGAGTTGAGAATCTCGAATACCTGCCGTAACTGCTCATATACTTTCGACAAGTGTTGCGAATTGTCCGGAGAGAGAAAATGCGGGCTGGAATAGTCATCGTTCCGCAACTCCCAATCCGGCTGAGGCAGTGGGGGAATTTGATACTGCTTTAGCTGCAGACGATCTATCTCCTTTAGCGACTTTTCCACTTGCCTTTGATATTCCTCGACTTTCTTTAGGTTTTCATCAACTTTCCTGCAATACGCATCCATTTGCTTTAGCCAGCGTTCGATGTCCTGGAGTCTTTCCTTGGGATAGTTGTAGTTCTCAAGTCGTTTCTGATACTCTCTCAGTTTCTCTAACGATTGTTCCAAAGCGCGGAAATGTTCCTCCATACCACGAAGGAGTTCGCCATTCGCCGTGAACGGTGATGGGCGGATGATTACTTTGGGGGCTGTACTGCTGTCTTTCCCGAATAGGTGGATGACCGCTGATCGCTGCTGGGCCAGGGCAGAAAGCGACAGGCAGATACATCCAACAGCTGCTACGATAATTGTGCGCATGGCCGGTGCCCTGAGAAGTGAAACTTTCCGCTCGAAATTACGCTGAACATCGAAAAAAAGTGCTGTCCTTACCCCAGGACAGCACAGAGGGGGCGTGCAACAGGAGCATCGTTAGGCGGTAACGTAGTCTTCGGAAGGCAAATGCACCTCTGAGTGCTGCAGCGCAGATTGGTAGAGTGCTTCAATGACACGGAGCCGTTCAACCGCTTCTTCTGCTGTCGAGACAATTGGCACAAGTCCTTGTACAGCAGCAACAAAATGCTTGAGTTCCGCTTCGTAGGCTCGGGTATATGCTTCCACACTCGATTGGGGGGGCATGGGTGTGTGGACAACAACATCTCGCTCCTGCTGTTGCACTACTTTGAAAGGATTGATGAATGCGCTCCCGTTTTTCCCATATACGTTGCAGTAGAACAAGTCGTCGGCGCGGACAAGCGACCAACTTGTTTCGAGCGATGCGACGCTGCCATCCGAAAAGTTGATCGTAGCAATTGCAACGTCCTCGATAGTCGGATGCGAGTTATAGAACAGCGATGCAGAAACCGACCGTACCGTTACGGTGCGGAAGAGGTACAGAAGTAAATCCACAATGCTTAGTCCCAGTTCGAACAGTACTCCTCGTCCATGTTGCTGCGCAAGAGCATGGAGCCGACCGTCGCCGCGATATGGCTTGAGCCATCCTGCCTTGGCGTAGTACACATGACCAAGTTGTGCTTGCTCGATGTAGTTCTTCATCAACACAACATCAGTACGGAAACGATGGTTCATGCCAACCATCAATTTGATGCCCCGGCGGCGTGCTTTTTCTGCCAGAATAGCAGCTTCATCGCTTGTGCGTGCAAGAGGACGCTCGACAAATACATCTTTTGATGCCTCGATGCAGGCAGAAACTATTTCTGCATGAGAATCGGTGGAGCTGCAGATATCTACTGCTGCTATCGGGAGAGCAAGCAGTTCTTCCATCGAGCGGACAGCATAGGGAATGTCGAAGCGTTCCGCAACTGCACGGGCTGTAGAGTAGTTTCGGTCGTACACTGCAACAACTTCGACGGTAGGCAGTCTCCGCAGAATGGGCAGATGCACACTCTGGGCGATGTTTCCGGTGCCGACGACGGCCAGGGCGACTTTTTTCATAGTTGCCTCCTTTCGTTGTGGTGATGCTATCGCTCGCACTAAGCTAATGGCGAATACTGTGCCAGTTTGCGTTTTGTTCCACAAGTTGGAAAAATTTTCTGCTTTTGCCAGAAAATTTCAGCACAGAAATGCACGCAGTACAAGGGTTGTTTCGCTATGGCAAAAGACACAGCGTAAACAATCCTTCACAGTGCCAAGTTTCATTGACACTCTATCTTGGGCAACACTGCTTCGAGCAGGCGTTGGAGTGTCGGAGCAGATTCCTGGGCGGTTGCGATGATTTCTGCTGCAGAGACAGGCTGGAGTGCGTCGGGAAAACATTCGTCGGTTAGCAAGCTAAAACCAACGACCCGGAGCTTGCTATGCACCGCCGCGATCACTTCCGGCACGGTACTCATCCCTACTGCATCTGCTCCAATCGCCCGAAGGAAGCGGTATTCTGCCCGTGTTTCAAGGGCTGGCCCATGCACTGCAACGAGAACCCCCTCGCGAAGCAGAATACGCTGCTCCAGTGCAACTGTTCGTATCTGCTGGCGCAATGCAGCGCTATATGCATCACTCATATCAGGAAAGCGGTCTCCCAGGGTGTCATCATTGGGACCAATAAGAGGGCTATCACCCATAAGATTGATGTGATCGGCAATGAGCATGATATCGCCACGGCGAAAGAGAGGATTGAGGGCGCCAGCAGCATTTGTAAGTACAACGGTATGGACCCCAAGCGCCTTCAGCAGGCGAATCCCATAGGTTACTTGCTGCATGGAATACCCCTCGTAGTAATGCACCCGACCCTGCATGACGGCTACAGGTACGCCGCACCATGTCCCCAAGAGAAGACGTCCGCGGTGACTTGGGGCTGTTGAACGGGGCATGTATGGAATTTCGGTATAGGGAAGCGCAACATCTACCTGGCAGCGATCTGCCAGGGACTGCAAGCCAGTCCCCAGCACAATTCCCACGCGAGGACTACCATTCCATACGCGTCGGATAGCTGCAACGCTTTCATCAAGCATGCTGCGAAGATTCTCCATGGACCTCAGGCAAGGATTGTGGATGATGGTAAGCAAGTGTTTCTTGTGGAGGGCTCAAAGGGAGCTGAACATGAAATGTTGTTCCTTTTCCTTCGATGCTTTCGACGGAAATTGTGCCGCTGTGCGCCTCGACAATCCAGCGAGCAATAGCCAGTCCTAAGCCTGTGCCGCCTACTTTTCGAGAGCGAGCTTTATCAACACGGTAAAAGCGATTGAAGATGTACGGCAGGTCCTCTGCAGGAATGCCAATGCCAGTGTCACGGACGGATAGGTGCACTCTCTGCTGCTCGATGCGGAGAGTGACCTGCACAGTTCCTCCAGAAGGCGTGTACTTGAGAGCATTGTCAAGCAGGTTGATGACTACCTGCTGCAAGCGATGTCGGTCGCCTATGACTTGGATGAAAGGCTGAATATCGCAACGAAGACTAATCTGCTGCTCCTCGGCAAGAAGTGCAAAGTCCTGGCATACTTGTTCAACCAGTTCGCTTATGTTAAACAGCTCAGTCTCCATCGCTACTTGCCCAGACTCTGCCCGGGACAGCTCAAGCAAACCTTCGACCACTTTCGACAGGCGCATGACCTCCTCGAGTGCACTAGCAAGTGCAGCTTGGTATTCTTCGACCGTGTGCGGACGACGGAGCATAAGCTCCAGCTCACCAATGAGAATTGCAAGGGGCGTTCGAAGCTCGTGGGATGCATCGCTGGTGAACTGCTGAATCTGCTTGAACGATTGCTCCAGGCGAGCAATCATCTCATTGAGTGTCGCCGTCAGCTGTGCGATTTCATCGTTGACCGGTGGCATGGGCAGCCGCTTGCTTAGGTGATGCGCGGTAATCTCCTGCGCTGCTCTGGTGAGCACCTCTACCTGCCGGAGGGAATATCGGGCAAGCCAGTATCCGCCAAGGACTGCAACAACAAGCACCAGTGGTAAGCCCACCTTGAGCGCAAAGAATAGCTCCGCTAATGTTTGCTCAATTTCAGTGAGGGGATACCCCACCGTGATGTCAACCGCAGGCGAACGGATTGCAGCGACGCGGTAGTGTTCATCGCCGGCGGTAACAGTTTTTAGCACAGGATAAGGCGGAGGAAGTTGGTCGTCGCGGATAAGCTCGGCAAACATCGGGAGCGTATCTCGTGCTGGCGTCGAATGCCACAGGAGTGTCCCCGAAGTGTCAGCAATTTGAATGATGAATGTCCGCGCATTGAGCAAGATATGCTCGTAGATAGCCATCCAGACGATGTCGGATTCTTCCGCAGTGGTATCAGTTCTGCTTGTGTCGCGGGGAGAAATGTCAAAAGGAAGCAAAATAGTCCCTCGTCGCCGGGGACTACGGAGTGGGCGCCGCAACTGCTGCTTTTGCTTGATGATGTAATCAAGCGATGTGGCTACGCGGCTTAGCGAGGCGTCAAGATTCTTGTAGAGACTTGCCGATACAGTGCTATAAAGGGCACCTCCAAATGCAGCAAGGGCTATTGTGACCAGTAATGCATACCATAGCGTCAGCCGCCAGCGTAGTGGAAGGCGACGAAAGTGGTGTCTCATTCCACTTTTGCCAATAAACGATCCGCTGCGAAAATGCTATACAAGCTGCCCCGAGCGGAAGCGGTGTATTTTTGCCATCGCTTTTTGTTACACATACAGTGACACCGATGGAAATTTCTGTTGGACCAGTCCACCTTAGCGACGACACTTTCGATCAGGAGGTGTTGCAATCTTCTCTGCCCGTTATCATTGATTTTTGGGCGGCATGGTGTGGACCATGCCGGCAAATTGCGCCTATCATCGAAGAACTGGCTGAAGAGCTACAGGGAAAGGTGAAGGTTGCTAAAATGGATGTAGATAGCAATCCTCGTGTGCCCATGGAGTATGGTGTTCGTTCCATTCCCTCGCTGTTGATCTTTCACCAGGGGAAATTAGTTGACACTATCGTCGGTGCTGTTCCCAAGCGGATGATACTGGAGCGGTTGCAGCCATTTCTGTCAGCGTAGGGAACGCTTTCTATGCCGAGCGCCCGTCAGTGGTGGCGTCTGTCACTTACCCAGCAAATACTGCTCGGATTAGCTATAGGAACAGCGCTGGGTGCGCTGGTTCCCGGTTTCGCGACAGAGCTGAAATTCCTCCGCGATATTTTTCTCAACCTCATCAAAAGCATCATAGCACCGCTGGTATTTGGCTCGGTTGTAGCAGGTATAGCTGGTAGTGGAACACTTCGTGCAGTCGGACGGATTGGGGCAAAGTCGCTGCTGTACTTTGAAATTGTTACCACATTAGCGCTCGTGGTGGGGTTAGTAGTGGTCAATATTACCACTCCAGGTGCTGGACTGGTTCTCAATACTGACGGCAGCAATTCTGCTGAGCAGCTCCCTGCAAGCAAGCCCAAAACCTTGATCGAAACGCTTGTCCATATCTTTCCTGCCTCCATCATCGAGAGTATGGCTCGAGGCGACATCCTTCAGATTGTCGCTTTTTCGACCATCTTTGGTCTTGCCACTGCAGCAGCAGGGGAACGCGCGCAGAGCATTGTCCAGTGGTGCGAAGCATTAGCGCAAGTGATGTTCCGTTTTACTGAGCTTGTCATGCGCTTTGCGCCAATTGGAATTGGTGCTGCGATGGCGTATGCAATCGGGCATCAAGGGCTTGGGGTCTTGGTCAACCTTGGCGAGCTCATCCTTTCGCTTTATGTTGCTCTGGCAATTTTTGTCGCGGTGGTCTTTGGTGCTGTAGCTGCGATTATTCGGCTCCCTGTTCGTGCATTCATCGAGCATGTGCGGGAGCCGTTCATGCTTGCATTTGTCACAACCAGTAGCGAAAGTGCGCTACCAAAAGCGATGGAAAATATGGAACGCTTTGGTGTGCCGCGGCGCATTGTTGGATTTGTCATGCCCCTGGGGTATTCGTTCAATCTCGATGGCACAACGCTATATCTGGCAATGGCGTCAGTCTTTTTGGCGCAAGCCATTGAAAGTACCACAGGACAGCACTTTTCCTTCGGTCAGCAGTTGATGCTTATGCTAGCGCTAATGGTAACCTCGAAGGGAGTTGCTGCCGTGCCACGAGCGTCACTAGTAGTACTGTTGGCAACGGCGTCGTCGTTTATGGATCCGTCGCTTGTCGCAATTGGGGTTGCGGTGATCTTCGGAGTGGATGAGTTTATGGACATGGCGCGGACATCGGTCAATTTGCTTGGCAATTGCCTTGCAACCGTTGTCATTGCTCGCTGGGAGGGATGCCGATGGGAAGGGGAGCGACTGGTCGAGCCAGTTCCCTCAGCTGTTGGAGGATAACTCTTGGCGGCGTCGCTGGCGCTCTGCCTCGCGCGCTTGATCGCGCTCAATCTCCTGAAACACGCGGGTCATTAGCCGCTCGACAGCAATCTTAAGTTCGCGGACCTCCTCTGTAGCAGGAACAAAATCCGCAATGAATTGCTCAAGCTGACGGCGATTGTGTGCAACTGTTTTATCAACGCCGCCAAATGTTTCTTTGAACCACTCGATGAATGTGCGTCGAATCGGTGTTGTTGCCAGCTCTCCGAGCGGCTGTTCGAGAATGCTTCGATCTTGCCGGATGTGCTGCAAAAGGGTTTCGAACGCCAACAGTGTTGCTATCTGCTCAAATCCATTCGACGAGGTCAATGAATTTTGGATGGTCTCAAACGCTTTTTTGAACAAGGCAATTTCTTCAGGGACGCCAACGGTGGCGAAGATGAAGTACAGCTTGCTAATGTCTTCATGGGTTACGTAGGTCCGGGCACGGAGCAATGCTAAGGCACGGAGCAGGTCAATAGATTTTGCTTGTGTACGCGGCGAAATGTAAAACTCGCGAATTTGCTCTGCACTCCGTCCTCGGTTCGATTCACGTAAGGCGCGGTTGCGCAAATGCTCAAAGTGGCGAATAACAAGGTTAGCAAAGTAGAGATCTTCTGGGCGAATCGTAATCGTAATGTCGGGATTGTTGCCAGTGATAATTGTGTGCATGTACTTGAGCTCACTGAAGGGAATCTTGCGGGGTGGCTCTGCTGGCTTGCCCCCATGGACTAAGTATTTCTGCGCGATCTTGAATTGCACATACGGTTCTTTATCCGGCAGAATGAGTGCTTTATACACGAAGCGATCGAGGATCGCTTCAGTGACTTCGCTAACGCGAAGGTAATTCGTTGCCGCAATCACTGTGTGAATGCGGGCAGGCTGATGATGCGTGCCGCGGATGAGCCGACGTTCATTGAGAAGAGAGAGCAAAGCACGCAGCGTGAAGTCATTAGCGTCGAAAATTTCGTCAATGAAACCAAACTCGCTTTCTACCAGTGATCCCTCAGTGTTGTGCTTTAAAATGCCCTTTTTGAGCAGTTCAAGGTCTAAGCCACCGAAGTAAGAATCGGGCTGCTGTTCTTTGCTTGCCTGGATACGAAATACACGAGCGCCCTCGAACATGGCGAAAATTTGTTCTGCTAATAATGTTTTTCCAACCCCGGTGCGGCTTTGGAGCAAAAGATGTTCGCCCGTCAGAAGAGCACAAAATGCTTGCTCGATTACCTCATCGCGGTTGATTACTCGTTGTCCAATAAACTGCGCTGCCTCTTTGAGCTTGAGAGCAATTTCTTCGACCGATAACAAAATAGGTTGGTGTTCCATGCTCGCCTGGGACGTAGTTGGTACCGAAATTACAATTGCCCTCCGCCAGACAAATCGCGATCTCTGCAGGTCGCCACAGTCGAAGAATAGGTGGATGCAGGGTTACACATACTCTTTCAACAACCTCAGGATATGCTCCGGATGATTACTTACAATGGCAGTGACTGGATACCGCAATACCTGCTGCAATTGACGAGCTGTGTTGACTGTGTAAACGCCCACGTAAAGACCACTTGAAACTGCATCCTCGACTCGCCAGCGGGTGCATTCACGGAGAGAGCACACAAATGCTTCACAGCCAACTACGCGGGCAATCGCAGAAGGGAGCCTTCGGTCGCCGGGCACATTGATCGCTGCGGTATGGCACTGCGGCAATACTTGTCGGAGTTGACGGAGCGATTCATGATGGAATGAAGTAAAAAGCACATATTCAACCATACCGCATTCTTCGACAACGGCAGCGATTCGCTCGACACGAGCACGGATATCTTCTCCTTGCAAGGGAGGCTTGATCTCAATGCTGGCATACGTTTGATGCTGTGCCAGAAGATGCAATGCATCCTTGAGTAGGGGGACACGCTCTCCTGCGTAGTGCTTGCTAAACCATGCCCCGGCATCCAGTTGGGAAAGCTCGCCGAATGTGACGCGATGGGTGCGTCCATGGCCACTGGTGGTGCGTCCCAGTATTCGGTCATGAAAAAGCACAACATGCCCGTCACTGGTCAGCTGAATATCAACTTCCACCATCGGTGCACCGGCTGTAATTGCTGATTCAATCGCAGCGAGCGTGTTTTCTGGCGCTACTGCGGATGCCCCGCGGTGTGCAACGACAAAGCGGGGATGCGCGCGAACGAACTCAGCGAGCGGTTTCATGCGAGACAACAGAAGGATGATGAAAGACGCCACACCGCTGGGAACGCCAGCCACGAACAACTTCCGCAGCCTGCATAATGCGCTTACCGGGCAATTGGACTTCAACAAGCTCTAATGTTCCTTTCTGGCAGTGCACACGCCACGTGCTTTTGTCCATTTCCCATGTGCCTGGCTGCTTGTGGTATTGCTCCGACTCCTCAATGCGAGCGCGATAGATTTTCAGCCGTATGCCGTCAAGGAGTGTCCATGCGCCTGGTTCGGGCGAATGCCCGTGAATCCAGTTCCGGATGTGTTCAGCATCGCTGTTCCAATTGATCCACGCGGATTCGGCATAAAGCTTAGGAGCCTTTGTTGCCAGTGCATCGTTTTGTGGAATAGGCTTGAGGGTCCCTTCGCACCAGGCTGCAATAGTACGGCTGGCAAGTTCTCCACACTGCGGCGCCAGCAGTGCTGCTAAGTCCCCAGCGGTTAATCCGTCAGGTATGGCGATGTGCTCCTGCAGCAGTATCATGCCCGCATCTACCCGTTCGCTGAGGATGAAGGTTGTGATACCTGTTTCCCGCTCACCTGCAATGATGGTGTGCGCAATTGGTGCTGGTCCACGAAATTTCGGGAGCAAGCTGGGATGCACGTTGAATGCTAACTGGGGAAGCGCAAATATCTCTGGTGGTAGGATGCGAAATGCGAGAACGCAAAACACATCGGCAGCAAGTGCACGGAGCTGATTGATAAACTCAGTATCGCGCAGAGCTGGTGGCTGCAAGATAGGCTGAATTCCCAATTGCTCTGCTGCGACCTTTACTGCAGGCGGCTGAAGGCGCCGTCCACGGCCAGCTGGAGCATCCGGTGCAGTGACCACTGCTACAACGCCCCATTCTCGATGGAGTCGCTCAAGAGTAGGCACAGCAAACGAAGGAGTGCCAAAGAAAACAATTCGCGGTTGTTGGGTCATTCTGCGCGTGCCAAAATTTCCTTCAGTTGCGTGATAACTGGAACCGGTGTTGGGTCAACACCGTTGAGCAGAGCCAAGTAATAGCTTGTCCAATCTCCCAGGTACATGAGACTGAGCATGCGTGCAAGGAGTGTTGTTCCTCGTCCTTCGACCGTAAGAATCGGGCGCACACGAGCAGAGCGAAGGATAGTTGCAAGAGCATCAAAGCGGAGAGCAACGCGACGGTGGTCATCTCGATCGCGCAGGAGAATGACCGCTGCATTGCGGATGATCTCCGGTGGAAACTGCCACGCGTTGATTTCATTGTGGTTCATTTCGGGCACCACGTGAGAAAATGCCAGCTGCTTCGCATTTTCTTGGATTTGTCCACGCCATCGCAGGGCAATGGCATCAGTGCGCTGGTATGCGGCATACACAATAGGCAAACGCCCATAGAGAGCTTTTGCCAACTGTAATGCGGGATTGGCACGGGTTGGCTCAGCACATTCTTGGGAAAGCTGTTCGAGAACCTCGATGGTTTCTGGAATTGCCTTTTCGGTTGCGCGGCGAGCACGCTCTTCTACTGCAGGGTGTGAAAGGACCGTCATCAGCAGGGGAAAAAATGAGTAACCAATGGCGCATCGTGGCTGAAAGCCTGCAGGGATCAGTATACATGGAACCTTTGCACGGCGGGCAAGCTGGGCAAGTTGTCCGCCAGTGGTGATGCAGACAAGGTGAGTGGTTCGCTTCCGTGCTTCTTTGAAAGCCGAGAGCGTCTCCTCGGTATTCCCACTATACGAGCTTGCGATAACAACGCTGGACCGATCGGTGAAGGGAGGTACTCCATATCCACGCCACACGTGGAGGCGAAGCTTTTCTGCGCCTGGCAGCACTTCGCAATACGACCGCACCATATCTGCTCCAATGGCAGAGCCTCCAAGCCCTGCAACGATGACATCGGCACGGACCTCGATGCCTTCCAACTGCGGCGCCTGCTCAGCGATCTGAAGGGCATGGCGTACTTGCTCGGGGAATGTCCGCAGTACTGCACGCATGTTCGATTGATCGTGGTCGAAAAGTGCGCGTGCGGTAGCCATGAAATATCCTGCCTATGGTGAACTCAGCACTATCTTTGTATGCAATGATAAGAAACCGTGGAAATGACCTTTTTGTGTGGAGCGTTGCTGTCCTTGCTCTTTGGTGCAGTGCTGGGGCTGCAAGCAGAGACCGCGACACACCGTATCCGCTTAGTGCTGCTGTATTCTGCGATAGCCTCCTGTCGAGCTATGCTGCTGAGTGGCAAACACTCACTGTTACTCTGGTCAATCACACTGACCGTGCTGTTCGTTGTGCTCCCCGTGTGACGATTACAAAGGATGGGCGTATCCTTGCCCGCACGAAGATACCTGCCGACTCTCTGTGGACTATTCCTTCTCAGGGAACACTCGAGATAGGCAAAGATTATCTGTTGGAAAGGCTTAGCCTGATGCCTGACTCACGGCATCAACATCCTCGCTGGCTTCCCTTGGCTGATAGTGGTGCACTCACTCTGTGCATCCATATCACTGATTCATTGGGCATTGAATACTTCGCAATGCCGGTGTGTCGCACGGTACGGGTGTTTTCCTATCAGTTGCCTATCTTGCTTGGGCCCAATGCGAACGATACACTTTTGCTTTTATCGCGAAAAGCAAGAGTGCGCTTTTGCTGGATTCCCGTACTGCCGCAACGACGAGGGACGTGTTACGTCGTGCGATGCTTTGCACTGCCTGACAGTCTTTCGATTGCAGAGGCGGTACGAGTGCAGACACCTCTTGTAGAGCGGCGGGTATGCGACACGGCGGAATTCGTGTGGCAGCCCAGGATGCGTTTAGCTTCAGGACACTATGTCTGGACTGTGCAAGCGCTCGACCACCGTACAGAGCTTCCCATCGGCAGCAGCGATGGCTATAGCATTCCCCTTACATTTGTGATGCACCATCTTCCCAAGAATGTGCGGGCGGGGCGTTGGGTTTACCATTCTAAGCGCAGGCCATGAAGACGCATACCTGTCTGCGGCAGCAGTACTGGTATGGAATGCTTTTCACGGTCCCGTGGCTTGTAACATTTGTCCTGTTTTGGCTCTATCCACTGGCGGAGGCTTTTCTTTTGAGTTTTAGCAGTTATTCAACATTGACCGGCGTGCGTCAGTGGGTAGGACTCGCAAACTACCGTGCCCTCCTTGACGATCCACTCTTTTGGCAGGCGCTGAGAAATACTGCCATCTTCACTGCTGGCACTGTTCCGATAACAACAGCACTGGCACTTATCCTTGCAGTGATGCTCGATCGTGTGGCGCAAGGATGGTTTGGCTCGTTTCTCCGCGCAGCGTACTTTCTCCCGACGGTAACATCGTTGGTTGTTGTTTCCTTGATTTTTACCAATCTCTACGCACGGGATGGCTACATCAACACTCTATTGCAAGCACTGCAGCTTCCATATCCTGAACGAGGATGGTTGCTCGATCCTCGGACTGCACTGGGTTCCATCATGGCGATGGACGTGTGGATGGCGACAGGCTACTACATGGTCATTGTGCTGGCAGGTCTGCAGACAATCCCTCGGCAGCTCTATGAAGCAGCGCAGCTATCCGGTGCAACAACATGGCAACAGTTCAAGTGGATTACACTACCCCTGCTCAAGCCAACGCTACTTTTTGTGGTGGTCATGAACACGATAAAATCACTTCAGGTGTTTGTAGAAGTCTACATCATGACGCGCGGTGGTCCGCTGGAAGGGACAACGACAACATTGGTGTACGAGGTCTATCGTCATGCATTCGAGCGCACCGATGGTATGGGCTATGCGACAGCAATTGCAGTGGTCGTGTTTGTCGTGATTGTTGGCGTTTCCTGGATGCAAATGCAATTCCTTCGAAGTGGTGTTCCAGCACAGAGGTAGTGTGTCGTGCAGCCCGATGTCCATCGAAGTCGTCGAGAGCTGGAGCGGGAGATTCTCGCCACAATTGAGCGTGCACTGGGAGAGCGGCAGGTGCGGATGATCGCACTTGCTGGGGAAAGTGGATACGGCAAAACAACAGTATGTGAGCATCTTCGCAAAGCACTCGAGCATCGTGCAACGGTAGCATTTGTCCAGTGTCCTGCGCCCTTAGGGACGCAAGTGATGCCAGTCTATCAACCGCTCTATCCTTTCGTCAAAGCGCTCGAACAGGTGCTCAGTAACTCGCAGCAGAAAGCAAAGCGACGTCTGATCATGAATATTGGGCTATCGGTGTTGGGGATGATTCCGCTGGTTGGCTCGATTTTCGATGTGACCAAAGAAGTGCTGCGTGATATGCGCGAATTCCGGCGCGAATCTTCACCAGCGGATAAGAACGTAGAAACTGCTACCATGGCAGAAAGCATCCAAAGCGTTGCGGAGACAGCTCCTCTGGTGCTGCTGCTCGATGATGTCCAATGGATTGATGCAGCATCGCTCGAAGTGCTTGAACACCTTGCCAGCACAGCTCGGAAGGTCCCACTGGTAATTGTTCTGTCTTTTGAACCATCCGTGGTAATTGCACAGCATCCTTCATTGAGAGCATGGCTGGAGCACAACGAGACAGTAGGGAATCTCTTGCGCTGGGAGCTTCCAGCTTTGACCCGGGAGGAGTTATGCCAATTAGCACGAGAGCAGCTTGACGGCTATCAGCCCGGCACTGCGTTTGATGAATGGCTCCTGCGTCAATCTGGAGGTGTCCCTGCGGTAGCGATAGCATATCTCCAGTACTTTCGCCAGCATCCTCCCTTCGACCCAAATGGAACGCTCCGGAGTGAAGTCCTCCATCATGCGTATCGCCCTGCATCATTCCATGTGCTCATCGAGCAGACATTTGCCCGGTTAAGTGAAGAGGAAAAGCTGATCCTGGCTCATTGTGCTGCTGAAGGAACCAATTGCAGCGTATTTCTGCAAGCGCAACTTCTCCAGCGCGATCCTGTGAGCACAGTACGACTACTCCGCATGCTTCAACAGCAAACTGGCGTTATTCGCAGTCTTGGGATGCAGCGGCTCTATGGGACGCAGACGACAGTGTACACATTCACGCATGCAGAGTACCACCGATACTTTGTTAGTTATCTCGAATACGAAGAGCGGGTTGAAATACACAGTCGTATTGCGGCTATTCTCGAGAACCGCATGCATGCTGCCAACGATGAAGCATTAACAGAGCAGCTTGCACCACTGGTTGCAGCCCATTATATCGAAGCGGACAGTCCCGACCGTGCTACTGCAACATTGGAGCAGCTTTCGGAGCAGGCAGCTCGCCATGGCCACATGATGGCGGCACAGTATGCACAGCGTATTGCAGGCAGTGTCACGGAGGAAGAGTCCCTGACGCCTATGTCATCGGAAGCCGATTTTGGAACACAGCTTGGCCGTGTTGTTGAGTTGTGGTTCAATGGCCAAGTTGAGCAGGCGTTTACTGCTGCTCAGTTGTTGCCGTTGGAGAACGCTCACGGTTGGGAGCGGATAGTCGGGGAATTGGTGATGGCGCGGCTTGAGGCAGACGTGGGATATCTCCCGCAGGCTCGTGCACGCGTCGCTGCGCTCTATGCCGTATTGGGCGAGGCTGTGCCAGCGGATATCCACTGCTTGCTGCATGCAATGGCACTTGTCATTGCACACCAGGAGGGGCATCATCACCATGCATGGGGATATGCACAGCAGGCTGCGCTGCAAGCACAGAATGGGGGATCAGTCTATGCACGTGTTGTTACTCTTGCCAACATTGGATTAGTGCTGGCTACAGAAGGACATCCCCAATCACGTCGCATATTCCAGGCTGCCGAGCAGCTTGCAATTGCGCTGGGATGCTCTTCGATTGCGGAAGCGCTTCGACAGCACACCAAGTAGTTTGAGTTCAAGCTATACTGATTAGATGTACACTTCGTCCCGTCCACGACCGCTGATGGTAATTTCTTCTTGTTCTTCCAACCGTTTGACAACCTCCACGATACGTTGCTGGGCAGCTTCGACGTCTTTGAGCTTAACTGGTCCCATCAACTCAAGTTCTTCTTTGACCACTTTTGCTGCCCGCTCGGACATGTTCTTGAAGATTTTTGCCCGTACGCGCTCATCTGCGCCCCGCAGTGCTAATACCAGGTCGCGGCGGTCAATATCACGGAGGAGACGTTGGATGCCGCGGTCATCGATGAGCAGGATGTCTTCAAACAGGAACATGCGACGTTTGATATCCTGAGCAAGGGCAGGGTTAGTGCGTTCAATCTGTTCCATTACTGTTTTTGCCAGTGCAGGCGGAGAAAGATTGAGGATGGAAGCAACAATTTGAGCACCTCCTGCAGTGGCAAGGTTTTGAGAGAGGGTCTGCTCGGCAATCTGATCGACGACCTGTTCAATTTGTTGCACGATAGCGGGCGATACCTTGCCCAGCGTTGCAATGCGCATGATAACGTCGGTACGCAGATCATCGGGGAAGCGCTCAAGTACCTCTGCACTTTGATTTGTTGGCAGATGCGAGAGCAAAAGGGCAATGGTCTGAGGATGTTCTTTGGAAAGGAAGCTTGCCAGCTGTTGGGGATCAGCTTTTTTGAGGATATCAAATCCGCGGACTGTCGAAAGCATCTTTACTTTCTCGATGAGGTCGCGGCTTTTTTCAGGTCCAAATGTGCGCTCCAGAAGCAGACGGGCGTATTCGACTCCTCCAGCGAGAACATATTGCCGACTGAGAAAGAGTTGGTACACTTCCTCAATAACTCGAGCAGTCAGCTCCTTCGGAACTGCTTCCAGTGCCGCAATTTCTGCACCGACCTGCTCGATTTCATGCTGGTTGAGAGCACGAAGGATGAGCGCCGCTGTTTCTACATCCAATGCCATCAGGAGAAGGGCTACTTTTTGCTTGCCGCTGAGTTGTTCGTAAGTCAGTTGGCGTTGGTGTACGATTGCAGGCATAAGCTTAGTGTTCTTGGTTGATCATATTCTGGATGAGCTTGACAGCATCGGCATTGTTTTCCCGAATAAACTGGGCAATACGTTCTTTCATTTCCTCGACCAATAGCTGTTCTTCGGTGAGACCTTCTGCATTTGCTGCGTCGAGTTTTGCACGGACGCGTTGGCGTAGCTCTTCGTAGGGAGATTGCTCGCGATGCTCTTCCAGCTGAGCAGGCTGCGGAGGTGGCTCCAATGCTTGGGTGCCTGCAATATCCATCCCAGCGGGAGCAAGCTGGATAAGCTCTTGGGAGGGAGAAATGAAGATTTCCTCGATTCGTCGCCGTACCGGTGGGGTAAAGATTAGCCGTCGTAATGCCCACATGGCAGCCAGTAACGCAAGTACGGCGATAATGCCGATGAGAAGATTCCCTTTGGGAAGGGAGAAAGGAGGTTCCTCTGGTTCCTCGATTGCAGTATCAAAGGGCAGGTTCACCACCGTGACTTGGTCATTACGCTCAGGGTCATAACCGATTGCGTTACGCACAATTTGCGTGAGTTTTTGTAGTTCCTCCTGACTTCGAGGCGTGTATTGCACCACTTTCTTGCCATCTTGCTCGACAATTTTTGTTGTCCCATTGACGAGCACCGATGCAGAGATCCGTTTGATAGTCCCAACACCACCAACAATACGTTCTACGGTGCGAGAAATTTCATAGTTGGTACGAACTTTCGTTGCGTTGCTCTCACTGTTGACCGTGGGGTAATCGAGCGAGTCTTGTGAACGGCGCGCTTCCGTAATACGCTCTTCACTCCGAACAACCTGCCCATCGGGATCATAATTTTCGCGTGTTTGCTCGCGCTGGGTGAAATCCAGTTCTGCACTGACACGCACGACACTATTGCCAGGGCCAAGGACTCCATCAAGGAGGGATTGAACCCGTGAGGTTAGATAGCTTTCCACCTTCTGCTGCTGTTCATACTGCGTAGCAGTCATTCCAGCCAACGTAGAGTTATCCTGGGGAGCTTGACTGAGGATTTGTCCATGTTGGTCAACAACGGTAACATCAGCAGGGCTAAGTCCTTCGACACTGCTTGCAACCAGGTGCTGTATCCCTTCGATGTTGAGCTTGCTTAGACTCCGACCACTTTTGAGGTGGAGGAGTACCGAGGCAGTCGGCTTTTTTTGGTCCTTTTCAAAAAGTGCTTTTTCGGGAAGAACAATCATGACGCGGACTTTCTGCACTTCATCGAAGCTGGCAATTGTTTTTTGGAGTTCTCCTTCCAGTGCCCGTTTATGGTTGAGTTTTTGGACAAAATCGCTCATCCCTAAGTTGGTGCGGTCAAAAATCTCGTAACCAACGGTGCTGCCTGCAGGGAGTCCTTCTCGGGCGAGCGCTAAACGGAGTTCATAGACCTGCGATTGGGGAACACGAATAGTTGTGCCTCCATCGGCGAGTTCATAGGGAATATTTTGCTCTTTGAGCTTTTCGACAATTGCTGCAGCATCTTTGGGATCAAGCTCGCTAAAAAGAACATGCATTGGTGGCGTAGTGGAGCTCAGCATCACTGCAACGACAATGCCAATGGCTGCAACGACCGCCCCGATGATGGCAAAGCGTTGCAGTGGGCGAAGACGCTGCCAGAATTGTTTTGCTTGCTCGGCGATTGTTGCAAGTGCCATAGCTTGAAGTCAGTGATTATACTTGAATTCGCATTGCTTCGCGGTAGAGATCAAGAGCTTTGTTCCGTAACTCCATCAGTAATTGGAAGCTGGTTTTTGCTTTTTCTGCTGCTATCATGACGTCGTGGATGTCCACTGCTTCCCCTTTAATAAAGCGCTCACTCATCTTTCCACTTTCTTGTTGTTGTGCATTGACACTTTCGACAAACTGGCGGAGTGTTTCCTCGAAGGTTGGACCTTGTGCCATCAGCCTGCTCTGTTGTTGAGAAGGGCTGATAGGATTGAGGGCGGTAGGTTGCAGCACATCCAGAGGAGTAATAGGTGCCATAGGACCTCCTGAGGTTGTTATACGCGTTTATCCAGGTAAGTGCCAAGTGCAATCCGGCGCATTTGTGCCTGTTGTGTAAACACTTCCACCGCAACAGGCAGCGGAAGAGTGGGTCGTTGCTCTGGCGGTTGCTCGGCCATGGGACGTTGTGGTTTGCGCTGTTCAACCGTTCCAACGTGAGTTACCTGCTGGGAGTAGGCTGCAATAGCACGAATGTTCATTGCTAAATCTCCAGGGAGTCACGTGCGATGTTCTTTGCAGCACTGATGACCGCTGTATTCGCTTCGAATGCCCGCTGTGCCGAGATCATTTCAACCATTTCCGTGACAATATTCACGTTTGGCATTCGCACGTAGCCGTCGCTGTCGGCATCGGGATGGGTGGGGTCATACACCAAGCGGGGAGGAGAATTGTCCCGCGCAACCTGAGCTTTGAGGATTTGGTCATTCGGTGGGCGTAGTCCTGGGGTCTCAGGGTCAACATGCGATGGCATACTGCGGGCAAGTGGGAGTGACTGTTGGAGAAGATCGTCGAACTGGGTGCGCTGCAAAGCGCGTACAATAACAACCTCACGACGATAGACTTGTCCGCGTTCATCGCGCGTAGTATCTGCATTGGCGATGTTTTTTGCAACGCTCGACAATCGCATGCGTTGAACGCTTAGCCCTTGTGCGCTAAAGGCAAAAGAGGAAAAGATGTTTTCCATGATGTCCTCCATGTGCTATTGTGGCATTCCTTTGATTGCTTGCTGTAAGCTGTTGAAATACCGTTGAGCCAACCGCGCTACTAAGCGGAAGCGGATTTGGTTTTTCGCTAACTCACTCATTTCTTTGTCCACGTTGACGTGTGATTCGCCAGCGAAATACACCTCCGGCCGAGGAACGGGTGCATCCTCTCGATGTGGTCGTACTTCGGAGTCCAGAGGGGGACCGATGATCACATGCTGAGGATCGGTTCGGCTTCCACGAAGTAACATCTCGCTTTCGAGAAATTCTTCCTCGAAGCGAACGCGCTCAGGCCGGTAGCCGGGGGTGGTAGCGTTGGCAATATTCTTGGCAATTGTTCGCTGACGCAGTGCATATGCTTCCAGTGCAGTGTTCATCAGCGGCAGTTTTTCGCGAAAGAGATAGTCGCGCACATCCATGGCGCACTATTCGATTGTGATTCTTTCCTTTTTTCTTCCCTCAAGATTTGTGCCAAATAACCGATACTTCCTTTCTTCCCTGCATTGCTTTGCTTTTGTCGAGACCTACTGCAAGGGGCAACAGGTGAACGCAAGGGTAGGTGCGCTGGTCGAAAGCTTAGTTACCGTTAGCAGTAGCTCGAGTAGGTTCTATCGGAAGAGTAACGGTTACAGTCGTGCCTTCTCCCTTTCTACTACGGACGGCGATTGTGCCCTGATGACGTTCCAGAATACGGCGCACGATCCATAGGCCGATGCCGCTGGATGGTTCACCAGCAGTAGGAGTGCTGCTCAATTGGGAACCTGGCTCAAAGAGCTTTTGCATATCATCCTCACTCATGCCGACACCATGGTCTTCGATCTCGATAGCATGCTTGTTATCCACGCTATAGGCGCGCACAATGACTACAGAGTCGGCATGGGAATACTTGATAGCGTTGCTGATAAGGTTATCGAACACTTCTTCGATCCGTTGTGGGTCGCACTCTGTAACAAGCTCTGATGGGACTTCCTCGATGATTTGGATGTTCTTCTTTCGGGCAAGGTAGGTATTCCGGTGAATAACTGATCGGAGAATTTCAGCAAGATTGACTTGCTGAAGCTCAAGTGGAATGCCGTCGCTCCGCTCAACCGCTAACAATCGGGAGACTTGCTGGGACAATGCAACAATACGGCTGGTTGTTTGGGCAAGGTCATTCAAGATTTGCTGTGTTTCCACTGAGTTCGTGTCATAGCTACGTAACAGCTGCACCAGGCTTTCGATGATCATCAATGGATTTTTGATGTCGTGAATTATCATCCCGAAGAGGGCATCTTTTTCGGCTTGGAGCTGCTCAAGCTGTTTCTTAGCATTTTGAAGGCGCTCGACCTGTTGCCGCAGTTTAAGGTTTTGTTCTCGGAGCTCGCGATTGTGGTGTTCAGCTTGCTCAAGCTGGCGGGAGAGTGTTGCGCGTAGTTCTGCAACTGTGCGCTCAAGCTCTGCACGTTTAGCCTCGAGAGTGCGAATCTGTTCATGGGCAGTGGAAAGCTCGTTGTGTAGCTGGTCGTATTCCGAGCTCGTCAGTCGAGAGCGGCGACGCGAGTGGAGTAAAAGCCCAGCAAGGATAAGGCTGATGATGCTGCTTGCAAGAGCGACAGCAATCCATAGAGGGAGGGGAAATGGCATGTTTGATTCGCTACCGTTGGGTGGCTCGGATCCTGCTTGAGAGGGAGTGTTTCTCTCTACTGAACGTGTTGTGCCAACACGGAATCGAATCAATATCGGGGCAACGGTAGCGTTACCGCCGAGCTGTGCTTGAATGCGGAGACTATAATCTCCCCTTTCGAGGCCCTTGTACTCGAGATGGGGGGTGGTCATAGTTCGATAATGGGAGATACTGTCATATCGGAGTTCCACAAGGTAGGACGTTGCCTCGATCGTATCACCGTTCGATGCAGTAACACCCAATCTCCATTCGATATAATCTTCGGGCCGAATCTCGATGCCGCTTTTCCAGAGCCGTTCGGATACTGGGTGTCCGTTCACCTTTACAGTGCGAATAATTGTTACGTAATCTTGTGCCCACGCACACGCGGCAGAGCCGAAGACAATAGCAGCTATGATCTTTATGCGTGTAGGTGTTGTCCACTGTTTCATTCTACCTCCGCAAGATGGCGGCGATACAATTGGGCGCGATGTCGAGTGGTGATCATTCCCCGCATCACTGTCGCGCAAAAGCGCTTACAGACTAATTCGTTAGTAGGCGCGTGGATAAGAGGAATGCTCTTTGTCTTCCATTGCTGTGCAAGGACATCGGGGACGAACACCATGTCGCTACATTCAGCGACGCACAAGAGCGAGGGACGTACCAGCACAGAAACGACAAGAGCACGGTCGGGAAGATGGGCAACGACTGCATCACGAATGCAGCAGTAGGTAGGGCAGTTGCACGTTTGGCTTTTTGAGTGTGGAATGATAAGGGATAGATATTGTGGATAATCGGCTCCAGTGTCCTCAGGAAGAAGAGCAATAGACCACTCTGGCGACATCGCCGATAGACAGCGTGCAAGGAGACTATCGCCGAGTGCCCCATCAAGCAGGGCTATCCGTGGCCGCATTGTATGCAGATTGGTAGGTGAAGAACCCTTTCCCACGATCTACTCCAGTCCACTGTGCGCGGACATACTGACGCAAAAGTGGACATGCTCGGTAACGCGGTTCCCGGTATTCTTCATAAAGGGCATCAAGGATACGCACGATGCGTTCTAATCCCAGACGATCGGCCCATTCCAACAAGCCGTGAGGATAATTAACGCCAAGCTTGACGGCACGGTCAATGTCGGCGGGAGAAGCAATGCGTTCCATCACTGCAAATGCTGCTTCATTGATGAGCATTGTGAGGATGCGGGGCAGTACAAGCCCTATGCGGTCTTCGACATGTTCAGTAGTAATGCCAAGAGATGCCAAGAGTTCTTGTGTGCGTTTGAGCACTTCCACAGGGCAGCCAAGTGCACAGGTCAGCTCAACACTGCCCAGGACTGTCCATCCAGGCATACCGTTGAAACCGATGACTGCAGGGGTTGATAGCGCATGTGACACTGCAGTTGCTGTGAAGGCAAGTGTGGAGATTATCCACTGTGCATCAGGAGCAATCTCTTTGATATGTTGCCAGTGGGGGAGCTGGTGCTCTATTGGAGCAAGCGATAAGCCAATGATGACTGTTGGAGGTTCTTCCCCTAGAATGTCAGCGGGATGAAAGATGAAACGTTCCTCAAAGCGTGCTAAGGAAGAGTTGTTTGTCGTGCTGCTCGTGTACCAGCGATTGTAGCTCTGTAGTGCGTGACTCAGTGCTTTTCTATTGCTGATGGCGGGGTCAAGTAGAAGAAAGTGCTCGCCGTGACGCTCGAGCAACTCTGCGCCTTCGACAAGAGCGGCCAGATCACCGTAGATCAGAAACCGTTCGCCCGTTGTTGCCATGGATTGGTATTGCAGTCAATGTGTGGTGCGAATATAGCGCTATGTTCACTTGGAGCATGTAAGTGCTATTTCTGGGGCATGCTGAAGAGCACCAAGGTTCCATGCTGTGCCAGCATTGCTGATAAGGGAGTAGTTGTGCTCTTCGGTGTACTGTATGCAGGTTTTAGAGAATACCTCGGTGGTAATGAAGCGTGGAGGGGAACAGTGAGAGCATTTGTGCACATATAGAAAGCATGTCTTGTAAATCAAAATGCAGAAGGCTCTCACAGTGTGGTGAGAGCCTTCTGCCCAGTGCTTCCAGCGAAAGTTAGCTTGCAGCTTTTTTCGCTGGCGCTGCTTTCTTTGCTGCGGCTTTCTTTGCCGGTGCTTTCTTTGCTGCGGCTTTCTTTGCTGCAGCTTTCTTCGCTGCTGCCTTCTTTGCCGGCTTCTTCGCCGCTGCTTTCTTGGCAGTTGCCATAGCGACCTCTTTGTACTAAAGTGATACAAACAAAATGCGTTGCAATACTACAAAATGAAAGACAATTTTGCAAGAGAAATTTTGCATTGTTTACGAAAAGCTTGTGATAGGAATCGAGGGGAAACAATGCTTGTAGTGCAGTCAGTCGGTGAAACTATTGCACCGCAGCAGAGCAATGCTGAGAGTAATGAGTTGCCATGAATCAGCAACGTAGTCAGCGGTGGAAGGTATTGTGGCCATTTGTAGGTGGAAGAAGAACTGGACTTCTGAGTGCTCCCGTTGCCCTATCGGACTTTGAATGTTGCCATTGTAATGATGGCAAGAATGACTGCAATGATATAAAAGCGTGTGACAACCTTTGCCTCATGCCAGCCACAGCGCTCAAAGTGGTGATGAAGTGGAGCCATTCGAAAAATTCGTCGTCCTTCGCCATAGCGGCGCTTTGTGTATTTGAAGTATGTGACCTGTATGATCACCGAGAGTGTCTCGGCAAAGAAAATTCCCCCAAGGATAGGAAGGAGAAACTCTTTCTTGATAAGCACGCATAGTCCTCCAATTGCACCTCCAAGAGCCAATGAACCGGTATCCCCCATGAATACCTGCGCAGGATATGCATTGAACCATAAGAAGCCAAGTGCTGCTCCCACAAGTGCAGAAGCGAAAATGGTGAGTTCATCTGCGCCTCGTAGGTGCATGATTGTCAGATACTGCGCGAACACTGCATTGCCGCTGATGTACGCAATCAATGCAAGAGCAAATGCTGCAATGCCAACAGTACCGATGGCAAGCCCATCGAGCCCGTCGGTGAGATTGACAGCATTAGAGGTTGCTGTTAGGACGAAGATGACCATTGGGATGTAGAAGATACCCCAATCAAAGTTGACATGCTTTGCAAACGGTACGGTAGTGAGTGTCTTAACGCTGGCATAGGTAGAGCTGAATATCTCGGGGAAAAAGTAGATGGTACATCCAACAGCAAGACCAGCGATGACCTGTCCTACCAGTTTGTAGCGTGCAATGAGGCCATGGGGGAGTTTGCGGATGACTTTCAAGTAATCGTCGAGAAATCCGACGGCACCCATCCAGAGTGTAACAAGTACAATAGTCCAGATATATGCATTCGCAACAGGTGCCCATAGGAGGGTAGGGACTATGACCGCCAGCAGGATTATAAGCCCTCCCATCGTTGGGGTACCTGCTTTAGTTGCATGGTTGCCGGTGGCTGCCAGCTCTGCTTTCATTTGTTCCCCGATCTGACGTCGCTTCAGTACCCGAATCAATCGTGGCCCTACAAGGAAGCTCAAGCTCAAAGCAGTAATTGCAGCAGCGGCAGCACGAAATGTCACATATCGAAACACTCCAAAGCCAGGAGGACCAAAAGTACGGTCAATCCATAGAAGCAGCTCGTATAACATTGCTCGGATGCTTATTCGAAAGATTCAGGTTAAAGCAGAGTCGTTGGCGGTAGGATACCGCATCGTGACGGGCGCGAATATACACGTCATCAGCTGCCGAGAGGGAACACATGTGCCCATACTTCAGTAGCAGCACTTGCAGACTGCGAGTGCTATTGTTCTTGCATGCTCTGCCGATATGTTTGTGTGTGGACGGTTGTTCACATCCGATGGAGATAATGCTATGAACAAACTCTCCTTGGAGCTGTTCACTCGCCCGTTCGACGACATCGAACGCCGACAGTATGAAATTCGTGCAGCAATTGATAGCACCATCATGCAGTTTCGCCGTAATCAGATTTATCCTGCCTTGGGTGAATTGATTTCGCTCTACCGTGCCCTGGAACAAATTCTGCATGAACGTGAGCAGTTGGCTGCCTCGGAGCATATTCCTCTACTTCCTCCTGCAGAGACGTCGGAAGCAGATGCAGTACTACACACGCCACATCTTGAACAGGTTTTTGAACTTATCGCGTGGGCGCTCCCTTTGCTCGCAAAAGCGATTGAGGAGGGTACAACCTTGTTTGATTTTGTCGAAGAAAACATCACGCTCACCAGTGTTGGGCTTGTTCCAATGTACACCGCCGAAGGCTATGTTCTTATTCCTGAACATCGCACTTACACTCTCCATGTACTCCGCTATTCAACCTCGCAACTGGTGGAGCAAGGAGATCGCTACCGTGCTCTCCGCACCACCGAAGTTCTTCGGTTGCAGTATCGAGGAGTGTGGTATGCACCGGAAACAGTCAAGCACCAGCTCATCGAAAGTTATCCTGACCTGCCTAATCCGGCGACCTTCTCTTGTGAGACAGAATTAGACTTCCCTTACGCAGAAACTATCTTGCCAGTTACAAAGCGCAAGCTGATGCGGATGCTCACATGAATGTAGAGGGCAGACTTGTTTGTAATCACCAAAGGTAGCAGTGTGTATGCTAAAAAAGGCAGTACTCGTGCGTCAATCGAAGGGGATATGTAGTGTCGTTCGGTACCGTGGTTGATGCTGGAGAAAGCGTTCTTGCCACGTGAAAAGACCAACACCACTTATGTGCACTGAAAAGGGCAAGCGTTCTGCCAGAGCTTGCATCCACTGCTGTCGTTCTGCGATAAGGCGGCGATCACGTGTTGGTTTCATCCGAACGATTGTTAAATGAGGAAGAATTGGTCGTTGTTCTGGCGGAAGACCGACAAGAGTGCGTAGCTGATTTCTCCATTGGGCAATGTATGCGCGAAGGTGATCGCTTTCTTCCCCAAAGCCAAGCGCAACCACACTGGCAAATTCTTTCCGAGGGAGCAAATGTACCGTCGTAGCAAGTGCTGTCGAAGGTGGACAGTGCATAGCCGGGAGTATGTCTCTGAGCCGTTCAGTGGGGTCTTCTCTGAGCGAACCGAAAAATGAAACGGTTATGTGAAGGTCTTCCGGATGAAGTAGTCGCATGCCGTCCTTCAAAGGAGGGTACTCGACAGGCGGTTCAACTGTCGCACGAAGAGCGACAAACCAATTCGGTTGCATATATGCTTCAGCAAAATATCCTGACTGCAGCGGTGTAATTTCGTGCTACTACGGTTTGAGCTGCACTCAATGGACAAATTTATCATCGAAGGCGGTCGCGTACTCCACGGAACCCTTCCCGTGGCTGGTTCTAAAAATGCTGTCCTTGCCCTGATGCCGGCGACATTACTGGCCCCCGGCATTCATCGCATTCGTCGCACGCCGAATTTGCGCGATGTATGGACAATGTCGCGCCTCCTCACAACACTTGGAGCACATGTTGAATTAGATGCCAGCGGAGAGCTGTTACTGGATACTCGCTCGATCACATGCTTTGAAGCACCTTACGAGCATGTCAAGAAGATGCGTGCTTCTATTTACGTGCTTGGTCCGCTGCTGGCACGGTACGGGCAGGCGCGAGTGTCGCTTCCTGGCGGCTGTGCATTCGGCCCACGGCCAGTGGACTTGCACTTGAAGGGAATGGAGAAACTCGGTGCTGAAGTAACAATTGAGCATGGTTATATCATTGCCCGGGCATCGCGTTTACGGGGAGCAAAAATTCATTTGGACTTTCCCTCCGTTGGTGCTACTGTCAACATCCTCTACGCTGCATCTTTAGCCGAAGGCGATACGATACTGACAAATGCAGCAATCGAACCAGAAGTTACTGCTCTTGCACGAATGCTTGTCGCAATGGGGGCACAGATTGAAGGGATTGGGACTTCGACGTTACACATTCACGGTGTACCTGCCTTAGAGCCAGCAGCGACAATAGAGAATATTCCCGATCGCATCGAGGCTGCGACTCTTTTGATTGGCGCAGCAATGACACGCGGTACTGTGCGGCTGACGGAAGTCAATCCATATCACTTGGGAACTGTCTTAGATAAACTTGAACAGGTTGGCTGTACTCTCGATGTCAATGGCAATACTATCGAGCTACAATGTGAACGGGAACTTAGTCCAGTGGACGTCATCACTGCGCCTTATCCAGGCTTTCCTACTGATGTTCAAGCACAGTGGGCAGCTTTGATGCTTACCGTCAATGGCACTGCACGCGTTACCGATACGATCTATCCAACACGATTTGGCTATGTGCCAGAACTTCAGCGGTTAGGGGCTCATGTCGAGGTTGTGGACAATACCGCTATCGTGCACGGAGGATCACGCCTGCAAGGTGCAACAGTGATGTCAAGTGATCTTCGCGCAAGCGCATCGCTTGTGCTTGCGGGTCTTGTGGCCGAAGGGCGTACTGAAGTCCTCCGGATTTATCATCTCGATCGAGGCTACGAGCGCATGGAGGTACGGCTCCGTCAACTTGGGGCACAGATAGAACGGGTACAAACCGATGAATTTTGACCAATGGGCATGCATGTATGGGTCTTGGTAGTCGCTCTTGTTTGCATTGCGCCAGCAAAAGGGGAGCAAAAAAAGAAAGCCAACGCTGCATCGCCGCAACGGACTGAACTTACTGCACGTCAGCGTGAACTTGTTGAATTGCAACGGGGCATTGAACAACGCCAGCGGCAACTAAACCAGCTTTTGCAGCGAGAGCAGGCAACACTGCGGGCTATTCAACAACTTCAGGACTTGGTAGAGCGACAGCGTCGCTTGTTGCGACTTTTGGAAGAACAGGTCCATGCGTTGACAGAACGCGAGCGTGCTCTCCAGCAGGAGCGTGGGTACTACGGTGCAGCGTATGACCGTGAACTGGCACGGCTGGAGCGACTAATTGTGCTCCTTGTAGGAGCAGAGTCAGAGGAGGATGCAACAGTAGATACAGCAGTAGCTGCGATAGCGGCACGCCAACTGCAGTCACGGTTGCGATCGGCTCGACAGCAACGTGACAGTACCGATCGTGTCTTGGCGCAGGTGCGGGCATGGCGTGTTGCACGGGAAGCGCTTGTGGCAAAACAAAAACAGGAGCAGCAGCGACTTGAACGGTTGCTGGCGCTCCGGGCTACGCTGTTGGAAAAACTGCGACGCGATCGTCGCGCTGCCGAGCAGGAGCTCAATAAACTACGCCAGAGCATCGAAGCGATTGAGCGTACCATCGAACGAATGAGCGGCAAAGCGATGCCGAAGTCTGGGGGTGGAAATACAGCTTCTCTGCCGGTGCTAATACCACCAGTCCAGGGCGCAATACTGCGGGGGTATGGCGAATATCGCCATCCGCTTACCGGAGTGAAAGCATACAATCCCGGTGTGGATATTGCTGTTCCAGCAGGAACGTCTGTACGAGCTGCTGCAGCAGGGCGTGTTATGTCGGTGCAGTGGTTGCCCGCCATGAACACCGTCGTTATCATCGAACATAGCAATAGTGTGCGTACGGTCTATGGCAATCTCGAGCATGCAGCCGTGCGGTCAGGAATGCAGGTTAGCGCTGGGCAGCCAATCGGAACAAGTGGAGAATCCCTTAGCGGGGCATTTGTGCACTTCGAACTATGGCGTGGGAAAGAGAGGCTCGATCCAACCTTCGTCCTTCGATAGTTAGGGCGGAGGCGACAAAGGGCGTGACTGGCGGCGGAGCTTTTCCCACTCTTCCATTCGCTTCCGTAGTTCTGCCTCGAATCCTCGGTCGCTTGGACACCAGTAGCGCCGCCCTTGCAGCGGGGGAGGTAGATGTTCTTGTTCGACAAGGGCATTCTCGTAGTCATGAGCATACTGGTATCCAGTGCCGTAACCGAGCTGCTTAGTCAGAGGGGTTGGTGCATTACGCAAATGAAGGGGGACAGGCTGATTCATCGTCTGCTCGATGTCCTGTTGGACTGCAGTATAGGCAGTGTAGAGCGCGTTGCTTTTGGGTGCTAAGGCCAGGTAAACGACCGCTTCTGCCAGCGCTAAATTTCCCTCAGGCATGCCAACAAAGTGGACAGCCTGCTGAGCAGCAACACAAAGGGGAAGGGCATGAGGATCGGCAAGCCCAATATCTTCGGTTGCGATGCGAATTAAGCGGCGGGCAATGTAGAGCGGATCTTCTCCTGCTTCGAGCATACGACCAAGCCAGTAGAGCGATCCGTCGGGGTCAGAGTCACGAATGGACTTGTGGAGCGCAGAAATGATCGTGTAATGCTCTTCCCCAGCACGGTCGTAGTGGAGCCATCGCTTTTGTGTGGCATGCTCTATAGCAGCGCGATCGAGAACGCGCTTGCCCTCTGCATTCGGAAGAGTTGTGTGAGCTGCAAGTTCAAGTGTGTTGAGCATCCGTCGGGCGTCGCCATTAGCAAATGTCAGCAAGTAGGCGCATGCTTCGTCTGTCAGTACAACGTTGAACGTTGCCAATCCCTCTTGATGGCAGAGTGCACGGTCGAGAATGCGTTGTAGATGCACACGCTCAAGCGCACGAAGGACAACAACCTGGCTGCGGGAAAGGAGCGCAGCGTTGACCTCGAACGAGGGATTCTCTGTTGTTGCTCCAATGAGAACAATTGTGCCATCCTCCACATACGGCAGGACGGCGTCTTGTTGACTTTTATTCCATCGGTGAATTTCATCGACGAACACAATTGTCCGTTGCCGAGTGCGCTGCCGCCGTGCTATTGCCTCCTCGACAATGCTTCGGAGCTGGGCAACACCGCTACTGACAGCGCTCAAAGGGACAAAATGCGATCGGGTAGTTTGCGCAATGATCCACGCAAGGGTTGTTTTGCCACTGCCCGGCGGTCCCCAGAGAATGAGGGAAGGAACAGTATCCTGCTCGATCGCTCGGCGAAGAGGCGTTCCCGGTCCGAGAACATGCTCTTGACCAACGAAGTCATCGAGCGTTTGCGGACGGATGCGAGCAGCAAGAGGGCGATAATCTCCGCTTTGCACCGATGGGGGAGTCTCGGCATCGAAAAGGCTTAACGACGAGGGGGGCAGTTCCATTGAAGCCACATGAAAACGGGTGTTGTCACATATTCCGCCGGTACTGTCCGCCCACTTGGTAAAGCGCATGGGTCATTTGCCCAAGGGAGCAGACTTTGCACACATCCATTAGTGCCTCGAAGATGTTTTCACCTCGTCGTGCCGTGTCTTTCAACCGCTTGAGGGCTGGCTCAGCTCGCTCCGCATTGCGGCGCCAGAAGGCTTCGAGATTAGCTATTTGTTGTTCTTTCTCTTCAGGGGTAGAGCGAATAACCTCTTGTGGGATAACCGTTGGCGAGCCGTCTTTCGACAGGAACGTGTTGACGCCAATGATCGGAAGCTCGCCGCTATGCTTGAGCGACTCGTAGTAAAGCGATTCTTCTTGAATCTTGTTGCGCTGGTACATCAGTTCCATTGCACCAAGCACACCACCGCGTTCAGTCAAGCGCTGGAATTCCATGTACACTGCTTCCTCGACCAAATCGGTAAGCTGTTCAATGATGAACGATCCTTGCAAGGGGTTTTCATTCTTGGCCAGGCCGAGTTCCTTGTTGATAATAAGCTGGATTGCCACAGCGCGGCGTACAGACTCTTCTGTGGGTGTTGTGATCGCTTCGTCGTAAGCATTTGTGTGGAGTGAGTTGCAGTTGTCATAGATGGCGTAGAGTGCCTGAAGTGTTGTACGAATGTCGTTGAAGGCAATCTCCTGCGCGTGGAGAGAGCGTCCCGAGGTTTGGATGTGGTACTTGAGCATCTGCGAGCGTTCGTTGCCGCCGTACTTGTACTTGATCGCCTTTGCCCAAATGCGTCGTGCTACACGCCCAATGACGGAATACTCTGGGTCGAGACCGTTCGAGAAGAAAAACGACAAGTTTGGGGCAAAGTCATCAATATGCATGCCGCGCGACAGGTAGTACTCGACGTAGGTAAAACCATTGGCAAGCGTAAAGGCAAGCTGGGTAATAGGATTGGCGCCAGCCTCAGCGATGTGGTAGCCAGAAATTGATACGGAATAGAAGTTGCGGATTTTGTTTGCGATGAAGTACTCCTGCACATCTCCCATCATGCGCAGGGCAAATTCTGTGGAGAAAATGCAGGTATTTTGTGCTTGGTCTTCCTTCAGAATATCTGCTTGGACTGTGCCTCGCACAGTTTGTAGGGCACGTCGCTTGCACTCTGCATACACGTCGGGTGGAAGAACTTCGTCGCCACTGACGCCAAGCAGGAGGAGTCCAAGGCCGTTGTGACCTTCGGGAAGTTCACCAGGAGCAGCATTTGTGGCAATATTACGGTACACTGGACGCGGCACTCCCAGCCGCTGGTAGATTTCCTCGATGTGCCGCTTGACAGCGTCCGTTAAACCTTGCTCGCGGATGTACTTTTCACACTCTTGGTCTATCGCGGTGTTGAGAAAGAACGCCAGAATCATTGGCGCGGGGCCATTGATGGTCATTGACACCGACGTTGTCGGGGCGCAGAGATCGAAGCCCGAGTAGAGCTTTTTGGCATCGTCAATCGTTGCAACACTGACACCCGAGTTTCCAATCTTTCCGTAAATGTCGGGACGGCGGTCTGGGTCTTCCCCGTAGAGTGTCACTGAATCAAACGCGGTTGAAAGCCGGGCTGCTGGCATTCCGTAGGAAAGGTAGTGGAATCGCTTGTTAGTGCGCTCGGGGCCGCCTTCACCAGCGAACATGCGGGTGGGGTCTTCGTTCTGCCGCTTGAATGGATAAACTCCTGCGGTATAGGGAAACTTACCAGGAAAATTTTCTTGCATTGCCCACCGGACAATATCTCCCCAGTCATGAAAGCGCGGTGTGGCAATCTTGGGAATGCGGAGATGAGAGAGAGACTCTGTGTAGTTGCGGACACGGATTTCTTTCCCCCGCACGGTGTACACGTATTCTTCCTCCTGGTATTGGGCAAGTTCTTCTCGCCAACGTTCCAGAAGGCTGCGCACGTCTGGCTCCAGTTGTGCAAGGAGACGTTCGTATTCTTGACGCAGGGCCTCGTAAGCAGCAGCGCGCGTATTGCTGATGTGGTGGCCATTGACATGGGGCGGAGCTAAGGTCCACGATTCAACTGTTGCCATCGGTGCTTTTCTCCGCAGTGAAACGACTTATTTGTATGCGAACTTACATGACTATGACGAAAACATAAATGCTGCAATTACAAAACAATCTTTCACGCTCCTGTGAATGGCTATTTTCGCATAGCTACAATGTAATGGGAGGTGAATGTATGGTGCTCATTGGGTGTGTAGTGATTATTGGTAGCATCGGTGGGTGGATAGAAGAGCTTTATGCACAGAGCCACCGAGTGGAAAAGGATATTCGCTATGCTGCATACGTGGAAGTGTTCGGTGGGGGTCTGCTTTTCTCCCTCAATGCGGATGGACATATTTCCACAGGGTATGGTCTCCGGATAGGAGGATTTTACAGCGAGGAGGCATACTGGTTTTTTGCTCAAGGACTGATGCTCACAAATCCTGATGGCAACCACCATCTTGAAGTGGGAGGAGGACTTGGTGTCATGGCGTTTGCATTGAACCTTGATCTATTGGGTAGTGGCGGGAGTAGTTCTGGGCCGCCAGAGCCAAAGGTGTATTTCCCTTTGCATCTTGGGTACCGTTTTCAGCAGTCGGATGGTGGATTCCTGCTTCGGCTGGGATTTACTCCGCTGCTCATGGTAAAACAGACGACGAACGAATGGGGTATACTCCCCTGGGGTGGACTCTCTCTTGGTTGGTCATGGTAATCGGATAAATGAGATGATGAAACACTTGCATCGAGCTATGTACTGCCTTCTTTTGTCCTCGATAGCAGGGACTATTCCCCTGGTAGGTATGGATGGGGGGAGACACCAATTACAACAGCCCCAGACATCACAGGCCATGTACCTGGAGCTATTGGGCAATGGTATCTTTCTTTCGCTGAATTACGAGCATCGGTTCTGGCCAGATTTTGGGGTGCGGGTAGGTGGCCTACCTACGTTTGGAACGGATTTGTATTGGATTTTTCTGCAGGGCATCTATGTGTACAGTCCAGGTGGTATGCATCACCTGGAGTGTGGAGCAGGCATCGGTTTGTTTGCCCTAAAGTGGTGCGGGTGGTGGCAAAGCTGTCCTCCAGGACCTCCCGAACCGGTGCCTTACTTTCCTGTTCATATCGGGTACCGCCTGACGCCGCCCGACGGTGGTATTCTTATTCGCCTAAGCTTTACTCCGTTGATTAGTTTGAGTGGGATTGCTCCGTGGGGTGGCGCTTCGATCGGGTGGGCGTGGTAGGGGGAAGTGCTTCTTCCTGATCGCATCCTTTTGCCACTTGGTTAGCATTCGTGTGATTATGGGGCAATAAGGCGCTTGAGGCGTTCAAGGGTCTGCTCGAAAGGGGAGAACTCATGCTTTTGCTGGCGGAGAAACTCTACAATCGCTGGTCGGAAGGCAATTGCGCGGTCGAGTAATGGGTTTGTTCCGCTCTGGTAAGCACCGACAGCGATAAGGTCTTCTGATTCTGCATAGAGCGCCAGCAGCTCTTTAATTGCCATGGCGGCAGAGCGATGTTCGGGGGTGATAATGTCGTCCATGATGCGGCTGATGCTTTGTAGGACATCAATGGCGGGGTAATGCCCTTGCTGTGCGAGTTTTCTGGTGAGAACAATATGTCCATCGAGAATGCCGCGGGCTGCATCAGCGATAGGTTCGTTCATATCGTCTCCCTCGACTAAGACGGTGTAGAGTGCAGTAATTGTGCCTACATGCGATGTGCCCGCGCGTTCCATAACGCTGTGGAGCATTGCGAAAACAGAAGGAGTATAGCCTTTTGTCGTTGGCGGTTCGCCGATTGCCAGTCCCACCTCCCGTTGTGCCATTGCAAGGCGAGTGACTGAGTCCATCATGAGGAGGACGTCGAGGCCTTGGTCGCGGAAATATTCGGCTATTGTTGTCGCTACCAGGGCAGCCTTGATGCGGAGCAGGGCGGGTTGGTCACTGGTGGCACAAACGACAACAGAGCGTTCTAATCCTTCGGGGCCAAGGTCTTTTTCCAGAAATTCGCGTACTTCACGCCCTCGTTCACCGATAAGTGCAATGACGTTCACGTCAGCACTGGTATGACGTGCAAGCATACCTAACAGAGTTGATTTCCCCACTCCCGAGCCTGCGAAGATGCCGACACGCTGCCCTTTCCCAATGGTAAGCATACCGTCGATCGCCCGAATACCGGTAATCAGAGGGGTTCTAATTCGCTGTCGTGTCAGTGGAGGAGGAGCAGCTGCATAGATAGGTCTCTGCTCAGTGGGTGGTGGCAAAGGGCGATCGTCAAGCGGACGGCCAATCCCGTCGAGAATGCGACCGAGGAGAGCAGGACTAAGCTCTACTTCAAGCGAGCGTCCAGTTGCGATAAGCTTCATGCCAGGCATAAGCCGATGTGTCTCCCCAAGAACCATCGAAATAATCCGATTGTCGCGAAATCCGACAACTTCACACTCAGCAACGCACTGTCCATCGGGTGTCCGCAGGTGAAGGAGCTCGCCTATAGCTGCTTGTGGTCCAATGCTCTCGATGGTTATTCCAATGACGTTAGCAATTGTGCCAGCATGTTCAATAAGGGCGCGCTTAGAAAGAAGGGTAGAGTTATTGTTCATCGGCGATTGTATCCGATGATGATGCACACCGTTGTTTGCTCAAGAGCTCTCGCGCTCGCTTGAGCTGCGTACGAAGCTGGGCATCAAATGTGCCCAATGCTGTTTCCACGATGCATCCTCCTTGCTCGACCGATGAATCTGCTACTAATGTTATCGAGGAGGAGCTGGAATGTGCAGCTAATGGATTACCTGCCTTTTCTAAGGTAGCCAGGTCCTCTGGATGCAATCGAATAGTGACCGCATCGTTGCCATGGTACTGTTCCAGCGCTGCTCGTGCTTGAGCAACGACACACGCAATGCTTTGCTCAGCCTCGTAGCCAAGAATAGCCCTGGCGATCGTGATAGCAAGATCGAGAACAGTTGGCTCGATTTGTCGGATCGCTTCGGCGTACTGTTGTTGCAGGTTGAGTATAACGGCATCGAGACTGCGTACTCGCTCGGTCAGGGTGCGAAGCTCTGTCTCTAACACAGCAGATGCTACTTCTTGTCCCTCGGCAAAACCCCGCTCATAAGCAGCTTGCACTTCCTGTTGCACTTGCTCAATGGTAAAATGGGGCTCTTCTGCGGGGAGCTCAACCGTCGAATGTTCAGTGGCATCTTTAGGTTCAGGAGCGTCGGTGTATAAGGGTTCGGCGAAATCTTCTAATGCAAGCGGCTCAACCTGCGGAAGAGCTGCATCCCGTAGGATACGGATACGTGCCGGGGGGCGGTAGAGAGGAATGGTGATTCGCGTAGCCATAGCTTCCGTGCTCTGGAGTGTCTCAGCAGGTACAACAAGGACTGTGCCAACCCAATTCGGTCATTCCGCCCGCCGTACCAGCCGAATACCGCCGTCAATCTTCCGCCGCGAGGGCGGAAAAACACTTGTTCGGGCTGCTGCACGGTTTTCCCGTGCACCTTCGAGAAAACTGCCTCCCCGCAGGTACCGTACTACTCCCCATGATGGTCCACGTGGATCGAGCGTATCGCTCGGTGAATAGGGGCGACCACTGTCCCAATCCCACACAAACTCGCTCACGTTGCCGATGATGTCGTACAGTCCCCATGGATTTGGTTCTTTCAATCCCACCGGATGTGGGATAAGATCCGAGTTCTTGCAGTACCACGCAATACGGTCGAGCACTTGCTCGAGCGTATCGCTTGCCAGGCATTCGGCGTATGGATCAGCAAGGTTGCCCGTATAGACGTCCGTGGTGGTGCCGGCACGCGCTGCATATTCCCATTCTGCCTCCGTGGGCAAACGGAAGCCATCGGCACTCCAGTCACACTCGACACTGTCCCCGCTAATGCGGTAGCATGGACGGTAGCCGAGTCGGATCGAAAGACGATTGCAGAAGTCCACTGCCTCCATCCAGGAGATGTTGGACACCGGTAGCGTGGCCCCCCGGAAATATGCCGGGCTGGTGCCCATCACCTGTTCCCATTCTGGCTGGGTGACTTCATAAACGCTGATGTACAGCGGCTGTGAGATGCGAACGCGCACAACAGGCTGTTCACGAAGGTCCACGCGGGTAGAGCCGCGCAGAAACGTCCCTGCAGGAATTTTTACCATTCGAATCGAAGGAGGATCGCGCCGAATGTTGACCAGTAGCCCGCCGCTTCCAATAGCACGCGAGCCTCGGAATAGCGTAACGGTCACGCGATACCAGCCAACATCAGCAAAAGCATAGTCCACCGCAGGGGTCTGGGTGCGGATATAGGTTGTGTCGAAATCCCACAAGTATTCGAGGGTATCTCCCGCAAGTGGAGAATGGAGGGCACGGAACGTGTAGCGAACCTGAGGCATTCCCTCCGTGTTGCCCGGCATGGTTGTCACAATGCGAATAGCGAGCGGTTCGTCCGTAGGCACCGGCTCGGTTCCCACACTACGGCAGCCGAGCAGTATTGCACTACAACCAACCAGGATAACAAGGTAGCGCATGGCACTTCGTGTTGGGCAATCAGCTCCCGAATTTACTGCCCTCGATCAAGAGGGCAACACCATTTCCCTGGCCGACTATCGTGGCAAGTGGGTGGTGCTCTACTTCTATCCCAGGGACAATACCAGTGGGTGCACGCGTGAAGCATGCGAATTCCGCGATGCACTCGAGCAAATCAGCATGCACGGGGCAGTGGTTATTGGGGTAAGCCCCGATTCAGTCCATTCTCATCGCAACTTTGCGAACAAGCACCAGCTGCCTTTTCGCCTGCTTGCAGATGAGCACCATCGCATTGCCGAGGCATACGAGGTGTGGAAAGAGAAAAAACTCTACGGCAAGACCTACTACGGGGTTGAGCGAACAACCTACATCATTGCGCCAGATGGCACGATTGCAGCGGTTTTTTCCAAGGTGCGTCCCGATGGGCATGCCCTGCAAGTAGTCCAAACACTTGCACAACTGCGCAGTCAGCAATGACAAACATCGTGGCAATTGTTGGTCGCCCGAATGTGGGCAAGTCAACACTTTTCAATCGGATTCTGGAGCGGCGTGAAGCAATCGTCGAGGAGCGCCCCGGCGTAACTCGCGATCGGCTCTATGGTGAGACAGAGTGGAATGGCACGTATTTTCACCTTGTGGACACCGGGGGAATCGTTCCTGACAGCGAGGACATATTCGAGCGTGCTATTCGCGAGCAAGCGCACATCGCTATTGCGGAAGCTGACGTAATTGTGTTTGTTGTGGACGCAACGGCCGGCATTACACCCCTTGATGAAATGGTCGCCGCATTGCTCCGCTCTGCGCAAAAGCCGGTAATCGTGGCGGTCAACAAGTGTGACCATCCTCAGCATGACACTGCCGTTGCTGATGCATACCGATTAGGTTTTTCCCAAGTATTCGGTATCTCGGCAATCAGCGGTCGCCAGACGGGCGATCTGCTCGATGCAATAGTGCAGCACCTTACTCCAGTTCCTAAACCACCGGCTGATGAGCGCCTCAAGGTCGCAATTGTTGGGCGGCCAAATGTCGGAAAATCTTCCATTGTGAATGCACTGCTCGGGCAGGAGCGTATGGTGGTCACCCCGATTGCGGGCACAACACGGGATGCGGTTGACAGTGTCGTGCGGTATTACGGGCGTCCCATCGTGCTGGTTGATACTGCAGGGCTTCGACGCCGGAGCACTATCAAGGAGTCAGTCGAACTGTACAGTATCATTCGGACGCAGCGGGCAATTGAGCGCTGTGATGTAGCAATTGTTGTCCTCGATGCAACTCGTGGCTTAGAGCACCAGGACAAGCACATCATCGCTGATGTTATCGCAGCGCGGAAGGGCATCATTATTGCCGTCAACAAGTGGGACTTGATCGAGAAGGATTCCAAGACAGCCGACCGCATCACTGAGCAGATACGCGATGAAATGCCGACAGCAGATTTTGCGCCGGTTGTATTTACCTCTGCGGTTACTCGGCAGCGACTGGTTACCCTGCTTGAAAAGGCGATAGACATCCAGCACCGTCGGCAGCACCGCATTCCGACTGCACAACTGAACGAGGTGCTACTTCCTGCCTTGGAGCGTACGCCGCCACCCGCTGTCCGTGGGCGAGACTTGCGCATCAACTATGTGACGCAGACGGGTGTTGCGCCGCCACTCTTTGTGTTTTTCACAAACTTCCCCGACCTTGTTCCGGATCACTACAAGCGGTACATCGAGCGGACACTGCGGGAGCTATTTCCACTGGAGGGTGTGCCGATTTCGCTGGTGTTTCGGCGGAAGTGATGGTTTGTGCAATAGGTGAAATAAGAGGTGGTTGGCACTCTTGGTTGGCTGGGGTGTAGTTGAGCACAAGTACTTCCGTGATTGGACCGCGACGGGAGGGGTTGCACGAAATCGAGCGCCGAGCATAAAGACGCACAAGACGAAAAATAGGATTAGCATACAGCTGATGGACAAGTGGAGTGTCCGAGTTCGATAGGGTTATAAAGATGTGCTTTTCATGGAGCAGCATGCATATATCGCGGAGACGTTCTTGCTCGTGGTAACCAAATCCTCCTGCTTGGTAGGCGGTAAAATTCGCCGTTGCGGAGACAGGGACATAGGGAGGATCGAAATACACCCAGTCGTTTCTTGCAGCACGTGTGACAATTGTTGAAAAGTCTTCGCAATACAGCTCGACATTCTGCAGTGCTGCGGCGACAGCCTGGAGATTGTCTGGGTCATAGTACTTTGGCGAGCGGTAGCGTCCGAAGGGAACGTTGAATTTACCCTCACGATTGACGCGGTAGAGTCCGTTGTAGCCAGTTTTATTGAGGTAAATCATGCGGGCAGCACGCTCGGCTGGACTCAAACAGCGAGGGTCTTGTTCACGCAACAAGTAGTAGAAATCTGCTGTGTAGGGATAGGACGCCAGCAATTTCATCACCTCGTCCGGATAGTCTCGGATAGCGCGATAAGTTTCGATGAGCTCCCAATTGCTATCGGCTAATGTTGCATGGCGAATTAGCCCTTTTCGGACGAGGGCAAAGAATACCGCACCACTGCCAACAAACGGCTCGTAGTACACACCAAAGCGCCCAGGACGTCGGCGGATAATCTCCTCGGCGAGCTGCGTTTTCCCTCCTGCCCATTTTAGGAAAGGCTTCGGGAGCATATTACGAAAAGTGGTGCTGCCGGTCTTCATAAAGGCCAAAATAGAGACGAAGCCAGTCTTCCAGTTCTTCAAGTAGGACTGCTTTTCCGGTGGAGAAGGCAAATGACTTCATCTGTTCGGAGAACCCTTTGCCACTAAGGACAACAATTCCTGGAATTGGCCATGCTTCGATGTCATGAATCGTTGCAGGTAATTTTTCCTCCGTTGTTCCTGCCGTTTCTTGAGCTTTGCATTCGATTCCGAGAGATTTGCCACTGCGTGTGTCAAAGAGCACGACATCAATCAAACGTTTGCGACCCCACAAACGGTGTCCTGCTCGAACTTGTCTTTGCACTGACAGACCCAGCTTTCGAGCAATTGCGATAACTTCCTCTTCAAGGCTTCGTCCGCTGCTTACTGCTTTTTTTCGACCAGGCACGGGTTCTGTATTCTGTAGTTCTGTATTCTGTAGTTAGGTGTTAGTACCGGTAGTAATCTGGCTTGTAGGGACCTTCAATCGGGACGCCGATATAGGCTGCTTGCTTTTCGGTAAGGACATCGAGCTGCGCTCCAAGTTTGGCAAGGTGCAGCCGTGCCACTTCTTCATCGAGGTGTTTAGGCAAGGTGTACACCCCTGGTTCATACTTGCCCGGATTAGTCCAGAGCTCAATCTGGGCCAGCGTTTGATTGGTAAACGATGCAGACATGACAAACGACGGATGCCCCGTGGCGCAGCCAAGATTCATTAAGCGCCCTTCTGCGAGTACGATGATTTCCTTGCCGTCAATGTTGTACATATCCACCAGCGGCTTAATCTGCACGCGAGTGTGCCCGTAGTTGCGGTTGAGCCACTCCATGTCAATTTCGTTGTCAAAGTGCCCAATGTTTCCAACGATGGTTTTGTCCTTCATGAGCTTGAAGATTTCGCCGGTGACCACATCGCAGTTCCCCGTTGCTGTGATGACAATGTCTGCTTCCGGTACTGCGTCCCGCATGCGGCGTACTTCGTAGCCATCCATCACCGCTTGGAGGGCACAAATTGGGTCAATTTCCGTGACAATCACGCGCGCACCTGCTCCGCGGAGTGATGCAGCTGATCCTTTGCCAACATCGCCATAGCCAGCGACAACGGCAACTTTCCCCGCAATCATGATGTCCGTTGCTCGGCGAATGGCATCCACACAGGACTCGCGGCAGCCGTACTTGTTGTCAAACTTCGACTTAGTCACCGAATCGTTGACGTTGATAGCAGGAATGGGCAAGCGTCCTTCTTTCATGCGCTCATAGAGGCGGCGAACGCCCGTAGTGGTTTCTTCAGTGATACCGCGGATGTACTGCACCAGCTCGGGGTATTCATCGAGTACCAGGTTGGTCAAGTCTCCGCCGTCGTCGAGGATCATTGTCAAGGGGCGATCGGGTGAGCCGAAAAAGAGCGTTTGTTCCATGCACCAGCGATACTCTTCTTCGGTTTCTCCTTTCCAGGCAAAGACGGGGATGCCGCGTGCAGCAATAGCTGCTGCAGCGTGGTCTTGGGTGGAGAAGATGTTGCACGACGACCATCGCACTTCTGCCCCTAATTCGACAAGGGTTTCGATGAGCACTGCTGTTTGGATGGTCATGTGCAGACAGCCAGCAATACGCGCACCAGCGAGGGGTTTTTTATCGCGATATCGCTCGCGTAGTGCCATTAGGCCGGGCATTTCCGCTTCGGCAAGATGGATTTCTCGTCGGCCCCATTCCGCCAGCGAAAGGTCACGGACACAGTATTGACCGGGCTTGTAGTCAAATTCGCCTTGAGCAACACGTGGGGGGGTGTGCTCACGGAGTTTCACTTCTGCCATTAGTTGGAGCGGTAATTGTGGAACAAATGCAAAATTAGCCGCTTGTTACTTGCGTGCCTCGAATATGACGTGGAGAGTAACTCGTTCATTTTCTTGGGGTCCGCGGAGGACGATGACCTCTGCTTCTTCCCCTGGCTCTGTGCGGGCGAGCACGTCCATCAGGTCATAGATGGAGCGAATCGGTGTCGAGCCAATTTGCACAAGAATATCGCCTTCGCGGATGCCAGCGCGCTGGGCGGGAGAATCTTCGATGACGCCGCTAATGCGCAAGCCCTTGGGATGGTCGGCATAGTCGGGCATAATGCCAAAGCGCACTTTCGCTGCCGCCATTGTTGTCCGCCCCTGGGCAGAGGAGGGGACCTTTGTGAATTCAGGGCGTTGGGGCGATCCCCCGATTATTTGCAGCGTGCGGTGCACAAGCTCAACCACTTTGGCTTGGCCAGTGTAGTTGAGTTTGTCCCACGTATCACTGGGGCGGTGGTAATCGCCATGGAGTCCAGTGAAGAAAAACAGCACAGGTATGCTCCGCAGGTAGAACGATGTATGGTCGCTTGGTCCGAGCCCATCTTCGGTGTAGCTCGGCTCAAATCCTGCAGCAGTTGCAAGGCTGTCCATCAGAGGCTTCCACAGGGGCGATGACCCGATACCCTGGATGTTGAGCCGTTTTCCCTGCAAACGTCCGATCATGTCGAGATTCACCATCGCAATTGTTTTCTCCAGTGGCACAAGAGGATTGCGAACGTAGTACGCCGAGCCAAGTAAACCACGTTCCTCGGCGTTGAAGGCGCAGAAGATGACCGATCGAGGGAGGGGATTGGCAGCAATCATCCGAGCAAGTTCGAGCAGTCCTGCTGTTCCGGAGGCGTTGTCATCGGCGCCCGGATGAATCTTACGTTCTGCACCGGTGTAGAGCGAATTATCGTCGCCCCAGCCAAGATGGTCGAAGTGAGCGCCGACAACAATGTATTCGTCGCGGAGAGTTGGATCAGTACCGCGCACGATACCGACAACATTTGCAATCATCGAGCTGTCAATCCGGTGGCTGACCTGAATGGTCATTTCTACATCGGGGAGCACAAAGCTTTGAGCAGTTTTGGTTTTGACAATTTCCTGCTCTCGAGTAAACAGGGATTTCTCGCGGGG
The DNA here is from genome assembly GCA_025055755.1 of Candidatus Kapaibacterium sp. Taxonomy (GTDB): domain Bacteria; phylum Bacteroidota; class Ignavibacteria; order Kapaibacteriales; family NICIL-2; genus NICIL-2. The sequence goes on along the minus strand of JANWWF010000003.1, from coordinate 28,204 downwards.
GAAGATGCGGGCAGCAATACTGCGCTTGGCGTGGATAGCCAAAATTCCCCCGATCGGAGAGCGTCCGTCGTACCGCAAGGGCATCAGCACTTCGCTGGAGTCGCCCTGGGGATGCACAAAAACGACAGCCCGCGCACCTGCTCGCCGTGCCCGCAGGGCTTTACGCCGAAGCTCGCTGTAGTTGACTCGGAATGGCTCGTGCGGGTTGTAGTGGTCAGGGTCGCCGGTCAGGATAAGGGCAATTTTCCCGCTCAAGTCAACACCGGTAAACTCATCGAGTCCACTACTGCGCTGTTGACCGAAACCGCAGAAAACCACCGGGGCGGTGATGGTGCCGGTGTCGCTGATACCGAGCGGGACGTAATCCTGCAACGGCTTCCAGCTGATGGTCACCGGTTTGAGAGATTCACGCGGAATACCGGGGCGTTCCAGCAGCATCCGCACGCGAACCTCATTTGTGCCAGTCAGCACAACACGCGAAGCAATGGGGAAGGACTGCAGGTATTGGGTGCCCAGCGCTTCGACACCAGCAGCGCGGAGCTGCTCGGCGATGTATGCTGCAGCTTGTTCATTTCCTGCGGTGGCTGGTTCTCGACCTTCCAGTTTGGGAGAGGCGAGAAACTGAACGTGCTTCCGCAGGCGCTCAGGCAGTGAAATCGATTGTGCTGCTGCCGGAGCCAGCATTGCTGCAACCACACCGATCCAGGCGATTATTCGCCGTAATTGACTGAGATTAAGGTGCATGGCTGTTTTGAGCGTAGTCTGGTACTTCGCACTGCAAATTACATTGTGCTCTCTGCAAGAAGGCTCAAGCCAAAAACAATGTTCTTTGTCTGAAATTTTTTTTGCTGTAATTTTACGCCGATTAGTTTGTTGTACCCTTCCCTGGTCAAATGGTAGGTAGTGCTATTGTTTTTTGGGTATTATGGGTGGTCGGAGGATATGCTCAGCAAATGCCAGCTCCTAATCCACCATACGGGGTGCCAGCTGGGCAGTCACAGCCACCTCGCCTTGTGCCTCAGGCGCAGCAGTTGTATAGTCATGGCGATCCGACACCAGAAGAACAACTCCTTTTGGAGTACATCAATCGTGCCCGCGCAAATCCTCCTGCGGAAGGAGAGCGCCTTGCTACAACAACAGACCCTGATGTGGTGGCATCGTATCAGTATTTCGGCATTGACGTCAATCGTGTCCGAACCCAATTCCAGAGTTATCCCGCGCGTCCTCCTCTTGCATTTCATCCCCTGTTGATTCAAGCAGCTCGGGCGCATAGCAGGGACATGCAGCAGAATGACTTCCAGGACCATATTGGCTCCGATGGAAGTACTCCGGCACAACGGCTGCAGCGCGTGGGATATGGCAGCTCCGCGATTGGAGAGAACGTCTTTGCTTATGCCCGCAGCATGTGGCATGCTCACTGTGGCTTCAACGTGGACTGGGGAGGAGACAATCAGCAAACGCTCGGACATCGCCGCAACATCATGAATTTCGATGGACCAATCGTGTACACGGAGATAGGGATTGGGGTCATTCAGGATAACAACCCGGCAACTCGTGTTGGACCCTATATTGTCACACAAAACTTCGGCCGCGGTAGCGATGTATATATTGTGGGCGTTGTCTATCGCGATCGCAATGGTAATGGATTTTACGACATTGGGGAAGGACTTGCAGGAGTGACGATAACCCCATCGCGCGGAAACTATTACGCCGTAACCTCAACATCGGGGGGATATGCGATTCCTGTCACAGGACTAACGGGCACGATTACCCTTACTGCCCAGGGGGGTGGAATCACTGCATCGAAGACTGTGACCTTGACAGGAACAAATGTCAAGGTGGATTTCACCCAAGATGTTGCTCCAGTTCCTCTGCCCATAAGTCCGGACGATCGCGCCTTCCTGCGGGATACCACCAGTGTTCGGCTGATATGGCGTAGCATTCCGCAAGGTGTGCGATACCACCTCCAACTGGCAACTGACTCTGCGTTCCGTGCGCTGGTGGTCAATGATTCCACTCTAACGGATACAAGCCGTCTGGTGCGTTCACTCCGGAACCGCCAGACCTACTTCTGGCGGGTGCGTGGGCGTCATGCAACGCTGGGGTGGAGTGATTATTCGCCTGTCATGCGTTTTGACGTTGCTCTTCCTCTTCAGGTGCCAACTCTCTACGAACCGGGAGACACAGTTGTCCTTGACGGAGGACCTCTGCGCTTCCGTTGGTCTTCTGTCGGAGAGGAAGTGGATTCCTACTGGATAGAGGTGGTTAGCGATACCAATGATTACGAACTAGTGTTCGATACTACCGCAGCACAGGATACGGTTTTTGTACTTTCCAGACCGGAGAGGTATTTTGAGCCAGGTCAACGCTACTTTTGGCATGTTGTGGTGTATGGGCTGACAGAGTTTGTCACCACACCGTGGCGGCAGTTTTTCACCGTAACGACATCGAGTGTATCCCCTCTGTCACGCAAGCAAGAAACCGAATGCTGGTACCAGCCCGATCGCGATCTTCTCGTTATCGCTGCGCCGCCCGAGACTGTAGGGGCGGAGTTAGTGCTCGTTGATCTGCGGGGCATACCATATAAACGAGCAACACTCAGTGCGGGGATAACGGTAGTACCCGCTGATGCGATACCTTCGGGTGTGTACTGTGTGGTGATACGCACCCACCGTGGTCTGGAACGGCATCTGATCACGGTCGTGCACTAAGCCGATGCCCAGATGGTGGAAGCTATATCTTCCTGCCGATGATACTATGCCGGAGCCTTGTGCAGAGGCAGGAGTATTCCTACTTTTGTTCATAGACATGCGACAACGAAGACAATTTGCTCTTTCAGGTAAGGGCTTGTTCCATTACATGTGGTGACACATTATGCAAACACGATATATTGTCCCAATTCTTGTTCTTGCTGTTGTTGTTCCAACCGTTGCCAGTGTTACTTCTCCAGGGAAATCGGCAGGGTCATCCTCTGAGCGCTCGACAACGCAATTGTACCTCTATGCCCTCACTATTGCCAATGGGGATGACGAGGAGGGTGGCATTGATCTGACCAGTCCCGAGGTTGTCAAAAAAATCCGCATTATCAATCTTGGACCGGTTGTCAATACAAAATTTCTCGACTATGCTCCAACGGTAACTGCTGACGGCAAGACGCTTTACTTTGTCTCGAATCGCCCTGGCAGCACGCCCAACAAAGATGGTGACCCCTCCCATGATTTTTGGGCGGCGAAAAAACTTGAAAATCTCGATACAAACTTTTTCCCCCCGTTCAATATTGACACGATTCATGCGTATGGCTTAGAGCTGAGCGTCAATACCATCTATAACGAGGGAGTCGCTTCGATTGCTGCGGACCGTCAAACCCTGGTCTTTACCGGCTGCAATCGTCCTGATGGCTTCGGCGATTGTGACTTGTACATTGTAGATATCGAAGGTGATCGCTGGGGTAAACCGCGCAACTTAGGTCGGCAGGTCAATTCAGAGTTTTGGGACTCTCAGCCTTCGATTACCAGCGACAAAACACGCATCTATTTTGCCTCAAACCGTCCCGGACCCCATGGCGAGGGCAATATAGACATCTGGTACACTGACTTTGACGAGGAAACCAATCAGTGGAAACCTGCCCAGAACCTTACTGCTATCAACACGCCTGGTGTGGATTGGTCTCCCTTTATTGCCCCGGATAATATCACGCTCTTTTTTGCCTCCAACGGGCATAAGCCGAACATAGGCGATTTGGACTTCTACTTTGTCAAGAAAACGGGTGTAGGTCCCGATGGCAAGGACACTTGGTCCAAACCGGTCCATCTACCTCCCCCGCTGAATACACCGGGCAAAGAAAGTTTCTTGTCCTTGCCTGCATCGGGCGATGTGATGTATTTTGCCTCGACGCGAACGGACTTACCAGGCTACCAGGGCAACTATGACCTCTTCATGGCGTTTGTGCCGACTTTCTTCCGTGCTGTCCAGGTACGCGTCCAAGTCGTCGATGAATGCTCGGGGGAGAATATTCCCGCCACACTTACAATTCGCAATCCACTGACTGGCCGTGTTATTCGAGACAGTGTCACGTTCACCGAAAAAGTGAAGGACTTTGTCTTTGGCAACGAGGCGTTTGGCACCAGCAAAGATCCCAATGTTGCTATTGACCTGGAGATCGAAGCAAGCAATCCTCTCTACAGTCCGAAAAAAGTTATTCAGCGCATCACAAAGCCCCGTATTACGCGCGACCGCGAAGCAGCAGCCAAGCCCGATGAGTACGACGTCGTCATTCGGCTGGGGCAGCGCCCGTCGCTCGATGTAGATATCGCCCCATCGCAATATGCCAAGCAAAATCCCAATGACCCCGAAATGCAGGGATTCCGCGGCCTGGTGATGCGACAAATTGCGACAATTACCCTCTATCCGCTGCTGAACTACGTGTTCTTTGATGTTGGCTCCAGTGAGATTCCCAAACGGTACATCCTCTTCCGCAGCCCTGCGCAAACGGCAAACTTCACCGATGAACGCATCCCTGGTGGAACGCTCGAAAAGTACTACCACATCCTAAACATCTTCGGCTATCGCTTGCGGAAAAATCCCAATGCAACGGTGGAAATTGTCGGTACAACCGATGATGTCAATCCCGAGGAAAAGCAGGGTGGACTCAAACTTGCTGAAGCACGTGCCCGCAACGTGTATAACTACCTGCGTGACATCTGGGGCATTAGTGAAAACCGCATGAAACTAACCTTCTTGACTCGTCCGAAGCGTCCCTCGAACATGAAAGATTCAATGGGCATCGAGGAGAACCGACGCGTCGAAATTCTTTGCGAGGACTGGGAAGTCATCAAACCGATTTTGGATAAAGACCCCAAAGTCGTTCCCCAGCCCGAAACGATGAACTTTGTCCTGAAAAATGGCATCGAGGATAAACTTGTCGCCAAACGGCGCATCGAAGTCAGCCGTGATGGCAAGCCGTGGAAAACTATCTACACAAAAGGTACAACCGAGCCAACCGTCGAATGGGACTGGCAGAACGAAGAGGGCGAGTATCCCGATTCCACCAGCCGCGTCGGCAAACCAGGACCAAAGGTCTCAACCCTTATACCCTTCAACGCAAAGCTTGTGGTAACAAGCACCACAGGGCGCGAGTGTGAGTCTGATCCCATTACCATTCCGGTCAAGTACGTCTCGACTGCCTCGCTTGGAGCAGAATATGGCGAAGAAAAAACACTCGAAAAGTACAACCTGATTCTCTTCCCATTTGACAGCTACGACGCAGGTCCCCGCAACGAACGCATTTTGAACGAGTACGTGCTTCCACGCTGCTTCCCCTCGTCGGAAGTGGAGATTGTCGGCCATACAGACGTGGTCGGGATGTACGAGCACAATAAAAAGCTCTCTGCTAACCGTGCAGCGACTGTTGAGCGAGCTGTCAAAACACGCACACGTGGCGTAAAAACACTTGCAGCTCGAGGTGTGGGAGAAGACGATCCCATCTATGACAACAACTTGCCTGAGGGGCGGTTCTACAACCGCACTGTGCAAATTGTTATCCAAACGCCGCTTAAAGACGCTCAATTGGAGCTGACGCGGTAGAATAGCACAGCGGAAACGTCTCAACTGTAACCTGGGGGGACCCTGCTGGCAAATTGCAGTAGGGTCCTTGTTTTTTTAGGCATTCTCAACTGTGTAGGTACATGCTGTTGATTGGAGCGCTATTAGTAGGCGATGAAATTTTTGCCGTTATTCCATACAACAGATACTGGACTACTAACAAACCACTAATCCTCCGCATAAGTTTATGTGTTCATGTTTTTACTTTCTATGAAGGGAAAGTTGCAGCTGTAAATGTATAAATTTGTGCGGTAAAAGCTGGTGGTGGAGGGAATTTTTATTGTTCAACATGTAGGACTATTTCTATGGCTAAGTGGTTAAGAACTGTTTCCATCCTCGTCGCTACTTTATTTCTCGGAGGGGATATTCCTATGCTCTGGGCACAAGTTGACGGTGGACGAGCAGGTTTCGGCTTCAATGCGGGTCTTGCGAAGTACTTTGGGGAATTTAGCGATAATTCATGGTGGCTTGGAGGAGATGTGTTCATCCGGTACAACATCCTTCCTGCCATTGCCCTTCAGGCACAGTTCAATGTCGCAAATCCTCGCTTTCGTGTCAACGTTGATAACGTCATCCAGAAATACACAGACTACTACGGCACAGGTCCAAATGCACGAGAGGGTGGCTCCTATCCAAATGGTACGCGGATTCCTGGGGGAGAGGTTGGTGAAGATGGACGGAACAACATCCGCATATTCTCTCCGGAGCTCCTTCTTTGCCTTAACCTTCTTCCCGGTGAGCGATTCAATCCCTACATCTTTGGTGGGATCGGCTTGATGAATTTCCAGGTACGTCCTGGTCTTGCTGGCGGGGGAGGGCTTGGTCCAAATGGCCAAGTGGGGGTGCTTCCAGGGCAAGCAGCAGGACTCTATTCAACCAGTGGGTTCAACGGAGGGATGATTTTCCCGGCAGGATTAGGGTTCGAGTTGTATTTGACCGATGATCTCGTTTTGAACGGGCGCGGAACATTTCGCTTCACCTCAACTCCATGGCTCGATGACTACAATCCCGGCAATATGAAGGACAATAGTGGGCAGACGCTTCCCGCTCCCCCCGGCACTACACCAAACAAAAAAGATGCCTTCATGACCGCAGGGATAGGGCTGACATACTACGTCTTCGGCACAGCAGACTACGATGGCGACGGAATCCCCAATAGCCAGGAGCGCATTCTTGCCACCGACGAACGCAATCCCGATACTGACGGGGATGGCCTCCCAGACGGCTTTGAGTATAACGGCTCCCGCGTAGTTCCTAACGGGTGGACAAAAGAACAAATCACACGGCTTCCCGCTACATCGGAGCGCTCCGATCCTCGAAAAGCGGATAGCGACGGCGATGGACTAACTGACCCAGAGGAACTAATGAACACCAAAACCAAAATGATGGTCCCCGATACCGATGGCGATGGTCTAAGTGACGGTGCAGAAGTAGCTCGCAAAACCGACCCTCTCAAAACCGACACCGACGGCGATGGGCTTATTGATGGAGATGAAGTGAATGTCCACAAAACCGATCCACTAAAACTCGATACCGACGGTGATAGCCTCTCCGATGGAGAGGAGATACGCAAGTTCAATACCAATCCACTTGCTGTGGATACAGACAAAGATGGACTTTCTGACGGAGACGAAGTCAACAGGTACAAAACAAACCCCGCTGTTGCCGATACTGATGGTGATGGCTTAGCAGATGGAGAGGAAGTTCAAACGTACAAAACCAATCCAACCAATAGCGATACCGACGAAGATAAACTCAGCGATGGTGAAGAAGTTCGGACGCATAAAACTGACCCACTCAAAGCCGATACTGATGGAGATGGTCTTTTCGATGGTGCAGAGATCGCTATTCACAAAACCAATCCCTTAAGCACCGATACTGACGGCGATAAACTCAACGACGGCGCAGAAGTTCAATCCTACACCACTGACCCAACTAAACCAGACACAGACGGCGATGGCCTTAGCGACTACGACGAAGTGATGACCTACAAAACCGACCCACGCAAAGTGGATACCGATGGCGACGGTTGCGGTGATGGCAAAGAAGTAACCGAGCTGCGAACCGATCCACTCAACCGCGACACCGATGGTGATACCGTCGAAGACTGCGTTGATCCGTGTCCTACTGAAAAAGGCTTTGCAACGAAGGAAGAAGCCGACAAAGCAAAAGTGAAAGTCGGCTGTCCGGGAATCATTGTCGGGACGAAAATTGACTTTCCGGACATCCTGTTTATCGTCAACAGCGACGAATTCAACTTCAACGAGCCGTCAACGATTGCCAGTCTCAAAAAGCTGCTCGAGTACATGCAGCAGTGCGATAATCTTGGTGTCGTCATCGAAGGGCATGCCTCGGAAGAAGGGAATCCCAAGCGTAACCAGGTCCTTTCCGAAAAACGCGCCAAAAAAGTCCGTGCCTGGCTCTTGGAGCAAGGCGTTGCACCCTCAAAGATTCTCGGTGCGATTGGCTACGGCTCCACTCGACCGAAAATCAAAGAGCAGCCAACCATGACGCCCCAAGAACGCGAACAAGCACGGAAAACAAACCGGCGAATCACCATTAGCGTCGAACGGCCGTGCTGAAAAGTAAGCAAAGCGCAGAGCGATTGTAACCTCGCTCCTGCACGCTGAAAAACCAGCCATGCTGCCCGTATGCTGAAGGGCAGCATGGTTTTTTTGTTGTAGCCGCACGGCGATGCTAAAGTCCGAGAACTTTCTTTCTTCCCTTGATCCTGCGGCACTCGGCAGGGAAGAGTTGTAAACTTGCAGCGGTCAGCCATCGACGTTTTACCATCATGCCATGACACCAGGCACCATCGTTCGCTTCCGCAATCGGGAATGGGTCGTGCTGCCCAGCGCGCGCGAGGATGTGTACACCCTTCGCCCGCTCACGGGATTAAGCGATGCCGTTACCGTCGTGCACAAGCACCTGGCAGACCGCATTGCCTACAGCATGCCGGAAGAGCGCGTGCAGCCAGCCACGTTTCCACTGCCGACCGTCGAGGATGTTTCCAACTTCACCAGTGCAGAGCTTCTCTGGAATGCTGCCCGTCTGACCTTACGCGAGGGTGCCGCTCCATTCCGCTCGCTGGGGCGCATCTCGATTCGCCCGCGCACGTATCAGTTCGTCCCTTTGTTGATGGCGCTGCGCCTCGATCCAGTGCGGCTGCTTATTGCTGACGACGTCGGCGTGGGGAAAACCATCGAAGCATTGCTCATCGCACGCGAACTGTGGGACCGGGGGGAAATCCAGCGCCTTTGTGTGCTATGCCCGCCATACCTGTGCGACCAGTGGCAAAAAGAGCTCTCGGAAAAATTCAACCTCGATGCGGTGGTCATCCGTTCGGGGACGGTTAGCCGATTGGAAAGCCAAAAAACCGACCCCAACCGCACCATCTACCAGTACTACCCCGTTCAGGTCATCAGCATTGACTTTGTCAAAACCGAGCGCAACCGGCATCTGTTCTTGCAGAGTCCGCCCGAGTTTGTCATCGTGGACGAAGCCCATGGCGTTGCCAGCGACGAGCACAACCGCACTCAGCACGAACGCCACACTCTGGTGCGTGAGCTTGCCCGCGATGAGCGGCGCCATCTGGTGCTGCTGACCGCCACTCCGCACAGCGGCATCGAGTCCGCCTTTCGCTCGCTGCTTTCGCTGCTCAAGCCTGAATTTGGCGAGTGGAATTTCGAGGCACTCACCGAAGAGCAACGCGCCGAGCTTGCCCGCCATTTTGTGCAACGCACCCGTGCAGACATCCTCCGCGATTGGGAAGGGCAGCACTGCTTCCCCGAGCGGCAGTCGCACGATGCTCCGTATGACCTTTCGCCCGCCTACCAAAAACTTTTCGAACGCACCTATGCCTTCTGCTCCGAAATCGTCAAGAGCGGCGAAGGGCTGAGAGAGCCCCAGCGGCGCGTACGCTATTGGGGAGCACTGGCGCTGCTACGGTGCGTGATGTCCAGCCCTGCTGCGGCAGTCGCAGCCCTGGAAGCGCGATCTGCTACTCTTGCAACCCCAGACGATGATGACGTTGCCTACCGGGAGTTCATCTACGAATCCGCCGACGACCGCACCGATGACGAAACACCTATCCCTCCGCTCGAGGCAACCGAGGCAACGCTTCCCCCAAGCGAACGGCGACAATTGCACGAGCTTCGGCATCTGGCGCACTCGTTGCTCGGAACGGAGGGGGACACCAAACTCGTCATGTGCCGCACGCAGGTATGCTCCCTTGTGGAAGAGGGATTCCACCCGATCGTCTGGTGTCGCTACGTTGCCACCGCGGAGTATCTCGGCGAGCAACTGCGCCGTACGCTGGCAGATACGGTACAGGTGGTCACCATCACCGGACGCATGGGCGACGACGAACGCAAGGCAATGGTCGAAAGCATCGCGGCCGATCGCCCCCGAGTGCTCGTTGCCACGGACTGCCTTTCTGAGGGCATCAATCTCCAGGACAAGTTCACGGCCGTTGTGCACTACGACCTGCCGTGGAATCCCAACCGGCTCGAGCAGCGCGAGGGACGTGTCGATCGCTACGGTCAATCCGCTCCGGTTGTCAAAGCCATTCGCCTGTTCGGTCGCAACAACCCCATTGATGGTGTGGTGATCCGGGTGCTCCTCGACAAAGCCAAACAGATTCACAATGCCCTTGGCACCTACGTGCCGGTCCCGGAAGAAAGCGAAAGCGTCATGGAAGCGGTTCTCCAAGCATTGTTCTTCCGCTCGCACGGGCGGGGAGAACAGCTTACGCTGGGGTTGGAGATACCCGCGGTGGTGGAATTTCACCGCCGCTGGGATCGCGATGTCGAGCGCGAGCGAATCAATCGCACTCGCTTCGCGCAGCGTGCCCTCAAGCCCGAAGGAGTCCAGCGCGAGCTGGAGGCAACCGATGCCGTGCTCGGCGATCCGGAGGCAGTGCGCACCTTTGTTCTCGCGGCTGCCGAGCGCATGGGACTTCCGATCACCGCTGATTCCACCGAGGGTGTGTACACCGTCGCAGTGGCAGAGGGTGCATTGGCTACCGTGCCAGAGCCGGTGCGTCTTGTGCTTCCTCCTGGGCGCGGCGGGAGCTGGAAAATCAGCTTCGATTCTCCCACGCCGGCAGGCGCAGAGTACATCGGACGCAACCACCGGCTGGTGACGACGCTGGCGCGGTTTCTGCTCGAGCAAGCGCTCAGCAGGCCCAAAGACGCACGCGTTTCGCGCTGTGGCGCACTGCGAACCCGTGCCGTCGAGTGGCGCACCACCGCACTGCTGCTGCGCGTGCGGTATTTGCTCGAACAGCCGGCGCACACCCCCATGCTTGCCGAAGAAGTGCGAGTGCTCGCCTACACCGAGCAGCACGGCATCCCCCAATTTCTCGACGACCACGAGGCGTTGCACCTTCTGCGCAGCGCAAAGCCCGACGCAAACATCCCGCTGGAGGAAAAACGGGAACTGGTCCGCCAGGCACTCGACCAATGGCATGCTCTCCAGCCCCAGATCGAAGCGCGCGTGCGACAGCGGGCAGAGCAGCTCCAAGAAAGCCACAAGCGCATTCGCAGCACCGTGGGCATGGGCGTGCGCCAACTTCGGGTCGTTCCGCAAAAGCCGGTGGACCTTCTGGGCGTTGTTGTCTTTCAACCGGTGGTGACGCCATGACCACACTGAGCGCGGTTCGGCTGGAAGGAGGCTTGCTCAGCTTCGATACCGTCGAGCAAATCCTCCGTGGCGAACTGCCCGGACAGCAGCCGGCAGACTTCGGTCTGGACCGCAGCCGCTCCCTGACCGACGAAATTGCCGCTGTGCTGGCAGATAGCCGGCGGCTGTGGGAAGTGTTCCAGCATCGCCTGCAGCGCTTGTCCAGTCAAGACCTGGCAACCTCCGATACACGCGAGTGGTGGGTGATCCCGCTATTGCGCCTTTTGGGCTATGCGCCGCACTTCAACGCCCAGGCGTACTGGATCGACGACATGAGCTTTGCCATCTCCCATCGCATGGATGAGCCGGCGGATGCGCCGCCCGTGCACATTGTTGGAATTCGGCAGGAGCTGGGACGCCTTGCGCCATCGGGGCGTCCGCGCCTTTCGCCCCATGCGCTGGTGCAGGAGTACCTCAATCGCACCGAACACCTCTGGGGCATTGTCACCAATGGGCACGTGCTCCGGCTGCTGCGCGATAGCACCTTCGTTCGCCGCCAGGCGTACATCGAATTCGACCTCCGCGCCATCGTCGAAGAGCAACTGTTCACCGATTTTGCTCTGCTGTACCGGCTGATCCACCGTAGCCGCTTTCCCCGCGGCATCGCCGATGCGCACGAGTGCTATCTGGAGCGCTACTACCGCCATGCCGAAGAGCAGGGAGGACGCGTCCGCGAGCATCTGCGCGATGGCGTCGAGCGTTGCATCGAGCTGCTGGCAAATGGCTTTCTCCGCCATCCCGCAAACCAAGAGCTCCGCGACCGCGTGCGGGGAGACGGCAGTGCGCCGCCCCTTGCCCCGCAGGACCTCTACCGCCAACTGCTGCGGCTGATTTACCGCTTCCTCTTCTTGCTGGTTGCCGAAGAGCGTGGGCTGCTCCGCGCCGACGCCCTCTACCACGATCACTACGGCATCGCACGGCTGCGCCGGCTGGTGGATCTCCCCGCCGCTACCGACGACTACGACGACCTCTGGCAGAGCCTCCGCGTGCTCTGGAAGGTACTCACCACCGAAGAATACGCCGCCCTGCTCGGAGTGCCGGTGCTCAATGGGGAGCTGTTCCACGATCAGGACCTCGATGCCTGCACGATTGCCAACCGCGATCTGCTTGCGGCATTCCGGCATCTGGTCTATTACCGCGACGAGGCGGGCCGCCGCCCCTACCGCGTCAACTACGCCGCGCTGGACGTCGAGGAACTCGGCTCGGTCTATGAAAGCCTGCTGGACTACCACCCGCAGATGGATTGCTCCGGCGCTATCCCTGTGTTCCATCTGGGGCATGGTTCCGAGCGCAAGACGACTGGCTCCTACTACACCCCGCCCGAACTGGTGCAGGAGCTCCTCCAAAGCGCCCTGGAGCCGGTGCTCAGGGCACGGCTGGAGGAAGCACGCCGAATGGCACATGGGGAATGGCAGGCGGTGAATAGGGAATGGCGAATGGTTGAACAATTGTTCAAGGAGTGGCTCAATGCAGAGCGTCAGCGACTACAAGGACCTGGAGGTGTGGAAGCGAGCAATGTCCATCGTCAAGGACATCTACCAGCTTACCGCACACCTGCCGAAGGAGGAGAACTACGGGCTGACCAGCCAGCTCCGCCGCGCAGCGGTCTCGATCCCCGCGAACATCGCGGAGGGATGGGGACGTCGCTCCACAGCGGCATTCATTCAATTCCTTCGCCAAGCCAACGGGAGCCGGACGGAGCTGGAGACGCTCCTGCTCATCAGCGAGCAGGTGAGACTCCTGCCAGCGGAAGCGACGTCGGCACTCTTGGACACTCTACAGCAACTGGGCAGGCAGCTCACGTCGTTGGAACGCAGCCTCCAACGGCGGAAGAACTCGCCGTAATGTGGTCCCAAACCCCATTCGCCATTCGCTATTGGCTCCTTGCCCAAGCCGCCATCCTCTCGCTGCGTGTGGTGGACCCCGCCTGCGGTTCAGGGCACTTTCTGCTGGCTGCTGCCCGCCGATTGGGCAAAGAACTTGCCCGCATCCGCACCGGCGAGGACGAACCCGCTCCCGAACACATCCGCGCCGCCACCCGCGACGTCATCACCCACTGCATCTACGGCGTGGACAAAAACCCCCTGGCGGTGGAGCTCTGCAAAGTGGCGCTCTGGATCGAGAGCAACACCGGCGATAAACCGCTCACGTTCCTCGACCACCGCATCCGCTGCGGCGATTCGCTGGTGGGCGTGCTCGATCTGGAACAGTTGCGCAAAGGCATCCCAGAGAAGACTTTCGAGCCCACATACGATGAAGACAAACAGCTTGCTCGGATTGCAAAACGGCGTAACGATCCGGAACGTGGCTTTGTTCTTTTCCACAGCTCTTTTGAACAGCAGCTGATTCTCTTGGCAGCACCGATTCAAGCCATTGAAGGAATCCCCGAGGACACGCTTGCACAAGTGCGTAAGAAAGCAGATGCAATTGCGCACGTAGAGCAGATGCCAGAATTCCAAAAGCTGCATCGTGCATGCGAGGTATGGACGGCAGCGTTTTTCCAGCGTTTTCTTCCTACTACTGCCGAGCCAATAACCAATGAAAACTTGTTTGATGTTTTTGTCGACAGTGGTGTTTTACGTCCGCGCATTGCAGCTTTTATCGAGCAGGCGAGTGTCGAGCATCGGTTCTTTCACTGGCCACTGGCATTCCCTGAGGTCTTCGCCACAGGCGGCTTCGACGTAGTGCTCTGCAATCCGCCGTGGGAAATGGTCCAACATGATCCAGAAGAATTTTTTGCTTCCCGTGCGCCCGAGATTGCACGTGCGCCAAATATGGCTGCGCGCAGAAGAATGATAGAAAACCTCAAACAGACAAACCCTCAGCTGTACGAGGAGTTTTTCTCGGAGCAACACCAGAGCGATTGCCTAAAGAAGTTTTTGCACCATTCCGGACGTTTTCAACGCACGGGTGTGGGAAGAATCAACTTAGCGTATGTTTTCTCCGAGCTAATTACGGACTTGCTCCATCCCCACGGTCGGGCTGGCATCATTGTTCCTACTGGTTTGATGACAGACTCATTTGCACAAGGTTTTTCCTCCTATATCATCGAATCAGGCCGCCTGGTGAGCCTGTATGATTTTGACAATCGCGCCAAGCTCTTTCCCGCGGTCATTTCGCTTCAAAAATTCTGCTTGCTGACCATTGCGGGTTCAGAAAGTAAACAGAGTACAACACGCTTTGCATTTTTCTGCCACGTTCCCGAAGACCTCAAAAAGCCTGAAAAAATTCTCGAGCTCAGCGCCGAGGACTTTGCGCTGCTCAACCCGAACACGCGCACCTGCCCCATCTTCCGCACCCGCCAGGATGCCGAACTCACCAAAGCCATCTACCGCCGCGTGCCCGTGCTCGTCAACGAAGCCACCAGCGAAAACCCCTGGGGCGTGCGGTTTATGCAGGGATTGTTCAACATGTCAACCAAATCCCACCTCTTCCGCACGCGGGCGGAGCTGGAGCGCAAGGGCTTCCGGCTGGTGGGCAACCGCTTCGTTCGGGACGGCCAAGTGTGGCTACCGCTCTACGAGGCGAAGATGATCTGGCACTACGACCACCGCTACGGCACCTACGCCGGCGTGGGCGACCGCTCCAGCACACAGCTTCCAACCCCAAGCGATGCCGAGCACGCCGACCCCGCCTTCGTCGTGCTCCCCTGGTACTGGGTGCCTGAGAGTGCGGTTCAAGAAAGGATTTCCGGCCGCACATCTGGCTGCAGCTGCACTTTGGCTTACCGCTTTTCCACGAGTCCCACCAATGAGCGCACCCTTGTTAGCGCAATCATTCCGCCAGTAGCTGCGAACCACATTTTGCCTCTCATGCTTTTCGGCTCCGCATCTCAAGCGATAGCGCTCGTTGCCTCAAACCTTAACTCGATTTGCCTCGATTACGTCGCCCGCAACAAAATGGGACGGCAAGGCATGGACATTTTCGTAGTGAAGCAGCTCCCCGTCCTCCCGCCCACCGCGTACACGGCGGCGGACCTGCACTTCATCGTCCCGCGGGTGTTGGAGCTGGTCTATACGGCGTGGGACGTCAAACCCTTTGCCGATGACGTCTGGCGAGAGGCGAATGCCGACTTGCGGCAAGCGATAGAGGCGCAGTGGGACACCAATGCCCGCGCCACCGCCAACGCGCCGACCGAGCCTCCCGACTGGGCGGCGACTGCGCCGGAGGGCATTCCGCTTGCGCCCTTCCGTTGGGATGCCGAGCGCCGCGCCCTTCTGCGGGCAGAGCTGGACGCCTACTACGCCCGGCTCTACGGGCTTTCGCGCAAGCAACTCCGCTACATCCTGGACCCGGCGGACCTGACCGAACGGGAGCTAGCCGACATCCTGGACCCATACGAAGAGGTCGCCGACCCGCTCGACCCGGCGGGCTACGCTGAGCGCTGCAAGAAGAGCACCTTCCCCGGCGAGACCTTCCGCGTGCTCAAGGAGAAAGAGCTTCGCACCGTTGGCGAATACCGCACGCGGCGGCTGGTGCTGGAGGCGTGGCAGCGGCTGGCTCGCTGAAGGGCAGCCGCCGCGGTGATAGTTTTGTGCCGGCGTTTGTCTGCGTGGGTGCAGGCGCCGGCTGTACAACGGAGGTAGAGTACCGATGGGCACCATGTTCGATCTGCATCGCGCTGTTTTGCAGGACTACCGGGACTTCGTCCGGTCGTTTTTCCTCATCGCCGACGAGCGGATACGGGAATACGTGGACCGCCACGTGGGCGAGGAGGGGCATTTATGGCCCGAGCCGCTGGTGCAGCTTTCTCCCTCGTATGCGACGGCAGGGAGCGTGGATGTCCTTGCTCGGCAGGGAGTGATTGCCTCCGAGACAGCGCAGATCTTTCGGCTTCCCAATGGGCAGCCGTACCAGCTTTACCAGCACCAGTACGACGCCATCGCCCGAGCGGCAAGGGGACAAAGCTTTGTGGTCACCAGTGGAACGGGATCGGGGAAGAGCTTGTGCTACTTTTTGCCGATCGTTGACAGCCTGGTTCGGAACCCAGAGAGAGCCGGTCGCATTGCTGCGCTGGTGGTCTATCCGATGAACGCGCTGGTGAATTCGCAATTGCAGGCGCTGGAAAGTCTCCGGCAGCACTACGAGCGGCGCACTGGAGAGCGCTTTCCGGTGACCTTTGCCAAGTACACCGGCGAGACCGGTGACCTTCAGCGCGAGCAGATGCGCCAGCAGCCGCCGCAGATTCTGCTGACCAACTACGTCATGGCGGAACTGCTGCTGGTGCGTCCGGAGGACCAGTTCTTTTTCGGCGCCGAGGGCGGGGGGCTGCGCTTTCTGGTCTTCGACGAGCTGCACACCTACCGCGGACGCCAAGGGGCAGATGTGGCTATGCTTGTGCGGCGACTCAAGCAGCGCTGCGCTGCGCCCGCGCTGGTGCACATTGGCACCAGTGCCACCATGGTGGCCCATCCCCGCGCCACTGCCGACGACCGCCGCCAGAGCGTGGCAGAATTTGCCAGCCGGTTTTTCGGGCATCCGTTTTCGTCCGCCGATGTGATCGAAGAAACGCTTGTGCCTTTCAGCGAAGGGGGAGAGCCATCGGCCGAAGAGCTCCGAGCAGCGCTCCAGGAGCCACTGCCGACCAATCCTGACGCCTTCCGCCGGCATGCCCTGGTGCGGTTTGTGGAGTATCACCTTGGCATCGAAGCCGAAGAAGGGGGGCGCTACCGTCGCCGCCCACCCCGTCCGCTGAGCGAGGTTGCCGCGCAGCTTGCGCAGATGGCGGGCATCGAGCAAGAACAGGCGGCAGAGCGTCTGCGGCACATTCTCGTTGCGGGCACTGCGGCTGACCCGCAAACGGGCAAGCCGCTGTTGGCGTTCAAGCTGCACCAGTTCATCAGCCAGGGCGGCGCCCTGTACGCCACGCTTGAGCACCGCGCCGAGCGGCAGTTCTCGCTCGATGGGCAGCTTCATGCCGATGGCGGCAAGCTGTTTGTGCCCGTCAAGTTCTGCCGCATCTGCGGGCAAGAGTACTACCACGTGCTGCGGAAAGAACATGGCGTGGAGCCGTATCCGGTCGGCAGCGTGCCTGCCGCTGGGGAGCAGTCCGGCTATCTGATGCTGGCGCCGGACGATGGCGACTGGTCCCCAGAGCAGCTCCCCGGCGAATGGTTCGACGAGCGTGGACGGCTCCGCCCGACCTGGCGTGACCGGGTGCCACAGGAGGTGTGGGTATCTCCCAGCGGCACACTAAGTAGGGAAGCAGGAGCAGGGAGGGTGAAAATGTGGTGGCAACCGGAGCCATTTTCGCTGTGCCTGAACTGCGGGGAATTCTACACCGCCCACGAGCGGGAGTTTACCAAGCTTGCCTCGCTGTCGAGCGAAGGGCGGTCGAGCGCGACGACGATGTTGGCAACGGCGCTGCTGCGCCATGCGCAAAGTACCGGGGCAGCGCGCAGCAAACTGCTCAGTTTCACCGATAACCGCCAAGATGCCTCGTTCCAGGCGGGGCATTTCAACGATTTTGTCCATACAGCCGTGCTCCGGACCGCCCTCTACGCTGCACTCAAGAAGGAAGAAAAGCTGAGCTTCGACCGCGTCGCAGAAGCGGTAGTGCATACGTCGGGGCTCACGCTTGCCGACATTGCAAAGAATGCACAACTGGCTCCTGATTCCGACGCAGCACGCCAGGTATGGGCAGTCTTCACCGAGCTGACCGAATACCGCCTCTACGAGGATTTGCGGCGGGGGTGGCGGGTGGTGCATCCGAATCTGGAGCAGGTGGGGCTGTTACGCATCGAGTACCACGGGCTGGACACCCTTTGCCAAAGCGAGCAGTTTGCGGCGCTCCATCCGGCACTGGCGGCGATGGCATGGGAAAAGCGGATGGAATTGGTGCGCGCGGTGCTCGATCAGTTCCGCCGCAAGCGAGCAATCGAGGCAAGGGTGCTGCACGCCAACGTCCAAAGCCAGCTCCGCCGCCGTGCCGAGCAGTACCTCAACGACTTCTGGGGCGTGGACCCCGATTTCGACGAGCTGCGCCCGGCAACGCTGTTTGTCCGTGCGGGGCACCCCTGCTCGGGGCGCCGCATGGAAAACACCTGCTTCAGTCTCGGCGAACGCAGCGCAATTGGGCGCTTTCTCTGCGCGTGGCTTGATCTTGGGGGGGATAGCTACGAGCAGTTTCTCGAGCGCTTTCTCGGCCTGTTGGTGCGGCATGGATTGCTTTCGAGAGTGGACGACAATCTCCACCACTATCGGCTCGACGCTGCCTGCCTGCGATGGTGTCGGGGAGATGGGTCGGCGCCTCTGCCCGATCTTCTCTCCCAGCGCCGCATGGGAATGCACAGCTCGCCGCGCGAGTTGCCGCCGGTGAATTTGTTCTTCCAGCGTCTCTACCAAATGGCGGCCGACGAACTGGCAAGCCTGGAAGCACGAGAGCACACGGCGCAAGTGGTGCGCCCTGGCGAACGCGAACGGCGCGAACGCCGCTTCCGCTGGGATCCGGCCGATACGCAGAAAGAAGCAGAGCTGGGACGCCGATTGCCGTATTTGGTGTGCTCGCCGACAATGGAGCTTGGCATTGACATTGCCGATTTGGAGCTGGTGCACTTGCGGAACGTTCCCCCAACGCCTGCGAACTATGCGCAGCGGAGTGGTCGCGCTGGACGCCAGGGACAGCCGGGGCTTATCGTGACCTACTGCGGCGCATACAGCAGCCACGACCAGTACTTTTTCCGCCATCGCACGGAGATGGTCGCCGGCAGTGTCCGCCCCCCGCGGCTGGACATTACCAACGAAGCCTTGGTCCGCGCCCACGTGCATGCGGTGTGGCTTGCGGCGGTGCGCTTGCCCTTGGGGCAGTCCATCGAGGAGGTCATTGATACCGATCGCCCGGAGCTCCCGCTTCGGGAGCAGGCAGCACGGCAAATTCAGTGCTCTCCTGAGCAGCGCCAGAGGATTGCCGACGAGGTCCGCCGCATGCTGGCAGCCGACGAAGCGGTGCTTGCCGAAAGCGGCTGGTTTAGCGATCAGTGGATCGAGCGCGTCATCGAGGAAGCGCCCCGGGAGTTCGACCGCGCCTTCGACCGGTGGCGGGAGCTGTACCGCGCAGCCAAGCGCCAGCTCGACGCCGCCAGAGCCGCAGAAGATCGCGCTCGCGAGCCCGAAGAGCAGCGCCGCGCACAACTGAAGCAGCAAGAAGCCCGGCGCCAGTTGAATCTGCTTCTGCAACTGGGCGTTGCCCGCGAGGAAGGGGACTTCTATCCGTACCGCTACCTTGCCAGCGAAGGCTTCTTGCCCGGCTATAACTTCCCTCGGCTGCCGGTACGGGCGTGGATTCCGCGAGGTGAGGAGGGCGAGTTCATTGCCCGCCCGCGGTTTTTTGCCATTCGCGAGTTTGCGCCGCACAATTTTCTCTACCACGAAGGCTCGCAGTGGGAAGCAGTGGCATTCCAGGCACCCCCGGGAGGATTGGACGAGCGGCGCAGCCAGAAACGCCTGTGCCAAACATGCCATGCCTTTTGCAGCGAGGACCTGGACCTTTGCCCTGTCTGTCACAGCCGATTCGAACCCGCCAACAGCCTGCTGGTACCGGTGCTCGATATGCCCAACGTTCGCATGCGCCGGCGAGCACGCATTACTGCCGATGAAGAAGAACGCCACCGCCTGGGATACGTGCTAGAAACCTACTACCAGTTTGCGTCCCACGAGGCTGGCTACCGCACCGACCATGCTGAAGTGCGCAGCGAGGAAACAACCGTACTCAGACTCACCTACGCTCCTGCGGCAACACTGCTGCTGGTCAACCATGGGTGGCGCAAGACACCAAAAGAGCAGGGATTTTTGGTTGACTTCGACAGCGGTGAGGTACTTTCTTCCGCGAACGACGCGGAGGGAAAACATCGCCCCCAATGCCATCGGGTGCGGCTTGCGGTGCAGAGCACGCAGAACGTGCTGCTTGTTCACTTGCAAGGCGGTGAAGGCTCTGCTACTGATCTAGCACTGGAGACAACGCTGCGCTATGCACTCAAGCGGGGAATCGAGGAGTGCTTCCAGCTCGAAGAAAACGAGCTTGCCGTCGAGCCAATCGGGCGGGGCGAGCATCGGGCGCTGCTATTCTACGAGGTTGCCGAAGGAGGTGCGGGGGTCCTCCGGCGGCTCATCGAGGAGCCAAATGCAATCGCCGAGGTAGCACGCTGTGCGCTGGAAATTTGCCATTTCGACGCCCAGGGCAACGACACCAAGCCCACATGCCATGCTGCCTGCTATGAATGCCTGCTGAGCTATGGGAACCAGCAGGAGGGGCTGCTACTGAACCGACACACGGTGCGGCCCTTGCTTCTTGAGCTGGCGCATAGCCAGACAGAACGGCGCGTGCAGGGCAGGTCCCGCCGCGAGCATTTCGAATGGCTCTGGGCGCACACCGATACGCGCTCGGAACTGGAACGCCGGTTCCTCCGCGTGTTGGACGAAGGCGACCACCGCCTGCCCGACCACGTGCAAAAGTCCATTGCTGAACCGCGGTGCGTTGTGGACTTCTTCTACGCGCCGAATGTATGCGTGTTTTGTGACGGCTCTGCCCACGACCATCCTGATCAGCAGCGTGAGGATACGAGCATTCGCCAGCAGCTCCGTGCGCGGGGCTACCGCGTGATAGTGATCCGCTATGACCGCGATCTCCGGGAGCAAGTAGCAGCGTATCCGGAAGTGTTCGGCGTTGGGCGGCGGTAAAAAATGCTGCCCTCGTCGCCCGCTTTAGAACACATCGCCGCGGTGCTGCAGGATCCACCGCAGCTTTCGGTACGCTATCGAGCCGACGATGAACAAGCCAACGCCGTTAGCGGCGATGATAACACCATTGCCAATGGCGATGCCGTAGATAAGCCAGAGCACCGCGCCGATGGTTGCCATGCCGAATGCACGGAGCGAAAGCTGCTCGACCTGCCCCGTGCGCCACACGTGCACTGCCTGGGGTAGCATGGCAAAGGTGGAGAAGGTCGCAGCGATGTAACCGAGGAGATCAATGTCCATGGAAGGGAATGGTCGGTTCTACAATGCAGATGCCGTGCAGGCGGCAATGATTGTGTCGTAGCCACCTGCTTGGAGCGAGCGAGCGTAGATAAGCGCCAGAAACACTTGCGTCGAGCCGCTGTTGTTGCCCTCGAACTCTTCGAAGCTCAGATTGCGCACCCGGCGCGAGTCTGCATCGAGCGTGCCAGTGGCGTACATGTACGCATGCTGACCTCGGCGAACCCATTGCCGCAGCCGGTAGAGGCGTTGCGTGGAGTCATAGGTCATCATCCATTCGGGACCTGGTTGCCAGCCGTTCATCGAGCCGACGACGAAAACGTCCTCATCCCGCACGGGGACGCCCTCGGGGTCGAGCACAAATTCGATGGGCACGTACTCGTCGTCGAGCGGATTGACGCCGGTGGTTACCATTGCTGCTTCGCTGGTGGACCACATGCCGAATTGCCCACGGCGGCGAATGTCGGCAATTGGCAAGCGCACCGGTGTGGTTGAGCGGGGGAAAAGAGCCGGATTCTGCACCTCCAGCCGCCGGTAGTCGTTCTCACATGGAATGCCTTCGATGCGGAAACGCTTGACCCCGCCAATCATGCCGCTGGTCATCGTGGGAGTGGAGCGAAGCGAAAGCGTCGAGCCACGCGCAAGGCGTGTGCCGCTGACGACCATGGGTTCGTGCCAGCGCTGCATGCGGTAGAAGACGGCAGTGGTGACCTGGGCGTCGGTGTAGTCGCGGACGTTCCCCACGATTGCTTCGAGCACGCGAGCGCACGGAGCTGCATTGTGGCGCGGCTGGTAGAAATCGGTCATCACCGCAAGCAAGCACTCCGCTCCTGGCTCGATGGCGAAAAAGCGTGCCTCGGCGAGTGGGCGCTGCTCTCTGCCCAGTTCGTAGAAGAGCACTTTCCAGTTGCCGCCGACGGGGATGCGAAGCGTAGTGGAGGGAATCTGGAGCACCGCACGGTGGGTGTAATAGCGGGATTGCGGCGGTGCCAGTCGCCAATCGAGCACCATTGCACGCGAAGCGGTAGGGTCAAGGGCGAGTGGGTTGTTGTCTGGCTCCCATGTTGCGGTGCAGTGTTGCAAGACAGCGACAAGGTCCGGTGGGACACTAGCGGCAATGTCGAGTTCAATCGTGATCGTCGAGGCGCCCACGGTGGGCACACTGCGCGTCATCGGCGTTTGGAGGAGCAAAATCGGGGGCTGGCGCTCATCGCTGCCGCCATAGACGCGCACCATCCGCACCAAGGGCGGCAGCCGTTCGCCACTCCAGAGGGTGTCGGCAGCGTGGAGAGCCGCCGCGAGAATGCACGCAAGCAGAACGTACGTCACTCGGGTCATGCTGAGCAAAAATACCTCAGATGCCCCGTCGGGCGAGCTCTGCTTCATACCACTGCCGACGCATACGAGGGAATCGGGCGACTACAAGCCGGTACGAGTGCACGATCAGGTCCTCGACAAGGTGCAACGGCACGCTCCCATCGAGGCGAATGGTGATCCAGTGTCGCTTGTTCATGTGGTAGCCAGGAGTGATCGCCGCGTACTGTTCGCGCAACTCGATTGCGCGGTTGGGGTCACACTTGAGATTGAGCCATGGCGGTACGCGGTCAACCCCCACCAGCGCAAACATGCGCTGCTCGACCGAATAAACGAGCACATCGGGACCGAATGGGAAGCGTTCGACCGCACCGGGAAACTGGCGACACTGCTGGCAGATCCACTCAAGCATAGGCAGATAAGGGGAGACGGCGGAGAAAAATACGCGGAGCCTTCCACTTTTGCGGAAGGCTCCGCATTCATCGGCACTGCCGGCGATTTAGCGTACGACGATCAGCGGCACGCTGACACACTCACTGCCACTGCACAGAAGCACACGATAGACTCCACTCGACAGGGCAGTGGCATCTACCTGTACGATGCGCTCGCCGGTAATACCGGTAGCAAGCTGGACGACCGCTCCTCGGCTGTCGAGCAGACGGAGATCGGCGGCGGTGGCAGTGTTGACCGTTGCGCGGATGGTAGCGTCAGTGCTGACCGGATTAGGCGCAAGAGCAAGCGAAAGTCCATCGCTACTAACCTCGGTTGGTTCGACACTGGCGCCTTGGACGCCGTCACCGAAGACGGTCAGGTCCACGTCGCCGCCATTCGAGCGAATGTGGAAGACAGCAGCTTGGATTGTCTCAACTTTTTTCGGGCGGAATTCGATCGTCACGGCATGTTCTCCACCGGGTGCGATGGTGATGGGAGCGTTCCCGCCACTGGTGATAACAAACACATCGCCGTATTCGCGGACATCGTTGGCATCCATGGCAATTTCACTGACGACAAGGTCAGCTTGCCCTGTGTTACGAATCTTGAACGTGTGTGCTTTGCGGCTCCCGACGGCTACTTCGCCAAATTCGATGACATTTTCACCAGTTGTCTGTGCAAGTTCAAGCTTTGGTTTCGGTGCAACTGCTGCGGTGAGCCAATCCATGATTTTCTGGGCAAGCTGATTACGCGCATTTGCAAGCGCAATTGCTTCCAGACCGAATGTGGTGAAGACAATACGTGTGCCGTTGGTTTCCAACCGAATGCCGCCTATGTATTGGCTGTTGTTGTCGTACGTGAAAATGGGAACTGCAGGGCTGTTGGTGGTGAGCTGGAGAACATCGGTGAATGGATTGTAGTACTGCGAGGAAGTATTCAGCGTCAGGCTAACCCCATCGCTGATGGGGTCGCCATTTTTCCCCTGGACGGTAAAGGTTTGTACTGCACCGGTGCTGAGGTTCACGTGGTAGTATGGGTATGGAGTTGGTTGTCCATTGACCGTCACCGTGAAGGTCTGGACGCCACGGATGCCCAGCGTGTTGGTGAAAAAGGAACGGGTCGTGGGGTTCGCATTGGAGGAATTGAAGGCAAGGTATGCTTCAATTTGACCGTAAAGGAAGAGGCGTTTTTGCTCCTGCACCCACTGCGTGATTTTGCTGATTAACTCGGGAATTTGGAAGGCGCCGCGTCCGTTGTAGTCCACTGGGACCACAATTGCCTCGCATGGCAGATCAAGTTCAACTGCCGCTGCAGGGGGAAGTAGAGCAGTCTCGCTGGCGTACTTTGCGCCACTCATGATTGCTTGGGCGAAAGGATTGATGCCAGCTCCCATGTAGCCATACACAACGGCGTACTTTGTCCCACTATTGAGGTAGCCGCAATAGTAGGTTGTCGGTTGATTGATTCCGTCTCCTTGGGGCGAGGCTTCGACGGCAGCCAGGCCAAATCCCCCGTTACCCGATGTTGTGAATTGCACCGTTGCTGTTTTCTCTTCCCCTGGCTGAAGGGTAAGGCTTTGAGGGGTAACGGAGATATTCCACCCTGTAGGCACTAGCGACGAGGATGTATTCAGCCGTAATGCTACCGTCAGCGGGCGCTGGGTAGGATTAGAGACGGTGATTGGGTGGGAGGTCGTCGCACTCCGCTGCGCAATACCGAAGCGTGGGAGAGTTGAGCTGATTTCTGCTCGGTTGAGGTAGTTGTTGAGTGTCGAGCTGGCTTGGAGTACTTCTTTTGTTGTGTTGAGCTGGACAAAGGCGATGACGTACTGGTTGTTGGGAACCCAGACAGCACCTGTCCCACGAGAATAGGTGAACGTAAACGACTTCTGCTCGTTCGGTGCCAGGGTTAAGGCAGTACCATTCCCATTCGGCAGAGAGCGCAAGAGAGCAAACTCAAAAGTGGTGTACACGTGCTGACTCTGACCTTGAAGCTGGGTGGTCAGGTCTGCATAGTAGTTGAGCACCATCACATGGAGAGTTGCATTACTGATGGGGGCAGAGCCATCATTTTTGACAGTGACGGTGACTTCGATAGGATTCTTTGTTCGGTCTTCTTGGATGGTCATCGCAAGCGGAGTGGGTCTATTCCGCACTTGCTGTGCTGCTTGCCGGATCGCTGCAACACTGCCTGGGTAGAACTTGCTACCATTCATGTATGCATCGGGGATGCCTCCGACGTTATAGTAGTTGCGGCGTGCGGCGTTGTCGGCTGGATTGTGGACGTTGTATGGATCGCCTTGCCGGGGCCAATCCATGTGGTAGGTGACAATCACTGCATCGGGCTCCTGCTTGGCATATTGCTCGATGTATGGCTTAACAGTTGCACAAGGTGGACACGTGCTCGAGGTGAATTCCTCCAGAAGTGGTGTCCGTGGATGCTGTGCTACTAACCCAACAGCAGCTATCAACAGGACCGAAAGAAGCGAGGCACTCCGACTCATAGGTAGCTCCAATGACGATGGGACATAGAGAAAGTAGCGAAGAGAATTGTGAACGATAGGGCACAGCCTATTCCCCCTGCTCGAGGTGGGGTGAGCTGCTGTGCAATGTCAAACTTACAACAAAAAACTGCGATAACCAAATGTTTCTCAATCGTTGTCGGGAGTTTGAAGTTCGAACTCTCCCACAACTAAGCAGTGGTCGCTAATGCGATCGGCAAAACGGGGCGGAAGCATGGCTTGATGGTTAACCATTCGTCTGCGGTCAGCTATCCAGCGCCGAGCAGCACTAAGCGAGGCAACAATGTGATCGATCGCATTGCGGCGGTGGTCCAGACATGAGGTCATCCCCGCAGTAAGAAAAACTAATGCAGAGTCCTGCTCCAAGGCTCCAAGAGTTGGCTGGCGAGAGCGACGCGGGTAATCATTGAAGTCCCCGACGATGAGCACATCCTGCTCGCGAGAATTTTGGAGGACCGAATCTGCCCACCGTCGGAGAATAGCTGCTTGCTGGCGACGTTGTTCAATTGCTTGTCGTCGGAGTTCATCGGTTGAATCGTAGCGAGAGGAGGATTTGAGATGCACTACCATCATAAGCCAATCGAACGGACCTTTCCGACATTCCGCGACAAAACCAGCGCGATTACGTTCTGGGTTAACAGCAAGGGGATAGTAGTCCCCAATTGGTCTGCACTGCACGGTTGAATCGTACAGGACTCCAACGTTCTGCCGATGTCCACCGCGCCCGAGCATACCCTGCCAGCCAGGCAGGTAACGTAACAGCCGCCTTAGGGCACTGTCGTTTTCAATCTCCTGAACAGCAAGGACGTTGACCCCGCTGCCAGCGATTAATGTAGCGATTGCCTGATAGTCTTCTTCGGTGCGGGGCTTCTGCTCTGGCTCGATCCCATCGCCGAGCCACTCGATGTTGAATGTGCCTATAGCAACTGTCGGAGGAGGAGAGGGTACCGTTCCACATGCACCGATAAAGACACTGAGCGCTCCGGAGAGAAGAATCACAATTTGGATGTGGCGCATTGCCTGATACTCCATGTGATGCATGTGGGCAAAGTTACTCGACGGGCGAGGGTCTCTATTTTTGGCGTCGAGGATTGTTGCGGTTTTCCGATGGATGTTGGCATCATCGTTCCTGCGGCGGGAAGCGGTCAGCGGCTCGGCGGTGCCGTGCCCAAGCAGTACCGTTTGCTTGCGGGCACGCCCGTTCTTGTGCGCGTAATCCGCATGCTCCGTGCGGCATTCGAGGACGCAGCGATGGTGGTCGCTGTCGATCGCTCCTGGCAAGACCATGCTGAGCAGCTCTTGGCGGAGTACAAAGGGAGCCTCGTCGTGACCGAGGGCGGCAGCACGCGGCAGGAATCAGTCTTTCGCGCACTCCAGCATCCGATACTGGCCGAGGCGGAGATTATCGTCATCCACGATGCAGTACGGCCGTTTGCCTCGGTTGGTCTTACTCACCGAGTTGTAGAAGCAGCCCGACAGTATGGAGCAGCAGTTCCGGTGATCCCTCCTGCTGATACCGTCAAGCTTCTCGATGCCAACGGCACCATCGAGACAACGCTGCCGCGCGGGCGAGTGCGGTTAGTCCAGACACCCCAAGCATTCCGCCGATCAATCCTGCTGGAGGCGCATCAGGAGGCAGCCGAGGATCGCTTCGAAGCAACCGATGATGCCAGTATTGTTGAGTACGCAGGCTATCCAGTAGTAACCGTCGAGGGGGAGATGCGCAATATCAAAATCACAACACCGCTCGACTGGTGTCTGGCAGAGCAGATTGTGCAGGTAGGGTGTACATAGCGTATGCTTGTTCGCACACAGGCAATAGTTCTCCGCCGATTGCGCTACAGTGACAGCAGTATCATCGCTACCCTGCTGACAGCCGATCGTGGAGTGGAAAGCATTATTGCCAAAGGGGCTCGTAGTGGGAAAAGTCGGCTTGCTGCGTTGCTCCAGCCACTGGAAGAGCTCGAGCTGCAATACTATGTCAAACCAGGGCGGGAACTTCATCTTCTCCGCAGTGCAGAACGTGTCCACCTTCGCCGACGGCTGCTATCAAGCTATGACCATGCGCTCGCGGGATATGCAATCGCTGAGATTGTTCTTCGCATCGAATTGCCGGGACATAGCTCCCCGGAGGTTTTCGACCTTGTTCGGCAAGCACTTCGTGCACTTGACCAAGCAGAGAATAATCCGCAAGTCTTCCTTCCGGCGTTTGCCCTTCGCTATGCAGCTGTGCATGGCTTTCCGTTGCGGATAGAAGGAAATGCAGGCACAGAACACATGGCACCATCTTTTCCGGTCCTGGACTCTTCCTTTAGCGCGTATGCACTGATGATGGAGGAAGGTAGGCTTTGCCCCATACAAACCATACAAAGTGGAAGAGTGTCACCAGAGAACATGATTGAGCCAGCAGTGGTAGCGATGCTTGCTACCCTCCAACGTTGTCCGTGGGAGGAGCTATCCAGCGTAGCGATGGACACTGCTATGCTTTCTGCCTGCCAAACCCTTGCGTATCGCTATCTGGAGTACCACTTCGAGCGTCGAATTCAGCGGAGTGTTCACTGATTGGGATGTTTAGCAATCCGGTAGGGAGCCAACGATGACGTGGCGCGCCATTTCTAACTCCGCAGGGGAAATTGTCTCCGGACGCCGCTCGGAGGTGTAGGTGACAACTTTGTAACCGCA
>JANWWF010000039.1 GCA_025055755.1 Candidatus Kapaibacterium sp. | reverse complement strand
ACCGGCGAACTGCCGTTGGTCAAGCTATTGAGCGTCAGGGAGATGGAACCCAAGGCATCATACGCCGCAGTGACGGTACCCGGGTTGACCGTTAGCGTAAAGGTACTCGCGCTGAAATTCCCGCTATACGTTGTGCCGCCGAAGGTACCACCGGATACGTTCGTCCCGCCGACGATTTGCGCTCCCGTTTGGGAAGCTGCGTTGAGCGTAACGCTAAAGGTCCCACTCGTCACCGATGCTGGGCTGACCGTGATTGTAAAGGTAACATTTGTCCCTTCGCAAACGGGTCCTGCCGGTGAGGGAGTGACCGTCGCGGTCGGTTGGGGATAGAAATTGACCGTGTAGTTCGTTGTACGCAAACACCCATTGACCCCGCCACCAGTGTACCATTCTTGCAGCGTAAAGCTCACTGACTGGGGATTTGCCATTGAGCTAAACGTACCAATTGTCGCACTGACAGAGCCACCATTGGCAGCGGTTGGAGAAGAGAACGTAACACCAGTGATTTGCCCAGCCGGTGTTGCCGACCATAGATAGTTCTGTGTGGGAGTTGTTGCCACAGCATCTGATCCTGTTGCACCGTTGCCCGGGATACTCGCGTTGCCATAGGTATTAACCAGTGTATGCGGACCGGAGTCTTGGTAGGAGTACGACAGCGGCGCTGTCACAGTCCCCGATGAATTGACGCAGAGCGCTGTTGGGTTGGCGGAGGCGTTTGCGGCTTCGTTGGCAACGCCGTTTGTGATACTCACAACCGGCAGGACGTAGAGCGCCGCTTGGTATTCGATGGCGCACCCGTTGGCGTTTGTCAAGCGCACGCGGAGGTAGAGCGTATCGCGTTGGGAAGCAGCGGTATTAGGGGTAATAGTTACAGTTTGGGTGGTCGCACCCGACACCGTTGGAGCGGTTGTGACAGTACCGTTTTGCATCACACACCAGTTGTAGGTAACACCTGACGCCGTTGCTACTTGGAAGGTATTTGCCGAGCCACCGCACACAAAGAAGTTGAACGTCGTGCCTGGGGCAGCGGCGCTATTCGGATCACTTCCTGGCCCGGTCTGGCTGATAGCATCATTCGCCGGCAAGGCGTTGACGGTGAGGGTTGTTCCATTGGACACGCCATTTTCTTGGCAGGAGGAGCCAACGGTTTGCGTATAAGCCACCCACCGGAGGTCATAGGTTCCTGGCGCCGGCAAATTGCCGGAGGAAATGGATACAAAAATGGTTCCATCCTGTGTTGCCAGCACGGTCGTTGGATTGACAGCGCTCGTTCCCGTACCAGGGGTGATGGTGAGGAAAGTCCCACTTGTTACATTTTCCAGACGGTATTGCACACCCTGCACTGCATTGGTAAGACGGACGGTGAGTGTCTGCACGGCAGAAGAAGGGCAAGAACCAGAAGTGGTTCCAGATGCAACGTTCGGGTAGACACCCGAACTGGTAACAAAGCCCGTTGCCGTCGCATTGAGCGTGGCGCAGACGCTGACGGTGTTGGTGAAAGTCCCACCTTCACCAGTGGTGGAATACTGCGGCGCGTTTGGCACGATAAGGTCGCACCATTTAGTGAGGAAACCGTCAAAGAGGCCGCCGCCATAGGAGGTCTGGGCTGCCCCAGCAGTAGTGAGATTTCCTACACCTGCTGCCGAACCAGCGATAAAGACATTCCGCTGGTTATCAACGGCGATACCAAGTGCCGCATCGTTTCCTCCAGAACCCATAATTGCTGAGTATTCTACCGCTGGGGTTGTGCGATTGATGCGACTCCACACCGCATCATATCCGCCTTGATTGGTAGTAAATCCGGCGGCAAAGTTGTACGTGCCAAACGCACCACTGCTTGCAGCGGTTAAGCCGCCCACGACGATCTTTCCACCAGTACCGTTCGCAGCGGTGTTGGGCGCAACTGCACTGACATTATTGTCATCAACTGCCACACAGGTGAGGTAATCATCGGCAGTGGAGCCCCAGTAGCTTCCCCAGTCGCGGTTCATGACCGTGCCGCTTACCGTCAGACGGACGACGAACCCGTCGTCGACCGCTGTACTATTTGTCCCGTTGTTCAGAACAGTATTGAAGCCACTTGCACTTGCAAGCAGATTACCCACATTTGTGGAATTTGTTCGACCGACGGCAATCACTCCATCGCTAATGGGGTCGTGGGCAACCCCGAGCACACGGTCGTTCTGGACTGCACCGTAGTATGTTGCTGCCGTCCGCCCCCCACTGGAGGTAAGGAGGGCAACAAAGCCATCGTAGTTGGTTGCACCCGTTGTTGTTCCCGACCCATTGTTATTGACCACTGTATTGAATGAGCCTACTGTTGCAATGGCTTGGTTCGTATTGGGGGAGTTGGTATAACCACCAACCCAAACATCTCCTGTCGCTCCGCGAGCGGCAACACTGGTAACATAGGTTTCTTGGGTGTTTGGAGTGCCGGTGTTGTTACCGTAGTATGTCAGCCACGTAATTGCGTTCAACGCAGCTGCTGGCACCCGGGCGACCATTCCGCAGTAGAGGCCGTTATACGTTGTCTGGAAGACCCCGGCGGTGGCTAAACCAGGGCTCGCTGTGTACCCCCCGACGGTAAGGTTTGTCCCATCGTAGGTCACCGCGAGCAGGTAGTCATCAGCGGCGCCGCCAATATACCGCGCTGCTTGTGGCACACCAGAGGCATTGAACCGCGCAACGAAGCCATCAATGTCTCCATTCTGAGTATTTGTAAACGCACTTCCTGTCCATGCCGTCGAGCGTGTTTGCCCAACTATCCACACTTGTCCGGCGCCATCGGCTGTGATTCCATACGCGCGATCATCATTTGCACCGCCGTAGTACGTCGAGTACGTCCGCGCTCCACCATACTGATATGCTGCAACAAACGCGTCATAGATGCCTCCACCATAACTTGTTTGAGAAGCCGAAACTAAGGGGAACGTTCCACCAGCGGTGAAGCCACAGACGTAGATGTAGGGCGTCGTCGAGCTGGGATTGAAGCTCCGCCGGGTTGCCACACCGGTAATTTGATCTTCTTGATTGCCGCCATGGAGGGTGCCCCAATCGCGATTCGGGTCAATGACCAACGTTTGCGAGCGATCGTAGGAGGGGACGTCGAAGGAAACAATATCTCCTTCCACGCGGAAACGCACGGTAATCTCTTCTTCTTGTCCAGTGGCTGTCCGCACATAGGAGTACGGCGCATCTTCTGTCATCGTCCCAAGGGTAGTCACCACACGGTAGCCACCGGTGCTGGTTGGCTCGACGCGGTCGGCGCCATTATATCGTAGCTTGATAAGCGATGGGTCGCCACCGGGGCGGACGATGAATTCTGCCTTCATCCCCTTCCCCCGCGCTTTGAGGACAAGGTCAATGTTCGGATAGACGTTCTCATAGACGATCGTTCCGAAGCTGCGCACGCCCGTGATTCCCTCTGGACCGGCAGAGGCGGTAAAGAAGTTCGTCACTCCGGGCAGGAGGTCCTGCGCACGGAGGTTGACGTTACGGCTGGCGCCGACCAGTTCCATATCCACACGCTGATATCGCAGCGTAGTTTGGTCAAGCTCTTTGGAGCTTACTCCCTTGCCTGGCTCATAGCGTGCGCCGGGACCCTCGATTGTGTAGAACACATGGGCAATTCGGTCCGGCATGAAGAAGAGTTTTGCGCCGTTCGAGTGTGCCGTAAAGCGCACCTGTTCGACGGGCTGTCCTTTGTCGTCGCGGACTTGCCCCTTGTTTTCCAAAAACTCCAGCGATTGGCTGGCAAATGCTTTCGGCGAAAAGGTCTCTGCTTGCGGCGTCCCTTGGGATGACCCTGACGCCACTTGCGCCAAGAGCCCAACACCACAAAGCAGGAAGAGAGTACTTAGCGCGACGACAAATCCTGTCGCAGGACGGAACGATCCGTTCATGGAACCTCCGGGAACAATGGTGGAACAGTTTGACATGTTGTTTACCAATGTTGGTTTCTTCGTCACTGTGATGGAAGGCTTACATATCAAATACCGTACCAACGATCGAAGGAAGGGGAAAAAGAAGGGGTCTGTTGCTGTAGGATCAAGCTGATTACAATGTGCCATTACACTCTCCGATTGGTACGACATTCGATCTTTTAGCTCAGACGCGGCAAGCTTTGACTGCTGATGGCTTGCAAAAGTTCCACGTCTTACACTCCGGGTCCTCCCTCCTCCAACTGCGTAGAGCCTTCGGAAGGGAGCAGCCCGGCGCTTATTTCCCCGATGCTGCACGGGGATGCCGGGATATGCCAGCGGGCGTGTGTGCCCACCAATATGCATGGTGCAGTCGGTGTAGAACAGTTGTGCTTCTGTGGTACGGACCATGATGATATCTGCAGCCTAGTACATGCAAGCTCTCCTACCCGACTGCGCGGCAAAAATACGGTCTGGGTGGTATTTGTGCAAGTGTTATTTGCTAAAAATAATCGTAATCGTGAATCTCTTGTCGAGCGTGGTGCAACGATGTGCTTACTCGATACATTTTCGTTCGGCAGGAGGACCACCTCCACACTACCAGTTTCTAATTTTGAGAACTTTTTTCATTCTGCCGATAGTCACCCATGGTCATGGCGCAAATTTTTTGCTGGTGTATTGGTTTTTTGACACTGTCAACGATTTTTGACGTCATCCCCCATCTGCACACTCAGCACTTTATTGAAAATCGAGGCCAGTGGGACAGACGAATTGTTGCGGTGAGCGCCAGCGGCACTGTGGTGGTTGAACGCGACGGGCTTCTCTACGAGAACGGGGAAAGATGGAGACGCATTCCCTTGGACTTCGACACTACTATTGGGCTTTCAGCCGCTGCTGCAGCGGTGAATTACTACTTTCCCCATCGAAGCGCCGAAGGGGTGCGAATGTTTACGGCACTGGTACTGCAGCGACAGGGGCGGCCGGTGGTAACGCTCTCCTGGCAGGGAACACAGCTTACTATTCATGCCGAAGATACGCAGCTCCAACAAGCTTTGGACACCCACCGGGAGCATTTTCCGCCGTTCGGAGCATTACGCAGCAGTGGCACCGCCGAAATTACCGCATGGGGTATAGGCGGACGCTTTGTCGGTTCCAGTGGACGTGATTCAATCGCAGCAATGGCAATAGCCGATGGTAGCGTGTTTGTGTGTGGGTGGACTGACAGCCCGTCATTCCCAGGTGCATCGGGAACATCCAGCGGTGGCCGGGATGCTTTTGTTGCCAAAGTAACTCCCGATGGAACGCTTCAGTGGGCAACACTCATCGGCGGCACAAGCGACGACGTTGCCTACAGTCTCAGCGTGCGCAGCGATCTGGTGGCAATCGCCGGCATGACACGCTCGACGAATTTCCCCACAACAGCCGGTGTTGTGCAAGCAACCTATGGCGGAGGAGATGCCGACGGATTCGCGGTGCTCCTCAACCCCTCGACCGGCACACGCCAAGCAGCAACGTACATCGGAGGCGATGGCAGCGACGCAATGAGAGCAGTTGCTCTTGGCTCGCAGCGTCTTGCCATTGGCGGCAGTACAACCAGCGCAGCACTCCCAGCCACTGCGCATCAGCAGCAGTTTGGCGGTGTGCAAGACGGGTACATCACCGTTCTCAATACCCAGCTTTCCAATCGCATCTGGAGCTCTTATTACGGTGGACGTGGTTTCGACGACATTCGTGGTTGCGGGTGGCTTAGCGATGGCAGTCTGGTTATTGCAGGTATCACCAACAGTCCCAATACCGCTCAAGCAATCGCTACAGGTCTTGGAGAAGGATCACAACGGATGGCTCCGCCGGATGGCTTCCTTGCCCGACTCGATGCAAATGGCCAACGGCTGTGGGGGCGTTACTATGGGAGCGATGGACAAGACTCCATCACGCACCTTTCCATCTCGCCACGAGGGGATATTCTTGTGACAGGGTTCACCAATGGCACAAACACCGCCCAAAGCTTCATCGCCGATGCCCAGGCAGCACAGAACAACTTCGCAGGCGGCGAGTGGGATGGCTTTATTGCGGTGCTCCGTTCCGATGGCATGCGGCGTTGGGGCTCGTACTATGGCGGCAGTGGCGCCGATCGCTGCACCGGCGCTGCCATGGATGCGCAA
>JANWWF010000038.1 GCA_025055755.1 Candidatus Kapaibacterium sp. | reverse complement strand
ACAACACAGTCATGTTTCGGTTTTGGATCGACGTAGTTGCGGATTGGTCACAAAGTAGATTTGCCGACAACGTGACGATGCGCTCACTCCTTGAGTGCGACGTTGCGGATTGGTCACAAAGTAGATTTGCCGACAACGATGCTACTCATGGTATCAGCTTATGATAAGTTGCGGATTGGTCACAAAGTAGATTTGCCGACAACAGCGATTGAGCAAGCATACTCTACGCTATTGTTGCGGATTGGTCACAAAGTAGATTTGCCGACAACTGAGTACGACGGTCGTGAGTACGATGGTCGTGTTGCGGATTGGTCACAAAGTAGATTTGCCGACAACTATGGGTTGTCATACGTTGAATAGCGATGAGTTGCGGATTGGTCACAAAGTAGATTTGCCGACAACTAACACATACTACTTATAAGCTGCGTTTGAGTTGCGGATTGGTCACAAAGTAGATTTGCCGACAACAGAGCATCACCGCTGCCATTGATTACAACAGTTGCGGATTGGTCACAAAGTAGATTTGCCGACAACGGAAGAAGGACACTATAACTACTATTTTGTGTTGCGGATTGGTCACAAAGTAGATTTGCCGACAACAAGCCAGCAACTGATCCCGTAATCATCTCCGTTGCGGATTGGTCACAAAGTAGATTTGCCGACAACAATCCTTGCCAAGCGCATGTAGACCTTCGGGTTGCGGATTGGTCACAAAGTAGATTTGCCGACAACTTGCATTGAGCAAATTATTCTTGGCGGTACGTTGCGGATTGGTCACAAAGTAGATTTGCCGACAACAGCCGTCCTTGGTGAGCGGCGCGGGCGGTTGTTGCGGATTGGTCACAAAGTAGATTTGCCGACAACAGTACTTCTGTAAGCTCTTTTCCTCCCTAACACTTACAGTTGGAAAAGTCGGCATGCTGTCGGCAAATGTCTCTCATGCTCCGGTGATTTCCCATCGGAGCATGCTATTTTTTTGCATGGTACCGCTAAAAGATTGCAAGCTGTACCGGTGTTTCTGGTCCGGGATGCGGTTTGGAGCGGTAGAAATGCAGCATGGTGGCAAATTGTTTATCGGTAACCCGCAGAATGCTTACCTGCCCATATTCTGGCAAATAACCTTCGATGCGCCGAATAAAGGTCTCGGCAGATTCACTACTGGGACAGTGCCGAATATACACCGAGTATTGGAGGCGGGTAAAGCCATCACGGGTCAAATCTTTGCGGAATCGCGTCGCAGCGTCGCGCTCTTTCTTGGTGCCTGTTGGCAAGTCGAACATTGCAAATAGCCACATAACGCGATATGCACTTAGTCGGGAAGTATGGCAGGAGGCATGTTGCTGCCGTGCTTTTCGAGCCATGTGCGATGACCTCCTACGAATGAACTCCACATCATTCGGGCATCTGGGGATAAATGATCGATCCACGCTTTCCTGCAAAGCACTGGGCAAGTGATGCCGCTGTGGTTGAGAGAGCAAGCTGAAGTGGGGAGCGTTCTCCGTCCACAAGAGTGTCGTGGACGAGAACTTCCAGTAGCCGCCGCTTGATAGAGGGCGTAAGCATATGCGGGGGTGGGTGTTCAGCGCAAAGCGTGTGCACGATTGCATCCACAAAGGGTCGGTACGGTTCCATGACATCATCAGCAAGTGCGAAACAGTTTCCCCGATTGCGATGGTGAATGCCCACAATGGGGAAAAGTCCGCTGGAGACCAATGCGCGAGCAGTTGCCGCACGAAGGATAGTATAGCCGTAGTTGAGCAGATTGTTCGGCGGCTCGCCTTCCGGATCGCGGGAGAAGTCTTCTCCAAAAACACCCCGCCAATAGTGCCGTGCGGCACTGGCTTCGCAGTTAGTTCGATCACCGGGCTGAACTTTTTCTGCAAGACGTTCGAGGGAACGCCACATGCGATATCCCACCCGCCGAGCCAGTATCGTTTGATTACGGATTTTGGCTTGGATAGTCTGCTGCCATAGGCTCGCCCGCAGCGTGGAGCTGGTTGCAATCTGCTGGAGTGTCCGTTCTCCCTGGACGTGATGCTGCTGCCCCAAATGGAGAAACATGCCGGCAGGAAGGTATGCACTATCGCAGACGATAAGAGCAACACCCTGTTCCAAGCAGCGGGAAAGTACTGGATGGGTGATCGTGATTTGCCGATGCTCCAGAAGCAGGTAGCCAATATCTTCGATAGGGACACGGTTGACTGCTCCCGTTTCGGTATTCTCGATGACCAGCTGCTCGTTCTCCAAACGGAGATACGATGGGCTTGCTATGACAATCGTCCGTTTGATCATTGGCACACGGGGAATGCCTTGCCGATAGTATTCATCGGCATTTAGGGCAGCATCATGAGCTTTTCTGGTTGTCCGGTACCGTATCCCAGGGATAGATCAACCCGCTTGGCGTAACATGCAGCTTGATAGGGGTGTAGGTGTACCACCCTTGCTTTCCCGTGCCCCAGTTGCGAATGAGAATGTAGTCCTTTATTGCTTCTTCCGATAAACGTCCGTCTGCATGGAATCGGAAACAAAGCTCAAAGCCACGTTTTTCAGACTCCGATAATTTCTGCACCTTGTACAGGTACGGAGCAAGGTAGCGTCCGCGTTCGGCAGGGGGGTAGTTCTGCACGATGCGCTCGAATTCCTCGAGAGGACAACGGAGCAAGACCATATCGTTGATGTGCAGAGTCATCACCAGCTCGCAGCCATCGGGAACTTGGTAGAGGGGTTCGTTCCGTCGTTGTCGGAGAACTGCATCCCAGAATTGGACCACGTGAAGTTCCATCTCACCATTGGGGAGACGGTAGATGACTGCATGGTGATTGTTGCTTGGGTTGACGTAGCGATTTGCGGTGTGCGTAAGGGGTCGGGCATTCGCTAACGATTCCCGCAACCGGACCTTTCGCACCGGGACAGGTTCGCCCCGGTGATTGGGAAGGAAAATAAGCGGCTGCAGAGAGCCATCGGGGTTAGTGCCAAAAAATGCTCCTTTGGGAACCTGGTCTGCTTTTTCTCCTTGGTATCCACCGAGTTCCTCGATGCGCTGTTCAATCAATGAGCGGATGACAGGATCAACAATTTTTTCAACGTGTGTTCTGGTTGTAATGTCCTGGAGAGGCTTGCGAACATGGTAGAACTGGTTGCCACTTTCCGGATCGGTGTGCTTGCCGTAGAACGTTTCTTGGTGGAGTTGCCCGCGTGCAGCGACGCTGCGGAAGCTAAGACGTTTGCCGTTTTTGGTCACTGTCACCGTGCGCTTAGTGAGGACGCGATTGCGGCGGTGATGAACAACCACACAGCCTTCCAAAGCAGTGACGACGTCGGTGCGGAAGGATTCCCACGGGAGGGGAATTTGTTTTTCGCCTCGTTGCTTGCGCTCAGCAGTGGTTGAAAGAAGTTGAATGTGAGCGGGGCGAGTGCATGCCAGGACAATCGCATCGAGGGCGTGGTGGCGGTGATCGCTCCGTTCTTTGCCGTCAGTGTCGCTTCCGTCCGGCGAGAGGGCATTATCAATGCCCCACTGGTGACGAAGTTTCGCAGTCGTGGGACCAAGGGCAGCAACGACGGTGGGGCATATAAGCTGGAGCATTTCTCGTGCACGCACAGAAGCAATGCGGGTGTCGTTGAGTTGTCGGCTGGCAAAATCTGCGGGGAGCTTTTCGGCGATGAAGCGTTCGTACTTTTTGCGGCGGTCGGGGAAGTAACTCAACGGATCGTTTTTGTCCCAGAAGGCTTGTTTGGTGAAGGTGCTAAGTAAACGGCGCTTGACTTCGTTCCATGTTTCCGGGCCGAAATCCTCGGTGAAGTATTCATAAGGGGTTCGATTGCCCTTTTGGCGGTTGACATCTACAAAGCAGAGCGTTTTGTTGAGAAAGCTATCATCGAGGGAGCGGTCGTAGGGGAAGATGTGTTCGATTTGCACTTCGCCGTTGAAAAGCTGTGTGAGGCTAATTGGTTTGCCGCTGTAGGGGCACGTCTTGTTGCACTCCAACCACAAGCGGTACTTGAGAATGTTTGTGCCAGTGGGTTCGATCCCCTGCTGTTCCAGAATCTTGGCGATGGTCTCTCGGATAAGTTCATTGCGTTTTTGCTCTCGGCGGATGAGAGCACGTTCTTCCTTGCTGCGTTTGAGATCGCGCGCCAGTTCTACGACAATGCGGTCAAAGTGCCCATAGCGGTCGAGCAGTTCATTGACCAGCCGGCGGAGTGCGAACAGGACGTTTGTCACCACGGGGTTGCGATAGCTGAGAAGGGTGTTGGTAAAGTGGGCGTCGGAAGGAATGCGGTTTAATAGCTGTGTAGGAGCTTTGAGCTCGCTGTGGTGGTAGAGTCGCTGGAGCTCGCGCTCTGTGATGCTGTACTGCTCGCGGAGCAGCGCTTTGAGTGGTTCCAGGTATCCTCCACGCACGTTTGCCTGGACGATACTTTCGACTGTGTCGCAGAGTGCTTTTTGCTCGGTGGAATTGAGCCGATCCCAGCGCTCTCCCAGTGCCCGGCGGACGCCAGCAAGCGCAACCGCAAGGTGGTAGGGATAGCCCATTTCCAGAAAAGGCAGTATTGCCCGAATAGCCTTCAGGCTCAGGGATGCGTAGCCGTTGGCGAGACGAACTTTCGCAAAGTGTTCGGCAGCTTGCGGAGACATGCCAAGCTTGTGCTGTGCGTGTTCTTTGAGTTTGTCTATGTCATCGAAAAACTGCAGTGCATGCCAGATGCGGTGTTGTTCCTCGTCGCTTTTGTCGAACCAGGCTGCGCCAAAAAGTTTTTTCGAGGAAAGCTCTGCATGTGTTGGCGAGCCAATGATGGAGTCCTCGTCTTCGTAGTTGAACACGTAATCGGCGGATGTTTTTTTGAGCGTCTTGCGAATGTCCGAGAAGGTGAGTTTCTTTTTGCTAAGGAGCAGTCGGAGGACCTTCTGCCGTTCGTCGGCGTTGAGGGGGAGGTCGTTGCAGGTGATCGTGTTGATGAACTGCAAGGCACGGAAGCGTTCAAAAAGGGGATGGCTTTTCTGGCAACGCGGTTTCGACGGCTCGAAGGTGCATCGGCCAACCAAATGCTTTTGGGAGCGAAGGGGTCGTTGGTAGAAGAGAATGCCGTCGGCGGAATAGCCATCTTTGCGTCTCCCCCCAAGCTTGGTTTTGAGCTCGTCGGTGAGGATGGTGGGATAATGCGGTTGTTGGATGTTCCAGATGTGCTCGAATTCATCCACGTACATTTGGCGGTCAGTGTACCGATTGCGGATACGGGAGCGGTTGTTGGTAAAGGGGTCTCCGTCTGGTGGGTATAGCTGTGCGAGGGCAGCTCCAAGGGTAGGTGCGGCTTCCAAGAGTGCTTGCGTTTGGGCAATACCTGCCTTGCCGAGTTTGGCATCTCCCCGCTCAATGATAGAGCTGTCGTCGGAAGAAGCGGAACGACTTTTCGAGGGGAATCCACGCCGCTGGGCCAGGTGGTAGAGGATGCGCCCCAGTTCAAGCAAGGAGATTTTCTCCTCGGCAGCCCGTTTGCGCAAAAGGTATGGATTAAGAGCAAGCCACGAGCGAAAGTTCTCTGGGAACTGACCGGTTTTTTGCCAATGGCGCAGTTCCTCGAGGGTTATCGCAGGACACAAGCCATGCTGCGCCATAAGAAGGAGGAGAGCACGTTTGCGCAGCTTTTTTCGGAAGAGCTGGCGGCGACGTTGGCGAGCGCCTCGACGTGTGGCATTGAGAGAAATTTCTTTCTCTCCCTGCCCGAGGTTTTCGACACCTTCAGGGAAGACATAGACGCCGATTCCTGTGATTGTGCCATGCTGGTTGTTCTGCTCA
Source organism: Candidatus Kapaibacterium sp. (assembly GCA_025055755.1). Classification (GTDB taxonomy): domain Bacteria; phylum Bacteroidota; class Ignavibacteria; order Kapaibacteriales; family NICIL-2; genus NICIL-2. The sequence continues at coordinate 537 of JANWWF010000038.1, read as the reverse complement.
ACCACTGCCCAGCCGATAGAGTTTGCGCCGATATCAAGACCCAGCGTTCGTTCCATGGCGTTGCTTTATAGTGCTCCAACTGCCCCTTGCAAAATAATTGTTGCAGTTTTATTTTCGCACGGCGAAAAAAGTGGCTACACTTTGTGACCTTTTCGCAACAAGGCTTAGTGCCGTAGGCTTTCCAAAGCCTTTGCCTCCACTTCGGTGGAGGCATTTTGTTTCTTGCGGCTGGAGTGGGGAAGTTGCTCTTTTCTCGTGGAGTAAGGGAAGCACGATGGATTGACGGAAATAACTCCTGATGGTGGGAGGTTCTGTGCTGGGCAGTGCTTATCTTTCTTTGCTACAAATGGTATGCGATGTCACATGCCCGGACTCAAGACAACAGGCGGGAAAAAAGAAGGTTCTTTGGGGGATCGAATGAGATAGACAACCAGTCGGTAGGCGCTTGTTTATTGATGGGATCATCCGATATTTGCCAGTAGAAGCAGCGGTGCAATATGCAATGCTTTGTGTGCGTCCTTTGCAATAGCAATGCTG
>JANWWF010000037.1 GCA_025055755.1 Candidatus Kapaibacterium sp. | reverse complement strand
CCCCTCAACAACGTCGCAGCCGATTGTCGTACCAAGGTGGGATTGAAACGGTACTGGAAATGTGTAAATAATAGCGCGAAACAGTCGCATCCGATAGTCGTACCAAGGTGGGATTGCAACGCGACTGCGCGGAACAAAGCTGCGTGCAAGACGGTCGCATCCGATAGTCGTACCAAGGTGGGATTGCAACATTGGTCTGTACTCTGGCTCTAAGTCACACAAGCGTCGCATCCGATAGTCGTACCAAGGTGGGATTGCAACATAATGAGTTATCGAGGAAAAACGTAGTTGAGTAGTCGCATCCGATAGTCGTACCAAGGTGGGATTGCAACGATCTGTCCAAATGGTTCTCCCTTTTTGGACTGTTGTCGCAACCAATAGTCGTACCAAGGTGGGATTGGAAGGGGAGTGTAAGTTTGCGTAAGCATGGAGTAGTGGCATATCGTATGCGATTGCGGATTGAACTGCGTGCGCGTGCGGCGGGGGTGGTGGGGTGGGACTATCGCTATGCCCTGGCTGCGTGGGTATATGGCTTACTGCGGCGCATAGAACCCGCCTATGCGGAATTTTTGCACCAGCACGGCTATGCACTCGATGCTCGGCGGCGCACACGGCTATTTACGCTTAGCTTCCGCGTGCCTACGGCGCAGCCCAGTCCCGAGGGATTGGTTGTTAGACCAGGGACGCGTGCCGAGATGCTGCTATCGTCTCCCGTGCAAGAGTCTTTTCTGAAGCCCGTGGTCGAGGCAATCATCACTTATAGCCGGCTGGAGCTGGTTGTACCCCCTCACCGTGCAGTGTGGCAAGTGGAAGCAGTCGAAGCCATGCCGCCGCCCTTCCTTGGCGAGGTGGTAACGGCGCAGCTTCTGTCGCCAGTGGTGGTGTCGGTACCGGGTGCAGTGCATCCGCAATACCTGTATGCCCTCGATGACCGCGTGCCGATGCAATTGCGGCAGAATGCCCTCAAAAAGTACCGTGCTCTTACGGGCTGTGATGCTCCGGGTGATATCCGCTTTACCGTCGATCGCGCGTACGTCGAGCAACAAGGGGGAGAGTATTCCCGCCGTATCACCAGCTTGCACCGCATTAAGGTGGGCACTCGAGAGGAGACCGCCATACGTGCATTCCGCGCTCCTATCCACATCCAGGGCGATCGGCGCATCATCGCAGTGCTCTACGATTGCGGCATTGGGGAGAAAAACTCGATGGGATTTGGCTGCTGGCAACCGCTTCCTGCCGAGCGTATCGGCAGCCCGCCTGCTTCCGATTAGCCCTCAAGAAACAAAGAAGCTTCTCTCTGTGCCCGGCGAGAAAATTTCACGCTCTGCGGTGCTTATTTTGCACTGCCAGTCATTCGATGGTTGTACTGCACGCAATGACTGAACAAGACATTCGACAACTTGGCGCACTGCTGCACGACATCGGCAAGTTCCACTTCCGTGCCCTCCCCTTAGAACAGGGACAAACGCACGAGCACTTGGCGAATGTGCTGGTACGGACAGTTTTGAAAAACTACCAGGCATTTAGCAACTACCAGAAAGACATTGAAAAAGCAACGCGGCGGGGACTGCCGGAGATTCGTGCGGCTGATATTGCTGCTGCCGAGGAGCGGCAAGAAGAAATGAGTGGGGAAACGCAGCGGTACTTGCTTTCCATCTTCTCGCGGGTGCTGTTGATGCTCGATAGCTCCACCCCGAAAGCCCTTCTGCCGCAGGGAAGCTGGTATCTTGAGCCGAATCCTCTCGAGCTGACCGCGCCAATGCCTTGCTACCATCCAGAGAAACCATCTGAGTGGCAGCCCAATGAGGAAGAAGCTATCGCCGCCCACGAGAAACCATGGGAAAAGTTCCGACAGGAGCTCGAAAGCTTCAGCTTTCTGGAGGATCCCTGGGCAGCGATTGAGACGATCATCACGTTGCTGGAAAAGTACACAAGCACGGTTGCCAGCGCTGCGTACCTGGCACTGCCGGATATCACCCTGTTTGACCATTCGCGAGTAGTCGCAGCGCTGGCGGAATGCTCGGTGGAGGGCAAAGGGGAGGACCCCTGTCTGCTGGTTGCGGGAGACCTCGGCGGCATTCAGCGGTTCCTCTACCGCGATCTTGGCACTGCCGAGCGTCGTGCAAAGCTGCTGCGAGGGCGATCGCTGCTGGTGCGGCTGGTAACGGATACGGTCGTGTCGTACCTGCTTGACAAGTTCAACCTCTACCGCTCCAGTGTGCTCTACAGCGGCGGTGGAAGCTTCGAGCTTCTGCTGCCCGCAACACGAATCAATGCAGAACAGCTTCAGGACGCAGTGCGCACGCTTAGCCGCTTTTTTGCAAGCGAGCTGGGCTTTGCTCTGCAGATAAGCATTGCCACTCACCACTGCACCATCGAGGAACTTATTCTCAACTACGCCCAGGTGCGCACAGAGATGATGCGCAAGCTCCAGCAGGCAAAAAAGCAGCGCTTCAGCAACGCACTGGAGGAAGTGTTCGGCACTGCGCTCACCACACAGGTGCGCGAAAATCTGGACGAACTCTGCATAAGTCTGGGCGAAAGAGTACCGTGGGCGACGTATTTGGTGGAGTTTCGTGGCATCAGGGAGGATGCGCCAAAGAAACTTCCGGCGTGCTGGTTCCGCTCGCTGGGTATCGGCTGGGTGTTTGCCCAGCTTGAGGATTTGCATCCCCTTCTTTCTCAGCCCTTGGCAAGACGTGCACTGGTGCACCGCATCAACGGCACTGAAATTGGGGAGGTCGAATCGGCGCTTCGGAAAGCTTCCATGCCGACGGCGGTGAGCTTTCGCTTCATCGGCAACTGGGTGCCGCGCGACGAAAAGGGCAGAATCGTGGTCTTTGAGGACCTTGCAGCAATGGGCAGCGAGAATTATCCCCTGCTGGGATTTGCTCGGATGGATGTGGACTGGCTAGGGATGGTCATGCGCACTGGCTTGCGAGAGCAGGCTGCGTGGGAACGCAAGTACACGTTGTCGCGAGTGGCAAGTCTATCGCGCATGCTCGACCACTTTTTCAGCGGCACCGTCAACGCTATTGCCAAAGAGCATCAGGTGTATCTGGTGTACTCAGGCGGGGACGATCTGTTTGCGGTTGGCTCGTGGACGAACATATTCTCGTTTGTCCAGAAAGTGCAAGAGCAATTTTACCGATTCGTTTGTACGAACGAGAACTTGACGCTGTCGTGCGGGATTGTCCTGACAAAGCCATTCTATCCGATAGACCATGCAGCAGAGGAAGCCGGTCGTATGCTGGAAATGGCAAAGCAAGGCAAGGTGTTGGAGGGGCAGCCACTCGACAAACAGGAGCAGTTGCAGAAAAACCGCGTGGCAGTTCTCGACTGTGTGATGAACTGGAAAACATTTGCGGACTTGCTCACGTTGGCGGAGGAGCTTTTGAAAGCCGTTCAGGGAAACTCCCCCGTCTCATTACCGCGCTCGCTTGTGCATAGCCTGCTTGAGCGCACGCAAAGTGTCTTCGACCGGCGCAATGGAGCAGTGCGGCCAGCGAGATATGCTCTACTGGCACGGACGCTGGCACAGATTCGCTATGCCCTTGCACGACGAGGGGTCACAGCGCAAAACCTTCACCAATGGGAAAAAGACATTCGTGGGAAGCTGGTGCGCACGCTTCTTGAGACAGCGCAGCAAGATCGCTCCCGGAACTGGTGGAATTTCCGCCTTGTGGCATCGTATGTTCTCTGGAAGACCCGTTGAACTATAGCGGAGTGTGTGCTATGCCAAACGATCGCTCTACTACTGAGTCCCTAATGCATTCGCATCAACAGGACCTTGCACTCATGACAGCCGACGAGATTGTGAAAGTAGCCGAGGAAAAGGGGAAAGAGTTTGCCCAGAATGTCAAGAGCAGTCAGTTGCGCAATTTTTTTGCTCATGTCGTCCGGCTGCGGACTTTATACCGAACACTGCAGGTTCAAAAAGGGGGTGGACCCCTCGATGAGCAGGAGTGCAAAAGGTTGTGCGGACACTTATTGCTGCTCAAGCCGAAGCTGGCATATGCGAAAGGACGACACAGGAATTTAGAGCAGTTCTACAGATTCATGGTTAGCGCTATTGATGTGGTGGCGAAATCTGAGCAGTGCCATGCAGCACTGGAAAACTTCTTCGCATTGACGGAAGCAGTGGTTGCCTATCACAAGTTTTACGGTGGCAGAGATTAGGAGGGTTAGCAATGGCACGGTTTATTGGCAACATTGTGCTCAAAGGGCAGATGGAATGCCTCACGGGGCTACACATTGGCGGCTCGAAAGAAAAGATGGAAATTGGCGGCGTGGATTCGCCCGTCATTCGCGACCCGTGGACGCTGTATCCCTACGTTCCTGGCTCTTCGCTCAAGGGAAAAATGCGCTCGCTGCTGGAGTTTGCGCTGGGGAAAGTCCGCCCAACCGAGCAAAACGGCAGCTTTCCCTACTGCCAGTGTGGTGACCCCCAATGTGCAGTTTGCCGCGTCTTTGGCAGCGCTGCAGAAAACCGTAGCGTCGGACCAACCCGGCTTATCGTCCGTGATGCTCATCCGACGCGGGAGACCATTCAAATGTGGCAAGGTCTCGACACCGAGCTGATGTACACGGAGTACAAAGGCGAAAACAACATTGACCGCCTGACCAGCGCAGCAAATCCCCGCTTTATCGAGCGCGTGGTCAAGGGGTCGAAGTTCAACGTCGAGTTCATCTACAGCATGTTCGACGTGGGCGATGGAGTCGAAGACGTCTCGTACTTCTGCTATGTCCTGGAGGCGCTCAAGCTGGTCGAACACTCTGCAATAGGCAAAAGCGGATCGCGAGGATACGGGCAGGTGTCGTTCAAGTTTGCCGACCCCATGCTGGTATTTGCCGAGGACTATCGCACCGGGAGCGAGAGATTCAAGGATGCCTCCAAGCCGCACGAGCACGAGATATTCGCAGGGAAGTTCTGCCGGCGCCTGTCTGACTTCGACGATGCCTATCTCGAACGCGAAATCATTGCAAAAGTTCGGGAGTATTGGCAGGCATGAAAGTAATAGTGCTTGAGCCGCTGTCTTCCTGGACAGCACCGCTGCGGTCTGATACGCTGTGGGAACTGTTGCTGGTGGCAATTCGCCACGTCCACGGCGAGCAGAAGGCACAGGAAGTTGCCCATGCAGCACGCCGCGGAGAGCCGCCGTTTGTAGTTTCTTCGGCTATGCCTTTTGTTCGGCGATCGGGAGCGCAGGCAGGGCGAACGTACCTTTTGCCCGCTCCACTTCTGCCCCCGCAACAATCGCCTGGCGATACACTTGCCGAAGCAGAAGAATATCACCGCAAGCAGACAGCAAGTTTTCTGCCCCTTCGCCTATGGTGCCAGAAAGCGGGAGTCAATGTGCAATTCCAGCATGCAAGCGAAAGCGAAGGAGTTGCCGTAGACCTCGATCGCCATTTTGTACGGGTTGAGACCGTGCATGTTTCGCTCGACCGCATGCGCCTGAAAGCGCTTGAGCGCCCTACCGCCGATGGCGACATGCGCGGCCAACTCTATACCTGCGCCGAAACATTTGCTGCGAACGCTGGGCTGTGGTTCATTGTGGAAGGGGAGATGGAATTGCTGCAACCGGCACTGCGATTTCTGGAGCACGTCGGGTTTGGCACTGATGCCACTGTGGGCAAGGGGCACTTCCGCGTCGAGGAGAGCGGTGAAATTGCCTTCTTTGCCAAAAAGCCAACCCATGTGGTGACGCTCTCGCTCTATGTGCCTGGCAACGAGGAACTGCAGCTTTTAGCGAAAAATCCTTCGAACATGTGGTACGAGCTTGAATTTCGGCAGGGGCGGCAAAGTCCTCATTTTGGTCCAGTGCGCGGATATCAGAAGCAGCCAATTGCATGCTACCGAGAGGGATCGGTGTTTCCTCTTGGGGAGCGCTATAAGCCGGTGTGGGGGAAAGCATCGGTCGTTGGCAAAGGAAGCGACCATGACGTTCTCCATGCAGGCTTTGGGTTGATGGTTCCCATTCAGCTCTCGGAGTAACACTGATGGTAATGCCGATTGTCACACAAAAGCTGTATGTTGAGACGCTGACCCCTGTGTTCATCGGCAGCAACGAGAAAGTGCAGCCGTATGAATACCTGGTGCGCAATGGCATGGTTTACCGACTGAACCTGGATGCAATTGCGCGCACAATTTTGGAGGTAGATTCCAGGGCACTTGATCTATTTGCTTCATGGCTCGAAGAGAGCATGCAGGGAGAAGGTGGAGGGGGTGCCTGGCGAAAGCATCCGCCGCGGGGAAGACAACAGCAGCCTTCCATCATTACGTTTGTGCGAGAGAATCTTCGAAACTCCCCCCAACTTGCCAAGAAAATTGAGCAAGGAATTATTTCTAACGAGCTGGCACTCTACTCAATTCCCTGGCCAGAGCCTGACGGGGGAGCACAAGCTGCTGGCAGAAGTCAGCAGCATCGGCAGATGGGCACCATTTTGGCTGCCATCAAAACGGGCAGCCAGAAAATGTACATCCCTGGCTCTTCTTTGAAAGGTGTGCTCCGAACGGCATTACTTTACGCAGTTCTCACTGAAGCAGACAAGCACTTCCTCGGCCAGATCCAAAGCGCACTGAAGCACCAAGGCGGGCAAAGAGGTTCTATCGGCCAAGCTCTTGAACGGCTGGTGTTCTCCTATGGTCAAGGAGCTGAGCGGGGAGATGCGAAGTACGACCTGATGAAGTTTATTGGCGTGAGCGATAGCACAGAGGTGGAGCCGACAACAGGAGGAGAGATTGTTTCGGTAAAACACTACAAAACAAACGGAGAATCACGGCAACCAGGATCTGTAGTAGAGGCAATTGCACCCGGCCGGGTCTTCTCCCTGTGTATTCGCGTGGACATGGGACTGATCCATCAAATCCGGGATTGGGGCAAAGAGGAGTCAAGAATGCTTAAATACCAGGATACATTCGAAGAGCGCTTCCAGCGCCTCTATGGCTGCTCGCTGCGCGAAGTGACAGCAGAACACATATTCAAGCGACTGCTCGATGCCGCTAAAAAGTTCGGTCGCGCAGTGGCAGGGCACGACCAGCGGTGGGCAGGGAATCGATATCCCGACCTGGATAAACTCTGTCAACACTTGCCGGAAGGGGCAGTAAAGCTTGGGTGGGGAAGTGGCTTCCATAGCACAACTGTATTATGTGCAGTGTTGGAAAGAGAGGAGCTACGGGAGCTACTAAGTGCTAATCTCCTGAATCGTCGTCATGTCCAGCTTGAACAGTTTCCTACCTCTCGACGGATGGGGAGCTTTAGGCAGGGGAACGCCGAAGCGATCTTGCCTTTGGGATGGGTGCGGCTTTCTTTTGACCCGCTCCGCGAAGAGCAGAGCATAGCAAGCACCAAGCAATCTTTGGGCATAGAGCAGTCCTCGGTATCTTTGCCCTCAGGGCCGCCAATAGCTGAGCGTCTCCGAAACGGCGCAGAAGTTTGTGCTCGCATTGTGGACAGCAGCAAACAACCGATTACGGTGGAATTGCTCGTCCGGCGCTACGAAGGGCAGTATTATCCCTGCAGGGGAGTAAGCAATACTGCTGGTCTATCAGCGGGCACAATCGTTCGCGTGCGTGTCAACCTCCAAGGCAATAGGATTCAGTCTCTCACATATCTTGGCATATGGAAGCAGTAAGTGCAGCCAGCCCAGTCGAGCTGATTTGTGGAAAGGTAACCGACAACTACCAAATTGTGCACATCGTTCTGCACGAAGGGGCAATAGAGCCTGACGTGCTGGCCACTCTTCGCTTACCCGAAAACGAAATCCGCTGGGACCGCGGGATTATCCTGAACGGGCGCGCCCCACTATGGCTTTATGGATATTTGGTGCATCTGTGCCATCCTGCTCGCTGGGTCGCTA
>JANWWF010000036.1 GCA_025055755.1 Candidatus Kapaibacterium sp. | reverse complement strand
GACGTGGGAAAATTTCACCCCAAATGGCAGCAATACATTCGTAGCCAGACAAACGAAAACACCTCCACTGAAGAAAGCATCTTAAGTTCGCACTCTCCAGGACGCCCTCGCCATAGCGGTGTTGGGGCACTGGCGGCATGGGCTATCGAAGGAAAGAATCCTCTCAAGAAAGTCGCCGCCTATTGCATCGCTGGCCACCACGCAGGCTTGGACGACTGGTTTGGCGGTCTTGAAGCTCGCCTTAATGACCCTACTGAACAGCAACTATATCAGACAGTATCTGCCCTCTTCGAGGCACAGCCATTTCTCTCTGCCCCTCTTCCCACTGAGCCGCCCTGCATTATCCAGGACAAACGCCTGGATGCAGAACAGCTTCACTTGTGGATCCGCATGATATTCTCGTGCTTAGTAGATGCCGATTTCCTCGATACTGAAGCATTCATTGATCCTGAGCGAGCACAACTGCGCCAAGACTACCCATCACTGCAGTCTCTCTACCAGCGATACCAAGAGTTCATGGACGCAAAAGAGCGGAATGCCCCCGATACACCAATTAACCGTCTTCGGCGTGCTATTCGTGCTGAATGCCTGAGCCATGCCGACGACCCTCCAGGTTTTTTCTCCCTCACTGTTCCAACAGGCGGAGGAAAAACTCTCGCATCAATCGGCTTTGCACTTGCTCATGCATGTACTCACAATCTCCGCCGGATTATTGTCGCCATTCCCTACACAAGTATTATCGAGCAAACTGCAGCCGTCCTCCGCTATGGTACCGATGACCCCAATCGCATTGCCTCGATGGCACCCCACGACATGCTCTTTGCCGATGCTGTCGTCGAGCATCACTCAAATCTTGATCTTGGCCGCGATTCACTACGCAATCGGCTCGCCAGCGAAAACTGGGATGCTCCAATTATCGTAACGACAACTGTCCAGCTTTTCGAATCCCTGTTTGCTGCCTCCCCTTCTGCTTGCAGAAAGCTGCACAACATCGCACGGAGCGTTATCATTCTCGACGAAGTGCAGCTCCTTCCTCCTGAGCATTTGCGATCGATACTGTCGGTGCTGCGCGGGCTGGTCAACTATTTTGGTGTGAGCGTAGTGCTCATGACCGCCACTCAACCAGTCCTAGAAGGCACAATCGGTGCTCCACCCTCCACAATCAATGGTCTTGAGGCTGTCCGACCGTTGGTTAGCAATCCCCAAGCACTTGCACAGCAATTTGATCGGGTTGATGCCCACTTTCCTTCTCCCAACAGCCAGCCAATCAGCTGGGAAGAACTCCGCGATCAGCTTTGCCAACATCGGCAGGTACTGTGCATTGTCAACTCCCGCAAGGACTGCCGCGATCTGCATGCTCTTATGCCCCCAGGCACAGTGCATCTTTCTGCACTCATGTGTCCAGAGGACCGAAGCGTCACGCTCGCACGCATCAAGCATGCCCTCCACACAAACCAAGAGATTCGCGTCATCAGCACACAGCTTGTGGAGGCAGGCGTCGACATAGACTTTCCAGTCGTATACCGGGCGTTAGCAGGGCTTGACTCGATTGCGCAAGCAGCAGGACGTTGCAATCGCGAAGGCACTCTGCCGCATCGTGGCAACCTGTATGTGTTCATCCCACCACGTCGCTCCCCGCCTGGTTTACTCCGCAAGGGAGAGGACACAACACGCGAGCTTCTGAGTGATTCCCTCGCCCTCCAGCCGGAGCACTACCAGCGCTACTTCCAGAAGTTCTATGCTTGCGTCAATACATTCGATAGCGCCCAGTTCGATGAATGTTTCGTCAAAAACGCCACCACCCTTTCATTTGCATTTCGCACCTTCGCTGATCGCTTCGCTATAGTTGACAGTCAGCAGCAAGTTGGGGTTATTGTGCGGTACACTAATCCCCACACTGGAGTTTCCAGCGAGCCGCTTATTGAGCGCCTTCGAGCAGGACAACTCACACGAGACCTTCTACGACAACTCCAACGCTATAGCGTCAACCTCTATCGCAAAGAAGCACAGTACGCTGCCGAACGCGGTTACATCCAACACATCAACGGCTTCTGGGTTCAAGTTACTGACCAGTTTTATGTGCCTGGTTTGGGTGTCCAGCTCGATGACACCGCATGGTTCGACTGTGTAGTTTAAGTGCAACCATTGGAGGATTAGTCATGCCAGACTTCAAACCTTTTTGCCTGGAGGTGTGGGGCGACTATGCTTGCTTTACCCGCCCGGAATTGAAAGTCGAACGCCATAGTTACGATGTTCCCACACCGTCGGCCGTTCGTGCTGTCTTTGAAGCAATCCTATGGAAGCCTGCGATTCGCTGGCACGTCCGTCGTATCGAGGTGTTGGCTCCTATCAAATGGGCTTCTATCCGGCGCAACGAGGTTTCCCTTCGTGCAAGTCCTCGCTCTCCTCACTTTTTTATCGAGGATGCGCGATCCCAACGCGCTGCTACTATTTTGCGCGACGTGCGCTACCGCTTCTATGCAACGCTAGAGTATATTCCGCCAGACCAGCGTCCCAAAGCCACTACCGCCGAAACACTCCCCCAAGACCCGGAAGAACGCCAGCTTCATGGCGCTGCAGAATCTGCAGGCAAATACCTTGCAATGTTCGAACGTCGCGCCAGTCGCGGGCAATGCGTCATGCAGCCCTACTTAGGCTGTCGGGAGTTTAGCTGCTTTTTCCGCTTTGTCGAAAACCCTGACGCCGATCCTGCAACTCCCATTAGCGAAACTCGCGACCTGGGAATTATGCTCTACGACCTGGACTTTTCCAATCCTGACGACCCGCAACCAATGTTCTTCCGCGCTCGCCTTGACAACGGCATCATAGATGTTCCACCACTGAACAGCTCGGAGATACTGCGATGATACTCCACGCACTCTACGACTACTACCAGCGAAAAGCTACTGCTTCTCCTGTCCCTGTGTATGGCTGGGAATGGAAGGAGATTCCATACCTGATCGTGCTTACCACGCAAGGAACATTCGCTGCAATCGAGGACACGCGCGAAGGCAAAAGAGCTAGAAAATTCCTGGTTCCCCAATCCGTTCGGCGAACTGTTGGCATTGAAGCAAACCTTCTCTGGGACAACATCGAATATGCCCTGGGAGCCAATCCACGCAAGCGTAAAGACATCCACCAGCGGCATGCCGCATTTCGTAGCCGCATAGAGCATGAGTTGAGTCCTCTGCAGATAGAGAGCATCAACATTCTGCTCCACTTTCTCGATAGCCAGCCCCTGCAGCAAATAGAGAACTCTTCTTACACTGACCTTTGGCAACAAATGCTCGAGGAAAACCCATTTGTCGCCTTCCGTATCCAAGGGCATAACCATAAAACAATTTGTGAGGACATTGTCGGACGATGGCGTCCCCGCGAAGAAGGGGATGAGTCTATCTGCCTTATCACAGGCAGAAGAGCTGTCCCTGCGCGGCTCCATCCGGCGATCAAAGGCGTCCGCGGAGCAAATGCGAACGGTGCCAGTCTGGTGTCGTTCAATGACCCAGCATTTTGTTCCTACGGCAAAGAGCAGAGCTATAACTCTCCTGTTAGCGGAGAAGCAGCCTTTGCGTACACCACCGCTCTCAACATACTGCTTGAGAGAGACTCGCGTAACAAGGTCACTCTTGGTGAAGCTGTTACCATCGTGTACTGGTCTGATGGCTCGTCAGCAGAGGAATACGACTTTGAAGGCTTCTTCGGCGCCTACATTGATGCCCCTCGCGACAATCCTGACCAAGGAGTTGAAGCAGTCAAAGCTCTCTACGATGCAATGCACACTGGGAAGCTTACCTCAAGCACTCAGCATTTTTACGTGTTGGGCTTAGCGCCAAATGCAGGAAGAATTGCTGTTCGCTTTTTCCGTCATGGCCCGACATACTTTTTTGCCCGCAACATTTATCAGCACTTCGAGGATTTGCAAATTGTCCACGGTCCCAACGAACCTGAGCATTTACCGCTCTATCGCTTGCTCGCGTCAACGGCTGTAGAGCACAAGATTGACAACGTCCCTCCTAATCTCCCTTCGGCAGTTATCGAGAGCATTCTCGATGGCACTCCGTACCCATTGTCCCTACTGCAAGCTTGTATCCGGCGCGTGCGCGCAGAGCGCGTCGTTCGCTACGAACATGCAGCAATACTGAAAGCATGGCTCAATCGCTATCACCGTTTGTACCACAACTTATCAAAGGAGATCACTATGACACTTGATACCACCAACACTGCTCCTGCGTATGTTCTCGGGCGGTTATTTGCTGTGCTCGAGCGCATCCAAGAAAGTGCCCAGCCGGGCATTAATGCAACAATCCGGGAACGTTTCTACGGGGCTGCTTCTGCCTCGCCTGCCGCGACATTTCCCCGCCTGCTCAAGCTTGCAAACCATCACCTGGCAAAAATCGAAAACACTGGCCTGCAGGTTAGCCTTGATAAACAGCTTGGCGAGGTCATGTCTTTGCTCGACGGATTCCCCTTGACTCTTCCGCTCCATGACCAAGCTCTTTTTGCTTTGGGCTACTATCACCAACGGCAGGCATTCTTCACACCAAAGCAATCAAGTACAGTCCAGACGCAGCAGCACGATTCTCAGTCCTGATCTTTTTTCTCCAATGTTCCACCAACTTCGTTGATTTAGCCATGGCAACCATCCAGAAACGCTACGATTTTGTGCTCTACTTCGATGTCCTCGATGGCAATCCCAACGGTGACCCTGATGCGGGCAATCTTCCACGCATTGACCCGGAAACAGGGCATGGTTTGGTCACCGATGTTTGCCTCAAGCGCAAGGTGCGCAACTACGTAGGCTTTGCTAAAAACTACCAGCGCCCCTTCGACATCTTCGTCAAAGAAAAAGCGATTCTCAACAATCTCATCGAGGAAGCCCATCAGCAGCCACAGGTCGCTACCAAGGAAAAAGGAGACAAAACCGAAGCTGCCCGCCAGTGGATGTGCAGTACCTATTACGACATTCGCACGTTTGGTGCGGTCATGACCACAGGCAAAAATGCTGGGCAGGTGCGTGGACCAGTGCAACTAACTTTCGCTCGTTCGGTCGAGCCGGTTGTTGCATTGGAACATACCATTACGCGGATGGCGGTAGCCACTGAAGAAGAGGCAGCTCGCCAGGAAGGGGAAAATCGCACCATGGGACGAAAGTTCACTATCCCGTATGGTCTTTACCGCACCCATGGGTTCATCTCACCATTTTTAGCGGCACAGACTGGCTTTTCGGAAGAAGACCTGGAGCTTTTGTGGATGGCACTTGAAGAGATGTTCGATCATGATCGGTCGGCAGCTCGTGGCTTGATGAGCACACGAGCAGTTATCATCTTTGAACACAGCTCTCCGCTTGGCTCCGCCCCTGCCCATGAGCTTTTCCGCCGTGTATCGCATCGCTGTAAAACCAATGGACCTGCTCGCAGCTTCGAAGACTACGAGATTTTACTTGACAACCGTCCCATCGAACAGCGACGCATAGTTGTGTCGGTAAGCTAACCTCTGCATTTACGGCTGGCGTGTTGCTAGCCTTACTCGATGCAGAAGCTTCTCTTTGCACACGGGGACTCCATCCAGGGAGTCCCTATGTGCGTTTTTCTGTGGCACCACTTTTAGGTGTACGATGTACAGCGAGGAAGATTTTCTGCCTATTAACCTGCTCCAGCACTATGTTTTCTGCCCCCGCCAATGTGGCTTGATCGCTGTCGAGTGCTTGTGGCGAGAAAATGCTCTAACCATAGGCGGCAAGCTGTTGCACGAACATGTGGACCGCGCAGACACTGAATGGAGTGGTGATGTTGAGCGTATCAGCGGCTTACGTATTCACTCCTATCGCTACGGACTAACAGGAAAGTGTGATCTGGTCGAGCGTCGCCACACCCCTCACGGTATTGTAGTCACCCCGATCGAATACAAAGCAGGTGAGCCCAAGCCAGACCTTAGCGATAGCATTCAGCTGTGTGCACAAGCGTTATGCTTAGAAGAAATGATGCACTGCACGATTCCGCAGGGAATGTTTTTCTACGGCAAAATTCGCCGTCGCGTCGCGCTTGAACTAACCGATGAACTCCGCCAGCGCACTATCGAAACAATTACCGCTGTACGCCAAATGGTTGACTCTTTCACCGTGCCGCCTGCTGAGTATGCACCCAAATGTCGTAGTTGCTCCCTTGTGGATTTGTGTCAACCTAAAGCAGCTAATCGGCAACGAGTTCAATCCTACTTGTGCTCTTTGTTTCACAGTGTGGAGGAAACCCCATGAAGCGCCATCTTAACACGCTCTACATCACTAACGACGATGCCTACCTACGGAAAGACCACGAAACTTTCGTCGTCGAACTCGATGGTAAGAAAGTCTTCCAGGCTCCCATCCGCTCGATAGAAAACATCGTGTGCTTTGGCTTCAAACCTGTTACTCCTGCTCTCATGGCAGAATGTGCAGAACGCCAAGTTGGTATCGCCTTTCTTAGCCCTACTGGACAGTTCTTAGCTCGAGTCCAAGGAGAACATCATGGTAATGTCCTTTTGCGAAAAGCCCAGTATGCTGCTAGTGACGATACCACCCGTGTTGTAGGAATCAGTCGAGTCATCGTTGCAGCCAAGGTCACGAACTATCGAACCATCCTCCTGCGACATCTTCGTAATCATCCCCAGACGCCCGGAAAAGAAGCAATTGAACAGGTTATAGCACTCCTTGCGCACCGATTGCGTGGCATTGAGCGGGCAGATTCCCTTGATACTCTCCGAGGCTACGAAGGTGAATGTGCCCGTGCTTATTTCAGTGTGGCAGCATATTTGCTGACCGCACCTACCGCAGCGGAGTTCTGGTTTGTTACGCGCAGCCGGCGTCCCCCGCTCGATCGTTCCAACGCGCTGCTTTCATTCCTGTATGCACTTATCACAAACGACATTCGTTCAGCGTTAGAAGCTGTTGGTCTTGATCCTTACGTTGGCTTTTTTCATCGGCTGCGTCCGGGGAGACCAAGCTTAGCCTTGGATTTGCTCGAAGAGCTCCGCGCTTATTTAGGCGACAGAACTTTGTTTACGCTGGTCAATCGGCAGCAGGTGCAGCCGCAGGATTTTGAAATTCGAGCGTCGGGGGAAGTACGTCTTACTGACACTGCTCGGAAGACTGTTCTAAGCGCATACCAACAGCGAAAGCAGGAGGAAATTCTTCATCCATTTCTGGGAGAGCGAGTGACAGTAGGCTTGATTCCTCATATCCAAGCACAACTGCTTGCTCGCTACCTTCGTGGCGATATGGAGATGTATGTGCCATTTACCTTCCGCTAAAGAGCGATGTTAGTGGTAATCAGTTACGATGTTTCGACAAAATCTCCGGCAGGAGCTCAGCGCTTACGCCGGATTGCCCAGCTATGCCTCAACTACGGGCTGCGAGTACAGAATTCTGTCTTTGAGTGCAACGTCTCAGAGGCAGAGTGGAAAGAGCTACGAGCGCGTCTTCTCGAGGAATACGATCCTCGGGAGGATAGTTTGCGCTTCTACTTTTTGGGACTTAACTGGAAGCGTCGTGTTGAACACCATGGGGCAAAGGTAGTTGCTGATATTGAGTCGCCGATGATTTTTTAGCAAGTCATGCGAATCGCTAACCGAAGTTGGCTACGCATGTAGGCGATGTTAGCGGTGGCAGCAAGTGGTTGATGTACTTGAGTAGTGCGGATGCGGAGAAAAGGAGCATAGTAAACGGCGGTTGTTCTATACACGAGGTTAGCGATAGTATTCGTGTAAGTGTAGGAGCATCAAGCTCGTAAGTTTGCCGCAGTCGCGCCCTTCGCGGGCGCGTGGATTGAAACGCGAATCTGTCCATTGCATCAACGTTATTGAGCAACGTCGCGCCCTTCGCGGGCGCGGGGGTTGTAACGCGGTGCTCTGCCATGGCTGTAGGTTACACTGTCAAGGGCGCGCCCGGCG
>JANWWF010000035.1 GCA_025055755.1 Candidatus Kapaibacterium sp. | reverse complement strand
GCAGTAGTGGAAGCAGTTCAGCGGGGGGTACAATCACGTTTCTACACGG
Source organism: Candidatus Kapaibacterium sp. (assembly GCA_025055755.1). Classification (GTDB taxonomy): domain Bacteria; phylum Bacteroidota; class Ignavibacteria; order Kapaibacteriales; family NICIL-2; genus NICIL-2. Next base: position 7,993 of record JANWWF010000035.1, on the reverse strand, counting down.
CTGGACGCTTCTCTCCTTCGCAGGAACAAGGCGTACACCATTTCCATCGGCTCATCGCTAAAGTGTTGAGCTAATCTTTTTTGCACCCTGCAGAGACAACGTGAGCACAAGACCTGTGAAGCTAGACAGGCCTGGCACTACGTTGCTATCAAGAGCAAATGAAGCATCTTGCTGTATGCTGCTTGTCAAGAGTAGCTCTGCCGACTGAGTACTACTTTTTCCATCACCTTGCGGGAAGTTTGGTTCGGGAATGATTTTTCTTCCTGCCCTGCACGAGTATAGACAGGATGCAGTTGGAACAATGCAACTTTTGTCAACGATTGAGTGTTTTGATACTGCGGTTACACTGCGCTATTTTTGTGGCGCAAAGGGCTTACCTTGGATGCTCATGACCGGGGGTGGGTATTCTAAGGGAAGGCCAATAAGAGGCATGTTCACAATCTGAGGAGGAATGCAATGGCATTGCTGGAGAAGCGAGTGCAATTGAAGCCCTATGAGTATCCCACGTTGTTGAAGTATCGCGACGCAATACGGCACTCCTACTGGCTGCACACTGAGTTTTCTCTGACGGGAGATATACAGGACTGGCACACTCGCACTTTACCTCACGAGAAGGGTGCGCTCCAAAGAACTCTTTTGGCGATTTCGCAAATAGAGCTTGCGGTGAAAACATTCTGGGCAAGAATCTACGATCGGCTTCCAAAGCCGGAGATTGCAGAGGTCGGAATGACGTTCGCGGAAAGCGAAGTTCGCCATGCAAATGCCTATGCGCACCTGCTAGAGCTTCTCGGCCTTAATGAGGAGTTTGCGCACTTGATGAAGGTACCCGCAATCGCTAATCGCATCGAGTATCTGCAGCGCTCTCAAGAAGGGATGCGGTCGGCAAATCCCCGCGATTTTGCTCTCTCGGTGCTTCTTTTTTCGGCATTCGTAGAGCATATTTCGCTGTTTTCGCAGTTTCTCATCGTTATGGCATTCAACAAGTATCGGGGGACATTCAAGGGAACCTCCAACATTGTCGAGGCTACAAGCAAGGAAGAGCAAATTCACGGCATGTTCGGAGCTGAGCTTGTTCGGATAATGCAGCATGAATACCCTGAGTGGTTCGATGAAACGACCCATCAGGCTGTCCGGCAAGCAGTCATCCAGGCATACACTGCAGAGCAGGGCATATTGGATTGGATATTTGAGGAGGGAGAACTTGATTTCCTCCCGCGGCCTGTGATTGATGAGTTTCTCAAGAACCGATTCAACAACTCTTTGAAGAATGTTGGCTATGATCCCATCTTTTCGGTCGATCCTCAGTTACTAGCGGTTTCGAAGTGGTTTGATGAAGAGCTGTTGATTACCAAAGACACAGACTTTTTCAACAAACGAAGCATCAGCTATGCCAAGAGGATGAACAGCTTCACAGAGGAAAGCCTGTTTAGCAAACAGGGGGATTTCGGTCTCAATGGACACGACACTATCTTGCAGCAAGTGCAGCGGGAGGATTCCAACGCCTGGAAGCACGCAACGAGTAACGGCAAAGCGAGATCCCCACTGATTATGGCACCTGAAGAGCGCCCACCATTTTACTGGCTCAACGAGGAAAGTCGGCGCTTCCTTTCTCGCGAGTATCTCCTACCAGGTGTGACGCCAGAGCAACGGTTGCGCCAGATAGCCGAATATGCCGAAAGTATCTTGCAAATCCAAGGCTTTGCCGACAAATTCTACGAATACATGGGACGCGGATGGTATTCTCTCTCCACGCCCGTATGGACGAACTTCGGGCTGCGCCGCGGGTTGCCAATTTCTTGTTACGGAAGCTACATCTCCGATGATTCCTCCTCGATCCTTTTCACGGTGTCGGAAGTAGGAATGATGACAAAGCTTGGGGGTGGAACCTCTGCCTATTTCGGTGAACTTCGTCCGCGTGGAGCTCCAATTAGCCAAAATGGATACAGCAATGGCAGCTTTTCATTTGCGAAGCTCTTCGACCGTATCATTGATGTGTTTAGCCAGGGCAATACACGTCGGGGTCAGTGCGCGGCGTACATTGACATTGAGCATCCAGACATAGAAGAGTGGCTGAACATCCAACGCGAAGGATGCGAAATACAGACGCTTTACTGGGGAGTCTGCGTCGGGAATGATTGGCTTGACCAAATGAAAAATGGGGATATAGCGAAGCAGCGGTTGTGGGCAAAGGTGCTGGAATCTCGCGCTGAAGTAGGGATTCCGTACATAGTCTTCAGGGACAATGCGAACAACAGTACCGTTGATGTGTACAAACAGCATGGAATGAGAATCTATGCGTCAAACCTCTGCACTGAAATATTTCTCCCCAGCAATGCAGAAGAAAGCTTTGTGTGTTGCCTTTCCTCTCTGAACCTTCTCCACTACGATGAGTGGAAGGACACTGATGCAGTGGAGACGTTGGTGTTTTTCCTGGATGCAGTATTGGAGGACTTTGTACGTCGGTCGAAGGGAGTGCCTTTCATGCAACGAGCGCACAACTTTGTTGTGCGACATCGAGCATTAGGGATGGGGGTATTAGGGTGGCATTCTCTTCTGCAAGCCAAGCGTATACCAATTGAAAGCATGGATGCATTTCAACTGAACGCAGAAATATTCCGAACAATCTACAATCGTGCGTATGATGCCTCTGCTGAGCTTGCGCGTCGTTTCGGGGAGCCTGAATACCTCCAGGGATACGGCCGACGAAATGCAACATTGATTGCAGTTGCTCCTACGAAGTCTTCCTCCTTCATTTTGGGTCAAGTGTCGCCCTCGATAGAGCCGTTGATGAGTAACTACCACGTCAAAGACCTGGCAAAAGCAAAGACTACCTACAAAAACCCCTTCCTTCAACAAGTGCTACGGGAGCGGAGCAAGGACACAGATGAGGTCTGGCAAAGTATTGCCGCGCATAACGGATCAGTCCAACACTTGGACTTCCTAAGCGAGGAGGAACGAAAAGTTTTCAAGACATTCAGTGAGATTTCGCAAATGACTCTGGTGCAGCAGGCAGCACAACGTCAAAAGTACATTGACCAGGGGCAGTCGCTGAACCTGATGATTCATCCTGCCGCGCCAGTACATGAAGTAAATCAGCTTCTCCTGCGTGCCGCAGAGTTAGGGTTGAAGTCACTCTACTACCAGTATAGTGTCAATGCAGCACAAGAGTTCAATCGGGAATTGTTGCTTGGCTGCGCGGTGTGTGAGGCCTGATGGATTTCTTGCATGCGTGCAAAGCGCACTTATAGCTTGTGAGCCCTATGCGCCTGTTGGAGGTTTGCTCAATGCGCATGAGCGTGTGCACATTGTGACGCGAGCCAAGCGCTTAACGCTCATGCAGAGACGGAGCCAGAGTATATGAAGCAAGGAAATGAACTAGTAAGATGGAAGCATCCTACGGTGGATCGAATCATGCCCCTGCAGCAGGGGGCTATACGCTTTATCTTTGCAAAAACAATCCATACACTACTTCTATCAAGCAGGCGAGGAGTGTTTCATTCATTCGTCGTGTTACTCAAATGGCTGCAGCCTCCCGCGGTTCTCGCACTCAGCAAGTTGGTCGCGCAGGCGAATACTTCGTCGTTGCGGAGTTGAATAAACGAGGGGCATTTGCTATACCATCTGCAGGGAACATCCCCGGTATAGACATTATTGCCTGCAATAGCGATCGAAGCCGCACGGTGTACATCCAAGTCAAAACAAAGCGTAGAGGGAAAAATTGGCACTCGACTATTGCAGGCTGCCAGCCCACCCCTCCGAATCCCGACGAGCACAACTTCTGGGTGTTTGTTGATTTGGGAGAGATAGGGGAACCACCACGATATTGGGTTGTGCCAGAGTGGTGGATAAACGACAACATCTATTGGGCTCACCAGGAATACCTGCGCCGGCATGGTGGAGTCCGTCCGGGCAATCCCGATTCACTCCATCATTCGATCGATGAAAGCAGGCTCGAAGAGTGGAAGGACCGCTGGGACGTTCTGGGAATCGTAGAATAGACACGCAGCTTCTTCTCCAATAGAAAAAAAGCCCGCCGCGGGGCGGGCAAGAGACGCTTACGTCATACGGTGTCGAGAATGTGCTCCCTGGCGGTGAATGTCTAAATCACCAGCAGGTCCATGTACTCGTGGACAGGCATCTGTGCGATGGTGTTGAAGTCTAGCGAGTGCTCCAGGATAAGCCTCTGCTGCTTTTCGGGGAATCTTCGCGCCAAGTTTGTCTTGAACTTTTTGAGCAGCTCGGGGATGCCTTCCTGCCGCCGGCGTTTGTGACCAATTGGATATTCGACGACTACCTCATCGAGGACGGTGCCGTCGTTGAGTTCAACGGTGAGCCCGTTTGCAATCGAGCGTTTTTCCGGGTCGTGGTAATCTTTGGTGAATTGCAGGTCTTCTACGCAGACGATCTTTTCCCGCAGTGCATCGATCCGGGGATCGGCGGCGACTTCATCTTCATAGTCCGCTGCGGTCAAGCGCCCGAAGATGAGAGGGACAGCAACCATGTACTGGATGCAATGATCGCGATCTGCGGGATTGTGGAGAGGTCCTTTCTTGTCAATGATGCGAATCGCTGCTTCGTGGGTGCGGATAGTTATTCGCTTGATGTCGTCGCTGGATTTCCCTTGGGACTTTAGCAAGTGATGGATATGCATCGCAGCTTCCACAGCGGTTTGCGCGTGGAACTCTGCGGGATAGGACACCTTGAACAGGATGTTTTCGATCACGTATGAACCGAAAGGACGTGGGAAGGTGAAGTGATTTCCTCGGAAGAGCACATCGTAAAAGCCCCATGTTTTGGCAGTGAGGGCAGAAGGATAGCCCATTTCTCCCGTTTTTGCGATAAGCGCCAGACGGACTGCGCGGGCGGTAGCATCGCCTGCTGCCCATGACTTTCGACTGCCGGTATTGGGAGCATGGCGATAGGTACGCAAGGGATGGCCGTCAATGAAGGCATTCGATAGCGCGTTGATGATTTCGTCCTTAGAAAGCCCCAGAAGCTTGCCAGCGACGGCAGTAGAGGCGACCTTGACCAGAATAACGTGGTCCAGTCCCACCTTGTTGAACGCATTTTCCAGGGCAAATACTCCCTGGATTTCATACGCCCGAATCATCGCATCGAATACATCCCGGATGAGAAGAGGCTTTTTGCCGGCAGCAACATTGGTGCGCGATAGCCAATCTGCGACTGCAAGGATTGCGCCGAGATTATCGGAAGGGTGCCCCCACTCGGCTGCAAGCCATGTGTCGTTGAAATCCAGCCAGCGAATCAATGTGCCTGTGTTGAAGGCTGCCTGGACAGGGTCTAATTGGTAGGTTGTCCCGGGGACACGGGCACCATTGGGGACAATCGTGCCCGGCACGATGGGACCGAGAAGCTTGCAGCAGGCGGGATAGGTGAGTGCCTCAAAAGCGCAGCCTAGCGCATCCAGAAAGCAATAGTGAGCGGTTTGCCACGCCAGCTCACTGGTGATTTCGTAAGACAGGACGTAGTCAGCAATTTCCACCAGCACCTGATCGGGCTGGGGACGCTCGTTTGTTGCGTAGCTTCCCATTGCAAGACAGAAGTGTTTCTACATCATGGTTGCTGTTTATCCCCGCTCGTCAAGCGGGACAAAGGCGCGATTTTCCGGTCCGATGTAGTTCGCACTGGGACGGATAATCTTGCCGTCCAAGCGCTGTTCGATCACATGGGCACTCCAGCCAGTGATTCGGGACATCACAAAGAGCGGAGTGAACATTGGCGTTGGGATTCCCATCCGATGGTAGGCGACGGCAGAGAACCAATCCAGGTTGGGGAACATCTTCTTTTCGCTCCACATGAGTGATTCGATACGCTCTGCTATCTGGTAGAGCAGCATATCTCCCGACTCTTCCGAGAGTTTTCGGGCAACCTCTTTGATAATCGCATTGCGGGGGTCAGAGATAGTGTACACAGGATGCCCAAAGCCGATAATGATTTCTTTGTTCTCCAACCGTGCTTTGATGTCCTTTTCCGCCTCCTCGGGGGAAGAGTAGCGGCTTTGAATGTCGAATGCTACTTCGTTTGCACCACCATGTTTGGGTCCCCGTAATGCACCGATAGCGCCGGTGATGCAAGAATAGAAGTCCGATCCTGTACTGGCGATAACTCGGGCAGTGAAGGTTGAGGCGTTGAACTCGTGTTCGGCATAGAGAATCAGGGAGACTTGCATTGCGTGTCGCCAGGAGTCCGACGGTGGTTGCCCATGAAGCAGGTGTAGAAAGTGCCCGCCTACGGTGTCTTCATCCGTTTCGACGGTAATTCGTCTGCCGTTGTGCGCGTAGTGGTACCAATAAAGCAGCGCCGAGGGCATGCACGCCAGTAGCTTATCGGCGATATCCCGAGCGCCGGCGACGGAGTGGTCCTCTTTCTCTGGTTGCAAGGTACCGAGCACAGAGACCGCTGTTCGCAGTACGTCCATCGGGTGCGCAGACGAAGGAATAAGCTCCAGTGCTTGCTTGAGCACTGCTGGCAAGCTGCGGAGCGATTTGAGCTTCTTCACGTATGCGTCAAGCTGATGGCGCGTGGGAAGTTCACCATAGATGAGCAAGTAGGCGACTTCCTCAAACGTGGCATGCGCAGCAAGGTCGTTGATGTCATATCCACGATAGTGGAGATCGTGACCTGATCGGCCGACAGTACACAGAGCAGTATTACCTGCGGCTACACCAGAGAGCGCTACGCTCTTTTTCGGTTTCAGAGTTGCTTCACTACCATTTGCCATAGAGCATCACGTTTTACGTTGTTGAAACAACTGGTCGAGCTTTTGTTCGTAGGCGTAGTAGTTGATAACTTGATAGAGTTCTTCTCGGGTTTGCATCAAATGCAGAATATCCTTCTGCGTGCCCGCAGTGCGAATATGCGTATAGACTGCTAATGCAGCTTTGTTTGCAGCCCGAAATGCGGACAGGGGGTAAAGCACCATTGCAACGCCGCTGGTGCGGAGCTCCTCGAGCGTAAACAGTGGCGTGACGCCAAATTCTGTCATGTTTGCCAGAGTGGGGACAGGTAAGCTTTGAGCGAACAGTCGGTAGTGATCGAGACTTGTCGCTGCTTCGACGAAGATGAAGTCTGCGCCAGCATTGGCATAGGCTATTGCTCGTTCAAGAGCTTTCTCTACGCCTTCACTGGCGATTGCATCCGTGCGGGCGCCGATGACAAAGTATTCGTCTATTCTTGCATCGACCGCTGCTTTGATTCTATCGGTCATTTCTTCAGTACTCACCAGTTCTTTGTTTGGTCGGTGTCCGCAACGCTTGGCACCAACTTGATCTTCGATGTGCAAGCCTGCTGCACCTGCTTTGATGAGTGCTTTGACCGTTCGTGCGATGTTGAATGCTGACGGTCCAAAGCCGGTATCAACATCCACCAGTAAGGGCGTTTCGACAACGTCGGTGATTCTGGTGACATCCACCAGCACATCATGCAATGTGGTGATGCCCAGATCGGGGATTCCCAAGGAGCCAGCGGCAACTCCGCCGCCGGAAAGGTAGATTGCTCTGTAGCCCACTTGCGTGGCAAGCAGCGCAAAGAGTGCATTCGGTGTGCCGACAATCTGCAGGGGCACTTCAGCCTGCATAGCTTGTCGCAGGCGATAGCCTGCAGAGGAACGATGTGGAGGAATGGTGTTATTCATCAGGAGGTAAGAAAAACTACCACATAGGGAAAGCTACGCGAAAATCGTATGTTGCTTCGGTTTTGAGTTGTCAGTTGCCGATTCGTCACAACGTAGAGTTGCCGATGCGAAGTAGCTATACAGATGGGGAGAAAAGGAAAAGCGCGGCAGAAGACAATCCCGCTATCGTGCATGGTTAAGCCGTGAAACAGATTTTCAAAAAAGCCGTTTTTTGCATTGCATGCTATTCCTGCTGAACTGCTTGTCCCACAATAGGAGGAGTGCCATGGCTCTATGGTTGAAGATAGTCGCGGTGGTTAGCTGTTGGCTATGCGCCCATGTAGCGTTTGGGCAACGGAC
>JANWWF010000034.1 GCA_025055755.1 Candidatus Kapaibacterium sp. | reverse complement strand
GGGGCGAACCGCAGAGCCGCGAATTGACCGCCGCCGAGCTAGCCGATCCGGCCGTCACCGTTACCCCGCGCTATTGGGTGCCGGCCGCCGAGGTCGAGGCGCGGCTGGCCGGGAAGTGGCAGCGCCCGTGGCTGCTGGGCTTCCGAGACATTACCAATGCCACCAATGAACGCACCGCGATCTTCAGCCTGCTGCCACGGGTGGGGGTGGGGCATAAAGCGCCGTTAATATTGCTTGAATTGGATACACCTGCGATTCGCGCGAGTTTGTTTCTGTCCGTAGTAAATAGCCTTGTCCTTGACTTCATTCTCCGTCAGAAAATTGGCGGTACAAGCTTTGCGTTTTTCATCCTGAAACAACTCCCCGTCCTCCCGCCCAGCGCCTTCAGTGCGGACGACCTGCGCTTCATCGTGCCGCGAGTGGTCGAGCTGGTCTACACCGCGTGGGATATGCGCGCCTTCGCGGCGGACGTGTGGGCCGAGGCGGACGATGCGATGCGGCAGGCGATCTGGCAGCGTTGGCGCGCCTGCCACGAGGCTGTCGCCGGCGATGAGCAAACCGTGCCGCCCCCCTTCCGCTGGGACGACGAGCGGCGGGCGCAGATCCGCGCCGAGCTGGACGCTCGCATCGCCCGCCGCTATGGCCTCAGCCGCGACGAGTTGCGCTACATCCTCGACCCGGCGGATGTCTACGGCGACGGCTTCCCCGGCGAAACCTTCCGCGTCCTCAAAGCCAACGAACTGCGCCAGTACGGGGAATACCGCACCCGCCGGCTGGTGCTGGCGGCGTGGGATGGGGAGGAGGCGTGGGATGGGGGGACTGGCGTATGAACGTTTCGCAACAACATTCGACATCCCTTTGTCTTAGGTCTCCAGTCCGCTTAAACGCTTATTCCATAGCCATATTTCCTCGTACACAACGCCAAATAACCACCACCGTCCGGGAGGAAGCCAACGCTCAAGCGCAGCCGGAATACGAATGAACGCTCGACGGTAGGGGCCATGGTCAGTCGGGAACAGCACAAGCGTTTGCTCCTCTGGCTCGATGGCAACATCCCATCGCAAAGGATGAAAGACCGTGCGTGTTGCCGACGGGATGAGCAAGTGGGCATCCCTTTGCGACGGCAGGTAGCGCCATGTCACTGGCCACCCCTGCAATGGTGAAAAGATGAGCGTGTTCTCCTGCTTGCTTATGTGGTAGTAGCCATGGAGCGGACGTTCAGCTGGAGCCTCCCGTAGTTTCCACGTCCAGCTCTTGCCTACCCGTGTTCCTTTTTGCCATTCATTGCGGCGCTTGTCCTCACGCTTGGAATGAGGTTTTGGCCGGTCGCTCAGCTCTACGACAAGCTGGTCGCCCTTGCTGGTTATCTTGGCATACGGGGTAGAGAGATCAATGATCTCATCGCTCACTGTCAGGTACTGGCCCACCCGTGCTATGTACGGTGCTGACACAGCAACGGTTCTCATCGTATTCTCCTTCCGTGCTGCTCTCCTATAACATTACCCTACGGAGGCACACAAGCACCAGCAGGAAATACTGAAATAGCAGACACCGTTGCGTTGGGATTCCATGTGCTCATCCATCGGCTTCAGCGCTATCACTGACCCACAGCAAATCATTCGGCGTGCAGGAGAACCAACGGCACAGCTTTTCGAGATCCGCGAGAGGGAGGCGTTTGAGCGTTTCACGATAGAGGCCTTCCACCGTGGCACGTGATGCTCCGCTTGCACGGATCACTGCGCGGACAGAATACGAACGGCGGTCTTGCATGGATTTCTGAGCGATGAGCAACCGCAAGCGGGAGCGTATCATGCGAGTGTCTCCGAGATAAACAACGTCTCTACGTGTATTCCAAAGGGATTCTCTGCCCGTTGAAGTGCCGCTACGTAGCGGCTTGTGGTGGCCAAGTTTTGGTGGCCAAGCCGGGCCTGTGTCACCGTAATCGGTGCGCCAACAGCATCCATTGTCCGTGCAAAGGTGTGCCGCAGGGCATGGAAGTGGGTTCCTAAGCGGGTTCGGCAGATATTCTGTAGTTGGCGCGGTTTCAGTGCCTCTCCCTTTCGTCCCCCTCGTCCAGCCGAGAGCGCTGGCCACAGCGGGGCGTCAGGAGGCAGCTCCTCGACATTGGAATACCATGCAGTTAGCCATGAAAGTAACGCCCTGCCGGTTTGGGGAGGAAGCGTATCGTGCATTTTCCTGCCGCCTTTGACGCGGAATTCCAGCGTCACGCGCTCACTAACGAGTGTGACGTGTCGCCACCGCAATCCCGCAATTTCAGCTACACGCCGGCCGGTGGCCAGTGTAACAGTGAGTAGTGCGTAATCGCGTAGCCCCCTCAGGGTAGTCCGATCAATGGCAGCCAACCGTGCGCGCACAAGTGTGGGTTCTAACCCACGCGCACGATCGTATTCAGCTACCGTGCGACGCTCTACCAAAGTCGCGGGATTGCACGCAAGGGCCAACAGGCCTCGTTGCAACGCAAACGTGTAGAAACTCGACACAATCGACCGGCGAAGATTGTACGTCGCCGGCGATGGATTATTCCGTCCGCACCATGCTTGTAAGACGAGCGCAACAGCATGCGGATCACTGTCTACGTCAAGGCCTACGGCATGGAGCGTAGATCGGAATGTGTCGAATACTACCGCGTATGTTGCACCAGTGCGAACGCTGCCTGAGCGCCCCTGCTTCGCATCTAACCAAGCCGCCCTTGCCAGTTCGATGCTCATTTCCGGGCGAGCAGGAGTGAGGGAAGAGAGTTCATGACTACCCATCGCTCGGCCTCTCCTGCTCGCTGTTCTGGTTCGTCATCGCCCGCACAACGGACTTAGCTACGTATGCGGTCTCGCCCGGCATCAATCGCCGACCGCCGGGAATCATCATTGGTGTGGTGGCGCGGATCAAAAAGCGCTGGGGAGTTTCTTTAAGCACCTCCACTAACCACTCCCCCCCACCATACCAAGCTTGAAATGCTAACACATACTGAGGCATCGCTTCTCCTCCGAGTATAGGATGTCGCTGAAAAAGTACCGAGCATCGTTTGCTGCATGGCAGAAAGATGAGCTACAATAGGATTGTACATTTAAGTTGTGCATCGGTCAATAAAACTGTACAAAACTACGTCCACGCACAACTGGAGCTAGGGAAACAGTCGGCAGTTAGTCGTAACACCCGCGCTTGGCTTCCCATTGTTTCCCGATAACGCACGATGGCAAGGTGCTCCGCGCTGACCAGAGGTGGAGGAGGATTTGTGGCAGGCAGGTATGAGAGAGGGGCGTCACGAGTCCACTCGTTACGCAGAATAGCCATTAGACGCAACGGTATGAAAGGGGACGATATGACATCATCACTGCATGAACTGGTGCAACACCGGCTGGCCAGTGCGCACGCGGTACGCACAGCGCTGCAAGGCGCGCTGCGTGACGTGCGCGGCGATCAGGAAGCGGAGCAATGGATTGAGCGGCTGGTCGTAGAAGCCCGTGCGCATGAGCATGACCTTGCAAGACTGGCCGAACTGTTGCACAGCGGACGGTACGGGCATGTTGACGACGTGATTGAGCGACTTGAAACGGACGGCGCAGTGCTGGCGCGGCAATGGATTGCGCCGGCGACGTGCAAGCTATGCGGCGGCGAGCAAATCGTTGACATGTATGAGCTACCCCATGGCGATACACGATGTGTCACGGGTTGCACACAGTGTGGACTTGCGTATGACCATGATCCATAACCTCCCGCATAGTCGTTGCTGGTGAGCAGATACCGGCTGCCGTGTGAAAGTTTCTCAACAAAATCCGACAAAACAATGCCAAATATTGCAAAACGGCGCCAATCAATTGCTGATGCGAGTTGCGTCTGGTATACTAGTCGCGCCGGCCAGCTGCGAGACAAAGGGAAGAGTAGGGATTATGAACCAGATGGTTTACACCACAGAGACCGCTGCGAAGTGGTTCACGGAGCGTGGTTTGCGGGCATCAAGCCAACAGGTGCGGCTATGGATCAAGAAAGGCCTGCTATCCGCACGGTGGTGGGGAAAAGGGTACATTATGACCGAGGAAGACCTCATGGCATTTCTCTCATCACATGTGATACGAAAGGAGACCAAGTGAGCAAAGCACCCTGTACGAGCACCACCGCACTCCTAGGGCCTTGGCATTAACAAGTCCGGCGCTGGTTGATGGCACCAACCAACGCCGGGAGCCGTTTGCCGGTCGCAAAGCGGCGGTCTGATCATACCATAGCGTCAGGCCGCCCGGAAAGGGTTGATCAATGAAAAATTCCACCTTCCATTCACTGAGGGGAAACGCCCAAGAGCGCACTTGGCATGACGAGGATGACGAAGCAGGACGGTTCGCTCGACTAGACCAGCCACCGTGGCCAGCACGCTCGCACGTTCGAGGGCAAGACGCGATAGGTCTCCTGTTCGCCGGCGGGAGCGCTTGGCTGCTAATGCTCATTGTCTTTTGGGCGGCCGCACGTCTCACTGAAAGCGGATACCCCATCGAAATCGGCTGGCTCGTATTCTGGCGCTCCCTTCTTGCCCTTACTGCTATCACCCCCCTAGTCAGTTTTGCAGCATGGATTTTTCTGACCGTGCGCGAGAGGCTTGCATACGTCGAGCGCATCAGATTAATCAGAGACCGCATGATGAACCCGATACCAGTCCACCTCCTATCGCGGTTGACCCTTGCAGAATACGCTCACTTCTACGAGCGTGCTCTCGCGCACGAGGAATCCATAGCACCTTTCCAAATCTACCGGGGGGTTGAAGAGGTTCACGTAAATGCAGTGCGCGGGCCAAGTGCTCCCGGAGGTGGAGGCATGCTATCGCCATCGCTGCTGATCGATCCGGTTGAAATCTGGATTGATGACGTGGCACGACGCGAAGCACACATCTTGTTAGCAGGAAAAACTGCGAGTGGTAAAACTACGACGGGGGCAGCGCTCCTTGCACGCCGTATCGACGCTGGTGACTATGTACTCGTCATAGACCCCCATGCCGAACCGGGGAAGTGGTGGGGAATTGACACCGTAGTGGGAGCCGGTCGGGACTACGAGGCGATCGGAGTTGCACTCGCCGCCCTCGAACGGGAAATGGACAGACGCTACCGCCAGCTCAGCGAGGGGCTTCCGATCGGCAGTAGGTTAACCGTACTGATTGACGAAGCACCAGCGATCAGCGACGCGCTTGATAAGCGATGGAAATCGCTGACCACACGGCTGGGGAGTGAGGCGCGCAAGGTCGGAATTGCAATGATCATGCTCTCTCAATCGCCACTTGTCGAGGATCTCCAGCTCAACTCTATCATGCGGCGAAACTACTCGATCATCGGCCTCGATATGCCTAGCATTCGGCAAATGGTTCGTGAGGCACGCATAGCTGACAAGGAAGCCTTGCTCGAGGCGCTCGAAGGCCGACCCTATCCAGCGCTACGCGAAATCGATGGCGTATTTCGCATTTGCGACCGATCTGGGATCGAACGTATCCGTCCTACCCGTCCGCCGGCGGTTTGGTCTGTCCCTCGCCTTCCTATCCCGCCAGAACGGCCTAAGTGGGACACAGACAACGAACAAGAACTGCTGGAACTGCTCACCAAACTCCGCCGTGCAGGAGTGACTCGCGAACAAGCTCGCGAGGCCGGCTTTCAGTTTGACAATACTTTGTGGACACGCGCCGGCGAACTGCTCGCACTCGAACCGAATGAAAAGGAACTGCCAAAGAGATCTGAGCAGATACCAGTGACGACAGCTACCCTACCCCTCGCGCCCTCAGCGGAAGAGGAACGCAATAGTCGTTTGCAGGAAGAGGAGGCTCTCCCATACCACAATGGAGGGAGACGTATCACAAGGTGCAAGCGATGCCAAGCACCAGTAGAAATTCCCGAAGGCAAATCCGAGATGAGTGTGCTGGCAACCACTGCACGCTATGGGTGCGAACACTGCAAGTCAAGCAGGGAGGAGCGAAAAGTGAAGGGAGGGAGGCTGCGATGAAATAACTCTGTCGTCTTGCCTTGGTGAAAGGTCAGTAATCAAGGGGGAGTGAAAACACAAAGCGCCTGCGGTCGAAGAGACCCCATTCGACCGCAGGCACGGAGTAAAGGTAATGACCAGTGGTATCGTAACACAAGCTGAAGCCCTTCGCAAGAAGGGAGTAACGGTTATTCCCATTGTTGCCAACGAGCGAAAGCCAGCAGTGAAGTGGAGGAATATCTCCCCTGACTGGCAAGCTTGCCGCGCCGCTTGGCAAGCAGGCAGTGCTGACCGGCTTGGCATTGTCCATGCCAACGGGTGGCTCTGCATTGACATCGATGGGGACAAAACAAGCGGCAACAAAATTCGAGGTGTAACGCCTGCAATTGCTGAAGCTCTGCTCAGGGCACTGAACATCCCCAGCGATTACGCATGGGCCGGGACTTCCCAGAGCGGAACTGGCTGGCATATCTGGGTGATCGCACCGGACGCGGATGCAGATGGTATCAAACGGGAGATATGGCACATCGCCACGTTGGGGTATCAGCACGACATTGAATTGCGCTATGCCGGCCACTACACCGCTCTGCCAACGAAAGGCTACACCGAGCGGATGTGGGAGCGGATGCCGATTGCATGCAGCATTGCGAGCATTCGCAACGCGCTGCACCAAATTGGTGCCCAGAGAAGCAAGCGATCTGCAGAGAGAGAGGGACGGCAGAGAGAGGGGCAGCGAGGAATGTCCCCAGCCCTGCAACGTCCTAACCGTGACCATGGCAAATGGAAATCAACGCTCGACAGCATGACCAAGGAGATCATTGCTGCGCCGAACGGATCGCGGAATAACACGCTGAATAAGTGCGCGTTCCGCATTGGACAACTTCTCGCCGCCCAAGGGGGGGACGAGGGAGAGGCCCGCCAAGCCCTTACGCAGGCGGCGTTACAAGCAGGTCTGGAGCCACGTGAAATTGCTGCCACGATTGAAAGTGGGTTACGAGCAGGCATGCGCCAGCCCGTCCATGTCATCTCCTCCACAAGGCCAATCGTTCGTCCCGTGGAAAACCCCGAAACTGAGCAGATGCGCCGTCTAGCAGAGTTTCCTCTGACCGATTCGGGAAATGCCGAGGCGCTTGTAGAGCGAGTGCATGGACGGTTTCTATTTGATTCAACCAACCAATGCTGGCGCACTTTTGAGAACGGCGTCTGGAAGGAAGATTACCAGCACCGTATCATCAATGAGGCTAAGCTGACTGCGCGCCTTCGTTATCAAGCGGCTGAAACCCTTGATGACCCTGATGAACAAGCAGCTCTGCGTCGATGGGCACTACAGTCAGAAAACGCCAACCGCATTCGCAACGCAGTCCTGCTGGCACAGACATCAAGCCTGTCTTGTGTCGCAAGCGACTTTGACCGCAACCGTGATGTTGTGGTTACTGCCAATGGCTACTTGATCCATCTGCCAACAGGTGAGGCCCGGAAGGCATTACCTGAAGACATGGTTACGCTTCAGCTCGGCGCTCCGTATGTACCTGAGGCCAAGCCGGCCCGCTGGTTGCAGGCACTGCGGGAAATCTATGGCGGAGACAACGAACTGCTTGCGTGGCTGCAACGTGCTATCGGGTACTCTCTCACCGGCCACACGCGGGAGCAATGCGTCTTCCTGCTCTACGGAAACGGTGCTAACGGGAAAAGCCTTGTGCTCAGTGTGATGCGTGCTGTGATGGGACAGTATGGAGAGGCAGCACCTTTTGTGCTCTTCGATGCGGAAGAGCGTATCAACTCCGACTACCTGCTCGCGCAACTGCGTGGAAAGCGGATGATCACGATTACTGAGAGCAGTGAAGATCGACGATTGCATGAGGCACGCCTTAAGAGCGCGACGGGCGAGGACGCTATTTCTGCTCGTAATCCCTATGGCCGGCCGTTCACGTACCAACCGGAATACAAAATCTGGCTAGCCATGAACTATCTGCCAATGATTCGAGGGGCCGACGCCGGCATTTGGCGCCGGCTGAAGCTCATTGAACATCGCATCTCTTTCGATACCAACAGGGACGTGACGTTGCGAGACAAGCTCTGCACACCAGATGCACTAGCGGGGATCTTGAACTGGGCCATCGATGGGGCCATTCTCTGGTACGATGCAGGTCTCGGTGAGAACGAGGCCATTCGCCAAGCAACATCATCCTACCGGGAAGAAAGCGACCAGATTGGGAGATGGCTCGAAGACAGATGTCAAATCCATCCCGACATCTTTGTCCCCAGCGCTGTTGCCTACAGTGACTACCATGACTGGTGTGATGCCAACGGGGAACGACCGCTCTCGATCACAGCGTGGGGTGAACGCCTCACTCGCCGCGGATTTCCCGCAGATCGAATGTACCTCCCATCGGGGCGAAGGGAGCGTATCCGCAAAGGGTTCGCTTTGCTCAGCAAATAACAGAGACCTCTCTTGCTGACCAACGGGATAGGTTATGGGACGGGTTATGGGACGGGTTGCGGACCAACCCGTCCCGTCGTTTTTATGGCTTCCTGAAGCCATAAAACCTAGATGGGGCCAGCGTATGGGACGGGTTGGGACGGGTTACCGCAAAAACTTTTCTTTTCTTTCTTTTTTTTCGCGACGTCACTTTCAATTTTTAGAGATTTTTTTGAAACAACCCGTCCTACTCGTCCCAATGGCTTCAGAAAGCCTTGCAACCCGTCCCATAACCCGTCCCAAACTCGTCCTAAACTCGTCCCAAAGAGCTGGTAGAACCCATTTAGAACCCATTTAGAACCTCGTTAAAACCCATTTAGAACCCGACTGACTTAGGTGAAAAAGGAGAGACGGGGAGCGGATGTTCTCTCGCAAGTTCCCTCTTCGCTCAGCGAAACCTTTCGATGCTCTGATCAGGGCGATCAAGATGAAGTCCCCACAGACAGGGAACAGATGTCGTCGCTGAACCCAGATAGAGAGAGGGGGAGCACTTCTCTTGGCTGGCGTCTGGCCAACGGTGAAGAGCGGCCACGTTGATGTGTGACCATTGTCTCCCTCGTGAACTGGAGTTGCTGTTGACAGCGGAAGGATAAGTATTCCCGAAGCTGCGCGGGATACTTGTTGCCCGTGTTTGTCAATGAGTTGCTGTTGACAGCGGAAGGATAAGTATTCCCGAAGAGCTACGCTCGTTATAGGCCACACTTGAAACAGTGAGGGAACCATGTTCGACATTCCGTTTAGCGTCGTCAGTGTTGTTCTGTCGTTCCTCCGGTTGATATGGGACAAAGTGATGCACCGTCCCACGCCTCCTAGCGTGAACGTCTATCTCGTCGTGTCTCGGCTCCCGCGCCTTAGTGGAAAACGACGCCGGCGTCGGATTGGTCGTGCGTCGGAGAAAGGCATTGTTCTTCTCTGGTCATCAGCAGACACGCAGGAGGGGGAAAAGTCCAAGTAGTGTTGTGAACACAACGCGCAGCAACGCCGGCGATGGCCCTGCACCGTTGCTCCGAGCAGTGGTACGGGTTGTCAACATTGTTCGCCGACGCTTTGCCCTCTCCCTTGGTGAGTGCGGTGTCATCACATCAACGACGTTGCGAAGGCGTTGTTCGGGGTGGAGGGGGGGGAATGCCTGTGATGCTGTTGCTTTGTTATCGTCCCCCCCTCCACCCCGAATTCCCCCCTTTTTTGCATGCTGTGTCCGAGCCGACTTTTGTGCATTCCGATGACGTAAAAACCCGGCGCAGTCCTGCTTGCAACATTGCAAGCACCACCAGAGGGTAATGGTGTAACAATACGTAGGGTCTCCTCGGTTGGCTCTGCGCCCTGCATTGTTATCGGGCAAGCTTTTGCACCTCTTCAATACAGGTTGTGTGTGCCCATTGTCTATAGCATTACCCAAGCGGTGGTATCTTTTAGATAGTTACCCCCCCTTAGATACGTTATCATGCCCAGTCAGACGAGCCAGTTCCTTCGTGATCAGGTGTGTTGGTGCTAACGAGGCCCCTGTGTATGCCAATCCGTGCGCGTGCGCCCTTTCTCACTATCCGCAGCGAAGGCGCGTTGTTGCCGCCCGACCTGCTGCACCGCATCGCCGCCGGCGATCTGGCCCTCGGCGGCCTCGACCCAACCGCCTACCATCTCGTCGCCGGCGAGCGCCTCTCTGAGGCGATCAATCGCTCGTGGAGCCGCTTGCTCGGCGTGTGGGCCGCCTTTCGCCACGCCCTCGCCGCCCTGCCCCCCGGCGACCCCGCCACCGGCCTTACCCGCGAACGCTGGCTGTTGCCCCTCTTTACCGAGTTGGGCTACGGCCGTCTGCAACCGGCCAAGGCGGTGGAGGTCAATGGCAAGAGTTATCCCATTTCCCATGCGTGGGGCCACGTGCCCATCCACCTCGTCGGCTACGGCGTCGATCTCGACCGCCGTGCCCCCGGCGTGGTCGGCGCGGCCAAGGCCAGCCCGCACAGCCTGCTCCAAGAGGCCCTCAACCGGAGCGAGCTGTGGCAGTGGGGGTTCGTGGCCAACGGCGCGCGGCTGCGCGTGCTGCGCGATAGCGTGCGGCTCACCCGCCAAGCCTACCTTGAGTTTGACCTTGAGGCGATGTTCGAGGGGCAGGTCTACGCCGATTTTGCCCTCCTCTGGCTGATCTGCCATCAGTCACGGGTCGAGGACGCGCCGCCTGCGGCGTGCTGGCTCGAACGCTGGTCGCAGGCCGCGCAAGACCAAGGCGTGCGCGCGCTCGATGCCTTGCGCAATGGGGTGGAACAGGCGATTGCGGCGCTGGGCCGCGGCTTCCTTGCCCATCCCGCCAACGGCGACCTGCGCGACCGGCTGCGCAGTGGCGCGCTGACTGCCCAAGACTATTATCGCCAGTTGTTGCGGCTGGTCTATGGCATGCTCTTTCTGCTCGTGGCCGAAGAGCGCGACCTGCTCCTC
>JANWWF010000033.1 GCA_025055755.1 Candidatus Kapaibacterium sp. | reverse complement strand
AAGTTGAACATGATGTTCGGAAACAGCCAGAAGTAGTACGCGGCGATTTGCTGGCCGGCATCCTCGTGCTCGGGCGGGAGTTCGAAGACCTCCTCTCCTCCTCGCGCAATCCCAACCTGGCAGCTCCCCCACGGCAGCAGCTCCGTCCGGTACGCCTCGCAGTCCAACGCCGCTGCAAGGCTGCGGTGCACAAACGGGATGTGGAATCCCTCCAGGTAGTTGTCGCAGTAGAGCGCCCAGTGCGCCCGCACCAGGTAATCCCGCGAGCGAGATGGATCGAGGCGGAACTCCTCGATCGGCAGAAACCACACCTTGCGCTCCATTCCAGCAATCCATTCCTCAAACGGCACAAGAGGATCAAGCGAGGTGAACAGAAACTGCCGCCACTGTCCAAGGGGCAATTGCCTTAGGTTATCGGACTCGCATGGAAAGTTTTCCATCCCCTCTGTTGCAGGCATGTGGAGGAACCGTCCATCGAGCGCAAAACGTCTGCCGTGGTAGTTACACGTGATCACCCGTTGCAATCGCTGCGGATGGCACACAAGCAAATTCCCTCGGTGGGTGCATACGTTCGATAGACACCGAACCTGGTCGTGCTCATCTCGCACAAGCACGAGCGGCTCTTCCAGGAAACCTTCCATGAACACAAATGGCAGCGCATCGCCCGGAACACGGACATAGTCTTCGGCTCCCACGATCATCTGCCACGAGCGCGCGAAGATGCGCTCTCGGCATGCAGCAAACATCTCTGGCGAGCGGTAGAACTCTGCCGGCAGCGTCGCTGCGCGGCGAATGTCGTCGTGAATCTTAATGGTCATCATCACACGTCAAAAAGCTCACACTACCTAAAAAAACGCCCTAACAACTCTCAGAATAATACTGCTTTGTTCTTGAAGCTATTATGAAATCATCTACCACTGTTATTCTTGCTGTAGCCTTTTGATTTCTTTTGCGATTTCTTCAACAATTTCTCGATTAGCTATTTCCTTCTCGTTACCTTTGCGAACCGAAAAAACGATAAATACTTTTCCTCCTTGTTCTTCCTCGAATCGCTTATGGCTTTCTTGCATCCATTGACGCCATCTATGAGGTTCAGGTGCTTGTGTATAAGTTGTGGGCTTTATCTGAATGCCAATCTGCTTTCCTTCAGCAACAGCAATGAAATAATCAACGTTGTACTTACGATCCCATTCATCTGGGGCCGGCTCTAATCTTACACCTAACTGCTCTTCAAGCTGCTGATGGACAATTTGTTTCTCTGTGCAATAGCCATCATAAGTTCTCCTTAAGACAACATCCCGGACATAGTTAATACAATCCTCCTCCGTAATAGCGCTGACTTCTGCATGGAGTTGTCCTGAAATTTTCATATGCAAACGTCGCCCTACTTCTACGAGGTGTTGTTCCATCGTGGTGCCGAAGAGTACTCCTGTTGGTTTTACATTGGAAAAATAGTATTCTTGCCACTCCTCAAGAGAAGTGGGGGAACATGCACGGATTGCCTCTGCTAACTGCCCCACATATCGGGGGCGATTGAGCTGCCAGCGGTTGAATGCTATATTTAGCACCCACTCTTTATTCTCTTTGCTTACCATTTGCTGCCTCTCTTTCCGCTTCAATAAATCGCTTATAGTACCTATGCTGCAGATGACGGGACGCTCGCGCTATGCCCATTTCGATCATCTTGCGATTGATGAAAAGGCGGTTGGTCAAATACACGTAGGCGGGTAAGGGCGCATTTTCCCCCACGGGCGGCACATCGAACCGCAGGACAACACGTTTGCCCACCACGTATCGACTTAAATAAGCATGAGCATCCTCTCGTCTTCCTGGATGGACTTCGATCCCAAGCAAACTAAGTTGAAGCCCATTCTCAGTGAGAAGTAACGGAGCAGGAATGTCCTTCTCTTCGCAGAGTTGCACGATGCGATACGTTGCTTTCGGCTCAAACTTGAGTTTCTCTGGGTCCACAATAGGGCGAGAATCTTTCACACTGGGTGCATAACCGGATGGAGGCTCTGAAGGCGGGCCAGGATACTGGCGAGTATGTATTTCGATTGCACCCGCTGAAAAGAGATTTATTCCCACTTTTTGCTGAATAATCGGCACAAACTCTGGTTGGATTTCGTAGCCGACTGCATTCCGTTCCAGCTCCAATGCGACTTTGAGAGTTGTGCCACTACCTACAAATGGGTCTAGCACCGTTTCTCCGACGAAAGAGAACATACGAATCAAACGGCGAGGTAGCTCCTCCGGGAACATTGCCTCATGGAAAGTTTGCCGTTCAGCCCTTATATGCCAATGCCCTGAGAAATATTCTTTCCACTCGTCGCGTGTGAGTGCTGATGCTCCCCGTTGCCAATCTGCAACAGACGGGCTTTTACCCGGCTTGCGGAAAAGCAGAATATACTCGTAGTCCAGCTCCACGATACCGTTCGGTGGATAGGGGAATGATCCCATTACCACGGCCCCTCCAGAAGGACGCATAGTGGTTTTCTTCTGCCAGATAATTGCCCCCAAGTAGTCAAACCCAATTTTCTCACACTGTGCTATGATCTCAGCATGTAAAGGAATGACCTTGTATTGACCATAAATCACAGCTCGGGCAAACTGATCGCCAACGTTGATGCACAATCTCCTGCCACTCTGCAGTACGCGCCAGCACTCACGCCAGACTCGCGACAAGTCATAGAGGTACTCGTGCAGGGTTTGCCCATAGCCAATCTGATGTGGACTGCCATAGTTCTTGATGTGCCAGTATGGTGGTGAGGTCACAATGAGAGCAATACTCTCATCTGCAACCTCTTGCATAGAGCGACTATCAGCAATGTAAAGCGTTGCTTTATACTTATACATCATCTAATCTTCACCGCCACACTATTTATTGCACTTCATCTACAGACGCTCTCAGTAAAGCGAAGCAATAACGTTTGTTTCGATGTTCATGACGCAGGTTTCAGTACATCCCCCGCTGCACTCCAAAGATAGCACCGAGTAGCTCGCCGAACAGATACGTAGCGACCGCCGTGCCTAACAGTAGGAGAGTGTTCTCGACCGCCTCCCGCCAGAAATTCGTTTCGTTTACCACCGACACGTAGAACGTAAATCCGACACTGATGCCGATGGCAAGCACGACCGACACTCCAAATGCCACCAGCATTGATTCTGTCAGGAAATACGGCGCTGCCAGTAGAACCACCGACGCTATGTACGAGACACTGGTGATCAGCGCTGATGCAAGGGGCGAGTGCCGCGTTTCACTTTTCGCTTTCAAGTACGCTGCAACACCCATCGAAATTGACGCGGCAAATCCGACCACCAGTCCCGCAATTCCTGCCACAAGGGTAGAGCCCATTACCCCCAAAAAGCCAGCATGCACGCCTGTGATTTCGATGATCGCATCGGAAAGACCAAGTGCAACAAAGCCAATGTAGCGGACTGCCGCATCGTCAACCTGCGCCATAAAGGCGCGCTCGTGCTCTTCTTCATCGCGGAGGATGTCCTGCAATTGCTGCTGGAGCGACGGATCGAGAGAGGGGAGAATTTCCCGATAGCGCTCAATGACGTGCTGCTCATGCAGCTCTAAAAACTTCATCGTAAAGGTCAAGCCCGCTAACCTGCGGAGCAGCTTCAGCAGCCAGAGACGAAGCGGATTAACCTTGCTTGGCTGACGTTGCGCTATCCCTGCCCAAAAGGTTGCATGCTCATGTTCTGTCCTTGCCAAGCGCTCCAGGAGAGTTCTTCGCCCTTCGTCGCGTTCGAGCGTTGCAAGCATCGAATACGCCACGCTGTCAAAATGCTCCTCTTCCAAAAATGCACTCGCTTGCGTCTGAATACTCAACCCAGCAGCCCACGTGCGGTTCATCGAAAAGACAGGTACCTTGAAACCACCAGCGAAAATAGCACGCTTTCCTGGCGTTCCGCATCGTTAGCGTATCACCACCGCCAAACAACACCGATAGCGCGGCTGCTCCCCGCACAGGAAGTACACTCCTGCCGGCAGCATTCCTTGCTCCAGCCGATATACTCCCTCCCCGAGAGAAACAAGACATGCTTGCACGTTAAGCATTCGCCCCAGCACGTCGTAGATATGCACAGTAGGTACCGCGCTATGCAGTGGGCGATACACAACAATTACGTCTCCTCCCTCTTGGCGTACTATCAGGCAGCTATCACTGGGCTGCACTTGCTCTACCGACTGTGGCGCATCGGTGCAGTTGGTGATATACCGCAGCGTTGCAGAGAGCTTGGGGGCCGGTATTTGTGCTGTGTCCTGGTGGAGGTCCTCTAACAAGCCCCACGAGCCAAACTGTGCACTACGCCCAAATACGAGCGTGAAGTTCATCAGCCACCAGGGGTGAGTTCCACGGTGAATGCGCTTCAGGTACTCGTAGTTCTCCACGTACAGGTTGTACATTGCCGTGTCGCGCTGGATATCCAGCAGCACTTGGTCGTAGGTTGACGGCACACCGAACGGAATGGGCGTGATATGTTGCCCGCCTTCGTAGAAGTACACTTTTTTGCCCAGCGGAACGGCGATGGAGTCCACAACCTGCTTGATCCAGACCCACTCCCGCTCGGCACGGTCCCGGCGTACAAGCTCGGCAAGAAGTGCAACTGTCGCGTTAGTACCCAAGGAATCCAGCAGCGCATCGCTCTCTTCGCTGATGCCGAAGTAGTACGTTGGTGCGACGGCATCGAAGCTGCCGGGACGAAGGTTGACGGCAATCCGCCGGCTTACATCCAGCCATGAGGTGAACATCCCAACTGCTCGCGTAATGCGGTGGAGCTGCCCGGCAAACTCCTCCGTCCAGATATCCAGCGCCTGCTGGATCGCCGGTACAAGGCATTCGGGCCAATAGTTTCCTCCTTGTTCGCAGCGGTATCGCTGCCACAGCCAATGGGACTGCCCGAAGATGGCATTCCAGATTTCGTTGCTGAACTCCACCACCAAATGGCGCTCCGGTTCGAGGTTATCCCGGAAGAAGCGAGCCATCGCACGAATGTAGCCTGGGCTAGCACTGTGGGGGACGCACACCCAGCCATCGAGGTCGTAGTCGTTCATCAGCTTGACCATGTACTCGTAGGGCACGCCCTTGGAGTGCGTGAACGTGTAGTAGCCCGGTTTGGAGCGTTCTTCCCACTCGAACGTCTTCTGCGGATCAATGCTATCCGGGTGGGGCTGTCCCCAGTTGTTGGTATGTCCCCAGTCCATAAAGCGCACAGCCTTGAACTTCCTCACCCACTGCAGCCAGCGGGGATTGAACGGCTGCTGGCGATACGTCGCCGCATGCCCCGGCATGATGAGCCGCACATTCCGCACGGGGTTGAGCGAATCCGACCGCAGAATACACAGCTCAAGCTGTGCCCCGCGCGGAGCAGGGAAGTCGAACGTGATCGTGGAATCGTTGATCTGGCGCCAGTTCTGAATTGGACCGGTCACCCGGAATTCCCCACGCCCTTCCCATAGCAGCGTGTAGGTACCCGGCTCCCAGCTATCGGTAACCGCCCAAATTGTGCAGACATACTGCGGCAACGGATGATGCGGGGATCGCTGGGGAAGGTGTGTAGGGTAGCCATTAGTGTCGTACTGCAGGTACTTGGCTTGCTGGGTATCAAATTCCCAGTTGGGGTCATCCACTGCTTTTGTGTACCACTGGCGGCACATTTTCATCATGTCCACGAAGGGAATCTCTGTGCCCCAGTCAAACAGCCCACTGAGGTTCGTGCCCAGCCGCAAGCGGCAGGTATCGGGTGTCTTGGCAAGACCAGGGGGCAAAGAGTAGAAGAAGTCCTATGCCTACAAGCCAAGCCATGCAGACAATTAAGCAGTCTCACTTGCCTATAGAATTGTGTTGCGATGTAATATCAGAAACACTATACTCTCTCGCTTGCTATCTTTTGGGATACGTCCGCATGAAATGAATCTTTGTAGGGACAATATAACCCCGAAGCCAGATATCACCCATCATACGATCTCCATCCTTTGATATAGTCAGGGTAGTTCCATACCCTGATTTGTCACCCATAAAGTATATGGTTGGATAGGTGTCATCTGAGGTTGTTTTCTTCAGCAGCATTTTAATCTCACCAACCTGCCAATTATTGCGTGCGGTGTAGGTGACAACGCCGACATAGTCGTACGGGAAATCATCCGAAACGTTCTTGATGATTGCTACCTCGTAACTCGCATCATCCGAAACCCAAATCCCCTCGACGAAGTCGAGCGGCCTACCTGTGAAGTACCTCTCGATGGCCTGCTTCTTAGTCAATCGACCAAATGGCATTTGTAATTCATCACCCTGCTGTGTCTGTGTATCGCCCTGCTGTGTCTGTTTGGACTGGTAGCCAGTTTGCCTCTCCGATTCGGCTGGCACTGAAACACAGCCACCGAACTTGACAATGACTACGGTAAGGAGAACAAGGAGTAGCGGGTTCATCTTTTCTCCGGCACAAATTCCACATTTCTAAAATACAAAAAATACTATTCAAAATTAAAAATACCATCAGCATTCATTCTGTGACCGCAGAGTCTAGATTGGTCAAACGAAGACACACAACCGATATAAAATGCAGGCACTGCGCGCTTGCGCAGTGCCTGTACTGCGTTTGTAGGTAAAATTATCGAGACAGTGGCGGCAAATCCAACTCCATCACCTTTGTCCACGCTGCGACGAAATCACGCACAAACTTTTCCTGGTTGTCATCCTGGGCATAAACTTCCGCGACAGCTCGCAGTTGGGAATGCGCCCCAAAGATGAGATCCACCCGGGTTGCTGTCCACTTGCGCTGACCGGTTTTGCGGTCACGTCCTTCAAACAGCATGCGCTCTTCCGACAGCGGCACCCACTCTGTGCTCATGTCGAGCAGGTTGACGAAAAAGTCATTGGTTAGGACTCCTGGTCGGTCGGTGAAGACACCATGCTGCGTAGCGCCAAAGTTTGCACCCAGCACCCGGAGTCCCCCCACGAGAACTGTCATTTCTGGCACGGTGAGCGTGAGCAGGTGTGCTTTGTCCACGAGAGCCGACTCTGGCTTGACGGTGCAGTCACGATGAACGTAGTTGCGGAAGCCATCGGCAAGAGGCTCCAGCACCGCGAAAGATTCGACATCGGTTTGTTCTTGCAATGCATCCGTCCGACCTGGACGGAATGGCACTTCGATATCGAACCCTGCAGCGCGTGCTGCCTGTTCAATTGCTGCAACGCCACCGAGCACAATCAAGTCCGCCAGCGACACTTTCTTCCCACCAGCGGCAGTGGCGTTGAATTCTCGTTGGATGGACTCGAGCACTGCTAACACCCGGGCGAGATTTGCTGGTTCGTTAACTTCCCAATGCTTTTGGGGCTCCAGCCGAATACGCGCACCATTTGCCCCACCGCGCTTGTCAGAGTTCCGGAATGTCGAAGCAGCTGACCAGGCGGTGTACACCAGGTCCCGAATGCTCAAACCCGATGAGAGGAGTTTCTTCTTGAGCTGAGCAATGTCCTCAGCCTCGATGAGGGGGTGATCCACCGGCGGTATCGGGTCCTGCCAGATGAAGTCTTCTTGGGGGACCTCCGGACCAAGGTAACGCCACTTTGGTCCCATATCGCGATGGGTGAGCTTGAACCACGCCTTTGCAAATGCATCGGCAAAAAGGTCGGGATTTTCGTGGTAGCGACGGGCAATTTTTTCAAATCCTGGGTCATAGCGGAGCGCTAAGTCTGCCGTCGTCATCATTGGACGATGGAATTTTCCTGGCTCGAACGGATCGGGCACCATATGCTCCGGCTTGGGATCCTTTGCAAGCCATTGCCATGCACCGGCAGGACTTTTGACCAGTTCCCACTCGTAGCCGAAGAGAATGTCAAAGTAGGTCATGTCCCACTTAGTCGGTGTTGGCGTCCAGGCGCCTTCAATGCCACTGGTGTTGATGTCGTTCCCGACACCGGTGCCATAGCTGCTTTTCCATCCAAGCCCCATTTGCTCGATCGGTGCTGCCTCTGGTTCTGGACCGATGTACTCAACCGGCGCCATTCCATGCGCTTTCCCAAATGTATGGCCACCTGCCACCAGCGCAACCGTTTCTTCATCATTCATCGCCATCCGGGAGAAAGTCACGCGAATGTCATGGGCAGCAGCGACAGGATCGGGCTTCCCACCGGGACCTTCGGGATTGACGTAAATAAGCCCCATCTGTACAGCCGCAAGAGGACGGTCGAGTTCGCCATTATGATGGCGCTGATCGCCGAGCCACGTCTTTTCATCGCCCCAGTAGATGGATTCGTCCGGCTCCCAGATATCCTCCCGGCCACCACCGAAACCGAGTGTTTTGAAGCCCATTGTTTCGAGAGCGACATTTCCTGCAAGGATGAACAGGTCCGCCCACGAAATACGATTGCCGTACTTTTTCTTGATGGGCCACAGCAGGCGGCGTGCTTTATCGAGATTTGCATTGTCGGGCCAGCTGTTGAGCGGTGCAAAGCGTTGGGCACCTGTCGAACCACCGCCGCGTCCATCGAAGATGCGATACGTTCCGGCGCTATGCCACGCCATCCGAATGATGAGCGGACCGTAATGCCCCCAGTCGGCGGGCCACCAATCTTGGGACGACGTCATCAGCTCTGCCAGATCGCGCTTGAGGGCAAAATAGTCCAGCTTGCGAAACTCTTCGGCGTAGTTGAATCCTCGCCCTAACGGATTGACTCGCTCAGAATTTTGGCGGAGAATCGAAAGGTCCAGTTGCTCTGGCCACCATTCACGGTTGCGAGTGCCCATATCGAACGTGCGCCCAGTAACTGGGCATTTGCCATTCGTTGTGCTCATCCTACCTACCAGTTGTGGTGATACATTTGGCACAAAAATACCACAAGCTCTCTCCGTTTCCTTTGCCCATTGCAGGGGTGTTTAGAAGAGAATGGTGTTTGATGCGCACGTTCTTCTCCCCCGAAAGAGAAGAAAGGATTGCAGCTTACTTAGCCGTGCCCGAGTAGCTGATTGAACTTCTGGTACACCTCGTCAACAGATACCGCTCCCGCCAGCAGCGGATCGTAATCACGGCGATAGAATGCCTCGGCAAGGCGAGGATTGACCACCTTTACAAGTCGGCCATAGTCGTAAATCTCCCAGGGACTGGTGCAGGTGAAAATCGCTATGATCTTCTTCCGCAGGTATAGCCCAAGGTGCATTGCAAGCGTATCTCCACAGATGAGCACATCACACCGGTCTATATCGCGCATGTATTCCATCAAGTGAGGACGTTGAGCAAGGTAGTACACCGTATGCCCATCAGCCTCCAACCGCTGTGCTAACTGACGATAGTACGGCCACTGCTTCATTGGCCACCGTTCACCTGCCCGTTCTTCGATGGCAATAGTTAGAGGAAAACTGTAATGCTCATCTTGACTCGGAGCAGAGATTGAGTTAGAATAAGCAAGAAGGTATTCCTGGCCAGAGAACTCTACACCCAACATTCCAAAGAGTAGCTCCTGGTAGGAGCGACGATTGGCAAGCTTCCGCTGGTCAGCTGCATAGCGCCCATACTGGGACACTAAGCTCATGTCAAACCACGCACTACTGTCAAGTGTGTAGCGAAGCCGTTGGGTGGTATCATCGAAATACACTCCGATCCATTGTTCGGTGCGCACCGTAGAGAGCTTTTGGAGAAGCTCTGCATCTTCTTCAAGGCTAATAACCAGCTCGAAGCGGCTCTCTGCAAGGCGTTCAACTTCGTCAGGAAGGAGAATATCCCCGATTCTATCAGCGGGAAGCAATGGTTTCGCTGCTGCAGAGGTAAGCCACACGATCCGGTCCCCGTACACATGAATCAACGGCGTTGTGCGAACAACATCCCCCAGTGCCCCTGTCTTGATGACAAGAATGTCCTTCACCGCATCCCCTCCTGGCAACACGAAAGCATTCGACTAATTACCCGCTGATATCGCCGAGCTACGTTTTCCACATCAAACAAATCGCGGAGCAGTGCTTGCGTTCGTTCGTCACACAGCTTGGCACGTTCTTCCTCGTAATGCTCGATTAGCCACGCTATCGTATATGCCCACTCCTCGGGATCGTTATGGTGACAGCGAAACAAACCCACCAATTGGGGCAGATACAATGCCCATTGCGTCACCTCTGCTGCTGCTACAACTGGCTTTCCACTCATGAGTGCTTCAACAATCTTGGTCTGCATCCCTGCTCCAATTCGAACAGGAGAAACACATATCCTTGCCTTTGCTACAACTTCTGCTAACTGCTCGGTCGAAAGATATCCTGTCCATATCAGCCCTTTCTCCCTGGCGTATTGACGTGCAAGTTTTTCTGTGCCCTTTCCGATCACATACAACACTGCATCAGGAAGCTCGCGCTTTATGCAAGGCCAAATTCGTCGCAAGAAATGCTCAAGCCCTTCTCGGTTCGGATAGTAGCGCACATTAGCTAAAAAGTACATGCTGGGTGGGCCATCTACTCCAGCTTCTACTCGACAAGGTATCACAGGCTTTGCAGAAGAATAGACAACCTCGATATGAGTGGACGGTTCTGTTAGAAAGGATTGGAGATAGGCCTTGTCTGAATCAGCAATGATTGTTGTCCATTTGAATTGACGGAGCATGCGCTTTTCATACCATCGGTACTTAAGTCCTTCGATAAGGACCCCTAATCTCCATAGCAAGGGATACCGATGCCACCCACTAAGATAGTGCCGCGATATAGCATCATTGAGATCGAGCAAAACCTTTGCCCGATCCGGTGGAGAAAGTGATTCCACATAGCGACCTAAGCGCAAAGATTGCACATAAACGACATCAACCTGCGCAATGCGCATGCGAAATTCTTGCTCAACTGCTTCATCGTAAAGCATCTCAACCTGCCACGGACGCTTGCTCCATAAGCGTCGTAGGAAGTTCCATAGAAGCTGCCAGCGAGAGAGAATGAATCCCGTTGTGGGAATTAATTGACGATCAAGTGGTACATTGGGAGGCTGTTCCCACGTTACAACCAGTGCCTCACATTGAGAGTGCTCAAGCATGGGAGCAATCACGGCATCCGCAATGCGTGCCTTCGTGCCATCTGTTGCGGGAAAGGGGAACTTATGCAAAAAAAACAGTACTTTTTTCTCCCCCTTGTAAATGTGCGAGGAAGCTTCAGCCATTGTGCTTCTATGGTGATTATGCCGGAACTGGAACCTGTGTGAGTGTATGGTAAAGAAGCTTTGTAAACAAGACCACCAGCACGATTGCAACTGCTTGATG
>JANWWF010000032.1 GCA_025055755.1 Candidatus Kapaibacterium sp. | reverse complement strand
ACGCTTGGATGTATGGGGTGATGGTGATGCAGATTTTTCGCAGGCTCCAGGTCAACGGCATTCTGGTCAACCGCAAAACATCTTCGTTACAGCGAACGATGCGTTGCTTATTCTCCGGGCAGTAGCGACTGGAATTCCACTTGATAGCTTATACCGTCGTCCAGCCTTCAAGGGTGATGTCGATCACAATGGTCGTTATTACTACTCCACCCGGAATTGGAATAATACGGCGGATACTGCACGGCATCGTCGAGAAATCCGCACACGTTCCCGGTTCTACACAGATGATCTTCCTGTGGATAACTCTTTAGATATTCGCTCAATTTACTTCTATGTTAATGCATACGACGCAGCACTCATCATGCACTACCTTGGAGGGCGTGTTCCTGAGTTGCCTTGGTTGATTGATTCAGTGGTTCCAGCTGGGAAACTGGCGTACGAGCGTGCACGGATGTTTGAACTTCGAACAACACAAGCAGTAAAGGTGGGTAATGTTCTGCGCGTACCGATTTATGTAAATGGTTTCCATAGCGGCGCCCTAAGTATTGCATTTGATGCAGGAATTCCAGTAGAGGCAGTGGATTTAGCGTTAAAAGAGAATATGCTTGCGATGGCTTATGGCACACGAGTAGCGATAGCAGGATCGGCAGAGTGTGGACCAGATGAGCCTGTCGCATGGATTACAATTCCGCTGACTGGCACCGAAGAAGAACTTCATCTCCGTGATGTTGAGTTCAATGGAGAGCGCCAGCCAGACTTTAGAGTCCGGGTTGCTGCCAGAGAGTTACAGCAAGCCACTATATCTGCATCACCAAATCCATTCTATGGCTCGACGACACTGATGGTTTCCATCCCTGAGAATGGTAACTACACGATAGCTATTTATGATGCATATGGGAAAGTGGTAGCAACTCTTGCACAAGGTTATTTTGCAAAAGGAACGCTACCGTTAACATGGAATGGCATGGATGCGAATGGTACAATACTGCCGTCAGGTGTTTATTTCTGCCGGTTAGAAGGTAACGGTAGTGGTTCTGTGGTTGAGAAAGTTATACTGGAGCGTTAACGTCGTATATGCGCTGGTGATGGGATTATCCCCCACCTTAGCGCAACGGATTGTAGATATTCAGCTTAACACCCTTGGCAAAGCCGACATCTGTGGTGATCGCCAAGTAGTCGTAACGGTGGATGTCAGCAGCCCGCTATTTACAAGCGATAGTCTTTTGCTCTTTGAAGTTGCATTGCGATACGATCCTCAGAAGCTGCAGTTTATTGCACCGCTTTTTTCTGGTACATTAACGGAGAATACCGAGTACCGTGGAAGTGGTGCAATAGACTCTACCATCATACGAATTTGGGCATTCAATGTTATGCGCCCAATATATGGAAATGGGCGGCCGTTGGTTGCAGCCCTTTTTCGATACCGCGGCAATTGCCCCGATACAGCCGCTGTAACGATTGCATATACACCAGAGAAAAACCAAGAAGCGAAAATTGTATTCGGTCAGCTCGGCTCTACAGTAGTAGAAGCAATCGAGCAACAAAATAGGCAACGTTCTTTGAAAGCGCAATTCCCTATCCGAAGTGTATCTATCCCCCTGAGGGAGCGGAAAAAGATACAATGTGTTTTTTCTGTCGGACAAGGGACAAGAGTCCAACAGTGGAGGTGGACAGCAACGATACCTGCCAATCTCGAAGTAGAAAGTGTTCGCTTGCCATACGAGGACTCACTTCAACTCTTTCTTGAAGAAAGAACAGCGAACACGCTGCGAGGGCGTATTGTAAGTCCCTCCCCTATACGAGAAAGGCAAGTGGTCACCGAATGGACAGTGCTGCTAACAGAGGGAGACACTGCTGTCGTGCAGGTAGAGGTTGAACAACCCTCGTGTGGATGCGTCGGTGCAGTGTCTGGCGATACGGTTACAATAGTTCGTCAGGAAATTAGTGCAGTGCCAGTTTATAACTGGCCCATACCAGAGTGGATATGGAAAGAAAGTTATTGGGAATTGCGTGATCAGTTAGAGCAGGTTGCGGAAGTTACCGTCTGGGATATCACTGGACGTGTTTTACTTCACACCCAATCATCAGGTAATGGACTGTATCGCGTTGAGCGATGCAGATGGTGTGTGGCAACTGTTCGATTACATGATAATAGCCGGCTCCGTACAATGCTTATCGAGAGTGCGGCGTCGGTTCGAAAGTGATGTTGTGCATAAAACATAGTTTGATAAAAACGTGCAAAGAAACTATCAACCAACAATTATAGGAGTGGTCATGGACCGTTGGTATCTATTCGCGCAACGCATGTTCCCGAAAATGAAGCATGTGCTCTCCAATGTGTTTAGTGTGAGCATTGTTCTTTTTGTTACTGTCCTGTCCTTGATGCAGGCACAACCTATTCGCCCGGAAGTGCCAAAACTGAGCCTTACAGGGCGGGAAACAGGGTATGACCCAGCATATTACCCCGATGGTCGTATTTGGGTACCTGCTGCTCTTAATCCTCAAACTCAACCCCGTTATATCTTAGTGCCTGTTTTTATTAAAAACTGCTGGGTAACCAGTGGTGGATATCAAGCTCGGCCCATTTACAGCATTCGGTTCAAGATTCAGTACGACAGTTCAGCTTTTCGGGCAGTAGGGGTACAGACTCGTGGTCCTGTATATACGGGTACTCATCCGAATGTTCGATTAGTTGGCACAGATGAGCCGGCATTGGCAGATGGATGGCAAATTACCTGGGACGATGCACGAGATACAACGTATCAGGTAATTTCTGGCCTACCGGTTACTAATAACCGCCTTCGTGGGCGGCGTATTAATGTTGTAATGCAATCAAGTACGCCACTTCCACTAACCGGGGATCCCAGAGTGCAAAATTGTGACGCGTTTGAATTCCGTCCACTTTGTTATGTCAAATTCAAGGTACTTGGTGCTCCTGGGGTGTTAGAAAGTGATGTCTCTCCAATCGCAATTGCACCTGACTCTATTTACTATAACAACCTTAATGTTGTAACAGAGTCGCCTTTCCCGGGCGATGTTAACTATCCTGCTCCAGCCCCCCGTGACCGTTACTTAGGCGGAATGCGATTCCAGCGTCCTTCGGGTGCTCCTGCTGTCGTTAATGATCTTGAGCTGGGTATGATTTATGCACACATTTATAACCCGGGGCGATTCGATTTCTTACCTAAGCCAACAGGATTGGATCCAAACGAAATCGCTGTTCAAAGTCAAGGTGATAGTCTATACTTTATCACCCGTATTGTTTATCTTGATCCGGTGATGCAGAACCAACTCCAGGCACGAGTAAACGTAAAGGTTACACTGGTGCCAGAAGGTGTTCGTGTTCGTAACGTAGTCGTTGAGTCTGATCAACCCTGGCTGAAGTTTGAAGGAGTAGGTAGCGGTGCCGCTGTCAAGCGGCTTAATCCTCAAGGACCAACACGGCGAGGAACTATTGCTTACATCGATAGAGGTATCCTGGGTCCAGGTGGAAATGGATTCCCTGATGCTGTCAATCAAAACGCTCCAACAATACAGGATCCAGTACTCAATCTGGATGTTATCTGCGAACCGCAAGATACCGACGATCCTAATCCCCAGGATCCCAATGAGTTTGCAGGCAAGTACGAAGGACACATTACTTTCCGCTCTGACGATGCAGCTATAACACCTGTGCGATTGCGAGTAACGTTCTTGTACATTCGCGTGCCAGATGAAACTTATAACGGTGTCTCAACTGTATGGGCGCCACGGGGTATTGAAATAAAGATTCGCAACTCTGCACCTACACCTCAACAAGCGCGCTTACTGTTTGGAACGGGATTGCGTGCAACGGTGAATGCAGATTCACTCTTTGGCGAATTTGCCCACCAATCACCACCAAATGATGCCCAATTCTTTGCACGTTTCTTCCCAATCAATGCTACAGATGGATCCAAGGATAATGGATTAGGTGATTTTACTGGCATCTTTGCTTCGCGTGATATTCGCAGTGTCTATGAAGACACGACATTAGTCTATCGAGTTCGATTCTCAGCAGGTGGAGCACTGAATTACCCTGTGGTCGTAACGTGGGACCCACGTTCTTTCCCAGATGGTGCGCAACTTTTCTTACGCGATATTGAGGGCGGGCGCATATTTAGCGTCAACATGCGAGAGGCAACCCTCAATCCTGATGGAACCCGTTCTTACACCATCCGAGATGCGTCGGTAACAGCGTTCGATATTGAGTACACACCAGCTCGTGCTGTGCGGCAAACCGTCAATGAACGAGGATGGAATTTAGTCTCTCTTCCAGTGCGTCCATCGGATGATTTCTATACTGCAGTGTATCCAAATGTACAAGGTGTAACACCGATTAAGTTCTCTCAAGATATCTACCAGCAAGAAGAGCGTCTCAAGGTAGGAGTTGGGTATTTCATCCGCTTCCCATTCCAAGACACGACGGTTATCTCCGGAGTGTTAGTCAAGCAGATTAACAGTCGCTTATATCCCGTCCGGGTTTATGACGGGTGGAATACTGTTGGTGCCCTCTCTGTACCAGTAAGCGTTGACCGAATTACTTTCGAGCCTGCGACCCAGGGTGGTACACCACCAATTCGTGTCCCGTTGACGTTCATTTATGAATATCAAACGAACCGCGGTTACCGTGCTGTTTCCGAATTGATACCAGGAAAGGGCTATTGGATCAAGGTTCGTGGGCAGGGCTTCTATAACGTTTCTGCACCAACGACTCGGAGCATTCCGGATCAAGATCCACTCGAACAGCTTACAGTAAAAGCTGCACGTCTCAACATAAGTGATGTAGAAGAGCGAAATGCCACGCTGTACATGAGTGAAGGTCGTGTTAGTGCGGCAGAGGGACAATTCGAGATGCCACCTATCCCACCCTTTGGGCTGTTTGACGTCCGTTTTGGAACCAATACCTTTGTTACTACCGAAGTAAATCCGGTCGTGCGCATGCAAGGTGTAACGTACCCAATTACACTCCGTCTGAGCAATAGTACCACGGCATATACCGTGCTGGATGCAGTAAGCGGAGCTGAACTTGGCGTCTTGACCCCGGGAGGGACAGTAACTATCACCGATCCAAATGTTGGAAGTGTTCGGCTATTAAGCAGAACACCTCAGCAAATTGGCTACAGCGTTACCGTCTCACCGAATCCAGTTGAGGGTTCAGCATTCGTTCACATTTCAGTGCCAGAAACACAGAGGACAACTGTGGCGCTCTATAATGCTTTGGGAGAAGAAGTGCTGCGTCTCTATGACGGCATACTCACCCCAGGTGCGACAAGTGTTGAATTGACGACAGCCGCTCTGCCGGCAGGGACCTATTTGGTGAAAGTGACAAGCGGTACTGTTACGACAGTTGAGCGTATCACCATCGTACGCTAAGCCGGTTTATGAAAAGGATGAACGGGGCACGTACTGAAGGCGTGCCCCGTTCGATTTATTTACGCCCTTTTCTAATGGTAGAGCGATGAAGATATTCGTTCTGTGGTTTATTCTGCTGACGGTTACAGTCTTTCCTCAAAGTCGTCCGCACATTGAGCTCCGCTTCTGGATACACGATGAACAAAGCAATGGCATTCAGCTGCGCTGTGGGATAGATTCTGCAGCAACAGAAGGACTTGATATAGCACTGGGTGAGTATCCAATGCCGGGGCATCCCCCGGATGGATTCCATGCTGCATGGATAATTACTTCGGGTACTTTAACCGATCTCAGCTATGCTGATTTTCGTCCCTACCCCGATAGCGGGACAGAGTCTTTTGCGGTAGATTATGATTTAACTCTCTCCCCTAAATTCAGCGGACGTGGAGATTTACTCATTCTGCGATGGCAATATCCATTGCCGCGCGGTATTGATTCTGTGATCCTAATTGACCGATTAGGGGGGCGATGGGTTAAGCTTCAGTTCGGACCTCAAGGGAGTGATACTATTCGAGGAGACGCTGTTCAGCTGGAGCGATTCATTGTGCGTGTTTTTTATACGCCTGCCCGAGTTCTTTCCGTCGAGCAATTTCAAAAGAATCACTTCGTGCTGCAAACCGGAACAATCCTTCGGATACTTTGTGACTGTATGCCGAGTCAGGTGTATCTTACCTCCCTCGATGGGCGTCGTTTCCAATTAGCATATTATCACGCGAATAGCGAAATATCTGCCATATTAGATGGGGTCTCTCCTGGCTGGTATGCTGTTGTGCTTCTGTGTTCAAGTGGCGAGCAATATGCAGTGCCAATTGTAGTAGAATAGTGCATCTGCGGCTTAACGTTAGAGAGGAGGTTGCCGATAATATACTTAGTGCAACGCTACACATTTCGGTCGCGGAAATGATGAGCAATGGTGGGCAGATACTAATGCGCCTCCTTGATCGAATTAACACTGGGCTGCAGGTGGTGAACGCTGGACAAGAAGCTATCCACGCAACTAGTGGGACGCTATCTTCGACTTTGCACCTCAATTGTTGTGAAGCAATTCAAGCACTTTTCGAGCAAGTTCACTTGCGGTGTCTATCAACATACCATGCGTGGGCAGCAGTTCGGGAGATAGCAAATGCAGGACTGGAACAAGAGGATGGAGCTAATCCTTACTTGGCGAGTATAGCATCGCTTGCGCGAAAGGAGGAAGAACATGGAATGGCGACCGCTGATTTGCTGGCCACATGTGCCCAAGTACTCTTAGAGTGTAAGGAATCGTTTGCCGAAATTCTCCAGCACATGCAATGTGTGTAGCACAATCTACAACGTTTTGACCATATGCCCATCGAATCTTTCGCTGTCTTTGCAGTAAAGCCATGAAAGAGCAAACACACCCCGTCCATCAATTGATTCAACCAGCCGTCCAACATAAGACGGAAGAATCTTTTGAGGATATGCTCGACGTGCCGCTTATTCCAGCTACTCAGCGTGGAGTGCCGAAGGGAGGATATCTTCCAGCTGAATATGTAGCAGCAGCGCCTACCCCTGCGACAATCATCCATACGGACGGAAAGACAGATACACCAATGTCTGTTGTGCTGGAAAAAGATGCAACAGGGGTAGTACGGACGATAGTCATCTATTGTGCGTGCGGCAATAGCACGGTGATCGCGCTGGAATATGGGGACGAGGCAGAGATTGCTGTTTCTCCTTCCTCGATGGGGAGTTCTCCACCGCAGGTTTACCAACAGACAGAAGATCACTGAGCTGAGTCCAGCTTTCTCAGAGAGAAGTGTGTTCTGTAATTTTGTACTCGTTTTTTGCTACACGGTCTGCATGGACAGATAAGTAGCTACCAATAGTTGTCACTATCGCGAACACTCCCTCCATGAACGAAGGCTATATTGTTCAGGTTATTGGTCCAGTTGTTGATGTAGAATTCCCCAACGGACAACTCCCTCCCGTCCTCAATGCTCTTCGTATTCCGCGTCGTTCAATTGATGGTAAGGAGGAAGTGCTCATTTGCGAAGTTCAGCAGCATTTAGGGGAAGACCGCGTCCGTACGATTGCGATGGATTCAACTGATGGACTGGTGCGGGGCATGAAAGTCTATGATACGGGAGAACCAATCACTGTGCCAGTTGGACCGGAAGTATTGGGTCGCCTTCTCAACGTAACAGGTGATCCTATCGATGAAAAAGGTCCTATCCAAGCTCGCAAGCGGTACAATATCCACCGCCCGGCCCCGAAATTCTCTTCGCTTTCCACAAAGAAGGAGATGTTCGAAACGGGTATCAAAGTGATTGATCTTATTGAACCCTACACAAAAGGTGGGAAGACAGGACTATTCGGGGGAGCAGGAGTTGGAAAAACCGTTATTATTCAAGAACTCATCCACAACATTGCCAAGCAGCACGGCGGATATTCCGTTTTCGGTGGTGTAGGCGAGCGTACGCGGGAAGGCAATGACTTGTATTTGGAGATGACCGAGTCGGGCGTCATAGGGAAAACAGCTATGGTCTTTGGACAGATGAATGAGCCACCGGGGGCGCGTGCACGTGTCGCACTAACAGCATTAGCGATAGCAGAATACTTCCGTGATGAGGAAGGGCGGGATGTACTCCTATTCATTGACAACATCTTCCGCTTTGTTCAGGCCGGATCAGAAGTATCAGCCTTGTTGGGAAGAATGCCTTCGGCGGTAGGATATCAACCCACCTTAGCGACCGAATTAGGTGCTCTTCAAGAGCGCATTGCTTCTACCGATCGTGGCTCGATTACCTCTGTCCAAGCAGTATACGTTCCTGCCGACGACCTAACCGATCCTGCTCCCGCAAACACCTTCACACATTTGGACGCTACGACGGTTCTTTCCCGCCAGATTGCTGAGCTTGGTATCTATCCTGCGGTAGATCCTTTGGAGTCCACTTCTCGGATTCTCGATCCAAATGTTGTTGGGCGAGAACATTATGAGACAGCAATGCGGGTAAAAAGTACACTACAGGCATACAAAGACCTTCAGGACATCATCAATATCCTCGGCATGGACGAGCTTTCCGAAGAGGATAAGCTCACCGTGTACCGCGCGCGGAAAATCCAGAAATTCTTCTCCCAACCATTCCACGTTGCGGAACAATTCACTGGCTTTCCCGGCCGCTATGTGAAAATTGAGGACACGATTGCCGGCTTCAAGGCTATCCTCGATGGCGAACTCGACGAGGTTCCCGAGCAGTTTTTCTCTTACAAGGGGACGATCGACGAGGTTATTGATGCAGCCAAGAAAGCTGGTGCGATCTAACCATTCACAAGTAGTAATGGCAGCAACTCATCTCCAGATTGAAATTGTTACGCCGCAGGGCACAATCTATAGCGGCTCAGCACAGGCAGTAAGTCTGCCAGGGGGATTAGCGCCTTTTCAGGTCCTTGTCAATCACGCACCGATTATTTCTACCCTGGAGCTGGGTGCCTTGGTGGTGCTGGATAGCGATGGAATTGAGCATGTATTTGCCGTAACGGGTGGCTTTGTCGAGGTTAAGCATAACCACGTTAGTGTTGTCGCAGAGGAAATTTATCGCGCTGAAGAAATTGATGCCGATCGTGCACGTGCCGAGCGGGATCGGCTTGACGCACTGCTTGAACAAGAAACCGATCTTCATCGCCGTAACCAGCTGAAAGCAGCGCGTGCGCGTGCTGATTTACTTGTTCGTATTGCTGCAGCATCTGCTACCGCTGAGTAATTGCATCTGCTGTGATGAGTGCTCCAGCAGAGAATGTAGTACTCTTCGATGGTGACTGCATCCTGTGCAGCAATGCAGTACTATGGATCATTTCCCGTGATAAACGCCGCTTATTCCGCTATGCATCGCTGACGTCTAAGTTTGCTCGTAGGCATCTGGCTACAGAGTTGATACAAGACGCCCCAACAATAGTGCTGATCGAAGAAAGGGGGCGCATCAGTACACGCTCGACAGCAGTACTGCGGATTTTACATCGCCTTGGACTTCCCTGGAACCTTCTGGCTACGCTACTCCACCTCGTACCAAAAGTTTTGCGTGATGCCTTCTATGATTGGATAGCTCGCAATCGGTATCGGTGGTTCGGTTACCCCCAACGCTGTCTTATACCGACAGCGGACCTCAATCACTTGTTTTACGATTGAGAGGGAGAAAATGCAAGTGGCGGGCGACTACTATCATCTTGTTCGTTACGATGTAATCAGGCACGTTCCGAACAATGTTCGGCGGCTACTCGATGTTGGTTGTGGCGCAGGCTGCACTGCACAATACCTCAAGCAGGTGCGGGATATTGAAGTGGTTGTTGGTATCGAGTGCGTACCAAAGGTAGCGGCAGAAGCTGCCCAACGACTCGACTGTGTCCATGTTGGTGATGTTGAACAAATGGAGCTTCCCTATCCCGATGGATATTTCGATTGTATTCTCTGCGCCGATGTGCTCGAGCATTTGCGCGATCCGTGGAACGTAGTGGATCGGCTGCGACGTTTACTTAATCCAAATGGTGTGTTGATTGCGAGCATCCCAAACATTCGCCATGCGCGCGTGCTTGCCAAGATTGTGTTCGATCGCTTTGAGTATGAAGACAGTGGTATCCTCGATCGGACGCACTTGCGTTTTTTCACCCGGCACACAATCGAGCAGCTCTTTAGGAGAACAGGATACCAC
This sequence comes from Candidatus Kapaibacterium sp., assembly GCA_025055755.1. Taxonomy (GTDB): domain Bacteria; phylum Bacteroidota; class Ignavibacteria; order Kapaibacteriales; family NICIL-2; genus NICIL-2. The sequence goes on along the minus strand of JANWWF010000032.1, from coordinate 1,188 downwards.
ATTCGATTTGTTGGTGTCAATCGAAGCCGAAGCTGGAAGTTTGCGTTATTGAATGTAGCGACGCTTGGACTTGCGCGACCGTTTTCGATTGTACAGTACATTGTCGAAGCGCGCTCAAAACGAGATGTCTCATAATGCCCATACAAAACCAGTCATGAAAGTTGCATTTAACCAATCACTTCAACGGTGGCTCGCGGGGTTTGCTCTGCTTGTTGGGTTAATGGTTATTGTCGGTGGCTTTGTACGGCTTACTCGTTCTGGACTTTCGATCGTCGAGTGGAATCCTATCAGCGGTGCTATTCCCCCATTGACCGAACAGGCATGGCAGGAAGAGTTTGCCAAATACCAGCAGACACCAGAGTACCAAAAGGTCAATCGTGGAATGACACTCGACGAGTATCGCTACATCTTCTGGATTGAATGGATTCATCGGCAACTGGCGCGCGCGATAGGGCTCTATTTTGCGCTTCCCCTTCTGTGGTTCTGGATACGCGGACAGATTCCGCGGGAGCATCGAGGGAAATTGATCGCCATTGGTCTACTCTTTGTTGCGCAAGCAGTCATGGGATGGCTGATGGTTGCCAGTGGATTGATTGACCAACCTGCCGTCAGTCACTTTCGATTGACTGCCCACCTTCTTCTTGCACTTACCATGATTGGTGTGACAGTCTGGACCATCAGTGATATTTCTGCGCCTGAGCCTCGCCCCAAACGGTGGAATGGGGCAGCAACAGCAACTGGTATAGCCTTTGGTATCTTGCTGCTTCAAATCATCTATGGTGGCATGACCGCAGGGCTGAAAGCAGGGTATCTTTCCGATACATGGCCCTTAATGTTTGGGACGTTAGTGCCAGCAGGACTGCTATCCTTTGTCGAGCCAGCGTGGTTGAATTTCCTTGAGGCACCTGTGACGGTGATGTTTGTGCATCGGTGGTTACCTTTTATTGGTCTGGTCCTTTTTCCTTTGCTATGGCGTGCAGTACGGCGCACCGTTGGGTATACGCCTGCTACTACGCGGCTACTGCTAGCATTAGGGGCGACTGTCTGCGTTCAAATTGGCATTGGCGTCGCTGTGGTGCTGCTTCATGTTTCTCTTCCACTTGCTCTTTTCCATCAAGCAGTTGCAATCGTGCTGGTGGTCTTGTTTACAAAGCTTCTTTACCATACACTCACACAGGTTCCAGTTCC
>JANWWF010000031.1 GCA_025055755.1 Candidatus Kapaibacterium sp. | reverse complement strand
ATCGAAGAATGGTTTAACATCGACCTTAAGCCATTCACAATCGGTTGCAATTTTTCAATGGAGTAAGCCAGTTGCATTCTTCGTATTAGGTTTCTCATTGGCAAGCGTGTATCCCACCATCTGCGAATGTGTAGGTAAAGCTTATCTCGGATGTCTCGATCCAAAGAGGAAGGAAGTACTTGTTGGAGGATTGGATCGACTATCCGAGCGCTCTCGGTATACAGCCGATTCAGTATTTCAGCAAAAAGCTCGACTGGCTCATCAAACCCCTGGTGCACCTGAGATTTGTAGTAGCTATTGAACACTCGAACAAATTCGATAAAATCTCGGTTGAGAATGTCCGGTAGCGCTTGGGTTCGCAATCGGACAAATAGGCGCAGAAGAAGCAAAGCAAGGTTTGAGGGAGCATCTGTAAGCATCCGGTTGACCGTGCCAAGCAGCTCTGACCAGCGCATACTTTGCCTTGCGCGAGTTAGCACTTTCTCTATCTCTTGCAAACCAATTTCTTCAAAGCCTTTTCGCAACCATTCTTTCAGAATTGGAGTAAATTCTGACTCTTGTAAGTAGTTGAGCATTTGTTGTCGAAAAATGCCCTCGTCATTTTCGGCACGATAAAGCTCGCACAACTCACACATCTGACGGAGTGCCTGCTTTCGGCGAGCTACAATTTCACTATAGATGAAATCAATCAAGATCCCTACCGCAGCTTCTACAACTTCTGTATAAGTCCTCCCATCTTTCAAAGGAACACGAGCAAGCATTTCATTAACCTGCCGGAGCGGTTTGTAATGCCGGAGATAGTCTCGAAGCTTCCTGATAATTTCTTCTGGGGGTACACGGCATGCAGTGATGGTGTAGCGCTTTTGTCCATTTAAGAACCACTCGACTGTATAATCGCTGATGATACCAATAAGCATAAGGCGATAGATGGATTTTTCATCTTGCCCCTCTCGTTCTTCGAGATGGTTGATTGTTACGACTGTATTGAGTTTTTTCTCCTCTATCTCGTCTCGTATTACCCGTTCGTAAAATAAACAAGTAGCGTTTTTTTCCTCCGCTGAGCCTTGGTAAGCTTGCAAAACGAACCACAACAGCACCCCTAAATCCCCCCGTTCTGCTCGCCTCACTCTTCTCAATTCTCTAAGTGCCGCCTGATGGTCCTCACTATAGAGCATCCTTGCAAACATATCTCGGTTTCGATTAGAGTAAAGAATGATACAATAGGCAGTCCGCCCATCCCGTCCAGCGCGTCCTGCCTCTTGGTAAAATGCTTCAATTGAAAGTGGCGCTACATAATGAATTGTGTAGCGGATATTGGGCTTATCAATACCCATCCCAAATGATTTAGTTGCCACCAGCTCTTGGATGAGGTTTTGCTTGTAATTCCGCTGTACTCTTAGTTTTCGCCGACTGTATTTGTGTTGATTAACATACCGTGGTGCACCGCCTGTAAAGTAATTTCTATGTCCCAGCTCCCGGGCTATCTCAACAGCGCCTAATGGACCATCGACATGAGGTACGAAGATGATACCGCTGCAGGTTTGCTCGCCTTGGGGGAGGAAAAACGTTTGAGGGTTTGCTCCAAATAAAGTTGGCAGCTCTTCTCGAACCGCCCGCAGAATAGTGAGCCGATTCTGCGGATCATCAATATGTCTTACTCGGAATCTCAGCTCAGGACGGTCGAAGGTAGGAGGTGCAATAATGGCTTCATCGCTTTCTATACCCATTTCAACCTGGAGATCACGCAGCACCATGTACGATGCCGTGCCAGTAAGTGCTACAATTGTTGGCAGATTTCCCTGCGGATCCCCGCAAAATTGACGAAGATTATGCGGTAGGTGCAGGTATGCTATGCGAAAATCATGTCCCCATTCTGATAAGCAATGCGCTTCGTCAATGACTGCATACGGCACTGTAGCAAGTAAAGCCTGACGGCTCAGGGCAGCACGGAACTTTTCCATTTGCAGGCGTTCGGGGGATACGTACAAGAAAAGGAGCTTCCTGTTTCCAAATCGCTCTAGAATACCGGTGTTCAGTTCTTGCTCTTGAATGCTCCCTATCAATTCGACTGTATCGAAGCCTGCCGCGCGCAGGTTATCTACTTGATCAACCATCAACGACAGTAGTGGGTCAACAATCAGTGTTGCACCGGGCTGAAGCATACTTGCAAACTGAAAGATGAGCGATTTCCCTGCCCCTGTAGGCAGCAGAATAATCGTATCCCTTCGCTGCAACAGGCGCACAATACCATGGAGTTGACCTTGACGAAAGCGAGGAAAACGAAAGAGCAACTGCAAGAAGTACTGCAGGGCGGCATAGCGGATAACATTTTCGACCTCTCTTCCATGACGAAGCTGCTCTTCGATGTCATCGAGCTGTGCAGCAAACTTGGCTCCTGGAATGACCTCAAGCTCCCGGTAATCTCGAAGAGAAATTCCACGGCGGATTGCAATTCTCCGTGCTGGTGGCAGTCTTAATCGTTGTTCATTGGCTCCACGCTGCCAGGGACCAAGAAATGCGCTGTATGATAAAGCAAAGTCGTACTCTTCTTGATTTGGGGGTATGTTCTCTTCTATTTGTATGGTATTGATATCAGAATCGTGCATGTTTTCAACTATACGCTCAAAGTGGCGAGAGAAAACCAGTAGCTGCAAACGTGGTGGCTTTGGAAAAGCCGGGTATAGATACGCCAAATTCTTCCACATAGTCCACAATGCTACATACGCTTCATAAGCAACCCGGGCATCTTCTTCCACAATCAATACGCGGTGTTCCCTATCGTAAGGAAGAGCGCCGCGCAAGTAAAGCTGCACTAAGCTCCGCAGACACTGATGAAATGCAGTTGGCATCACAACCAATGCATACGCTAAAAAGGAATGGTCACCTCTTCTAAGAGCTCTTTGAAAATTGTGATCAACCACATTCCAGTTTATATGCCACTGTTGGTACCTACCGTACCATTCTTGCACTGAGGGGTAGTTTAACCACCTTTTAATACACTCTTCCGCCCCTTGCTCTACTTCATGTGCAGGAATGCGATAAACAGCCCAGCCGTGCTCTTGCAATAGCTTATCTCGAAGCTGATCCTCAAGTTGAGCATCTGGCTCTTGATGCTGAGGACCATCAATTTCAATAACCTCTCGAATGTCACAGCATTGGAATACAAAATCTACTCGTGCATTACTTTGAGCAAGGTCTTCATCTGGACATAAATCAGCAAGACGCACCTGTCGGTATAGATGCCGCACCAGCCGTGGAGCATTGTTCTTGATCGAGGTAAGAAACCGGTCTTCTGCTATGCTGGTAAATTGTTGCAATTGTGTAGGCAAGATGGTTACTACTTCTGGCGCGTAGTGATTACACAATAGCCACGACTCAGCTGCTGAAAGAAAACCATCTTGAGCGTGTTGGTGAAAATCGAGATGGTATCCAACTTTACTACTGTTTTGAGGATACTCCCTAATCAAGAGGCCTAATTCGGGTGCATCTGCAACAATCGTTTGGAGTGCTCTTAAAAGATACTGTTCAAACTCCCAGTTGCACAGTGTTGGTTTGCCACGGATGAGCATTTTATCCAATATTGCAAACATTGCTCGAGCATGTTCGGGAAGAGGATTACCGAACTTGATGGAGGGAGAGTCTGTTTCCAGTCGCACCGTGCTGCAAAGAGAATTGGCAAGAAGCTTTTCTACACGCGGATGCGACAAGCTTCCTAGTCGTGCCGCGGCACTAAAGGTGAGTTCATCTGCCATAGCAACTGCATTTCGACAAAATACGTGCGCATAATCGCTCCCTTGCTGCAGGCGAAAAATACGCAATTGTTCTCACATTGCAGCCTCTATTCGTCTATACCACCTTTGCAAAGGTTGAACTTATCTTTCGAGGCAATGAAAGAGGGTAAGCGGATTACGATCTTCGGTCGCGACATTATTGACCGTGCGGCAATTGAACAATTAGAACGCTGTGTGGGCCAGGACGATATCGGCGTCCTCAATGCTGATGCGCACCATGGCTACCGCCATCCAATTGGCGGTGCGGTTGCGTACCAAGACAAAATCTCGCTCTCTGGCGTTGGATTCGATATTGCCTGTGGCAATAAAGCTGTCCGCACAAATGTGCGAGCAGAGGACGTCGACATTGCTCGTGTGATGGATGAAATCGTCCGGCGTATCTCCTTCGGAGTCGGGCGGAAAAGCAAGGAGCCTGTGGACCATCCGGTGCTCGAAAAGATTGCGCATGCAGAATTCAAGCCACAGCGGAAGCTCTACAGTTTAGCAGCGGAACAGCTTGGTACAGTAGGAGGTGGAAACCATTACGTGGACCTGTTTCGCGACGATGAAGGCTGGCTGTGGGTCGCGGTCCACTTCGGCTCACGAGGATTCGGTCACCGCACGACCATGGGATTTATCGCCCTTTCTCAGGGCCGCAAATTTGATGACCACGTTCCTGAAGGCTCAATGGATGCGCCCCCGATCCTTTTTGATGCATCCTCAGAGTTAGGTCAGGACTACCTTGCTGCAATTGACCTTGCCGGCGAATACGCCTATGCAGGGCGAGACATTGTGGTTGACAAAGTGCTTGAAATCCTTGGTGCTCAGGCAACGTATTCTGTCCACAATCACCACAATTTTCTCTGGCGGGAAGAACATTTTGGTCAGAAGTGGTGGGTTGTCCGCAAAGGATGCACGCCCGCTTTCCCTGGACAAGCATCGTTCATCGGCTCGACAATGGGAGACATTGCCGTCGTCGTCGAAGGGCTGGATACACCTCAAGCTCGGGATGCGCTTTTTACGACAGTGCATGGCGCAGGAAGAACGATGAGTCGGACGCAGGCAGCGGGAAAACGGCGATGGCGCCGTGGGCGGTGGGAACAGGTTTCCCCTGGACTGGTCAACTTCGACGACGTTAAAACACAGCTCAAAGCTCGTGGTATTGAGCTTCGCGGCGGTGGCGCAGATGAAGCTCCCCAGTGTTACAAGCCTCTGCGTGAAGTACTCGCTCGCCATGAAGGGACGATCCGTATCCTCTGGACGCTCTATCCCCTTGGCGTTGCCATGGCAGGTGACACTGATTACGATCCGTATAAGGATTGAGGGAATGCTCTCCCTCTCTATCAGCTACTCCAGCCAGGCCGGCAGTTCTCTATTACCACCCTACCACCACCGGTCGTGCAAGCGTTACCGAACGAGTTCGCATGACAGCAATGTACACACCTGCACTGAAGTTGCTTGGCACAAGCACTGAATAGTTCCCTGCACTGTGGTATCCATTCACCAGAGTACCCATAGACCGCCCACAGAGATCGTAGAGTACAAGCGTCACTTCTCCATGCTCCGGCAGCCTCATCAGAAGGTGCGAACTGCTGGTTTCGAGCTTATACCCTGGATCAGAAAGCCGTTCTTCAAAGGTTGAGGAGGCAGCACGGGTGTCAAGAATCCATCCCAGCATACGTCCAAGGGCAGCATTATACCCACGACCGACTACATACCGCCCGTTTGGAGAAACAGCGTATGCGTGCATGAGACGCGATCCATCGGCAACAACGCTGGGATAGAGCAACTCGATAAGTTTCATACCGTCCTGTTCGGTCCACACAAATGCACTGGTCTGGTTATTGTCGAACGTAACCTGTCCCACAACAGTTTTCCCATCAGCACTCACATCGTATGCACGCCCGTATGCACCAATTGTTTGGATGTCGTGCATTCCTCTACTTGCTGTCCAGCGAAATGCACGCTCAACATTGGCGACGTTTGCAGACCAGCCGACAATGACACTTCCATCAGCAGAGGCAGCACGCGCTTCGCTGAGTGATCCTCCAAGCGTACCGAGGGTGTCATATGTACTCGCATACCACCGAAAGGCGATGCTCCGGGTGTTGTCGAGCGTTGTTGCATTCCCAACAATCGTTGTCCCATCGCCGGAAACGCCATGAGCAACACTCCCGGCAAAGCCGGTCGCTGGGAGTACCCGGGCGGCATCGTTCCCAACCCAGCGAACTGCGTGGAAAATGCCAGTATTGTCTGCGCTTGAGTAGCCTACAGGAATGTCTCCCCGGGCAGAGAGAGCCACTGCACCTGCTTGGTATCCGTTTGGTTTGATTGCGTGAAGTACTTCCGGTCCGCTCTCTGTCCAGAGAGCACCGCGCTCGCCATTTGGCGTTGCAATGATGCCAGCTATTACCTGTCCATTAGCGCTAATGGCACGAGCTTCGTCGGAGGGAGACTGGGCAATTGAATCAAGTATCTGCAGCCCTGTTGCGGCTGACCACCGGACTGCTCGACGGATCTCTGTTGCTAAGTTTGTCGGGTTTGGATAGGCTATCATACCAACCGCAACGCCCGCATCATTGACATCCCAAGCGGTACTGTTGCTGATAACCCTCGTCTGCTCAACAAGCCACCACAACTGCTGTGCGAAAACGGATGTCGGCAACATAAGCCCACCGGTAACAACTGCTAACACAAGGGCGCGCATCATGGTTTTCCTCCACATGAACGTATGACCATCGTTCCTTGCAAACTTAGGAATAAAATTCTCACGCTCTCGCGATGATTTCATCGGCGATACGGAGGCAGTAGTCGCGGTAGGAACACTTGGGCAACCGCTCAACGTGCGAAAAGAACTGCTCTCGCGTGATGAATCCTTCGTAGAGCGCAATTTCCTCCAAGCACGCAATTTTCAATCCCTGGCGTTTCTCGATAGCGCTGATAAACAAACTTGCCTCGAGCAATGCGTCTGGCGTCCCCGTATCAAGCCATGCAACACCGCGACCGATAATCTCTGCTCGCAGCCGTCCTTGCTTAAGGTACAGCCGCTGAAGATCAGTGATTTCCAGCTCACCACGGCTGCTCGGCTGGAGCGTATGGGCAAGCTCGACGACATCCGGTGTGAAAATGTAGAGCCCCGGAATGGCGTAGTGGGAGCGAGGATGAGCAGGTTTTTCCTCGATGCTCAGCACTCGCCCGTCAGGCGAAAATTCCACCACTCCATACCGCTCGGGATCATGCACGCGATAAGCAAAGATCGTCGCACCGTCGTTTGTTGCAATCCCGCGACGCAAAAAATCTAATTTCCCGTAGAAAAGGTTATCCCCTAAAATCAAGCACACTTGCTCATTCCCGATAAACTCAGCACCAATCATAAAAGCCTCTGCGATGCCGCGAGGCTGGGGCTGCACAGCATACTGCAAGCAGATTCCCCACTGACTTCCATCCCCAAGCAATCGTTGGATAGTGGGCGTATCGTGGGGTGTAGAAATAATCAAAATGTCCCGGATACCTGCCAGCATGAGGGTTGCCAGCGGGTAGTAAATCATCGGCTTATCGTACACGGGTTGCAATTGCTTGCTTTGGACTGCAGTCATCGGATAGAGCCGCGTGCCGCTGCCGCCTGCGAGGATTATTCCCTTTGTCATTGGTTACTCATTGGTGGTGATGCATTGCCCCAACGCTGCTGGTTCTGCAGCTGCTTGAGATAGGAAAAGTCATGCGCAAAATCAACAACATTGCGGAGGGCGCCAACAGTCAATTCCATATACACCGATTGGAATCGTTCAAGAAGCCATTCTTCATCGGTCGCCTCCAACGCTGCTGCAATGCCAAGACGGAACTCATTGACTTGCAAAGTGAACTCTTCTTCCAACTGACGGTACCCTTCATCCCCTTGGCGCAAGCGGCGGAGTACCCGATAGACTCTCCATAACGCCGCCCCGGTTGTGATAATGCGTTGCGCAAGCTCTGCATCGTCACGCTGCGCACAGAGTTCCAGGATAACGGCAAGGTCTTCCGGCTTCCGCAGATTCCCACCACTGTATTCCTGCAAGTAGGCAACAACAGCTCGTGTTTGTTCCGATAGCTCCATATCACGAGCGGAAAATAAGTAGCACTGCTCCAATCAACAAAATGAAACCCAGCACATGATTCCATCCAAGCCGGACTGTGCCAAACACCGCCACGGCAATCACAACAAACACAACCAAACTCACTGCCTCTTGGATAGCGCGGAGTTGAAAAAGAGTGAATGGTCCTCCTGTGCCAACGTAACCAACACGGTTTGCAGGAACCATGAACATATACTCAAACAGTGCAATGAGCCAGCTAATGAGCACAATTCCTACCATCCCGAATCGCTGCGCTTCAAGTTGAGCACTATAACGCAAGTGACCATACCACGCAAAGGTCATAAAGGTATTGGAGATGAGCAGAAGCAGAATAGTCACTATTCCTCGCAGGAGCATAATGAAGCTCAACATTTCACTGTGTGGCAAAAATATCGCAGGCTTTGCGCCTTGGAGGCGTGGAATACGCTTTCCACACAATCTCCATCCCTCCTGAAAGGACAGTAATTTCGCACTTGTTGCTTTTTTTCCAATCTGCAGAGACTATGGAATCGCGCTACAAGTCGTACGTGTACGTTGAGCAACTTCACCAGTACATCGGCAAAGAGGTCACTCTTCGGGGGTGGGTCTATGACCGCACTGAGAAAGGCAAACTTCAGTTCATAAAACTTCGTGATGGAACCGGTATCGTTCAGTGCATCGTTTTCAAACCTTCAGTAGGGGAGGATGTCTTCGCACGGGCAACATCCTTGGTACAGGAGGCATCGCTGGGTATCCGTGGTACAGTTCGAGCAGACGAGCGTGCTCCCGGTGGTGTTGAAGTAGATGTCCATGACTTGTGGATTTATCACATCCCTCCCGAACAATATCCCATTACACCGAAAGAGCACGGCATTGAGTTTCTGATGGAACACCGGCATCTGTGGCTCCGCTCGCAGCGGCAGTGGGCGATTATGCGTGTTCGTGCGGCTGTCGTGCGTGCTATCCGGGAGTTTTTCGACTCGAACGGCTTTGTCCTTGCCGATTCACCTATTCTCACTCCCAATGCCTGCGAGGGAACAAGCACGCTATTTGAGACGGAGTACTTTGACTTAGGCAAAGCATACCTGTCTCAATCGGGTCAGCTTTATGCAGAAGCCAGTGCGATGGCATTGGGACGAGTGTACACGTTCGGACCGACCTTTCGCGCTGAGCGTTCGAAGACTCGACGGCATCTGACAGAGTTCTGGATGGTTGAGCCAGAAATGGCGTTCTTCGATTTGGAAGATACGATGGACCTGGCAGAGGACTTGGTCGAGTACATCGTTCAATCTGTCCTTCGGCGATGTGAGCGGGAGCTTGCTGTCTTAGGGCGAGATACAACGAAACTCGAAAAAGTCAAGCGTCCTTTTTACCGCATGAGCTACACAGAAGCGGTTGAATACTTGCAAAAAAAGGGCGTCAAGCTCATCAAGAAAAATCCTGATGGCACAGAGTCCTACTACGATTTTCCGTGGGGTGAAGACTTTGGTGCGCCACAGGAAGAAGCAATCATGGAACAGTTCGATAAACCGTGCATCATCCACCACTATCCTGCAGAAGTGAAAGCCTTTTACATGAAGCGCGATCCAAATGATCCTCGTGTTGTGCTGGCAATGGACATGCTTGCCCCGGAAGGCGCAGGTGAAATCATCGGTGGTTCGCAGCGTGAGGATGATTACGACCGCCTCTTAGAACGCATTCGCAAAGAAAACTTACCGGAGGAAGCATTCCAGTGGTATCTTGACCTTCGCAAGTTTGGAAGTGTCCCCCACAGCGGCTTCGGGTTAGGACTTGAGCGCACCGTCAAGTGGATCACTGGAGCAGAGCATATCCGAGAAGTTATCCCCTTTCCCCGGATGCTGTATCGGATTGTTCCCTGAAAGAAAAACAAGGGGCGAGTGCGTGGCACACTCGCCCCTTACCGAAAGTCTCCGTGCTGCCGTGCTATTACGAGATTTGTATTTCTGTCACTTTCGGTTGTGCTGGTTCTTGCTTCGGCAGCGTCAGATGAAGCACGCCGTTTTCAAACCGTGCTGAGATCGCATCGCGCTTGACGTTCTCGGGCAAGCTAAACGACCGCGTGAACGTCCCATAGCGGCGTTCGATGCGGTAGAAGTTCTTCCCTTCTTGTTTTTGCTCTTGCTTTTTCTCACCGCTGATGGTCAGCACACCATCGTCGCTAATGCTGACCTTGATGTCCTCCTTTGCGATCCCAGGAAGCTCAGCGGAGATGTAGAAGTTTTCCTTGTCTTCCGAAATGTCAACCCGGGGCACCAAGGTCACTGTGCCTTCGCCATTGAGCGCCAACGACCGATCCAGCTCGTTCATCCACTCGGTCATTCGGCGTACCAAGCTGTCGAAGCCTTCGAACGGATTGAACTTGACCAGTGTCATAGCACATCCTCCAAAGTGGTGAAACATACTACACATAAACACTCGCTTTGTGTATAAGGAAAAGTGTGCCAAACGATTTGTGCATCAAATTTTCGGACAATGTGACCTTTTTTATGCCATCGCTCGGCAGAATTCTTGCAAGAGCGACAGACAACAAGCAGAGTTTATACCTTCAGGTACGGAGCATAGCGTCGTTAGGTAACATAGTTGGCATGACTGGAAAAACGTAGTTTTGCATTCGCAGCAATACTTCCTCGTCATATGCGACCAACCTTCATCGAGATTTCTCGTCAAGCTCTGCTTGATAACGTTGCTTTCTTTCGTCGGATAGCAACTGCACAAACCCTTATCGCAATTGTGAAGGCGAATGCCTATGGGCATGGAATAGAAACCGTTGCCCCAATTCTTGCCCCGGTTGTGGATATGTTTGGTGTAGCCTATGCCGAGGAAGGAGCATTCCTCCGAGAGATTGGCGTGGACACGCCAATTCTGGTGCTTATGACTCCTACTGTTGGCGACATCGAGGCCATCATCGAGCATAACTTAGAGGTGGTAGGCTGCTCACTTGATTTCGTTCACGCGCTAAGTTCAGCTGCTCAGCGGCACCATCGCCGCATTCCCGTGCATGTGTACGTGGATACTGGTATGCACCGGGATGGCATACCGTATCAGAATGTTCCTGCCTTTGTAGAAGAGTGCACCAGGCTCGATGGTATTGAGCTTAAAGGCATCTGTACCCACTTTGCCCGAAGCGATGATCGGGACTGCACTATGACAACAGAGCAAAATCACCGCTTTTCCTCTGTGCTTGCGCAGCTGGAAAGCCGAGGTTATCGCTTTCCTCTTGTTCATGCAGCAAATACCGCAGCGGCAATTCGTTTCCCGGAAACTCATTATACTGCACTGCGTATTGGCATTGGTCTATATGGCATGGCACCTGGTGTCACTAAGGCACCAGACTTATGTCCTGTGCTCCGTCTTCGTTCGCAGGTTACAGCTCTTCGTCGCGTCGAAAAAGGAGAATCTGTCGGCTATGGCACTTATTACTTCGCTCCTCGCACCACCACAATTGCGACGATTGCGATTGGTTATGGCGATGGCTATTCCCGCATGCTTAGCGGCAAAGCAGAGTGCTTGATTGGGGGGAAACGGTATCCTATCGTTGGAGCAATTTGCATGGATGAATGCATGGTGGATGTTGGGGATGACCCCATTCGCATTGGTGAAGAAGTTGTGCTCATTGGCTCTCAAGGACATGACAGCATCACCGTTGGGGAGCTTGCCGATCGCATGGGAACAATACCATACGAAGTGACAACTCTGTTAAGCAACCGTATCCCACGAGTCGAAGTAGAGTAATCGATTTGTGCTCCGCAAAGGGATGTCTACAAGCCTTCGTAAAGTTACCGCGCAGGCGATGAGCTTGACATCTTTAACCTTTGACGACGACGCTCGTTGTAGTCAATAGACTCTTGAAAGCGAAAAGTCGAGTCAATAATTCCACGAGCAAGAAGAGTATCTCGGGCAACCAGGTATCGGCGTTTGTTTGGTAAACCTCGACGGATTTTGTGCGGTATCTGGGAAATCGGTATCCATGGCTCCTCAACAGCGAGGGGATCCGGAGGAAGGTCCTCGATAGCGGGCTGGTTTGATGTTAGGTCCAGCCATGGACCAAAGCGCTTTCGCCGATAATCGAACATGTCCAGGATAATGACAGGCGTGCCATAGGGGAGGAATCGTCCGAGGGAATCTCGAACATTCCCGGTCCGCACCCACCGGTACAGCCACTCTGCATCATCGAGGAATTGTCGAACACAGGCGTGGGAAACCGGACGCCCTGGCATCTCGAATGCATGGAATGCACATCCTGCGTATTGATGAAAGTTGATCGTAAACGGTAACACCCACTCGCTATTTAGCGATGAGACACGCTTGCGTTGCTTCCAGTTGCAGAAATACTTTCCC
>JANWWF010000030.1 GCA_025055755.1 Candidatus Kapaibacterium sp. | reverse complement strand
GTACGTCCGACCCGTTGGGCACGAACGCCGAACGGATACGCCATACAGGGTGTTTCCTCGGTAAGCGAAAATTGCCGAATTGTGAGCAGTTGAATTTGGGTGGTATCGGGACCAATCGGCCGCAGTCGCACTTGCTGCGGGGTTTTCACGCATGCAAGCCACTGAACCAACGTATCGCGGGAGGTACCGATCGGAAGGGTACCGAGACGGATGGTGCTTGGGAGAAGAATTTGGGATTCTGTGGCAATGCCCTCGACTACACTACGGCGAACACCGTAGGGCGTGTAGATGGAGAGAGTGTCGGTGTGGATACCTTCCTCTTGGGGGCTGAATCGAAACCACGTGCTTACACACGTTCCTGGAGGGATGGTGTTGGGAATATCTCGCACAAGAGAAAACGACCGCCCAATGGCAAAGCGAAGGGAATCAATCGGGACAGAAACTGTGGTATCGGAGCACAGCAATTGAGCAGGACGAAATTCAACGACGCTCCCCACGCGCGCTTGCGGGACAGCCGGAGCGATAATTCCAAAAGGCGGAGGTGTTACCACGACGGTGCCGGATTCGGCGTGTAACATTCCTCGTTTGCTGAGCAGACGAAAACGGTAACGTCCTTCCAATGGCAACTGCCAGGTATATTCAAAGGTTGTTAGATCTGTTGCCAGAGGTGTCCACACAGTATCCCCAACTTGTTGCAACAATAGGGCTACCGAGTCGCTCGGCAGTGTCCCTGTCCACTGCAAGCGAAGGGGAAGACCTGCATATGCAGAGGTTGTGGCAGCATCTGGGTAGAGAAATTGCGCAGTGTTGCTTGTCGGTTGCCGAACATTTGCAGCAATGATTATGGCATCAATTCCTGTGCAGCTTGTGCTCACAATCCGGACCGCGCCAACTGTTCTCTCCGAGCGTGCAATGCGGAGACGCACACGAAATCGGTACTGCTGTCCAGCGCGGAGAAGAAAGGGCAAGGTAATCTGACCATCGGCGATCTCAATGGTCGGGTCTGTAGTTACTGCCAGCACCGTGATGTCGGCATTGAGTGCAGTCAGGACAATTTCCTGCGGAGGAGTAATTCCCGGCGGGTACGTGCCTAAGTCCCGATACCGCGGGAGAATGTCGAGCAGAGGGGTTTGCTGTGGTGCAAGGGTGTAGCTAAACTCCGTCCGTGCCCCGATACTGGGAGCAGTGATGACAACGCTCCGGCTCGGCGAGCAGTCGTAGATGCTTTGCCATGCAATACTGCAGGGCTGGTAGCCTGTAGCAATCGCAGCAATCATGCGGAGCAATGAGGGGAGCTCGGAAGGATCAACATGATCGAGAACAATCCCACCGCTTTCAAGGCACACGGCACGTACACTGTTGGGTACTGCATGCCCAACAGCGATGATCATCAGCTGCGTTCCGGTTGTTTGAAGCATCTGCCGCAGAGCAGCGGGTGGGGGATCGGGCAGAAGGTGTTCGGTAACCATCACCACGGAGCGGCGATGGCGTCCTCGTGCTCCGATTGCAATTGCACCAAGCAGAGAATCGAGCAGAGCACGGTATGGTATTGCAGCCTCAAGCCGGGGGAATCGTTCCAGAGAAGCAAGAACAGCAGCGGTGTCGCTTGTCACATCCACCAGCAAATAGGGGCGAACACCGAAGGCAACAATTCCTATCTCGCTGCCGGATGGTACTGCGCTAAACCACTGCCGAATCGCAGTAGCTGCTTGCTGCTCAATTGCCTGACTTGTCCAATCGAAGGCAAATACGGTCGTTGTCGCAGTGGGTTGATACAAAGGTGGGCAGTCCACAATCCCAGTGGTTTGTCGAACGACACTCATTCGTTCGGTAACTAAGCGGTCCTGCAGAGGATCGAGGGGGGCGGGATTCCCTTCAGCGTCGAAGCTATAGAGGCGAACACCAATCTGGGGGAAATTCGTCGTATTGACCGCCGTAACAAGAAGCTGCTGTGCCTTCTGGGGCAGTGGAGCTGCAAGCAGTATGCTCATCCCCATGCCAAGGACAAGGGCGGCACGACTTGCATGCTGATTCCACGGCGCGCGGCAGCGGTCCATACGACTGTGCTGGGAAGTTAGTCCAGCGCAAATGTGCTCAATGGCAGAAAATTCTGCGCCAAAATTACGTTTTTCAAGGACGGTATCTTTGTAGTCCACGTAATTGGAGTCAGGATGGATGGGTCCGGCTTTGAGCAGGTGCTTTCTCAGCTTAATGAGCCACAGCGCCAGGCAGTAATAACAACCGAAGGACCAGTCCTGGTCATTGCCGGTGCGGGAAGTGGTAAAACACGCGTGTTGACCACGCGGGTTGCGTACTTGATTGCCAATGGCATTCCCCCGGAGCGCATTGTTGCAATGACCTTCACAAACAAAGCTGCCGATGAGCTCCGTGAGCGGATTGCCCATTTGTGCGATCCATGGGCAGCGCGTCGGGTGTGGGCAGGGACATTCCACTCGATTTTTGCTCGCTTGCTCCGCCGCAATGCAGACGTCCTCGGGTTTTCCGCCACTTACACGATCTACGACGAAGATGACTCGCTGGCACTTATTCGGCGTTTGCTTAAGGAGCAGAACATCTCAGCAACGGAGCTTTCGCCGCAAACAGTCCGTACCGCGATTTCCCGCGCGAAAAATGACCTCATCGTTCCCGAGGAATACGCACGGCAGGCTGCCACACCACGCCAGCAAAAGATTGCAACGATCTACCACCACTACCAACGCGCGCTTCGCCGTGCCAATGCAATGGATTTTGATGACCTGTTGCTCCACATGATTGACCTCCTTTCGAGCAGCGACGAAATACTCCAGATGTACCAAGAGCTGTTTCACTACATTCACGTTGATGAGTACCAGGACACCAATCGTGCACAATACGAGGTGCTCAAATTGCTCGCTGGGGGACATCGCAATCTTTTTGCCGTCGGTGACGATGCACAGAGTATCTACAGCTGGCGCGGAGCACGAGTAGAGAACATATTTGAGTTCCAGCGTGATTTTCCTGAGCATCGTCTCATACGGCTGGAGCAGAACTATCGCTCAACGCAAGTCATTCTCGATGTTGCTAATGCATTGATTTCCCACAATCCTCACCAAATCCCCAAGCGGTTGTGGACAGCGCACCATGGCGGTGATCTTGTGCGGGTGGTCAGCTACTGGGATGAAGCCGACGAAGCCGCAGGGATTGTCCGCATGATCGAGGAAATGCGGGCACAAAGCATTATTACTGCGTGGTCTGATGTAGCGGTGCTCTATCGCATCAATGCCCAATCGAAGCTGTTGGAAGATGAGTTCCGACGGGCAGAGATTCCCTATCGCATCATCGGTGGCATTTCGTTCTACAAGCGCAAGGAAATCAAAGATGCTCTGGCATACCTGCGACTGCTGCTTAATCCCCACGATGATGAAGCGTTTCTTCGCATTGTCAACGAGCCGCCGCGCGGCATTGGCGAAGCAACACTTGATCATCTTCGTCAGTGGGCACACGCGCAAGGGGTGTCGCTGTTGAATGCTGCACAGAACGCTCGCCAGATTTCCACCATTGCCAAACAAAAGCAACTGGTGCTTGAGCAGATTGGTGCTCTTGTTGCAACGACGGCAGAGCGTCTTACGACTATGCCGCTGGGGGAGGTTGTGCATACATATCTTGATGCCGTAGGGCTGCTCCAGTACTACAAACTCCAGGCAACAGATGAAGCGCTCGATCGCTATGAAAACCTTGCGCGCTTGATTGCCGACATTACGCAGTATGCCGCTGCAGCGGAAAGCGGTGAGCAAGTGACGTTGGCTGACTACATGCAGCGCGTTTCACTCCTCACCAGCGCCGATGAATCGGCATCCGGTGATGCTGTCCACCTTATGACTCTCCATGCAGCTAAGGGGCTTGAATTTCCCGTTGTCATCATCGCAGGGTTGGTGGAAGGATTGCTCCCGCTTATTCGGGCGACAAGTACTGAAAGCGATCGCTTCGAAGAACGGCGCTTGTTCTATGTAGGGATCACACGTGCCAAGCGTCATCTTGTGCTCACCTATCCACGCCAGCGCTCTGCATTTGGGCTGCCGGAGCAGTCGCTACCATCGAGTTTTTTGGCAGAGCTTCCCATAGAACTGCTCGATGCTAATCGGCCAGAAGACTTTGCTCGCAAGGACATTGCACGGCTGGTTGCAGGGTTACCAGTTGCGGAAAAGAAAAGGTCCTCGCGGCAGAGCAATGGTGAAACAATTCAGTACCGCCGAGGAATGCGTGTTCTCCACCCAACCTTTGGCGAGGGGGTTATCCTCGCGGTCGAGGGGCGAGGCGCAGAGACGAAACTCTCCGTCCATTTCAACACTGTTGGCACAAAGCTCCTTTTGGCGCGCTATGCACCGCTGCAGATCGTTGCCACATAAAAAACTTCGTTTTTCCCGCCCTTGCCGGCGGTTAGTTCGGAGACACGCCCACAGCTCTGGGCACTCTTTGCTTGATAGTATATGGCATGTGTCCGCTGTTTTTTTACCAACGCCTCGTACGTGTGGAGCAACGTTACTTGACGAGCTGCATCCGTTTTGTCGCTACAGTCCGACCATCAAGGACGAGCGAATAATCATACGTACCCGAGGGATAGCTCGAAATAGCCAGCGTAATCTGCGAAGGTTGATTTCGGACTGGGAGATTGACTTCCAAGAGAATTTCGCCGCTGAGATTGCTCAGCCGCAGGGTTGCTAAAGAGATGCTGGAAGGTACGTAGTACGGAATTGTTGTTGTTCCATCGTGGGGATTAGGAATATTGTCTCCCAGCCAGGGTTCGGCACGTTGTTCAGGAGCTGCAGTGAGGTGGCGCACTAAGTTTTCCAATCGGTGCACCTGTTGTTCAAGCTGCGCAATTCGTTGGAGCAGGTGGGTGTTGTCTTGAGCGGTTTGGGTTGAGGAGGTGTGATGAGCAGGGGATGAATGCTCTTGCTTTTCCAGAGTTTCCACCCGTTGGTGGAGCTCTTTGAACGCATTGAGGTAGGCAACAAGAATTGGGTGTGTGTTCAAACCGAGATAGCCATCTTTCTGTTGCACCACTGCTTCGGGGAATATGCGCTGCACGTCCTGTGCGACAAATCCAACATTGACTTGCGAGAGCACAGCAGGATCAAATTGGTAGTCAGCAGTGTTTTTGTATTGGTAGAGAATCGGCTCCAATTGGAGGAGTTCTTGTAAGCCTTTCGTATAGTGACCAACCACTGTCTTCAGGCGCTGATCGGAGATAACAGTCCATGTGTTGGTGCTGGTTTTTGCTGCTTGGTCAGTGGAGAGCTGAAGTTGGTAAGTGGGATTAGCAACACCAAGCCCAACATTCCCATTGTTCTTGATCACCATCTGAAGCGCTTCGGTAGCGGATCCATCGGGTGTGGTGTAGAATTCCAGTCGTGTTGGGTAATCGTTTGTTCCTGGCGCTCCATCTACCAGAGCTGCGATAGCTGCTCTACGAGTTCGAATGGCTCCGCCTTGGTACATCCCAAAACCTATTTGTCCTAATCCATCCCCATCAGCGACATCTTCCGGAGATGATGGTGTTCCTCGTGCGCGGAAAAATTCTATATCTGCTTTCGCAAGAGCGGAGCCGCTGGAGAATGAGGCTAAGACGAGGTCGCGATTATTGCCAGCAATAATCGTCGATGGATCGAAGCCTGTATTATAAGTGCTCAACGGTATTGTCCCGTGATTACCAATTATTACGTTACCTGCTTCATTGATAGTCATGCGGGTTACCAACGTCGAGCCGTTGTTTGGTCGAGTGCGGAAATGGAGTGCCCCGGGGACATTGTTTGTGCCAGGTGTACCATCAATTGTTGCTGAAATCATGGCAGAGTTACGGAATGTCGTGCCGTCGAATTGTTGGAATGCAATATCGCCGATATAGTCCCCTGCACTCCCGATCGTGGGAGACGAAGGGGTCCCCCTCGAACGGCGGAATCGAATTTTGGGAGCGTTATCTGCATTGTCTGATGCATTAGTAAGAATGACGAAGTTTTCTTCTTCATCGTTAGTGATAGTCAGAAGTCCGGAAGCCGTCGTTGTTCCGATGCAGAGATTGCCACTCTGATCTACACGGAGGCGCTCTTGGTTATTCGTGCGAATGACAAGGGGCTGGTTGTCGGTAGTCCCAAGAAAGTTCGTTGCCGGATTGGTTCCGCTGTTACCGGTAAGATTCCATGCATTTCCTCCGCCCAAGGTGTTGGCGGCACGCGTTTTCACAACACCGCTACTGGTGACTACCAGTACTTGGTTGAGCGTGTTGTCAGTCTGCAAGCCCTCCAACCGCAAGGGGTCGGCAGAGGCGACAACATGGAGACGGTGTGAAGGAGTAGCCACGGGTCCAATCCCCACATCGCCGGAATTGAGAACTGTCATGAGGAGACTCCCTGCGCCGTAGTTACCGGAATACATGCGTAGCCCGCGCTGTCCCCCATGGTCGTTCAGAACGATGTGGGCATTATTCGATGCTGTGGCGTTGGTGCCAAAGGACAATGCCACTTCGTTGTCTCCTCCCAGATGCAGATCAAAGCCATTCCCCAGGGGGGTTGCGGTTCCAATCCCCACATTCGATGTTGCCGACAGCGTCAAACCCTCCACGCTGCTACTGTTAGTAGTAATGAAAAAGCCTCCGTTGGCATTGATGCCGATATCGTAGAAGCCGGCACCGGTTCGCACGTCTTGTAACCGCAGCAGTCGACCGTAGGTGTTAGTGCCGAAGGTTTTCCCTGTTGTATTGGCTCGGATTATAACCGGTAAACCAGCTCCTACAACATCGGTAGCATCTACCCACAGTCCGTGCTCAGGTTCTGGAGCAACAACATGCAAGCGCGGGGATGGTGTGGTGGTACCGATACCAATTTTCCCTTCGACAATAAGGCTATTCGGAGGCGCTGCAGCACTACCATAAGTGGTGCCTATTGCAGCATTTCCTATTACTCCTAATCTGGCATTGGGAGTCGTTGTGCCAATACCGATATTGCCTGAGGTTGTGATGCGCACCTGCTCAGTGTTGTTAGTCCGAATGACCAAGGGCTGGTTGTCAGTGGTACCAAGGAAGTTTGTCGCAGGGTTAGTGCCGCTGTTGCCGGTCAGCGACCAGGCGCTGCTCGACGCCAGCGAGCTTGCCGAACGGAGGCGCACCACACCGCTAGAGTTAGCAACCAGCACTTGGTCGAGCGTGTTGTCGGTCTGTAAGCCCTCCAACCGCAAGGGGTCCGCTGAAGCAACAACATGGAGACGATGCGTAGGGTTGAGAGTGTTGAGTCCCAAGTTCCCCGTGCTCCGCAGCACCATCATCACACTGCCGTCGTTGAAGAAGGTGGCGCTTCCTCCTCCGTAGGGCACTTTCCCGAAGAAAAAGCCATTGGGTCCGTATCCGCTCTGGTCGTAGATGGTGAAGAGCCATGAGCCAACGTGATGCCCCCACAGATGGGCGATAGAGCCGCCGTAGAAGTCGTTGTAGATGACCTGGTTTTGTTGGTACTGTTGGGCTGGGTCTGTGACATTGAATCCCAGCTTGGCATTGAGTTCAGCGGCGGTGTAGGTTTTGGCGGTTTTGCCGCCCAGGAGGGTGCCGCCGGTCATGCGGACGTCGCCGCCGACCTCCAGCCGAGCGGTAGGCGCAGACGTGCCGATGCCGACGTTGCCGCTGGGATCAATGCGCAGACGTTCTGCGTTGTTGGTGCGGATGACCAGGGGTTGTCCATCGGTAGTGCCGAGGAAGTTTGTCGCGGGATTGGTGCCGCTGTTGCCAGTCAGGGACCAAGCGGTACTCGAGGCCAGCGAGCTTGCCGAACGGAGACGCACCACTCCGCTGGAGTTAGCAACCAGCACTTGGTCGAGCGTGTTGTCGGTCTGCAAGCCTTCCAGACGGAGTGGATCGGCTGAGGCACTTACATGTAATCGTACAGATGGGCTTGTTGTTCCTATTCCGATGTTACCGGATGGCTCGATTGTAAGGCGGGGAAGATTGTTTGTGCTCAGTTGTAAAAGGTCAGTTGCTTCGTTGAACGATAGTATACCGCTGTTGAGATTTGTGCCAAGGACGATACGCGCGGTACCATTTGCGTGAGAGAACATATGGAGAGTGGGATTGTAACTTTCAATTATTGCATGAGATCCGGAAACGGGGTTTCCTGCAATGTCTCCGTCTGAGATATGTAACAAACCGCTTGAGACAGTGCTTACATAATGATCACCTGCTGTCAACCTCGTTGAGGAGTATATTACCCCATTGACATGGAGGCGATGGGAAGGGGATGTTGTACCCAGTCCTACATATCCTGGGTTAGTTCCTCCACTGATATATACCTGGGGAATAGCGTCCCCTCGCCAACCAAACTGGATTGGTAAACGAGTTGAAGATGCGTCTTTCGGTGCATCAAAGTAGAGTCCGTATGTTTGATCTGCGTAGAGAACAAAACGTTGGAATAGCGATCCATCCAAGCCCCCTCCACTTAGTGCTAATGCCCCGCCATGGATGTGCAGGCTGTGCTGGGGATTATTTGTTCCTATGCCAACGAAACCCGAGGCGATGAGATTGCCGTCAGAGGTGATGCGCATTCTTTCAAGGTTATTTGTGCGAAGGATGAGAGGTTGGTTATCCGTGGTGCCGAGGAAGTTCGTGGCAGGATTGGTGCCGCTGTTGCCCACAAGCGACCAGGCGGTACTCGACGCCAGGGAGCTTGCTGAACGGAGACGAACCACACCACTGGAATTAGCCACCAGCACTTGATCAAGGGTGTTGTCAGTCTGCAAACCCTGCAGGCGGAGAGGGTCAGCAGAGGCATTGACATGGAGACGGGCAGAAGGACTGCTTGTCCCAATGCCGACGTTGCCAGCATTATCAATCCTCATTCGCTCTGTTGCGTTGGTTCGCAGAACTAATGCATGATTTGAGTTCGCACTTACCATAGCGTTTGAGCCATCTGTTCCAAAGTCAGCGGTGACGGTTCCATTAGAGACTACAATTTGGCCCCAGCTTGACGGTACTGCGAACCGTGCAATCGTAGAGCCACTGGATGATTCTACATGGAGCCGTGAGGTGGGGTTAGTTGTCCCAACCCCGACATTTCCTCCGTCGCTGATAACCATCTTTACCCCAGTTCCTCCTGCTACTTTGTAGAACATGAGATTGTCTGCAGCGCCGGCAATGTCCCCTCTGTTAGTTCCTATAATCCAATTGGCGTTTGGGGCACCACCAATCATCCACAGACCAACGTTATTGCCACTGCCATTTGTTGTCTCTGTTCGCAAAAGGCTTGCATTACCCAATAAATAGGGGTTATCATTGTATACATGGAATAGGGTCTGGGGACCCGTGGTGCGAACGCCTATTCTCCCATCACTGGCAATGGTTAGTTTTTCCGTCAACCCGGGTCCCCCATGGTAAGTAGAAAAGAACATGTATGAGGCTGGTCCGAATACTTTAGTTTCTATTTTTCCTGCCACAATACCATTGACACTATATTCGAGAGCACTGCCACTTCCATCATTTACGCTGGTGTTATTCAATCGGAGAATAGGAGAGATACTCCCACTTGCTGTCGCTGAGACTTCAAGGGATGTGCTCGGTGATGAAGTGCCGATACCGACTTTGCCATCGGAAGTGATACGAAGTCGTTCATTGTTGTTTGTCCGAACTACTAAAGGTTGGCTATCGGTGGTGCCGAGGAAGTTCGTGGTGGGATTGGTGCCGCTGTTACCCGTGAGTAACCATGCCGTTCCCGAGATGAGGGTTGGAACACTTACCCACGACAATCCTCCGGCTCCGTATTGTAGTACTTGTCCGTCAAGCCCCGGCGGTAGCAGAGAAATTTGTCCTGTTCCCCCGTTTATCCACATTAATTGATGGTTTGCCGTCCCGAGGGTGGAAGGGAGTAGCAGGCGGTACTGCGCCGTTGTGGTCTGGGGCAGAAGTAACCACGCCTGTCCACCCGCATTGCTACGGAGTCGAAGCGAATCTGCGCCTACACCTTGCGCATGGACTTCGACCGCTGTAATTACCAAGAATAGTGCAACTCGCTTCATGGTGAATTCCATCATAGTTTGCACACTGCATCCTTTCATAGGGACCTCTTAGGGGTTGATAATCATGTAGTGGATTGCGTACGTGTTGTCAATACTCATAGATGTTGCAACGGTAAAGGTGTCGGTTCCTGCGTTCACTGCTGTTACCATTGCTCCGACGACACCACCACCAGCAGGTCCATGAACTGTTACCACAACTATCGCGCCACTTTGGATATCTTGTCCTGGTGAGATGGTAAAGTTTGATCCCGTACTCGATGGGGTGTATGCACCCTTGATGATGCCACCGCTGACAATAGCGGCAGGAGAGGACTTCTTCACCGTTCCGTCTGTGGTAACAGTTAGGACATCTACTCCTCCGCTCGCATTTTGTACACCTTCGAGGCGAAGGGGATCTGCTGGAGCACTCACATGCAGCCGAGTAGTAGGAGTTATCGTTCCGATACCAACATTACCTGCGTTCGTGATGCGTACTCGCTCAACAGGGGTTGCAGATCCAGCGGGGGTTGTAAGGAAGGACAAGCGGCCAGGCATATCATTTACGCCAGGGTTTCCATCTACGTGGGATATAATCAACGCTGTAGGCTGATAAGTGCCGCCGTCGTGACCACGGAAGTAGATGTATCCTGTTTCATCCCCGCTTTGGACGGGGGCAGGGGAGCTTTGGCTGCCGCGAGCCTTCCGGAAGTGGAGAGCACCAGACCACGAACTGTTTTCATCATGCTGTACATGGATGCTTCCATTTTGCACATGGAGGCGCTGGGTAGGATTGTTGGTTCCTATTCCCACATCTCCGTTAGGAGCGATGCGAATTCTTTCTTGATTATTTGTTCGGATAACAAGGGGTTGATTATCGGTAGTACCCAGGAAGTGGGCTGCTGGATTAGTGCCACTATTACCTGTTAGTGACCATGCGTTACTTCCTACCAACGAGCTTGCCGAGCGAAGGCGTACCACTCCGCTGGAGTTCGCCACCAGCACGTTGTCAAGGGTGTTGTCGGTCTGTAAACCTTCTAACCTTAAGGGGTCACTTGCCGCAGTAACATGGAGCTTCGTAGAGGGAGAAGTTGTCCCAATTCCAACACTCCCTTCGATGTAGCTGGGATACGACGAAGAGCTATAGATGGAATAATTCCCGGTGGGTGGCGTATTGCCCAGGAGCAACAGTGTATTGTTTGACCCTCGGGTTAGGTGGACGATATGGGCACCTACCATAGTCGTTATTGCCCCACTTCCTGCCGGTTGTGGTACAAATAGACCCCTGCCCGTTGTAATTGTACCGCTTCCCACATTTGCTACATGTGCTCTCACTGCTGTTCCGTTAGAGATTGTTCCGTTTTGTCGGACCACAACGGTTCCCATTACCCCAAAAGCGTTGGTAACAGTGCCACTGCCGTAGTGGTCAAGTTGACCGCCAAAGGCATATAGCAGTGTGCCGGTGTAGTTTGCCGATCCGAGCAAGTTCAGGTTATAGTAACCAGCAGTGTAGTTGACCGATGAGTTGGATGCAGCGGTAACCTCTAAGTCAGAGAACACATTGAATACATTCTGGCTACTTTCGGTAGTGGTATTTCCCAGGATAGCATAGTGCGTTCCCGATGGGGGAGTGATACCGTCAGTACCAACGTTCAGTGTACCCCGTGTGCCACCAGCGCCACGGATGGTCAGCGTTGCTGCAGGAGTGTTGGTGTTCAGAGCAAGCGTTCCATCGGTTCCTACCCGCATGACTTGCTGATTGTTTGTTCGGATAATCAAGGGCTGATTGTCCGTTGTCCCGAGGAAGTTCACCGCAGGGTTGGTGCCACTGTTGCCAGTCAGCGACCAGGCGTTCGACGAAACCAGGCTGGCCGCAGGTATCTGGCGGACTTGGTTAGCGGCATCGCGCAGGAGGACCTGGTCGGTGGCACTGCCGGCGGGGATGTTTGCCAGGGTGATGGTGCCGGCGGTGATGGTGACCTGGTCGGTGGCAGCGTTGCCGAGCGTGGTGTTGCCCTCGACGCTCAGGTCCGCAGCAGCTGTCAGGGTGCCATCGACACGGCCGGAGCCGGCCACGTGCAGCCGCGCCGAGGGGGTCGTCGTCCCAATGCCCACATCGCCCGTTTGAGTAATGCGCAGTCGCTCGGTGTTGCTGGTGCGGATGACCAGGGGCTGACCGTCGGTGGTGCCAAGGAAGTTCACCGCGGGGTTGGTGCCACTGTTGCCAGTCAGCGACCAGGCGTTCGAGGAGACCAGGCTGGCGGCAGAGATGTGGCGGACTTGGTTGGCAGCATCACGCAGGAGGACCTGGTCGGTGGCACTGCCGGCGGGGACGTTTGCCAGGGTGATGGTGCCGGCGGTGATGGTGACCTGGTCGGTGGCAGCATTGCCGAGCGTGGTGTTGCCCTCGA
>JANWWF010000002.1 GCA_025055755.1 Candidatus Kapaibacterium sp. | reverse complement strand
AAGGCATATGATAACGCAGATTTTCTTCACTCTCCTTCTGCCCGTTCAATTCGAATCTTAGCCGAGTACCTTTATCCCGCGACTCAGTTCCGTTTAGAAAATGTTCAAAACACAATTATTTTTTTCGGCTCATCCCGCATTCGGTCTCCCCAGCAATTCCAGTATGAGCTTGAGGCACTGCAGTTACACATTGAGCGGACAATTGGCGCAGAACGCCAGCGTGCCGAGCAACGACGCCTTTCACTATTGCAGCAGGCAGAACTATGTCAATACTACGATGCAGCGGTTGAGTTAGCGCGAATGATAACCGAGTGGTCCCTAACGTTACCACCGGAAAAACGGTTCTACATTTGTACGGGTGGTGGTCCTGGAATTATGGAAGCTGGGAACAAGGGAGCATATCTTGCAGGAGGAAAGTCAATAGGTCTAAACATTAGCATACCTACCGAGCAGTTTCCTAACCCCTACATTACCCCAGAACTCAATTTCGAATTCCACTATTTCTTCATGCGCAAGTTTTGGTTTGCGTATCTCGCAAAAGCAATGGTTATTTTTCCTGGTGGCTATGGCACGTTGGACGAGTTGATGGAAATTCTAACCCTTGTCCAAACAGGCAAGATTCGCAAACAAATGCCGATATGCATTTATGGCGAGCAATATTGGCGCCGAGTTATCAACTTTGACTACATGGCTGAAGTGGGTGTTATTACCGAACAGGATATCATGCTCTTTCGCTTTGTCAATTCACCGGAGGAAGCATTTGTATACCTACGCGACGAATTAACAACCATTCATCAGCTTGAGCAATAGATGGAATATGTGGAGGGCTGATTTGATACAGAATAATCCTGAGCTTTCTGCTCTCCTTTCTCTACTTGACGATAGCGATCCAGCTGTAACGACAGCGGTTCAGCAGCGATTACTGTCATACGGACACCAGATTGTTCCTTTGCTCCGACAAATTGTTACTTCTACACCGGCATATCTGCCCCAATCTGCAAATGCACTTGCTTGTATTAGAGCACTCCAAACCGATGCACTTGCCCAGTTAGTAGATTCAATTGTCACCTCCCACCTAAATGCTACTGACATCCAATTAGAAGATGCATTGTTTCTTCTTTCAGCATTTGGCTATCCTGAACACAATATGTTAGCGTGGAGGCAGTACCTTGACAGCCTGGCTTCAGAGGTAAGCCGCTATGCTTGTGCTTTACCCACAAGTTCAGAGATGGGATGGCTGGTTGCTCTCAATATTGTGCTTTTCGAGCGGGAGCAGTTCCGTGGGGCGGTCCGCAATTATCATTCCGCACAGCACACTTATTTTTCTTCCCTTTTGCAAACAAAAGAAGGTATCCCAATTTCTCTTAGCTGCCTTTATTTGCTTGTCGCCAAGCGCGTAGGTATTGAATTGTGGGGTATCGGAATGCCACTGCACTTTATCGTTTACCACCCTGGTCTGGATGTCTTTATTGATCCTTTTAACGCGGGGACTCTCATTTCACAGCAAGAATGTAAGCGCTTCATTGAACAGGCAGGATTTTCTTTTTCGGACTCAATGCTAGCCCGTAGGACAAACCTCGAAATTATCCTCCGCACCATGCGCAATCTCATCTACGCACATACACGCTCTGGTGATAAGTGGGAGGCTGAAACGCTTAGTGATGCCCTGGATACAATAGTGCACATTGTCGGGTAGCTTAGACCATCGCGGCAATAATTCATACATTGGTATCGTTGTTAGCAGTGCACGCAGGACGTCAATCACCTATAGCAAATTGCCTATAAAGGTTGAAGTTACACCAATAACAGTAGTTCCTCCATGTGGTACTCGCCTTTTATGTCTACTGTACGGAAACAGCTGCCGCGCCGCATCATTGAGCAAGTAATACCGGCAACCTTGGATAAGGCTTCAACCTTATTACAGGCATTGATTATTGTGTTCGGATTATGTACCGTATCGCTCTATGCTCAATTTGGTAAAAACAAAGTGCAGTACCAATCCTTTGAGTGGCGCTACATTACATCCCCTCATTTCGACATTTTCTTTCACGATACTCTGGACTATTTAGCAAAGTTTTGCGCATACAAAGCCGAGGAAGCCCTCAATTCCCTTATAACCAATTTCGGATTTCGGCCAACCAAACGACTAACTATTGTTATATACGGCTCCCATAACCAATTCCAACAAACCAACATCATTGGTCAGCTACTCCCCGAAGGCGTCGGAGGAGTCACTGAACTATTTAAAAATAGAATGGTACTGCCATTTGAGGGGGACTGGGAAAAGTTCCGCCATGTAATCCATCATGAATTGGTCCACGCATACCTGAATGAAATGTTTTATGCTGGCTCAATCCAAGTGGCTCTTTATTCACGCTCTACCATCCCATTATGGATGAATGAAGGACTTGCTGAATACGAAAGTCTTGGCGGCTTAGATGTACAGACTGATATGTTTATGCGCGACATAGCCCTAAGCGAAGCACTTCCCCCTCTTGAGCAGTTGAATGGTTACCTTGCCTATCGTGGAGGACAAGCATTCTATGCTTATGTAGAACGCCAATATGGTAGGGGGAAAGTAGCAGAGCTCATCCATAAGCTCCGTAGTGCCCAAACTCCGTCTGCTGCATTCGAGGCAACGTTTGGGAAGTCATTAGAGGATTTTTCGGAGGAGTGGCAGAACGCAATGAAAAAGATGTACTGGCCGGATTTAGATCGATTTACTCGTCTTGATGATTTTGCTCAACGTCTGACAAACCATACTAAAGATGGTAACTTCTATTACTCTTCTCCAGCGATAAGCCCCGATGGACGCGAAGTGGCATTCATCTCGGACAGAGATGGTGACTTTGGGGTCTACGTAATGGATCTATCGAGTCGTCGGATGCGACGGTTAGTTAGCTCAGGTAGAGCCTTAGACTTTGAGGAGTTGAATATCCTTACTCCTGGTATTTCGTGGAGTCCGGATGGAAAAAAAATTGCCATAACAGCAAAATCTGGTGGTGAAGATGCACTTTACCTCGTCAATGCATCAACCGGTGATTACGAAAAGCACTCTTTTGGTCTTCACACAATGACAAGTGCTGCATGGTCCCCTGATGGACGGTACATTGCAGTTTGTGCCGTGAAAGCAGAACAGCCTGATATATACCTTTTTGACGTACAAAAGAAAGAGCTCATCCAGTTAACCAATGACCTTTACGCCGAACATAACCCTACATGGGGCAACGATGGCCTAATGCTCTACTTTATCTCTGATCGAGGGGATGACCTCGAACCAGCAAGTGCAAAGAAAAACACTATCGCTCTCTGGAAACAGCCAATGGCAAGAAGCGACATCTATCGCATAGACATTGTTAACAGCACAATCGAGCGGTTAACATTTGATCCAGAGAACCCTAAAAGCTCAATAGCAGTTAGTTCGAGTGGACGCAAGCTACTCTTTGTTTCAGCAGCAAATGGAATTGGCAACATTTACGAGCTTGATCTAACAACACGCTCAGTAAAGCCAAAATCAAACTCCCTTTCAGGGCTGATGCAGCTTAGCTTATCACGCGACGATACAAAACTACTTTTTGCCGCTCAAAATAAGGTGGGATATGACTTGTTCATGATACGAAATCCGTTTGAACTCGACCTGAAGCTTGACACCTTGCCATTGACGAAATTCAAGCAGCAACAGCTACAACAGCAGCGAATGATTGAAGCAATTGCTCGCACTACTGACACCTTAGCTGCTCATTCTCAGCCTGTTGCGTTTATTGGATACGGTCGCTTTGAAATCGAGGCACCACCTCTTTCGACTCCCACGATTGACACTAGTATGAGAGGAAAAATGTCCACCTTTTCCACCCGATTCCCATCGCGCGGCTATGACTTTACTCCCCGACCATACCGGATAACCATTACCAACGATCTTATCATGAGCACCGGAGGATTCAATACACTCTGGGGCACATTTCAAGGGAGTTTGCAGATGCTATTTAGCGATATACTCGGTGATCATCAGATTTACGCTGCAGTCAATCTTTGGCAAGATCTGAAGAATACGTTTATTTATGCTCAATATGCATACTTACCCAATATCGTTGACTACTTAGTAACCGTGCAACAGTTTTCCGTCTTGTGGCAGTTGCCCTATAGGAATGCATATACATTCAACTTGTTGCGTACCTACGGCGTCGGCGCTGAAGCACTCTATGCGTGGAACACATTCCAACGAGTCGAACTTGGCATGCGCTGGGTAGGGATTGCACGAGAAAATCTTGAAATTCCCACCGATCCCGGCTATACCGCAAATTATTTAGTATCCAGTGTAGCATACGTTTTAGACAATACAGACTTCGGTTTTTTAGCTCCGTACCGAGGCACCCGAATGCGGATTAGTGCAGATTTCTCTCCGTTTACAAAGACCTTCGGTATTGTCTCTGCCGACATTCGCCATTACATACCAGTCATTGGATACCTCTATGGGTTCGCATTCCGGGGTGCAGGCGGGATTAGCTTTGGAGGAGCACCCCGTCGGTTTTTCATCGGTGGTATTGATAATTGGTTCAATAGAACAGTTGCAGCAGATGCATCAATATTCAACGAACCAGAAGACTTAGCATTCCTTCGGCTCGAAATGCCGCTGCGGGGGTTTGACATGGCACAAGAAGGTGGAACACGTTACATACTGTTCAATGCAGAATGGCGCTTCCCAATTTTCTACGCTCTTGCTGGGGGGCCACTGCCTGTTTCCGTTGGTGGTATCATGGGAGTATTGTTCCTTGATATAGGAACAGCCTGGAGTGGAAGTGAAAGAATTGCATTCCGTCCTGCAACCACAGTCTATGATATTGCAGGAAACGCATACAACATTTATTCCCCAGGTACACTGTTGATGGGCACTGGGGTAGGATTCCGGACAGTATTACTAGGTTATCCCTTCAAAATAGATGTCGCATGGAGATATGACGGGCAGCAATGGTCATCACCCTGGTGGCTTTTTTCACTAGGGTTTGATATTTGACGAAAAGATGTAGTATAGTTACTGTCGCACAACGTAGACCATCCCCACCACTGGATCAAGTGCATGGTGTGTAATTATTCGTTCAATTTGTGCAGCATTTAACGTCATCCCTGCGGGAGCTAATTTATGTCCTGCAGCTGTTATAACATCTCGCCCTAAGGTCATCCCTGGCACAAGATCTTCGATTCGAATTGGTAAATAATTCCCCGAATGGAACTCTGTGGATGTTGTAGTCACATATTCATCAAGAAGCACGACGACACGCTGATCATAGAGACGATGCCAAGATTGCTCGATACAGCTTAGTGCCTGCGATGAAGACATTCCATCCCGGAACACCATTTCTGCATAATCGACTACGACCCTTAGGATTCGAGCTCCTATTGGGATATGCCATCCCTGTAAACGGTTAGGGAATCCTGTACCATCATAGTTTTCATACATTGTTAGGAGAAACAAACGCGCCAATGGATACTCTACCAGGGGGTCAAGCACTTGCGCAGCACGTTCTGGAACTGTGGCATTACCAATAGAACTTGGCACTCCATCACGAGTCACTGGCTTTGACAAGTCAGCATCCGGCAAGTGCAAGCGTCCTACTGCATAGAGACGTGCTGCTATCTCAAGTTGCTCGCGGTCAACCGAAAAGCTTGGTGATAACTGGCTAAGACGGTAGGCAATCCATAACGCACTCTCACGCGCAAACGAAGCAACCAATGGTGCTTCTGGTATGCGCTGATACATGAGGCGTTCAAGAACATTGATCCAATGCTCTGCTTTGGTAGTGACAGCTTGCAGTTCTAGCTGGAGTTGGTGATAATTTTTTGTACTTTGCCATAGACGCTCAAGCAAATGCAGGATGCTCGTAACTGTGTAATATGTTGCCCGTGTGTATTCTATGGTAATTACGTAATTGTATCCAACGCGGTATGCAGTATAGAGTTGATCATACTGATATACGAGTGCTATCAGATATGTGTTCGTTTCATCAACGTCTCGCCGGAGTTGTCTCGGGAACAATTCAGGATTAACTATCTCTGTTGCCCAATCAAGCATGATACATGCAGGACCCCCGGAGGAACACAAGCGTTCAATCTCCTGCTGCTCGCTGACAATAACAACATGCACGTTTGGTGTGCTATGAACAAGAATCTGCTCGAATAATGTGCTCTCCTGAGCTCCAGGAATGAGGAGGACACTGAAGGCATCCATGCTTAGTGCAAGACTGGTTGTGTGTACTGACGAAGGAAATCCTCTGAACGGAAGTTTGCAACGACTATACTGACACGGCGATTGACCAAATCAAATGGATTGAGTGGATTTCGAAGCCGCCGATCTGCGTATCCATGCACTCCACTAATACGCCCGGGCTGCAAACCACTTGCTTCGAGAACTTTGCGGGCGCTATTTGCACGTTCGGCAGAAAGCTCCCAATTCGAATAGTGGTGAGAATTTGCGTAAGGACGACTGTCAGTGTGTCCCTCAACAATGACCGGATTGGGCAATTGTCGAAGGATAGGGGTGATCTCTTGGAGAAGTCTTACAGCAGCAGGACGCAATCGAGCACTCCCGACCTCAAAAAAAACACTTTCCTTTGTTTCCAGTAATTCGATACGTAATCCTTCCGGAGTAAGTGTTAGTTCAACGTTTTGCAAGAGTTCTCGGTAGCGGGAATCATTTGATAATTCCGCCAGCTTTGCTTTGATAGCTTCCGCTGCCTCCTGGAGCTTCTTCGCTGCTGCAATGCTATCCTGAACAGCACGCTCGCGAATGTATCGCTGAAGTGTATCATACAGTGCCTGCTCCCAACGGCGTTGGGATTCAATGTAGCTATCCTGCACCCCAGGATTATTACCACGCGTACCGTAACTTCCCGCTATAAGGTTCTGATCAATCGGTATTTTCTTGCCAGTTAAGAAACTAAACAACCCTGGTTCTCTGAAAAAACTTGCAATCCGTTGTCGGTTATCTGGGCTAAGCCCTAAAATCCACATTACCAGAAAAAAAGCCATCATGGCGGTAACAAAATCTGCATATGCGACCTTCCATGCCCCACCGTGGTGGCCGTGATGCTCAGCTCGCTTTTTCTTTTTGATGATTACCGGATGTTCACCTGACATAGCTGCTCCCGCTACCGCACTGATTTGACAGCTTCTTCAGTTTCCTGGAAAGTTGGTCGCTCGTGGGGCTCGATGGCACGGCGGCCGTATTCTATAGCTACTACCGATGGTACTCCCCGTGCGAATGCCAATACTGCCGCTTTAATACATACGAGCATATGGTGCTCTGACCGGGCTGCATTCTCAAGATTACGAGCTAAGGGACCAACAAATCCATAGGACAAAAGCACTCCAAGAAATGTCCCCACTAGAGCAGACGCAACACTATGCCCAATGACTTCTGGAGGCTGGTCTATTTTCCCCATGGTTATGACAACCCCCAGTACTGCTGCTACAATGCCCAATCCCGGGAATGAATCGGCAACGGTAGCTAAAGCAGCTGGTGGCTTGAGCATCTCATGCTGAGCTGCCTCTAGGTCTATGTCCATCAACTCCTCCAAATCATGGGCAGGAATTCCCCCATTGAGAACTACTTTCATTGTGTCACACAAGAAATCCACTGCGTGTTTGTTAGCTAAGAAACTCGGATATTTAGAAAAGATTGGCGAGCCCTCGGGATTTTCAATATGTGGCTCAAGGGCAATCAAGCCATCCCGCTTAGCAAGCTGAAATAATTCGTAAAGCAACTTCAACAAGTCGAGATAGGTCTCTTTGCTTATTCCTGTTCCCTTTATTGACTGCAGGATGCCTTTAATAATCCCTATGGTTGTCGGCAGTGGGTTAGCAATAAGCATTCCCCCTATAGCAGCGCCCCCAATAATGAGAAATTCTGTTGGTTGCCACAGAAGTATGATTTGCCCCTCGTGGAGAGTGTATCCCAAGAGCACGCCTGCGATAACGACAATAAACCCTATCAGAACAAACATGGGCGACCGATGAAGGATATTCTACCGCCACTACTATGCCATCTGCGGAAGCAGACGTAATGTGCTCAGCGAAGCCGACTTCGTAAATACAAACGAGTGGGATCAGCATCAAGTGCGCGCCGCCACCAATAGCGTGCGCGATCGACTACGCCGAGTTTACTGTAATTATCGCCCAAATGCTCAAAAAGTGTAGCCGATGCATGAGGGCTATGCGCCACTGCCCGCTCCAGGTAATCACCAGCTTCGCGATATCT
This sequence comes from Candidatus Kapaibacterium sp., assembly GCA_025055755.1. GTDB lineage: Bacteria > Bacteroidota > Ignavibacteria > Kapaibacteriales > NICIL-2 > NICIL-2. The sequence goes on along the minus strand of JANWWF010000002.1, from coordinate 325,103 downwards.
CCCAAGCTTATAAAGGATCCACCCGTATGTGTCAAGGAATGAAGGATTCGTGCTGTCACTATCAAGCGCACGTTGAGCTAATTCAAGCGCATACCCTAAGCGCTCACCTCGCTCTGCAAGAAGGTATGCCAAGTTGTTCGCTGCGGCTGCATTGTCCGGTTCAAAGAATACAAGTCGATTATAGAATTCAAGAGCCCGCTCCTGCAATCCCGCAGTATGGGCAAAGTAAGCAGCATAAAATAGGGCATAGGAGTCAGAACTATCACGGGCAAGAGCAAGATGTACCAATCGCTCTTGCTCTGCAAGGGAATAAGTGCCATATGTCCGAGCTATGTGCAAACGGAGAGCTGGTATCCACGAATCATGCCATACACTATCACGCAGGGAGAGTAAAAGGTCTGCATATGCAGGACTATTGTATTGTGCAGCCAATTCCATTGCAGCAATGGCATGAGCTCGCTCTACTTTGCGATGGAGAATCGCTTCTTCGATTAATATTTGTGCCGCATTCCACAAGTGCCGTTCACTTAACATCCTAGCAACCTGAATAAGATACTCGGGATGTACATCTGCGCGGCGCTGGAGAAAACTACCTACTTCAATGAGCAGATTAGCCGGTGCTCCAGAACGTAGTGTTGCGAGCCACTCCCGCAGCGTAACGTTGACATCGAGCGTTTCCATATGGTAAAAAGCATAGCGCACAAAGTACCACGCCGAATCCCACTGCTCTCGCTGGACATAAAGTGAACTCAGCGCACGTGCTACATCCACAGCTTCGGGATATTCAAATAGGAGTCGCCGGAGAAGAGCTATGGCTTGAGTAGTATCGCGGTAGCTTAGGCAGAGCGCAACCAGCTCATTTGCTACCTCCTCGGCAGATGTCCGTTCAAACACCTCCCGAAGAAGACTGATTGCGCGTACAGTGTCAACTGTGCGAAGCAAGTACGCTGCCCGGAGCTGGTTAGAAAGCGTCGGATTTATCTCCCATGCTCGTAGCGCAAAGTAGCTTGCCTTCGGCGGATCACGCAATGCAAGTGCGTCCGCCAGGAGAGAATAAGCTTCTGTTAACGTGCTATCAAATGCTAAAGCTTGATATGCTGCAGCAATACTGCTGGCGACGTCTCCTGCGTCGTAATATGCTTGAGCAAGGAGCAACCATAAATCCCCACATGTCGAATCTTGCTCAATTGCATGCCGAAGCTCAGTGAGTGCACGGTGGGGATATCCTGCAACACGATAGGCAGTAGCTCGAACAATAATTGACGCAATAGGTGCATTACCGCGGCATTTCCCCTTTCCTTGTTCAACTTGGGCATAAGCATACCCCCCTACGACTGCAATCGCTATACTGGCACTTATGCATTTTTGCCATAGTGCTAAATGCAAGTGGCGCTTGCTGAGCGATTGCATGGGAGTGCCTGCCACTTTGTAGGCAGGAGGAGGATCAACTTCTGAACAACTCAAAGCTCAGCGTAATATGCGGGGAATTACCGCGCAAGTTCGCGCAGAGTTGCTTGGAGTCCTTTCTTCGTAACCGTCTTAAGCGCACGCACTGTTAACCGCAAGCGAACAAAGCGCTTTGCTTCGTCGTCCCATACCCGTTTATACTGCAAGTTCGGAAGAAAACGCCGACGCCGCTTATTGTTTGCATGCGAGACGTGATTTCCGTATAAAACGGTCGTACCACTAATTTGACAACGCTTGGACATAGTGCCTCCAGAAATGACTGCACAAAATTACGGCATTATTACCAATACACGTGAACCGGCAATTCCTCGACGGCTTACAACTCTACTGGGGCTTTCCACCCTTGGAGGAATCGTCGAATGGTATGCTCAAGTGAGTATAGATGAACTCATCATACCAAGCTGTGCAGCGCTGATGCTCTGCATGTTATCGATCCGCATAGTAAAACTTCGTAGTCTCGCTTACTCCATAGCTTGTATTGGAATTGGTGTTCTTACGTGCAGCAGAATTACTGCCGATCTTCCAATCGTTTCTAAGCACACACTTCAAATACTGGCATGGATTGATGGCAAGATCATTGACATCGTTTCCAATTCACCTACTGCAACACGCTGCATAGTCGAAGCAACCGTAGATCCACAATGGTTACCTCCTCGCTCTGGGATTCGCCTTTTGCTCTATCTGAAGAATTTCACCGCCGACAAAGAACAGCTTCGAGGAAAGAGAATAATCGCCACATCAATGCTCCGACCTGTTCATACACCGGAGTATCCGAATGGAACTGTTGAGTGGCTAAGGGCATTATCTCACCACATCCACTTAGTCGGCTACACTGTAGGGAACCCTCCTGCATTTCTTTCCTCCCCTCCGTCTTCCATTGATGCCGCATTCGATGCGTTACGCGCCTTTACACGGTCTACATGCAAGCACATTTTTTCCGATCAAGCTACCCGTACATTGGTAGAAGCGATCATCCTTGGTCAGCGACAAAACCTGGAACACGACCTCCGTGAAAAGTTCTCGCGAACTGGAACCGCGCATTTACTTGCAGTAAGTGGTTTTCATGTTGGAGTGATTGCCTCAATCATTTTTTTGCTAACTACCCCACTTGGGAACCGAGGAATTCGATATGTCTTGCTTTGTATAGCAGTCTGGATTTACGTATTGTTTACCGGTGCATCGCCACCTGCCCTACGAGCAGGAATTGCTATCACACTTGCAGCTTCTTTGATGCTTGCACAACGATGGATTCATCCTCTCCAGGCGGTGTTTATAGCACTGTGGCTTATGCTCATAGTTGAGCCTCGCCTTGTCTTTTCTCTTTCCTTTCAGCTCTCTGCTGCAGCCGTAATCGGTATTACAACGATCGGAGCTCAAATAACTAGGCTTCCTCTATGGCGCACCACCCAATCCAGCGTTGTTAGTTTTCTTCGCTCAAGTGGATCAATCACACTCGGTGCTTCTATTGCAACTGCACCTATTACTGCATGGGCTTTTGGTTATATCCCTTTGCTTTCGCTTCCGGCAAACCTTGTCGTTGTGCCTGTTGCAACGGTTTTTATCATAACAAGCAGCATAAGTCTTGGAGCAGGGATGCTAAGCATTAGCCTTGGCCGATTCTACGCTTCAGTAGCAGAGGCAACATGTCGTGGCATGCTGTGGGTGGTTGAGCTTTTTGCCTCCCTTGATTGGGTTATCAGCGGAGTGGAACTTCCCATCCTTGCAGCATTGAGCGCAGTTGCTTTGTGGTACACACTCAATGCTACGTCCTTGCGCCACGGTCTTTTCCGTGGAAGCATCTCTATACTTACTCTGGCAACCGTTGGTTATGCGGCATGGCGATATGCATCGCTCCCACAGACTCAAACATTCAAAGACATTGGCATTGCAGCCACCGTCCAGCGTCTTGACAGGTCAACTTTCTTCGTCTCATTCGATGTACATGCTGGTAGCGAGGTAGCGCCATCGTTTGTCCGTGCTGTTGCTCGGCATTGTTCCATGCAGGGGGGACAACGCATTTACCTTCGGTGCAAAGGCAAAATGTGTAGAGCCCTTACTGAGACGTTTATTCATGCATCAGGGAAGGTATCAAAAACTGTTGTGCTTCCACCATGACTGTGGAGATGCTACACTACCGGGACGGTTCAGTGCATTACGGCATCACTCTGCGCAACGCAGGGCGATGGTCACCACGAGGATGGACGCTGCAGCCAGCACCCGATGTTTCGATTGAACACGTCAGGAATGCCCGAGATGCCCTTGCCCGACAGCTCGGTTTTGATGAAAACGCTCTTGTTACAGCAAATCAGGTACACGGGAGCACAATCGCAATTGTTGATCGGCACCCTCCTTCAGAGCCTGCCGACGGGCTGATTACTGCCCGTCCTGGTGTATTGCTGTGCATTTCTGTTGCTGATTGTTGTGCAGTACTCTTGTGGGATCTTCAAAAAACAATTGTTGCAGCTCTTCACTCGGGTTGGCGTGGTACTGCTGTAGGGATTGTTCAACGCGGTGTTCAGCTTATTGAGCAGGTATTTGGCATTCCACCTGCTCAACTGCGAGCATGGCTTTCTCCCTGTGCTTCTGGAAAGCGCTACGTTGTAGGAAGAGATGTCGCACAATTATTCCCCAATAGTATCAGCCCATTATCCGATGGTAAGTTCCTATTCGATAATGCGGCAGAGATTCGGCGCCAGCTTCTTTCCAGTGGACTAAGGGAAGATAACATCACCGGTGCGGAATACTGTACCATCAGCGATGAGCGATTCCACTCTTATCGTCGAGATGGAGCACATGCTGGACGAATGGCTGCGTTTATTGGTATCCTTCCTCAGAGCAATAACTCTACCGTGTAATTTTGCGATAGTATTGGAGTAGCTCTTCTCAGACTCAGTTATGCGTAATCAACGCCTTGAAATACATCTTCCTGCAGGAATTGCAGGAGTTTTACTCTTTGCTGCAGCTATGAGCCGACTTATTCCCCATCCACCCAACTTTGCACCGGTAACAGCAATGGCTGTTTTCGCTGGGTGGACATTCCCCTCATTTGGCAGTGGAGTCATAACTGTATTAGGAACTATGCTCGTAAGTGATACTGCTCTCGCTCTTGTGCACAATGATTGGGGATACTTGTTCCACAGCATGCTTCCGGTTGTCTATGGAACTTTCGTTCTCATCATCACCATCTCCCGCATCGTCGCCTCGGTCCGACGTTCTTTCATTCGGGGCATTGGTTCGTTGCTCCTTGGGTCAACTATTTTCTTTGTAGTGACAAACTTTTTCGTGTGGGCATTGGGCACGTTTTATCCACACACGTGGGAAGGATTACTTACGTGTTATGCGATGGCTGTGCCTTTTTATCACACCAATGGTCTTGCGCCTTTTGAATTAGTCCGTAATGCTTTAGCAGCAGACCTTTTGTATGGGGGTATGTTGTTCAGCCTTCAGTGGGGGCTCCAGACAATCTTTGTCCCGACACTGCAGCGTGCGCGCTAGTTGTGTTGACTTTTTGTCGATCCGTTACCGCCGATTAAATGTTTCGGCAAAGGTTTTTATTGCCTTAGAAACACTTGCGATGACACGAGCGGCGTCCATTAGCGGCCCTTCTACTTTTGCTTGAATTCGTTGCTCGAGATAATTGATCCTTTGCGAAATCTGCCGAAATTGATCGAGCGCATCACCAAGAATTGTTAGCTTGCGGTCCGCGTTATCCAACGTACGGGCTGCCTGATCAGAGAGCTTTTCAAGATTTTCAAGTGCGGCTGGCAATCTCCCCGATAGCGATGCAATCAAATCATGGGACTGTTCCAATACACGGTTTGCTTTTTCGACAACTCCCTCGATTCGCCTAAGCAAACGAATGGCAACTATGCTCAACAGCAGCAGTGCAATCAGCACTGCACCCGCTATGCTAAAAAGAACGATATCCATCACTTATCACTCTGTAGTTCGCTTTTGAAGGCTTCTACACTTGCTTTTGCGGCTTCTCGAACACGATTGATGTTTTCCTGAATGTGTTCTTTCGCAGACGCAGCTTTTTCCCGAGCATCACGAAGGATTTGCTCCGCATCAGAAAGTAACTGCTCCGCTTGTTCGCGAGCAGCCTGCACGATGTTTTGAGCACGAATTTTCCCTTGGTTGATTGTCACTGGCGGAAGCTCCTCTCCTGCCGTTTTCGGATTAAGTGCTTCCTGTGCCCGGTCATAAAGGTCACTGGTACGCTCGGCAATATCTCGCCGTAACTCTCTACCGCTTTTTGGTGCAAACAGGAGCGCAATGATAGCTCCCGCCACTCCACCAAGAAGTGCACCCGCCCAAAAACCGCGTGTGTAGTTCGAGCTATCTAGTCGTTCCATCAGTACATCTCCGCAGTTGAACAATGATTGACAGTTGTTGAGACGATAGCGCAAGCGTTTTCGTGCTCATTCTGAAGCATGTAAATGGAGACAATAGACAAGACATTTTCGCAAGCCTTAAATGGAATGCCCATCGAAATACTGCGTAGTTTTGCTGCATGACTAAAAAGTGGCATGCATTATTCTGGCTAATTGCGCTTGTTTCTACGTGCCTCCATGGGGAAGGCTGTAGCGGCAGCTGCAGCTCAGCGCGTTCCCCGCAGTCAGCCGATACCTCGCTGTCACCAATACACGCTCCCGTTATCCCTGCACCTGATCCAGAGCGTTTAGTTCAACTTGTGCGAGCTCAACTGCAATGGGGTCCTCGAGTACCGAACACTGCTGCACACGACTCATGTCGAGTGTGGCTGCTTGCACAGCTTCGGGGAATAGCCGATACCGTCTTCGAGCAGCCGTTTCGTGCTAATGTGTACGGTCGAACGTACCAATGCACAAACATCATCGCACGACTTTTCCCTGAACAGCCCCAGCGTATTCTTCTTTGTGCTCACTGGGACAGCCGGCCCTATGCGGATGAAGATCCCGTCACTGAACACCGTACACGTCCAGTGCCGGGAGCAAATGATGGTGCAAGCGGCGTTGCGGTTATTCTCGAGCTTGTATCCCTTCTGCGCCAAAGCCCCCCTCCAGCTGTTGGAATCGACGTCGTTCTCTTTGATGCAGAAGACATGGGGGCCCCTTCTGATGAAAAGATGTTCTGCCTTGGCTCAAAGCATTTCGCCACATACATGCCACTTTCTCCCCGTCCACGGTATGGAATTCTTTTTGACATGGTTGGTGATCGTGATGCACGGTTCCCCATGGAATACAACTCATACCAAGCTGCAGCTTCGGTGGTCGAGCGTCTCTGGAGGCTCGGCAAACTTTATGGCGGAGGTCATTTCATTGATCAGATTGGTGGAAGTGTCGTTGATGATCATCTCCCTCTCATCGAGGCTGGAATTCCAACGGTGAATATCATCGACCTGGAGCTTGTTGGTAACTCATCTCCTTCGGCACGCCGCCGCTACTGGCACACAACAAAAGACACTTTGGATAACATTTCTGGCAACACCTTGGCAAGTGTTGCACGCGTTGTACTTGCCCTGTTATACTCCGATACTCCTTTCCCATTATAGGTGCACAAAACAATGAGTCGTCAGTACGCAAAGGTGACTGTGCACTTGCCCGAGGAATATCATGAACTCGTGGCATCGCTCATTGATGATCCAGCTTTCCGTGGCGCAGAATCTCAGGCCGAACAACTTCATCTTTGGTTTGAGCACAATAGTAACGTAACAGCTCGATGGGAGAAGTTCATCGAACAATGTCTTCATCGCTTACACATCCCTGTTGGGCAAATCACGACGGAAAATGTCCCATCGGTTGACTGGTACGAAGCCTGGCAAGCAACACTCCAACCTGTTGTTATTGATCAGCGACTCTTGATTGTGCCATGGCACGAGCGTAAGGACAACGCTCTTGCCGATTACCGCTACCCTCTTGTCATTACAATCGAACCCCGAATGGCATTTGGGACAGGTCACCATCCAACAACTCAAATGTGTGCCCTTCTGCTGCTTGATACTGTGCGCCCTAACGAAGACTGGCTGGATGTGGGATGTGGTAGTGGAGTTTTAGCAATCATTGCTGCTAAACTCGGTGCGAAGCGTGTATTGGCAATCGATAGTGACCCGGATGCTATTACGGAATGTCAGGATAACGTAGCACGAAATTGCTGCCTTTCAACAGTCGAATGCTATGTAGCAGACATTTTTACCTACAAATCACCGAAAATGGATGGAATCGTCGCCAACTTGTACGATACTCTTCTGGAGCGTCTTGCAGGCTCATTTGCTCAGTGGATTCGCTCTGGAGGCCATGCAATCGTAAGCGGCATTCTTACAAGTCAAGCAGACACTGTCGTGCACGCATTTCGCAATGCTGGTTTTGAACTTGACCGTCAACTTCGCACGGATGAATGGACAGCATTCCGGTTTGTTCGGCTATGATAAGAGCTGCGGCGCTCGACATTGGTACAAACACACTGCTTATGACAATTGCCGAATTTCGAGAGCAATCCTACTGTATTCTTGCCGACGAACACCGTATTGCACGATTAGGGGAAAAGCTCGACCAGACTGGCTTTATCATTCCTGAAGCTGCACAACGGGCTATTGAAATCGTCCGGCACTACCGCACTATTGCAGATTCGTTGGGGGTTCAACATCGCCTTGCAGTAGGGACAAGTGCATTTCGGAGAGCAGGGAATGCTGAGAAGATTGCTGCTGACATAGCAGAGGTCTGGGGGGGACCAGTGAAAGTGATTACGGGAGCTGAAGAGGCGCATCTTACGTATTTGGGGACAGTCGATTCTGCAGGATATTCAGCTGTTCTTGACATTGGGGGCGGAAGCACAGAGCTAATTGCTGGCAATTCAGCCAAGATCGACTTCCAATGGAGTTTAGAGATTGGAGCAGTACGTCTTGCGGAGCGTTATTGGACAGTTTTTCCTGCGCCGCTATCATCTATCGAGTATGCTCGCGCACAGATTGAGCAAGTACTCAAGTCCCTACATAAGCCACCGCCGCTGGAACGCATGTATGGTGTGGCAGGCACGCCGACGACGCTGGCGCTAATTGCTCAGGGAATTCGGACATTCCACTGGGATCTTGTCGATGGTTATTACCTCACCAGAGAGATAATTGAATCAATTTGGAAACAGATTGCACACGCAACTCTCTCAGAGCTATGCACCATCCCTGGAGTACATCCACAGCGCGCGGATATTCTACCGGCCGGCACGCTTATTTTGCGCACCGTGATGGATTTCCTGGAAGTTCCTGGGATTGTGGTCAGTGCCCGAGGACTGCGGCATGGTGTTCTTCGTCGATTTTTCAACGAGCAATTAGAAGCATCCCTTCAGAAGAATTCAACTTAAGTATGGACACGCTACTTTTACCTGTTGCTGGTTAGTAACGTCTTTCGTCCTTGCCCTCCCGTATATTTGTGACGTCTATGTTGAACTAACTCTGTGGGGCTTGTATGATCCGCATTGGCAGGCGGGAATGGCTCGGCACAGGAGTCATCACAGTGCTGGTTGTGGGCGTTTCCGGTTGTACTAAAATGATCCAGCCCGACCAACTATCCGAACTCAAACAACTCCGCGCTCGTGAGGTCCAATTAGCACAGGCAATACGTGATGCAGAATCACGTAAGCAGCGTATTGAGCGTGAAGTGGCCTCGCGTCAAGATGAACTACGACGCTGCAAGGACCTTCAATCAACTCTTCAGTCGCGGCTTAACAGTTTCCCTGGCAACTTAGGTGACCCCCTGCCGGAGGCACCCCCTGCTCCACCCGTTGAAAAGAAGAAAGGTCGTAAGTAACAACTATGAAGGAGACAACAATGTACCGCATACTCTCATTTATACTGATGCCTTTTGCAGCGATGCTTATCATGAGCTGCGGTTCATCGCAAGTTGTCCGTGCACCAGAAAGCAAGCCCGACAGTCTGCTCACTTATGATGAAGCAATTCTTCGCTTGGATGACTGGCGCATGCGAATACGGAAACTGGAAGATGACGAACAAAAAATACAAGGGGAAATCAAGCTAATGGAAGAACGACTCAATGCAGCTGTCGCTGACCTAAAACGATGCCAAGATGAGAACAATCGTCTCATTGGCGCCACCGATGCGCAAATCAATCAATTCCGCGAACGGCTTGGACGGCTCGAGGGCAGAATCCGCGAGCTCCGCGGTCTGAGCGACAATGAATTTGAGCCACGACGGGGAGAAGTTTACGCACTTGCAGCAGAATGGAACCGATTGCGAAATGAAAAGATTGCCGTCCTGCCTGAATTTTTTGATCGTATGATTACTGCACGTCGTGATATTCAGTCGCTCTTAGATCGGAAGCCTGCCGCGAAGAACAAGTATGTTGTTCGTCCCTGGAGCGAATCGCGTGATTGTCTGTGGAATATCGCCGGTAACACAGAGGTTTATGGAGATCCATTCTTGTGGCCCAAGATTTGGCAGGCGAACACCGATCTTATTCGCAACCCAGACATTATTCAACCAGGCTGGGAACTAAGCGTCCCTCCGAAAGGAGAGCTTACCCCCGAAGAAAAAAGAGCAGAGCGTCGCTACTGGCGGAAAAAACGTGAGGCAATGGCTGCCCAAGAGCAGTCGCAGCCAACAACCTCTCCCTCCCCTCCCCCCTCAACAGGTGAGCAATCTGAACGGGGCGAGCGGAAGCCGTAATTATCCACGACATTTGCTAACAGGTAAAGAGCACGGAGTTATCCCGTGCTCTTTCGTTTTTGTGCAGATATAATGGGTTCTACATTTTTGTAATGGCTTCTTCGTTATATTTCGCTTAGCAAGTCGAACAACTGTTTCACTGAATGGAGTATATCGAACGACGTATCAAAATCGGAGAAGCTGATCCTGCTGCCCTTTTAGGCGCAAATGACGTACACTTGCACATTCTTGAGAGCCGATTTCCTGCAACTATCATATTTCGGAACAATACACTCTCTCTTCGGGGCTCGCCGGAGGAAATCACACAGCTGGAGCATGTAATCAGCGAAATGCTTTATGTTCTCAAAAGAAAGGGAGCACTAACGACGTCCGATGTTGAGGAAATCATCGAGTTAGTCAATGGTACTCCAGCCCCGAAGGATGCAGCAGAACGAAGCCATGCCAAAGGAGCATCGAATAACGATGTGATTCTATGGGGACGCAAAGACCCTATACGCCCTCGCACTGCACGTCAGCGTGAGTATGTCGAGAAAGTACACCGTTCAGACATTGTTTTTGCAATAGGTCCTGCAGGCACTGGGAAAACATATCTTGCTGTCGCCATGGCGCTGGCAGCACTTCGTGCTAACCAAGTTCATCGTATCATTCTCACTCGCCCTGCCGTGGAAGCTGGAGAATCACTGGGCTACTTGCCCGGTGATCTCTATGAGAAGGTACATCCCTACCTGCGGCCACTGCTGGATGCAGTAGCAGATATGGTTTCTCCAGAAAAGCTCAAAAGTCTCAACGAAAAACAGCTCATCGAGATAATTCCCCTGGCATACATGCGGGGACGCACTCTGAATAATGCTTTCATTATTCTCGATGAAGCGCAGAACACCACGATTGGGCAAATGAAGATGTTTTTGACACGCCTGGGACATGGATCAAAAGCTATCATCACCGGTGATGTTACACAAATTGACCTTGCCTCACGGGCACAATCTGGTTTACTGGATGTTCAGGAAGTTCTCCGTGGAATCGAAGGTATCGAGTTTGTGTACTTCGATAAATCCGACGTGGTGCGTCACAAACTCGTTATGGACATCATCGATGCATACGAACGGAGTCAGCGCCAGCAGCAATCTTCGTCAAGTGAGCAACCGCTATCATGACAGAGCTTTTTCGAATCGGTTTTATCAGTGTCACCCCCATTGACGTCCTTGACATCCTTCTTGTCGCTGCCGTCATCTACACTGTTTATCGGGCGCTGCGTGCAACAGTAGCAGTCCAGATTCTTTTGGGATTAGTGGTACTGGTTGCTTTTTCTTTTGTCGTCAGCAGTCTCAACATGAAAGCGCTCAGTTGGCTCATTAGTTCAATCATGAGCGTGTGGCTTATTGCATTTATCGTGCTCTTCCAGCCAGAGCTTCGACGACTGCTGACAGAAATAACACAAAGCCGCTTGTTTCAGTTCTTTGCTCGAAGTAGCATCACCCAAACAGTTGAAGAAGTCATTGAAGCTGTCAAAGAACTTTCCGAAAAGCATATCGGTGCGCTCATCATTTTCACCCGGGGGCAGAACATCAAGGTTACCATTGAAACAGGCATTCCACTTAAGGCAGTCGTCTCTGCAGAACTGCTGGTGGCTATTTTCAACCCCCGTTCACCTCTCCACGATGGCGCTGTTGTCATCGAAGGCTCTACAATTGTTGCAGCACGCTGCATACTCCCATTGAGCAGCCAACGCAAACATGGAAATAAGAACCTGGGCACTCGCCATCGAGCTGCACTCGGCATATCAGAGCAATCTGATGTTCTAACCTTAGTTGTCTCGGAGGAAACAGGGGCAATCTCCATTGCTGAACGTGGTACGCTCATAAGCAATATTCCACTTAGTGCTCTCCGCGAGCAATTGTTGGAACATCTCAAACCATCGTTAGAACGACCAAGCCCTATCACCGCCACAGTATGAGTCATCGGTACATTCTTGAACAAGCCAAACAAGAATTACTCTCCTCTCTTGAGCAGCGAGGTATTAGTCCAGCTGTCCTTCAAGCCTTAGCAACAGTTCCGCGAGAGCGGTTTGTCCCTGAGGCACTCCAACTCCGCGCATACGAAGACACGTCCCTTCCAATTGGACACGGACAAACAATTTCACAGCCCTACACAGTTGCATACATGACCGACCTTCTCGATGTCCATCCTGGACAGCGAGTGCTGGAGATCGGAACCGGTAGTGGATACCAAACAGCAATTCTCTGCACACTGGGTGCACACGTTTGGACTATCGAACGATTTAGTGATTTGGCCGAACAGGCGCGCCAGACACTCCATGCATTAGGATTGTATCCGACTGTCATTGTAGGTGATGGATGGGAAGGTTATCCCCCCGCTGCTCCGTATGATCGCATTATCGTCACTGCTGCTGCACCGGAAATCCCAATGAGCTTGGCACGACAGCTTAAAGTCGGGGGAAAAATGGTTGTTCCTGTGGGACAAAAAGACCAACACATGTACCGCATCATCCGTATCAACGAAAACGAGTTCGACGTCTATAGCTCTGCCCAACGATTTCGCTTTGTCCCGTTTGTCCGCACCCAACCTCCGGACAACAACCACGTACACGCTGCATCATAAAAGCATGCAGACACCCGCAGTGCAATATGCAGCTCAAGCATATAGCTCTCCGCCGCTTGTGATCGTAGTGCAAGGACCAACAGCATCGGGTAAGACCGAACTTGCACACGCTTTGGCGGAACGATTTCCTATCGAGATCATTTCCGCCGACTCCCGTCAAGTATGGCAGGGGCTCGATATCGGTACTGCTAAGCCAACCATGGAAGAGCGCTCCCGCTATCGGTACCACGGGCTTGATCTCTGTCCTCCGGACACACAGCTAAGCGCGGGACAATTCGCACGCCAAGCATGGGAGTGGATTGAACAGATTGCATCGCGTGGAGCAATCCCTTTGATTGTTGGGGGCAGTGGATTGTATGTCCGTGCCATAACGGAGGGATTGTTTGATGAACCTGCCGCAGTGGACCCCCATGTCCGTGCCCGTCTCATCGAACGACTTGCCATCGAAGGGCGTGAAGCGTTATTCAAGGAGCTAAGCCAAATAGACCCCCAAAGTGCAGCGCGTATCCCTGATCGCAATCCCCGCCGAATTCTCCGTGCACTTGAGTTTTACTACACGCACGGACTGCCGCTTTCTCAAGCTCAGCAGCAATTTCGTCGCATGCCGCCCCCCATGCGCATTATACACTTAACGCTTTTGCCGGAGCGCTCGTTGCTCTACCGCCGCATCAATCAAAGAACATATCAAATGTGGCACAGTGGACTGTTGGAAGAAACACAGCGTATTCTGCAAGCTGGTTTTGACAGAACGATCCCAGCTTTTACAGCCATTGGCTATGCAGAAGCGCTCGCAGTCTTAGATGGACGAATGGATCAGGCTACAGCCATAGAGCTATGCGCTAAGCGTTCTCGGCACTATGCCAAGCGGCAGTACACCTGGCTCCGTCATTCAGCCACTTTAGGCATAGCATTCCATTGCTTCGGAGGCGATGCTACTATCCGTGCACATGATATAATCGCTCACTCTGTCCAGTACGGCTATGAATATTCTGGTGACAAATGACGATGGCATCACTTCTCAGGGAATTTACTCACTTGTAGAAGCCCTTCGTCCATTGGGCTCGGTAACCGTTGTTGCTCCAGATCGGCAACAAAGTGCCGTTGGGCACGCATTGACTGTTAGTGAACCCTTGCGTGTTGTACGTTTTTGGCGCGATGAACAATTCTTTGGCTATGCAGTTAGTGGAACACCTGCCGATTGTGTTAAGCTTGCTGTTGCCCGGCTATTGCCAACAAAACCAGATATTGTCGTCTCCGGTATTAACCACGGGTATAACACTGGTATCAACGTTCTTTATTCAGGCACTGTATCGGCTGCAACAGAAGCAATGCTCCTTGGAATCCCCGCAGTGGCAATATCATTAGGCACATTCGACGAGAATGCCGACTGCTCCGTCGCTGCACGCACTGCAGCGTATATCGTCGAGCGCTACCATGAGTTTGAGTTACCACCTACGACTCTGTTGAACGTCAACGTCCCTCCCCTACCGGAGCATCAAATCAAAGGTGTTCGCATTACCCGTCAGGGACAAGGCGTGTGGAATGACGAGTACGAAGAGCGGCTTGACCCAATGGGACGCCCATACTACTGGCTTCGGGGCACTTATAACCACCTCGATAGCGATCCCAACGCTGATGACGTTGCCGTCGAGCAGGGATACATCGCCATCACACCGATTCACTACGATTTGACCGATCGAGCGGCTATAGAGCGTCTCAAAGAACGCTTCTAAAAAACGCTACACCGCAATTGGATTCGTCTTGAACCAGTGCTTTGTAAGACATTGTTTGATTTTCGCCATGAATTTCAACAAACTCACTCTCAAATCGCAAGAAGCATTTCAGCGTGCCCAGGAGATCGCAATCAACGCGAGTAACCAGTCACTGGAGCCGGTGCACTTGCTTGCTGCATTGCTGGAGGACACACAAGGACTTGTCCCAACGATAATCGGAAGAATCGGTGGGAATGTCAACTATCTTCGAACAAAGGTACAGGAAGAAATCGAACGTCTTCCCAAGGTGAGCGGAGGGGAAACCTACCTTTCCAGTTCACTAAGCAGCGTGCTGCAACAAGCATTCCGGGAAGCTCAACAAATGCGAGATGAATACATCAGTGTAGAGCATTTGCTATTGGCGTTAGTTACAGAAAAATCGACTGCGCAGCGCCTGCTTTTGGACCAGAGTATCACCCGTGATTCGGTACTTAAGATCATTCGTGACATCCGTAAAGATAGCCGCATTACAGACCAAAACCCTGAGGAACGCTACCAGGCTCTTCAGAAGTATGGCCGAAACCTCAACGATGAAGCACGCAAAGGGAAAATTGATCCGGTCATAGGCCGCGAGGATGAGATTCGTCGTGTCCTTCAAGTTCTTTCTCGACGGACAAAAAATAATCCTGTGCTTATCGGTGAACCGGGCGTAGGAAAAACCGCAATCGTCGAAGGCATAGCGCAACGTATTGTCAGTGGGGATGTTCCGGAGCCACTTCGCACAAAGACAATTGTAGCTCTTGATATGGGAGCATTGGTTGCAGGGACAAGTTTCCGCGGACAATTTGAGGAACGCCTTAAAGCAGTGGTCAAGGAGGTCTCCGAGTCAAATGGTGAAATCATCCTGTTCATAGATGAAATCCATACCCTCATCGGTGCAGGAGCCACTCAAGGAAGCATGGACGCCGCAAACATTCTCAAGCCTGCACTCGCTCGAGGTGAGCTGCGATGCATCGGCGCTACTACTCTCGACGAATACCAGAAGTACATCGAAAAAGACCCTGCCCTTGAGCGGCGCTTCCAGAAAGTGTTTGTTGATGAACCATCGGTTGAAGACACTATTTCTATTCTGCGTGGCTTAAAAGAGCGGTATGAGGTTCACCACGGTGTCCGCATTACCGATGCAGCAATAGTTGCAGCTGCACAGCTTTCCCACCGATACATCACTGACCGCTTCCTTCCCGATAAAGCAATCGATCTCATTGACGAAGCGGCAGCAAAGCTGCGGATGGAAATTGATTCACTGCCCGAGGAGCTGGACTTGCTCGAACGACGCATTCGCCAGTTGGAAATTGAGCGGCAGGCTCTTCTCCGAGAGTTGCAAGCAACCGGTATCGAGACAAGCGACGGGCGTCCCTAAACTCAAAATATCGCTGAGCTAACTACGTCTTGCAATGATGCCTTGAGGGGGTGACGTGGTTTCGACGGAGTACGACAGCCGACGTAGCTGCATGCCGAGCTTGCTGGTGATGCTCGTAAATACAACCAGCAAAGGCAAAATGCCAACTCGTACAGCTACGCAATGGCAGCCTAATAGTTAGGGCGCCATTGTTGGGATGCGTTGAGCGAAGCTCCGCTCCCTGCTGCCTGCATAGGCGCCATCACCTATGCGGATGCAGCATCGGACACCTGATGGCCGGTTTCTGCAGTGTATCGTTCCGCTGCAGGAACTGCTCACAAGAACGATAGCTCCACCGCGCGTGTCGCTCCGCTACCGGTGGAGTAAAGCTCCATAGAGCGACTGAGCATGGAGACGCTACGCGACTGGTACTTCGGACCCGGGTTCGACTCCCGGCACCTCCACTGCCATACGAGGGCGGAGAATTTCGTGTTGATAGAGCACCATCATGTCCCGTAAAATTCGATTTAGCCGCGACTGCTCATCGACGATGCGCATTCCACAGTAGGGCACAGCCTCCAGAACATACATGCGCTGCTGGTGAATAGACTGCAGTAATTGCTGCTCTATTAGTGCTTGCTCTACCCCCCTACCGGTAGCCCTATTCTCAACCTGTCGGACCAACGCAAAGAAAGTCTCTTCAGCAGTCTGGCTTTTCTGATGATACTCGGCTATGGAAGCTGTACGTTCAGGGGCATCGGAGAGGACTGCTATAGCTTCTGCAAAGAATGCTCGCGCCAAGCCCATAGAAACTGCTCCCATCGAAATGATCGCAAACGTGAGAAAGGGAACATCATAGACAGTTCCACCAGGCTCCCATACTTTCTCACCAACCACGAAGCTCAGCTCTTCGGGTACAAAGACATCGTGAACGCGAAATGTCCAGCTTGATGTAGCGCGCATGCCCATCGCATGCCAATCATGGACAAGCTCTACTTGTTCTGGGCGAAATGCAAATGCTCGGATTGCCCCTGTTTCCTCCACAACTGCGTTGGCTGTAAAGACACTTGCATATTGTGCCCCGCTGGCGTACTTCCATTGCCCGCGGACGATGTAGCCTCCAACAACTTTCCGTGCACGACCTGTAGGATAGCCAGACCCTGCGACGACAGCAGTAGAAGGTCCAAAAAGTTCTTCTGCTATGCTCGGATGAAACGATGGAACAAAGAATCCCCCTCCTGACCCAATCTGGACAAGCCATCCTATGCTCCCATCTGCAGCACCGAGTTCTGCATAAATATGGGCCGCATACTCTAAGTTACTCTCCCAGCCACCAAGCTCTGCGGGGACAAACAGCTTGAACAACCGATTATTAACGAGAAGATCAACAATGTCGGGAGGCAAAGTAGGGGTGTTGCTCCATTGGTGCGACCGCTCACGCATTTGCTCAGCAAGAGCGCTAACATTCAAGGTCTCTGCCATACACACTCTCCTTCGATAGTTGTCGAAAGAATCGCCTCTGTGCCAGCATAAAGAAGGTATTCAAGTGCTTGCCGCGCCGTCGTTAAGGAACGATACGACGGCACAGACACGCGGACAAAGTCTGCAGCTTTGCCTACCGCAAAATTCCCCACTTCATGCGCAAGACCAATAGCATGCGCTCCCCCTAAGGTCGCCAAATAGAAAGCTTCCTCCAAGCTAATGATGCGCCGGCTATGCCCCTGAATGTGCCGAATCTTGCTGCATTCCCTGGCTGCACGGGCTTCCCGGAGCATGCTCCAATTGTACCCTGCTCCAATGTCACTGCCAATTCCGATGGGAATGTTGTAGCTATCCAGATACTCAGCCAGCGGCATGATACCACTTTGTAAGTATACGTTCGATGACGGACAATGCACAATAGCGGCGCGACTCTGCTCGATTTTTTCGAGTTCATCTGAAGTTAGGTAAATGCAATGGGCAAGCAGCGTGCGCTCACTAAGGATACCAGTGTCCTCGTAGACACTAGTGTAATCCCGGTGCAAGGGGAACAAGCACTTGATAAGCTGCAGTTCCGATGGAGATTCGGCAAGGTGTGTCTGGATTGGGAGCCCCATCGCCTGGGCTGTTTCTCCACATCGCTTGAGCAGCTCGAGTGAGCAACTGCCCGCAAAGCGTGGCGTAATGCAATACCGCAATCTTCCCTTGTTGTGCCATCGTGCAGCAAGCCGTTCAGAGGCAGCAATAAGCTCATCCGGTGTGCCACACAAATCCTCAGGGACATTGGTATCCATGAGCGTCATCCCCATCGTTACCCGAATGCCCCGCTCGTAAGCAGCGTGGAAACAAACTTCTGTCGCTTCCTCATACGGTGGGGCAAAGACTACCATAGCCGTAACCCCTGCTGCTAGTGCCTGCTGGAAGAAAGCATGCGCAATAAGCTCGGCGTAGCTACTATCCCGGAACTTTCGCTCAGTCGGGAATATGACTTCCTCTAGCCATGTGAGAAGGTTGTCGCGCTCAGCTCCAATGGCTTCTGTTTGCGGTAAGTGGACATGAGCATCTACGAGCCCCGGAATGATAAGACTTCCACGCCAATCGGCAACCGCAACCCGCGGACATTGCTCGTGAAGCTGTTCGAACTGCTGGCAGGCAACAATTCGACCACGTTCAACAAGCAAGCCACCATCGGGGAAAAAGGCTATGGTATCGCGGTCAATTGCATGCAGGATCGCTCCGCGATAAATCATCGCTGGCATCAGACCAACGCCTCCCGGATACGAGCTGACACATAATCCATCACCCACACCACTCCAGCAATCACCAGGACAATCAATCCGACTTCATGCCACTGCGCAAGCATTTGATACTGATTGAGCATCGTCCCAATACCACCCCCACCGACAAGACCAATTACTGTTGCCATGCGGACATTGATATCCCAGCGATAAATGGTAAACGACAGAAAGGGGATAAACACCTGTGGCACGACACCAAACCACACGATCTGAAGCTGGCGTGCACCCGTTGACGCAATTGCCTCCAGCGGACCTGGATCAATGTCCTCAATTTGTTCTGAATACTGCTTTGTCAAGGAGGAAATCGTGTGGACCATCAGAGCAAGCATACCTGGGAAAGGACCAACCTTTACCCACACTGTGAAAATCACTGCCCACACAAGCGGTTCAATCGAGCGCGTAAAGTTTGTAAGTGTTCGGAGCGATAAATACACGGCACGCGTCCAGAACTTTGATTTCATTAAGTTCCGCGCCGAAAGGAACGAAAGCACAAAGGATGCAGGCACTGCCAGGACCGTTGCCATAAACGCAAGGTACACCGTTTCCACAATTGCATTGAGTGCTTGGGGAAGAATAGAACATTCTGGTTGCAACATGCTGGAAAAGATGCGTCCGGCAGCCTGCAAGCGCTCCCCACTGAACATGTCCACAAGAGAAATTTTGGTCACCACCCATCCCGTAATGAAGGTCAAAGACACAAGCAGTGCCCCTTGATGAAGTGCCACAGTCCGTTGCCATGAGGAATGAGGAAGTTTCCCTTGCACTACCAATGCAAGAGATGCCTTTGTAACAGATGCAAATGCAGCAATCACGCTTCCCACCGTTAAGTACAATAGCCAATCAGGAACGCCCTCGATAAGTGACGCGCTCTCTGGACCGCCCCATGCAAACGGTATAGGCACTCCCATAATAACCTCAGCCCATAGGATACGATGAAGCATGGCTACTAAGTATGTACCCGCAAGCCAATCTATAGCAAACTGTGCTGCCCGCGCTTTGATGGAAGACATTGGGATACCGCACATTGGTGAAACGTCCGCTCTACAGCTATTGAATTTCCACCTCTACCGCTTCATCGCCGTAGATGTGACGGAACCACTCTTCGGTAATATCAGTAGGTGCTCCTTCGAAGACCACTTCCCCTTCTTTTAGAGCAATAACCCGTGTCGCATACTCCCGCACTAGGCTAAGGAAGTGAAGATTGCAGATGATCGTTGTTCCAATTTCGCGGTTGATGTATCCCAAATATCGCATGACACTGTGCGAGGTAGCTGGATCCAGGGATGCAACAGGCTCATCTGCCAGCAGCATGAGCGGCTCCTGCATGAGGGCGCGTGCTATTGCCACCCGTTGCTGCTGTCCACCGGACAGCGAATCGGCACGAACATGCGCTTTGTCGGCGATACCAACAATTTCCAGGTTCTGCAACGCCAACTGACGCAAAGATGCTGGAAAGCGTCCGAGCAATGAATCAATCGTTCGAATGCTTCCTAAAGAACCCATGAGCACATTGTGCAACACCGAATATCGCCCTATGAGATTGAACTGCTGAAAGATCATGCCAATTTTCTGCCGATACCGCCGAAGCTCTTCTCCCTTGATATGCGTGACGTCTTGTCCCTCGAAAAGTATTGTGCCGCTCGTTGGTTCAATGAGCCGATTGATACATCGGAGCAGCGTCGACTTACCTGAGCCACTTAGCCCAATGACAGCGAGAAACTCCCCTTTCTCAACAGAGAACGTCACCGACTTCAATGCTTGCGTCCCATTGGGATATACTTTCGACAGATTACGTACTTCGAGGATGGTCATGGTGTTGTTGCGTAAGTGGAACTATTGTCGAGTAATTCGCGGGCAATTTTACGAGCACCATCGCTCACATGCTCCCCTGCAATCAGTTTTGCCAATTCCTCAACGCGTTCTCTACCGCTAACACGGCGGGCTGTTACAAAAGTTCGCTCTCCTTCGACAGTCTTTTCAACGACGATATGCGTTTGTGCCCGAGCAGCTATTTGCGGTTGGTGTGTTATTGCAATCACTTGATGGTAAGCGCCTAATTCTTCCAATGCCACTCCTACTCGATGTGCAATGCGACCGCTGACCCCTGTGTCAATCTCATCGAAAATGAGGATAGGAAGACGGTCGCTTTTGGCGAGAATCGTTTTAAGCGCTAGCATAACGCGCGAGGCTTCTCCACCAGAAATGATGCGGTGGAGCGGCGCTGGTGGTTCTCCCTTGTTGGTTTGAATATGAAAGGCTATCTCGTCAATGCCATGCTCAAAAGCATGGTAGCAGCCATGGTCACACTCAGCGACAATATCGGTCACCTCCGGCGTCAACGCAGAGCGACGCTCGATGACAACGTGAAATTGAGCATCCGGCATCCCAAGCCGAGCTAAAATGTCGCCGATGGCTTGTTCGATACGACGTGCTGTTTGCTGCCGTTTTGCCGAGAGTCGCTCCCCCAGAATGCCAAGCTGCTTTCGTGCTTTGACAATGGCATCCCGCAGTTGGCTTAGTTCATGTTCAAAATTTTCTGCCAAGGCTAATTCTCGTTGAAGGCGTTCGCGCTCCTCGAGTGCTTGTTCGATGCTACCATAACGTTTTTCCAACCGTACGAGCTGGGCAAGACGGTCACGGATGTACTCCGCACGCTCTGGAGACCACTCCAGCTGTGCATTGTACCGTTGAACGTCCTTTGCAAGCTCATCGGTCCGAATGATAAGGTCACGCAGCTCAGCAGCAGCAGTGCGGAAATAGTCATCGAGCGTAGCGAGTTGCTCGGCAAGATTACGTGCTCGGACTAAGCCGTCGTGGACAGAGTGGTCCTGGCCATAAAGCAGCCCATAAATTGCGCTGGAGCCCTCGAAGAGCTGTTCCCCGTATTCAATGCGGCGTAGTTCAGACTCGAGCAATTGCTTTTCTCCCGGTTGCGGTGCAACTGCATCAATTTCTTCCAAGCGGAACTGCTTCCAATCGCGTTCGCTTCGAAGGCGATGCTCTTGCTCAACCAGCTGTTGGTATTGTTCGATCGCACGGCGGAGTGTATGATATGCCTCTTGGTACTCTGCTACTATCGAGTCAAGCCCCCCAACGGAGTCAAGCAGATGCCGATGCAGCGATACTTTCAGCAAAGATTGGTGCTCGTGCTGTCCGTGAAAATCAACCAGCATTTCTCCCAGCTGTCGAACAACATGCACCGGGGCAGGAGAATCATTCACAAATGCTCGTGAGCTGTGTTGGCTTATTTCTCGCCGGAGAATGAGTTCACCAGCGCCTGGCTCTGCATAGCCGTTTGACTCTAAAAGAGACTGCAGTTGGCTATTCCCCTCGATGATGAAGCTTGCTTCGATGACTGCACGGCGCGCACCACTACGAACCATATCGCCCGAGGCGCGCTCTCCCAGCACTGCCATAAGTGCTTCCACTAACAGCGATTTTCCCGCTCCCGTTTCGCCGGTGATGACATTGAATGCAGGGCCGAACTCAAGTTCGACGCTTTCTATCACGGCGAAGTTTTCAACACGCAGCAAGCAAAGCATGCGCTGTGTTAAAGCTGGTCGTTGGCAGCGAAATTACAAGAGCACGCAACGTGAGTAGTATTACGAGAAAGCCTGAATTCCTGTAATATCCGCCCCGAGAATAAGGGTATGTATTTCATGGGTTCCTTCGTATGTCTTGACCGACTCAAGGTTGAGCATGTGCCGCATGACGGGATATTCGCTGATAATGCCGTTGGCACCATGAATATCACGCGCCAGGCGTGCGATCTCCAATGCAACGGCAACATTATTACGCTTGGCAAGAGAAACATGTTGAGGGCGGAGCTTGCCTTCATCCTTAAGCTTTGCAAGCCGCCAGCAGAGCAACTGCCCCTTAGTGATTTCCGTGAGCATGTAGGCAAGCTTTTCCTGGATGAGTTGAAATGCTCCTATGGGCTTACCAAATTGGATGCGCGTTTTTGCATACTTAACCGCTGCATCATAGCATGCCATGGCAGCACCAATAGCACCCCATGCAATTCCATACCGTGCCTGGGTAAGGCAGGACAAAGGGGCTTTCAATCCTTTGGCATTGGGCAAGATGTTTTCTTCAGGTATTTCGACATCCTGGAAGATGAGCTCAGAAGTAATGGATGCACGGAGCGAATGTTTGTTTTTCATCTCGGGTGCAGAAAAGCCTTTCATCCCCTTTTCGACGAGAAATCCATGAACCTCGCCATCGAGCTTTGCCCACACAACGGCGACATCCGCAATCGAGCCATTTGTAATCCACATTTTAGCGCCGTTGAGCAGGTATCCCCCGTTGATTTTTTTCGCCGTCGTAATCATACCTGCCGGATTGGAACCATAGTCCGGTTCTGTCAAGCCGAAACATCCTATAACCTCACCACGCGCAAGCCGAGGAAGCCACTTACGACGCTGCTCTTCTGAGCCGTAAGTGTAGATAGGGTACATCACCAGCGAGCTTTGTACTGAAGCAAACGAACGGACACCAGAATCACCTCGCTCGAGCTCCTGCATCGCTAGACCGTAGCACACATTATTCATCCCCCCACCACCATATTCCTGTGGTAGAGTCATGCCGAACAATCCTAACTCCGCCATTTTGGGCACCAGCTCCATGGGGAAATATGCCTTCTGATAGGCATCCTCGATAACTGGAATTACCTCACGCTCCACGAAATCTCGAACCGTGTCCCGCACCATTCGCTCTTCTGGGGTATAGAGATCTTCAACACTGTAGTAGTCAACTCCATCAAAGGGCATAGCAAACCTCACCAGTAGTGAACACGTGTTGCATTCTACGCATGCAAGAAGAGAAAACAAATACTCATGTCGGCATTCGGCTTGTAGTACAACCAACTCCGCACAAAAAAGCGTTGCATGAGGAGAACCATCAATGATGGACGGTCAACCGACATGGCGCTCGGCGTGATAGGAGCTCCGAACAAGGGGACCGGACTCTACATGCAGAAATCCCATTGCTATTCCCCGTTCGCGATATTCAGCAAATTCATCGGGATGAACATACCGCTCAACTGGCAAATGATTCTTTGTTGGCTGAAGGTATTGCCCCACAGTCAAGATATCACATCCTACCGCGCGAAGGTCCTCCATGACAGCAAAAACCTCCTCTTTTGTCTCGCCGAGCCCCACCATTAAGCCGCTTTTTGTACGGAAATGCTGTTCTTTTGCATAGCGGAGTACCTCGAGCGTCCATTGGTATTTTCCCTGGGGGCGCACGCGCCGATATAAACGAGGAACCGTTTCAGTGTTATGTCCGAGTATATCAGGGGTAGCATCAAGGACTATTTGAAGTGCATCATGTCTCCCTTTGAAGTCGGGAATCAGGACCTCGATGGTTGTGTCCGGATTGAGCTGACGTACTGCCCGAATTGTTTCAGCCCACAGGTGTGCCCCACCATCGGGAAGCTCATCCCGATTGACTGACGTAATCACACAATGCACCAAGTTCATTGCTCGGACTGCTTCTGCGACGCGCCGAGGTTCATCCCAGTCGATCGGAAGTGGTCTGCCCGTTTTGACTGCGCAGAATCCACAAGACCGCGTACAGGTATCCCCACCAATCATGAAAGTAGCTGTGCCTGCTCCCCAACATTCTGCGATGTTTGGGCACCGTGCTTCCTCGCATACAGTATGGAGCGCCTTTGAGCGCATCATTGCTTTGAGCCGCGAGTAGGATTCGCCCCCTGGAGCACGTACTTTCAGCCATGGGGGACGCCTTTCTACCTCGGTGGGAGGATTAAGGACAGGAAGCTCGAACATCGCCACTCTGTTTGAAATAGAACACCTGCGAAAATACTGTTCTCGATTGAGAGGAGTTCTCTGCCCGTAGCCGATTTCCTTTGGCCCAATCGGTATAAACAAAAAACTTTCGGATAATATTCCCTCATTTCTACAGATTTTTAACCAGCTGGGGATAATTGCGTATTTTCGCATGCGGTCAAGTTCCATGCGGCTTCGCCTATCCCAACTCCGCCAGGTTCGGAAGAAAGCAACGGTCAGATAGAGCGAAGAGCGCGTGGCAAACTTGACCGTTTTTATTTTGCGCAACCAGCATAGCCGCTATTCGATGAAACAAGTTATCTACATGAGTCACTCGCTCGACGAAACTCGCATAGCGATCACCGAGCAGGGAGAGCTGGTTGAATACTTTGCCGATGTTCCCGACCGCGAACGGCTGGTCGGCAGCATCTTTTTAGGGCGTGTGCAAAAGATCGTGCAAGGGATGAATGCAGCGTTCATTGACATCGGTTTAGAGCAGGATGCCTTCCTCCATTTTTCCGATGTGGACACGTCGTTAGAAGAACGCTACGACACAGCAGAGGAGGATGGTGACAGCTACTCCCTTATCGCATCCTCGGAAGAACTCTCGCCTGCTGCACGGGAAGCTCTGCGACTTGCGCGACCGAAGCAATGGGCTCGCGCAAAACCTGTTTTCCACACCAAGCGCTCAGGCGAAGTTGTCATCAATCTGCAACCTCGCCAATTAGTCCTCGTGCAGGTTATTCGCGAGGCTTACGCAAACAAAGGTGTCCGGGTCACAACCCGAATCACGCTTCCAGGACGCTATGTTGTTTTTCTTCCTTTCGAGAACGTTATCGGTATATCGCGAAAGATTACCTCACCGGCTGAACGCCGCCGGTTACGGAGTCTTGCACGAAAGGTGTTACCACCAGGAGCAGGATGCATTATCCGGACAGCAGCTGAATTTCAGACCGAGCAGGAACTCCGCCAAGACTGGGAGAATCTTCTTGCGCAATGGCGGAAAATTGAGCAGCAATTAGCAACTCGACAGCGCCCAGGACTTCTCTATCGCGAGGAAAACATTGCCAGCAGCGTAGTACGCGACCTCCTAACTCCAAATGTCGAAAAAGTCGTTGTTGATAGTACCCGCCTCTACCGCACCATCGAAACGTACCTTGCAGAGACTGATCCCGATCTGCTACCCCGTCTGCATCTCTATCGAGGGAGCATCCCTCTGTTTGAGTATGCTGGGATAGATAAGCAGTTGTCTCTTATCACAGCGAGAACAATTCCATTGCCCAGTGGTGGCTCGATAGTTTTCGATCACACAGAGGCAATGCTCGTCATTGACGTTAACTCCGGTCGAGCAACAACAGATGCAGAGCAAGAAGTAAACGCCCTCCGCACAAATTTGGAAGCAGCAGAAGCCATTGCTCGACAACTTCGCCTGCGTGATATTGGCGGCATAATCATTGTGGACTTTATCGACATGAAAAACCCTAAACACCGCCAGCAATTGCTCAGCCACATGCGACAACAATTGCGGCGTGATCGAGCAAAGACTGTCATCTACCCAATAACGCAGTTGGGGCTATTGCAACTAACACGACAACGTGTTCGGCAAAATCTCTTCGAGTGGCTTACCGAGCCATGTCCCATTTGTGCGGGACTTGGACGGATTGCCAATCAATCAAGCGTTGTAAGTAGGCTCGATCAGTGGCTTGCCCGGTACAAAAAAATCGCTCCAGAACGGCGCTTACTCGTACACGTTCACCCTGTCATTGCAGAGTATTTGGGAACTGGTTCTACGGTTAGCCGTTTGGTGCAGTTGATGCTGCGCCATTTTATTCGCCTCCAGGTTGTGCCGGACTCTCTCCTTCCTCAGCACACGTTTCGTGTCATTTCGCCCCGCACAGGGAAAGACGTTACTGCTCTGGTGAACGGTCTATGAAAACCATCTCTATCCTCGGTTCAACTGGCTCTATTGGCAGGCAGGCACTCGATGTCATTGCAACTTATCATGGGGACTTACAATTGGGCTTCCTTACAACGAACACGAATGCAGAGCTTCTTGCAGAGCAGGTAGAACGGTACAAGCCGTATGGCGTGGCTTTGTGCGCCCCCGAGGCATACCAGCGATTCCGCCAAATTTCCTCGTTCGACGGTCCAGTCCTCTGCGGGAAAGAGGGCATACGAGCTGCTGCTGCATGGGAAGGTAACGACATTGTTCTGTCTGCGCTGGTAGGATTCGCTGGCGTTGAACCAACACTGGCAGCTATTGAGCGTGGGATTACTGTTGCCCTGGCGAATAAGGAAGCACTCGTTGTTGCCGGTGAACTCGTAATGGCAAAAGCACGACACCACAATGTCCCCCTATTGGCAGTTGATAGCGAGCACAGTGCAATCTTACAATGCACCGTAGGAGAGCATCCTGACTCGATTGAACGTGTTGTTCTAACTGCCAGTGGTGGACCGTTCCGTAACCTTCCCCTGGAAGCGCTGGAGCAGGTCACCCCAGAACAAGCACTGCGTCATCCTACCTGGAATATGGGCGCTAAAATCACGATTGACTCCGCAACGCTAATGAATAAAGGCTTCGAAGTCATCGAGGCATATTGGCTATTTGGATTGAGCCCAGAGCAAATTTCCGTGCTCATTCATCCACAAAGTATCGTGCACTCGTTTGTGGAATTCACAGATGGCTCGGTGAAGGCACAGCTTGGTGTGCCCGATATGCGTCTCCCCATTCACTATGCGCTCACCTATCCTTCCCGGCGTCCAACCGCGTTACCCCGAATTCAATGGGAACAGCTCTCACGTCTGGAGTTTGAACCCCCGGACACTACGCGTTTTCCATGCTTGAAACTTGCTCTTGATGCATTGCACGAGGGCAAAAGTGCCCCCGTAGTACTCAACGCAGCAAATGAGGTCGCCGTTGAAGCTTTTATCCAACGCCGAATTCGTTTTTCTGACATTCCCGCTGTTATCGCTGGTACACTCGATGCAATCCCTTCTGTAGCGCTCACGTCTTTGGAAATTGTTATTGACGTCGACCGACATGCTCGACACAAAGCCATAGCGCTTGTATCACATTTGCAGCAACGCCGATGATAGAGACACTCCAAATAGTTGGCTATTTCATTTTGGCAATCGTTCCGCTGATTCTCATCCACGAGCTGGGGCACTTCTTAGCGGCGAAAATAACAGGGACCCGCCCAGAAGTGTTCAGCATCGGCATGGGACCGCGCCTTTTTGGTTGGAACAAGCGTGACGGCTTTTCGTGGGGACCACTTCCCCCTACTTGGCGCTCTGACGGTGTAACGGATTATCGTCTCTCCTTGCTTCCAATTGGCGGATACGTCAAAATCGCGGGGATGATCGATGAAAGTTTTGATACAAGCACTATTGCTGCACCTCCCCAGCCGTGGGAATTTCGAGCCAAAAAAACCGGACAAAAAATCTTGATGGTGCTGGGGGGAATCATCATGAACATTCTTTTTGCATACATACTGCTGGTGAGCATTAGTCTTGCGGTAGGGAAGAAGGAACTTGCAACACGCACAATTGCGCATGTTGTTCGCCAATCTCCTGCAGAGCAATTGGGATTTCGCGCAGGAGACGAACTGCTCCGCGTTGGGAACCATCAAGTTCAGTCCTTCGCAGACTTCATGCAAGCAATGGCACGCGCAGCCTATGGATCACACGTAGAAGTTCATCTTCGCCGCAATGGACAGGACACGATGCTACTTCTTTCTTCCCAGCGCATTCGGACGCTTCTTGTCGGACGCAACGATTTAGGAATTGTCCCCGATGGCATGCGCCCAACGCTTCTTGGGGTGGAGACTCTCCGTCCTGCAGGTAAGGCAGGACTTGCCCCCGGCGATACTATCTTGTCGGTTGATGGTATACCAGTAGCTTCGGTAGAGCACCTGATCGAGTTACTGGAAGCACGCAAGAGTACACCTACGGTCATTGTCTTCAAGCGGAGTGATGGTGTTCATCGCGTCACGGTAACTCCAGATGAAAATGGAAAAATTGGCGTCCAGGTTACAAATGCAATCACGGGGCAGGTCGTTGAAACGCATTACTCATTTGTCGAAGCAGCGCAATTAGGCGCCGAACAGTTGTGGTCCTACACTACTCTGCTGTTTCGCTCAATTGGCCTTCTGCTCAGTGGAGAGCAGTCTCTCAAGCAATCAGCTGGCGGACCAATTATGATCGCACGCATTGCGACACAAACAGCTGATGTCGGTGCTGCAGCGTTTTTGAACTTTATGGCAATGCTCTCATTGACACTGGCAGTAATGAATGCCCTTCCCATCCCCGCACTTGACGGTGGACACTTAGTACTCGTCCTTATCGAAGGCGTACTTCGCCGTGAGCTTTCAACCAAAGTCAAACTCATCTATCAACAGATTGGTGTTGCACTCATAATCGCGCTGATGGTGGTAGTGTTCTACAACGACCTTACCCGCTAATGGTGTGGTGGCGTATAGCGACATTGGTATGCTTCATTGGGTGCATAGCACTGCTGTACGCTGCGGCACGACAAGGAAACCCTTCCCCAAGTAGCGGGGTAGACTACTCAAAACTTGCTGCGCGGATCAGCGAACTTCTCTATACTCCTATGCTCCGGGGAACTCGCTACGGAGTTGTCATTCATGCTCTTGACCGGGATACAACCATCTACGCCATAGGAACACAAGAGCTCCTTACACCAGCTTCTCTTACCAAGCTCTACTTCACCGCTGCAGCATTTACCACGATGGGAGCGGACTTCCCAGTTCGAACTCTCCTTGCAACCGATGGAAATATCCGCAACGGTGTACTGGAAGGAAACCTATACTTGATTGGGCATGGAGACTGTTTACTTCGCTCTACCGAGCTCGAAGCTCTTGCTGAGAAAATATATGCGCTTGGAATACGGCGTATCCAAGGTTCGATTATCGCTGATGCAACCTACTTTGACCCGGTTACTGATCGGCAGCAATATAGTGGCGACAACGAGAGAATGGAAGATTTACCGCCAATCTCTGCATTAGGCGTCGATGGTAACAAATTCACCGTCATTGTCACTCGTGGCAGTGGTAACCGTGTACAAGTACGCACCTTGCCCAGCAGCAGTGCCATTACTGTTACGTGGACACCTTTGCCGGTAAGGGTCCCCTCATCACAGCCGAAACAGCTCTACCCACGCCGTCGATATCGCCAACGCTACGGAGATCGCGTACTTTACCGCCAACGACCACGGCGTGCGCATAGAACAAGCGTTATTCACCCTATCCGTGTCAGTAGCAGTCTCCGCACTGACGGCATTCAGGAGATTCGAGTTGTAGGGACACCACCGGTAAACTCGAGTGTTTCTTTTGCGGTAACGATGCTCAATCCTCCCCTT
Organism: Candidatus Kapaibacterium sp.; assembly: GCA_025055755.1. Lineage (GTDB taxonomy): Bacteria > Bacteroidota > Ignavibacteria > Kapaibacteriales > NICIL-2 > NICIL-2. Next base: position 295,307 of record JANWWF010000002.1, on the reverse strand, counting down.
GCAGCTGCTGGTGCATTACAGCGATGCCTTGAGGCAAGTGGTATTACAATTGACGGACGAGTCACCACTGGCAGTGCTCCACCGACGGTAAAAGAAATTGGAGGATGGCAACGACTGCTTAGGGATATTGTAGCAGTGTGCAACAAAAACAGCGATAACTTCGCTGCTGAACATCTTATGAAAATTCTTGGAGCCTATTGCTGCGGAAATGTCTCTTGTAATGTCAATGCATATCGTACAGTTGTTGCGATGCTTGATTCAGCTGGTATCGAGAGCAATGGATGCATCTTCTATGATGGGTCTGGGCTCTCCCGTCGTAACCGCATTACTGTATCCTCATTAATCGGGTTATTGAAGTATTGTGCTCGCCAACCCTGGGGAGAACTGTTTTTCGGCACTCTTGCTGTAGCAGGAGAAGATGGAACTCTCTACCGCCGTATGCGACATGGTGAAGCTCGTGGGAATCTTCGGGCAAAAACGGGGACTCATCGCAACGTCAGTGGGCTTGCTGGGATCGTGCGTGCTGCTAATGGTGAACGTTTCCTTCTTGCAGCATTGTGGAATGGCAATAACGTTGGCATTTATAAGCAACTTGAAAATCAACTCGGCGAGCTGGTAGCATCTTTTGGATTAGTCTCCCCACCTGCTCCCAGCAGCAACTCTGATGCCTCACTTCCATCCTCGCCGGCTTCTAACAATTCACGATAATTTCCGTGATAACGAGCACCGTACTGCGCGATAATGCGCGCAGCTGCTCGTGCTGCAACATGTCCAGCACGTTCAATATCCCATCGATGCAGCATGCCGTAAAGAAATGCCCCTGCATACATGTCCCCAGCGCCGTTTGTATCTACAACAGCTGTTGGATATGCCGGAATGCGGGCATACTTTCCCTCGACAAAGAGCATTGATCCTTGCGGACCAAGGGTGAAAACCAAATGAGGTACCTTCGACAAAAGTAGTTTGAAATTCTCGGCGCTGTCAGGGAGACCTGTGTAAGCACTTGCTTCCCGGTCGTTACAGAACAGTAAATCAACCATAGGCAAAAGTTCTTCGACAACGTCTCGACACGCAGTTACAACAAAAGCATCCGACAAACTAAGCGCTACAAACACACCCTTTTTGCGTGCACTAAAGATCGCATCAACAGCAGCTTCTGCACCAGAATTATTAGTGAGTTTGTATCCCTCCACGTATAACCAATCTGTATAATCAAGCCACTGGGTGTTGAACATGGAGCGGTTAAACAGCTCGTTTACGCCTAAGCATGTTTGCATCGTCCGCTCACCATCAGGTGTCACAAGCACTATACATGTGCCTGTCGCTTCGCCTGGCAAACGTGGAGCATGGAGTGCAATACCCAAATCGGCAAAGTCTGATGTAAAGTAATCACCGTGTTCGTCATCACCAAGGACAGTAACATAACCTGCTTTTCCTCCAAACTGCGCAAATGCAACAATGGTATTTGCTGCTGAGCCACCGCTGGATAAGCGTCCCCGTTTATGCGTCAGAAGACGGGAAAGCAACCTCTGTTGCGCTGCTTTGTCGGCAAGTGTCATTCCGCTTTTTCGCAAATGAGTTTGCTGGAGCTCTTCTTCTGTAATCGCAAACTCGATATCCACCAAGGCATTTCCTAAACCTAAGAGCTGAATACGTCCAGCCATTAGTGCACTTCAATTAAACGTTGGCATAACTCAACAAAAGATATTCCTGCTGCCTGTGCAGCTTTGGGCACAAGACTTGTCTCGGTCATACCTGGAATAGTGTTTACCTCTAAGCACCAAGGTTGGTTGTCCTCATCAAGTCGAAAGTCAACCCGCGTTATCCCACGACATCCAAGGGCTCGATGCGCTGAGACTGCAAGCATACCAATAAACTCAGCAACCATTTCATCCAACGGCGCAGGTACGATGTACTCACTCATACCTGCTCGATACTTGTGGGCATAGTCGTAGAATCCACCTTGGGGAATAATCTCCACAATTGGCAGCGCCTGATTATTGAGAACGGCAACAGTCAATTCCCGGCCAGGAATGTATGCTTCTACCAGCGCTGTATGATCATAGCTCCATGCATAACGGATAGCTTCTTCAATGTCGTCGAAGTTTCCGCTTGTTACGATACTGATACCGATGGTTGAACCACCAGAATTTGGTTTGACGACCATCCCCATCCGAAACTGCTCTCGTAACTCGTCGAGAAGTTCATTCGTGAGCGCTGTTCCCTGCTCAATTGTTACCCATGCAGGCGTAGGAATACCGCTTGCAGCGAAGAGAAGCTTCGCACGTGCTTTGTCCATTGCTAACCGACACGCAAGTGCGTTACTGCCCGTGTATGGTATTCCACATAGTTCGAGCAGCGTCTGCACTACCCCATCTTCCCCATACGGTCCATGAAGCATGTTAACAACAAGCTCACACGAGGAAAGATCGGAATCTGTAATACAGGCGATGTAATTCCGTGGATCGAATGCAGCAAGCTGTTGAGGAGTGGGCGCTTCATCAGGAAGCGGAGGAAGCTGATCTATGAGCGAGTCCTTACCGAACGCTGGATCGAAGCGGTACACCTTATAGCCAAGCGATTCTAAGGCAGAAGCGACTGCCCAACCACTGCGATAGGAGATGTACCGCTCGGGAGATATGCCTCCCAGAAGAACTGCAACTTTGGTCATATCAGCTCACCGTTGGTTCGGGTAACCTACCAGATTGCCGGTATTCATCATATGCCTTGCGGAGCATGCGCACATCATCCCATGTATCTCGCTTCAATTCAGGATTGCGAAGGAGGGCTGCAGGATGATACGTCACCAGCATTCTTGCACCATAAAAATCATACCAACGTCCTCGCGCTTCTGCCATGCGAAGCTTTCGTCGCAATAATGTTTCGGCTGCGGTCAATCCAAGCGCGACAATGAAAGGTGGATTGATGAGCTTGAGCTGCATGTACAGATACGGTTGACATTGCTCAACCTCACTTGGGAGCGGTTTACGATTGTTCGGAGGGCGACACTTGAGTATGTTACAGATGTACACCTCCTCTCGAGATAGGTTTATAGACGCCAAGATTTTCGTCAGTAATTGCCCAGCACGACCAACAAATGGCTCTCCTTGCAGATCTTCATCTGCCCCTGGTGCCTCGCCAATGAAAACAATTTCTGCATGCGGGTTACCTGCTCCAAACACAAAATTTGTCCGTGTGCTCCCCAACGGACATTTTGTGCATGTGTGGATACGGTTGTAAAGCTCCTCGAGTGTTTGCGCTTGCATAAAGTCAGGAGCAGCATCAAACATGCCGACTGGCTCGTAAACCAGGGGTATCTGAAGAGTAAACGATTTTTGCCGCGACTGTTCCACTTTTATTACCTCCGGCATTGAGGGGGTATTTGATGACGACGATAACGGTATGATTGGTACGTCGTCCTTGGCAAGCGCAGGATAATCCCGGACAAGAGTCTCCTTCGAAGGTTGATGTTGGTTATTTCTCTTCGCCAGGACGTAACCGCCACTAATGGCTTGAAGATGTTGTAATAATGCAATCGCCTTACTGAGAGGCGATTTGTTCAGCGGTGCCCTCATGCGCTTGCTGGTTGTGGTGTATGCAAGGAGCGGTAGCTTGTGGCATATTCTACATACTGTGCTGCAATGTTTGCGATGTTATCTCGTTCCTCTTGACTCAACTCCCGTACAATCCGTGCCGGTACTCCTGCAACTAATACCCCAGATGGCACATGCTCTCCCTCTCGAACAACTGCGCCAGCTGCAACAATCGAACCAGAACCAATCCTACAACCATCAAGCAGTATTGCTCCCATCCCAATGAGCACAGTATCTTCTACTGTGCATCCGTGAATAATCGCTCGATGTCCAATTGTCACGTCATTGCCAATCGTCAACGGATATCTGCCATTTGTTACATGGAGCATAGATAGGTCTTGAATGTTTGTCCGTGCCCCAATGCGAATAAAATGAACATCTCCGCGAATAACAGAATTGAACCATACTGACGAATGTTCTCCAATCACGACGTCGCCAACCACCACCGCACCTGGCATTACGACAACAGTAGGATGTAACAGCGGAGTTGAGTTATGATATGGCAGTATCAATGCTTGCATACGTAAAAGGCACTGGCAGGTAGAAAAAGCAAAAGCAAAATTACAGTGACTCCTGTTTAAGGTATCATTGTGCACGTGAGTTTTCGTTGACCGAGGAGCCCTTTCGGAACATAAAGAGACTGCCCCTTCGATGGAGTACTGTTAAAATGGTAGTGTTATGGAGGAGGTGGGGAAGTGGATAGTTGTTCCGGAAAGAGCATGATGCATACGTTTTTTACGTAGAGACCTATGTTGCCAATTCTGTGAAGAACTATAAACGCATCATTAGAGCACATCAATCAGATGAGATGGTGGATTGCTCACTTAGTCCTGAGAACTGTTAAGTGCACGAAGCGCTTCCTCGATCACAAAGAATGAGCCAACACACAAAGTAGGTTTGCCTTCATTTAGCGCAGCGGTCACAGCCGCTTCGACTGTTCTCATAGAAGTCGCTACTAATCCAAGTTTTTGACATATTTCCAACAATCGCTCTGTACTTTCCGCCCGATCTTGTTGAGGAGAAGCGAGAAAGAAACGGTCTGCAATCGGCGCCAATTCTTTGAGCATAGCCGGAATCTCCTTATCACGCATAGCCCCAAATACGACATTCCACCGAGCTGGAAATGGCCTATTTCTTATCGTTGCTGCCAATGCACGACATCCAGCAGGATTGTGGGCAACATCAATTACGACGAGCGGTTCTTGTCGTACTACTTCAATGCGCCCATATAAACCGCTATTGTGCTTGACTCGAGCTACTCCTCGGACTATTGCATCGGTATAGACACTAGCTTTGTCGTATCCGAAGTACTCCATGACCGCAAGTATTGCGATCGCTAAGTTGCGCACCTGGTGCTCTCCATGGAAAGGCAAAAAAAGATCGCGAAAACTTGTACTTCCGATCCTTAACTCAAGGTGCATACCTTCGTAGGTATGCTCAAGCAGTTTATAATCCCATTCAAGGTCATCGAGAAATACAAGGCGCTGCACACCAACTTCTTCCGCTTTTGCAACGAACACATCGCGAAGTTCTCTGCGCGGTTCTCCGATAATTACAGGGATACCGCGCTTCATAATCCCCGCCTTTTCTTTAGCTATCTGCTCCAGTGTATCACCTAACCACTCGCGATGGTCGTAGTCAATGCTGGTAATAACTGCAACCCGGGGCAAGAGAACGTTTGTTGCATCAAGCCGCCCTCCGAGTCCGCATTCTATGCTGCATGAGGTTGTTGAGTGCTGGAATTTCAAAAATGCCATAACAGTTGTAACTTCGAAAAAGGTCGCCCCAACTTGATCTGCAATAGGTTCAACCTTGTGGTAGAGCTCTATGATTTCCTCATCGGTAATTGGAGTCCCATTGACACGAATACGCTCGTTGAAGGCACGAATATGGGGCGAGGTATAGATGCCTACATCTTCCCCCGCCTCTCGAAGTACAGAAGCGATTATACTTGTAACAGTACCTTTACCGTTAGTCCCTGCTACATGCAGAGAGTTCAACGCTAAATGAGGATTGCCCAGCTGACGAAGCATTTCCTGCATCCGTTCTAAACCTGGTGCTATACCACGCCGATGAAGGCTATAAAGTTTCTCCAAAATTTTTTCCACCTGCCGCCTCGCGTATTGCTCAACTTATTCGACTGCAAAAATCTGAGGGACACACTGCAAGGGAAATGTGGCATGAATTCTGGCGAAGCATCGTCTTTTTAAGTAAAATCTTCAGGAAATTTCAATGAAACTCTCCGAACGCAGAGTTCTTGTTGGTATGAGTGGAGGAGTAGATTCCTCCGCAGTAGCAGCCCTCCTTGTTGAGCAGGGCTTCGAAGTTATTGGTATCACCATCAAAACATACGATTACGAACTTACCGGAGGAAATGTAGGTAATGAATCGTCGTGTTGCTCGCTCGATGGTATCAACGATGCGCGTCGTGTTGCGTTATATCTAGGCATTCCTCACTACGTTGTAGACTTTACCCTTCCCTTCAAATCTCGTGTGATCGATTACTTCACCGCAGAATACATGGCAGGACGAACACCAAATCCATGTGTCCAATGCAATCGGCATATCAAGTGGGGTGAACTTCTCCGCAAAGCGGATATGGTAGGCGCAGCATACATTGCAACTGGCCACTATGCTCGTATCCGTCGAGATGAAACAAGCTGCCGATATATCCTTTCACGTGGACGAGACAAGCGAAAAGATCAATCGTATGCTCTCTGGGCATTGACTCAGGAACAACTATCACGCACCCTCTTCCCTTTAGCTGAATGGACTAAAGAAGAAACTCGGAGTTACCTTGAACAGAAAGGTATCCCAATTGCACGCAAACACGAATCCTTCGAGCTATGCTTTGTGCCTGACAATGACTATAGGCGCTTTCTTTCTGAAGTGGCTCCCGAAAGCAAGGAAACAAAAGGACCTATCTTACGAAATGGACAAGTTATCGGTGAACACCAAGGCTATCCATTCTACACAATAGGGCAGCGGCGAGGATTAGGGCTTTCCTCTCCAGAACCACTTTATGTCCTCGATATACTCCCTGAACACCACGCAGTAGTTGTCGGCACCGAGGATGAATTGTACCATCGTCGCTTGATTGCTGAATCTGTCAATACGATAAAGTATTCTTCAATCGAACAACCAAGGGACTTCGAGGTAAAAATTCGCTACAAGGACGATGGAGCACCAGCAAAATGCTGGATCAGTGAGGATGGTATCTTGCAAGTTGATTTTCACTTCCCACGAAGAGCCATTACACCAGGTCAATCTGCGGTTGTCTATGAGGGAGACGACGTTGTGGCAGGCGGTATCATCACAGGCCGTTTTGATTAGAAGTTAGCCTCCAGCCCTACTTTTGCAGTCGGCAAGTGGTATATGCACACTGGATCGGTATGCTACCGAAGCATTTTGCAGAGCAACTACGCTCCGAATTGGATTCCTTGCGGCAAGCAGGTCTTTACAAGGAAGAAAGAATCATCACTTCTCCGCAAGGTCCAGAAATACGGGTTGAGGGTATTGATAAGCCCGTCTTGAACTTTTGTGCTAATAACTACTTAGGTCTGTCCTCCCATCCGAAGGTCATTGCAGCTGCAAAAGAAGCCATGGATACCCATGGCTTCGGTATGTCGAGTGTTCGATTCATTTGCGGCACTCAGGACCTTCACAAAAAACTTGAGCGTGTAATCGCAGAATTCTGTCAAACAGATGACACAATCCTCTATGCTGCCTGCTTCGATGCCAATGGTGGTGTCTTCGAGCCCCTGTTCAATGAAGCAGATGCTATCATCAGCGATGAACTGAACCATGCTTCCATCATTGATGGCATACGCCTTTGTAAAGCGAAACGATATCGCTACAAATCATGCGATGTTGAGGATCTCGAGCAAAAGCTTCAAGAAGCTCGCAAAGACGGGGCACGGCATATCATCATCGCAACTGACGCTGTTTTTTCAATGGATGGTACAATAGCCCCGCTCGATCGCATCTGTGACCTAGCAGAAAAGTATGAAGCTCTTGTAATGGTTGATGAATGCCATTCCATGGGATTTATGGGCAAACATGGACGCGGTATTGTTGAGTATTGTAACGTAACCGGGCGAGTGGATATCATCACGGGAACTCTTGGGAAAGCGCTGGGAGGAGGCATTGGCGGATTTACAACTGGGCGCAAAGAGATCATCGAGATGCTCCGACAACGCTCGCGTCCATACCTTTTTTCCAATTCTCTCCCCCCCAGTATTGTTGGCGCAAGTATCGCTGTCTTTGAATTACTTAGCTCCACGACGGAATTACGCGATAGATTAGAGAAAAACACTCACTATTTCCGCACGGCATTAGTCAACTTAGGATTTGATGTCAAGCCCGGCAATCACCCAATTATTCCCATCATGCTTTATGATGCAAAGCTATCTCAAGATTTTGCCCAAAGCATGTTAGAGGAAGGAATCTACGTGGTAGGCTTTTTCTATCCAGTTGTGCCCAAGGGGCAAGCACGCATTCGTGTGCAAATATCCGCTGCCCACACCCAGGAGCACATGGACCGTGCACTCGAGGCCTTCGCAAAAGTTGGACGAAAGTATGGTGTCATCTCTTAGCAAAAGAAGCTATGGGAAATGGGAGGATTGGGATCGTTGGAGCCGGGACAATGGGACGTGGTATTGCACTTGCGTCCCTTCTCTCCGGCTTTCGTGTCACGCTTAGTGACACAACTGATGAAGCACTTGCAAATGCTCAACAGTACATTAAGTCTCAGCTTGAATCTCTTGTGAGCAAAGGCAAAATTTCTCCTGAACAATCATCCCAAGCACAAAATGCGCTCACACTAAGTACAAGGATTGGCATCCATCATAACAGCTCACTGGTGATTGAATCCATCATCGAGCAGCGCCAAGCAAAGATGGAATTGCTGAAGCAGTTGGAGGAAATACTGCCATCAACTACAATCATAGCCACCAATACCTCTTCAATCTCGATTAATTCATTAGCTGCTCCGCTACGCTATCCCCAACGATTCATTGGAATTCACTTTTTCAATCCCGCCCACATCATGAAGCTTGTTGAAATTATCCCGTCGTACTACACCGACCAATCAGTGATAGAATCAGCGATCGAATACGCTCGGAATTTGAATAAAGAACCAGTTGTCGTCCGAGATGTTCCTGGATTTTTAGTCAACCGCGTTGTTCGGAATTACTATAACGAAGCGCTTCGTATTGTCAGTGAAGGTGCTGCAACAATCGAACAAGTTGATCGCCTCATGGAGGGCGCAGGTTTCCGGATGGGACCATTCCGTCTGATGGACCTGATTGGGATCGACACAAACTTGAACGTAACAAAATCCATTTACGAGCAATACTTTTACGAGCCACGATACCAGCCATCACCTCTTCAGCAATCCTACGTTGATGCTGGGCTTCTCGGAAAAAAAAGTGGACGAGGATTCTATACCTACGAAAACAACACATGAACTATGCGGAAAGCATAAGGCTTAGCCGCCGCATACTGGGAGGACAGCGAAAAGGTCTTTTGCGATTTACGCATATCATTGCGCTTGGCAGTATCGCACTAAGTAGCGCCGCACTACTGATTACCTTTAGTGTACTGGAAGGGTTTGAACGAGAATTAACAAATAAGTCCTCTCTCTTTGTAGCTCATGTAGATGCTCGCTTCCTTCAGCCAGTGGACTCGATAGTTCTGCAACGATGGATTACATACATACGAACCAGCCACTCCTCCATACGTCATATAACCGCATATAGCGAAACTGAGGTACTTATCACGCATCGTGAGAACGTCGAAGCTGCTTTATTACACATCGACATGCCGGTCGTTCCAGCACGACTTTCCGCTTTCGGTATTCCCAAAGGATGGGACAGGGAGTCTGCCTCTGTTATCATAGGGTTACCTCTTGCTGAACGCTTAGGAGTACGGCCAGGTGATAGCGTCGTGGTATTTGTTGGCCAGCAAAATACTCCCCATTCTCTACAAACAAAAGTTCTTCGCATGAAGATTGAGGCACTCTTTGAAAGCGGAATGCATCAATTCGATGAATCAATTATCCTCGCACCACCATTGTTTCTTCGGCAGCTTGGCGATACCCAACAGGCACTGACAGGCTTGAGTATCTGGGTTGATCCTCCTTCCGAGAGCCGCCATATAGCACAGTACATTGATTCACTTTTTGGCCGATGGCTATTTGTCCGCACCTACACAGACCGCAATCCCGCAATGTTTGCCTGGATAACACTCCAAAAGCGACCGATTCCTATTGTTGTCGGCATCCTAAGCATCGTAGCTGCGTTCAACATACTTACTCTGCTTTTTGTCACGCTGGCTGAACGGCGAGCTGCTATTGCAACACTTCGGCTACTGGGTATGCAGCGGGCTCATGTTATGCGAATGATAACACTGTACGGTGCGGTGGTGGGCAGCATCGGTTTTGTACTTGGCATGATTTTGAGTCTGCTTTTTGGTCTGATTCAACAGAAAACGGGAATAATTCGATTAGACGCCCAGGTGTACTTTATAGACCGCTTACCAGTGGAATTTGCATGGTGGCACGGTGCTGCAGTTGGATCTGTTGTGCTCACACTAACACTTGCCGTTACTACAATTCCTGCATATGCAGCTACGCGGATTAGCCCCCTTTCCCTCCTTCGAATCAAGTAGGCTTCGGTATTTTGGAGTTGGAAGGTGCTTTTGTTCCCTCTTTCCAAGACAACGCACATCAAGATCTCTGTTCCACCATCTCGAGACGTTCTATGGCAATTGATCGAATAGTCGAAATACTTGGTGACAAAGCATCATACCTATTGGACCATCGTTGTTCAACAATCTCAAAAGAGATGCTCACTCTCCCATCTCCAGACTGGGTAGATAAAGTTTTTGCCCATAGCGACCGCAACAACCGTGTTTTGGCGAGCTTGGAGCGGATGTACGCACATGGACGGTTAGGCAAAACTGGTTATCTTTCGATTTTACCTGTTGACCAAGGTGTTGAACATAGTGCAGGGGCATCATTTGCGAAAAACCCAGCATATTTCAATCCTGAGCGTATAATCGAACTTGCTATCGAGGGAGGATGCAATGCTGTAGCCTCCACATTTGGTGTGCTGGGATTATATTCCCGTAAATATGCGCACAAGATTCCTTTCATTGTCAAAATCAATCACAACGAGCTGTTGAGCTACCCTAACAAGTACGATCAAATCCTTTTCGGAACAGTCAAACAAGCCTACGATATGGGGGCTGTGGCGGTGGGTGCAACAATTTACTTTGGTTCACCAGAAAGTACACGGCAAATTCAGGAAATCAGCGCAGCATTTGCAATCGCCCATGAACTGGGTATGGCAACAGTGCTGTGGTGTTACCTTCGAAATTCTGCATTCAAAACCGCCGAGAAAGATTACCACGTAAGTGCTGATCTAACTGGACAGGCAAATTATCTTGGGGCGACAATTGAAGCGGACATCATCAAGCAAAAACTCCCTGAAAACAATGGGGGCTACATTGCACTTAACAGCAACGGAATAAGCTACGGCAAGTTCGACAAACGAATGTATGAGCAGCTCGCAAGTGAGCATCCAATAGACTTATGCCGCTACCAGGTGGCCAACTGTTACATGGGGCAAATTGCTCTTATTAACAGTGGTGGTCCTTCGGGTGCCAACGACATGTTCGAAGCCGTATGGACAGCGGTAATCAACAAGCGTGCTGGTGGTGCAGGGCTTATCGCTGGCAGAAAAGCATTTCAACGACCCTTGGCAGAAGGAGTAGCACTATTACATACAATACAGGACGTGTACTTAACGCCTGAAATCACAGTTGCGTAGGTGATTGGTTATCGCATCCACAGTCAGAATTCATGACTCGCCAGACTTCAACAAATTTCCAGCGTCTTTTTTCTGAATATCTGGCACCTCGCAAGTGGCTGTTATTAGCAGGGGCTGTTTTTGTTACCATCTCCAACCTATGCTCTTCCCTCTATCCTCGGCTAATCGGTCAATCGGTTGATTTGATTGCCTCAGGGCAGGCAGCATGGCGTAGTCTGGCGTTAAACCTTGCATCAATACTTTCGTTGACGATAGGAAGCGGACTTTTCATGTTCGCAACCAGGAAAACCATTATCGTTGCCTCCCGCAAGATCGAATACGAATTACGGCGCGATTTTCTGGCGGCACTTGAACGACAAAGCCAGCGATTCTACGACCGCATGCCCACCGGGGTACTCATGGCACATGCCACCAATGATATCGCTGCTATTAGGGAATTTCTCGGTCCTGCAATAATGTATTCGGCAAATACCCTGACAACATTCGCATTTGTACTGGTGTTCATGGCAAAGCTGGATGTGCCCACAACTCTTGTCGCATTACTACCATTACCCGCCATTGCATGGACCACATTCAGGATTGGCAAGCGAATTTACTCAGCCTCAAAGCAGGTACAGGAAGGATACAGCGAGCTCACCCGCACTGTGCAGGAAGCTTTCTCAGGTGTTCGGATACTCCGTGCCTTTGTGCAAGAAAGGCACGAAAGTAGTCTTTTCGCCAACCAGAGTAAGCAATACATTGAAAGCAATCTGCGCTTGGCTCGGCTCCAAGCTCTTTTTATGCCAACAATGATGATACTGGTAGGTTTGTCCCAGTTACTGGTGCTCGTTTTTGGAGGCTACCGAGTTTTGAATGGAACGCTTACAATAGGTATGCTAACGCAGTTTTTCCTCTACATCGGTCAGTTGATTTGGCCTGTTGCAGCGATTGGATGGGTGAGCGGAATTATTCAGCGTTCTGCAGCATCACTTGACCGATTTTATGCCATCATTGACCACAAACCAGAACTGACTTACCCCCGCGTATCAATTCACCAGCCGATTAGGTATGACATACGCTGCCAGCATGTTTTTTTCCATTACGGGGACGGCCGAACTATTCTCCAGGACATTACCTTTCAAATTGAGGAAGGGATACACGTTGGCATAGTTGGACCGGTAGGCGCAGGAAAAAGCACCCTTCTCCGCTTGCTTGCCCGACTTTATGATCCCGATCAAGGAAGAATTACTATTGGGAATATCCCGCTTACTGAATTCGCCATAAATGACCTCCGAACGATCATTCGGATGGTTCCCCAGGAGCCGTTTCTTTTCTCCCTAAGTGTCGCTGAAAATGTCCGTGTGGGAAATCCAGCTGCTACCGAACAGGAAATTATAGCAGCTCTGGAAGCCGCAGGACTCCTAGACGAGGTAGAACATTTTCCTCAACAGTTAGCTACCATTGTCGGTGAGCGAGGTATCCTTCTGTCAGGAGGTCAGCGCCAACGACTCGCTATTGCCCGTGCTCTTGTTGGGAAACCGCGTATTCTATTGCTCGACGACGCATTAAGTGCTGTGGATACGTCAACTGAACAACGGATTCTTTATCACCTTCGACAGCTCGAATGCACAACAGTGATCGTATCACACCGCCTTTCTTCGGTTGAGCATTGTGATAACATCATTGTCCTTGAGAATGGAAAAATCACGGCTCAAGGAACACACACGATGCTACGTCACACGAATCCTTTCTACCAGCTATTGCTTGAGCGGCAGAGTATCGAGCAATTTTACCATGTTCCACCATCCACCAGCAGATAAACAGTGGAATACTTGGATAATGTCCTCCAGTTGATAGGGAACACTCCTCTCATCAAGCTAAATAAAGTCACAGCAGGAATCTCGGCACCAGTTTTTGTTAAACTGGAAACGCGCAACCCCGGTGGCTCTATCAAGGACCGTATCGGCATTGCTATGATCGAAGCAGCCGAAAAAGATGGGCGGCTCAAACCAGGTGGGCTTATCATAGAAGCAACAAGCGGTAATACTGGCATCGGTATCGCCTTAGCCGCAGCTGTCAAGGGATATCGATGCTTGTTTGTCACAACCGACAAAGCCTCGCAGGAACGGGTACGCTATCTCAAAGCTTTAGGCGCAGATGTCATAATCACCACCTCGCAAGCAAAGCCGACTTCCCCCGATTACTATGTGAACATCGCAATTGAACTGAGCAAGACAATTCCCAATGCAGTGCTTTTCAATCAGTACGACAATCCCGCCAACGCTGAAGCCCACTACCGAACCACAGGACCTGAAATATGGCGGCAAACCGATGGTCGCATCACGCATTTCATCGCAGGTATGGGAACAGGAGGAACTATCACGGGCACTGCTCGCTACTTGAAAGAACAAAATCCTGCAATTCAAGTCATCGGTGCTGATCCGATTGGTTCAATTATCAAAACCTACAAAGAGACGGGAGAGCTTGCCGAAGGAGCACCATACTTGGTCGAAGGAGTCGGACAGGACCGAATCCCTGCTAACCTTGACTTAAGTTTGATTGATGACATTGAACTGGTCAGTGACCAAGAATCCTTTGCGATGGCACGACGCCTTGCCCGCGAAGAAGGAATATTTTGCGGGGGCTCGTCCGGTATGAACGTTGTTGTTGCGTTACGTATTGCCCAACGGTTGAATTCCGATGCTTGTGTAGTAACAATCATCTGTGACACGGGAGAGCGCTACCTAACAAAGCACCACTCAGAAGACTGGCTACGATCTCAACAGATCTTGCTCGATGCTCATCTCACTGCCGGTCTTATCCTTGAACGTAAGCGGAACCGTGCATTACTGCCAGCATTGGTTAGCGTCCAGCCTTCATTCACTGTCGCACAGGTATTGGAGTTATTAGAACGATACGACCTGGATCGTGCACCTGTGCTGGAAAACCATACGCTCATCGGAACTGCAGTAAAGGAGACACTTCTTCATCACGTTGTTGTGAACACTTCCATTCTCGACTCCCCTGTCGCTGATTTCATGCAGCCACCTCTTCAGACTATTGATGCTCATCAGCCGCTCGAAGAGGTCCGAGAGAAACTTCGCACTCATCCTGCTCTTATTGTTACCCTTTATGGCTACCCCACCGGTATTCTTACACGAGAAGATATTCTGGAATACATAAACAGGGCGTAGCATATTGCCACGCCCTGCGCATTTTGTTTGTACACTTTAGTACAAACGGTACGGCAAAGTTACGAACTAATCCCAGTTGATAAGCAAGGAAAATCGCATTGTGTTTGCCAGCGGGTGATTTTGCTCGATCGTATTGATGAAGCTGAAATCCAAGGTGAAAATATCATAGCGGACACCCGCTCCAAAAGTCCAAAACCGTCGACCTCCTATTCGTGTAGGCTCGCTAAAGTAACCCGCTCGCAACGCTATAACTTTCTCATACCAGTATTCCGCACCAACTGCCGTTTCTACTCCCGGGTTTTGCCAAGCAGTTACAAATGATCGTGGCAATGGATCCGAGCCAAATTGATCACGCCGGACCAGCAGCTTGCCTACGTCAAATGCAAAGGTCAGATCGTTGAATTCATCTCGAACGAGATTGATTGCCATTCCAATTTTGAGCATTGTCGGTAAGGGGTCAGCTTCACTTCGATAGGTCATCTTCGGACCGACATTTTGAAGATTGAACCCAAGGCCTATCCGAGATCCCAGGTCCAGTCCTCCGATATTCAATTGAGACGGCTTCCACAGTAAGCCAAAATCAAAACCGCCACTGACACCAACGCCAGGAGCTGTCTGCCCTGGTTGCGCAGGGGCAAGATTCGATTGTATGTAGCGGAGTTGAACCCCCGCTCCGAGATCGTCTGCAATCAACGTACCATATGATAACCCAATCGCAAATTCATTTGATCGAAATGTTCCCAGCTTATCACCGTTGATGTTACGGCGCTCAAACTGTCCAAGATTCATCAGGATGAAGTTGACTGCCACCGTACCATCGATCGCCTCGAAATACCGGCCATATGTACCGTAACTGTAAAAAAGATCTGCGTT
This sequence comes from Candidatus Kapaibacterium sp., assembly GCA_025055755.1. GTDB lineage: Bacteria > Bacteroidota > Ignavibacteria > Kapaibacteriales > NICIL-2 > NICIL-2. The sequence continues at coordinate 279,836 of JANWWF010000002.1, read as the reverse complement.
GAACTGCGGGAGCCATCGGGAAAATGAAAGCGCTACTTGCTGGCTCCGCTGGAAGGCTAATCCCCCTGTATTCCAGTGAACAGCGTACAGATTATCTGCAACTGCAGTGCCACACTCACCCATACCACTTGCTCGTGCATCGGGAGAAATGAGCAAAAAAGGCACTGCTGAACCACCTGCTTGAGCATGTAGCAGAGTCGAGCATGCCACCAGTACAACGCTCAGTTGTAGGATTTGCTTTGCTACCGACTTCATGGTAAAAGCCTCCTAAGACAAAAGTTTTACTGAATTTTCACAAGTAAACCACGTATAACACGGTGTGAGCCATATGGGTTTTCCAGCTCTAATGTGTAGCAATAGACACCAGCCGATAGTGACTGCCCATCCAGCGAACGTCCATCCCACACGAAGCTTGCATTGTGCACCTGATTGGATATCGCTTCGGTTTGCCATACTGTCCGTCCATCCAGCTGAGTTATTGTAAGCCGCACATTCACTGGTGCACTTTGATTGTGATTATATGTGATCGTTACCTGCTGACTAAACGGATGCGGGTAGACCGTTACCCAACCTGTTTGAATGATTGAATCATTCGGCGCGACTACAAAGGACGTCACAGCCTGACTGTAATTATTCCACACATCCCACGCGCGCACCCGCAGCGTATGGATACCGGGCGCTAAGTCGAATAGTTGTTTCTTGACCGTACCACCACGCGAATCGGTCGGTAATGTCTCAAAAAACTCGGTCAGATCTATCGCATCTAAATTATCGTCCAACCATGCCTCAATCTTGTGCCCAATGCCGATACCTGCTGTATTGATCCCTGATTCATCCCATAAGTCCACAATTACAATAGGGTTACGACGCACAATATCCCCAGGACGGAACCGCCGTGAATCCAGCCAAATTGCTATCTGAGGACCCGTACGGTCTTCTACCGATGTAGCATTGACGCAATTTATGCGAACAGCACGACTTACGCCCATTCCATCGAGGTAGTTGCTGGTATTGTATGCAAAAAGATGGATACGGCAGCTACTATCACTGAGGGTCACATCCTTTGGAATGATAAACTCTGCGATGAGGCGCCCAGCACTTACGGTGTAGGTCCCTCGATGGAGCATTCCTCCCATTTTCCAAAACTGAAAAACAGTGGCATCTCCAATCATCGCCAGTGCACTTTGGTCTTGTAACCGCAGAAAGACGTCAGGATCAAAGAGCGAGACAATTGCCATCCCATTAAAGTTTTCCAACGGAGACAACGAGAGAGGATCTCGAACTGTCGCAACAATGCGTATGCGAGACAGTGCACAAACCGAGGTTATCGAATGTTCAACGACCGGCGACTGCTCTACAGAATCTACCGTGACAAGCAAATCCGGTAAAAGCAGACGAAGAGATGGATCCCCAAGGAGAAGATAGCGGCGGTCGTTATCACTGAACGAGACCTGTTTGACCGCGAACATTACATCCCCTAACGTACGCCGTCTGCCGTCAGCATTCCGCTTTGCTACTTCTTCATAAAATCGGCGGTTGATAGCTTCATTAGCAAAAGTGTACACGACTCGTGCTGCCGAAAAAACCCCAATTGCTCCTCCACTGGGCCATTGCACAAGAAGTTCACCTCCACTTTGCACATCGGGCATATCAAAGCGGGAAAAATCGCAGGTCGCAGCAATGAGAAAGAAGTTCTTCCGCTCATTCCGTAATAAGGAAATCGTGCGGTCCCGATCAAAGATTTCCTCATGTGCCCACACGCGCGGATTGCCATGCCCCATCCAATTGAGAAACAACGTTCCTTGTCCATTGATGATAGAAAGCATCGCTTCTGTAGCTGCTGGTTTTCGGTTTCCCCCCGAGGCAGAGGAAAGAGGAAACTCTGGCATGTACACTTTCCGCTGGATAAGTGCTGGCAGGCGAGCAGAGAGAACCGCCGATAATGTTTCCGACGAGTTCACATGTAAAGCACCGTCGGTCCTTCCTCCAGAGGTAGGACCGTCGTCAGCCACCAATGTTACAGTCGTCTGCCACGCATCCCGGGAGGATTGCATCTCATATGCTTTGATTTTCGAAAGCAGCTGCATGCCCATTGCTTCAGAAGTAACGGGCATTCGTCCAATCGCTAAGTCAAGGATTTGATCATTCCCATCTACCCATACGAAATAGTCGTCTGTGACGTAGCTGTCGTCTGCATATGACCAGTAATAGACTCTTCCAAGAGCTGTCTCGACATTGTCATTTTCGTATGGCGGTATCCAATTGGGGGCCGTTGCGGCTATTCCACGATAGTCGCAGTGTCCATCTCCCCAGAGCAAAACATAACGTGGACGTCGCTGCCAATTGAAGTATGCATAGCTAAGAAAATCTCGTAAGGCTGTGGGGTCTGGCATCCCTGCCGCAAATGCCGTATAGATGTGCTCAAGCGGCATAACAATCACCTGGATCCCGGAATGGGCTGCTCGATACTCCGCAAATGCTCGTGCACTGTTGAAAAATTCTAAGGGCGTAATAACCACTAAATCTGCTGACAGTTCCACATTCCGCGCCTCCCCAATTTGAACGATACTGAGCTCTGGCCGACGCCGTTCAGCACTAACGTAATATTGACGCGGACGCTTTGCCTGCGTACTGTCGAGCACGACACGGAATGTTGCCTGCTGATTGACTGAAGACAAATTTGTGAGGAGCCTTGGACGGACTGGATCAGTAATATCCAAACATAGTGGACGGCTTGAAAAACCACTGACTGAGAATTCCACTACGCCCCTGTCAGTAGGCTCAGTATAGAGATGCAAAGAATTGCTATGAGCAACAAAATGAGCAGGATAACACACTTCGACGTAATCGACTATCCCTGTTGCGGCAGCATTAAGCTGATTGCGGTACAAAAGACGAAGCCCCATTCTGCCATCAGAGAAAAGACTTATGGGGACGCGAACAGTGTCAACAAGCGAGATATACTCTACATATCTCCCCGCGGCTTTTCCAGGAATGGACAATGAACGAACAGGGACCCCATGTTCTTGTACTGCAACTGCAGCACCAGCATCATCGCGATGGGCAAAGCACAATGTGTATTCAACATGGGTTCCATTCATCGCTAGTCCAGGAAGGGGCGCAGTAAATGTTATCCCTGTTGATCCATCGAATGGATCACCCAGCCACCGACGTCCACTGCAAGAACTATACGCATTGACCCTCTCTTCCTCAAATAGCAGTCGCTGAAGAAAAAACTGCGGTATCACCGTCGGAGTTTGAGACGGTGGTGGGTCTGCTTCATACCGTAACCCAGGTGCACCGCCGTACGTAAGCAGGTAGCTCGTCTTTGTTGTATATGGATTGATGTACCGACGCCAGCGGCCTAATGCGGTGTCGAACAAAAAGCCCCGTGGAGGTGCCGCATACAGTAGCACCGCACGTAAGCTTCCATCAGTATTTGTCTCAACAATAATTGGCTGCTCAACAGGTGTGTTACTCATGCCATCGGTGGGTAGCTCAGATAAGGGCTGCCCACCATATCCAAATACTTTGATTGTATGCACTAAGTCAGGGGGTATCCGCACTCCAATAGATGCAAGCTGCTCCGCGGTAATCGCATAAATACCTTCTTCTGCAACCGTGATCTTCACGATAGGCATACCGCTGATAAACGGAAGCGGAGGCGTCTTGCGTCGCAGGAGTCGAGTCGCCTTTGTCTCCCTTTGCCAAAGGTGAAGCTGTCGCACGTTTAGAACCGGGGCAGATTGTTCAATATCTGCCCACCCTTCTGGCTGCCCAAAGAATTCAATCCGTATTATACACCGCTCAAGAATGCGTGTTGATTTCCGCTTTGGATCATAATCAATCACTGGAATTGATAAACGGCCAAGTGGAATGCCACGACTTATTCCTACATACTCTAACCGAACTGTGGAGAGAGTGTGATAGCTGTATTTACACTGATCAAGAGAAAACTGTACCCCTAACGTGCCAGTGTCCCTATCTCCCGCAGGATAAGGAAGAAGGGGAAGATTGCTCCACTGTTCTTGAATGCTGTCCACCCGAAGCTTCCACCGTGACGTTCGCGAAGGCAATGCCAATAGAGCAACCATTTCTTGTGCCATCGGGGCACCAGCTATTCGATGGGCAGGAAAAATCTCCCCTACACTGTGAATCTGTATCGCTTTTATCCCCTCTGAGATTTCCACTGTATCAAGCGTATAAGCGGGCAAAGTAAATGCAATAACTATGAAGCGAGAATCTTCTTTCAAGACCTGATATGGAGAGCTCTCTTTCTCGGCTGATAGAGCAGCTCCCACTGTCCATATTAAGAATACCGTTACACAGCGTACAACCACCCGTAGGTGCTGCAATGCACAACGCGTATGCATCCGACAAGAGTGCAAAACACTAAACAGGTATCAAACAGGCGCGATAAATCAACCGACAGTGGTTGTACATCAATCTCAATCGCAAACATACAGCAGTACAGTTACTCAAAATTGGGGAGTGGGAAAAAATCCGTGTTTCTACTGATTTTCGCACTACACCAGCAAGTCACTTGTTTCGTTCGTAGGAACGAATCAGTATTCTTTTTCATGCATCGCATAAACACTACATCGCAGTAGAAGTTATTTGTATTAGCAAACTATCGAACTTGTTTCACTTGTTGAGAAGATAACTGATGCACACTCAACCCATCAGCCACTGCCCCCACCAACTGCGAGCGGTTGTACCACGGCTTCGGTTCTCCAACAACCGAAGATCAAAAGGATGGCAGCTACTGCTTTGGTGGATGATGTGTATAATTTCTTGTATGCCCAGCTTTGCCCAGGTAGATAACCGTCCCACACCTGTCACCTGGTCTCTTTCGCTATCACGGAGAGTAGCTACCCCAGGAGATACAGTGGTTATAGCTCTCACTGCTCGTATTGAAAAAGGATGGCACATGTACGGTATCAAGCAATACCTTACCCCAGACGGTATCGGGCCTCAGCGGACAGAGTTCACATTGTCATCCTCTCGTCTGGCAATCTTGGAGCAGAACATTCGGATAAATCCGCTCCCTATCGTTGAGTACGATTCAGCGTTCGAAATCAAGGTCGAAAAACTCAAAGGCACAGTACGATTCTCGATCCCTGTCGTAATTCGGGGAAACGCAAAAGGCATTCACCGGGATACTCTCCACATATACCATCAGCTTTGTACAAGCCAAAACTGTTTACCGCCGGAGGATGTTACCTTACCATTTGAAATTGAGATCCATGCCCCTTCACGTTCGACTATCCTGGATACAGCACGAGGAAAAAACATACCCACACCTCCAGTCACCACTGGGACACCTCCTTCCTCCCCTTTGATATCTAAGCAACCCCAAGAGCAGACCTCCCCGCCCGATCAATCATCCGATTGGAACGGACTATTATTGCTCGCAATTCTTCTCGGCATAGGGTCGTGGCTCATGCCCTGCGTTTATCCTATGATTCCTATTACCGTCTCATTCTTCACCAAGCGAGCAGAAAAAGAACACACGCACCCTGTCTTTGACTCTGCGATATACTCGCTTGGAATTATGAGCACATTCATTGTATTTGGTGCGATTGCAGCCATCTTTTGGGGTGCAACAGCAGGGCGTGACATTGCAACGAATCCGTGGTTGAATCTTTTCTTAGCCCTACTCTTTTTGGTCATTGCCGGCAACCTTTTCGGCATGTACGAACTTCGGTTACCTTCCCGGTGGATAAATGCTCTGAACAAGGAATCCTCTCGACTCCACGGCTACCGCTCCTCCTTTCTCATGGGGATGGTGTTTTCTCTTACCTCCTTTACCTGTACAGTACCGTTTGTGGACCTTATTGGCAAGATGGCTGCTGGTGGGCAGTGGTTCCGACCCTTGGTAGCAATGACTTTGTATGCTGCAGTATTTGCCCTCCCTTTCTTTGTCCTTGCGATATTCCCCACATACATTCAACGCTTACCTCGCTCAGGAATCTGGATGAATCATTTGAAAGTCTCCTTTGCATTTATCGAGCTCGCGTTTGCTGTTAGTTACCTTGCCCGGGTGGATAGCCTTTTAGGCTTGCATATTCTCTCGCGTGAGTTCGTTCTGGCAACATGGGCAGGTTGTACATTGCTTATTGCACTCTACCTCCTCGGTTTTTTCCGAACAAAGCTCGATACGCCTCTTGAGTATGTGGGAGGTCTGCGGGCAAGTTTTGCAACAATATTTGTCGCGCTGACACTGTACCTGATACAAGGAATGTTCGGAGGAACCATCGGGCCACTTGAAGCATTCGTGTACGTAGAGTCTTCCCGGCCTAAGAATGAAATTTCGAATGCATCTACTCCAACAGCAGGTTCGGAGATTGTTCCGGGACAATGGACCGAAGACCTGAATGCTGCCTTGACATACGCCCGTCGGTATAATGCACCGGTGTTTATCGACTTTACAGGCGTCAGCTGCACTAATTGTCTCTGGATGGAAAAAAACATTTTCACACGGGAGCGCGTGCGATCGTATTTCAATCGCATGATGTTAGTTCGTGCATATACTGACCGCCGCAACAACCCCCGAGATGCTTATTATAAGCAGTATCAGCAAGAGCGATTCGGCTCGACTTTGCTCCCATTCTATGTTCTGCTTTCTCCCACCGGGCGCACTATCGCAACAGCAACCTATACTTCCAGCGAAGATGAATTTATTCAGTTCCTTGAGCGTGCTACCGGCACAGCTTTTGCCAATATAGGGAGTCCATAATCCATTCTTCAAAAACTGGTGCCTGGCATTGGCTCGTCGAAGCTTAATGCCAAGTTTTCAAATCGCGCAAAGTCTTTTAGATACGCCGTGCGCACAGTCCCGATAGGACCGTTTCGCTGTTTTGCTACAATAAGCTCTGCTGTCCCTTCTGTCGGAGAACCATCATCATAGGTGGTTATTTCATACACCTCGGGGCGCGTAACAAAGATGACCACATCGGAGTCTTGTTCGATTGAGCCTGACTCGCGTAAATCAGAGAGCATGGGGCGTTTATCTGCTCGCGACTCTACACTTCGGTTAAGCTGTGCCAGCGCGACGATTGGTATGTCAAGTTCTTTGGCAATTTGCTTAAGAGTGCGAGAGATTATTGAAATTTCTCGTTCACGACTTTCTGCTTTTGGAGCATGAATAAGCTGTAAATAGTCCACAAAAATTACCTGCACATCGTGCTCAGCCTTCAGGCGACGTGCTTTTGCGCGGAGCTCCATCAACGTTAGAGAGGGAGAATCATCAATAAAAATCGGCGCATCGGCAATGCGACCTATTGTTTTCACGATCTTGGTTATGTCGTCATGGGTAAGACGCCCTGTCCGTATTGAATGAGCATTAACTTTAGCCTCCGCACTAAGCAGCCGCATGACAATTTGCACCCCCGCCATCTCAATGGAGAAAAAACCAACGGGTATTTTGAACTCAACAGCCATATTCCGTGCAATACTCAATGCCAGAGCTGTTTTTCCCATTGATGGGCGTGCAGCGATGATGATAAGGTCAGAGCGTTGCAATCCGCCGAGCAGTTCATCGAGCTTAACAAAGCCAGTAGGTAACCCAGATATGCCGTGCTCCAGACCACGTTCGTGTAAGCGCGTTATGAGCTCAAATGTTGCGCGCGCAAGGCGATTAATACTGGTATAGGATTTCCCCAACCGCTTCTCTGCTAACGAGAAAATTTGGCTCTCAGCATGATCAATCAGTTCGAGTGCATCACTGCTTTCGTCAAATGACTGCTCGACTATCTGGGCCGCTGTATAGAGGAGTTGCCGCTTGAGGTGGCGTTCTAATACTATCCGAGCATGATGTTCGACGGCAGCAGCAGAAACAACATTCGTTGAAATTTGAACAAGCTTCTCTGTCCCGCCTACATATTCGAGCTGTCCTCGCCGGCGTAGTTCATCGGCAACTGTTATCACATCAACAGGCACACCCCGTTCGAAGAGAGCAAGAATCGCCTCAAAAATTTTTCGGTGTGTGTCGTGGTAGAATGCTGCTGCATCGAGGATTTCGATCGTTCGTGCAATAGCTCCTCGATCGAGAAACATTGCACCCAGGAGGGCAATTTCTGCTTCCGTAGAATGCGGTGGCGTTTTACCGCTGAGAAACGGATGCTCACTTGGAATGGAACGTACACGTTGGGTTCCAAGAAATTTCTCTAATGGGTAGCCGTATTCTTCTTGTGGGAACATCTGTTGGCGGATAAGGTACAACCACAACTACAAAATTGAATTATCTCCACAAACCTTGTTTAGCATACTTTTGCAGATATGTAATCCCAACGTTATACTCTCGATAGGCAACGATGATCTTCTCTCGTGCTTCGGAGTATGCTATACAAACGATGCTCTACTTAGCGAAACATTGGCTCGATGAGACAAAAGAAAGAAGAACCAACGAAGCCCATGTGAATCATTCATACATTCAAACGAAGGAAATCGCAGAAGCTCACGGCATACCTTACTATTTTCTCGCAAAACTTGTGCAAGACCTCACACGAGCTGGCCTAATAAGCTCAATCAAAGGCCCTGGAGGGGGAATACGACTTGCTCGTGATCCAAAGCAAATTACTGTGCTCGATGTTGCACGCTCAGTGGACAACCTTCAATATGTCACTGATTGTGTTATCGGGTACGAAAAGTGCAGCCCCGACCATCCCTGCCCTTTGCACTACGAGTGGGAAAAAATCCGCCAACGAATCTTCGAGATTATTCGTGACCGTACGTTGGCTGATCTTGTTGCAGACGCGACATTCCAAAATGGTCGGCTGATGGCCCCTCATCACCAGTAAAGGTCATTATTCTTGACCTTTATTAGCGACCACACGCATTCTCCAGCTGAATACGCGTTATGTTGTAGGGAATGGTCCCTGTTTTTGGTTCATATGTTATCTGTGCCATCCGACGCGCCAGGTATATGCCATGCCCCCGTTTCGAGATAGTCGGGCGCGGCGGCAAGTTTATGCCGGTTGGGTCAAACGGCTCTGCGCTATCGCGAATCTCGACAATGCAGTTCCCTGCATTGCAGTGTACAAACACTTGAATCACTTTGGTTGCATCGAAACGGTAACCGTGCTCGATGATATTTGCACACATTTCATCGCATGCGAGGACCAATCCAAGTAGTTCTTTTTCAGCAAGCCCGCACATCCGACATACCTGTTCGACAAACTCCCTACACCGCGAAAGCTCATCAAGCCGTGCGTGTATTGTTAACACTTCTATTTTGTTTTCTTCATGTTTCATGACTTGCTATTTGAATACGACGCTTCTGCTGTCTGGCAATCCGGAAAAAAATGGAAAATCAATGGAAATCCTAGCATCTCAACAATAGTTGCTATCCGTTCACGAAGGGAACAGAAACGCAAGTCGCCCCCTACTGCACGATAGGATTCAATATGACCCATAAACACCCCCAAGCCTGCACTGGAGATGTATTCCAGCCCAGCACAGTTCAAGACAATCTTAATGTACCCTTCCTCAAGGAGCCGCGCAAGGAGGTTGTCAAGTTCATTTGCCGTTGAAGCATCTAAATACCCGTAGAGCTCAACGATTGCTACCGGCTGGATGCGCCGTATGACACTCACATGGAATCCTCGTTCCATTCTAACGTCTCTGTATGTGGATGCGGTCGTTGAATAACAACGATAGTAACATCATCGTCGAAACTATTGCTTCGGATACGCTGTACAACAACATTGCGAAGATGCTGTACGAGCTCGCTTGCAGAGAGATTCGTGCCCACACTTGCGAGAACCTGATGCAAACCGTCAACGCCTAACGCTGAATTCTCCATTACCCCAGCTTCAATTAAACCATCGGTGTACAGAACCACTCCCCACGTATCCCTTGACATGACACAAGCGACCTCAACAACATTGCTGAACTGCTCTGTAGTCATTAGCCCCACTGCAGCTCCCTGAGGAAAAATCGGTGAAACTTCTCCACTGCAAGTAAGGCGAAACGGCGGAGGATGTCCTAATCGGACGATACTCAACGTTCCATCCGCATGGATACCTACCGCTGCTAACGTTATGTACACATGTTTTTCCAACACATCTTCAAGCGCTCGATGAATAGAGAGCACAAACTCTCGGACGCTTTTCACATGGGGCGCAATTCCAATACAAACCCCTTTGAGCTTTGCCATGTAAAGTGCAGCACCAATTCCTTTTCCGCTAACATCAGCTACAAGCACACAACATGATCCGTCCCCTAAGTAGAAGTAATCAAAATAGTCGCCTCCTACCTCGAACGCGGGTTCCCATAGCCCCACCACCTCCCAACCGTGTAGCAAGGGGATACTCCGCGGTATGAGACGTTGCTGAATCTCTCGTCCTATGCGTAATTCACGCTGGAGCTGTTCACGCTCCAACGCTTTCTGCATCAAGCGCCGATTGGACAGAGCAATTGTTACTGCCGTCGAAAAAGCAATAAGAGAGTCTAAGTCACATTGTTCGAAGCCATACGGCTGGGAACTGACGACAACAAGAGCACCATTGAAGCTATCCCTGTCGCGAAAGGGCATTACAATAGCCGACTGGGCATATGACTCCACAGAGCGTGCTACTCGGAACAACCGTTCATCATCACGCAAGTACGGAAACACAATAGGTTCATTCAGCTCCGCAAGCGAAAGCAGCCGCTCTATTTCAAGTGCTGCTGCACGGCGATGATCGACCCCGACACATGAAACAATGACATTTTCTCGTAGGGTGTTATTCATGGGAACAATCAGCCAACCCGCATTCGCATTCGTTAGGGCAACCGCCAAAGTTGTGATTGTGTCGTACAACTTCTGGGGTGCAGAGTAATCAGCAGCAACAGTGTTGAAAAAGGTTATTGAGTCAAACTCAAATTGCGTTCGCTCGGCACCACTTCCGCTTGTCATTACAGTCCACGCAACAATCACCGCATAGGTGCCACTGATCAGAAAGCTGTATCCCAACAGGTATCGGCTCCCCCACAGAAAACTATCGAGCAAAGTTGCATGTGCACTTTCGTGATCGAATGACACCGCAACTATTCCAAGAGAGATTATCGAAAAAACCACGGACCATCCTGCAATAGACCATCGCTGAGCACCACTGAGTACACTAAGCCATCGTCGCCGTCGTGCAAGGAGAAAAACCAGTGACGCGATAACTATAGCGATGAAAAAGTATACAATACCCAGAGCATCCGTCGGATAGAATTGTTCCATCCAGCTCAAAATCAACGGAGCGGTCACGACCAATCCCAAACTCCGAAGAAGAGCGGGAGTATTCTTTGTTCGATAAGCATGGAATGCCCCAATAACTCTTGAAGTAATCCAGCCTGCTGCATACAATAACAACACAGTGAACATCGCTTTTCCCATTCTACCGGGAATTGGAAGTAGTGAAAACTGGGGGAGTAGGAAAATCCCAACACTGATTATCGCACTATACCGCAGCCATTGCTGAAAGGTGACTACATCCAGCTGCTGTATACCACTGCTTGCCCGATGGATCCACCAGACAATTGAGACCACAATCACAGCAGCTATTATTTTGGTAATGAGCATACCCCCTGTCACAATCCAACGGGGGAGCCAACTCTGTCCATAGCTAAATCCCGCATCCAGCAACACATAGAGCACTCCACCCCCTCCTATAAGAAAAGTCACAGAGGCCATTTTCCATGCAAATGGTTTGGTCCAACGAGGCCACATTCCCAACAAAACATCTACTCTTTGGACACTTGCAAGCTACGTATTCATCCCCGAATTTGTTGCAAGCACGAACGAAAAACGCCCACCACTACCTTGGTGGGCGCCAGCAGGAGCCAACAACCGGACTCGAACCGGTGACCTGCTCATTACGAGTGAGCTGCTCTACCAGCTGAGCTATGTTGGCGTTTTATAGTGCGGCGCAAATATACTGCACTCAAAAGTTTTTTGTTAGGAGTCACCATACACACGACGGATTTTTTGCCAGGCGTACTCCACGAAATCCTCTTCACTGAGACTTCGGCCTGTTACATGCTTGACTAACTCAGCTGGTTCTACAGTACGCCCCCACCGATGTATTACCTCTTGCAACCACTCGCGGATGGGAGCAAATCTCCCCTGTTGCACGTATTCAGGTGCTTGGGGCATTGCATTGAGCAATGCTGTACGAAACATCGCTGCATAGAGTTTTCCAAGCGTGTAGCTGGGAAAATACCCGAAGCCCCCGAATGACCAGTGAATATCCTGCAGGCAGCCGCGGGCATCATCAGGAACTTCAATCCCCAGTAAATCGGTACTCATCGCATTCCACACAGCAGGGACACTATCCACCACCAGCTCGCCACCGATCAATGCCTTCTCTATCCGATAGCGCACGATGATGTGAAGATTATAGGTGACTTCATCGGCTTCTATTCGGATCAATGAGGGCTGCACTCGATTGATAGCTGCGTAAAACTGGCGTGGCGAAATTGAGCCAAACTGGCTTGGGAAATGCTCCTGGAGAATCGGTAACGCCCAGTGCCAAAACTCCTCAGATCGTGCGATGATGTTTTCCCAGAATAGCGATTGTGACTCGTGTATCCCCATGGAAGCCCCATCCCGAGCAAATGTTCGTTCCAGTGCCACATCGATTCCTTGCTCGTAGAGTCCATGCCCTGCCTCATGAATAAGACCGAACAAACACGGGCGAATATCAGACTCATCAATACGAGTAGTAAGCCGAACATCTCGAATGCTGAAGGAGGTGCAGAATGGATGTGCGGACAAATCTACCCGTCCCGCCTTAAAATCAAATCCCAAGGCAGCAACAATACGGTATGCAACATCGAGCTGGGCTTGACGCGGAAAATACCCACGAAGGAAGGCATCCTCTGGTATCGTGCTCGCAGTGCGCACATAATCCAGCATTGATCGTGTTGCGCGCTCGAGCTTTTCAAAGATGGGGTCGAGAACACTACTGGTCAGTCCGGGCTCATACACATCAAGCAATGCATCGTAGGGATGCTCAGAAAAACCGCGAAGTGAAGCTTCCTCCACCATCAAGTCAACAATTTGAGCAAGATAGTCTCGGAAGAGTGCAAAGTCAGAGCGAGCACGAGCATCTTTCCACGCCTGCTGCGCTAATGAGGTAATCCGTGCCTTTCTGCGGACAAATTCTTCTGGCAGCTTTGTTGCGCGCTGTACCTCCCGCGTAAAGACACGAGCAATTCTTTTTTCTGTTTCACTAAGTTCACCATCAGCCGAGGAAAGATGTTCGCGAAAGTATTCAGCAAGCCGTTGTGCCTTTTCCCCTACGAGAATCGAATGGGTGATGCTTGCAATAGTAGCTATTTGCTCTGCACGTGCATCTGCTGCCAGTGGTGGCATGTATGTTTCTTGGTCCCAGCTTAGCAACGCTGCAGCCGCGTTGAGATCGGTGGCTGTATGCATAAGCTGGAGGATTTCTTCATACGCTTGACGTGGTTCCATCGCTGCTTGGTGCGTACATCTCAACAAACTGACTGCTCATAGCTGAGCAAATACTCCAGCCAGGAGCGACCCAGTCGCTCAAGCACGCTGTTCATTCGAAGGCGGTCATGGAGATTATCAAAATCTACTCGGTCAAGCTCTTGATCTTGGTTGAAGCAAGAAAACACCGGAATACACTCTCGCCCAGTCGCTGGGTCAACATGCTTTTGCAAGCATTGGGCGCAAATTTCCTTCATCATGCATTGCATTGGCGAGTTTATTGAGCCAATGGCAACATGTGGACCGAATGCGTCGCGCAGAACGGTATGCCGTGCACGCTTGACAGCATGCATCATGCCATCGCTTCCAATAGCAATGATGCGGTGAATTTCTCTAAATGGTAGAAGTTGTTCCCCCAGTTCACCACGATGATATGCAACCATTGCCTCGATGATGGTCCCACGATAGTGCCGGTCCTGTGGACGACGCGGTGTAATTGGAATGCCGCGGTCTGTGCACCAGATAACTTGATCAGTGGACTGCTCAATGTGTGCCATTTTGAATACATCTTTGCCATCCCGATAGCCAGCAAAGTAGAGAACTCGGCAGTTATTCGCACGCAGTGCTGATGCTATCGAGAAAAGAACCGCATTTCCTAATCCCCCTCCACAAAGAAGGACATTTTCTTTCTCTGGAATGTGCGTTGGTGTTCCTGTTGGTCCCATAACTACAATCTTTTCCCCAGGACGTAGGTGAGCAATCATCTGCGTGGAGGCTCCTACTTCCAATGCAATCATTGAGAGCAATCCGGCATCGGGGTCAGTCCATGCTCCCGTCATTGCTAACGCCTCCATCACCAACGCATGTCCTTGGACTGTTGGGGCTGTTGCAGCATAGTTCTGCAAACGGTAGAACTGCCCTGGATGGAACTTCTGCGCTGCTGCAGGGGCACGAACAACAAGTTCGACTATCGTTGGGGTGAGCCGCTCAACAGCAACTACATATGCACTATACCGCAGGCGTAAATCTTCGAAAAATGCATCCAGCTCATGCGGTGCTGCAGAAGTCACACCTTCCTCAGCTCGTTGGATATCTTCCTGAAAAAGCGCTGCAATGTGCCGATATCCTTTCCGTGCGCTTGCCATTGCCCGGACAACACTTCCTGCGTAGAAGGGATGAGTATCACCGAAAAAGGTTACAAAGCGTCCTTCAAAATTGTACGAAGTAAAGAAAGCGTCTTCCAACCGCGTGGCAGGACGAAGGCGAGGACGTTTCATCGCGTGTGGCAACGTGTGGTGGTGCATGTATTTCGACGGATGGAGCACCTCCACCCAGTGCCGAGGGAGGGATTCGAACCCCCGACACGCGGATTATGATTCCGCTGCTCTAACCACCTGAGCTACCTCGGCTTGAATACGTTTAGCGGTCTGAACCCTCCAGGCGTTGGATTTCGTCTCGGATACGGGCGGCACGCTCGTAGTCTTCGTCGCGAATGGCTTGATCGAGCTCTCGACGGAGTTGCTCCAAACGGCTGGTTGGACCCCGGCGCGCAGGACGTGGTTCGTCTTCCTGCTCTTCTTGCTGCTGAAGCAACCGCATCAACTCGTCTTGATCGTCATCGTCGTCATCGTCTTCGTCGATGAATTCTTCTTCGTGTTCTGGTGTGATGCCTGCTTCATCCAAGACAGTGTCCATGACATAAATTGGTGCGCGGAAGCGGACCGCTAATGCAATTGCATCGCTGGGACGCGCATCGACATGAAGGTCTAGCCCTTCTATCGTTATTTGCGCGTAGAAAATACTTTCACGCAAGTCAACAATGCACACTTCACTGACAGTTCCGCCTGCTTGCTCAATTATGTTTTTGAGCAAGTCGTGAGTCATCGGGCGAGTTGGACGCACTCCTTCCAGTTCAGCAGCAATAGCTTGCGCTTCAGGAGCGCCAATAACAATTGGCAGCCTGCGCTCGCCTCCTGTTTCCTTCAGGATGAGGGCATATGCGCCATTGCTTCCCGCACTGGCAGTGAGTCCAAGGATTTCAACTTCAATTTTCGCCATAGGAATATGGCAAATGGCTACAAATCATTACAAAATTACTATGCACCTGTCTGCTTGAGCGCTGCAATTCGCTCGATGAGTTTGGGAATAACCTCGAATACATCGCCGACGATACCGTAATCTGCCACCTTGAAAATCGGCGCATCCTTGTCCTTATTGATCGCCGCAATAACTTTCGACGAAGACATACCGGCAAGGTGTTGAACTGCCCCACTGATTCCACATGCAAGATACAGGTTAGGGGAAACAGTCTTGCCTGTCTGCCCAACTTGTTCGCTGTGGGGACGCCAGCCCGCATCAACAACCGCACGCGATGCTCCTACCGCTGCGCCCAATACATTTGCCAGCTGCTCGATTAGGACGAAATTCTCTGGACCTTTCATCCCTCGTCCACCAGAAACGATGATGTCTGCCTCTAAGACGTCGAGTTTTCCTTCATTTCGCACTACCTGCTCAACCACGACTTTACGATCCTCCTCGCTAAGCGTTGGCGAAAACTGAGTAATTGTTGGCTCACTGGACGACTCAACTGCGCGCGCGGTAAACATGTTCGGACGGAGAGTTACGACAGTGCGCTCTGTCAATGGCTGCATCGTAGCGATAACCTTGCCCGCAAAGAGTGGATGTTTAGCTTGCAGCTTGCCATGTTCATCGCGATCAAGTTCCGTGCAGTCAGGAATGTATGCAGCCTCTATCAAAACTGCAAGCCGTGGCGCTAATTCTTTGCCCTGGGCGGTTCCAGCGATGAGAATCGTGGTCACTTCTGCTGATCGCACATACTGGGCTAGCGCTACTGCTACCGCTTGTGACGAATACTGTTGCAAGAGGGGATGCTCAATCGTCACGACCTCTGCTGCACCATACCGCGCCAGAAGCGAAGCATCCCCAGGAGCACTAATGCATACGGCAACAACATGGGGTGAAAGCTGGCGTGCTGCGGTAAGCGCCTCCAGCGATGGACGTTTGACGATACCTTCTCGCTGCTCAATGTACACTGCAACAGTTGACATAGAAGTGCAATTGGTGTGTTCAACTACTCAGATGACTTTTGCCTCCTCGTGCAGGAGACGAACAAATTCAGCAATATCAGCATCACTATCGCCAAGAATAATTCCTCTGCGCTTGAGCTGAGGCGTAGCGTAGCGTACCATTGCAACTCGTGGCTGGACCGATTGAGGCTCTACTGTGTCGATAGGCTTTGATTTGGCTTTCATAATGTCCGGCAGCTTTGGATAACGCGGGGTGTTGATCCCTTTCTGAACACTGATGACAATCGGAAGCGAGGAGGTAAGAATCTCCTTCCCTCCTTCGATGTCCCGCTCCGCACGGACGGTTGCTCCCTCGATTTCAAGTTTAGACACCACCGAAATGGAGGGTATCCCCAACATTGCTCCTACTGTGCTTGCCATTTGAAAAGAATCGTGGTCAATGCTCTGTCTGCCCAGAAGAATAAGGTCGGCACCAATCGAGCGAGCATAGGCGGCAATATTGTAAGCAACCCCGAAGGAATCAAGCGAGGTAGAAGGAATGATCGTTGCACTATCGACTCCCATAGCAAGCGCAGTACGGAGTATCTCCTTAGCTGATTCCGGGCCAACCGTAAGCGCTATGACTTTTCCGCCATGTTTTTCACGTTGTTGCAACGCCTCTTCGATGGCAAATTCATCGTAAGGATTGAGAATGTACTTGACTCCGTCGAGCACTAACCCTGTACCCTCCGGAGTGACTCCAATCTTCGCAGCAGTATCAGGAACATAAGAAATGCAAACAAGAATGGTCATTGGATGCATAAATGTTGTTTGCGTTCAACAAATCATTGCAAAACTACGCTGCAAGCGAGTTCTTTGCTGTTGTTCTGCTTTTGCGATAAGGCCTTTGCGGTGGTAGCAATTCACGCTGAAGATAAACACCAGTCCGCGACTGCGGATTTGCCGCTATCTGCTCTGGTGTACCTTCTGCGACTATTGTGCCACCATGTCTTCCAGCGCCCGGACCAAGATCAATGACCCAGTCTGCGCACTTTATCACATCGAGATTATGCTCGATAACCACCACCGTGTTGCCACGATCCACCAATCGCTGGAGAAGCTCCAGCAAAATGCGGATATCTTCAAAGTGCAGTCCTGTTGTTGGCTCGTCGAGAAGGTACAACGTTCTGCCGGTACTGACACGAGCAAGCTCGGTCGCCAGCTTCAAGCGCTGTGCCTCTCCCCCACTGAGAGTGGGTGCTTGCTGGCCAAGAGTGATATAGCCCAAGCCTACCTCGTTTAGCAAGGAGAGCTTGCGCCGAATTTGTGGTATGTCAGCAAAAAACTCCAGTGCCTCTTCTACAGTCATTGCCAAGACATCAGCAATGGACTTGCCTCGGTAGGTTACGTTCAACGTTTCAGGATTATAGCGCTTTCCGCCGCATTCGTCACAGACAACATACACCTCAGGCAAGAAATTCATTTCGATTGTTCGCACTCCTGCACCCTCGCACGCTTCGCACCTCCCCCCCGGAACATTGAAGGAAAACCGCCCTTGCGTGTAGCCACGTATGCGTGCCTCAGGAAGCAGCGCAAAATGTTGGCGAATCAGAGTAAACACCCCCGTGTAGGTTGCAGGATTCGACCGTGGTGTCCGCCCAATAGGACTTTGGTCAATTTCAATGACTTTATCCAGGTGCTCGATGCCATGGACACTACGATATGGGAGCACGGGAAGTGATGTCTTGTGCAATGCATTGCTCAATAGTGGATACAGCGTATCAAGAATGAGTGAGGATTTCCCCGATCCAGAGACGCCTGTCACACACACGAATGTTCCAAGCGGTATCCGCAAGGTCACCTCCCGAAGATTATTACCACTGGCACCTTCGACCACAAGCCATGCCCCCGAACCATGCCGACGATTTGCCGGCACCGCTATAGTGCGTTCTCCCAGCAGGTATTGTGCTGTCAAAGATTGCTTCCGCACGTGAGCGGGCAACTGACGGAGTTTTTTCGGCGACTCGACAAAAAGCACTTCACCGCCATGAACCCCTGCTCTCGGACCCAGATCAACGAGCACATCGGCCGCTTGCATCGTATCGCGATCATGTTCAACAACCACTACCGTATTCCCCATATCTCGCAAGTTTTTAAGTGATTCAAGAAGGGCATGATTGTCGTGTGGATGGAGCCCGACACTCGGTTCGTCAAGAACGTAAAGCACTCCAACAAGCTGCGAGCCAAGCTGTGATGCAAGACGAATTCGCTGTGACTCCCCGCCACTCAACGTTCGTGCAGGACGATCAAGAATCAGATACTCTAACCCCACATTAACCAGAAATTCCAAACGCCGGCGGATTTCAGCCACTATAGGCTCTGCGATACGTTGTTGCTGTGGGGTTAGCTGGTGTTGCAGTTGTTCAATCCATACCTGGAGCTCAAGGATATCCCACTGGACAATTTCCGGTAGCCGGTATCCCCCAACGCGCACCATTCTACTCTCTGGGCGGAGACGCTCCCCGTTGCATTGGTCACATACCTTTGTTCCCATAAATGAGGCAATCCACGACCGTACCTTGGGCGATGTTGTCGTCGCAAACTGATGCCGAATGACGGGCAAGATGCCGTGGTATTCTTGTTCGATAGCAAAGTGCCCGTCCTTGCTCTCGAATTCAACAGTAAGGCGGTGCGGTCGAGATGGTCCCTCCAGTAATTCCTGGAGTTTATCCGGTGGTAGAGCACTAATCGGAACATCAAGGGGAATCCGCTCGCGCTTGCAGAAAGCAGCAACTTGCTCCCATAAAAGCGTTCGCCGTCTTTGCCCTAAAAGAGCAATTCCTCCTTCTTCAATGGTGCGTCCTGGATCAGGAATAATACGCTCCATAAGAAAATCATCGCGCACCCCCATCCCTTCACAGCCTGGACACCAGCCATATGGAGAGTTGAACGAAAACGAATTCGGTGCAAGTGGCTCAAAGCCACGCCCACACGAAGGACATGCCAGCACTGAACTAAATGTGCGCTCCTTTTTTCCCCCTTCCATAACTACAAGGACACGTCCCTGTCCCATCCGAAGAGCAAGCTCAATACTTTCTCGTAATCGGCGCTCGATCGTCGGACCAACGACGACACGATCGACGACTAACTCGATGGTGTGGACCTTGTAACGGTCAACCATCATGCCCTCGTGGAGCTCCTGAATTTGTCCATCGATGCGAACCCGGGTAAATCCAGCGCGGAGAAGAGAGGCAAACAGCTCGCGGTAATGCCCCTTACGCCCAACGACCAATGGAGCCAAGATTTCCACTAATGTTCCTGATACCAGCTGCATAATCTGAGCGAAAATCTCATCGGCGCTTGTCTGTTCAACAGCAACCCCGCAATCAGGGCAGTATTGAGTTCCAACTTTTGCATAAAGCAGCCGCAGGTAGTCGTAGATCTCCGTAACAGTACCAACTGTCGAGCGAGGAGTAAAGCTACTGGTCTTTTGGTCAATGCTGATAGCTGGCGATATACCCTCGATACTGTCTACATCAGGTTTGCGCAATACCCCGAGGAACTGCCGTGCGTAAGGCGACAGACACATGACATATCGCCGCTGTCCTTCGGCATATAGTGTGTCGAATGCAAGGGAGGATTTGCCAGACCCAGAAACACCCGTGATGACAATCAGCTGATTGCGGGGCAACTCCAAGGCAACGTTTTTGAGGTTATGCTCCCGTGCACCAACAATCCGGATAGTCTCCAGAGGTTCGAGCAATACCAACTGGTCAGTAATCATGCGCCAACGCAACAGATCGCGACTGTGAATGTAGCAAACAACAAAATTACCTTAGCTGAAGTTCGCCTCTTCGCCCTGTGTAAGCAATGCTGCCCCAATTACCCCAGCATAGCTCCCTATTGTAGAGCGATGGATAACCACGTGTGTACTTATCGCAGGCAGCGCGCGTTCGAGAATGGTTTGATGGACAACGTCGTAGAACAAGGGCGGAAGCTGACTGATACCACCAGCTACGACCACATGTTCAATCCCTAAAATTGCAAGGGCGGATGCAAGACCAATGCCAAAGAAACGTGCAGTCTCCCGTAGAACATCCAGGGCGGCATTATCACCAGCTTCTGCTGCTGAGCTCACGTGAATTACATCGAGATTGTTTCCGTATTGGCTCAAGATCGAATGGGGATACCGCTCAATCGCGGCGTATGCACGCTGACAGATAGCCTCGCGACCGACAAACCGCTCCAACACCCCTCTCCGCCATGAGGGCTGCACTGATTCCTCGTGTGCATCAATAATCATGTGTCCAATTTCACCAGCGCATCCCCGCTCACCACGAATAATCTGCCGATTGAGAACAATCGCTCCTCCTACTCCGGTCCCTAACGTTACAAAGAGAAACGAATTCAACTGCCTACCAGCACCCATTATCATTTCGGCAAGAGCGGCAGCATTAGCATCATTGTCGAGCGCAACCGGAACCTGCAATTGCTTCTCAAGAACAGTGCGCAGAGGGTATTCCTCCTTATCCCACCACCCAATATTCGGTGGTGTAGTGACGATTCCCTCCTTCCAATGAACACACGCAGGAAAGCCAATCCCAAGTCCACCAATCTCTGGATATGCTTTTACAAACGCGGCATATTGCTCTGCCAACAGGTTGATAAAATCCTCGACCGTTGCTATTGCTATGGTGGGATAGGCAGCAGTTGTGACAACGGTTACTTCACGGCTCTTGCAGCGTACTACCGCTGCTTTGACGGTTGTACCACCAACATCAAATCCTACACTCCACCACTCTCCGGAGAGCATTTGATGCGTGAAGATTGATTAGCCTAAACGCATAGGCATAACCAGTGTTGTGATGCTATACTCATTACCCTCCACTGGTGTCAAAAGAGCAGCTCTCGAAGGGGCAGAAAACGCTAACTGTACTTGTTCTCCTGGCAAATGTGCAAGCGCTTCAGCAATGTATTTGTGGTTGAAACCGATCTCAAGTGGCTCAGAAGCATACTGGCATGCCAGGTGCTCCTCGGCACGTGCGCCGGTGTCGGGGTCAACAACGGTAAGGGTCACGGTATCATCGGCAAAACGGAATCGAACCATTTGGCTTGCTGCGCTGGTAAACAGCGCCACTCGCCGAATTGCCTTAAGGAACTCTGTGCGGTTAACTGTTGCTACTTTGTCGTTATCGTTCGGAATTACATTCCGCCATTGGGGATACGATTCATCAATCAATCGAGCAACGATACGCTCTCGGCTATCTGAAATAAGCGCGTGAGTTTTTGTAAAGCCGAGCATAACCTCGCCTTCGACCTTTGCCAACAGCTCGACCACCCGGGCTGGGACTATTGCCTCTACTATGTCATGGAATGTCTGTTCAAGAGGGATTGTCATCGTCGCAAGACGGTAACCATCAGTTGCAACTGCCACTAAGGTGTTTCCTATCTCAAACTTTACCCCCGTCATTGCAGGGCGATATTGTTCGCTCGAGGCAGCATACGTTACCGCTTCTGCAATCGTACGGGCATCAGATTCAGAAAGCACTACAGTGGTAGCGTGGTCAACTCTCGGGAGCTCAGGAAATTCCGCAGCATTGAGAGCAGGAAATTCGTAGCGCCCGATGTTGGTCTTGATGATCAACTTTTCCCCCTCGACGTTCACCTCGCACGACAAATCATCTGGCAATGCCCGCACTACATCGTATAGCTTACGAGCAGGCACTAAGATTGTCCCGCTTGTCGCAACATGGGCGGGAATATGTGTTGTAATTGCAAGCTCCGTATCGGTCGCCGTTAATTCGACCTGATCACTATCAGCACTGAGCAAGGCATGCTCTAACACGAAAATCGTTGACTTTGGGGGAATTGCTGGAATTATCCGTCCCAATGCAGTAACGAGATCTGCAATTGTCGTATGCGCAATATGCATGAATTCTTCAATAGAAAGTTGAACAACACTGCATGCGTGCACCAGACCGTAGTTTTGAGCGTCCAATGCCTCAGCTGCGATCGGTCCTCCGATTGGCGGCCCTTGTGCACGACTCCGCACTCAAGCGGCGTGCAAAATACGAATTGCTCCACTGTGTGCTGTGTGTAAGCTGTGAGTGTCATTTCTCGCTACGGATACGACAATTTCCTGGTACTAATTGGAATCGGTGTTCTCTTAGGCATCAGCGCTTATGCCCTACGGCATAGTGGTCTCATTAGCATTGTGCTCGGTGTAGGAGCAGGGTTGATTGTTCTTTTTGCTTTCTGGTTCTTTCGTGATCCCGAACGGAGTGTGCCATCATGCCATAACAGCAGTCGAGCAGTACTTGCTCCGGCGGATGGACGGATTGTGGAAATTGTCGAAACGCACGAAAAGGAGTATCTCGACAGCCCCACGATCCGACTTAGCATTTTTCTCTCCCCTCTTGACGTCCATGTAAACCGATATCCTGTCAGTGGGGTGGTCGAATATGTGCACTACCATCCCGGTCAATATTTGGTAGCATGGCACCCCAAAAGTTCTGAGCTCAATGAGCGTTCTTCGATCGGTGTACGTACTGCTTATGGCAAGGTGCTTTTTCGCCAAATCACCGGTGTCTTAGCGCGACGGATTGTTTTTGAGACTAAAGTAGGCGATACCATTTGCGCCGGCGCACGATTTGGCATGATGAAATTCGGCTCTCGGATGGATGTGTTCATCCCTCCTGCCAGCACGATCAAAGTCCGCATTGGCGACCGTGTCCGTGCTGGCGAAACGATAATCGCTGAGTTGCCGTGAAAGCCTCTTCCTTGTAGCACGGACATGGTGCTCCGCATTACACGTTCGATCATCCCGAACTTGTTCACGCTGGCGAATCTTTTCAGCGGATTTTTGGCCGTCGTCCATTTTGCGCATGCATTGAAAGAGCCCCCCTATGTGATTGTGGGCGCGTACTATGTTCTTGCAGCTGCTATCTTCGACATGCTCGATGGAATTGTTGCTCGCCTTGCTCGTGCTGCAAGTGAATTAGGCGTAGAGCTCGATTCCCTCTGCGACATTGTCTCTTTTGGTGTGGCCCCCTCTGTTTTGCTTTACGTTCTGCATTATCATGGGCATGGTCCTGCAGGCATGCTCATTGCTGCACTTCCGGCAATGGCAGGTGCGTACCGTTTAGCTCGATTCAATGTACAGTTGACTTCCTTAGAAGACAAGCAATATTTCCGCGGCTTACCTATACCGGCTGGTGCATTGACGATTGTGTCTTATTGTCTTTTCTACCTTTACACCGGGCAGATTCCCCCTGCATGGCAAGAAATTGCTACTAATTTTGTAACGATTGCTACTGCATTGGCAATGGTGAGCACGGTACGGTACGACAACATCCCGCGTCCCAGCCGTGCCGCAATTCGTCAGCGACCTGTGTTTACCAGTGTCTTTGTTTTGGCTATAGCAGCGGTCATCCTGAGCAGGGGACAACTTGCCTTCCCGTTGATGGTCGCTTACATTGCGTTCGGCGCAATCCGCCATGCAGTGCTACAATTGCAGGAATGGAAAAAAGAACGACTTACATTTGAGGACTTTGAAGACTAATGCGCAGAGCACTATGGCATTATTTCAAGCAACAATAACCATAACACTTCGTTCAGCAATTCTCGATGTTCAAGGAAAAACCGTCGAGCATGCCCTCCATGCCCTTGGCTTTACGACTGTCCAGCATGTCCGCATTGGCAAATACATCACCCTGGAACTGGAAGCAACCGATAGCACAGAGGCACTGTCCTTGTGCAACCAAATGAGCGAACAATTGCTCGCTAATCCGGTTATCGAAGATTACACAGTCACCATCGAACAACTTCATCGATGAAGGTGGGAATTGTTGTTTTTCCCGGCTCGAACTGTGACCGAGACACATACTATGCAGTCCAACAAGTGTGCGGGATAGACGTACAATTTCTGTGGCACAAGGACGGCAGCATTCCCTCCGATGTTCAATGCGTGATTTTGCCCGGAGGCTTTTCTTACGGGGACTATCTTCGCAGCGGTGCGATTGCCCGCTTTTCTCCTATCATGCGCGATGTTGTGCGCTTTGCACAGCAGGGCGGATTGGTCCTTGGCATTTGCAATGGTTTCCAAATTCTCACTGAGGCAGGTTTGCTCCCTGGTGCCCTCCTCCGAAATGCAAATGAGCGATTTATTTGCCGAACTGTTCATGTTCGAGTCGAAAACAGCTCAACGCCCTTTACGACTTCTTACACAAGAGGACAAGTACTCCAATTACCAATTGCTCACGGTGAAGGACGTTACTACGCTCCTCCCGAAGTCTTAGACCAGCTCCACCAAGATGAACAAATCGTTTTCCGTTACACTGACAGCAACGGAATTTCCACACCATCGAGTAACCCCAATGGCTCTGTGGACAACATTGCGGGTATCTGCAATCGAAAACGCAATGTGCTTGGCCTTATGCCACATCCGGAACGTGCTATCGAGGCGCTTCTTGGCAGTGAAGACGGTAAAGGCATTTTCTACTCCCTGATGCACTATTTTGAAGAGGTCGGTGTCTAATACCACGAATATTATCCACAACACTTGAGGTGTAGGCGATGTTTGGCTTACCAGGTGGAATGGAATGGTTGGTGATTCTGCTGGTTGCCCTGCTAATCTTCGGCGGGCGAAAGATTCCCGAATTGATGCGGGGGCTGGGTGCTGGCATCCGTGAGTTCAAACAAGCAGCAAGTGGTCAGCCATCGACTCCTTCTAATGAAAAATCTGAGCAGCAGTAAACGATGTTCGATATCGGCGGCGGTGAGCTGCTGTTAATTCTGTTGGTGGTCTTACTGCTGTTTGGTCCAAAGAAAATTCCAGAAGTCGCGCAGCTCATCGGAAAAGGTGTGCAAAAGATACGACGTGCACAAGAAGAGCTTGTCGAACAAGTGCGCTTTATCAATACTGCAATTAGCGAGGAAGTCAAACCACTGGCGGAAGAAACCCGGACTGTGCAGGACACTCTTGCTCGGTTCTCTCCTGCACCCCGGTCGGAAGAAAGCATGAGTAACTTTACAACGGGTAATTCCAACGCCTCCCCATCCCCTTAGCTCTCCTACTGGTAAAGTCATGTTTGTTGCGATGGTAATGTGTTATTTCCCAAATAGCAAAGCAGATGGTTCACCACAGTTACCGTGATTTTCGCGCTAACGTTCTTACTGGAACAACAAACTGCCGTGATGAAGTAGATCGCGCTCTTACGCAGATCGAAAAGCATCAGAGGTTGGGAGCATTCATCACAGTATGTGCGGACAGTGCACGTACTGCAGCAGAGCAAGCTGACATTCGCTTCCGCCAAGGAAAACCACGTCCGTTAGAAGGACTCATCGTCGCGGTTAAGGATAACATTTCAACCCGTGGTATCCGGACAACCTGTGCTTCACGCATATTGGAAAACTTTGTGCCGGTTTACAACGCAACAGTCGTTGAACGTTTGGTGGATGCAGGCGCAATTATCATCGGCAAGACAAATCTCGATGAATTCGCCATGGGGTCCTCGAACGAAAACTCATGGTTTGGTCCAGCACGAAATCCCCACAATGAACACTACGTACCAGGGGGTTCATCTGGCGGCTCTGCGGTCGCAGTTGCGGCTCGAATGGCACACGTTGCATTAGGCTCTGACACTGGCGGTTCTATTCGGCAGCCTGCGGCATTCTGCGGTCTTGTAGGGTATAAGCCTACTTACGGAAGAGTAAGTCGCTACGGTTTAGTAGCTTTTGCTTCTTCGCTCGATCAAATTGGACCTCTTGCGCACACGGTCGAGGACGTTGCTCTTGTTCTTCAGGTCATGTCGGGACACGATTCGAATGATAGTACCAGCAGCATGCTGCCTCCTATTTCCCCTGATCTTTCCCCATTCCAAAACGGTGAACAACGACCTACGATCGGTATTGTCGGTGGCACATTTCTTGAGGGGGTCAGTCCAGAGGTTCGCCAATGGTATGACTATACCATTGCTCTTTTGAAAGAGGTAGGATACGCAACAATAGAAGTGGACTTCTACTCCGTTGAAGCATGGATCCCCACATATTACATCCTTGCTACTGCTGAGGCATCATCGAATCTTGCTCGGTACGACGGCGTGCGCTATGGCACACGAATTGACGATCCCGCTGACATTATGACTGCAACGCGCACTGCTTGCTTCGGCAGCGAGGTGAAACGCCGTATTATGCTGGGGACATATGTTCTCTCGGCGGGGTACTATGATGCCTACTATCGCAAGGCACAGAAAGCACGGCGGTGGATTGTTGACAACTATCGCCAAATATTCGCACAGTGTGATGCTATTCTCCTGCCAACTACTCCAACGCCTGCATTCCGCATCGGGGAAAAAATCAATGATCCCCTGGCGATGTATCTCAATGACATCCTCACTGTCTCCGCTAATCTGGCTGGGATTCCTGCGATTAGCCTCCCGGTGGGACGAACTACAAACGGCTTACCAATAGGGGTACAACTCCAAGCACCATTCAATGCAGATGAGCTTCTCCTCCGAATAGCACGTGATCTGGAACAATGGATTACCTCAGCCAACGCATCACCAGAGTCATAGTTGGTACTGTTATTATCGTTGGCGTAAGCATGATATTAGACGGCTGTAAAGTGCAGGATATACGCCACAGCCTTCGCCCTGCTCGCGGTGAGCCACGGTATGGAGGAACTTATCGTATCAACATGCTTCGCGGTAACCCCAATGCTCTCGATCCAATCTTGATTACCAGCAAGCTCGCTGACGATATCGCTTTACAGCTATACGACCGGCTTATTACGTTCGATTCACTCCTTCAACCACAGCCAGAATTGGCTCGCTTTTGGGAGATTTCCCCAGATGGACTGCGCTATACCTTTCATCTTCGTACAGACGTGCGTTTTCACGATGACCCCTGCTTTTCGCAGGGCAAGGGGCGAAAGATGACTGCACAGGATGTCGTTTACTCTCTTACCCGCGCCTGTGACCCTCAAGCACGGACCACTGCATTTTGGGTGTTCAAAGACAAGGTACGCGGGGCTACAGCATATTACACTGCTCGCATGCAGGGAGATAGCACTCCTTCTAAGGTTGAGGGCATTTATGCGCTAAACGACTCAACTCTAATCATCGAATTGGAACGACCTTACACTCCCTTTCTCCTTCAACTTGCTAATGCTTTTAGCTGTGTAGTGCCCCGCGAAGCTGTGGAGTACTACGGAGAGAATTTCTTCCGCCATCCAGTAGGAACAGGGCCTTTTCGCCTTGCATGGTGGAAGGACGACTACGGCATGCTCCTTGTCCGCAATGAGCATTATTGGCAATACGACCGGTGGGGGAATCGGTTGCCCTATCTGGACTCTGTACTCATTACGTTTGTCAAAGACGACAAGATTCAGCTTCGGCAATTTCTCGATGGTCAGCTCGACGAATCGTACTCAATTCCAACGGAGTTGTTCGACGTTCTTGTTGATCCGCAAACGAAAAAGCTTCGCCCTTCTTACCGATGCAGTTTGCAAGTATGCCCAGCCCTTCTGACGTGGTTTGTGGATTTCAACTGCGCAGTTCATCCCTTTTCGGAAGCCCGACTACGCCAAGCAATCTGCTGGGCGATTGACCGCAGGCGGCTTGTCCAATTTGTCCTGCGCAATACACCTTATGCGCCTGCCCATCATGGCGTCACTCCGCCAGTGCTGCCTGGCTATGACATTACTCGCATCAATGGATATGCTTTCGATCCACAGCACGCTCGACAATTGCTTGCTCAAACTCACTTTTACCAAAGTGGTGGTCGTGAGTTAACCCTCCACATCTACCCAGAACCTCGCTTGCAACAGGTTGCAGAAGCCCTTCAAGGCATGCTGGCGGAACATCTTGGATTAAATCTGCGCATCGAAACGGTTCAACTTGCACAGTTTCTCGACATGGCAGAACGGGGCGAGTTTCGCATGTGGGGCACTCGATGGTATGGCGATTACCCAGATGTTGAAAATTACTTAAGCCTTTTCGATGGAAGCTATGTGCCCTCTGATCCAACAGCCCCGAGCTACCCCAATAGCACTCGCTATCGTAACGACACTGTATCTGCGATACTTGCACTTGCTACAGCAACCAGAGACTCTGCCACACGACTGTCGCTCTACCTGAAAGCAGAGCAGGTGGTTCTCCGCGATGCTCCCGCCGCTATGCTGTTTTATGAAAACCACTACCGCCTTATCCAGCAGTATGTGCGAAACTACCCCTTGGATGCCATGGCTCGTCCATTGCTCAAGCATGTGTGGTTCTCCTGGTAGGTACCGGTGAAAACTCTTCACCTGCGTGCATCATCGGAGGAAGATGTTGCGCTTGCCGCTGCGCTCTTGCAGAGTGGCCAGCTGGTGGCTATCCCGACAGAGACGGTCTATGGCTTAGCAGCCCGTCTTGGCGATGAAAATGCGATTCGAACAATTTTTCAGGTCAAGGGACGCCCACCAGACAATCCCTTGATTGTGCACTGTGCTCGCATTGACGATATCTCCCAAGTTGCCACGCGCATTCCCCCTATAGCCTGGCAACTACTGGAGCGCTTTGCACCTGGTCCCCTCACACTTGTTCTGGAGCGAAAAGAAGTCGTTCCTGCCATAATAAGCGCTGGACTACCGACGGTTGCAGTGCGCATTCCAGCTCTCGATGTCACGCGCGAGGTCATTGCGCGCGTGGGAGAACCCGTCGTTGCACCCTCTGCAAACCGTTCAGGGCGTCCAAGCCCAACATGCGTTGCTCATGTGCTCGAAGACCTGGATGGAATGATTGCGGCTGTACTCGATGCAGGTCCCTGTACGATTGGCATCGAATCAACAGTGCTGAATCTCGTGGGGGATATCGCTATTGCCCGACCTGGGGCAATCACGGCAGAAGATTTAGCTTCCGTGCTCGGATTTCCTCCCCCCCTGATGGATGTTTCTTCACATACACCGATTGCCCCCGGGATGAAGTACCGACACTATGCTCCAAGCATTCCCGTAATTTTGATTGAGTCTCTTGATGCACTTCCATCAGTGATGCAGAATACATCTGTCGTGTTATCCACTCAACCCCTCCCGGAAACATACAATTGGCGTCCATTGCACCGCGCAACGGTTTACGATGAATTCCGCCGTGCAGAACGGCAGCAACGACAAGCAATTTATGTTCTTCTTACCCCCGATGTTCGCAAAGATGTTGCTTTGATGAATAGACTCCAAAAAGCAGCAGCACCTTCTGCAACGTCCGATGTTTCTCATCGTGTCTGAATGTCCACTAATTCTCCATGTTGCCAATGACCGAATGCACCATGATTGAACGTCCTGTTGTTGTGCGCAATCGGGCAGGGATTCACACCCGTCCAGCTGCAATGATTGTAAAGTTGGCTGCGCAGTATAAGTCCGACATCTACCTGGAAAGCGAGGACCACACGCGTATTAATGCAAAAAGCATCATCGGAGTGATGACATTAGCAGCAGCCCAGGGCACCGTGCTCAAGCTCATAGTTTCTGGTCCGGATGAAGAGGATGCCGCACAGGCATTAGCAGAGCTTTTCGATAGTGGTTTTGGTGAACCAATCTAACATCCGCGCATACACATGGAAAGCGATCCCGGGGGCTCCGCATATCGCTTGCTTCCCTTCCAACTGCGGCTCCAAGGAAGCGCCGCATCGCGGGGTATCGCTATAGGGAAAGCTGTCGTACTGAGCGCCCCTCATGTGCGACTGTTGCACTGGCGCTCCATTGCGCCTGCTGAACGAGATCACGAAATAAAGCGATACCAGGACGCGCAAAGACAATTGCTCGAGTCTATTCGCGCAAGTCTTGCTTCTGCCCCAACAATTGGCGATACGCACGCCATTATTGAGTCCTACGAGATGATTGCAACCGATCCTTTGATTGTTGATAGCATTATTGCTCGCATAGCCACAGAAGGTATGCCGGCAGAAGTTGCGGTAAGCACTGCATACGACGCTCACATCCATGCACTGGCAGAATCGAACGACCCCTTTCTGCGCGAACGGCGCTTTGAGTTGGAAAACTTGCGGCGCAAGTTGGTTGCACTCCTTCTCAGCTCCGATAAATCCGCATTGCCAGAAGTCCGTAATGCAATCATCGTAGCACCATCACTGCTAGCCTCAGACGTGCTTCACTACCACAGCAGAGGAGTACAAGGTTTTATCACCGAAATCGGTGGGATTACCAGTCATGCCTGCATTGTTGCCCGCACTCTTGGGCTGCCAGCAGTCATTGGGGTGCGAAGCGCAACAACTATTATCCCCGATGGTGCAGAGGTTATCGTGGATGGCTCTCGAGGCATTGTCATTGTCGAACCAGATGCACCTACACGAGTACACTATACCACACTGCAGCAGGAGCAGCAAATAGCACCTCCGACTATCAGCCAGCCGGTCACAACCGCCGATGGACTTCCCATTGCCGTTTATGCTTCGGTTGACACCCCTGATGACATTCCTGTTGCCCTTAGCCATGGCGCCGATGGCATCGGGCTTGTACGCACGGAGATGCTGCTGGTTCGGGTACAGCACTTTCCAAGCGAACAGGAGCAGTTTCTGTGGTACAGTGCCATCGCAGAACGGGCTTACCCTAAAGTTGTAACCCTACGTGTGTTCGACGTTGGCAGTGACAAAATCATTCATGGCATGCCTGATGAAGCAAATCCCGCATTAGGGCTCCGTGGGCTACGCTTTTTGCTGCATCGGAAGGACCTCTTTCGTACACAACTTCGGGCGATCCTCCGAGCATCTGTTCACCGGAATGTACGTATTCTGCTGCCAATGGTTACCTCGGTTGATGAACTGACCGCCACCCGAGACCTCATTGAAGCGGTCAAAGCTGAGTTAAATGCCGAACAAATACCCTACGACGAGCACGTCCCTGTTGGCATCATGATTGAAACACCAGCAGCGGCGCTTTTAGCTGAACATTTTGCGGAAAACGTTCGCTTCTTTAGCATCGGCACAAATGACCTTACTCAATACACCCTTGCTGCAGACCGAACCAGCGACTTAGTTGCACATATTTTTGACCAGCTCAACCCTGCGGTACTTCGGCTCCTGCAATATGCCGCCAGTGCCGCCCGTAGCCGCGGTGTTGAGCTTGAGCTATGTGGGGACCTGGCAACATTTCTTATGGCAACAGACTTACTCATAGGAATAGGGATAGGCGCGTTCAGTGTTGCTCCAAGCTATATTCCTGCGCTCAAAGAGCGCATTCGCACAATACGCTATAACCATGCGCTATCGCTCGTAGAACAAGCACTGCAAAAAAGTCATTCTGCTGAGGTTCATGCCTTGCTGGAGCAGCACAGTCAACGCAGTAGCCATCAATCCCAGAAGCTCTAATGCAGCACTTTGCCAAAGTTGTCATTGCAAATCTTCATCTGTATTCGTACCATGGCGTGTCGAGCGAGGAACAGCGGCTCGGAGGACGTTATGAGTTCGATGTCGAATTTTACTACGACCCCCGTCCTGCTGTCGAAAAAGACGACCTTGGATTAGCGGTCAATTATGCAGAGGTGGTTGAATGCATAAATCAGGTCGTCGATAGCGGTCAGCGTCGCTTATTAGAGACTCTTGCCCATGATCTTGCCAAAGCTATCATGGAGCGATTCCCACCTGTTGTGAAAGTTCTCATTCGAGTGCGCAAACGAAGCGTTCCTGTTGGAATGGTGGTTGATTACGTCGAGGTAGAATGGTGCAGCGAGCGTACCAAGCATCAACCCCCGTTTTAGTAGCCCTCGGGAGCAATCTTGGTGATCGAGTTGGCTACCTTAATGCCGCGGTGCAGATGATTGCAGCAACCAGATGCATCGAAAACATTCGCTCTTCCCCTATCTACGAAACAGAACCTGTTGGTTATACAAATCAGCCACGTTTTTTGAATTGCTGTATCATCGGCAGTACCCTCCTTGATCCAATTGCACTTCACAGCTGCCTCAAGCACATCGAGCAGGAGCTTGGGCGTCGTTCCCGACCACGCTGGCACGAACGAGAGATTGACTTGGACATTATCCTCTATGGCAGATACGTTCTTCATAGCGCGGCATTGACAATTCCACATCCATCAGCAACAGAACGGGCGTTTGTGCTCCTCCCCGCCTGTGACATTGCAGCTGATTGGATTCATCCACTTACCGGCAAGACAATTGGCGAATTAGCAACTCCTTATCGGCATACTGACCAGGTCCGTAAGACGGAATTTTGCATCAAACTTTATTAGCAGTCTATGGCAATTCCGCCAGAAATTATTGAGGAAATTCGCCAGCGAGCAGACATCGTGAGCATCATTGGGCAATATGTGCAACTCCGACCACGTGGGAAAAACTACGTTGGTCTTTGTCCATTCCACGCTGAGAAAACCCCCTCGTTCAATGTCAGCCCACAGCTGGGAATCTATAAATGCTTCGGTTGTGGAAAAAGTGGGGATGTATTTACGTTTCTCCGCGAGTATGCTGGATGGACATTTGTGGAAGCTGTTCAACAAATCGCTAGCCAGCTTGGCATATCTCTTCCTGAACAGCAACACTCAGCCACTCTTGACCATCGGCGGACACTTATAGCCGTCCTCGCTGCAGCACGAGACTTCTATCGGCATACCCTTACTATCAGCAAGGAAGCACAATCATTTTTCTTGGAACGAGAATTCGAAGCCTCGACTGTTGAGCGATTCCAACTTGGCTATGCCCCTCCACTATGGACAGCTCTTCGCGATACTTTACTTGCCCAGGGCTACACTGCCGAGCAGTTGATAGAGGCAGGTGTTGTTGTCCCACGGGACGACGGCAGCAGCTATGATCGCTTCCGTAACCGCATTATGTTTCCCATCTGGAATATGAGCGGCGAGGTTATTGCATTCGCAGGACGCACCCTTTCCACCGATGCCGATGAGCCAAAGTACATCAATACGCCTCAAACAACTCTCTACGACAAAAGCTCAGTGCTGTATGCAATTCACTTCGCAAAGCATGCTATCTTGCGCCAGAGGCAGGCTGTGATTGTCGAGGGATATACCGATGCAATTGCTCTTCACAAAGCGGGCATCGAACATAGTGTTGCGACATGTGGTACAGCACTAACTCAACGCCACCTGGAGGTACTTCGCCGGCTTGCCGACACCATCATTCTCGTCTTCGATGGTGACTCCGCAGGCATCAATGCTGCATACCGAGCAGTGAGGATTGCCTTGGAAGGTGGGTTTAGTGTCGAAATTGTTCTCCTGCCCTCTGGCGAAGATCCTGACAGCATTGTGCGCAGCCGTGGTACGGAGAAAATGCGCGAGATACTCAGCCGCCGACTTTCGCCAGTTGAATTTCTCCTTACGTGGAGCAAGCAACAATATGATTGGTCTAATCACGCCGTTGCAGCGCGTCAAATCCGCTATATTGCTGAAACAATTTCAACTGCAGCTGACCCAATTTATCGAGAGCTCTTGATGCGTGAACTATCGGACCGCGTTGGAGTGCGTACAGAGTTGTTAGGCACTGTAGCGAGCACGTCCACGCAGCCAAATCTACCGATGCGGCGGTTAGCAGCCGAACATGTCAATGAGCATATTCCTTTGCCAAAAGGAACAAGTACTGCGCTACCCATTTACCCTGAGGAAGTTGCGCTGCTGCAAATAGTGCTTTATTCCCACGATGCTGCAAGGTTACTATTCGAGGATTACCTTTTTGATCCCACATCGATGGTAAGCGAGCAGGCACAACGGCTGATGACTGCCTTAGCAACGTATGTCCAGGAACATAGTGCTGCACTCCCACCAGGCCACGCTCTGCCAGCGCTGGCTTTGGATGACCAGACTCGTCAACTGGCAGAATGGCTTGTATTTAGCTATGAATCCCCAAGCGAGAGGTGGGCAGAATTTGACCAAGAGCTTAATGTTGAACAAATGTACCGCAAAATACTTGACGATGCAATAACCCGCCTGGAAGAGCGACGCCTTACGCATCAGATCGACCAGCTTAGTCAACAGCTCAAGCATCAGCCAGACAATCTTGAGCTTCTCCGGCAAATCGACCGATTACATAAGCTGCGAATTCAATTGCGGAGTGGTTCTCTGTAAGATCGTTTCACTATTGCTGCCAATGCTGTATGCTTTTTCGAGGAACTGCCACTGCCCTTGTAACTCCCTTTCAAAAAGACGGCAATATCGACGTTCCCGCCCTTGCCCGCCTGGTAGAGCTTCAGATCAGCGAAGGCATCGAAGCGCTTGTTCCCTGTGGCTCTACGGGGGAATCAGCAACGCTCACTATGGCTGAGCGACTCGAGGTGATCGAGCGAACGGTAGAATTTGCCCAGCGACGGGTCCCTGTCATCGCAGGGACAGGAACAAACGACACACGGACAACGATTGAGCTCACAAACCGCGCGGTTGAAATCGGTGCTGATGCTGTTCTCGTTGTTACTCCTTACTACAATAAGCCATCCCAGAAAGGACTGATAGAGCACTACCGTGCACTCATTCGCGAAACAGATGCTCGAATCATTCTGTACAACGTCCCTGGTCGAACAGGGGTCAACATGACAGCGGAAACCCAATTGGAAGTAGCGGTCCTATCAGAACGCATCATTGGCACAAAAGAAGCCTCAGGGAATCTCGAACAAATACAGGCGATTATTCGTGATGCACCACCGCATTTTGCTGTCTATAGTGGCGATGACAGTCTTACTCTTCCCATCATTGCATGCGGCGGACAGGGTGTTATATCGGTGATCTCAAATTACCTTCCTCGTCGCTTTGGTGAAGGTGTGCGGCTTGCACTGCGAGGGGACTATTCCGCTGCCCGCAATGTACTTCTTGATCTTTTGCCCCTGATGCAGGCAAACTTTCTTGAACCGAACCCTCTACCTGTGAAATACATTCTTGCACAAATGGGTTTTATCGAGGAAGTTTACCGTCTTCCTCTTGTCCCGATGTCTGGTGTATCGAAAGAAAAAATTAGCCGCTTACTTACCCAGTTCGGTGTAACATCCGCGCCAGGCACCATAGCACTACAGAACTCCCCTAAAACTCCTCGCGAATAAGCAAAAGAACAGCGGATTGTGGAACGATGACATACCGTTCGCCTTCGTACTCGATCTCGATTGCCTCCCGCTGGAGATAGATGGCTAAGTCGCCAACTTGCGCTTGAAGTGGAATGTAATGCACCTGCTCTGAAGGTTCCTTCCATGGCTCATCACTATCTATAGCAGTGGGAATCGGATAGCCGGGACCTGTTTTAAGGACATATCCGCTTTGGGTCTTTTGGTTCTCCTGCACCGTCGGTGGCAGATAAAGTCCACCCGGCGTTTGCGTATCACCCCGCAAGGGCTTTATAAGCAGCCGATCGCCAATGACTATGAATTTGTCTGTTACAACACTGTGCTCCATAGGCCAACAGAAAATACGTTCCACCCATTAGGACAAAAACAGGCGGGCAATATTGTACGTTCCCGCTGCCGCCACGTAAGCAAGTGCCAGCATGTACAGAAAGGCAAAAGCAGCCCATCCCCATGATCCCGTCTCACGACGAAGGACAGCAATCGTGGACATACACTGGAGCGCGAACATGTAAAACGCTATTACTGCGAATGCAACTGCTGGATCCATTGACTGCTGGAGTGCTTGACGAAGATGTGCATTCGAAGGATCGTCGTCGGTGCCAGACACCAGTTGCCCCATCACTGAAACAAAGACCTCCCTTGCAGCAAACGAGCCGATAATTCCGAGCGTGATGCGCCAATCAAAATGCATCGGAGCAAACAAAGGCGCGATCACTTTCCCCAGTTGCGCAGCATAGGATTGCTCCAATTGCGCTCGGCGATATTGCTGGGGCTCCATAGTTGGCTGGGGTTGAAGACGGGGAAAAGCACCAAGTGCCCACAAGACAATTGAGATTGCTAAGATGACTGTTCCGGCTGTCTGAATAAAATCCTGCATCCGGAGAAATGCCCGTGTAAGAAGATTCCTCCAATAAGGCATGCGATAGGGTGGAAACTCGATAAAGAATGTTGCTTGTTCTCCCACAAATACTGTCTTTCGGAGTAGCCACGCAATGACTAACCCTATAACACCTGCTCCTACGTAAAGCGCAGCCAAAACAAGTGCCTGAAGGGAAATAAGCCCACCAACCATAACGGATGGTACAAATGCTCCGATCAAGAGTGTGTAAACCGGTAACCGAGCAGAGCACGTCATAAGTGGTGCAACAAGAATTGTTGCCATTCGCTCGGCATGGGAAGGGATTATCCGCGCCGATAGAATTCCTGGAATTGCACAGGCATAAGAACTCAACAGCGGAATAAATGAACGCCCCTGTAAGCCGAAGATCCCAAGCAGGCGATCAACCAAAAATGTCGCGCGTGCTAAATAGCCAGAGTCCTCTAAGAAGGTAACAAGAAGCATGAGCACAAATATTTGTGGTGCGAACACCAGAACGCTACCAACTCCAGCAATGACACCGTTTGCAAGAAAATCTATCCAGAGCGGTGGTACTAAGGTGTCGCCTACCATCCATGTGCGAAGTTGATTGAACGCATAGTCAATCCAATCCATCATTGGTGCTGACCACGTGAAGATGGATTGAAAAATAATCCCCATAATCAGGACAAACAGGAGAGTTCCCCATATCGGATGTAGGGCAATCTGATCGATACGCTCAGTGCGCTCGTCAACAGCATCCTTTCGAAGCACTTGTGCAACTATCCCCCGCGCCCAAGCAACACGTTCAGCAACCGATACGCCTGGCACCAGAGGAACCGACGGTACACGCCATTGAGTAACCGTTGCTAAGGCGTTTCGTAGTCGTTCTATTCCAAGTCCTTTTGTCCCAACTATAGGGTAAACATCAACACCAAGCAGACTTTCGAGTAGGATGTCATCGAGGATCGAACCTCGGCGTTTGATTTCATCAACCATCGTCAATGCAACAACCATTGGCTTCCCAAGCTCAGCAAGTTGAGAAAATAGAAAAAGCCCCCGCTCCAAGTTAGTGGCATCCAATACAAGAAGAATCCCCTTAATCGGTGGTAGTGAAGAAGCAGTACCACCAAGTACTGCTCTTGTCACACTTTCATCTACTGACTTCGGCGAAAGGCTGTATATCCCTGGCAGATCCACTAATACGACCGATGAATCCACTCCCCGAACTGCCCCGATAGAAGGCTCTACTGTCACCCCAGGATAATTAGCCACTTTCTTCCGCAGACCAGTCAGCGCATTATAAAGCGTTGTCTTGCCAGAATTTGGTACGCCAACCACTGCTACATGCACAGCACCTTCCTTTATCATGAGCTGGAGGAAGCGGTCATTTCACCAGACTTTTGGCATGAATGAGGAATCGGTTGTTCACGCAATGGGGTTACCATTATCGCGGCTGCAGCAGGCAAGCGGATAGCAAATGTCGTGGTACCGGTACGTAACTGAACAGTACCCCCTAGGAGGGAATGCCGTAAGACTGTTGCTACAGTGCCAGGTACAAGCCCAAGCTCGTACATCCGCTCCACAAAACTTTCTGGACCACAAATCTTTTCGACTCGAAATGGCTGGCCCACCGGAACTGCATTCAGAGCGACCATTCCGAAAGCGGCATAATTAAACCAAGTACAAACTTACGTCACACTGCTCACCTATTTCTGTACTAAGTGGCGCTAAATTTACTGGCGGGAAGGCGATCGCCCCTCCAAAAGTTGGAGTAGTTGCTCAGGAAGAATACTGATAAGCTCTGTTTCAAATGCTATACGGCGAGAAGGATCTAACGCAATAGCTCGCGCAAGCGATGCTTGAGCAGCAGCAATATCTGCGCACAAAAGATATGCTTTTACAAGAGCAAAGTACGGGTCTGCCCAGGATGGTGAAAGCTCCGCTGCACGTCCGAAAGCAGCGATAGCTTCTTGATATCGGTGCTGCTGGAGGAGAGCATTGGCATAGTCATACCAACATAGAGCATTTTTCGGATCAAGCTCAAGTGCTACCTGATACGCATTGAGTGCTTCTTCTGTCTTTCCCAATCGAAGTAGTGCCTCAGCGCGTGCATACCATGCCTCGGGATATGCTGGCTGAATCTCTAACGCGGTATCATAATCACGTAATGCTTGTTCATATTGTTGTAGAGCATCGTAGCAGGTTCCTCGCCCAAAGTAGGACTCAAAGTGACGTCCGTCCTTCGCAATTGCCTGAGTGAAAGCTTGTATTGCTTCGGTGTACCGCCCTAACTCTCCCAACGTACTTGCGTAATTATGCCATATGGCAACATCGTTTGGTTCAAGCCGTAGAGCTTCCTGGTAACATTCAAGGGCTGCTTCGAGCTTACCTATCAGTGCAAGCAAGTTGCCTTTATTATAGAGCGCTCCAGTATGGTTAGGATTGATAGCTAATGCAAAGTCGTAGCTGTTGAGTGCCTCTATGTAGGAAGACATGCGAGAAAGCACGACAGCACGATTGTACCATGCATCCGCGCAATAGGGATCCAACTCAATGCAGCGCTCATACGCATGAAGTGCATCTTCATAGCGCTGGCAGCAATCATAACAGAAACCTAATTCAAAGAGTGCTTCTTTTGCATACGTAGGAGAATCAGCAAGTCGCTCGTAATACTCGATAGATTCTTTGAATTTACCTTGTCGCTGGAAAGAAGCTGCTAGCTGATATAAAGCATCTTCGCAACATGGATCAAGCATGAGAGAGTATTCTAACCACCTCGTTGCCTCGCTATGGTCCCCTGCCTCTCGGTATGCAGTTGCAAGATGAACAATGATCTCTACATCCGTTGGGTTGCACGTTAACGCACGATGCAGCGCTTCTATGGCACCCTGTACATTCCCACTGTTAAGCTCTGCCCAGCCCCGACGATGCCACGCATCTGCACTATAGGGAGCAACGATTGTCCACAGCTTACTTACCGTCACTGCTTCATTCCATCGGGAATGCTCAATGCAGTAATTGGTCAATTGCTCTAACTGATCAGGGGTTCGGAACTCGGCAACTATGTGCTCGAGCGAACCACTTGCACATGCCCGTGCACATTGTTGGAGCACTTCCTCAATATCCACGCCTGAAGGAAGCCATGACAATTCGTTAGCATCATCAAAGTCATACATAGCTCTCACACACCATATCCACGCTACAGCAGCGAACTTACTACGTTCTCTTACGTTGATTGTATCCGTAGAACTACGCATTCAGCATGAAAACTCTTGGGAGAAATAAAGAGCCCCACTTCTGCTTGAGGTATTACCCCGTTATACCCTTGCATAATGATTTTTGTGCTACTGCTGCCTGTATTTAGGCACTACTCCTCTCTTCACCTGCTTGTCATTGAAGCCCTTTCGGAGGGGGGAAGGTCTCTTGCATCCACGCTTGCTGTTGAGCCACCTGCCGGACTCGAACCGGCGACCTGCTGATTACAAGTCAGCTGCTCTACCAACTGAGCTAAAGTGGCAATGCGATGCAAAATTACAATTCCGATTCCTTCACCGTCAAACCTGCCTGGGATACAAGATCTGGATAAAGCCGCGCTTCAATGATGCTACACCAAATGTGACCAACTGTAATGTGGCACTCTTGAATGTGCGCAGTAATCGAACTGGGAACGATCACGACATCATCGCATAATGGAGCGATCGGACCTCCATCACCTCCAAGAAGTCCAATACACACTATGCCCTTACCTTTAGCAACTTCAATTGCTCGACGAACATTTTCCGATTTGCCACTGGTACTAATCCCGATAAGTACATCCCCCTTCACCCCTAACGCTTCGACCGCGCGTGCAAAAACATTGTCGAATCCGATATCATTTCCACCAGCAGTCATCAACGATGGATCTACTGTCAAAGCTATTGCAGGGAGAGCAGGTCGCACTACCTGACTCCGATAGCGAATGACTAACTCTGCTGCAATATGCTGTGCATCTGCTGCAGATCCCCCATTACCGCAGAGCAACACTTTACCCCCCCGAGAAAGAGCATCTGCAATTCGATCGCCTGTCCGAACAATTGCTGAAATAGCCGTTAGTAATAACCGCTGCTTAGTTTCAATGGACTCGCGCAGGTGCTGACGTGCAATTGCCTCCATGATATTGGTTGGTTCAATCGTCATACTCGTAGCAAAAATCGTCATTCATCCTGTGCATTATGGAGAATCGCGTGCATATTGGAACGATAGTCCGAGCGCATAGTCTCAATGGTGAGTTGCGCGTAGAGCTTAGAGAGAGTCTCTCGCTTTATCCCTCCACCACCGTGTGGGTTGGCTATAGCTCCTTGTATAGTAAGCCGTACATCCTCGAGTCCTTCCGCACTGTCCATCGAGCCGCGATCATACGACTAAAAGGGATAACAACACGTCCAGCAGCCGAGTTGCTACGAGAACAAGGAATTTTTGTCGAGCCCTCAGCAATCCAAAACCCTCGTGCTCTTCACGCCCACTTATTGCTGGGACACCAGGTTCGAACCACTTCCGGAGAGATTTTAGGCACTATTACCGCTGTTGAGCAATCACCTGCACACCCAATTCTGCATATCACGGCGCAAGATGGAGCGGAGCTTCTTCTCCCATACGTGGAAGCATTTATCGTTTCCCACGACGACACTTCTTCTGCCCTTGTTGTCTCCCCGCCCGAAGGATTGCTGCAGATTTATCAGCCACCTAACAGCTTACAACCTAAAAAGCGTAGGGGATAACAATTTTCCCATCTGTCGCCTCAGTACAAAGCTGAAACATTCAATAGCACAGAAAGAAAAGGTATGCTACCACTTGCTCCCATCAACCAGAGTTTACATCCTGGTGATCTATCCACAAGTTGCTTGTGTACACACTGACTCAAGCTTTAAGTTTCCCTCACGGCATGACGTTGCCAGGGTCTTCA
Source organism: Candidatus Kapaibacterium sp. (assembly GCA_025055755.1). Classification (GTDB taxonomy): domain Bacteria; phylum Bacteroidota; class Ignavibacteria; order Kapaibacteriales; family NICIL-2; genus NICIL-2. The sequence continues at coordinate 238,524 of JANWWF010000002.1, read as the reverse complement.
ACAAGAGTGAAGTAGTTCGTAGGGGCATCGCTGTGAAGGACAAGCACCTGTGCACGCACTAAACGGATCAGTACTTGTAATGCCCGTCGTCGGGAAATATTGACTAAGCGAGCAAACTCCGCCACAGTGATTGAACCATTTTTTTCCAAGTATTCAAACAATCGTCGCTCTCGCTCACCAATGTATAACCGAAGGGGAGGTGAATCCGGACGCTGCTCGCGCATCAGGCGAACCATCTCACGGCTTGCCTGTACTGACTCTGAGCGGCTTCGCACGTAAACCGTCCCGCGCCGTCGGCTGTTCCGCGTCTGCTCTACTACCCAGTGCGGACGGTGGGGACTTGGAGGAATATGCACAACGACCACGTCTTTCCACTCAATTTCCACGATCTCAATTTCAACGGTCAATGGCGGCTCGATGTAAAACTGCGCAGCAAGCAGAATTTGTTCAACCTGTTCTTTTTCGCTTTCTACCCCAACAATTTTTCCATCATCATCAACACCCAGTAACAAGTACCCCCCGTGGGTATTAGCAAACGCGCAGAGCTCTTTTGCAATTTTTTCTGGTGAAGTAAAACGCCGCTTGAACTCGACACGGGAATTTTCGCCTTCGCTGATAACCTGGCGAAGCTCGTGACGCTTCATCGAGATTACTGTACGATGTGCTTATGAAGATGTGCTGGAATATACCAATTAGGAATTACGTATGGCGGACGTACCGTATAAAAACGTACATTACATAGTCGCCGGTTATAGGCAGTAAGAATTTCTGGCGTCCACAAGAACGTATAGGGTGCCTCTCGGTGCACAATACGTTGGAAATCCTGCATCAATTGCATGCGAACCAGGGGATCAAACTCAATGCGATTGCGCTCTAACAACGAATCGACATCGTGATTGCGAAAACCAACGTAATTGGAACCGTAGTCAGCCTGAGAGGAATGCCACAGTTGATATGGGTCACTTGGGATGTTATCGTTGACCCATGCTCCAATGTAGGCATCGAACTGATGGGCGCTTAGTTGCCGTAGAAATACCGACCACTCTAGCTTCTGCACTGTGCACACGATACCGTATTTCCGTAGTTCAGTCGCGTACAATATCGCAATATTTTCCCGTATTTCATTTCCAGCATTGAAGCTAATTGAAAATTCAAAATTTACCGTCTTACCACCGATGATGTTATCGAGAATGCCATCACCATTGCGATCTTTCCATCCCGCCTGGGCTAAAAGAGCCAATGCTCGAGAAGGATTATACTCATAGCTGGGCAACGTCGTGTCATACTCCGGACGATTACGATAAATTGGTCCATTGACCAATTGTCCATAACCCCGAAGAACGACACTAAGCCAGGTTCTGCGATCGGCAAGATATGACAAAGCCTGCCGAACACGCCGATCTTGAAATATCGGCTTGCGCAGGTTCCATCCAATGTAGGTATAGATGGATTGTTGATATTTACCTTTACGCAGATAGGTTAAGCGTGCTGTGTCTAACTGCTCATCGTACAATGCCGGTGGAATGGCATCGACAAAGTCAACTTCTTCTGTCTTGAGAGCAGAGATCGCAGCAGTACGATCGTTGATGACGACACCAACCACAGCGGATGGAAATGCCCGACGCCACCATAGTGGAGTATTCCATGGGCGCTGATTCCGAACCAGTACTATGCGTTTTCCCGTGCTCCACTCTCGGAAAACATAGGGGCCAGATCCAATAAGATAACGAGCTTCTCGCCGCAGCTCCGCGCGAGAGAACCAGCGTGCAAAGCGCTCTATGGCGGGATTTCTGGTGGCTACCGATGGATTATTCAGCTCTGCGAACGTGTACTGGTCGGTCAAGTGTTCGGGATCAAGAATGTGCTTCGGTAATATCCGCAAATCTCCCAGAAAGTAGAGCGCAAGGAAATATGGCTTTGTCATCGTAATAATAACTGTCGTGTCGTCGGGAGCCCGGACGTCGGCAATATCATCGTAGTAATTCCGCAGAGCGGCAGCTTCGAGTATGAATGGATTTTTAACCGCCTTGAAACTAAATACCACATCTCGTGCACGAAGTGGAACACCATCGGAAAACCATACATCATTGCGTAAAATGAATGTGTATTGCAAATGGTCAGGAGAGATGGTTGGGAGCGACCGCGCTACGCTGGGCTCTAATTCAAGGGTTTCTGGATTCTGCTCTAATAGCGCATCAAACACTAACCGGTTGAGAGTCGAAGCAGTATTATCATTGGACGTGTAGGGATTCAGCCCCTCAGGATCTGAGAGAAGATGAAAGAACACAACGTCTCCAATTACAGGCTCGGCCGCACACCTATACTGTGCAGCTGCAGGGGAATGTCGTCGGCATGCCCCTAATAGTATCGCACAAGAGAGAATAATCAGTGTCCAGCCTATTTGCATAGGAGATACATGTCATTGCTTCAATGCAAATTACAGCAACATTCCTGTACCATGGTGACGATGGTATGAATGTATATTGCACTATGTTTTTACTGTGCGCCAATCATAGTACACTGATGAGCTATGGCCGTACCACCTCAGAAGCCCCGATGGTCATTCCCTCTGAGCCGATTAAATCTGATTCTCCTTACTATCGGGATAGGCATCATCATCGTAGGCTACCTTCTGATGCTTCCAGCTATTACTGATGACCCTGTCAAGCATCAGCAGGTATGGAATTCACCTTTAGCAGTAACGATTTCCCCGATCCTGTTAGTAATCGGATATGCAATTGTGATCCCCTTTGCACTACTGTACCGCCAAAAACGCACATAAGCAACAAGTGTCTCTATCTTCGTCGCCGCTTACGGTTTAGTCTAAAACCGCCGTGCTCCTCTTGCATGGATTGCCGATGCAAGCGGTGAGAACTGCTTAGCGTGTAGTTGACAGTACGCTGCTCAAGAGAGCGGCAGTTTCCTTTTTGTCTCTTTCCTTGTCGCTTATGCTTATTGCGTTGTCGCAAACGATGCAGGGTTTGCTTCTGACTCTCCTTCACCATCGGCGCAACAGTAGTTGGTGTTGCTTCTACACCTGTGGCACTTTGAACAGTTCCTCTACAACGATCGCTCCCAACAGTATTCAGATTGCTTTCCGTAGCGAAGCATTGATCCGCTTGCTCTTTACTGCCCTGAACAAGCTCCTGGTACCATTGCTGCTTATTAGGATTACCTTCGAAGACAATCACGTATTCCCCCCGGAAATGCTTTTGGGCAAATTCTGCCAGTAGTTCAGCAAAGGTCCCATAGTAATGAACTTCGTTTGGCATTGTGAGGTTGCATCCGATATATGCCCGACGATCCGGCATTACTTCTGCGAGGGCATTTAGCAATGGAACTAATCGGTATGGTGTATCTAAAAGGATGACTGTCCGAGGTTCGTGGGATAGCAGCTGAATTTGTTTTTTTCTCTGTTCATGCTTTCTGCTGAGAAAGCCAGCGTAGAGGAATTGTTCTGTGGAGAATCCTGACCGCACTAAGGCAACAAGGATGCTGGAGGCTCCTGGTATAACATGAACAGCATACCCATACCTAAGTGCAGCAGCAACAAGCGCATCGCCTGGATCAGCAACAAGGGGAGTTCCTGCATCACTAATCAGGGCTATGTTCTTTCCAGAAGCTAAGAGTTTAATGCATTCTACAGTTGCTTCAATATCAGTGTGTTCATTAAGCTCTATTAATTCTTTTTCGATGTGATACTGTCGGAGCAACTTTTCCGCTACCTTTCTTTCTTCACACGCAACTATGTCAACAGTGCGAAGCACAGCAAGGGCACGAAGAGTGATGTCATCAGGATTACCAATAGGAGTCGAGACAACGTACAGCTGACCGCCAGAAGTCTGAGAGGACATTTTTGAACAGGTAGTTGAGAAACGATGACCCTGCATCAGCGTCGCTTGCTCGGGGTGGTGTAAAGCTCAATGTCGCTCTTTCCCCCCAACATTGCTGACGCTTATTGTCTTTTGCAATATAAAGCTAAACGGAAAAGCTGCGGAAGGGAAATCTGGCACAGTTTTTACGGTTAGTGGAGAGAAGTCCCCTCTGCAAGGATGCATTTCATGGCAACACGAACAAAAAAATTTATAGCCCCTACACTGCGACAAGCACTCGAAGCCATGCGTCGCGAATTGGGAGAGGATGCATTGCTTCTGGCAACTCAATCGGGGATAGATAGCAGTGGCCAACCATTTGCAGAAGTTGTCGGGATGGCTACTAATACATCCGCATTCCCAAGCCAAACGGTAATTCATGCGGCGGGTGCTCCCTCATTTCATAGCCGCACACCAGCTCTCGACAAAGGGGAACCTGTTCCATTGCGATACTTTATAGAAGGCACCTCTCGAGCAAACAATGATATAGAAAAATTAGAACAAGAAATTCACCATCTTTCCGCGAAACTCACAGAACTCACCTACGCAGTTGCCTATCGCTATAGCAATGTTTTGCCCCACCCATACCGTCAGTTATACAGTATGCTCCGCGATGCGGGATTTAGTGAGACCCATGCGGGTCATCTAATAAGTTCTGTCATAGAAGAGGGCAAAGCAGTAACATTTGACGGATGCCTTGATCGCCTTCGTGTGATATTGAGCCAACTTCTCCGAGTACGCTCTCCCTTTAGCGGCGCAATTCCCCCTATCATTGCTTTTGCTGGTCCCAGTGGGAGTGGCAAAACAACGACATTGATGAAAACAGCTATCCGGCTGCAACAAAGCTATCCCCGTTCGAGCTTACAAATACTCAACGCTGACAACGAACGCATGGGGGCAAGTGATCAGCTGCGTTCATTTGCTTCCCTCCTCAAGGTTGGATTTTCTGTTATACACAATACTATAGAGCTTCAACAAGCGTGCACAGCTGAACGACACTTTACACTTGTAGATCTACCTGCACCATCCGAACGCACTTTACCACTCATTGAGTCAGTGGTGGGTTGCGTTCAAGACAATGGCGGCGTAGTATTTCTCACGATTCCCGCAACTTCAGACCAAAACACTGCCCAAGCAATTCTTGAACAATACCACCGATATTCTGCTATACGCTTAGTGCTGACGAAACTCGATGAGGCTCAGCGGCTTGGTCATATTCTGTCATTGCTGTGGGATCGTGATATCCCCATCTCATTACTAACTGCAGGCACGCGATTAAACAATGATCTCGTCGAGCCAAGCATTGATTATCTGATGAAATCATTATTCGGAGCATCTGGTAACCGTTCATTAGCAACCTGATTCTACAACCATGGGCAAACGTAAATCCTCCAAACGGACTGAAGAAAAATATACTTTGCGCTATCCTATTGGTTTAGTCTTCAACGTAAGTACCCTTGCGACCTCTATTAGCGTTCTAATTCAATTGGCTGCAGGTGACAACGACATTTACCGAATACTCCTGCGTGCCATGCTGATATTTCTTGGCTTTTCAGTTGCAGGAAGTATTGTTATGGTCACAGTTGTTGCTGTGCTCCATGCTATAAAGCAACAAGAACTACAAGAAAAGCAGCGACTTGCGGAAGAGGAACAGATGGCCGCACTCCTCTCGACATTCCCAAGCGGTCACCTGCGCTCTTCTACTCCGCCGACACAGCAAGCGCCTCCTCCTATAGAGCAGTCTGTCCAACAATAGCGTAGATTATGGCCATGCAAAAAATATCCCCTTCTCAGCAGGGAACAACAGGAGAGATAGCTTTTGCAGAACTCTGGCAAGAGTTGCGCTCGCGCCGTATCTCAAAAGCACGAAAAAATGAGATCAAACGACAATTACTCCTGCACTACCTCTGGATCGTGCGATACACGCTCTACAACATGAACATACCTTCAAACGCGCTGCTGAATGAGGAAGATTTCCTCCATGTAGGAATTCTTGGATTGCACGACGCAATTGAGCGCTTCGAGCCCGAGCGAGGTATCAAGTTCGAAACCTTTGCAGTACCTCGCGTTCGCGGCATCATTCTTGATGAAATGCGTAAACTAGATTGGCTTTCACGATCAGCCCGTCAAAAAGTTCACGAGCTAACGGAAATAAGTGACCGTCTCCGGAGTGAACTTGGACGCGAAGCCTCACCAGAGGAAATTCAAGCACGACTGGGTATATCACCGGAAGAGTACCAGTCATACCTAAGTGCGATGGCAGCTGCGAACGCCACGTTTTCGATGATGAATTCGGAGGTTACTTATGATGATGAAGGCAATGAGCATGACACGATAGAAGAGTTACCCGACTTTGATGCAGAGACTCCATTTTCAAGACTCGTACGAGAGGAGCGAGTCAACTTTGTACGAGAGTACCTTCAACAGCTTCCCGAGCGCAAGCGATTAGTAATGACACTGTACTACTATGAAGAGCTCACCTTCAAGGAAATAGGTGAAATTCTTGGGCTAACAGAAAGTCGCATATGCCAAATTCATACGCAAATTTGTAATGACCTGCGAAAAAAGCTGCAGCAGTACGAAGCAGAACAAGCCTCACCGCAAAGGAAGGGATAATAGATGTCCACTTTTCCGTCAAACGCTTCCGCCATCAAGAATAATCCATCATCTCCATCGCCCCAAAGGGCAACTTTCTATCCTCCTGCAACTATTTATTATCCTGCTATAGGCATCACTTTGCTATGGCGTAGCTGCGCCGTTCTCGAATAACGGTAACTTTAATCTGTCCGGGATAATCCATTTCTTCTTCTATTCGCTTGGCAATGTCAGTTGCAAGCTGGTCTGCTGTTAGATCATCTACTTTTTCCGGTTCGACAATAACACGAACTTCCCTTCCTGCTTGAATAGCAAACGTTTTCTGTACTCCGTCGAAACTCATAGCAATTTCTTCGAGCTTCTCCAGGCGCTTGATATATTGCTCGAGCGACTCACGGCGGGCACCGGGGCGCGCACCACTAATTGAATCAGCTGCTTGCACCAATACTGCAATTGGCGTTTCCATTTCGATATCCTCATGGTGAGCACCGATGGCATTGCAAACGACGTGATGTTCACGATAGCGCTTAGCGAGCTCCATACCCAGGATAGCGTGTGGACCGTCAGTATTACGGTCAAGCACCTTGCCAATGTCATGGAGCAAGCCCGCGCGTTTCGCATGTTGAACATCAAGTCCTAACTCTGCAGCCATAATCCCCGCAAGAAACGCCACCTCGATCGAATGCGCAAGTAGATTCTGTCCGTAACTGGATCGGTACTTCATTTTGCCCACATGGCGAATCAGCTCGGGGTGCATATTGTGAATGCCAAGCTCGATAACTGCCTGCTCGCCTGCACGGACTATCTCCTCATCTACCTCCTTGCGGGCTTTTTCCACCACCTCCTCGATACGTGCAGGGTGGATACGTCCATCTGCTAACAATCGCTCAAGCGCAATGCGCGCTATTTCCCGACGATAAGGATCGAACGCTGAAATTGCTACCGCCTCCGGTGTATCATCGATGATCAAATCAACACCTGTTGCCGATTCAAAGGCTCGAATATTTCTCCCTTCCTTTCCAATGATACGTCCTTTGAGCTCCTCGCTAGCGAGATTGACAACAGAGACTGTTGTTTCGACGCAATGGTCCGAGGCTGTCCGCTGAATTGCTTCAATAACAAGTTTCTGCGCTTCCCGCTGGGCTTGTTGTTTAGCTTCATCACGAATCTGCTTGACAAGGAGCGCAGCCTCCGCTCGTGCTTCATTTACCATGTTCTCGATAAGATAGCGCTTTGCCTCTTCTTGTGACATGCCCGTAATACGCTCTAAGCGCTTGTTCTGTTCTGCCACAAGCGCTTCTGCTTCTTTAAGTTTTTGCTCAATAAGTCGCTGCTTACGTTGGAGCTCCTGATCGGCTTGTTGGATCTGTTTTTCTTTTCGAGCAATCAGCTCAAGCTTGCTTTCGATAGCCTCTTCACGACTAACAAGCTGCTTTTCTTGACTTTGCAATTTTGCTCGGCGTGCAGCATATTCTTTCTCGAGCTCCTGGCGCTTCTTGTGAAGTTCTTCCTTAACCTCGAGCAAGCGTTCTTTTTTGATCGTCCGAGCCTCTTTTTCGGCTTCCTCTAAGATCGCTTTCGCTTTTTCCTGGGCATCTGCGATTCGATTAGCCGCCGCGCGACTACCAGCAAAGTACGCAACCCCGAAGCCTAATACTAATCCTACGACACTCAAAATCAGTATTGTCATGTACTCCATTGTTCATCCTGTAGGGGTATAGTGAAACATTACCGAAGAAAAAACACGAGCCGTACTCCATACATCCTGCGCCACTGAGAGCAGTGGCAGCACGGGGTATCGCAAGAACCCTCCAAGCACACAGTGGGTAATAGCCCGCATGCCGCTGGCTCCTGCTGCCAGAAAGTCTGGCCGCACAAGGTGCGGTGCAGTCTGCCATTGGGATGCGGAGCCTATTTCCCTGCTTTTACCCTATCGGTTCTGCGCTACGCGTGTGCAACGATGATGAAGTACGGCTCGCATTTGTCAGGATTTTTTCCAAAGAACAACGACGCTACGCATCTGGTCACCATTGATGTTCCCCACTATCCTGCTGCTAACTCTACCGTTTGGCGTATAATATCATCAGCGTATATGCTCATTGCACGAAGCTGTTCCAGAACATACTCAAGGGTAGCCTTGTACTGTTCTCTTGCGGCATCATGCCGTTCAGCTATGTTAAGGGCAGCAAGAAGTGTCAGTATTGGTGTTGATTGATCGCTTGACTCGTGTTGTAAGGCACGAAAAACGTTTTCGACCTCTGCAGCTGCTTTGAGCGTGCGCTGCTCATCTTCACATCGTAGCCGAAGCTGACGTCCACCAATAGTAACCGTCACCGTCGTCATTTGGCTTCCATCATCGTTGCACTGGTCGAATTTACAAACTCGACCGCTTGAAAAAACGGAAATCAATAAACTTTGTTGTAGAATTCGCCACTTATGCGCATTATCGACGCAAGTACTCCTCCAGTAAGCACCGACATTCAGTAACTGCTCGACGGAGGTCCTCCTCAAATACCAAATTTAGTCGGTGGTTTACCAATTGTGTTACCTGTGCTATTACTTCCCTCAGCTCCGGAGACACAGATGAGTAACCACCCTCTTGATCGGAATGAACATTAGCAACCAATTGCTCATGAAGGTGACGAATTGCTTCTAAAACTTGAGTTATCTGCACGGAGGAAGGAAAACCTTCCAGCTGCCGGATTCGGCGTTTGAGAAGGATGTTTCTTTCTAACTCCTTTCGAAGCTCATCTTCAAGCTGTACAATGCGCTGCCGCTGATGCAAAATCTGCTCTTGTAAGTGCTTGCGTTCCCGCTCTGCAGCTTCTAGTTTAATTTGAAAGGGAGAAAGAGCATCGGCTATTTGCTGTTCGATGCTCTGCTGCTGTTGCTGATACTGTGCCACAAGACTTTGGAGATTTGCTATTTGCTCGGTTAGCTCTACTAATCGTTGCTGGTGCTGTTGAGCTGCCTTTTCGCTCAGTTCAAGTTGTTGCAATAACTTGCTCACTTGCTCCCTTTCACTTGAATCATTGCTATTGATCTGGGAATGACTTTGCACCAGTTCATCGTACTGCTTGCGTAAGGTGTCATATTGAGATTGCAGTTGTTCCAACTCAGTTTGTTTCTGTTTGAGTGTCTCCAGTAGGTCATCTCGCTCTGCTCCGACACGGTGTAGTTGTTCAGCAAGTTCTGCTGCATGTGCAGCACTGCTTTCCAATTCTTGTTGCAGTTGACGTTTCCATTGTTCAAACATCTCGTTGGGTAGTGAATTCGCCAGTACCTGTTCTGCATAATCAACATGCTGGCGAAGCTGTGCTATCTCAGTCTCTTTCTGCCGCAATTGGGTACGAAGATCTGCAACAGTTGCATTTGCTTTTTCTAATTCGAGGCGAAGAGCTTCTCCTTGCACAATCTTCTGCTGAAGCAATTGTTGAGTTTCTTTCTCTGCCGCCAATTGGCCAGCCAAGTCCTCCTTCTCTCTTCGGAGTTGTTCAACAAGCTGCCGGAGATAGTCGAGCTCTTCTTGCTGCGCAACTGCGCGTAGGTGTTCATGCTCGTATTGTGCGATAATATCTCGTAACTGGAGGTTTTCTTTTTCCAGGGTTTCCACCTGTGCAACTTGTTGCTGGACAGCACGATAGTCTTCGGTCAGCTGCCCATATAACTGTTGCAGCGTAGTAAGTTCCGAACGAAGCTGCTCATAGCTTTCAAATTCTAACTGTTGGGCATTGAGCACCTGCTCTAATTGCTGCCGCTGCTGCTCTAAAAGAGCAATTGCCTCATTAGCTTGTCTAAGCCGATCTTCAGCCGATTGGAGTGCGGAACGAAGGTGGCTTATCTCCTCCTGCTGGTGCTCGTAGTACTTAAGTTGCTCTGATAGCCCCTGAACTTGCGCTTCAAGTTTCCTGTTTGTCTCACGAGCTGCACGGTACTGCTCGGCTGTTGTTTGTAGCATCGCGCCAATGTTGTAGAGCTGTTTCCACAAACGCTCTATCTCCGCTTTAACAGTTGCAACATTTTCTTCCATCAGCATGCATTCACTGAGTGGTTGACGATCGTAGCACAGCACCATAAGCAGACGCAAGTGCCTTCACTGCTTGTTCGACGGCCATGTTAACCTCTTCATCTGTTAATGTTCGCTCAGAAGAGCTAAAGGTAAGAGTAAATGCAATACTTTTTTTGCCTTCGCCAAGCCCCGGATGCTCAAAGACATCAAATGGCGCCACATCGGACACAAGCTCACCAATAGCGTCTCGAATTGTTGCCTCAAGAGCAGCACTGGGAATTGTACTATCCACTACTACTGCGATATCTCGCACCACTGTTGGAAATGGCGACGGAGGCTGATAATGATCCCACTGTATCCGACGTTCGTAGAAAGGCTTCATTGAAAGTTCTGCAACCACAGCACCGTCGGCAATGTCGTATTGACGCAACAGTCGAGGGGAAATAGATCCTGCATAACCGATCACTTGACCATCGAGAAGAATCTCCACGACCGGGTCTTGCAACCATTGATGAAGATGGGACATCCTTGATGCAACTCGCCATTGACAGAGCATTCTAAACCGTCTCGTTAGCCCCTCAACTGCACTTTTGAGATCGAAAAAATCCACTGGTCTCGATGGCTCAAGCCAATGGCGCTCGCGATATATCCCTGCTAATGCAATGCACAAGTGCTCTTCCTCTGTCACCGGAATGCCTGTGCTTGTGATAGTGTGCTCTTGGCGGAAAACCTTGCCTATTTCAAAAACCCGAATAATTCGCACTCCACAGCGTGCATTCCGCGAGAGAATTTCCACCATAGTTGGCAAAAGCCACTGCCGCAGCACACTCCGTTCTCGTCCCAACGCATTAGCGATTTCCACCGCCTTTTCCGCTTCCAAGAGGGTTGCAGGATCACTGAGATTATAACTCAATGCTTCGTGGAAGCCAATTGCTGCTAAGTACTGCCGTACATCCTGCCGCACGGGAGACACCTCAAGTGGCGCTGGAACTGTATCCAGGGACAAAGAAAGGGTTACAGATGGCGAAGGAGGAACTGTGTCATAACCGACCCCAATAGCTACCTCTTCGATAAGGTCAATTTCGGAACGAACATCATGCCGAAATGATGGCACCCTCACAGTGAGGCCTTTCTCCCCCTCTGAGATGATATTGAAGCCACGTCCTGCTATCGCTGATATGAAAGTTGATCGGCTAATATCCATTCCTAACACTCGACGTGCATGGTCGAAGCGGAACTCCACAGTAGGTTCTTTCCATGGACGAGGATAACAGTCAGCCCAATGGGTTATCTGAGCATTGCTCAAACGAGCAATTAAGGTTGCTGCGCGGCGTAAGGCGTATGGCACCATTTCGACGTCTGTACCTCGCTCGAAGCGATATGCTGCATCTGTGTGCAGCCCCAATGTTTTCGCCGTTCGACGAATATTGCGAGGTGCAAAATATGCAGACTCGATCAATACTTGCCTGGTCTCACTACTGATTGCAGACTCTAATCCGCCCATGATGCCCGCCACAGCTTGCGGACGCTCAGCATCACAAATACAGAGCGTTTCACTGTCAAGCGTCCGTTCCACTCCGTCCAGAGTTGTTATCCGTTCATTTTGAATCGCGCGGCGAACTACGATACGCCCCTGGGCAAGCCGTTCATAATCAAATGCATGAAGTGGTTGTCCGCATTCAAGCATAACATAGTTGGTTACATCAACAATCAGATTCCGGGAGCGGACTCCGGCAAGCTGCAACCGACGCGCTAACCAGGGGGGCGATGGATACGGATGGACTCCCTCCAATAAAGCACCTGCATACCGTGGACACAGATCAGGCTCTACGATCTCGATTGGAATGACTTGTTGCGCCTGTATCTCTTCCACTGCAGGTAGACGAGCTGTACATCCCGAAGCGGCGGCAATAATCCGCGCAACACCATAATGGGACAGCGCATCGGCACGATTGGGTGTGATTCCTATTTCCAAAACAACATCTGGTGGATACACCTTATACAATGGAACCCCAACCCCAATTTTTTCATCGAGTACAACAATTCCACTATGGTCTTCCCCGATACCTAATTCCGACTCGGAGCAAAGCATTCCTTGCGAATCAATACCCCGAATTTTTCGGCTGTCAAGCACTTGTCCATTCGGCAACCGAGCACCGGGAAGAGCAAGTGCAACAAGTTGTCCAACTTGAACATTAGGTGCCCCACATACGACTTGGCGCCTTGAGCTACCATCATACACCGTACACACCGCAAGATGATCTGCAGCGGGATGGGGCATTACTTCGATAACTTGCGCTGTAACAATTGCCTCTGTGTGTATCCCTACCTCCTCAATAGCCTCGACTTCGATACCTTCATTTACTAATAGCGAGGAAAGTTCAGATACCGTACCGCGCCACTCGACAAGTTCTTGCAACCAAGAAAGGACAATACGCATTCCTCAGGAAAAGTTATGATGCATGCACAAAATTAGCTTGTAAATCTCACAATCATTTGCATGATTGAGCTGAAAGTTCGTATTTTTGCGTTGCGTGATCGCGGGGTAGAGCAACTGGTAGCTCGTCGGGCTCATAACCCGAAGGTTGCAGGTTCAAGTCCTGCCCCCGCTACTTAATTTCTATGGTCGGCGGCGCAAGTAATGCCGCCTTCTTTTTTTGTACCTTCCTACAAGCATCGACTGCGCCCCCCATCGACCCGGATAGACTCGCCAGTAATGTAACTTGCAAAGTTCGAGCATAGAAAGACTGCCAGAGCTGCAATCTCTTCGGGTTGTGCAAAGCGTCGCATAGGAATTTCTGCAAGCATTTCTTGCTCAACATCACTTTCTAGCATGTTTCGCTGATGCGCTTTTGCCACTATCAATTGCTGCAAGCGTTCTGTACGTGTTGCACCAGGGAGAATGTTGTTTACAGTAATTCCATACTGGGCTACTTCCAGCGACAGTGTCTTCGCCCATGCTGCTGTTGCTGCTCGAATCGTATTCGATACCCCCAATCCCTCGAGAGGTTGTCGCACCGAAGTAGAAATAATGTTGACAATCCTTCCCCATTGCTGATGCTTCATCATGGGAAGCACGTATTGCAGAACCTCGTGCATTACGAGAATAAGCTGATGAAGTGCTTGGTGAAAAGATTCTGGAGTTGCATCAATAATAGCGCCGGGCGGGGGACCACCTACGTTGTTGATCAGAATATCGGGACTTAGTTGCTGCTGTTGGAGAGCCGCGATAATGTCGGTACCTGCAGTGGGAGAATTATAATCGACGACAATAGCTCTATGTTTTTTCCCTGTGATGTTCTCAAGCTCTTCGAGACGTTGCGCCAATACATGCTGGCGCCGCCCAAGCAGAATTACTGTTGCTCCTGCTCGAGCAAGTGCTATCGCAATAGCCCATCCGATACCTTGGGTGGCCCCTCCTACCAGGGCAACACGCTCATGCAGTTCAATAACCATACCGAACGATCAGTGTTGGAGATATTTCCAGCGATTATGTTGCCACACCCACTGCTCTGGTACCTGACGAATCACTGACTCTAATACGTGCGTATACTCAGCCACGACATCTTCGACAGGCACAGATGGATCATTTGCACGAGGTATTGGCACAAATTGTACGACATACCTACCATCTTTATCTCGAAGGCTGTAACCAACAACTAAAAGTGCATTCATTCGGCGAGCAAGTAAAACTGGAGCCTTGTACGTGATTGCAGGGCGCCCGAAAAAAGGAACAAACACATCGCTGGTTGGCTCTGCAGCTTGATCCACTAATAGTGCAACGATGCCTCCTTTCTCTAACCACTGAAGCATAGATTTAGCAGCTCGGTGCATGGGAACAAGGATATTCCCTGTCCGCTGCCGCACCCTATCAAGCCACTGATTGATCACATAGTCTCGCTGTTGTTTTACTACGACCAGTAGCGGCTCGCCGAATTCAAGAGCCGCAACAATAGCAGACCATTCCCAGTTTGCCAAATGGGCACTGAGCAGGACTACTCCCTGTCCTTGTGTCTTTGTCTGGCGAATGACTTCTGGATTTACAAAATGGAAATAGCTGCGAAGGATAGCAATTGAAAGATAGGGCGTTGCAAGAAGTTCTAAAAACACAAGCGCTAAATTGATAAAGCATCGCCGTGCTAATCTCAGTATCTGTGCTTTTGTTGTCGCAGGAAATGCATAGCGCAAGTTCTCAACAGTTAGGCGTCGTCGCTCTGGCAGCAAGTAATACAGTGCCAATCCAATTCCCAATGCCAGTATTTTTCTTCCGCGTTTCCCCGTCTTGGAAGCTATCCATCCCAGCGCTTTCAAAATATGCAATCGCATGGAACGGCGCTTATCGAACCCGAGCGTTTGGATCAAGGTAATTCGGCATGGCAAATTGCCGATACCAGTTTTCATTTCGAATTTCATTAAGCGCCGTCGAATGCACGAGGACAAAGTTTTCTGTCCCCTGTTGATCAACAAACACGAATATTACCCCTCCTTGCACATTATCGTAACGCCAGATTTCATGGGGATGCGCTCCGTCCATGTTGAAGTATGCTCGATCGATTTGTGTGGGGAAACCGTACTTTAGAAGTACACGTCCTCGGTCACTATTCCAGCCCTCTGGGAAGCGGGGAGTCCTGTAAAATTTTGCGGCATACTCCCGTGCACGACGGAATTCTTCATACCGCTCATTAACTGGAGTTGATGGATCAGGATCACGCTGCAGCCAGAAGCGGAACACAAAGCGCCGTTTTGCAGCGATGTCTGTGAGCTGAAAGTATGGATCTAATTCAGTAGCACGTGCAATAAAACGCGCGGAGGCAATCTCAACTTCCAGCTGGGCATTATCCATAGTAGCAAAGGGACTTTGGAGAAAAAGCTCGTCTTCGCTCAAGACTGTTGGCTGTTGGGGAGGTAGCTCGGGATTGAGAAGAAAAAACTGTTGTCGTCCCAGCAATAGTTCTTCTTTTGTTGAGCGCTCGACCGCTAATGTAAGGTAGTACACGCCACTTGCTAAACCATCCAGCGAAGTAGATATAATCTCTGCCTGGGCCTCTCCAACAACCGGTCTCACGTATCGTAGGTCAAACACTTCGTTGTGGGCAGCATCCAGGATACGATAATGAAGCTGGATACTGTCACACCGGCATTGCTCAAGTCCATATAGCTCCGTGTAGGCATAGAGTATTGGAGCTGTACCTTCATACGTGTGAGATGGCAGAGGAACAACGTAAAACCCATTCTTGACAAATGAGGGATTTTTCTGCTCTACATCATCAGTATTGTGATAGCGAATAAATTGTGCTAACTCGATGCTGCTTGCACTAAGCACAGAGCGTTCACTTAAGCTACGCACCACTAATGGTATTTTACGTTCCAAAACTGCACTCCGTTGGCGGAGCGCATCGCGTATACGAACAGTCAAGGTATATTGATCAGGCAGGAGGAGGAAAACCCGCTTACCGACCAGCAGTGCACAAGTTGTATCCCTAATAGACTTTGTACTTTCCAAAACCACCGTTAGAGAATCGGAATAAGCAGGGCTACTAATGAAAAATTGAATTTCTGCCGCAACAACAGCATAGTCGGGATGGCTGCTATGTATTTGGTGGACTAGATGTGTATCCGCAATCGAGTACGCTACTTCTACGCGTGTTCGTATCGAATCTGCCCGGAACTGAGATATTGAAAGAGACAGAGGAAACGTCTGCTGGCCAATAACCGATAGCTGTATTGCCAACAGCGCAATCACCGTAAGCCACCACTTGTGCCTCATCATGGCACTTACATTAAGGGGAAAAAAGCTTTGCTCTGCGCTGTGAGTTCTACATCAAAGAGAACTCGAACAATCAAGGTGCGACACAGTGGATCAATCAAGACGAACTGTCAAGGAAAAACGATTAACTATGCCAAGGGTTGAGCTGGGATGAATTGAGTAATCAAGCATACCCTCGAAGCCGCTGCCTATGTAGCGAATCCCTATACCACCACTAAAGCCAAACACGCTTTGGTTATAGCGATAGCCTGCTCGAATGGATAGCAAATCATTCCAGGTATACTCTGTTCCTATTGCAAGCTGTTCTGGGACATCGGAAAGTGTTTCAAATTCAAGGGCCATAAGCCACCGATGCTCTCGTGATTGGTTAATCGCAAGATTCGGATCGGAATCATACAATCCCAATAGTTCCGTCGTCAAGTCTGCTGCTAATCCTGCCTTCAACGAAATTGGTGCATTGAATGGATTCACCAAGTAGGAGGCATCTATTTGTTGATATTGGAGCTCGCGTAGCAAGTCGGTGCGGAAGTTCAAATCTCCCCCCGAAAATTGGAGAGGCGGACCTAAATTGCTAATGGAAAATCCTAATCGCACTCCTCGAAAACGGTACATAGTGCCAACATCTGCTAGAATTCCGCTGGCACTCATGCCCCCAATGCCGTTCTGGATGTACTTTAGAGTTACACCAAACGAAAACTGGTCAGTAAGCTGGGCAGCAAAGGTCCCACCGATTGCTACGTCTGTGATGCTATACGTCGTATTGAGTCGGTTTTCATCTTGAATAGTGGCAAACGGTATAGGACCGCTTGTAAACGAAGTGACAGATAAAGCAGCACGGTAATTCTCTCCCATCGGCACAATCCCTGCGATAAAATTGTGGGAATAGCCGCCAAACCACTGAATGTAGGAGAACGAGCCCATATAACCTTTGATATCTACAATGCCAGCATTGTTGTAAAAGAGGGCCGAGGGGTCATTCGCGATAGCAGTAAATGCTCCAGCCATGCCGTTGGCGCGTGCCCCAACACCGATCTTCAAAAATTGGGCTCCAGCAGCACCAACCTTACGGAACTCTCCTGCCGACGAGCCTTGCGCTTGTGGAGGCTGAGCAATGACACTGCTGCAAACACTCAAAAGCGAATAAACAACAGTAATCACAAATACTACTTGCATAGCTTTAATTCTCCGTAGTTGCAATACTATCGTCCCAGAATACGTGCACCGCCAACAACGACAGCAAACTTCTTGACCGTTTGCGCACCATTTGGCGTTTCAATTACTGCAATCAAGCCTTGTGATGCTGCTCGCTGGCGATTGTCACTGAGCAAATCCCACACGTCCATACCCACGCGGAATGTGCCATCTTGATCGACATGCCGAATTGTTCGTATAAGATCACCAGCGACTGTGTAGATTTTGATGGTGCATTCCTTTGGTAATCGAGTGAAATAAATCTTAGCATCATAGGAAGACTTTTGCCCCACGTGGGTGATGACATAGGGATTAGGAACAATAACAATGTTGTCCAAATCTGCATCTGTCAGGCGATCTTGGGGGACTTGTACATCAGACACCTTGAACGTTACCTTCGCTCCAGGAAGTGGTAAGCCAAACGGACCACCTATCGTTTCAATGATAATCTTATCTCCTGGCCTGAAGTCCACTGTTGCCGTTGCAGTGTCTGGTGGCAGAGGTGTTTGCCGTCCTGCTGCGGTTCCATTGCGTCCTCCCTTCCCTGCAAAATCTAGCCAGAATGTAGCTCCATCGATCAGAAGTGCATGGGTAAAATCAATCGTGTCTCCCTCGGGGGTAACCGTCGAAAGGTAGTACCTCCCTTGAGTACC
Source organism: Candidatus Kapaibacterium sp. (assembly GCA_025055755.1). Lineage (GTDB taxonomy): Bacteria > Bacteroidota > Ignavibacteria > Kapaibacteriales > NICIL-2 > NICIL-2. The sequence goes on along the minus strand of JANWWF010000002.1, from coordinate 220,437 downwards.
AACTGGAGCACCACTGTTATTAGCAGCTGCTTGAGTATCACGCGCTGTCACCGCATCGCGAATACTCCACGTCGCTGGGGTGTAACGACCATTTTTCCATGCATAGGCTGACAGGTTGAACGATCCTATGGGAACAAGACGCGGGTGGGGGTATGGGACGGTGCTCACCGAGCCATCTTGATTGTAATCGCTTAGATTGGCTGGTAATGCCTGGCTAACATGGGGAACATCGTCACCGTATTGAACGAGAACGGAGTCTCCGTTCGGGAGAGGTCGTTTGTAAGTACGTATGTTCCGCACTCGAACATTAAGATAGGACGCATCAAATGTCCGTCTTATCGTATCGAATTGTCCAATACCTCGCCGTCGAAGGAAAGTTGTAGTGATGGTCTCAACTCCTCCAGGAAGAAACTCCACTTCATAGATACCTGCTCCATTATTGAAACGCTGGAAGCGGAGTGTTCGATAATTCACCTGGACTGGTTCTGCCTTAGGAATTAGTTCAGCACGACGCGGACGAAATTCTAAAAAGGTGTTCGCATTACCACTGAGTTTCGCGATACGGTAGGGACGGAAAATCCCTCCAAACTGCTGAATGTAGTAGTCAAATGCTATTCCGAAAGTCCCCGCAATCGTGCGATCACCTCCCAAGCAAGGCTTATCTGTGGTCCACGATCCACCACGGGCAGTAACGCTGGTATTAAACGGATGCACAAACAGCGTGGTATCATTTGCTCCCCGTAGCATGTCCTCACAGAACGATAGGTATTGCCCCGTCTGCGGCGATACATAGAGCATTGCAACATCCGAGTAAAAGTTATCAAACAAGCAATCGGCAGGTTCATAGAGGACATTGTATCGGTTAAGCTCCTTCCCCGTTGTCTTGTCCCGCACAATCAATTCATTGCCATAAATGCCCTTGTAAAAGGTGGCATTGTTATTCCACAGTGTATCGAGGCAATTGTATCCGCTGAATCCAGATACCGAAGGTTGAAACTCGAGCTCAATTTCATGCCCCCCAAACAATTGAGCAAAACGATCGGGGTCTTTGGGAATAAGACGAAAGTTATAAAGTCCACCGAGCTGATTTGGATCATAGGTGGTTTCAATAGAAGGCTGCCGATATGGTCCCGGCGCTAAAGCAAACCCTTGAACAACATTGAGTAAATCAACAGAGATACTGGTTTTGATAGGCGTGGCTTGGACATAGTCCCCTTCGTCCAAGGCAACAACTTTGTAGTAATACTCGACGTTATTCAAAATTTCCTCACGGCGACGGAGATCTTCATCACGATTGATAACACCATCTCCATTATCATCTCCCAAATCGAGGAAGGTGCGATTGTTTGTAACGCTATCGAGGTAGTTACGGATTATCGCTCGTGCCCATGGAAGATCAACCCAGTCATCTTGGAACCATTGAAGGCGTGCTAATCCTGAGGTAATCTGAGGCCAGAGAACCAGCATCGCACGGTTCATAGTGGCTGTATCGGTGGTAGTAGTAGGAAGTGGAGGAAGTGTTCCCCCCGGCAAAATACGAATGATACCGAGCGTCAGCGTATCATACCGTATCGGATTCGAATACGTCTGCTGAGGCACAAGAGGCTGCCAAAAACTTCTCCATGGTTCGCTGGTGGTATTCGGAAGACGCCGAATCAAAATAACACTGTCATTTGTCACATCCGATGAGCTAAGAAATCCTGGATACAAGGTTCGATAGCTGGATTTGGATGCGCGAGGAAAGATGCGTATCCATGGATAACGCGCACTTAACATGTTCGAGCTATCCGACATAATTGCAGTCATTACGAAGGGCGATGGCGTTATCCACTCAGCTATTTGCTTCCACCCGAACGGTCCACGGCCGCCAGGATATTCAGCACTTGGTGAGCGAAAGTCAACGTCAAAAGTATCCTGGGTGGGAACACGCGAACGGAAGATGCGGAATCCCATGATATCCATTCCCTTTTCCTCGCGGTCGTAAGAGGCGTAGCTTGTAGTGTCCCAGCTGACAATAATCGCGTGGTTGAGCGGTTGGGTAGTTACTCTTGGGGGTTCAGGAGGTTCAGGAGCTGCAAAGCCATTATCATACACTCTTTGGGCAAACTGAGTCCGACGCACAAGATTCACTAAATCCTCTACCGTCCCATCTGCTTCTTCCTTTACAGGAAGGGCAAAAATCGTCCCTACAACCACACGAGCCGTATCCCCTGGCCGCATATTGAATGGTCCTGTGGCCATGAGGAAGCGTTTATCCCCCGGCCCAGTATCCCCATCTCGCGCCCCCGACGCCATAAAGTCATATCGCTCAATTGTAGTCTTCGGGTCAATGTCAATAACCCAGTTTCGGAATGTCCGCAATCCCAGTTGCTCGCTGAGAGGATAATAGAGTTTATCGCGACGAATAAAGCCATTTTCATCGACTGCAGGGCTTTCTAGAAATGTCATACCAACATACCCAAAGCGGCGTCCTCGCTCTCCCCGATCAGTATTGGTCCATTGGTATGCCAAGTTGAGTGTGGTATCCTGGAAATAGTAGCTTACGCGATCATTACCCGCACCAGCTGCAAAATTGGGTGCTGCCGCTAAGTCGAAATCAAATGCTGGAGCCATCCAGCACTCATAGAGTGTATCTGTCGAACGGTTGATAATGTTGTAACGAATAAAGTAGAAGTTTGCGTATTCACCAAATCCCCATGTGTACACAGTTTGCTCTACCTGGATGCGGAGCGGATATCCCTCCGCCTTTGCAGCATCTTCCCCGATCTCATACACTCGAAGGTCAGTGTCCTTATAAACGGTGAAGATATCCTCCTGCGAAATAAACGCTGGACCCTTAGGGAAGGTCGCAATATTTCGTTTATCTACATCATTAATGTAGAAGCCGAGGTAACGCGTTCTATCCTTGATAACGGAACGATTTGCTAACGTGTCATTGGGATTGCTATCCCAGATTGGCCAGTTAGGGCCATCCGCAGGATTACGTGGCAGACCATTTGCGCGAACAAAATCCGTACTAAGGTACACACGGTTTTTCAACACTGCTTCTGGCGATCGATCTGCTTCGTCCCCATCATCAATCGATCCCGGTGTCATCCATGAGGCACCTGAGTTTGGATTATAGGAGATTACACTCATCTTCCGAGGTAACCCATCCTTCGTCTTGATTGCTCCGAACCATATCCCCCCACCAAAAATGTACTCATTTGTTGAGCCACGTGGCCAAAATCCTCCCCCCTGATTGCGTGCTACGTCGAGACCAAAAATACCATAATTGGTGATCATAAATCGTACCCGGCTAACGGTGTTTTGCCGTAGGTCATTGAACTGCGCTGCTTGAGGCTGTACAAGTTTTTTGCCATACTTCGCTCGATCTATGTCGCGTGCCCATGAGGATATGCCAAACAGCAATAGGATAGCGCTCACTACATAAGCATGCATTTTCATTGGCTCCATCACAAATTTTGTTGGACATTCATTACAATAATGAACCCGCTAAAAACGAAGCATGACGCCGAAATACACTTGCCGCGGGAATTGATAATTCGGACGTCGTGCCATTGCGTCACGCACATATTGCATATATGATTGATATTGTTCTTCCTGGGTCACAATACCATCATTGTTGAAATCTGCTTCTTTTGTGTAGAAGCGATTGCCAGCACGGTCATATTGACTTTGCGCAATGGTCGACGGATTCGTTGGATCGGGACGTGCATACCATGGACCGCGAGGGAAATCACCAATTTGACGATACAGGCTTACCCCATCATTATCTGGGTCACTTGTACGAGGATAAACATTTATCGGACCTGTCAAATTGGGTAAGTTTAGGACATCCAGGAACAAAATGAGTTCAGAATTCCCCATTGATTCGCCGAAGAGATCACGAAGTGGTATTGCCCGCTGCAGGCGCATATCCATTGTCCAGACCGACGGACGACGCTCTGCATTAAAGTCCCCCACCTGATTGCCGCGCAAATCGAGTTTCGTGTACGGAGTCCCAGTCTGGAACAGTCCTGTAAAGTTCAGCGTAACATTTTCTAAGAAATGAATTCCCCCAATCGAGGGGCCTTCCCCCTTACCCCAGACAAAATCAATAATGTAGTTGAAACGATGGCGGCGATCATAATCAAGCGGATATTCAGTAAGAGGAAAGAGACGATTGCCGGTATATGGATCAGCGCCGCTGATGATGACATTATAGTTTGCTCCAGAGGACGAGGATGTCCCTTGTGCAAAGGAGAGAGTATAGTTCACATTGAAACCAAAATTCCCACTCAGACGCTTGCGGAAGGTCACTTCAATTCCACGGGCATTACCATATTCACCATTCGATGTTATCGCATACGGGAAGCGATTATCGGGTACGTATGCCAATCCTGTCAAGCCATAAATGTCCTTGTAAAATGCCTGGACGTCCAACGCATAGTCGTCGGAGAGCTGAACATTGTATGCTACGTTATACTGCTTGGCATTCTCTGGACGGAGATCAGGATTACCAACGATGTTATTACCCCGCGTTAGAGCAGAGACTGTGTTATTGTACACCAACTCAAAACGTGGTATTTGTGTGTACCACCCGTACGCGATTGAGAAAAATGAACGTTCACCAATCGGGTAAGAAATGTAGATGCGCGGATTTAACTGCACTTTGATGGATGCAGTCTTGCGGTCCGGTGATGCTGCATCGGCAGGATTGGTACGGTAGGTCGTACTGGGGTTGAACACATCAATCCGCATCCCGGGATTGATATTGATTCCCTTGTAGGAGATTTGATCTTCAACGTATAAAGCGCTGATAACAGCATGCTTTGGCTTGCTTCCCTCTGCCCGTTCCTCAGGAGTCAAGCTGTAGATATCGCCGCCCCATTGGTCAGTAAACACATCGTAAAAGGGATTGCCAAGCCACGGAAGACTGTTGTAATAACGCCGAACAGTGTAAAATCGAGCATCAATGCCCGCCTTCAGAAGGTGACGAACCTCTCCCGCAAAAAGGTTGAGTTGATAGTTCCCATCAATTTGCCAGAAATTGGCACTCGTAAATTCAAAGCCTCGAGTACCACTACTTCCCTCATCGTTACCTCGTGCATAAAACATACCCAGTAGTCCATATGGATTCCGTGTGCTTAGAGCATCAGATGAACCTTCAACGTATCCGGTCAAGTTACTAGGGACAGTTGTGTAAAATGGGCGGCGTGGGTCATTGTCTAAATACACATTCCCATACGTTTCCGCGTAGAAATCAACGATCTTATCACCCTGGGGACCAGTCTTACGTACCTGCTGACCGCTTGTCCGATCCAGAACATAATCATCAACTGGTTTGAGAATATCCCACCCTGTGAAAAAGTTATCTTTTGGCATTACTGTTGAGACCTTCGATGGGTCAAGAGGCTGACCATTCCGAAGAAGCGATCCTTCCCCTAACTCTATACGACGACGCCCATCTTCCGCAACATTATTGTTGAACGACACTGTCAGCTCATAAAAGCTGGTTTCGGTGAGAATATGGTTGATTCTTGCAAAGTAGCTGTATATGAAATTGTTGACTGCATTAACCTTTGCGACATTTTCTGGTACAGTGGAAAGTAGGAGTGTGTCATTTAGTCCAGTGTTTGGATTGGGCTGTAACAGCATCGCCGGAGTTCTTGCATACAACCAGGCCCAGTTCCCCATTGCCAAGGACGTGAGCCCCCACGTTCCTCCCAGGATTAGCTTGATGTCATCGGTAAACTGGAATGCCAAGCGCCCTGTGATGTTGCGAATAGAAGATGTATTATCTGGCAGTTGTCCTATTGAATTCCCGGCGCGATCACGAACATCAAGCCCAAAACTCCGATACTTCTCAGTCACATAACGAGTAGTGAGAAAGAACGTCGACCGATCTAAGAGTGGTATAGGTCCTCCTACTCCAAACTCGTAAGTGTTTTGCAAAGGAGCAAGTGCTTGGACACCATTGCCTGCTTTCCCAAATAAAAACGGGACATCACTTCTCCATCGGAGAAATCCCTCATATCGATCAATTTTTCCAGTTTTCACTACCTGATTGACCACTCCTCCCATCGCGTTACCATATTGAGCACTGAAGTTACCCGTGAGCACCTGCACCTCTTCTGTTGCAAACGCAGAGGCAGTAGGAGCATATGCGATCCCTGCTTTTGCTGCGGCAACACCAAATCCCCCCGAAATTTGGTCGGAAACGTCTTGTCCATCAATACGGATTTGTGTGTCCGAAGGACGGCTTCCGCGGATTGCTAAACCGCCGCCTGCTGCAAGCACACCCGCCTGCGTGAGGGCTATTTGTTGAGCAGTTTCACGAGTGGTGCGTTGTATTTGTTCACCAGAGACCTCTCTTGTTATTCCCACTGCTTTGTCGTCCACCATTTTGAGCCGTGCAGACTCAACAACTACCTCTTTCCCCATGACTTCAGCACTCTCGAGAACTATGTTTAAGGTAGTTGTTTGATCCGCACGGATTGTTGCCTCGACATTCTTTTCTTTGTAGCCGACCGCTGTGACTTTGATCGTGTAGGTCCCCGCTGGTATGTTGATGATGAGGTATTCACCATTACTCTTAGCCTTAGCGCCACGAACGGTCCCCATGACACGAATTGTGGCGCCCTGAATTGGTTTACCGTCTTTATCCTTTACCGTTCCTGTAAGATTACCATTAGTTCCTGCCCATGCAGCACTCAAGACAAGAGCAATTCCAACCACTATGGAAAGCACTTTCATTGTATCTCTTTCGGTAGTGATACAAGCTGATTTCTAACGCACAATACTTAGCGGTTCTACTTTAACCGTGGGTCCATACAGCAGGCGGCAATGATAGACACCAGGCGCCATTGCTGTTACATCGAATGTATGGTAGGATACGCCTGCTGGGATAACAGCGCGATACACCACTTGGCCAAGCGAATTGACAATTTCAATTGTTGCATCCATCGAAGCAATCGAACGGTAAAAAGTCACATCGTTGCTGGCAGGATTAGGGAGAAGCATTATGTCTGCAGCGTTGTTGCTCTGCTTTTCTACCGAGGTTGCAGGGTTCCATTCCGGTAGGTCTTCGTAGTTGAATGTCGAATACGTCACATACTGGCGATAGCGGAGAATCTCTTCTGGGCTTGGATCTTGAGAAGCCGCGGCCAGGAGAAATTGATTATCCCAGTAATATTCGCGATCTGAAGAACCGCGATAAGCAGATTGAACTGTAAGCAGTGGAATATTCTCTGCTGTCGAGGGGATGACTTTAGGAATCCAGGTAATACGATCGAGTATACGACTCCTCGTCACGTTTCGAAGTGGCTCCCATGTGCTCCCATTTTTCGGCCGGACGCTAACAACAACATCTGTCGTCAACAGCGTATCTCCTCCCCACACTATAAAGCGAGCCTCTAATGTTTTAAACAAAAGCACGTTGTAGTCCGCCGTTCGTGCAAGCTGTAACTCACATCCCAGTTGTGATGGGCCATAGTTATCTCCATTGTTGAACCGCATTTGCTCACTGGTTTCAAACAGCGATGCATCAGCAATCTTGCGGATTCCCCATTGCCCTCTTTCGTAGTACACCTCAACGTAATGGACCCCTACGATAGATTGTCCGCTAATAAGAACCAACTGGGCAGCAAAACTATACTCATCTTTTCCAGTAACCACGAAGTCTTTTGCAGAAGTCACTCGAGTGTTGCCAGAGGCATCTCCCAACCAGCCCCATGAGAAACGGAAACCTGACTGTGTGGGATCGCCTCCGTTTGCCGCCACATATGCCTCAATGATTGAGGTTGGAAGGATATTCCAATCACTCCATGTTTTCCCGTTATCCGAGGATTTTGTCACACCAAATGTCAAAAGAGAAGTATTTTCAGCCGCTGCAAATAATCCAAATACACCTGCATAGAGATTGTCCTCGGAATCTAAGTCGAAGGCAACTTCCGTGTTTGTCCGGCTATTTGCTTGCTGAGGGTCAACAAAATTCTCCGCTCGCAAGGGCGGGGGAATTTCCGAGGTGAAAACTTCAACAGCGGTGGCGCTTAGATCTGTTTTGATGATCGCATTATTATTGTTTTCCCTATATGGCGCGGAGGCATCTGAGACACTTAAGCCGCTGAGAGCGAAACCAAAAGCATTTTCGGCATCTCGAGTAATCGACGCAGTTGAATATGTTGTGCCAAATGTATAGCGATAGCCTGTTGACTGATCAATGTGGTTCCTTAGCACAACTGTTGTCGGTGCAGATCCTGGTGCATTGATATGGTACCCCGCAACCATTCCAGCCCAACTGCTACCATCGGTGAGTGGGCAATAGAAATTGAAAATTGAATTATCCAATGTGTTAATACTAACATCAGAACGAATTAAGGCTATCGCGGGATAGCGTGGGTATCCATCACTGGGATTCCCCACCACAACTGGACCGACACGCTGCCATGACTGACCGTTATCAGTGGTCCACACGATGAAAATGTTGTTGCTCTTATCTGGGCTGGGATTATCTGGACGAGAGACAAGCGCTCCCCGCTTAATAGTAATGAATGCGTTTGTTTGAGGGTCCCACATCACACACGTTTGATTGCTGCCATAGTAGGAGAATGCATTGAAAAGAGAATCAAAAACTTTGTATGCAACTCCATCGGTATTGTCCAACGGATGGACCAGAGGAATATGCTGTTGTAAGGGATGAATGATTTCACGAAAGAACTGTTTTTCCTGTGGTGGAATAAGCCGTAGCTCACCATTGGTTGTCGCCCATGCACAAAAGGGGAGAACAAACACAACCACGCTGAGCACACGCAGACTTCGCATCATGGTAGCACTCCAGAAATAATGTTTTCACATGCTAATCGCAATATATCACTTCCCGCGCGATAATTACAATCGGTTATGCAAATGAGCGTTCAAGCCACCTCTGAAAGAGCTTTTGTTGACGCTCACCTAAGACTGGCCGCACACGCAATTGATAGTCCATAGCTGGCATGTACTCAATCGTTGTCGTGTACAATTGATCGTCGCAGCTTGCGGTGATTTCAGTTACCTTGTCCCCCCAGGAAAATGCCCGAAGGAGTTCTTCTTCAGTAGTGATACGTTTGCCATTGACTGCTATCAATTCATCATCCACTGCAATGCCTGCCTTCGAAGCTGGGGATCCTTCCATAACACTACTCACTATGAGTCGCCCTCCCTCTGTCCTTAACTGAAGCCCAAGGTAAGGCGTTGTGTTGCCAGCCTGCGGAGTATCTTTCGGTTGCTCTAGCCAATCAATGCCAAACGGTGCAAATGCAGAAGCGATGTCAAGCTCGTCAGTGCTGTCGATCCATTGCCAAAACTTCTTCCGAACTTCAGCTGTCGAAACCTCTTCAATTGCCTGAAGCACTTCCTCCTCGGTAAGACCAATCTCTGGGCGCTGGCAATAATGCTGCCAAAGCACGCGCATCACATCATCAAGGCGGCGGCGCCCTTCGGTGCTTTCGATAATCGCTAAGTCGAGAAGAAGAGCTACAACGCCCCCCTTGAGATAGTATGACGGAAATCGGTTCTGTCCATCTGGCGACTGAGCATAAAGCTTCACCCATGCTAAATAACTGGATTGGCGCACACTCATTGCACGGCGTCCTGGTACCTGGAGCAACTTGCCTATATGGTCACGTGCAAGCAAGTCAAGATACTCCTCTCGCGTGTAGAAACCTGCGCGATATGCGAATAGGTCATCATAATACGACGTGAACCCTTCAGCAAGCCATAACATCGGTGAATGCACTTCTTTTGTGTAGTCAAATGGTCCATACTCCCGTGGACGAATGCGTTTGATGTTCCACACATGGAAGTACTCATGACACAGGAGCGCAAGAAGGGATTTCGCCTTCTGTGGATCATGCAGTGCCTGCACATCGCACATATTCACAGAACAACGAGCATGCTCTAAACCGCCGCTTATGTTTGTCCCTGCATACACGAAAAACACATAGCGATCATATGGCACCCCTCCAAAGACTGCAGCCTCCGTCTCAACTATAATCCGGCACTGCTCTGCAAGCCAGTCAATATCGAATGCATATGGTGCAACAAGAGCTACCTCGTGGCGTGCGCCCCATGCAGTGAATGATCGCACAAGGTGATTGCCAATCTCTGTTGGTGAGTCAGCAAGAATATCGTAGTTGAGTGCACCAAGAATGACGGGGCCTCCTGACTCATTTAGCGCAGTCACAGGAGACAGAGCAGTCGTCAGAGACTGCCAACGACTGCGATCGAAGTGAAGGATAACGTGGTGGACTTCCTGCTGCCGCCCTTCAACGTAGAAGAAACAATTGACAGGGAAAAGGAAGGCACGCCACCGCGTAATGTGCATTGTCCGCACAGTACGCTCATTTGCATAGAAGACATACTCCACTGCAGCCATCTTCGCCCCACGCGGATAGAAACAAAATGTACTTTTGGCTATCCATTCAACTGGGAGAAGCATCCCACTGTCGTTATACACGTGGAGATTCCCTACATGCGTAATAAAGTCACGAATTTTATAGCTTCCCGGTGCCCAGGCAGGCAGGGTACATCGCACGTCGTCTTCCCCTCCATCAAGGTCTATCTCCATCCGCACGCGGAGAAGATGCTCTGCCGCCCGATCAAAAAAGCAATGGTAGCGAATTTTCGCTTGCGTGCCGAGTAGCTGCTCATCCCGCTGCTCAATTGTGTACATGGTAGTTCGCGCTATGTTCAACCATTAAAAAACCGTCGGTGCCACAAAGCAAGATTCAATAATGCATACAGACTTTTGCCCAGTCGCTGGCGCTGCTGCTTGTGCAGGTAAAAAAGATGCTGCACAGCGAAACGACTAAACACTCCGCTTCGGACAAAGTAGGAATCGAGAATAACACGCTTTGCGTAATCGTACCATACCGTCCGCATCCATTCATCTACAGGTGCGGCAAAACCCTGCTTTTTACGGTAGATGATTTGCTTGGGTAAAATGCGTTCTGCTGTCTTTTTGAGCAAGAGCTTAGGAGTTTTGCCATCCGGCATCCGCACCTGATCGGGCAAGTTCAGCGTAAATTCAACAAGCCGATAGTCTAAAAACGGAACTCGTGCCTCAATGGAGTGCGCCATTGTGATTTTGTCAACACGCATGAGAAGAAGCTCGGGTAACCGATGCTGGAACTCCAGCCACATCATCTGTTGCAGCGTCGAAGGATGCGGAATCACCGAGGCAGCACTCTCATTGAGCCAGCGCGCATAGCTCCTTGTTTGTGTTGGGGCATCAGCCCACCGCCGCGTAAACAACAGTTCCTGATACACTGGCACAATGTCAACTGCACCGCCCCAATAGAGCGGATCGCCCGCGGCGGCACGCCGGATGTAATCAAGTGCGCGATAGGCGCCCCGTTGCTGAAAAAATGGCTTCGCAATAATATACAGCGCTTGTCGCAGTGCTTGGGGAAGCCAGTGGTAATAGCGCCACCCTGTTTGTGCAAATCTCCATTCCCGCACCATCCAGGGATAGCCAATAAACTGCTCATCACTGCCCTCACCGACTTGTATCACTGTCGTGCCCGATGAGCGCGTTAACTGAGCCAGGAAATACAACGGAATGCAGACCGGATCCCCATTCGGCTCGTCCTCATGCCAGACCATTTCTTCCAGAAGTGGCAGGGCATCTTGATCAGTGATGAGTATTTCGTGATGATTGGTGCCGAAGAGTTTGCTGACCTGGCGTGCGTACTCATGCTCGTTGTACCTATCCAAGTCGCGGAAACCTACAGTGAAGGTCTCCACAGGACGATCCATTAGCTCAGCCATAAGAGCTACATTGATGCTCGAATCAAGCCCACCGCTGAGAAAAACTCCAAACGGCACATCACTCATCATGCGGTCCGCTACAGACTGGCGCAGGAGACGGAGAATTTCAGTTTGTGCATCGGCAACTGATATGCGTTGTAACTCTGGACGGTAGCGCGGAGACCAGTATCGTTCGCACGTTACATTCCCCCGTTTATCTACATGGAGAAGATGCGCAGCCGGGAGCTTAAAAACATCGCGGAAGAGCGTTCGGCGATGACTAGTCATCGAGAAACATAAGTAAATCGGCAATTCTTCCCATTCAACCTCTCGTTCAACAGCGGGATGCTGGAAAAGTGCCTTGATCTCTGATGCAAACAGGAAACGACCATCACGATGCCACCAGTACAAGGGCTTTTTGCCAATGCGATCACGAGCGCAAATGAGTTCCTGGCTTTGTTCATCCCAAATCGCCACTGCCCACATTCCGTGCATGCGATGGAAAATATCTTTCCCCCATTGCTGGTAACCGTAAAGGATAGTCTCCGTATCTGTCCGTGAACGGTAGCGGTAGCCGAGTGCCTCGAGCTCTTGCCGAATCTCGGCATGATTGTAAATTTCCCCATTGAATACAATGGTAAACCGCCCATCAGGAGTACTCATTGGTTGATGTCCTGCAGGGGTGAGGTCAATAATTGCAAGGCGCCGAAAACCAAACCCACAGCGACGGGAAGGCGATACCCACACTCCTGCATCATCAGGACCACGGTGCGCCAGCAGGGAACTCATCCCCTCAAGCAATTCTTCTGTGATGCTCGGTTCCTGGGCAGCGTACTCAACAATCCCTACAATCCCGCACATTCACTTTCCTCCTATTGCCATGCAATACTGATGACACCACTCCCCACAAGCCATATTGCTACCAACAAAGCACCTACGACTCGGACAAGCAGTATTCTACTTGCCCCACACATGACAGCTAAGGACCACCATCCTACACACATGAGCATCGTTGCATCTGCTGGCAAAACGTGGAACAGAGCATAGGGTACCGCAAGATGCCATACTGGCGCGCTTGTCGTGTGCACCAGGACAGGGGGGGTACTAAGCCCACTCCAGATTCCTATTCCACAGATGCCTACCGCTGTGGCCGCCATTATTCCATGCTCAATAGGACGTTGCCACAAAGTGCTAAGGCCGTAGATTAGCCCACCAACTACTGCTGGGAGCCACAGCGCGTGGAGAGCAAATACGCGCGCTGCGTTTGCATCCGTTGGAAGAAGCGGGGCAACAACATCGCCCACAATCGGCAGATTGTCCACAATAAGTGAGCGCCCAATGCTATATGCATCAAACGCACGCTGATCTCCGGGAAGTACAGTTCCCAGCCAGGAAGTGGTTTCAAGTAGAACAAGCAAGACAAGCAGTAGCCCTACAGGAAGTCGTTTCTGGTAGCCCCAGAGAATGTGTAGTAGCACAAGCAGTAGAATTGCACTTATGACCACTGATGTTGCCACCTGGTGAGTTGCAACCAGTATTGCCCCTGCTTCAGCACGCACTATAGAGGCATGGGACAAAAGGGCTTCATTCCATTTGAGCAGTGTATCACCAACAGGAACCAAAGTGCCGTGATGCTGAGGAATGCTATCGAGCAGGACAAGCTCTTGGGAACGAAGGAGGGTATCGCCTACTCCGTCAACGATTGGGGTTGTAGCCACATACACCTTCCCCTGGAGTGGATGAAATGAGGGTTGATAGTGCAAAGCCACCACTGCTCCGCTCACCATTGCAATCAACATGCTTGCGATGAACACCTGCCACAGGACACGTTCAGCGGCAGCCCCTCCAGACCACTGTCTATTCATAGGGCCAGAAAATATGTCAGCAATGCATCGAGTTCTGCAGGGCTTAGCTGAGGAACATCATACATACCCTGCTGCAGACGTTGGCGCATAGCTTCGAAAAGGGTAACCGCGCATGCAACCGATATGTTGAGACTCTGGACCATACCCATTTGAGGGATGACCATGTTAACATCTGCCCCCTGGCATGCTTCTTCGCTCAACCCACTGTGCTCGTTACCAAAGGCAATTGCTACCGGCCGTGTCATGTCTAATGCATACAGACTCACCGCAGGGCGCCCTAAGCAGGTTGAAATAATCTGCATCCCTTTTGCACGAAGAGCCGCGTAACATTCACTTATGCTTCGATGCTTCACCAGGCGCACCCATTTTCGCGCGCTGGCACTGGATCGCTCCCCCAGTTCAGGGAATTGCTGTCCGCCTGTGTACACCAAATGGACGTCAAGCACCCCCACTGCATCGCATGAGCGAATCACTGCCGATACATTGTGCGGATCATGCACATTTTCCAGAATAATTGTAAGTGTCGGCTGTCGGCGTTCGAGCATGCGGAGAATTTTCGCTTGGCGCTCGGGTGTGCCTGGATAGGACTGCAGCTGTTTGCCATTGTCGCCACAGATGGCAGGCATCATTTATCTGCTTCGCCCATTACTGGATCGATGCCTCCAATGATCGCCACGATATCGGCGACCATCGAACCTTCCGCCATGTGCGACATTGCCTGCAAGTTCGCAGCTGAAGGAGAGCGAATCTTCAATTTCCACGGATACCCAGTACCATCTGCCACGATGAAAAATCCAAGCTCTCCTTTGGGGGACTCAATCGCCGTGTATGTCTCTCCCGGCGGAGCAGGTGGACCAAAATTGATTATCATGAAATCGGCAATGAGCTCCTCCATCTTCGTGTAAATCTCGTATTTGCGTGGAGTAACATGAATTGGGTCGTTGAGCCGTACCTCCCCGGGTACTGGCTTATCCAGGAGCTGATAAATCATGCGAATTGACTCGCGCATCTCGCGTAATCGCACCATAAACCGTGCATAACAATCGCAGTCATGCTCGACGATGACATCGAACTCCAACTGGTCATAGAGCAAATACGGCTGATCGCGTCGCAAGTCTCGCTCGACCCCCGAAGCGCGAAGAACTGGGCCCGTCAACCCCAACGCAATCGCTTTCTCTGCAGAGCAATACCCAACTCCTGCCATTCGATCAATGAAGATACGGTTGCGGGATAAGATCTTCTCGACATCCTCCAGCTGCCCAATGAATTGATCGGCCCAGTCACGTATCTTTCGGAGTACCCAGTCAGGAATATCGTTTGCCACTCCCCCGATACGGGTGTAACTTGTAGTGAACCGTGCTCCGCAGATCAACTCAAAAATGTCGTAGAGCTTTTCGCGCTCGGCAAAGGTCCACAAAAAGACGGTCAATGCCCCAACATCCATTGCAGTGGCGCCAGTAGCAAGGAGATGCGAGGAAATCCGCGCAAGTTCACAGACAAGTGTCCGTATCCATTGTGCCCGCGGCGGTGCCTCAATCCCCATTGCATTTTCAATGGCCAACGCAATTCCCACATTGTTCGACATTGGCGCTAAATAGTCAAGCCGGTCGGTGTGAGGTATAAACTCCACATAGGTACAGTTTTCGGCAAGCTTTTCATATCCGCGGTGAAGGTAACCTAGCTCTGGCACACACTTGACAACCGTCTCGCCATCAAGCCGGAGAAGCACGCGCAGCACTCCATGCGTCGCTGGATGTTGAGGACCCATATTGAGAACCATGTCATTTTCCAGCGGGTCCTCAAACAACACCATTGTGTCGCGATCGAGGAGCTCTTTGTAAATTTTTTCTTGACGTACTTTGCGGACGCGTTCAAGTGTCGCCAGCGGACTAATTTGAATTGTCTCGTTCATAGTACATCCAGGGGGCAGAATGTTGGCACGAAAATACAACGCCACTTGCGGCGTTTATTGACACAAACACCAACAAAGCTCACTGTAGTTTCGCAAGCAAAACTTTGCGGTATCTCGATGATAGTCTATTCTCCTGCAATCGAGCGTGCAATCGAAGCCCTTAGTTCGCTACCAACGATAGGACGAAAATCGGCACAACGCTTAGTGTTTCACCTGCTTCGGCAGCCGGAAAGTCAGGTGCAACTTCTCGCTCAAGCATTGATAGAGCTCAAGGAGCGTGTCAAATACTGTTCTGTGTGTTACACGTTCACCGAGCAAGATCCCTGCGCACTGTGTACCTCTCCGAATCGGGATCGCGATATATTATGCGTAGTCGAGCAACCAAGCGATGTCTTCGCCATTGAACGGACAGGAGAATATCGCGGGTTATATCATGTTCTCCATGGAGCCCTGGACCCGTTGCAAGGTATCACAGCTGAACAGCTCAAGATAGCACCCTTGATGGAGCGCCTCCAAAGGGGTACCTTCGTGGAAGTCATTCTTGCGCTCAATCCAACGGTCGAGGGCGAAGTAACCACGCACTACCTTGCTAAGCTTATCGCACCGCTTGGCATACGACTAACTCGGATTGCTCGTGGTGTCCCCGTAGGCATGGACTTAGAATTTGCAGACGAAGCCACACTTTCAAGAGCACTGGCGGGACGAAGCAATGTTTAGTAGGTTGGTATGGAGGATGCTTCTTGCCGGCTTCCTATCCTTAAGCGGATGCGAAGCATTTACAACACGCACGCCGGAACCACCGGGTAGCGGTTCACTCCAGTTTGACCAACCAACCAGCGAACTGATTGTTGTTCAGAATATCCTTAATGCTATCGCACAAAAAAACACGGAAGCATTTATGCTCTGTCTGGCTGACACGGCACAAGGGTACTCATCCCAGCAACAATACCGCTATGAGCCATCGGCAGAAGCCGGTGCCCGCTTTGGTGATAAATTTGCTTTGTGGTCTCGCACTGAAGAGCGTCAAGCCTTTTTGGCATTGATAAGCAGACTCGGCCCTGACCAAGCCCCGAAGCTAACGCTTAGCGACGCGCGTTTCGACGTTCGGCTCCCTGATTCAGCGGTGTATGTGGCATTATATACTCTCGAACTTCCGATTGCGCTTCCTTCGGTCCCAACCCGTGTTGCGGGCACATTACGGTGGACAATCGTTCCCAACCGTGTTGGTCTGTGGGCAATATCCCGGTGGCGTGATGCTCCATCCCCTGCTAGTGATTCGATTCCATACACATGGAGTACGCTCAAAGCATTACTGGTAAATTGATATTTCGTATTTCCTGGGCGGCAGTATGTAGCCTTTTCTTGGTAGGCTGCCTTAACCCTTTTGCACCACGCTTTATGGATGAACCAGCAACCATTGCAGGGCTCAGTGACCAGCGGACTCCCGAAGGTGTATTCCAAAACTTTCGTATTGCCTATCAAACAAAAGATACCCTCACATACGGGAAACTCTTAGCGCCGACGTTTACATTTCTCTACCGTAACTACGACCGCGGTGTTGACCTGTCATGGGGACGCGATGAGGAAATGATTGCCACGAATGGACTTTTCCAAGCAGCGCAGAATTTAGACCTGGTGTGGAACGACGTAATTCTTTCAGCGGGAGATTCGCTCACCTACGACATTGCCCGAGGTTTTGTACTCACAATCACCTTCTCCCCCAGCGACGTTATCCGCGTGCAGGGACGGGTAAATCTCCGCCTCACTCGCTCCCGGAGCACCGATCCATGGCAGATTGCAGTGTGGCGAGATGAGTCAAATTACTAAAGTTTTGTGTGGTCTGGCGGCACATGCGCCATAAAATCTTGCACAAAGCGTGGATAGTACTGCGCGAGCAATTCTTCAACGCGGTGAGGGTCAGGTGATTTGACGATGAGTCCAGCATAGTGCTTTTTACGCTGCACCCAGCAGATTTCCGGATCGGTGTAGGCACTCATATCGGGCCACTCCTGCCGTGCAAGGGTAAAGATTCCCCCCGCATAGTTTCGTTCTGGTTTGGGGGGAGCGTAGTTATCGTCATCTCGAAGTTCCAATCGTGCCCACTCGTGCCACAAACAAATCCCTGTCGCATGCCAAATGACATCGGGGATACGTGCCCCTCCTACGCGTGCTCCTGCTTCGAGAAAGTAAAACCGACCATCAGCATTGCTGCGGATGTACTCGATGTGCGTAACCCCTTGCTTGAGACCGAAGGCTTTGATGATCTGGGCATTCATCTTCTTAAGTTCTCGTTCCTCTTCGCTATTGCGGCGGACCATACGGGTAGTGAAGATTCCTCCGCTTGTATTCAGATCCAGCATCGGCATACCGTAGCGCGAGACAACCGCAAAAACCGGTTTATACTGCCACACGATTGAATCCACGTGATAGACATCCCCAGGAATGTACTGCTCGAGCAAGTAGAATGACTGCCGATCGCCAAGCTGCTCAAGGCATTCCCATACCTCATTGGGATGATAGACCTTTCGTACTCGTGCAGAGGAGGCACCCATTCGGGGCTTGAGTACCCACGGCGGCTCTACACGTTCCATGAACTCAGCAACATCGGGATGATAGAGAATACGAACAAACTCTGGGACGCGGATGCCCTCATCACGTGCCTTCATGCGCATTGCAAGTTTATCCCGGAAATAGCGCGCTGTAGTCTCACCCATCCCCCCAATGCGGGTGTGCTCTCGCAGTGCGGCTGCTACCTCAATATCAAACTCCCCCAAGCCAACAATACGGTCAAAGCGAGTTGTGCGGGCAAGGTAGGTCACAACATTTCGGACCACCTTCTCATCGTAGAGATCAGGCACGGCAAAGATTTCATCTATCTGGTCGCGGGGCCATGCCTCGTGAAGGTATTTTTCCTCCGTCATCAAAAACACGCGCCACCCTAACCGCTTTGCTTCCAACAAAAAGGGACGACCAAAGAGAGCACCAGCAATGCAGAGTACAGTTCGTTCCATAAAGGTTGCAATTATGTGATACCAAATGTTTGTTCAGGGGGAAACAGCGCCCGGACTCCATCGGCAAAGGTTGTTCGCCAATTGCCCCACGTATGCCCTTGGGAGTATTCGAAGTAATCTACCCGAGCGCCAAGCAGCTGTAGTCGTCGTGCCATTAGGGAGCTTAGTTCTCTTGCGTCACAGATGGTTCCCGTTTGCAGTACGACATGGAGTCGGCGTGCATTGACCAATTCAGGCATGCGAAAAATACCTCCTTTGTTCCACCAATACGAGGGGGATTGTGCCAGAACCTTTCGAACTGCATCAGGGTAAAGCAACGCTGTCTTCGTCGCAAGGAGCCCCCCTAAGGAAGCTCCCACGACACCAACTGTGGCGGGCGAAGAACCTACGCGTATGCCTTGCTCGCTAAACCAACGCACAGCCAACGGCAATACCTCCTCGACGCAAAAGCTAATGTAGGCATCGCTAACGGCATATTCCCAATTCCGGTCGCGGGGAGGAAGAAAGCACGCCGCCGTTGGCTGGATAAGCCCAAGAGCATGAAGATTGTCGAGAATAGTTGGAAATTTGCCCAGGCGGATTGCTTCTTCGCCATCATGCACCAGAAGAAGGTTCAGGGGTAATTCTTTCGTCGGAAGAACGGGACGATAGAAATACACCTCGCGATGCGAAGTGAGTACTGCACTTTCCACATACTCCTGCTCAATAATGCCCTGAGGGACACTTCTCCCGATGTCCAGATAAGACCTATCGCGGTAACGAGGCATCCAAAATTCATTGTTTTGCCCGAATCCTTCTTCTACCACTCGTGCGTTAGCAGGATCAAGCTGCCAGTTACCATCGACAACAAGCTTGTATTGCAAACGCGCATCATCGGGGAACTCGAGCACTATGTAATGGAGTTTTGTTCCAGCTACTTTATGCATCGGTGCACTTGGTTGCCAAAACGTCCAATCCCCAACCAGTTGCACCATTTCTGCCTCTGCCCAGTGGAGGAAGAGAGCACGTGTGCCATGAGTAATAGGATTGGCGCGGGCATGAAGAATCGCATGCCAGAGTTCTTCTGCTTGCTGAGCACGAACATTGGCTGCGTGCTCCTCAAACAGATGGAAGAGTAACTCTTCCGCCTTGGTTAACAGCATAAGCGCGCACAAAGGAACACGTTAGTACAAAAATGCATAGTGCAAGCTTTTTCGAGCGGTCTTGCCAGCTCCTTTCCCAATTGCCCTTGTGCCGTAGAGCATCCATACCGTATTTTTGCATGCTCATGAATTTTTGCGGTGGGCATATAGCTCAGTTGGTAGAGCGCTTGAATGGCATTCAAGAGGTCAGGGGTTCGAGTCCCCTTATGTCCACACCGCATCAGAAGTATTACCGAGGAATCGTAGCTCAGCTGGTTAGAGCGCTGCCCTGTCAAGGCAGAGGTCGCGGGTTCGAGTCCCGTCGGTTCCGCTCCAAAGCCCACTCTTACTGTTCCAAGTGGGCTTTTGTTTTATCCGAACCATGCACCAACCCTTAACATACCTATGAGCAATTCCTGCCAGTCATTCGCCCAACGTCATATTGGTCCCCGCTCTGCCGAAATAGACCAAATGCTCGCGACCGTCGGCTTCAGCTCTCTTGAGGAGTTCACTCGTGCTGTTGTTCCTTCTGATATTCGGCTCAATGCTCAGCTTGAGCTTCCACCTCCCCTGAGTGAACACGAAGTCCTTGCACGACTTCGCCATCTTGCCGGGCGCAACAAGCTCTATCGGTCATTTATCGGCATGGGGTACTACGGAACTATCACTCCTCCAGTCATCCAGCGGAACATCCTCGAGAATCCGGGCTGGTACACCCCATACACGCCTTATCAGTCGGAAATCGCCCAGGGACGCTTGGAGGCTTTACTGACCTTTCAGACAATGGTGAGCGATCTGACTGGTATGGAAATTTCTAACGCCTCTCTGCTCGACGAAGCAACAGCAGTCGCCGAAGCTGTCCATATGATGTTTTCAATCGCGGGCCATACCAGCACGCGAAATGTTGTTTATGCCGACGACACGCTTTTCCCCCAGACCATTGCAGTTCTCCAAACTCGCTGTAACGCCGTAGGAATAGAACTCCGTATTGCACCATGGCAGCAGTGGAAATTCGATGACCAGCTTATCGGGGGAATAGTCCAGTACCCGAATGGCTATGGTGCTATCGAAGATTACCGCGAGCTTGCTGAACGCATACATCAGCATGGGGGATTACTCTGCGTTGCAACAGACTTGCTCGCACTGTGCTTACTGGAGCCACCGGGCGCATGGGGTGCTGATATCGTTGTTGGCTCTGCGCAACGATTTGGGGTGCCCCTGGGCTACGGTGGTCCCCACGCGGCATATTTAGCAAGCCATCAGCGGTATATCCGCTATATGCCTGGCCGGATCATTGGCGTCTCGATCGATGCCGAAGGGAACCCTGCTTATCGCATGACCCTGCAAACGCGCGAACAGCATATCAAACGGGATAAAGCCACATCTAACATCTGCACTGCTCAAGCGCTGTTGGCAAACGTTGCTGCCATGTATGCAGTCTACCACGGACCCCATGGACTACGCTGCATCGCCGAGCGCGTACATCGCTATACTGTCCAGCTCGATGCCCTTCTCCGCGCGATGAAAATCGAGCAAGAAAATGTTCTTTACTTTGACACTCTACGTATCCCCCTTACTTTCGAGCAGCAAGCAGCTGTGCGCACAGAGGCATTACGGCGGCAAATTAATCTCCGCTACTTTGCCGATGGAGCGGTTGGTATTTCCCTCGATGAAACCACAACGGAAGAAGACGTCACAGATTTAGCCGCCATCTTCGCTACCGCCCTGCATCGCTCTTTGCCAAACGGAAATCATACTTCCCTTGATAGCTCGTATCCATCGCCATTTGCTCGCACGACGCCATATCTCCAGCATCCGGTCTTCAACTCATACCACAGCGAGACTGAAATGATGCGGTATCTCAAGCGGCTGGAGAATAAGGACCTGTCCTTGGTCCATGCAATGATTCCTCTTGGCTCGTGCACGATGAAGCTCAACGCCGCTGTCGAAATGATGCCAATTACATGGCCAGAATTCAACCAACTACATCCGTTTGTCCCTCTGGACCAAGCAGAAGGCTACCAAGAGCTTCTCCGGGAACTGGAGCAATATTTGGCAACCATCACTGGACTTGATGCAGTATCTCTTCAACCAAATTCGGGCGCTCAAGGGGAGTACACTGGCTTGTTAGTCATTCGCGCGTATCACCGAAGCCGGGGCGAAGACCAACGGCGCATCGCACTCATCCCAGCCTCTGCCCACGGGACTAATCCTGCAAGCGCAGTCATGGCGGGGCTCCAAGTTGTTGTCATCGCAAGTGACGAGCGGGGCTACATCGATCGCAACGACCTTGAGCGAAAGCTTGCTGAATATGGCGATCGCATCGCGTGCTTGATGGTTACCTATCCATCAACACACGGTGTCTTCGAAGAACATATCCGCTCGATTTGCCAGCGCATCCATGACGTTGGCGGTTTGGTGTACATGGACGGCGCCAATCTCAACGCACAAGTAGGATTAACCTCCCCAGGAGCAATCGGGGCAGATGTGTGTCATATCAACCTCCATAAAACGTTCTGTATCCCTCACGGTGGTGGCGGACCGGGCATGGGACCGATCGCTGTTCGCAAGGAACTTGCTCCCTTCTTGCCTGTACACCCCGTTGTTCCGATGGGTGAGCGTCCGCAGAGCGTCGGTACTGTCTCTGCGGCACCGTGGGGAAGTGCAAGCATACTGCCCATCTCATGGGCGTACATCCGGCTGATGGGTGCGGAAGGCTTACGGACAGCATCCCAGCTTGCTCTGCTTGCTGCTAACTACCTCAAAGCCCGTTTGCAGCATGCGTATCCGATTTTGTATGTCAGTGCAACCGGTCACGTTGCCCACGAAATGATACTTGACGTGCGTCCTTTCCGCCAGCGCGCAGGAGTAGATGCGGAAGACATTGCAAAGCGTTTGATAGACTATGGATTTCACGCCCCAACAGTATCATTCCCCGTACCTGGCACACTCATGATTGAGCCAACAGAGAGTGAATCACTTGCCGAACTTGACCGATTCTGCGAAGCGATGCTTGCAATCCGTGCAGAGATTGCTGAAATTGAACAAGGGCAGGCCGACCGCACAGACAATGTACTCAAGAATGCTCCCCACACAGCACAGATGATAGCAAGCGACACGTGGTCTCATCCCTACTCTCGTCAGAAAGCTGCTTTTCCTCTCCCCTTTGTTCGGGAGCGGAAATTTTGGCCCGCAGTTGCTCGCGTCAACAACACCTATGGTGATCGCAATATCGTTTGCACTTGTCCCCCCGTGGAAGCATACGCACAGCCCTAAACAGCACCAAAGCGCTTCCGCAAAAACCATTCAGCCGCAAACGTTGCGATTGCCAAGGCAAGGAGTACCCAACTGTTCCATAGCACAAGGGTGCGTGCTTCGGTTACCGCTCGAGCACGGAAACCAGGGAGCATACGAATCTGCTGCCATAGATTTTCGGCATTTAGGCTCTCTGCGGCGATAAATTGCCCGCCGGTACGCTCTGCCAGAGCACGGAGGACAGGGGCATTCATACGCAAGTTCTGGAACTCGAGCGCCAATTCACCAACGGTAAATCGTCCGTCATCACCTCCGTAGAGCTGAGTACCACGGAGAACTTTGCCCGAAAATGAGTAATCTCCTCCACCCAACGACTGTAGCGTTGCGACATATCGTCCACTCCCTGTCGGAAGCAAGACAACATCGAATTTTGTGTCCCCACGGCGCACTGTAACGCTGACCGTCGCATCATCTACAGGGCGGAGAGCATCGTCTTGGACATCAGCTATGAATTCAACCGGTTCTCCACTGACATAATGCTGCTTAGTGGTGCGAATGCGAACTTTCTTTGTCTGCTCATCACTTGCCAACCAGCGGATAGAATTACCAATAAATGAACCCAGTACAGAGGGGGGATTTTTCCCCCTTGCCCTATCCATTCCCTCCCCAAGTAGTTTCCACCGATAGATGCCATACCCGAGCACTGCAATGGCACGAAGTGAACTGCTTCGCTGGGCAATGATAAGCGGTTCATCGAGAGAAGCTGTCCCGATCGTAATCGTCGCGAGCACCTCTGCACCCGGCTTGGGGATGACAAATGCTTCCGGGCGGAAAACTGGAGGGAGACTATTCCACGCTTCTGCGGGGATTTGATCATCGCCACCTTGCATAATGGCGTGGTTAGCACCCCGCTCGGTCACTGCAAGCGAGACACTCATTTCTGTTGCTCCCCAGCGTTCAATCGAAAATGGCAGTATGGGTTCCAGCTTAGCAAGTTTGCGTGGATCAATAGTCGAGGAAGCGACAAATAACACCGATTTTCCTCGCCGCACTTCTTCAACAATGAGAGCAAGCAGCTCGTCGGGAGATGCTGCATTCGGGAAACCAACCAGCACAATGCTTTCGGCGCTTCGTAGATCTGCTGCTGTCGGTGCAGAGCTGTAGAATGTCGCTCCGATCTTTTGGATAAACGTTTTCAACTGCACGCCACGCTCACTTTTGATTAGGTCACTGATAAACGTAACGTCAGCGCTTGGTGCTCCTGCAATAAGGACAATCCGCCGTTCATTAGGGACAATTGTTACAAACTCCGAGCGAGTGTTGTTGACTGGAGTGAATTCCGCTGGCAAAGGTCCAACCCGAATGCTGAGTTTTCGTACACCTTCTTGCCGAGGTGTGTATGGGAGCAAGACGCGGTAGAAACGCTGCGAAGGAACCAGGCGAATCGTTGTCCGCGTCACTTCAGTGCCGCCATCGAGAAGGACAACTGGAACATCACCGTCAAGACCATCGGCGGTAAAGCTTACCTGCACAGGCATTTCGATGTCTTTGTATCCACGCTCATTGGTAACTAACGCAGTGACAGCAATGTCTCTGAGTGCAGCGGTATCTCCAACGCCTATCGCAAATACAGGCTTACCAAAACTCTCGGCTGCATAGACAGGCATATTTCCAGTGTTGTATGCACCATCACTGATGAGCACAACTGCCTGGATGTTGTCCCTGCGCCGCTCGGCTAAATACAAGAACGGAAGCTCGAGATTCGTTGCTTGGTCCTGAAGCTGAAAAGAATCCTTGACCAGTGCAGGTATTGGCTCAACACTTCGACCACCTCGCAATGGAATAATTTGCGGAGCAGGAAAAGCAGAACGGAGTGCTTCAATAGTGCTTTCTACCAGGCGGGCACGATCGAAACGAGCATCACGAATTCGCATTGAAGCGGAGTTATCAACCACAATTGCCACGCGTGGCTCTTCCTGATACGAGCGAAATAACCGGGCAACAGGCATCAAGAGTACCACCGCAAGCAGGACCAATCCCACCGCTCGAAGAACTGTTAACGTTGCGCGCTGGAGCGGCGTAAGTACTGCACGATGGAGCGTGTAGTACCACACACTGGCGACGAGAGCACCTGCTACTACAAGAGCTAGCCACCACCAATCAGCACGAAGTTCAAGATGGAGTGATTCCATTATTCTTGTTGCGTTCCAAAAAGCAAACAACAACGCTGCAACGAATAATGTGCAGGAAAATTTCACTTCTGCTGGTAAAAAGTGCCGTATTTTTGTGCACCATCGGGGTGTAGCTCAGCCCGGTAGAGCACTTCGTTCGGGACGAAGGGGCCGGAGGTTCAAATCCTCTCACCCCGACAACCGCCGCGCTGGCAATTGCTGTCGGCGCGGCATCGTTTATCTTCGCACAGCTGCTGTGTAAAGTTTTTATCCAGCAATGATACCCCTTCAGGATACAATCCCTTCGCGCCAATTCCCTCTGGCTAATTGGACAATTATTGGGATTACCACTGTTGCATTTCTATTTGAACTGTCTCTTCCAGAGCACAGGCTGGAAACATTAGTGCAACTATTTGGCTTGATACCAGCACGCTACACAGACCCGTCCTGGGCGGAGTGGATGGGCTATCCGAAATCATACTTACCTTTCCTAACAAACATGTTTCTTCATAGCGGATGGGGGCATTTCATTGGCAACATGTGGACGCTTTACATCTTTGGCGATAACGTCGAAGACCGTATGGGAACAGGACGGTACCTGGTGTTTTATATCTTAACAGGAATTGTAGCAGGACTAACACATACGCTTCTGTATCCAACTTCTACTGTGCCTGCTATTGGGGCTTCAGGTGCTATCTCTGGGGTAATGGCTGCGTACATGTTCCTTTTTCCTCGCAGCCGTATAGTGTTCTTTCTCCCGATTCTGTTTTTGCCGTACTTCCTCGAGATTCCTGCACTCGTGTATATCGGGGCATGGTTCATTGGGCAGCTCATCAGTGGAGTCACAGTGCTTGCAATCACTGACCAAGCATCCGGCATCGCCTTCTGGGCACATATCGGGGGATTTATAGCAGGAGCAATGAGCTACCGAGTTTTCGTCCGTCATTGCTACCGATGCGAATACTCCGATGAATACTACCACCGGTACTACAACTATGCGTAATCAGGTATGGACTTTCTTTCGCTTTTTTGGTTGTTTGTCATGATAAGTTCGCTCCAGCCAATCATTCGTCAGCGCCTTATCGAGGCAGCGCGACAACGGCTCATCGCGCAGATTGAGGAAAAACGGAACTGCCGAGTCATTCTCATTGTGCATCGACAGGAAACTATGCGGCTATTAGGCTTTCCCCTGATCAAATACTTGACAATGGAAGATTCGGAGGAAGTACTTCGTGCCCTTGAAGCAACCGATGACGACAAAGACATTGACCTTGTGCTGCATACACCAGGAGGCTTAGTTATTGCAGCCCTTCAGATAGCGCGAGCAATTCAGCGGCGTAAGGGGAAAACCCGCGTGATTGTGCCCCATTATGCAATGAGCGGAGGCACCCTTATAGCCCTTGCTGCCGATGAAATCATCATGAGCAAAAATGCTGTGCTCGGTCCGATTGATCCCCAACTTGGAGAATTTCCAGCACCCTCGCTTGTGCGATTGCGCCACATCAAAGATGCTAATGAAATAGACGACCGCACTCTTATTCTTGCAGATATTGCCGAAAAGGCAATAAGCCAGATACGTCAAGCGGTTACGGAGCTACTGCTCAAAAATTATTCTGCCGAGCAAGCAGAACGCATCGCGGAAGAACTTACTGTCGGACAATGGACACATGATTTCCCAATCACACCTTCTATGGCACAAGAGCTTGGTCTGCGAGTTCGCACCGACATTCCTGTTGAGTATTTACAATTGATGAGTCTTTATCCCCAGCCCCTTCGCATGCAGCGAAGTGTCGAATTTCTCGGAGCAAAGATATATCACTGACCTTTTTGTGTTTGTGCCACCAGCTCGGCAATCTTTGCGTGAGCAGCTCGAAGAGCTGCGGAAGCAGTGGCCTTGCCATAGAGAACATCCACTACTGCCGCCTCAAGTGCTTGCTCGATTTCTAACCATCGTGGATGAACAGGGGTCATACGCGCAGCATGAAGCTGTTCAGCAAACACGCGCTTGTGCCGATGAGAGATCACAGTACTGTCAGCCGCACATGCTCGTCGTGCAGGAAATCCTGCCTCAGGTACCTCTCTACAGAAGCGCACAACACGGCTACATTCAGTCATGAACGCAATGAATGCCCGCGCCAACTCCTGCTGCTGGGAGGATCGTGCGATTGCCCAGTATTCGCCACCAGCAAATGAAATTCCGTACTGGGAAGGTCTCACTCCCGGAAGAGGAATCACTGTGTAGGGCAAGCTGGGATTTTCCCGTTCAATCTTTTCGATAAGCCAACTGCCCGATTGCCACAGTGCTACTTCTCCGCGCGTAAAAGCTGCATCAAGCTGTTTTTGTGTGTCAATAATACCGTTCCGCGAAAGGAGTACATACAATTCTAATGCACGGATGTTTGGCTCTGAGTAGAGGACACACCGCCCATTAGTGTCGAGAATATCGCCACCCAGTGTCCAGATGAAGGGCAATATTTTCTTGTACAGCCGATGTTCATCAGCACCAGTAGCAGCAAAGCCCGAAGCATTAGTATGTTGATGTACTGCGATTGCTACAGCAAGCAAGTCGTCGAGATTTTTGGGGAGTGAAACTCCTGCCTGGGACAGAAGAGCAGTGTTGACAAAGAGCACTCGCGTATCTACGATCCATGGGACGGCGTAGTAGCGTCCTTGCCACTGACAAGGAGGCAGCGCCCACTCTAACCATTGGTGTGGCTGGACAAATTCACCAGGTAGTTCTGCAAGCACGCCAGCAGAAGAATATTGTGCTATCCAATCCGAGCCGAGCTCTAAGACATCCGGGACAGTACCTGAGTTGAATGCTGCCATGAGTTTGGTTTTCCCCTCATTCCAGCTCAAGGGAGTTAGCTCCACGCGACAATTTGCTTGTCGCTCGAATTCTCGCACTAAAGCCTGTAGTACCCTTTGATGCTGCGGAGCACTCCAAAAATGCCAGACCCGAAGAACCGAATCGCTATGTTGCTTATCAGAGCAGCTAAGCAAAGCAATAGTAGTTAGTACACCTAACCAGCGATTCAGGTTGCTCAATACACGATGGCAATTCTTCATTGTTCAAACGGGTAATGATATTGTCGGAGCTTTTTCAGGAGCATTTGTCGTGCCCGGAAAAGGTGTGCTTTGATGGTTCCCAGTGGTAATCCCAATCGTGCGGCTATCTCTGTGTATTCGAGTTCTTCAAAATGCCGCATTTCGATCACTTGTCGGTATTGCTGGGGAAGCGACTCTATAGCAGCCCGCACGAGAGCACAGCGTTCCTGGCGAAAGAGGACTTCATCAGGGGTGGGAATACTTGGGTCTGCATAATGCATTGCTGGTCTTTCCTCGTCATCCCCTACGTCGAGAGTATCAGGAGCAAAGCGTTGCCGCCGCAGGTAATCAATGCAGGTGTTGGAGGCAATCTTGAACAACCACTTTTCGAAGGAGTACTCTGGTTTGTACCTCGGTAACGCACGGTATGCTTTCAGAAGTGTATCCTGGACAAGGTCCCAAGCATCGTCCTCATTACGAATAATCACGCGAATCATGCCGTAAAGCTTACGGCGATACTTTTTATCCAGCCGTGCAAACGCATTGGTGTCGCCCGCTATGACGGCACAGACAACAGCATAATCATCTTCTTCTGATGCCGTGTGTACGGCACGTCCATCGTTCATGCGGGCAGAGAAAGGAACCATCGAACGTGCGGAAGGAGAGGGATTCGAACCCTCGGTACCCTTTCGGGTACACACGCTTTCCAGGCGTGCCAGTTCAGCCACTCCTGCATCCTTCCATCTAATTACAAAATTACCACGAGATCATCGGAGCATTACGGTAAATTCGCTCCGCGTATATACGTTAAAGCCATAGATGCTCCGGCGACGTGACTTTCTCCGGCTCGTTTCCACAGCCAGCTTTTCAACACGGCACTGGCGCCTTCCCATAGATACACGTAGACCACGTGCCCTCCGCCAGGGTATGAGGGTAGGCATAGTAGCGCCCGCTGGACCAGTTCATCCCCGCCAATTACAAACAGGAATAGAGTTCTTCGAGTCACTGGGGCTTCGCGTTGTTCTCGGTCGTTATCTCAACAAGGGGAACGGATACCTTGCCGCTCCTGATCGCGACCGTGCTGCAGAGCTGAGCGAATTTCTCCTCCGACCAGACATTGATGCTGTCGTATGTGCTCGAGGAGGATATGGTGTTCTACGTATACTCCCTTTGCTTGACTTTTCTGCACTTGCAGCATGCACCAAACCTGTCATTGGGTATAGCGATATTACTGCCCTTCTCATTGCCCTCAACCAGCGCACTGGTTTGATTACATTTCATGGACCAATGGCATCAAGTCAATTTGACTCTACCACTGCTGGATCTTTCATCGCTACGCTCTTCCAATTCGAATCGGAATATGTCGAAGGAGCGGAAATGCAATTGACGTACACTGACAGTCGCTTTCTTCCTATCATTCAAGGCACAGCAGAAGGCAAATTGCTCGGCGGGAATTTGAGTGTGTTCTGTTCCCTGCTGGGGACGCCCTACGAGCCCGACACCCGCGACTGCATTCTTTTTTTCGAAGATGTCGGCGAAGAACCGTACAAGATTGACCGCATGTTTACGCAGCTTTCGCTTGCAGGCAAACTCGAAGGTGTACGAGGCATCATTTTGGGGGCATTTACAAAGCAATCTCCCCGCTCAAATGAAGGGGAAGCGGAAAACACAGGCTCAGCTATAATCCAAATTGTTGCTGAACAATGTGCTCAGCATCGCATCCCATTATTGGCCAATTTTCCGATTGGACACATAAAAAGTAAAATCACATTACCTATCGGGGCACGAGCGGTTCTGAACGCCACCGAGCGAACACTACGGATCATAGAAGCACCTGTAGGTTCTACTCCTTGATTTCAATAGCATCGAGTTTGTGTTATATTGTGCAATGTGAAACAGTTCGTTTCGTTTTGCTATTATTGAATGCTTTGTTCTTAACCGGAAAGATGTACCTATGGCAACCCTAAAACAGAGTCTGGTGTGGATAGGTGTCGCCTTACTCATATTGAATAATGCTCGCAGCCAAACATTCACGATTGTTGATGTTGACGTTAGCAATTTCCCCCGCGTTCGCTCCCAACTAATAGCCAACGATCCGGCGGGCAATCCTTATCCCAATCTGCGTCCCAGCGATTTTTCTGTCACCGAAAATGGGCGCTCCATGCAGCCCACCCTCCAGGTCAACTGCGAAACAAGTACAGAAGAACCGACTGCAAACGTTGTTCTCGTCGTTGACCGCAGTGCTTCAATGCTGGAAATCGTTGACCGCACAACGAACGAAACGCGATGGGATTGGGTCAAAGCAGGAGTTCAAGAATTTCTACGTCAATTTCCTTTCAATCCTCCATCATCGGTTGCGTTGATCTCTTTTGGTGGTGTGGCTGAGCTTTCCTGCCCATTTAAGACCTCCGCTCAACCGATTATCGATTCGCTCAACAAGATTCGTCCTGACGGTTCAACAAAGTACGATCCCCCGTTGTTGAATCCCTCGTTTGGTGCGATTTATCTTTTGTCTCAGATGCCCCGAAACATTCGTCGCATCATAATCTTCCTCACTGACGGACAACCCGATGTACCTCCTCAAACAGATACCATCATCGCACGCTGCCGCCGTGAGGCAATAACATTTTATGCTATCACTGTTGGTTTGAACATGAACAGTGATCTTGATCGTATTGCACGTGCCACTGGAGGGAAATCGTATGCTGTTTTCACTAAAGAGCGTCTTAAAGACATATACCGCCTTATCGCATTAGAAACGACACAGCGTCTCAAGTGTTATTTAGAATGGATTGCTCCCTGGAGCTGCTCAGAGCAGGAGCGCATCCGAACGGTACAAGCAACATTCCTTCGCACTTCTCCTCCGATCACATCAACGTTGCAATACACGGCGCCTCCCCAATCCATTGCCCGCTTAGATGTTAGCCCATCGGTTGCATACTTCGGTAATCCCAATCCTGGCTCTTCCACAACGGTAAAGCTGAGCATCAAACCTCTCAACGCTCCGATGCAAGTCACCGCTTTGCCTATTGTACCTGCAGGATACTATACCATCGTGGACATGGGGGGAAAGACTTTGCCTTTTACTCTCCAGCCTGGAGAGATATGGGAACCAACAGTTCAATTCACTCAGCAAGGGTCTAAACAATTTCGCCAAGCAACATTGACCATCGAGGGGAATCCATGCCCCGTTTCCATCACACTGATTGGCGGCTTATCCCGTGCACTGGTAATCGCACCCAACGGTGGCGAGCTCTTTTCCACCTGCGACTCTGTAACTATTCGGTGGGCAGGGGTAGAACCTAATCAGGGTGTTGACCTCTACTATGCACTCGATGGAGATCAGCCCAACCCTACATGGCGCCGTATTGCTCAGAATGTAGTGGGATATTCGTACCGATGGAAGCCACCGCAAGCAGGGCAAAACTATCGCGTCCGCGTCGTTGTTCCTCCTGATTCCGGATATCAATGGGCTCAACAGATTGGGGGAGCAAGTTTCGATACATGTCGTTCAATTGTTCTCGATTCACGGCAGATGTACGTCCATGTTGCTGGCACCTTCACCAATAGCGTAACTGTCAACGGGACCACAATCAATAGCCTTGGGGAAAGTGACATGTTTGTTGCACGATTCGACACCGATGGTAATCTTATTTGGATACGCAACGGGGGCGGTCCTCGTACTGACCAAGGCTGCTGCCTGGCTATTGATAACAACGACAACCTCTATGTAGCAGGCGTGTTCCGCAGTCCTACTGCACAGTTTGGTAGCGCCACAGTCAATAAATCAAGCACATTGGATGTTACAAATGCATTTGTGGCAGTCTATACCCCCAATGGCAACGCAATCCAAGTGGCGGTAGGCGGTGGCTCTTCCACAGGACAGTGCGAAGTGTACGTTGATTCAATTGCGTTTGCGGGAGGTTCCATTTACCTATACGGACGCTTCCGAGGACGACTCCAATTCAGCACTACACCAGGCACGTTCATCAATAGTGCCAACGCGAATACTTTCGATCCGTTTACTGCGGTATTGAGCCCCTCACTTGCTGTCACTAACCTCCAGCGAAGATATTTGCCTGCGCCCTATACCCGTGCCACAGTGTGGGACACCAGCGGCAATCGCTATGAAGCAGGTGGTTTCAGTGCACAGCTCCGAAGTGGATCAATCACACTGACCAGTCGGGGTGGTTCAGACGCGTACATACGCAAATTTGGCTTCATTCCTGGCTCCGAAGACATAAGTGACGGAACATTCCGGGTTCAATCACCATTAGTCCGCTTTCGCTCACCCGTTCTCACTGTGGGATCGATTGCAGTCGGGGAAGTTCGGGGTGAAGTATTCAGCGGAGTGCTTTGTAATGATGGAGAAATCCCCGTTATTATTAGCGCTATGCGCTTTAGTGGTGCTAATCCTGCTAACTTTCAGTTGGTTTCGAACTGGCAGGACTATGTCCTCAAACCAGGAGAGTGTATCAGTGTCGAAATCCTTTTCCGCCCTGGATTCGAGGGAGCCCACACGGCGATCCTTACGGTCGAGGGCAATTGTGGTGCCCCAGCTCAAGTAACGGTAAACGGCACAGGCCTTCCACCTTGCAAATACACAATCACTGCTCCTGAATTGATCACAACCAGTGTAGGGATTGAACGTCGCCTTACCAACCATTGTTTGGTACGAAACACAGGCAATGAGCCACTCAGCGGCACGCTGAAACTAACGAATAATCCCTCTAATGCCTTCACAGTAGTGGTCCGCTCTACAGGGTGTACCGTTGACGCAGCAACTGGATGTCCGTTTGATATACCCCCAGGGCAATGTGTAGCGGTCGATATTAGTTTCCTCCCAAGTAGCGTAGGACAGCACAGTGCGACTCTCCTGGTTGAACTGCCCGCTAAATGCGGCGGGACGCAGCAGCAGTTTATTGTTGGTAATGCACTCCCCTCAGAGGTTGAACTGGAGGTACCGCAGTTTGGATCGCATCGGGTGCTGACAACAACTACTCTCCCAGCACGTATTCGAAATGCAAATGACTCACTTGATGCAGTCATCACTGCAATCCAACTGCGATCACCGAATGCGAATTTTCAATTGCGCAACCTTCCGACCACTCCGTTTACTCTTCCAGCCCGTCAAGAACGAACATTTGAAGTGGAGTTTACTCCCCAATTGGAAGGAGATCTCAGCGAATGGATTGAGGTATCTGTTCAAGGTCTAAATGGACCCATTGCTGCTCAAACACGTGGACGTGGAACTCTTCCCAAAATCGAAGCTGCTGATGTCACCTTTGCTCCCTGGCCTGTATCGGCAATATCGCCGGAAATTGGCTCGCTGGTTATCCGTAACACTAGTTCAACTGCTCCGCTTGTTGTCAAAAGCATCTCATCTCCCACTAGTGCTAGCTTCTGGTTCGATACTCCACCCCCAACGAATGTAACAATACCTGTGGGCGAATCGCTTGTCCTCCCCGTTCGCTTCCGTCCCAGCCAGGTGGGTAACAACGTCGCACAGGTGAATATTATCTCTGATGCAGCACCGGGTCCCAATCCTAACCCTGATGTCACGACTACCGTTACGCTTCAAGGACTCGGGCTTGCATTGACAATCTCCCAACCAGAAGATTTTGGCGATATTCTCCTGTGTCACTCCGTTATAACGAGAGTAGTGACTATTACGAATCCAAGCACGGTAGCAGAGTCTTTCTCCATCGCAGTGCAAGGTGACATTGCAGATTTTGCAGTTACTGTCTCTGATACTATTGTCCCCCCCGGTGGCACCGCAACCATTTCGATTCAATACACCCCTACTCCAGGTACACGAACAATTGAAATTGTCATCAACTCCTCTGCATTGGCACAACCTCAGCGCTTACGCTTCAGTGCAACAGGTGTAACGCGTCCGCTAACTGTGACCGTAGGAAATGCGATCATTGATGTAGGGAAAACAAAACCTGTGTCTCTTTTAATCTCGACAACGCCGGATGCAGGAATCCTTGTCACTCGACTCCAGTTCAAATTGGACTATCCTACAGGGTCAGTTGATATTGACGACCAAAGTTTCCAAGTTCTGCAGAATAATTGGCGATGGACTATGCGGCGTCTGCCAACAGGGGCGTTATTGGAAGGAATTGGCGCAGTGGGTATTCCCAATGGCACACTGGAGGTCCAAATACCATTTACCACATTTCTGGCAAGCACATTAGCACACACGGTCGATGTGTCATTTATCAATGCAAGCGATTACCCCTGTCTGGTTGTCCAGACAACAAGAGGCACAATTACGACTCCTAATTACTGTGCCCAGCAAATTCGCCAAATCATTCTCAATACACCAACCACTGTATCGGTCAGCCATGATCATGGTGATGTAACCGTCAATATTGCAATTGGAGAAGATATGCCATTCCGAGCTGAACTATACTCTACACTCGGCAGTAGAGCTCTTCAGATAGCAGAAGGGCAGCAACGGGGCAACTATCACTACACAATTCCCGCAGGACGCATTCCCAGTGGCGCATATTACCTGCGCTTATGGACACCGATCCATACGGAGGTCATACCTGTTTTGATCACCCCTTAAATCAAAGTAGCAATATCCTGTCAACAGAGCACCTCTCTTGAGAGAGGTGCTTTTTTCTTTGCTATATCGGGATACACTCGAACAATACCTTGGCACAAAACTTGCTGCATGCGTTGAAAAGCAGGAAGCTCAACAACGTTTACTGCAGGATGCTCAAAGAACTCTACACCGCTGCACTTGGCATGTTGCCGCAACAGGTGCGGCTGGAACTAACCGCTCACAACATTGCAAATGCTAACACAGTTGGCTATAAGCGGAGCGGGATTTTTGAACAAACACTCATCGAAGCTCGAGAAAACCTGCTCAATGTTCGTGGCGACGCGGAGGTAGAGGATACTCCCCTCCGTCAATACATTGACTTTCAGCAAGGTGCACTCCAGAAAACAGGTAATCCACTCGACATAGCACTCGACGGGAATACCACATTCTTCGTCGTGGCAGACCGTGACGGACAGGAGTACCTCACCCGTGCAGGACATTTCACCATTGACAGTCAGGGATATGTCGTCACCTCGGATGGAAAAATGCTGCTGACAAGTGGAGGACCGCTTCGAATCGAGCTTCCGCAACAGGGCGATAATCTCCAGGGTGACAATCTGGCACGACAAATTCAAATCTCCCCTAATGGCGAGGTTCAGTTCAATGGCTTGATGGTTGGTCAACTGCGTGTCGTGCAGGTCGCCAATCCTCAATCGCTGCAGCGTGCCAATGCAGTTACATTCTTGCCAACCGATGAAACTGACATTGCTGATCTTTCCCCCGAGGAGATCCACATTCAACAAGGATACCTTGAAGCATCGAATGTCAACATTGTTACGGAGCTCGTGACAATGATCCAGCTCCAACGCATGTTCGAGTTAGGACAAAAGGTTATCCAAACAAACGATGGCACTCTGGACCGCTCTATTGACATCGGACGATTCAGTAGCTAACCATCTTGATAATTGAGCCATGGATAAAACCCTCACCACAGCAGCAACAGGACTAAGTGCTCAACAACGCTACGTCGAGGTTATCGCAAACAACCTGGCAAATGTGAACACAACAGGATACAAACGCGTTCGCCCAGAGTTTCAGGACCTCCTCTACGAAACAGTCCGTCCGATGGGAGCAACGTCAGCTGCAGGCATTGAGCCGTTGCCTGATGTTCAGATTGGCAGCGGAACAGAATTGGTTGCCACCACCCGTCAATTTTCTCAGGGAACAATCACCGAGACTGGAAATATGCTCGACATTGCAATCAATGGCGAAGGCTTTTTCCAGGTGCTCCGTCCGGACAATACGATTGCCTATACACGAGATGGATCTTTTACCGTCAACCGCAACGGTGAGATTGTAACATCACAGGGATATTTTCTTGAACCACGGATTACTATTCCAGAGAATGCAACGAGCATTCGCATTAGTCGTGATGGCATAGTGACTGCTGTTTTCGAAGGTGGCTCGCAACCAGACGAGCAAGAGATTGGCCGTATAACCCTTGTGCGCTTTGTCAATCCTGCAGGCTTACGCTCAATCGGCGACAACCTCTTTGTTGCAACGCTTTCCTCTGGTCCCCCCATCGAGGAGCAACCAGCCACAAATAATACCGGTGAACTCATCCAAGGACATTTAGAGTCGTCGAACGTTGATTTGGTGCAAGAAATGGTAAGCATGATTATTGCCCAACGCGCCTATGAAATCAACTCCAAGTCCGTTCAAACGGCAGACAGCATTCTCGGCACGGCGGTCAATCTCAAGAGATGATTAGGTCATGGCACTGCACGCTAACCCACGACGACTCCATTCACTTGCCTTGAGAAGGCTATGGTGGCAGCACATTGTCGCCGTCGGATGTATTGCCATGTGGACCGTGTCTTTTTCCGCCGTTGCACAGACGCAACAAGGGGCACGTTTTTCTTCCCTTACCATCCAGCGCGGAATTGAATCCTACCTGCGCGAACTTATCGGCAAAGACGATCAGATCACCTTCTTGACACCTATAGAAGAACTCCGTTTCGACAACCCACAAGTTATTGCTCAATGCGAAGTTCCTCTCGATAAGCCCTTAGCAGGACGTGTGAATGTCGAGGTCACATTCCACACCAACGGCATAGAACTCAAGCGTATTCGTATCCCTGTCAAAATCACTGCGTGGAGAGCAGTGCCGGTAGCCAAACGTTTTCTTCAGCGGGGAACGGTTCTAACAACAGAGGATGTGAGCTATGAGCGTCGAGATGTCACTCAATACATTGACCTTCTTCCCGATTCGGTAATCGGATGTCAGTTGCGTCAGAGCGTCATGCAGGGCGCACCTTTACTTCGCCCCTATCTGAGCAGCAATGGGAGGATTCGCGCGGGACAAGCCGTTACCTTGGTTCTCCGCTCCAATGGCATTATCATTCGTGCAATGGCTCATGCCCTCCAGAATGCGGAGGTCGGAAGCGGAGTCAAGGTTCGTCGCACTGATACGGGTGCTGTGTTGGTTGGTACCGCAACCGATGAAAAAACTGTCTTGGTTGAATTGTCACCGAATCGATTTCAACCTTCCCTTCACACCCCATGAAGCATCTTAGCATCGTCATCACGATTTCTGCTATTACCTGCCACGCTCAATTTGTCGAGAGTGCAACGCGATCGCTGTATTCAGACGTCAAAGCATTTCGCAAAGGCGATGTAGTAACCATCTTGATTGTCGAAGATGCCCAGGCAGACAATCAAGCAGCCACGCAGAATAATACATCAACAGAATTAAGTGCCCAAGCAAGCGGAACAATCGGAAACAATCAAGGGAATGTCAGCGTGGGCATCGGTACCCAGAACACCTTCAATGGACGAGGAGCAACAAATCGCTCGGAGCGAGTACGCGCAAAGCTTACCGCACGAATTGTCGATGCCAGCAATCTCAATGCCTTGCAAATCGAAGGTACACGGTCGGTCACCATCAATGGCGAAACTCAGACTATTACCCTTCGTGGATATGTACGCTTTGTTGATATTAGCCCCGACAATACCGTGTATTCCTTTCAAATTGCCGACCTTGTGCTCATCTACAATGGTGAAGGTGTGATTTCCCGAGCTCAAGAACCAGGTTTGTTTACCAGATTCATCCGCTTATTGTTCTAATGCTACCATGAAAATGCTGAAGACACTGACACAGATTTTGTGCATGACTGGTGTATGCTCATACCTTGCCTTGGGCGATCGCATAAAGGACATTGCTACAGTGGAAGGTGCCGGTGGGCTCCAAGTTGTCGGCTACGGATTAGTAACAGGATTGAACAATACTGGCGACTCTCCTCGATCGAGCTTTACGATTCAATCTGTGCTCAATATGCTGAAACGATTTGGGATAACTCCCCAGCAAAATATTTTTTTCCAACGGACGCAGAATGTTGCAGCGGTCATGGTAACGGCAACTATTCCCCCTTTTGCCCGAGCAGGGACAAAGATAGATGTTACTGTCTCCAGCATTGGGGATGCACGATCGCTGCAGGGAGGTACCCTTGTCTTGACCCCGCTTGTTGCCAGCGATGGAACAGTCTTTGGAATGGCACAGGGACCGCTAAGCGTAGGCGGTTATGACATCACTGCCCTTGGTTCACGAGCTGGAAAAAACCTGACAAACACCGCCCGTGTCCCCGGCGGTTTACTTCTTGAACGGAACGTCGAGGGAACAAGTTTGAGCACAGGAGAAATCCGCATTCTCCTCAATCACCCTGATTACACAACCGCTGTGCGTATTGCCGCTGCAATCAATGCATTAGAGGGATTAGCTAACACTGCCCAGGCGCTTGATCCTGCCACGGTCATAGTACGTTTCCCCGCTGGAACAACCGCCGCGCAAGCAATCGAATATATTGCCCGCATTGAATCTACCGAAGTATCGGTCGATGTCGCCGGCAAAGTGGTCATCAATGAGCGAACAGGTACTGTTGTCGTTGGTGGAAATGTCCGCCTCCTTCCTGCTGTCGTCGCTCATGGAGGATTGGAAATTGAAATTCAACAAATCAACACCGCTATCCAGCCTGCACCATTTACGATTGGCACTACTGCCCGCGTTTCCAATGCCTTCATCCGCACACAAGAACAGAGCAATCCTGCGGTTGCTCTCCCCGCTACAACAACAGTCCAGGATTTAGCCAACGCACTCAATCTCTTGAAGGTTTCCCCACGAGATTTAGTGGCAATCTTCCAAGCACTGAAGCAAGCTGGTGCACTCCAAGCAGAACTTGTTATCCAATAGCTATGGACATTTC
The DNA here is from genome assembly GCA_025055755.1 of Candidatus Kapaibacterium sp. Classification (GTDB taxonomy): domain Bacteria; phylum Bacteroidota; class Ignavibacteria; order Kapaibacteriales; family NICIL-2; genus NICIL-2. The sequence goes on along the minus strand of JANWWF010000002.1, from coordinate 181,470 downwards.
CCCTGTAACCGAACAATTTGACCATGCCCGCATAACAATCCAGACAAGTCTCTCTCACAAACCCCTGGCTCAGCTCGAGCATCTCCAACATGTTGGAGAGACGGCTTCCCCTGAATATGCAGCAAAAGCTGCACGGGGATTTGAGGCACTCTTCATCCATGAACTCTACAAAACGATGCGTCATGCAATGCTTGATAGTCTCGAGAATGAGGACTCCACTACCTTCGGTGGCGAAGTTCTCGACACGCTCGCTGGCATCGAGCTTGCTCAACAACTTGCCCATACTGGACGTGGTATTGGAATTGCGCAAATGGTGTATCGCTACTTAACAGGGAGTGATCAGTTGCCCATCATTACCCGTCATCCCTCCACTGTAACTTCTTTGCCGCACTCTGCTCCACAAGCTGCAGATAACACAAGTTCAGGAGAGAGAGGCCAGAGCCCACCCCAAGGTCGTCTTAACATACGCCTTGAGCAAGTGCAGGACATCATCGAGCGTGCTGCACGTATGTATGATATCCCCCCTTGGCTTATCAAGGCAGTCATCGCAACGGAGTCAGGCGGAGTTACCAATGCTATCTCACCAGCTGGAGCGAAGGGATTGATGCAGCTGATGGATGCTACTGCCCAAGAACTTGGTGTTCGCAACATCTTCGACCCAGAGGAAAATATCCTTGCTGGCACACGTTACCTTCGGATGATGCTCGACCGTTTCGGCTCTATTCCACTGGCGTTAGCAGCCTATAACGCAGGTCCAGGCGCTGTGCAGCAGTATAGAGGCATTCCGCCTTATCGGGAAACCCACCAGTATATCCACCGTGTCCAACAATACGCTGCGTTATTCCGCCAAGATGAGATGCTTTAGTTTCCCCCCTGTTCAGCCGATATATGAAAGCGGAGGTTCTATCATAGAGTAAAGAGCAATGGATTGCCCCTGGACTGCAGAACAAAGGAGTGCGCTAATTGGTATCCTTCGTCAAGAAACGGATACTACAGCTGCATTACTTTCAATCAGTCAGTTGCTGCAGGAACAGCTCGTGCGCTTTGACACTGAGGCTATCGAGCAACAAGTACGGAAACAAGAAGCCCTCCTCAATCATCTCGAACAGCTTGAGAAGCAGCGCTGCTTACTACTTGCCCAAGCACTCAGTCGCCCGATTGAGCAGGTGTCAACAATGTCCCTTACAGCCCTATATGCATACCTTCCTCACCACGAGCGTGTAATAGTTGACGACATTCGAACCAGACTGAGCACCCTCACAACAGAATTACAGCGCACCAATAGTATCAATCGCATGCTTGCTCTCCGCGGGCGCAATAGCATTCAAGCAACGCTGAACTACGTCCGTCAGCGTAATCTTCACGCAGTTGATGCTGCACTCTAAGGGAAGCCAACCATGATCCGTGCTCTTGAAATAGGCAAGCGTGCATTGCTGGCAAGCCAGCGAGGGTTAGATGTTACCTCAAACAACATCGCTAATGTCAATACACCAAGCTATGCGCGGCAGCAGGTGGTTCTCCGTCCTGGGGAATCAATTCCTGTCGGAGGAATGATGGTAGGAATGGGCGTTCTAACCAGCAGCATACGACAATTCCGCGACCATCTCATCGAGCGAGATCTTCGTAACTACACTTCCTCGCAGAACTATTACCAGCAAGATGCTACAATTCTCCAGCGAATCGAGCAAATACTTGGCGAACCTGGGGAGCAAACACTCCAAACAGCCCTCCAACGTTTCTTCGACGCCGCGGCACAGCTTAGTGCCCAGCCATCGAATATTGCAACACGGCGGCTCTTTGCTGCCCGGGCATCCGAACTTGCAGCACAATTCAATTCAACAGCAAGAGGTATCGAGCAATTACGGAACACAACCTTTGAGCAGGCTACCACTTCTGTTGAACGAGTCAACTTTCTGCTGGATGCTATAGCTAAATCCAATGCCAACATCCACGCTACTATTGACGCCTCTGGACAGCCTGCAGCGTCTTTACTTGATCAACAAGCTGCGCTGCTCGATGAACTGTCACGCTACATAGACATAAGCATCACCCGCGATGCAACAGGTAGCATTAGTGTAACAAGTGGGGGGATGATGCTTGTAACATCGAATGCAGCGCTCTCCCTGCAGGTGCAGAAACAACTTGACGGCACAACAGGCGCTACGACATTAAAGTTCATAGTACAAAAGCCCGATGGAACAACGGTCGGCACCTTTATCCCACAGAATGGTGAACTTGCCTCGCTTACGAAACACTATAACGAAACACTCAACCCCCAATCAACCAGTGGCGACTTTTCCATTGCACGTGAGCTCGATCGATTTGCGGCGACATTTGCTGAACGTGTCAATCGCCTTGCTATAACAGGTTTTGGACTAAGTGACAGCGGACCAGTGCCACCAGGACGGGAAATTTTCATCTCATCCTCCCCAGGTCCTATCACTGCAGTTACGTTGAGTATCAATCCTCTGCTTACAAGCGACCCGGCCACAATCCCTACCAGTGGAGTACCAAATGCTCCTGGTAATAATGCTGTCATCGCTGCTATTGCTGCACTGGCAACCGATAGCACATTTCTCGATGGTACGACACCAGAGGGATATTACGGCATTTTGACGAGCCGTTTAGCACATCTTCACGCTGCAACTAACGACCGACTGACCGCAACCAAAACCATGGTCGAGCAGGTAACCACTGAACGTTCTTCCCTAAGTGGCGTCAATCTCGACGAAGAAGCGACGAATCTGATCGTGTACCAGCGATCATTTGAAGCTGCCGCTCGTATAGTTACTGCAACTTCGGAAATGCTCGCCACCTTAGTCAACCTTGGACGATAATCCGGAAGACGTATGCGTGTAACACTTGATACTCTCAGCTCCAAGCTACAATCAACCCTGACCAACCTTACAGCGCGACAAGCGCAACAGCAAACACGAATTGCCACAGGGCAACGTTTACTTCAGCTTTCTGATGCGCCAACGGATGTATCCGCTATTGTCTCCTATCGAAGTACTATTGCACGTATGCAGCGATATGCAACAACACTTGATGGCGCTCTTGCCGAACAAACAACAGTTGAAAATGCTCTATCGCAGATAAGCACAAGCCTCGATTCGCTTCGCACGCTGGGGATTGATGCGCTGAACCTGGCAAATCATGATAAGTGGTCGGTATTTGCTCAACACATCCTCAGCGGAATTCGTGCATTAATTGATGCAGCAAATGCAACCCACGGGGACATCTATGTATTGGCAGGAACAAGGAATACAGCATCTGTCCTTATCCCGACATCACCAGAGACAACCAGTCTCCCCTTCGAGCTTGTTCAGTTGACACCCTCAGGGACAAATCCTTCCGGTTTAGAGGTTCGTTTCAAAGGCAACAATGAACCGCGCTATATCCAAACAGGAGATGGTGCAACTGAACAAGTCTCGATTACAGCAGACCGCATTTTCGGCGCCGGCGGTACAGCACTTTTTTCCATGCTTGTTGATCTGTACAACACATTTGCCTATAACCCCGATGGAAGCCCACGAACAAACGGTCAACTCCCAAGCCAACAGCAACTCGATCACGTGGCATTCCTTGTCAAACAGCTTTCCGACGCTGCAACTCAAGTCAATTATGCTACGGCGGAGCTCGGAATACGAACTGAGCGGATGGCGCGACAGCGTGATCAACTAACTGAAGACATAACACGACAGCGTGAATTTCTCTCCCGGCTCCAGGACACAGACATTGCTGCAGCTACCATTCAACTTCAACGGGACCAGCTTGCCTACGAATACAGTTTGAAAGTCGGTGCTCGCTTACTCAACATTTCGCTGATTGATTTCCTCCGATGACCCGTCTGTCCACTCCTCTCTTGCTCGGTGGTGGCATTGCATTTGTACTTAGTATAACGGTACACGCAACGGGGACATTTGCATTTCTATGGAATTATGAAGCAATCGCAATCGTGCTTATCGGTTCCTGGATCGCAGCATCTGCAGGAACTGAGTTCGGGACAATTACGGATGCACTTCGTTCACTCCGGCTGCTGGCGGGGTCTCCTCAAGCGTTTGCTCCATTAGTCGAATGGTGGTTCAACGTGAACCTCCAGTGGCGGAAAGATGGTATCCTCGCACTCAATGGAGTGGAAAAGACAGCCCCAGATGCAACTGCTGCTGCAATTGTACAGCTCTGTTCCGATGGATTAGATGCCGACTCGATCGAACGACTTGCTCGTAAGATGGTACAAGCGCAGTATATGCGTACTCAGCAGGTGATTTCTTATTACCGACGGCTTGCTGGCTATGCCCCGACCATGGGGCTAATCGGAACAGTCATTGGACTGGCATCCGCATTAGCCAACGGAGGAGACAGTCCTGCGATTCTTCTGCAGCGGATTGGTTTTGCATTCAGCGCAACTTTGTGGGGATTAATAACAGCAAATTTTCTTTGGCTCCCAATTGCCCAGCGGTTAGAGAAAGTTCTCTTCAACCAACAGCAACGTGACTTGCTTCATATCGAAGCAGCCACCGCAATTGCACGCGGAATGTCACCGCTTATGACCCGTTATCAAATTGCAATGCTTCTTTCCCCCTCTGAACGAAGCGCGATCCTTCGTCAGCATGCTGATTGAAGGGCGACAGGTCCTATTCCGAGTTGCCCTTTAACTGCTGCTCGATTGCTGCTACAATCTCTTTCTTGACGCGATCAAGCGGTATAGAGGCTATTGTAACGCCCGCTGCATTAAGATGCCCTCCTCCACCAAATTGCTCAGCGATACGCTGCACACTAACATTACCTTTTGAACGGAGAGAAACCTTTACTGCATCTTGCGCCATCATTTCGCTGAGAAAAACACCAACCTGTACCCCCGGTATCGTGAGCGTATATTGAACAAATCCTTCCGTATCATCCTCGGTTGCCCCGTATGCAAGAATTTGCTGGCGCCGCAAGGAGAGGATAGCGCATTGCCCACCGCACTCAATCTCAAGACCTCGCAGTACCTCTCCCATAAGGCGGAGACGCACCGGTGAGTTTGTGTCATAGATTGCCTCGTAGATACAGTGTGGTTGTACCCCATGCTCCAGGAAAACTGCCACCATCCGATGCGTTCGAGCAGTCACTCGAGGAAATCGGAAACTCCCCGTATCGGTAAGCACCCCGGTGTAGAGAGGAATTGCAACGTTTGACTGTAGGGCGGCAGGATATTCCAAGAGAATAAGTGCAAAGGTTAACTCTGCGGTGGAGGCAACCTCCGTGTCATGAAGCATAGCAATAAAGCCTTCTTCGGGTTCGAGGTGATGGTCAATTAATACCCGTTGGGCTCGCGAACTGGAAACAATTGGACGCATCGTATCAAGCCGGTTCACTGCATTGAAATCGAGGAAAACAATAACATCAGCTGTGGCAATAGCATTGTCGTGTGCAAGCGAATTATACACCTCGATCGATTCACTTCCCGGTAGAAACTGTAGGAAGGCGGGAACATTCGATGGGATAATCAACCGCGGTTGCTTACCAATATTCCGCAAAGCATTGCCCAGCCCAAGGAGCGAACCAATGGCGTCTCCATCTGGCCGCACATGAGTAGTAAGAATAATTCGCTGGCTTTTCTGTAGAACGTGTGCAATTGCCCGGGCTGACAGAGCATACTGCTGAAATTCATCCTCAAGCATAGGCTCTCCGCAAAGTAATTACGGTAATCTCTGGTGGTGCGCCAATGCGAAGTGGAACACCAATTGTGCCTACTCCACGAGTCACGTACATTCGTGCTGAACCACTGGCATACCATCCACTGGTATATCGTGAAAAAAGCTGAGTTATTGCCCATCGGCTGCTCCCTACGGATGCAACAATTTGTCCTCCATGCGTATGCCCGGCAATGACTAAAACCTGCCGATGGAGTTCCGCAAGCGCATCAAAGACAAACGGACGATGCACCATTACAACCGGGCATTTAGCACATGATAATTGGTGCAGAAGTGATTGATGGGATTGGTGTTTTCCACGGTCGTGCACGATGTGGCGATAGTAATCGCTGATACCGATAAACTGAACACCTTCGATTTCGATCATGGCATGCTCCAACACCTGCACCCCACTTGATTCCAGCATTTGTCGGAGCAAGGGTGCAGAGCTGTTGAAATAATCATGGTTTCCTAATACCGCAAGAACCCCATATGGCGCCTGTAGCTGCCTAATTGCCTTATAAAACGGCACAAATTCTTCGGCATGCGATGTGATAAAGTCGCCTGGCAAGAGAATCACATCAGGTCGCCTGCGGCGAATCAGCTGTACATAGTATTCAACGTGCCGTGGTTCAATGAATGGTCCTGCATGGATATCGCTCAAAACAGCAATAGTAATTCCATCTGCGGTTCGCGGTAGATGGGGCATTTCTACCTGATGATGCTCAACGACGACATCGGCAGGATCATACGCTGCAACTTGCCCTGCAAGTACTACTCCTGCTGCCGCAGCCACACCTTGCTCGATAAATGCTCGGCGTCCAGCATCGGCAGAGGTTCTATTCGGAGGAAATAACTGGAGGCTCAGCGCTCGCATACCAAGCCACCCTAACCCTGCCGCACTGCAGCTCCACAGTATTATCCAAAATTGCCGTGCACCTTCCAGTTGCAGTTGCTTGTAGAAAAGGAGCCATAAGCATACAATTGCGATACCAGCAATACTCACTCCTGCAGCGCCATATCTTTCCCATCGCATGCCTTTCGTCCATAGGATGAACACTGCCCAGCCAAGTAATCCGCAGAGTAAGATTGTTGCAGCAAGTGCTATGATGAAGTAATGCTGTGCTTCAGGCATGGACATTCGATGCTATGTTTGCGTGCATTTTCTACCAAACATCATGCGATGAGACAGTTTTTTCAGACATTGATCCGTGATCGCAAATGGCGCGTGGTGCTCGGCGGAGGAGCTGGAGTGATATGCCTGATTATCCTTCTTGATCAGGTTATTGTTCCGCTTATCGTGCACAGTAGAGAAACTGTCGTTATGCCGAACGTTATTGGCATGCCACAAGAACAGGCTGTGAAAATACTCGAACAGTACAAGCTGCGTGTTCACGACATCCAGCATCAATACGATTCAGTGTATGCAGCTGGGCGTGTTGTACTTCAGTCGCCATATCCAGGGGCAACGGTGCGGCAGGGTCGGCGCGTGTATTTGGTCGTCAGCCGTGGAGAAGAAACAGTTCGCATTCCGTCAGTACTCGGCATGTCTCTGCGTGATGCGCAGATAGCATTGTTGCGCGAAGGTTTGCAGATTGGCCGTGTCCAAGTGACACCGTGTACCCCAATAACCAGTAGTGGGATCATTGACCAAAGCCCACCAGCAGGAGCCCTCGTCCGTACTGGGACACCTATCCATCTTACCCTGTGCCAAGATACGGCACAAATTGTAACAGTACCGGACCTCATTCGACGCAGTCAGCAGGAAGCACAAGAACTTCTCGAGCAAGCTCAACTGCAGTTAGGCGAGGTGATACTGCAATACGACGGGACATTCGTCCCTGGAACTGTCCTTCGCCAGGAGCCTGCTGCCGGAAGCCGAGTGCCTCCTGGAACTACTGTTCGGTTGTGGGTTGCCTCCGATATGTAACATCAGCTCACCTTACGGGAAACACTCTTTGCCTGCAAGAACAGCAGCAAGTAGTCCCGTCCACCTGCTTTTGAGTCAGTCCCACTCATATTAAATCCGCCAAATGGATGCCCTCCTACTAAGGCACCAGTGCATTTGCGATTGAAATAAAGATTCCCCACATGAAACTCCTGTCGGGCGCGTTCAAGCTTTGCACGGTTCTGCGAATAAACTGACCCGGTCAGTCCGTAAATAGTGCTGTTAGCAATACGAAGAGCATCGTCGAAATCCCGTGCCTTGATGACAGCAAGTACCGGACCGAAAATCTCCTCTTGCGCTATCCGAGCAGTAGGCTTAACATCAATGAAAACCGTCGGCTCAATATAGTAGCCACCACTTTCATCTTCGATTGCGTTACCCCCAATGAGCAATTTACCTTCCTGTTTACCAATCTCAATGTACTGGAGGATAGAATTCTTCTGACGCTCGTTGACCACTGGACCAACAGGATAGTTATCCTCAGGCGGACCGACGTGGAGAGCCGCTACTGCCTCGCGGAGTTTAGCAACGAACTCTTTATACACTTTGCGGTCCACAATTGCTCGGGAACACGCGGAGCACTTTTGCCCTTGAAATCCAAAAGCAGAAATGATTACACCTTGCACCGCCGCATCTAAATCAGCTTCGCTATCAACGATGATTGCATCCTTACCTCCCATTTCAGCAATGACTCGCTTGATCCAGATTTGCCCGGGCTGCGGCTTTGCTGCCAGTTCGTTGATGTGAAGACCCACTTCCATCGAACCAGTAAAAGCAATGAAGCGCGTTTTCGGATGAGCAACCAAATAATCACCTGCCTCTGCTCCGCTTGCAACAAGGTAATTCAGTACCCCTGGTGGTAACCCTACCGAACGCATGATGTCTGCGAATATCCACCCCATCATTGGAGCATCACTTGATGGCTTTAGGACAACAGTGTTTCCTGTTACTATCGCAGCACTTGTCATCCCAACCAAGATGGCGAAAGGAAAATTCCACGGCGGCAAGATTACGCCTACACCGAGAGGGATGTAGAACAACTCATTTACTTCATTCGGCACAGGTGTCACCGGTTGCGGCTGTGCATAACGAAGCATCTCCCGCCCGTAAAATTCTAAAAAGTCGATTGCTTCGCAGGTATCCGCATCCGCCTCTGCGTAGTTTTTTCCTACTTCGCTTATCATCCATGCATTGATTTCGAGTCGGCGACGGCGTATTTCCTTTGCAGCTTTGAAGAGGAACTGTGCACGCTGCTTTGCGGGCACATTTTTCCACGACTCAAATGCCTTCAACGCTGCTGCAATCGCTTGTTCTGCGTGTTCTTTCCCGCCTTTTTGGAAAATACCGACAACTTCACTGGGTCTGGCAGGATTGCGAGAAATGGTTTTCTCTTCAGTGAAAACTTTCTTTCCACCAATGATGTTGGGATACTCCTTGCCAAAGCGCTTGCGAACATCTTCTATCGCTGCACGTTGTGCGCGAATATTTTTCAGATTCGAAAAGTCAAGAACAGGTTCATTCCGAAACTCTTTCATGTGCAAGAAAGAACGTACAACATATCGCAAAGTTACAGTTATCCTCCTGGAGCACAATTCAATCCAGCAACAGCATCCAGGAGCATTTGATCAGTAAAAGGCTTTGCTATAAAGCGATCAACAACATTCCCTTCCAGCTGTCGCAGCGCTCCCTGGGCAAGCAAAGAGCACAATAAGACAATCCGCACACTGGGTTTAAGTTGACGGATTGCACCAAGCTTTTCAAGACAGCCAGGAACACTCGGGTCATCATCGGCTATGACGATCTCTACCGAAGAGGAGGCAGCAACAAAGACACTTAGCACCTCAGCAGGAGAACTTGCCTCGAGGATACGGAACCCCTCTGCTTCGAGCGTCGATCGAACTAATTGTCGCATCGTTGCGCTTGGTATGAGCAAGAGCACAACACCCCGATGTTCTGTACTATCTTCGACAAGAGGGAAAAAGATGCTTACTGTTGTTCCCTCCCCAACACGACTATCAACGTGGATAACTCCATGATGGCGCTTGACAATGGTAAGTACGGTGTATAGCCCCAAACCACTTGCTCCAGATTTTGTGGTGAAAAATGGTTCGAAGATGCGGTGGCGAAGATCTTCTGGAATGCCACAGCCGGTGTCGCTTACATCAAACACAACGAATGAATCATCTGCAATACCTTTGGAAGCCAGACGCGGATCATTCCGCGATGTTGCGTAGGCGGCAATACGAATCGTACCCGGAGCATTGCCAATTGCTTCTTTCGCATTAGTGACCAAGTGAGTTAGTGCTTGCTTTACCTGAAGGCGATCACCATAAAATGCGGGAGCCAAGCGATCAACACCACGCACGTCTAACGTGATTGAGGCTGGCAAAAGACTGTGCCAATAGGGTTCCTCTTCTGCAATCACATCATACGGGGCAATGAGTTGTCGTTGCGTGTCTTGAGCACGCGCATAGCTCAGTACCTGTCGAATAAGCTCTGCACCTCGCCTGGCAGATTCTTCGATCATCGTAAGGACACGGCGCTGGCGGTCATCGTTTGCTCCACGGAGCAATGTTTGCACCCCGAGCATGATCGGGGAGAGTAAGTTGTTGATGTCGTGTGCAACACCACTTGCCAACATTCCTAACAGCTCGATCCGTTCACGGTGACGCCGTTGTTGCTCATAAGTACGTTGCTCGGTGATATCGCGGAGAAAGTAAAAAACCACTGCCTGCCCATCTACTGCTGCATGTTGGCAGTGGACAAGTGCAGAGCGGAGCTTTCCAGCTCGATGGGCTATTACAACTTCTATTGGCTGCTCAATGCTTGAGGGGAGTCCAACCAATTCTTCTCCAAGAAGCTCTCCGCTGGAACGACCCAGTAATTCCTGGGCAGCAGGATTAAGGTAAAGGATACGAGCATGAGAGTCCGTCATAATGACGCCATCGGGAAGAAACTCAAGCAATGCACGATACTGCTCTTGCAAACGGCGGAGCTTGTCCGACGTTTCCGCCAGACGCTGTTCTAAGCGTGCTCGTTCCCACGCTGCAATGATTGTTCGAGCTAACGCTCCTGAGGCATATTCCCCCTTAACTAAGTACCCCTGCACATTTGCATACACTGCTTGGCGCAAAGTCAGTGGATCAGTGTCCGCAGTGATAACGACAATAGCAGCAGTGGGAAGCACACGGCGAAGTACGTGAACAGTTTCTATACCGCGGCTATCTGGTAGCACCAGATCAGCAAGACATACATCCACTGTTGTTGTTTGTGCAAGCATGACCGCTTCTCCCAATGTGCCAGCAAAAGAAAGAGCAAAGCGAAGTTCACCCCATATATCATCACGCTGAAGCTGACGGCTAATTAGCTCGCGGTCGAGAGGGTGATCCTCGATACAAAGGATGTGAAGAGTTGTCGTATGCTCACCGGTGCTACTCATCTTAGATACACGCCGTTTCTACCCAAATATAGGCACGCGCTTCAGCGAGGGTATGATTGCGAAACCGATGCGGTTGATGTGGTAAGATTGTTGCATACTCTCCTTCATTGAGCAAGAACTCTCGTTGAGGTGTTTCAATCAAGAGTGCCCCGCGTGCCACACCAACACTACAGCGGGCTGGTAGCACTATGTATGAATGCCAAAGCTCCTGTTCAGGTGGAAGAATGAGCAATAGGTGAGCAGATTCTTCCACTGAGAAAACAGGGTGAAGCAGATGCAATTCTCCTTGCCCTGGACGATAGCCCATCAGGGGAATCGGGGAGGCAGGAATTACTGCATCACTATTTCTGTTCTCGTTCAAGGGCTGAATGAGCTTTTCGATATGGGACATAAATACCGCTAAGGAATATCCGTATAAGACAAGGACATTTCGCAACAGCTCGCCGTGAAGCATGCGTCTGCCGTGCTCTGCGTTCGCAAGATGTGAGACTGATACGCCCGCTTTTGTTGCAACTTCCTCAAGAGTCTTACCCGTTTTGCGTCGTAAAGCGCGGAGATTTGCACCAATACACTGCATACGACGAGTTGCTTCATCCATCGTTATGGCTCTCCGTAACTTGTGATAGTTCAATTTGAACGCAAAGCTATGCTCGATCACCTTGTTGCAATTCTTGAGCAACTGCCGCCGTGGGGGATTGCCGTTGCAGCGTTTGCTGTGACATACCTTGAAAACATTCTCCCACCTTCCCCAAGCGATGTGCTGCTTGTCTTTATTGGGACACTGATAGGAATCGGCACGGCAGATTTTGGCGTAATAGTTCTTTTCGCAACTCTGGGAAGTACTGCGGGCTTCTTCACAATGTTCACGCTCGGGCGTGTGCTTGGTGATCGCCTTATGACGTCACAACTGCGGAAGCTCTTTCCGCTCGAGGCAGTCGAACGGGCAGAGCAATGGTTTCAGCGGTGGGGATACATCGTCATCGTCATCAATCGGTTTTTATCTGGAACACGATCGGTCATTTCGCTATTTGCCGGCATGTCACACCTGGAACCAGTACGTACAACCATCCTGTGTGGTGTTAGTGCACTGGTCTGGAATACACTTTTGCTCTATGCTGGCATGCAACTTGGGCAAAACTGGCGCACCATTGAAGCATACTTCCGCACCTACGGGATAGCAATTACAATTATCCTCGCAGTTGCAGCAATAATCGGTCTTATTGTGTACGTCTTTGGTCGTATCCGTGCCGCCCGAAGGCATCGAACAAATCAATAGTGCTACAACTTGCAACAGAACGGTAAGGACTGAAAGGATACAATTCAATAAGCCGCGAAAACTGCTCCTGGGCGAGATTAACTCTCCCCTCGCGGCACCACACATGCCCTAGTCGTACAAGTGCACGTTGATGGACATCAGACGGGATACCTTCGTTGCGATAGGCAATTTCCCCCAATAGAAGCCGTGCACGGCGGTATTCTCCCTTGACTGCATAGCACTCCCCCAGCTGAAATAATGCTTCCCAGTGAAGAGAATCACTATGCGGGCAATTTTCTATTACTTGCAGAAGTAGTTGCACAGCACGTCCAATACTGGAGTGTGTACAGAGTTTTATTGCAGAATCAAGCAGAATACCTCTGCTTTTTCCCTCTACCAGCGTTCCCCGATCCCTCTGCGGCGGTGGCTCTGCAAAGAAAATAGTCATAGTATCAGCAAAACGCTTGGAGGATTCCTTCATCTCACTACCACTGGCTGTAAGAGAAGATGCAGCCGATAGAGAATGAGTGCGAAGCGGATGGAGACATCCCTCCACAAAAACACAGCAGGCTCCTCCGAAAAGCAGAAGAGCCTGCCTAAGCATGTTAGCGTACCACGGCATCATCCCACCAGGTGATGTCTATTGCATCCTCGCCTCCATCCGCACCAAGCACATGGGCATTGATCCATTGTGCTTCTGGTCGTGCAAGGAGTACGATAATGCGAGCAACATCCTCAGGTGTGGTTAACCGATGATTGGGGTTACGCATGATAGCGTTCGCAATGAGGCGCTCGTTACCAGGTATCTTGCGAAGAGCAGGGGTATCGGTCACTCCTGCGCGAATTGCATTGACGGTGATCTCCATCGAAGCAAGTTCCAACGCAAGTTGCCGAGTGTAGGACTCTAATGCTGCTTTTGCGGCAGATACCGCCCCGTACATCGGAAGATTACGATGGCTCCCTGCACTGGTAAGAGAGAGAATTCGCCCGCCTCGAAGGAGTAATCCCTCCGCGTAAAGGTCCTGTACCCAATACACCAGGGAATTTGCCATCACATCGAGCGTCATTTCAAGCTGGCTTTGGGTGATTGCCTCCTCTCGATTCGAAGAAACAAGCGGACGCAGGGTCCCGAAGGCTAAAGAATGCAGCATAAGGTAAACACCACTGCCGGGAACATGGCGGAATTCATCCTTGAGAGCGGCGATGATTTCAGCACGGCGCGCAGCATCTGCTGCATTAGCGTTGAAAAACAGGGTCCGCACACCATAGGACTGAATCTTGCTCTTGAGTTCCTCCACCGCAGGCAGTGCGGCTGCGCGATCAAGATGCACTCCTATGATGGGATACCCCTCTGCTGCCAATGCCAGTGCTGTCGCTCGCCCAAAACCACTCGACGCCCCAAGAATCAACGCATAGCACTGCTGTTTGTCCATCAGGCCGCTCCAATGTGAAACATCATGACGATAGACGTCGAACTAACGACGCCCACCGGTAACCTTCTTTCGGAACGTAGATACGAGTACGCATAACTGTTAGAGTGTCGTAACCGAACAAAAGCATAGTTGACGAAAAACGAACTGCTACATACCCGCTATCAACGACGCTTAGCTTGCCCAGCTGCTCACCAATTGCTGGACCCCGTCGCGCAAGTGATACAATATCCTGGCTCTGTAACATCCTTCGATCGTCAGGGTTGAAAAAGTAAAGTTCTACCTGTACTGCCCCCGTGTCTTCCATGTGCTTCGGAATGGCACGATGGTAAAACATCGTCGCATACCGTGCTATCCAAGCAGAATCATAAACATTTGTGTGGACCGATGCAACGATCCACCGAAAGCCATCATGGAAGGTGGTGTCAAAAACGTCGGCAGTTCGCATCTCTGGAAGCGAGGGGGTTGGAACTGTTAACGCTAAGATGATAAGCGCCCCTAAAACTGTTGCGATAATAGCTTGTGTAGCACCAACGATACGACGGTTTTTCATCCGACTTGCAGCAAAAGTTCTCCACCAGGAATTAAAAGAGCAAGAACCCACATGACAACCCCAATGCTCATCGGGATAGAGACATTATCATCAAGTTTGAGGCGAATCGACAAATTTTCAGCCAGTGCACCTACTATAGCTCCACACGATGCAATACCGAAATAAAGTTCAGGCAAATGATAGAGCGAGCCAATAACGCTGATGACAATGAGAGCTGACACAAGAAATGCAAGAGTTCCCTCCAGCGACTTATCCAGAAACCGATGCGCCCCATAACGACGCCCGATGATCGCCGCACTTATGTCGCTGATGATCAGGATGGCAAATGCCGTGACCCCAATCAACTTTGGAAAGATAGCCACTGTGATACATGCACTTATAAGCACATACGATGCCCCATTGAGGAGAAGGCGGTCCTGACGACGCTCGTGCGGACGCAACAAAGGACCGACAATTTGCAGCGCATACTGGCGAACTGCAACACTGCGATGGATGAGAATATCAGCAACAACAAATGCGATCGTCAACGGTATCAAAATAACTAATGCATGCTCTTTGGACATCAGCGCATAGCCAATGGGAATCGAAAGGGAAAGCAAATGTATTCCTTTCCGCAATAATTCTGCGCCGAAGGAAATGTCCTCCTCGTGTTGGGAAAGCGGTAATTTTGCGCCTTGTTCGACTGTATGGCTACTCATGCTCACGCTCAATGCCTATGCAAAAGTCAACATCGGATTGCACGTAGTAGAGAGACGGCCCGATGGCTATCACAACATTGCAACTGTCTTTGCACCAGTGGAGCTTTTCGATGTCATAACCATCGAGCCTGCTCCAACGATAACCGTCCACACGCGTCCCTCGCTTGGTATCGCTGAACACGACAATCTCGCCTACCGCGCTGCCGCGATGTTGCAAGAAGTAGCTGCCATCAACGATGGCGCAAAGATAACCATTAGGAAACACATTCCTCCCGGAAGTGGGCTTGGTGGTGGAAGTTCCGATGCCGCAACTGTCTTGCGCGGACTGTGTCAACTTTGGCGTATCACACCAGACGATTCTACCCTCTTTTCGATAGCCCAACAAATTGGAAGTGATGTCCCTTACTTCCTAAACCCCAGATTCGCTTACGCTGAAGGGCGTGGAGATATTCTGACTGTTATCCCGCCTCTACGACAGTGCCCGGTCCTAATTGTGGTACCCCCTATCGCCATTTCAACTGCTTGGGCATACGCTCAGATAGACCTTGTGGCTTCTTTTCCTCGTCAGGAAGCACTACGCTCGATAATTGGATTGACCAATCTATCCGATGAGATGCTCCGCACTCTTTGTACAAATGACTTCGAGGAGGTCGTCTATCCGGTATATCCCATATTGTCAGAGATCAAAGCTGCACTGTATGCTGCAGGTGCGCATTATGCCTCCCTTACAGGCACAGGTTCTGCACTTTTTGCATTCTTCGATAACATCAATGCTGCACTCATAGCAGCAACTCGCTTTCCGACTTATCGCACATTCGTCACACACCTGTTGGCTTAGCCCGATGAATATACTCGTTACAGCAGCGGAATGCACACCATTCGCCAAAATTGGCGGCTTGGCAGATGTTGTCGCAGCTCTTGCGAAACATTGGCATGCCCTAGGGCATAACGTCCGTATCATTCTCCCTAAATATGCCACAATCGACACCGACCGATGGGAAATCAAACCTACCCACATTGTGGTGTCGGTCCCAATGGGGTGGTGGCAGGAATACACGCGCGTGTGGCGCGGTGTGCTTCCGGGTACGGATGTGCCCGTGTACTTTTTAGAGTCGCACGACTACTACGACCGCCCGGGCATCTATGGGGACCCGGAAGGTTATGCTGATAACGATCGGCGGTTCCTTTTTCTCTCTCGCGCAACATTCGAAGTTGCCTCGAGTATGGATTTTGTTCCTGACATCATCCATGCCCACGATTGGCACACAGCCTTTGCTCTTGCTTTTTTGAAATCACACTATCGCTACCATCCTCGTTTTGCGCGAACGGCGGGAGTTTTTACAATTCACAACATTGCCTACCAGGGGCAAAGCGACCCCTATCGCGTCCTCCCTCTTGCAGGATTCCGTGTCGAGGAATTTCATGGGTCCTGGTTCGACCATGATGGCGTCGTGAACATGATGAAAACCGGAATCATGTTCGCCGACAAAATCACCACCGTAAGTCCAACCTATGCTCGAGAGATTCGGTGGACAAGCGCAGGAATGGGTATGCAACCATACTTAAATCTCCGTGGTGCTGATTTCCTCGGTGTTCTCAATGGGGCAGACTACACTGAATGGGATCCCACATCAGACCCTCATATTGTTGCAACCTACTCTGCAGAATCTCTCGCAAGCAAAGAAGCAAACAAAGCGGCACTCCTTGCAGAAACAGTTCCGCCCCATGATCGCATCGTCGAAGTTCCAGTGATTGGAATGGTTTCGCGCCTTACCCAACAAAAAGGAATTGATCTCCTCCTCGGATGCATGGAGCAATTTGCCCGTAGTGGGCGTGCTCGATTTGTGATACTTGGTAGTGGTGAACGTCGGTATGAGCATGCGCTGCACCTGTTGGCACACCGTCACCCCACGCGGATAATTCTGTACACCGGATACAACTCTGCACTATCCCATCATGTCATCGCAAGTGCAGACTACTTGGTTATGCCCTCGCTATTTGAGCCATGTGGACTAACGCAGATTTATGCCCTTCGCTATGGAACGGTGCCCATCGTTCGGGCTACCGGTGGTCTTGCTGATACCGTCCAGGAGTATAACCCGGTGACCACGGAGGGGACGGGTTTCACTTTCCGTGAGTACTCAGTATCTGCATTTGCTCATGCAATCGAACGCGCTCTTTCCTACTACCGTCACCCTTTCCACTGGGATCGCATTCGAAGAAACGGCATGCAGCAAGACTTTTCAGCAGCAAAAAGTGCCCAGCAGTACATTGACGTCTTTCGCTGGGCACTGGAAAAAATTGGCAGAGTGGTATAGCCTTATGGACGCCCTGGCTGAAATACTGGCGATGCTGGCTTCATGACATTTCCGTACACTGGAATTTCAACGACCGGGAAATCAGGATGGGACGTAGAAAATTTTGCTGTTCCGCTGAAATACCCTTCAGTGTCAGGAACAAGTGTTGCGCTTAGCTTAAACTCTTCGCCTGGCTTGAGTTCTACTTTGCCCTTCGGGGTCACAATCAACCCTGCGCTTCCTTCGAATCCAAAGCATGTGATGTTCTCTGTCGAGTTATTCTTAACGGTTATGCTGGCTGTTGACTGTTTCCCGAGTGATAGATCACTAAACGCAATGTACGGCATAGAGAGCTGCAATGCACGCACGACATCTGCTTTGAGCCATACAATTTTTGTCTCGTTGTTCGGGTCGTTTGAGGTAATCGTGATCGTCTTCGTTACTGGTCCCGTTGCAGACCCAATGTTGAGTGATACATCAATTGAGGTAACTTCTCCCGGTTCAAGTGTGTTTTTCTCCAGCTTTGTTGCTGTACAGCCGCAACTTGGTTTGACTCCCTTGATTTCCAACGGCTGATTACCTGCATTTTTTATCCGAAGTGTTCCTTTGAGCGGGTTGGCAGAGGGTTTGACCTGCCCCCAGTTGTACGTATCACCTCCCACTATCTCCAATTTCGGCTGTGCTGCTCCAATAGCAGCAGTCAATATCATCACCACCAAATAAACAGACGCGCATCGCATTGCTTAACTAACCATTGGTGAAACATTGTCAAAACAACGAAAACGCAATAGGGACAGCAATACCTACGTGCCATAGACGATAATCTCCCCTTGCAAGCGTAAGGGGAATCCCAATCTCCACCGACGGTGAGCAATACACACCATACGTCAGTGCCCAATCATATCCTATTGCAATGTTCAGCAGTGGACGAATCTGTGTTGCTGTCCGACTACTACCGATCTCAACCTGCCGCGTAGGTGGATTTGTGGCGAACTGATACCACGCAGGTGCTTGTACTCTTTCTACTTGATGCACCATTGCCGGTAAGAGCAGCAGTATTTCCAAGCCGCCGCTAATCCAGCTATGCCGAAGACCTATCCGCGTTTTCGCACTCACTTGGACGCTTATCACAGGACGGGAGGTTGACAGAACATATTCAGTCTGAAGTATCTCGCCGGTCACCAGTGGTGCAATTGTCCCCGCGGCACGGTGTTCGACTGACAACCAGCCAACAGCTGCATGGACCGACATAGCGCTACGGGGGAATATCCACCATTCGGTACCAAAGGAGAACGCTCCGTACCATCCCCACCCATCACCGTAGGTGGCACAGAGAGAACTCCCTTCCTCTACACTTTGTCGATCGTACACTGCTGCCGTTGCTATTCGCGATGCAGCCACATAGTACGTAGTCGGGATGCGAAAAGGTAGCATGTACGTCGGCACCCAGTCGAAGTCTTGGGCAAGTAAACCAGCAGAAGCCATGACCCCAAGCAAAATTTTAGCGTACGATGAGAGCATGGCGCCTTCCCTCGCCAGAATGTGCACCGTATAGCCGGACCAAGTAGAAGCCTGCTGGTCCATCAAATGGCAAAATGTGCATTTGGTGTCCTGTGCGAAGGGCAAGATGTTCAGTAGCTACTTTTCGCCCGTCACTGGCGTAAAGCTCGACGGTTGCATCCTGATCATACTGCGACCAACACTCTACAAGAAGCAGGTCTCCAGACACATACTCTGTCTTCTGAAGCACCAACGATGGCAAGGCTATCGGATACTTGTACCCCATTCCACAGAATGGCTCAACTCGTAAATAGCCTTCATTCCCCACACCTGCAACAACTTCTGAGCAAAGACTTGTCCCACTCCGAACCTGAGTCAATCGGATTGGTGCCTGTGGCTGCTCACCCAAATACGTTCTCAACACCAAAACAATCAACGTGTCTGCCGGAATGAACGGATACGCTGAAGCCACACGCACTGTATATACACCAACTCCTGAGGGAGAAACTTCAACTTGGGCATTCTGGGCTGCGGTCCCAGCGGTGAGAGTGCTGTAGTACTCGGCCATTGTTGGATCAAAGGCAATATCGAATCTTACTGCCGAGTAAAGCCACAACGAAGAGTCCGCAATGATTGGTACATAGGCATTTCTCCCCGGCGTATATGTAATCGAGTCAACTCGAAGTGTAAGTGGTCCAGGCGCGATAAAATGCACTCGTAGCGGAATCTCTAAAGGGGAGTATGCTGAGTCACTTGTTTCAAGACGCAATGTACCTTCCACCCTTCCCTCTCGATTGACAGTGCTTACTTGCAGAGGAATTGTGATTGTTTCTCCTGGAGCAACAGCAATCGGGAACTGTTGCCGCGCTTCAAATGGAGATGTCACAATCGCAGCCCAGATTGTATCGACTTGCACACCCTGATTAATGATTCGTACGGTATCTCTCCGCTGTTCACTACACCCACCAAGCAAAGCCACTTTCCCGAAGTCAATGCCTGTTGCCAGGGCAATTAGCCTCTGCTGTTGGCTTTCAACAACCAGTGGAAACCGTATAACCTCTGCTCCTGGTGGCACGCCAAAAATGGCGCGTGTCCGCACGTCCGTATATAGCTCGATCGTGGCTTGCTGCCGTCCACTCCGACTGGGGCGTACAGCAATGATGAGTGTGTCGAAGGCAAGAGGATCGATAGACCCAAAACCACGAACAATGGTAATATCCGGACTTGAAGATTGACCGATGATTCGAGTTTCGACCGCACCTATCCGGATGTTTCCCGTGTTTTGAAAAATGAGGCGGAGAGTATCACTCCGCCCCACTGGACGGAGGCGAGCAATGATGGTGTCACCTGCAAGTTGTACTGCAGGACTTGCTGCGATTCGGTACTCAAGGCGCTGATGAACTCCCACTCCCCGGAGTTGCACCTGCGTTGTATCCAATGCCCCACCACGGAGTGGAGAGGGATGTACCCAAAGTACATCCATTGCATAAAGACCAGCAGTAGTAGGTTGAAATCGTACAACGTATTCCTTAAGCTCCTCGCTGGCAAAGATGTCGGCATCATCAGTATCTATCGCGAACACTTCCCTGCTTCTCCTGTCACCACTACGAATGATAGTCACAGGAACACTACGGCGCATCACATTGCGCACCGGGAGTATTAGTGTTCGAACAAAAGGAGAGTGAACATATACAGAATCAAACTCAAGGCGGCTATGATCACTCCATAGCGGGCGAAATGACTTAGTAGCCTGGAGAATAAACCTGCGCTGAACAAGAACTCTCTCCGGATCGTTACCTGCACGAATGGATACATTAAGTGCAACACGGTGCAGCCCTTCCGGATGCTGAGCAAACAGCGTTGCTGTGTAGCGAAGGGGATATGTTCGAATTTGTGTCGCGCCTACTCGGAATGGGAACAATGCTTCCAACGGAAATTCATCCGGATCATTTTCCCGGAACGACGGGACTGATTCGATCCACATGTACGGACGAACACCTTGGGGAATGACCACTTCTCCAGAGCCGTTATTCTCGATGTAGAGTGGTCGTATAACGGTATCCCCTGCCATAACGTAGCCGAAATCGAGCGTATCTGTCGCTCTATCGGCTAAGTTGATACTCACGAAGACTGAGTCTTGGCTGTAGATTGGCTCCAAACATGCAGCAACCAACAGCCCAAGAATACCGAGCACCGTCCCGCCACCACTGATCCTATTTCCAAACACTCTGCACCAAGGATTCAAGGATTGTGGGGACTACTCCGAGAACAATTACCAGCGTTGCACTGACCGCCAACGGTAAGCGTGTTGCAGCATCTACTGGGGTCACTTCAACAGGCTGCTGAGCTTCCTTAAAGTACATGAACACGACAACCCCAATGTAGTAATACACCGACACCATCGAGCCAATAACGCCAACTATTGCAAGCCATGTGTAGCCTGCTTCGACAGCTGCAGTAAACAAGTAATACTTGCCGAAAAAGCCCGCCATTGGGGGAATACCTGCAAGCGAGAACATAAACAATGCCATCAGTGCCGCAATGACAGGATGTCGAGCACTAAGTCCACTGCAATCATCCAACGTAATGCTCTGCTCACTGTCCCGTTCTAACAAGGCAACGATAACAAATGCTCCCAGTTGCATGAATAAGTACACTGCTGCATAGAAAGCAACAGCCGTAATCCCGCGTGTATTTCCGGCGACAAGTCCAATGAGCATATAACCTGCATGGGCAACCGAGGAATACGCCAACATGCGTTTAACCCTTTTTTGCACCACTGCAGCGATATTTCCAACAATAATCGTTGCCGCAGCACTTATCGCAAGCACATGCTGAACACTTTCTGTTGTAGCAGGGAAAACCTCTTTCACCAATGGCAAAAAAGCACTAAGTGCTGCAGCTTTGCCTGCTGTGCTCATAAATGCAGTTACAACCGTCGGTGCCCCATCGTACACATCAGGTGCCCATTGATGGAAGGGAAAAACTGCAACTTTGAATCCCAGCCCAACTACAACTAATGCAACCCCCAGCGGAAGCAAACCTGCAAAGTGAAGAGTGTTCTCCTTGATAGCGCGACCGATCGAACTCATCTCTAAACTCCCGCTCGCACCATATATCAGCGCGATGCCAAATGCTAAAAAGCCCGTAGCAAACGCACCAAGCAGAAAGTACTTGAGAGCGCTCTCGATCGAGCCGAGAGACTGGCGGAAATATCCTGCCAGAACGTAAAAGCTCAAGGACATAACCTCGATCCCAATGAACAGAATAAGCAAATTCTGCGCATGAGCGATAAGCATCATGCCGCAAGTAGCATAGAGCACAAGCGTGTAGAATTCATCATGCTCGAAGTTCCGTGCTGCGATGTAGGGGCGTGCCGCAATGACCGTCATGATTGCCCCCAACACAAACACAATGTCGAATACAGCAGTAATTCCTCCCGTTCGGATCATTGAGTTGAACGCTGTACCACTGAAAGGTACTGTCCATGCTGCCGCAATTAGAGCAAGTACCAACACAGCAAGGGAAAAACGAAACGTTAGCCGTTCACTTTGTGGTACAAGCGCATCAATAACCAGTGCTACGACAGCCGCAGAAGATGCAAGGAGAAGCGGCAAGGAAAGGAGCCATTCGTTCATCATCGGTTCCGCAGTAGTGGTGGAGATTGCATACGATCAAATGCTACCTTCTGAGGAACAGAGTAGTGGAGAACCTTTTCTACAATTGCCTTTGTTGATCTTGCACTCGCCTTAAGAAAGGGCTGAGGATAAATGCCAATCCAGATTAGCAACACGACAATGGGAACCAGAGTCAGTAGTTCCTGTCGAGTAAGGTCTGGCAGATTTTGGTTAGCAGGATTGACAATCTTTCCATACATTACGCGCTGAAACATCCACAGCAGGTACACTGCAGCAAATATCACACCTGTCGCTGACACAATGCTATAGGTCCAACTGTTCAAGTACGGTGAGCGAAAGCCTCCGACAAGCGTGAGGAATTCACCCACAAAGCCATTGAGACCAGGCAATCCAACAGAAGCAAGCATTGCAATAGCAAAAAGCACGGCAAATCGCGGCATCACCGCAGCAATGCCACCATATTCAGCTATCTCCCGCGTATGACGCCGTTCATAGAGGATGCCGACGCAAAGGAATAACATGCCGGTCGAAAGACCATGGTTGACCATTTGGATTATTGCCCCCTGGATGCCTTCGTTTGTCATGGAAGCAATACCCAGGACAACAAACCCCAAGTGGCTGACCGACGAATACGCAACCAGCTTTTTCATATCTGGCTGTACCATTGCAACCAGTGCGCCATAGATGATACCAATGACAGCTAATACTGCAAGTAGTGGTGCAAAGGCAATAGATGCCTGGGGGAAAAAGTCCAGATTGAATCGGATCAATCCATACGTTCCCATCTTGAGGAGGATACCTGCCAGAATCACCGAACCTGCAGTTGGCGCCTGAACGTGCGCATCAGGCAACCACGTATGGAGGGGGAATACGGGCACCTTGATTGCAAACGAAAGGGCAAATGCAGCAAAAAGCCATCGTTGTACCTCGAGAGGAATCTCTGGGGCAAGCTGGCGTAGTTTCAAAAAGTCGGTGGTAAATTGACCGGAGACTGTTTGGGCATACGAACCAAGCCAAATTATCGCTACCAGCATCAGGAGCGAGCCTACAATCGTGTAGAGGAAAAACTTTATGGCTGCATAAATGCGGTCTTGCCCGCCCCAAATGCCAATGATGAAGTACATCGGGATCAAAATCAACTCCCAAAACACATAGAACAGAAACATATCGAGCGCCACAAATACTCCCACCATCGCCGTTTCAAGCAAAAGCATCATGATGTAGTATTCCTTCTCCCGCTTTGTAATGACACCAATAGATGCCCCAATTGCAATTGGCATGGTAAATGTCGTAAGTAACACCAGTAAAAGACTCATACCATCAAGTCCAATACGGAATCCCGCGTCAAGCGATGGTATCCAGGTCGAACTAATCACAAGTTGAAAATCACCGCGACTGAAATCAAGTATCCAGTAAAGCGGGAGAGAGAGAAGAAACGTTACGCATGCAGTTGCCAAGGCAACTTTTCGGTGTATATGAACCCGGGCTGGCGAGACTCCTAACAACCCGATTGCAGCTAAAAGAGGAAGGAAAAGAACTCCTACCAATAAGATTGGACCCATGCAACAGTGCCCAAACGGATGTTCAACTTGAAAACAACATGCAATATACCATGCAACCCTTACCAGAGGCTAACAACACACTTGTGCTATAGGTATGCTCTGTCGATGGATGTCATCACTTATTGCGCCCATAGAACATGCTTCAAATCAACAGGATTAGGAACATAGGGATGATAAGGCAAGATGCGTACAGTGACTCCATGTTGTCCACTTTCTGTCACGGTGTATGATCCCTCGAAAGTTGCACGAGTCCCCTCCACTTTAACCAACGAAAGGTTAGTTGCTTGCGCACTAATAAATTCTCCGCGAGATGAAGTCGGACCATGATACACCTGCACGAGAAGTTCCTCTGGCTGTAACTCACCACATTCGAGTACCACCCGAACAATAACTGGCTCCCCGACGTGGCAATAGGTGGTGTTTGGAAGTTCCAGTGCAAGAATTTGCAAGGTTGACCACCGCTTTGGAAGTTGTGTCTTCCATTGAGAAAGAGCTTTCGCTGCTAAGCCGTTTCGTTCTGCAAGACTACGCGAAAGCTGTGCGGCATGGCGATAGCACCCGTCAAGGTATTGGCGAACCATCCGATGGGATGAGTATTCGGCTGCCAGTGTTGCAATTGCCATTTTCATCCGCTGGACCCAACGCCGAGGAATTCCGGCAGCATCCCGTTCATAGAACATTGGAATGATATCGTTTTCGAGGAGCTGATAGAGGCTTTCGCTCTCATGCAAGTCTTGTTCATCCTGAGATGCAAATGACTCGGTTCCACCGATAGTAAAGCCATTGTCACTTCGTGCCGCTTCAACCCACCACCCGTCAAGAACGCTGCAATGGAGTACTCCGTTGAGTGCTGCTTTCATACCGCTGGTACCCGATGCTTCATAAGGACGCCGTGGAGTGTTGAGCCATACGTCAACTCCCTTGACAAGTGCTCGTGCAATTCCAAGATCGTAATCCTCCAAGAAAATTACGTGATTTTCCAGCCCCATAGCGCGGATACCTGCAAGAATCCGCTGCATCATTTCTTTGCTGGCGTAATCCTGTGGATGTGCCTTGCCCGCCAAAAGCACTACCACAGGACGCGAAGGATTTCGCAAAATAGATGCTAATCGCTCCCAGTTTCGGAAGAGCAAATCTGAACGCTTGTATGTTGCAAAACGTCGAGCAAAGCCGATGATAAGACAATTCGGATGCAATGCAGCAATTGCTCGTTGCCGATGCTCGTCGTCGTAGTAGCCCTGCTGGATACGCAGATGCATACGGACTGCCTCTAATAAACGCTGACGACGGCGGCTGTGGACAGCCCATATCTCCGCATCTGGGACCTCAACGATTGCTTCCCACACCGTTGGATCATCAGGATGAAGACGCCAGCGCGAACCAAGCACCTTGTCAAAAAGAGAGGCAAAATCACTCGAGACCCAGGTTAGTGTATGCACGCCATTGGTAATACCTATAATCGGCACTTCCTCTGCCGGCACGTGATGCCATAATGAATGCCACATGGAGCGAGCAACCTGCCCGTGAAGTTGACTTACTCCATTGCGGTAGGTGCTCATGCGTAAGCCAAGAATGGTCATTGAGAAGCCTTCGTCGCTGGAGCTATTATTTGCCTGCCCCAGCGAAACGAATTCTTCCCATGTAATGTCAAGTGTTGGGACATATCGCGAGAAATACTTCTTCAGCAATCCCACGGAAAAAATCTCATTCCCTGCTGGCACAGGAGTATGAGTTGTAAAACAAGTTTGCGCCCGAGTAATTTCTGCGGCCTCGTGAAACGATAGACGATAACGCTTTGCAAGCTGACGAGTACGCTCCAGCGTACAGAATGCAGCATGTCCTTCGTTAACATGAATGACTGCTGGCTCGATACCAAGCGCCTCAAGAACACGCACTCCACCTATGCCAAGCACCATTTCTTGCATGATCCGTGTTTCATGGGTTCCCCCATAGAGCTGGTCTGTAATGTTCGCGTATGTAGGATGTGCAGCATTATCAGGAATGTTTGTATCGAGTAGGTAAAGCGGAACTCGCCCAACCTTCGCCTCCCAAACCTGTGCAACGACATCGCTTTCTGGTAACTCTACCTGCACCTTAAGTGGCTCTCCACCCGATACAACTACTGGCATAATTGGGAGAAGAGAGAAGTCATAGTCGAGAAAATTCTCCTGCTGCCACCCATTATAGGTGACATGTTGATGAAAATACCCTTGCTGATAAAGCAGCCCTATTCCCACCAGCGGTATTCCCATGTCGGACGAAGTCTTGAGATGATCCCCCGCAAGAACCCCTAAGCCACCACTGTAATTCTGGAAACACTCACTGATGCCATATTCGGCACAGAAGTACGCAATCGGCCCATCATATTCCCATTCGACCAGCGGTGGAGATGTCAAATACGCATCGAACTCTTGTTCTACTTCCTCAAGAAGCCGACGATAATTCTTATCGGCGATTAGCTGACGGAAGCGCTCCTGAGATGTTTCCTTGAGCAAGCGAACAGGATTTCGCCGGATACGTTCCCACCGCTCTTGATCAATGAGGGCAAAGAGTGACTCCGCTTTCCGATTCCAAGACCACCAAAAGTTATAGGCTAATCGTTCTAAAAATGACAGTTCCTCCGGAATAACCGATGCTACGGTAAAAACTTTCAACGGGCGCACATGCACGGCTTTTCTCCCCTATATGATGAGCATTGCATCACCGTAGGCAAAGAAACGATACCCTTGTTTAATTGCATGCTGGTAGGAACGGACAAGTAGCTCTTTCCCCGCGATGGCACTAGTTAACACTAATGAAGATGAACCATGGGGATGGAAGTTCGTAAGGAATCGGAAATTGAATTTGAATTCGTAGGGGGGAAAAATGTACTTATCAGTCCATCCTCGATTCGGCTTGATCATGTTCACAGTCAAAATACTGGACTCCAATGCTCGCAGTGTAGAGCAGCCAACAATGTATACGTTCTTTCGCGCCTTGAGCGCTCTATTAATTGTCTCTGCCGTCTCGCGGCTGACCTCGAAGTATTCGCTGTACATACGATGCTTACTGAGATCTTCGACCTCGATTGGTTCCAGCACACACTGCCCTATGTACAGTGTGACATGTACTATTGAGACCCCTTGCTTGGCAATAGCCTTGAGAATGTCTTTAGTAAAGTGCAGCCCTGCTGTTGGCGGTGCAATAGCAAACTTTTTTCCAGGATGTGCAAATACAGTTTGGAATCGCTCGCGGTCGTCCTCTGTGTGTTCCCTGGTGATGTAAGATGGAAGCGCCATTTGCCCGATACGATTAAGCACAGGACCAAGGTCGCCTTCATAAGAGAACCGTGCAATACGCCCTCGTGTGGTAGTATTTTCAATTATCTCACAATAGAAGCGTCCCCCATCGAAATAAATCTTGTTCCCAATGCGCACTTTTCGTGCAGGCTCTACGACAATATCCCAGAGACGTTCCTCTCGTCGCAATTCGCGGAGGAGATACACATCAATGGGAATATCACCTTTTTCTTTCGTCCCAACAAGGTGTGCAGGAAAAGCCTTCGCATCATTAAGCACCAGGACGTCACCTTTTTGGAAAAACTTAACGATGTTTTTGAATTTTTCATCCCGTAGTTCGCCCGTTGCTCGATCTACCACCAGCATACGTGCATTCTCACGTTTTGGTAGCGGATACTGCGCGATTGCCGATGCAGGAATATTGACCTTTAAGTCAGAGAGCTTGACCACATTTGATGCCATAACCGCCAACAAATTTGTAGCTTTACAAGCTGCAAAAGTAACAAGTTGCAAATCGCTTCAGTGGTAAGAAGCATGGCTCAAGAGCGAAAGTTTGAGTTGGTGGCACCATATCAGCCAGCAGGCGATCAGCCTAAGGCAATTGCAGAGCTTGTTGCTGGTCTGGAGCAAGGTGTACGTTTTCAAACTCTATTGGGCGTCACTGGATCGGGCAAAACTTTTACCATGAGTAATGTCATCGCTCGTGTCCAACGCCCCACGCTGGTCATTTCTCCCAATAAGACTCTTGCAGCCCAGCTCTTTGGCGAATTCAAAAGCTTCTTTCCGAACAACGCCGTCGAATTCTTTATCAGTTACTACGACTATTATCAACCTGAGGCATACATTCCAAGCACTGACACGTACATCGAAAAGGACATTGCTATCAATGATGAAATTGATCGCCTTCGACTACGGGCAACCTCTGCTTTGGTGGAAGGACGCCGTGATGTCATCATCGTTGCTTCTGTTAGTTGCATCTATGGCATCGGCTCCAAAGACGAATTCGCTGCCATGATTTTTCCCCTCCATGTGGGGATGTCCATCAAACGGAAGCATCTTCTCGAGCGACTCAATGAGCTACTATTTACACGAAACGACAGTGACTTAGGACGCGCTTGCTATCGCGTGCGAGGAGATATTATTGACGTTGTCCCTGCATACGAAGACGAAGTAGCTCTCCGTATCGAATTGTGGGATGACACAATTGAGCGATTGTCTCTTATTCGCCTTGCAGACGGGAAAATTCTCGAATCTTATGAAAGCTATACTCTCTACCCCGCCCGCCAGTTCATTACCACTCGAACAAATCTTCAACGGGCAATACAAGCAATCAAGGACGAGTTATACCATCGCCTCAAAGAACTTAATGCACAAGGAAAGTATGTCGAAGCACAGCGCCTTGAACAGCGTACGCTTTACGACCTGGAAATGCTCAAAGAGGTCGGCTATTGCTCAGGAATCGAAAACTACTCTATGCACCTTTCCGGACGTACCTTTGGCGAACGCCCAACAACATTGATTGACTACTTCCCCCAAGACTATTTGCTGATCATCGATGAAAGCCACGTCACTATTCCTCAAATCCGGGCAATGTACAATGGTGACCGGCACCGGAAAGAGATTCTGGTAGAATATGGCTTTCGTTTGCCTTCTGCGTTGGAGAATCGTCCGTTGCGCTTTGAGGAATTTGAATCTCTCATCAATCAAGTAATCTTTGTCAGCGCAACCCCAGGTGAGTATGAGCTTGAGAAGTGCAAAGGAGTAGTTGTTGAACAAATCATTCGTCCTACAGGATTGCTCGATCCACGGATCGAGGTACGTCCTGTCCGCAATCAGATTGACGATCTTCTCAAAGAAATCCACACACGGGTGCAACGTCAGCAGCGTGTCCTTGTGACGACCCTCACAAAACGTATGGCAGAAGATTTAGCTGAGTATCTCAGTAACCTGGGAATTAAAGTCGCCTACATCCATAGCGAGATTGATGCCCTCAATCGAGTAGAGATCATTCGCAAACTTCGTCTTGGTGAGTTTGATGTTCTTGTTGGCGTCAATCTTCTTCGGGAAGGTCTCGATATGCCAGAAGTAGCGCTTGTTGCGATCCTCGATGCCGATAAGGAAGGCTTTTTGCGTAGCGAACGGTCATTGCTTCAAATCGCCGGTCGCACTGCGCGGAATGAAGACGGCACTGTGATTCTCTACGCAGACACTATCACACAATCTATTCAACGCGTCATCGAAGAAACCAATCGCCGTCGGCGCCTCCAACAGGAGTATAATCGTGCGCATGGCATTAATCCCCGAACCATCTATAAGTCACTCGAGGAAATTCTACAAGCGACTACTGTTGCTGATGTCAAACTCCAACGGCAAAAACTCAAACAAGAAGCAGAAGCTCTCCGCCGGCGGCAGAGCCTGGAGCCTCTGCTGGAGAAGCTCTCCCGAGATAAAATTGAGCAACTTATCGGAGAGCTATTTGTGCAGATGAAAGAAGCTGCCCGTGATCTCGACTTCGAACGCGCTGCTCAGCTTCGGGACGAGATTCAGCGGCTCCAACTTGCTCTGCAGGTGGAATCTTCTGCCCCCTAACCGAAATGTTCATGAGTACGTAATGGAGAATGTTGCTGCATCACCTCTGAAAGCGTTCTTTGAGGTGCTATCAAGTCCTCGAGTGTCTCTCGTCGTCGAATAAGGTAAGGGATTCCATCGAGTACGAGCACTTCTGCTGGGCGCCGTCGAGCGTTGTAATTCGAGCTCATTGCTATACCATACGCACCTGCATTCATGATGCAGAGAATATCTCCTTCGCGAACTTCTGCTATAGGGCGATCCCATGCAAAAGTGTCTGTCTCGCAGATATAACCGACCACAGAATATATGCGTGGTTTGCCCTGCGGATTTGAGAGATTAACAATGTGATGGTATGCGTCGTAAAACATTGGACGAATGAGGTGATTGAACCCTGAGTTTACCCCAACAAACAGTGAGGAAACTGTCTGTTTAACCACGGTCACTTCCACCAGTAAATACCCCGCTTGGCTGACCAAGTACTTACCTGGTTCAAACCAGAGTGCAAGCATCCGCCCATAACGCTCACAAAACTCCAAGAATGCTTGGCTCATCGTCTGCCCGAAGGCTCGAATGTCGGTTGCAACATCATCTGGTTTGTAAGGGACCTTGAATCCGCTCCCTAAGTCAATAAATTCTAGGTCAGGGAAATGCTCGGCAACATCGAAGAGCACTGATGCAGCTTGTACAAATACCTCTGGATCATAAATGTCTGAGCCGGTGTGCATGTGGAGCCCAACGACGCGTATCCCATAATTCTGAACAATTCGTAAAAGATGCCGAAGCTGAAGAATCGAGATTCCAAACTTTGAGTCAATATGACCAACCTGAATATGTGGATTGCCACCTGCAACGATATGGGGATTGATGCGGATTCCACAACCTACACGGCTGCCATAGGTATGACCAAAGCGTTCCAACAGACTCAGATCGTCAATGTTGACAATAACACCGTATTCGACACCCTTCTGGATTTCTTCAAAGTTTACACAATTGGGCGTAAAGCAGATATCTTTTGCTGGAACACCGGTGCGTAAAGCAAGTTCAACTTCCTCGATAGATACTGCATCTACGCCAGCTCCACACCGATGTAATAACTCGATGATTGCAAGACTGGGCAGGGCCTTACAGGCAAACTTGACGGCAAGAGGAATTCGCCGATCGAATGATGCCACAAAGTAGTTATAACGCTCCACAATTTGTGCTCCATCGTACACGTAAAGAGGTGTGCCGAATTTCTCTGCAAGCTCAAGGAGTGACACACCCTGCACATGACTGGGCTGCCATACATGTTGATTGTTGCCTGTCATCGTGGTTGTCCTTGTTTAGTACACTGGCGCGATTGGTTTTGCAAGCGTATCAGGGCGAGGATGGGTAGCGGTTGAATCATTATCCCAGGGGAGTGTATCGGCTTCCTGGCTCGCGTCGTCATCACTATTGGTCCAATCAACCTTCAACCACCCTCGCTGAACTCGATACTCAATTTGCCCTGCAAGATACAGCCCTATGCAAAGCCCCGCAAGTGCTGCTGCCATTGCTTGAGCAAATCCACGCTGAACCACCAATGAAACGCCAAGGAGGAATATCCCAGCGCCTAAAAGGTAATCCATGGCATAGCTAAGGATCTCCAGAGCACTAAACATGCGAATCCCAATGAACCCTAAGCCAAATGCAATGAGGCTGGTGCCCCAGAAAGCATACTTACGTCCCATCACTTGTTTCCTCCGGTAGAGACTGTGCTTGCCTTTGCCGATTTCTCCAACCACGGTATAACACGAGTATACCCGCAGCAATAAAGATGTACGGAATAATGTTCTCTGTGTTAAACCAAGGTATGAGTTGCCCAATAAGAATGGCAAAACCAATCGCAATAAGCAATGCACCCATGCCTATTGTCCACTTTGTCACAGGCTGGCGGGGTTTGAAAGATGATTGTTCTGGAACCAGTGCTAATTCCTCAGCATTACCTGGCTCAACTATCACTTGTCCCAATGGCGCTTCTGGAATGACAATCCAGCAAATCACATACGCAAGCAAACCAAACCCATTGAAAAATATCAGCACAACGAAAAGGATGCGAATAAGGGAAGGATCCATATCAAAGTACTCAGCAATCCCACCGCAGACACCTGCTATCTTACGGTCTGTACGGGATCGATACAATCGTGTCGCCATTACTTGCCCTCCAAATAAATGCACTTCAATGCATACTACGCATAGGACTACTGTTTGTTACATCTGACTATCTCTTCGTATAAACAATTGCGGCATCTCCATCGCGGAGATGCCGCAATCACTCAATAGCCAATCATTCTCTTTACGCAACGTCGTACGCGCCTGTATGATATTCCAACGACTCGTGGAGATAGGGATCGTTGAATGCAACCGCGGAGTGTTTGGCAAATGCACGGGCAGCGACGAAAAAGAGAGCTCCTACCATTGCAACAATTGCTCCCCATCCGCAAAGCACTAATGCCCAGGATAAATGATAGGCTTCTCCATGGGCTGCTGAAAATACAGGCAGAATAACCCAACTTAGGTCAATTGCGTGCGCAATAAGCAAGATTATCCCACCAATCGGCACAAGCTGTGGACGACGCTTCACATCTTGACGCAGCAAAAACAAAAATGGAATGACAAAGTGCACAAACAGCGATGCCCAGCCAAATAACTCCCATCCGTTTTGTAAACGTTTGGCGAAAAAGACCGTTTCTTCGGGCAAATTTCCATACCAAATGATAAAGTACTGCGAGAACGCTACGTAGGTCCAAAACACCGTAAAAGCAAACATGAGCTTGCCTACATCATGATAATGCTCACGGTTGATAATGCCTTTGAGATACCCTCCCTTATCGAGCATACGCATGGTGAGCATAATGAGTGACAAGGCCGCAACAAAGTGACCTGCAAATGAATAAACACCAAAGATTGTGCTAAACCAGTGTGGTTCCAAGCTCATCACAAGGTCAAAAGAAGCGAACGTTATCGTTAGCGCATACAGCAGAACAAACGGTGCAGCGAGCTTCCAGTTACGCTGGGTGGGGGTAAGATCAGCTGTCGAGTCTTGCCGCAGCGAATTTCCAATGATAACCCGATACATAATGATCCACACTGCCATGTAGAAAACAACGCGTGTCCAGAAGAAAGGCTCGCTGAGATACACCCCCTTGAATCCATGGCGTAAGTGCGGATCATCCGTATGCATCCACTCGTAGATATTACCAGTCACCGCACCAATAATGAGAGGAACAGCAGCTACCGGCAGAAATAGAACAAACGTCGAAAGTAGTTCTGGAATACGCCGGATCGCAGCGCTCCATCCGGCATTGACCAAATACGAGAGAGCAACAAAAAACATCAGTGTAACACTTAGTCCCATTACATAAATGAAGCCGAGTAAATAGCCACCCCACCAGTAAGAAGGATGACCAATCCCGCCAAACACGAATGCGATGATTCCGGCAGTCAAAAGCGCAATGCCTAAGCGCGTTAGTTTTGCTGGAAACGGTGTATCCTTAAGCTGAATGGCGTACTGATTCATTGCATTCTTTTCGAGACAGTGGTACTTTGTGTAGAGCTTACTGTACCGTTCGACGTCGGCGGAACCATTCCCCCGTTTGCCTTCTGTTGCAATTCACGAATGTAATGCACAATAGCCCATCGGTCCGTCTCTGAGATTCGGTCGGCATAGGCAGGCATGATGTTTTGCCCTGCACTAATGACGTGAAAAATCTTAGCGTCGCTATATGCTCGTGCTTCTTCGCGGAGAAGATTCATTGTCACTTGATTGCCAAATCCTTTTTGCTGAACAAGCCCATCGCCTGTGCCGGTATAATTATGGCACGGTGAACAAAATGTGTTGAAGCGATTTTGCCCCCGTGCAAGAACATACTCTGTTTTGGGCAATGGATTACCAGCGGCAAAGTACTTTTCTGCAGAATCAACGTCTCCCATTCCAAAGGGATATGTCTTTCCTTGGCGAGGAAGAGTACCTTCAACGGGGTCGCGCTGGGCACGGTTATCGGCAAAGAATCGTGCTTCCCCTTGTGGTTTGAGGCGAAATTGGTCATCCATGTCTGGAATGACCATCAGTGGGGGGTCCTCGCTAAACCACCAAATCTTGCCCGATAGGACCCCAATAGTAAATGTTGCCATTAGAGCCAATAGCAATGCCAGTGCAATTTTCGCTGGTGTACTCATGGACGCACCGTTTCGCTTACTGGAACAGTAACACTTTGTGTGTCTGCAGCATAATGCACATGAACATTCGTTCCTCCAACGGATTGGAGGAGTTCTTTAGTAGCCGAAGTTGTATATCGCGGGTCGTCGGCGAAAATTGCCACCACGTAAGTATCATCTGTTGCTCGACGAAATGACGGATCGTCTTGCAACGGATGCCACCACGTTGGCAGACGACATAAATGGAGTAAACCAAACAGGGTGAAAAATGCACAGATTAGTACAGTTAGTTCAAAATCTACCGGAATTGAGAATTGGAGCGCGAAAAATGGTTTGCCCCCAATGTTGAGCCGGTAGTCCACTGCACCAGTCCACCATTGGAGCAGCAAAGCAGTCGTTAGGCCCGTAATGCCGCCTACAAAGGAAATGTACGGTAGAATCGTACGTTTGATCCCCATCGCTCGGTCCAGCCCATGGACTGGATATGGTGTATAGCAATCGAACTTTGTGTATCCGTGCTCGCGTACTGCTTGTGCTGCTGCGATTAGTGTATCAACCTCATGAAACTCAGCAATTGTCGCAATAGGCTTTTGTTCCATGTTATGATTGCTGACTAAGTTCGACAGAAGCTCGATAAGTAGGAGTATGGCTGTGATGGTGCGGCTGAGCAGTTGGCAAAATTGCTTTTACCTCAGCAACGGCAATAACAGGGATGTACTTGGCAAACAAAAGAAAGAGAGTTAAAAATATTCCGATAGTTCCTGCGAAAATGGAAACTTCCACCCAGGTTGGCGTGTAGTAGCCCCAGCTGGCAGGCAAGAAATCATGGTGCAAGCTTGTTGCAATGATTGTAAAGCGCTCGAACCACATACCAATGTTGACCAATATCGAGACAATAAACATCACGGGAATATTGCGACGGAGCTTTGCAGACCAGAATACCTGGGGCGAGACAACATTACAGAGCACCATTGTCCAGTATGCCCATGCATAATCGCCCGTTGCACGATTGATGAACACAAACGATTCGTAGGGATTGCCAGAATACTGAGCAATAAAAAACTCCATCGCATAGGCATACCCGACCATCATCCCCGTTGCCAGAATGATTTTGTTCATATTGTCGAGATGCTTTAGGGTGATGTACTCCTTCAGATCCAGCACCTCACGGGTGATAACCAGCAATGTCATCACCATTGCAAAGCCAGAAAATATCGCTCCCGCGACAAAGTAAGGCGGGAATATTGTCGTGTGCCAGCCAGGAAGAATACCAGCGGTAAAGTCTAACGAGACTACCGAGTGTACCGATAGAACCAGAGGGGTTGATAGACCGGCTAAAATCAAATAAGCCATTTCATAGTGATGCCAATGCCGCATTGAACCACTCCATCCCAGCGAGAAAAAGCCATAAACACGCTTTGCAATCTTATTCTGTACAAAATCGCGAAGTGTTGCCAGATCAGGGACCATCCCCAGATACCAAAAGATAAGCGACACCGTTAAGTACGTTGACACCGCAAAGACATCCCACTCCAGGGGTGAACGAAAATTCGTCCACATTTGCATTTGATTGGGATAAGGAATTAGCCAGTACGCGAACCAAATACGCCCGACGTGTATCAAGGGAAATAGTCCTGCACAAATAACAGCAAAAATTGTCATCGCTTCGGCAGAGCGATTGATCGCTGTACGCCATTTCTGGCGAAAGAGGAAAAGAATAGCCGAAATCAGTGTACCTGCGTGGCCGATTCCAATCCAAAACACAAAGTTGGTAATATCCCATCCCCATCCAATGGGATTATTGAGCCCCCACACTCCAATTCCTACAAGGATGGTGTAGAGGATACAGCCAACACCCCATGCTGCAATTGCCGCCGTAAAGCTCAGAGTGAGCAAATATTTGGGGGATGGTTTTTGTTCCGCGATACTTGCAATCTTACGGGTAATATCATGCAGAGTGGGATCGCCCAGAACTAAGGGCTCTCGCTCCAAATGAGCCCCATCTGCATGCGTTGTCGAGCGATGAGCAACAACTGTGCTTTCCATGTTATGCCACAACCGGAGTGGTGTTACGAACTTTAGCAAGGTAAGTTACCGAGGGCCGCACATTCAATTCCTGAAGAACCAGGAATGACCGCTCGCTTGTACGCAGTTTTGATACTCTGCTTTCTTTGTCGTTGAGATTGCCGAACGTAATAGCAGAGGCAGGACATGCTTGCTCGCAGGCAGTTTGAACCGCACCATCGGGAACCCGAGCATTCCCCTGGTCTTTTGCATGATACTTTGCTTCATTGATACGCTGGACGCAGAAAGTACACTTTTCCATCACTCCACGCATCCGTACTGTCACATCTGGATTCATCGCTAAATCCAACGGATGCGGTTCTGCAGTGCCAAGGCGCTCCTCATAGAAGCGACGGAAGTACGCCAAAAAGTTGAACCGCCGAACTTTGTACGGACAGTTATTCAAGCAGTATCGCGTTCCAACGCAGCGGTTGTAGACCATCTCGTTAAGTCCTTCGGGAGAGTGAACCGTCGCCGCTACCGGACAGACATTTTCGCAGGGGGCATTATCGCAATGCTGACAGAGCATTGGTTCGACAACGCTGCGCGGATCTTCCGGCGTGCCTAGGTAGTACCGGTCCAGTCGTATCCAGTGCATCACGCGCCCCCGCATAACTTGATCTTTACCGACTGGTGGAATGTTGTTCTCGCTTTCGCATGCAATGATGCAGGCATTGCATCCAGTGCATGCGGACAAATCAATCACCATTCCCCACTTATGCCCTTTATACTGGTAGCCGTCAACAATGTTGAGAGGAATTTTAAACCGACCATCTGTTCCAGTCGAAGGGAACTCGATCTCCTTAAAGTGCTTTCCTGCTTTGAATTCCTCCAATGTCATATCATGAACAATCGGGCGGAATTTCTCCTCGTCTGCTTGTGGCTCCCACTGCTTAGTGAATTGCGCATGGAAGTATTTCTGAGTACGTGCAATCGGGGATCGTTTGCCCGTTCTCGTCACGACCGCGCTGTAGTATCCAAGAGCTCGACTTGTCAAAAGCGGATACATGTTCTGACCGAAACCTGCTGAGACTTTCCCCGCGGTTCGTCCGTACCCAACAGTTGTCACAATTACACCATCATGCATGCCATACTGGGTAAGAACAGGCAATTCAACCGTCCTGCCGCCAACCGTGATCGCAATTACATCCTCATCGCTAACACCTAATTTTTCGGCAGTACCCTTTGACAAGATGGCAACATTTTCCCACGTATGCTTAGTCACTGGATCGGGGCATTCAAGCAACCAAGGGTTGTTTGCATGCGAACCATCGTACACCGAGCTACTGGGAACAACAAGAACTGCAAGATTGCCAACTTCCATACTCG
Source organism: Candidatus Kapaibacterium sp. (assembly GCA_025055755.1). Lineage (GTDB taxonomy): Bacteria > Bacteroidota > Ignavibacteria > Kapaibacteriales > NICIL-2 > NICIL-2. The sequence goes on along the minus strand of JANWWF010000002.1, from coordinate 144,054 downwards.
GACGGAATGAGCTCAGTGCACGGAGATTTACCGGAGGAATTGCGGAGGTTTGCGTAGTTACAAAGCCTTTACGGAGAAATTCTTCCCAGGAGTGTTCTCCACCAAGACGCTCGATTGCATGGCGTTTGAAGAAATCAAAGTACGTTTCTGCCTGCCCCACCCCATCGGGATTAAACGCCTTCACAAGGCGGAAAAGAAGTTCTCCTGTTGAAAGTGCATTAGCGGGAAGCGGTGCAATAAGAGGCTGCTGAACGCAATAGGAACCATCAAATGCAATAGCATCTCCCCAACTTTCATACTGATGGGCAGCTGGTATTGTGATAGTGCACTGCTGAGCAGTTTCGTCGTCGATCATGCTATGCGCAAAGCGATACTCGACTCGACGAAGTAGCGACCGCATTTCTTCATCGGCTGTGTACTCTGGATTAACCTGGCTAAAGAGCACTGCACCGATGCGTTCATTGCGCAGGTCCTCCCGAAGTGCTTCCATAGCTGGTCGTTTTTCTCCACTCATCGGCATGATGTGCCCAAATATCTTGCCATTTCCGATCGAACCGAGCAAGGCATTGATTGCAAGCCCTACAGCATGAGCATAAGAAGAAAGATGCTCGCCGACCAGTACACAGCCTCGTTGACCAGCGGCAAGTAATTCCCGCGCAACGCGCTCAGCATGTTCTACATTCGAGGTTTGATGGGAGAGCAAGCTCTCACCTTTTACTCTTGCAACAGCGTTGTAGAGAGCTGTCAGGAATCCCTCGTACTGACTGGGATGAATTACGATTCGTTCATCTGCAACAGCCCCTGTCTGGGAAAAGCGGCCTTCCACTGCGATAAAGCGGCTCATTGTAGGATTTTCCTTCGTCGGACGCCGCCGCGCTGCGAAACCTCGTGTTGCATGGACCATATTGCGATTAGCTATCCCAAGAAAATCAGCATCAATGCTGACTATAACTTCCGCGTGATCAAGTGAGGGAACCAGCGTCCCATCTATCCCCAGCAATGCCTTTGCTGCAACAGCAGCACCATCAGCAATGGTCCATGGATAAATGACTACTTTGGTACCAGGAACGTGCTGCTCGACAAGTTGAGCCAGCCGTTCCAACACAGGAGAGCAATGCTCATCAAGCAGGATGCGTACTTCCTTACCATTACCTGTCACTGTACGAATTGCATCAGCAATACGCTCAATTGCATTGTCGGCGGTAGAATAATTTCCACTGGGGATAACACCAGGACGCCGACCTACCAGAATTGGACGAATCCGCTCTGGATCGTACAGCTCAAATAGGGTTGCTTGGATTAGTGCGCTGGACTTACCACCGACAATAGGGTGGAGATCATTACCTTCTACTTTAACAGGACGCCCCTCTCGAACCTTCACAACAAGAGGATACACCACGTTTTTGTGCATGTAGCATGTGCTGTAGTACAGCGGTAAACCGGGTATCATGTATTCCGGATTTTTGACCGCTGGGACCAGTTTGTAGTCTGGACGGCGACAGGCCGCAGCTGTCACTGCCATGGCAGCAGAGAGCATCGCCATAAATGAGCGCCGGGACAAGGGAGTCTCCAGCGCTGGTGGTGTGTCAGAGGCCTCATAATGCTCTTCACCGGTAACAGCTGCATAGTGTTCTAAACTCGCTTGCATCAATGCCGAATGGATACTGTTCTGTGCCATATCGCTTTTCGCACAATTAGTAGTGACATGCGGAACAGTTTTCCGGACCGTAGCCCGGCAGCTTTGGATGGGGAATCCCTGCAATGACAGGCGTAGGAATATCCGTTTCCCATGCCCCGTACTGAGGCGAGGTAATCGGACGCACTCTGGCAGCAACGCCTTTGACCAAATTCGAATTGATCGGTTCAAATAAATGTTCGCGGAAATCTTCGGGCAAGCGTTCACCGGTAAATATGCCCGAAATTGGACGAGCGGGAATAATGTGCTCTTCGGGATTTCGATGGCAGCTCAGGCACCATCCCATCGACAGCGGCTTGTTCTGAGCTATAACTCCCTGGATTTCAACATTCCCATGGCAAGACTGACAATCTATCTGCGCTCGAATGTGTCGTGCATGATTGAAATGCACGTAATCTGGTAGCTTATGAACACGTCGCCACTGAATCGGAATCCCTTTTTCCCAGCTTTCTCGCACAAGCTGCAGCTTTGGACTTTCCGCTTTGATCACAATATGGCATCCCATACATACACTGGTTGTTGGTACAGGCGAGTGCGCAGATTGCTCAACCCCTGCATGGCAGTACTGGCAGTGTATCTGCAGCTGTCCTACATGCAACTTATGGGAGAATGGCACCGGCTGCTGGGGACGGTATCCGACGTCCGTTACGTCGTTGCGCATCCCAAAATAGAGTACTATCGCACCTACAGCAATTGTAGCACCGGTACCAAGAATGGTTCGCTTGAGCAGTCGGTCAATGCGTTGAGAAAACATACCACATTGGTTCTATTTGTTCAACTATCAACGCCATAGGTAAAGCATAAAGTACACTGCAACTCCCGTTACAGCAACATATAGCCACAACGGAAGTGTCCACCGAGCAATTCGGCGATGCCGGGCGATCTCATTCCGCCACGCGCGTACTATCGTGAAAAGCGCAAGTGGAACGATGACCGCAGCCAAGACAATGTGGGTAGTTAGAATGAACAGATAAATCGCTCGCGCAAGCCCCGTGCCAGTAAAGTACACTGGCTCCGGCTTTTGCGTATGATAGATTACATACGAAATCAAAAATAGGGATGACAATGCAAACGCACTGAGCATCACTGTCCGATGGAGTCCAATATGACGCCGACGAATTGCTCCGTAACCAACGACAAGGAGTATCGCTACCGTTCCATTCAAGAATGCATGGAATGGCGGCGCATATGACACGTCAATTCCGCCAAGGCGAAGTAGCCCCGGGTTGAGAATGATAAATGCAACAAGTGCACTTATAACGACTGCAGTTGCGTAAATCACTACGCGCAGTGTCTCATCGGATAAGCTTCGGAGAAGACGATAGATCATTTCTTGCTCACACGTTGCACATACTCAGCAAGGAGCTGTTGAAGCCTTTGTATGTCGGCTGAATCAAGACTATTGAAATAGCCACGGATCATACCGTGTTCATCGACCAAGACAAGTCGAGCACTATGCAGGTCTGGTGTTTTGGGATCGGATAGTAAAAAGCCATCACGGCTCAACATGCGCACCGAGTCGAGGGTCGTGCGTGCAATAAACCAAATACCTTGCCGCGCTCCATAGCGGTGGGCATAGTGAGCAAGAGCCGGAAGACTATCTGTCTCAGGATCAACGGTGAAAGACACAAAGCGAACAGCATCCCCTACCTCTTGCTGAAGCCTTGCAACATGTGTGTTCATTATGGGACACACCCCTTGACATGTTGCGAACATAAAGGATGCAACCCAAGGCTTCCCCTTAAGCTGTTCACTGGAGAGAAGCTTTCCATCGTAGTTGACCACTGCAAACGACGGCGCCTTCTTAATAGTTGGTAGCTCATCCCAAGCTGGTGTATCACCGCGCTGACACGCCACCAGAATGCCTATACCAGCGATTGCTAAAAAGCGAGCTACTGTCAGCAACCGGGCGATCATCGGACATCTACGGCTGCAAGGAGAAACAAACCCATCAAAAACACATAGGTTGCCATAAGGACTGCACGCCCCTGGGAAGCTGAGGGCTGACGAACTAATTCGATGCAACGCACCAGTAGCAACACGCTGAGCACAACGCATCCAAGTGTGTAAAGAACACCTGCTCGCCCAACAATCGACCAACAACTTGCTGATACAATCAGCAACACCGAATAGAAGAATATGTGCCATGCTAACGGCTTGGCAGCACCATCTGCTAATAGAGCAAAGCCACCCCGGCGGTAATCGTCGGCATACATAATTGCTAAGGCTAAAAAATGGGGGAGCTGCCACCAGAACATAATTAATCCCAGAACTAATGCTTCTATTGACAAAAGACTTCCCCCACCAGCAACCCACCCACCTACCACTGGCAATGCACCTGGAATCCCCCCGATATAAAGAGCAAGTGGCGATATTGTCTTCAGGGGCGTGTACACCGCGATGTATAGCACCACTGTTGCAATACCCAGCAGTGCCACCATCCAATCAAGAGCTACAAGTGCCACACTACCTGCAATAAACATTGCGACTGCAAATACTGTTCCACCCCGTACCGAGAGCCGTCCAGAGGCAAGGGGGCGGAGTGCAGTCCGTAGCATTCGTGCATCATTGGATCGCTCCACCAAGTGATTAAGTGCCCCGGCACTTGCTCCGAGCAATAAGACACCTATCGCCAGTCCCCCCAAGCGTAGGAGCAGTTCCCCCGTGCCGAAATGCTCCCATGGACGTGCCACCCAGAATCCTACCACTGCAGTAACAACCTCCATGAGTGTAATGCCTGGCTTTGATAATTCCAGCAATAGAGGAAGAGTACGAGCGCTCTGCTCCTTCTGCACATGCGATGTTGATGCCAGGCGTACTGCGTTGGGATGCATTAGAGAGGCTGTTCCAGTTCTGCTTCAGTGTACTGCGTTGTGCGTGTCTTCGTTGCTTCGCGCACGCGAGCGACATCTTCCGCTTTAATTTCTCCGCCATTGTTTCCCCAACTCGTGCGTACATACGTTAGTATGGCAGCAATCTCATCATCGGTGAGCACAGAGTGCCATGGCTGCATAACTCCATTGTACTTGACCCCATTGCGGACAATGGCGCCCCGGAATCCATGGAGTACGATTCGAATCGGTTTCGTCACATCCTCACTATTTGCCAACGCCGAACCAACAAGAGGTGGAATGCTTCCGGTGATACCTTTCCCACTGGTTTGATGGCACGAGGCACAGTTCTTGTTGAAAAGCTTTGCTCCCAGCGACTGCTCCTCTGCTGAAGCGGCTTGCTCTTCGCTCGGTCCGTGCCACACAGGATCATCAGTCTGGGAAATAAAAAAGCCGCGAATATTACAAGCAACAAACATGCACGAGATCGCGGCACCCATCACAACATTTTTCAGCACGCGCATAGCAATTGTCTCAGGTATTAGTGAGCAGGTTATTGCCTTTACAACGCACAAAATTACAGATGCAGTTCCTTGCTTCCGATGGTGGAGATCTACAGTTGACTCTCCCACATCATGCCACGATTGAACACGTAGCGGGGTTTACCTTTCAATTGCCATCCTCCAAAAGGGGTATTCCGAGCATTCGTATAGAAACGCTCCGGCTCTACAGTCCATTCCTCGTCAATTGCAACAATAGTTATAACAGCGGGCTCCCCCTCCACAATACGAGGCTGTGGTAAACCTAAAACTTGCCGTGGTCCCACACTCATTAGTTCCACAATGCGCTCCAGGGAAAACTTATGCTCGTGGTAAAGTTTGGTGAAGGTTAGCCCAACCGCTGTTTCTAATCCAATGATGCCGTTTGGCGCTACGGAGAAAAACTGCTTTTTCTCCTCCTGCGTATGAGGAGCATGATCGGTTGCAATAGCATCAATTGTACCTTCGGCAAGAGCTTCGATAATAGCCTCCACGTCTGCACGACTGCGTAGTGGCGGATTCATCTTTGCATTCGTGTTGAAGGCGCCAACAGCATCCTCGGTCAGTGTAAAGTGGTGGGGTGTTACCTCCGCACTTACTCGCAATCCCCATGACTTCGCTAGTCGCACCAGGCGGACTGCCCCACGAGTGCTTAAGTGAGACACATGGTAACGCCGATTGCCACAGTATTCGGCCAACAGAATATCCCGCGCGACAATAATGTCTTCTGCAACCGAGGGATACCCCCGTAAGCCGAGCTTTGTCGCAACTAATCCCTCGTTGATGTCGAAGCCCTTCGTCATCGAGTGCTCCTCACAATGCTGACTGAGCAAAGCATCGTATGGCGCAACGTAGTCAAATGCTCGACGCATGAGTTCTGCACTCTGTACACAAGAGCCATCATCGGAAAACATGATTGCTCCTGCTTCGATAAGCTGATGTAAAGGTGCAAGGAGCTCTCCCTTTCGTCCTACCGAGATTGCAGCGCAAATGTGAACCTGCACCAATCCACTTGCACGCTGCCGGATATATTCGATCACAGCAGGCGAGTCGATTGGCGGTTCTGTATTCGGCATGCAGACAATATCGGTAAATCCTCCATTGGCAGCAGCACTGGTCCCCGTAGCAATTGTTTCTTTGTGAGTATGACCTGGTTCACGGAGATGAACATGCATATCCACGAACCCCGGGGCTGCAATCCAGCCTCGGGCGTTAATACGATGCGTTCGTTCGGGCACATGTTGTGGTGGCTCTATCTGGCAATAGGTAATTACTCCATCGCGGATCCATAGATATGCTTCTTGATTGCGGCGCTCTGCGGGACTAACGACACGGATACGTTCAAAGAGTATATCCATGGGTATGGCTACGCAAAAGGTTTTTATGCAAATTACAGCGCCTGCTGCTGGCGGGTACGAGTATGCCATTTACCGAGAAAGCTCTTCCGGTGCACTGGTGTTGGTCCCCATCGATCCAAACAGCGGTAGTGTTCTGCAGTAGGATAGCCCTTATGGCGATCAAATCCAAAATGGGGATATTCGGCGGCAAGAGCTATCATTATGCGATCTCGCGTAACCTTTGCAACAATAGATGCTGCCGCGATCGAGGCAGACCGTACATCGCCACCTACCACAGGTGTTGCTTCCATAAAATCAGGTGGCAGGTGGGGTCCATCAACAAAAACGTGATCTACCCTCACAGTCAGCGCATTGACTGCCTGCTGCATTGCATAAAGGGTTGCGCGGAATATATTCTGCCGGTCTATCATCGCAACATCAGCAATTCCAACTCCCCAGGCGAGCGCTTGACTTGTAATGTCATCGTAGAGCTTCTCTCGAGCAGCGGGCGAAAGCTGCTTTGAATCCTGAACTTGACGACACAAATGCCGGGAGTCAGGGGAGAGTACAACGGCAGCAGCCACAACAGGACCCGCAAGGCATCCACGGCCGGCTTCATCCACCCCTGCTACCAGCTTACCAACTTTCCAAAATGGTTGCTCGAGTGTTGTGCTTGCCATTACTATGGAATTGCAAGTCGCAGAAACTCATTGCGAAGATTGTCGTCGTGCTGCAATTCTCCCCGCATCACTGAGGTCACCATATCGCTCTGTTCATGGTCAGCTTCAACACCTCGAGCAATCATACAGTAGTGCTTTGCTTGGATAATCACTCCAAGTGCCCGTGGCTGGAGAAGCTCTTCCAAATAGTCGGCTATTTGCTCTCCCATTTCCTCCTGAATTTGCCCGCGACGAGAGAACCACTCAACAATCCGAGTAAGCTTGCTCAAGCCAATGATGTAATCACCCGGCATGTATCCGATTGTGCATGTTCCGCTGATCGGCTGCCAGTGATGTGAACATACTGACATTACCTTGATTCCCTTGCTGATGATGAGCTCATTGACTTTCTTCCGATTGGGAAAAATCGTCACTGCTGGCGGTGGCGTATAACGTCCGATAAACAGCTCATTGACCCACATGCGGGCAAGACGACGTGGCGTTTCTCGGCTGTTGGGATCACTGACTCGATCAATCCGGAGGATGTCCATTACTTCAGCGAACTTCTGCTCGAGTTGATCGATCATTGCTTGCCGTTCCTGGTCGGTCAAAGGAACGTTTCCGTTTGCGTCAAATGCGAGAATTTTCTCTCCATGCGTGCTTATATAGCCATTCCCATTGGTCGGTTTTAGTGTCATAGGGCTGACTGTTGGAACTGTTCAACAGGATAGCGGGGCACCTCCATTGGTTCGCCGTGGTATTCGACGAAGTTGTTTTCGGATTCGTACACACGGATTGCGTGTAAAGTCCCTGCCGGAATAATAGGTTCAAGAATCTGCCAGAATGCCCATGCTAAGTTTTCTGCGGTGGGAATAATTCCCCGCAAAAAATCCACATCATCGTTGAGGTGCTTATGGTCCACCTTAGCAATGATGTGTTCTTCAATAATATCGCGCAACACTTTCAAGTCAATAACGTATCCTGTCTGCGGGTCAGGGACTCCTCGCACCGTAACTTCGAGTACATAATTGTGCCCATGCCCTCGCGGATTGTTGCACTTGTCAAAGATGCGTTCGTTTTCTTCGTCGCTAAACAGTGGATTGTACAAGCGATGCGATGCCGAAAACGTCGCACGACGGGTTACGTATATCATCACTCTGCTATGCGTGTGACACTAAACCAATTCCAAACTACGCAGCCGAACATATTCTTGCGACTGTTTGTTCCAGTTGCGCTGCTGATTAGTACCGTTTTCAGTTGTAAGAGCGTAATTACTTCTCCAGCAAGACCCCAGGAAGTAAACCAACAGACCACCATACGTTCTTCTTCACCAATGTTTTCCCTTCCCATCCAGCGCTCATTTTGCACTTACTGTGCGCTCAGTGGCAACCTTGAAGTCCGCGCAAATGAATTGACAACCGAAGGAACATTCAAACTCTATTTGGCAGGACGGGATTCGTTAGCAGGAACAGTGTACGGACCTTTGGGCATTGTCGCTGCACGGACATATTGCACTCGCGATGAATTTGTTGTGTTCGATGCATTAGCGATGGAAGCAATAACTCTTTCCTTGCCCAGTAAGTCACTTCAGGCAATTTTGCCGTTCCCCATCTCGCGAGAGGATTTATTTTCTCTCCTACGATGTGAATTGCCCTATCCGGATTCGACGTATGCTCCTGTTTCAGTGGACAGCAACAAACGCACAGTACTGTATATGCACAAGGATTCCGCCTTCGTTGACTTGGCCCTTGTCAATAGCGATGGCGAGTTAGCTGCATATCAACGAAAATCCCCTACTAATCAGCTCCTTTTTGCAATTGAGTACTCAAACTACCGCCAATGGGATAGTAGCCGCTATCCTGAACATATTCGTGTCATCGCCCCTGAGCGAAAAATCGAGCTCAGTGTAACGCTCGACACCGTCATGGAACAGGTTGTACAATTACCCTTTCGCTTCCGTCTTCCCCGCACAGTCCGAACAAGGGCACTCAACTGAAACCGATGCGATTTCTTGCAGCTGCCCTAGTAGCAGTTACACTTTGCTATGCCCAGCAGCCCGACACTCTCCGAGTAGAGCAGGACACACGCATGCGCCGCTCTGGGACAGATAGCATCATCGTCGCTCGTGCCCGCGATTCCGCGGTTTTTGAGCCACCGGTGCGATTGCTGCGTTTGTATGGCAAAGCACATCTCCGCCATCGGCAACAAGCGCTCGATGCAGGGATTATCGAGATCGATTTTCAAACTAAATCGCTCCGCGCACAATGGGCAAGGGATTCCCTTGGCAAGCGCCGAGATTTTCCTCTGTTTTCGGACCAGGGCAAACAATACGCAGGGGAACAGATGAGCTACAATTTTCTAACCGGCAGAGGAACTGTTACCGTGGGCGAAACCAGCATCGAAAGCGGCTTTTACTTTGGTGCTGCAATTCATAAAGCCGACAGCGCGACTCTGTATGTCGCCGAAGGATGCTATACGACTTGCGATGCTCCACATCCTCACTTCTTCTTTCGCTCTCCCCGAATGAAAGTAATCCCCGGCGACCGTGTCTTCCTTCAAGACATCGAAGTGGTCGTTGAGGATGTGCCTGTCTTTTACCTCCCCATTGGCATGGTTTTCCCGAACCGCGGCGGGCGCCAATCAGGCTTTCTGACGCCACAGCCGGCATTCTCTGCACAACGTGGCGTTATGCTTGCCAATCTTGGCTACTACTGGGCTGCCAGTGATTACACAGGCGTTCTCCTGGCAGGGACGTACTACTCCAAAGGCGGCTACGAGATCAACGCGACGGTGGACTATGCCCTCCGCTACACATTCAATGGTCAAGCTGCTCTCTCGTTTGCCAACGTACGTCTTTCGACGCTCGAGCCGTACTCTCAACAGTACCGCTTTCGCTTGAATCACCAGCATACGTTCTCCCCAGCGACGAGCTTTACCGCGAACATTGACCTCCTCTCTCAGGGATACATCGCCGCCACACAGTTTGCACTGAATCAACGCATCTTAGGAAATGTCACCTCCAGCGCAGGACTATCGCACACATTTGAAAGTGGAATCGGTGTATCTCTCAACTACCTGCGCAACCAGAGCATTACTACTGCTGCTCACGATAACAGAACAACAGTATCGCTGACAGTTCCCTCGTTTATGCCGCTGCGGGATATTGTGCCCTCCTCCCACTGGCTATCCACGCTGACCATCAGCTATGCCGCTAATGCCTCTGCATTTCTTGCGCGGGAGATCGGTACTCTTCCCCTGCCCTACGATTCAATCCGGTGGAGTGGCGTTCTGCAACATACCCCCTCGATAACAGTGAATCCTCGTCTTGGCTACTTTGCCATTACACCAACTCTAAGTATCAGGGCAAATACCTATCCTCGCCGAATCACTCGTAGCTGGAGCGTTGCACTGGGCAGAACCGTTGATCGAATTGAGTACGGCGTGTTCAATGAATACGCAATTAGTGCAGGAGTATCTGCTCGAACGACTCTTTACGGTAAGCCATTGTTTTTGGGCCCAAGTCTCGCAATTCGCCACACGGTGATTCCTACAATCTCCCTTCGCATCGCGCCGGACCTTAGTGCTCCTTCTCACGGTTTCTACGATTGGTACACCATTCCCGCTGATAGCATCCGCCCCGAGCAGCGTGTGCAGTATTCGCGGTTTGCCCTCGATGGAGGCGGAATAGCTCCCCGAGGGCGAACACTTGGACTGGACTACACGATCGACAACGCCTTTGATGCAAAACGTTTCACCGATACCACCGGGCAAAAAATTGAGCTCTTTCGCTTTTCCGTGAGTGGCTCGTACAACTTTGCCGCTGACTCATTCCGTCTGAGTGACCAAAACTGGACGTTTCGTTTTCCTACAATAGCAAATTTGACACTCTCAAGCTCGATGCGCACAACTTTCTACGACGAAGCACCAATTGTTGGTGTAGGGGGGCAAATACTGGGATATCGCTCTATCAACCGATTTCGTGCAGAGCGCTTGGGTGTGTTTAGTGCAGTCCGAATTACTTCGTTTACGTTGAACTTTTCGACCTCGTTCAATCAAAGTGGCATAATGCCGGCTTCATCCCGCCCCTCTCAGAAATCACAAGCAGACACTACTGCAGAGCAACTTGGTGAGCGGTTTCGTGCTCGTCTCGAAACACAGCAAAGCACGCCAGACATCTGGGGGCAGAGCTCTCCGGGATGGGCACCTCCTGTTTTCCCCTGGGATGTTACGCTCAATGTGTCGTACTCCTACTCTCGACCGTTTGAGGCGTTGCCGCCAACTGAACAGTTCAATCTTTCGGCCGCAATGAATGTGCAGCTTACTCAAACGTGGAACGTCTCTGCCGGCTTTGCGTATGATGTTTTCCGCCGCGACCTGAACGGTATCAACATTCGGATCACCAAACAGTTGCATTGCTGGGCGATGAGCTTTGTGTGGTATCCCGTTGGCATCAATAGTGGGTTCTACTTGGTGCTAAATCCGATTGCCAGCGTTCTACGCGATCTCCGCATCGAAAAACGGAGCACGCCAATTTTCCAGTAAACGTCTCTACATCCCTGGCACGGCAGTTGTATCAAAGGCGAGGCTGGAAAGTTGGTGTGTCCTCTTCTCTACCACGGAAGAGCGAATACTAATTTTGGGATGTGAACACTTCCCGATCGTCATTGGTTTATGTGCGGCATTATCGGCTACATTGGTCAACGAGAAGCACTGCCTATTCTTCTGGAAGGGCTACGAAACCTTGAATACCGTGGCTACGACTCGGCCGGGATTGCAGTATGCGACGGTACTACAATCCGCATTGCAAAACGAGCAGGAAAGGTTGCACAACTGGCAGCCGAAGTCGAGCACGGGTACTTTCCTGGCACGTTAGGTATTGGTCATACACGCTGGGCAACCCATGGGGAACCCACAGATATCAATGCTCACCCTCACACTGATGCAACGGGACGAATTGTTCTCATCCACAATGGTATCGTTGAAAATTACGCGGTTCTCAAAACGCAATTAGAGCGCGAAGGATACTCCTTTCGCTCCGACACCGACACTGAAGTTCTGGCAGTCTTTATCGGTATGCTTTACGAGCGATTGGGGGATTTTGAACTTGCCGTCCGCACAGCACTCCAAGAGGTGGAAGGAACCTTCGGCTTGGCAATCCTCTCCAGGGATGAGCCAGACATGCTCATTGCTGCACGGCGTGGTTCCCCAATTGTAGTGGGCATCGGTGATAATGAATACCTCGTTGCATCCGACGCCTCAGCTATTGTTGCGCATACTCGGCGTGTTGTGTACCTGCGCGATGATGAAATCGCCATCCTTCACCGCAATGGATATGTGACAAAAACCATAGGCGATGAATTTATTGCCCCCGAGATCCATGAATTAGACTTCGAACTAGAGCAAATCCAGCGAGGGAACTTTCCCCACTTCATGCTCAAAGAGATTTTCGAGCAACCCTCTACTTTCCGAGACTCTATTCGAGGGCGTTTGCTTATTGAGCAAGGCAACGCAAAGCTGGGTGGCCTCACACCAGTTGCAGCCAAGCTCCGTGCTACACGACGCATCATTTTGACCGGTTGTGGAACGTCCTGGCATTCAGCCCTGGTAGGGGAATACATCATCGAACAGCTGGCCCGAATTCCCGTCGAGGTAGAATATGCCTCGGAGCTACGCTACCGAAATCCAGTGATTTATCCCGATGATATTGTCATCGGCATTTCACAATCGGGGGAAACCATCGACACCCTGGCTGCACTGCGGGAAGCAAAGCTTAAAGGCGCAACCATTCTCGGTATTGTGAACGTCGTCGGCTCGACAATCGCCCGCGAAACGGATGCAGGTGTGTACTTACATGCCGGTCCAGAAATTGGCGTGGCTTCGACGAAGGCGTTTACATCGCAGTTGGCAGTTCTTTCCCTCCTGGGACTGTACTTAGGACGCCAACGCGATCTCTCGGTTGGGGAAGGATTCCATCTTGCCTATGAGCTAAGCCGCATACCGGACAGCATCGCGCGGATTCTCGACACAGCCCCGGCCATTGAGCAAATCGCACACGAGTATGCTGACCGCTCGAACTTTCTCTACTTGGGCAGAGGGGTAAACTTCCCTGTCGCACTCGAAGGAGCACTCAAGCTTAAGGAAATTTCCTACATCCACGCCGAGGGCTATCCCGCTGCCGAGATGAAACACGGTCCTATAGCGCTCATTGACGAGAATATGCCAGTGGTGTTCATTGCCACCCGCGATGAAATCTACGAGAAAATCATCTCCAATGTCCAGGAAGTGAAAGCTCGTCATGGGCGCATCATTGCAATCGCTACCGAAGGGGATAGACGCATTAGCGAACTTGCTGATCATGTCATCTATGTACCTGAGACCCATCCGCTCCTTACGCCGATTCTAACAACTATCCCTCTCCAACTTCTGGCATACTACATTGCTGTTGCCCGCGGCTGCGACGTAGATAAACCCCGCAATTTGGCAAAATCCGTCACTGTCGAGTAAGCCAAGCGATGCGGTGGATTGCCATTGGGGGAATTCTTAGTTGCCTTGCCATCGCACGTCTGCTGGCACCGCGGGGAACGCGCTTCCCTTGGCGCATTGTGGGATGGGGATTATCGCTGCAGCTTCTGCTTGGTTTGTGGCTCCTGCAGAGTGCATGGGGCGTTGCGATGTTCGAACAGATTAGCAAGGCGGTCACTGGTTTTCTCAGCTATGCTAATCGCGGTGCGGAGTTCTTGTTTGGGAACCTGGTCAATCCAGCATACCGATCGACATTCGGAATGCAAGTAGCACTCATCATTGCACCGACTATCATTTTCTTTTCCTCGGTCATTAGCATTCTCTATCACTTAGGCATTATCCAGCGCATCGTTTATGCCGTTGCGTGGGTCATGGCACGAACCATGCGCACATCCGGTCCAGAGTCTCTTTCGGCAGCGGCAAACATTTTTCTCGGGCAGACCGAAGCACCCATACTGGTACGCCACTATTTGGGAACTGCGACGATTTCTGAGCTCCACGCGATTATGGTCGGCGGGTTTGCAACAATTGCTGGCTCTGTGCTCGGTGCATATGTGCAGCTTGGTATTTCAGCACAAGCGTTGATCACTGCGTCACTACTTTCTGCACCGGGCGGACTAATGTTAGCGAAAATCGCCCTTCCACCTCTTGGCACCGAACAGCCCATGGATGCCTACCGCACCGTGCGCACCACCAGCTCCATTCTCGATGCCGCCACCAGTGGTGCACGTGATGGCCTCATGCTGGCACTCAATGTCATTGCAATGCTTTTGGCGTTTATTGCACTGATGGCACTCCTTGATGCAGGCTTTGGCTGGCTGCACTCGTTGATTCCATGGATGCCAAGCTCGCTGCGACAACTGTTGGGATGGATATTCCTGCCCTTGGCATATTTGCTTGGTGTCCCAAGCGATGATGTATTCACAGTAGCCCAACTGCTGGGCACCAAAATTATTGCCAACGAATTTGTGGCATATACTGATTTGGCAGGGATGATTCAGCGCGGAGCTATATCTCCGCGCGGCGCAATGATCGCAACGTATGCCCTCTGCGGTTTTGCCAACATTAGTTCGATTGCTATCCAGATCGGAGGCATTGGCTCACTTGTGCCTGAGCGACGCAGCGAGATAGTCCAGCTTGGTTGGCGAGCGATGACCATTGGCGCTCTGACAAACATGCTCAGCGCCTCGATTGCTGCCCTGCTCGGTTAGTCTGGTTGTTCAAATGGAGGCAGCCGACGGCGGTCACGTTCTCGCAGACCTTTTAACGCTCCTCGTTGCTGGAGCACTCGTTGCAATGCCTCCATAAAGCGCACTTCGAACACGACAAGTTTTGCATACTGTTGCGCAGTGAGAAGCGGACGCACTGCCGTTTGGCGTTCGATGATAGCTTGAGTAACTTGCTGTATTTGCTTTATTACCTGTTCACTTTTAGCATTGAGTTCTGCATCAGGTGCATTTGCACGAATAGCTTCTTCGAGCTGACGGACAGACTGTTGCATTGCCTGCCGCGCTTGGTCAATTTTTTTCTGTCCCTCGTTGTAGCGAACAAAAAACTTTTCCGCCGTGCTCTCATCCAGGTTAAGGATTTCGATAAGACGAAGTTTTTTGAACTGTGCAAGTCGGCGTGCAGCACGCCCAACACTATCTTCCTGTCCTATTGCGAGTGTACTACCAATGCAGGCAAGCAAGATCAACGCAACGACTTTACTCGATGGAAACATTGCTAAACACCTCCACAAAGTGGTAAACAACGGTAGAGTCAATCTCTGATTCAGGATATGCCATCCATATGTATGGCTCTAATGCTGCAGCATCAACGCCTAAGGCAGCACTGTCGCTAAGCAGGGCTTTGCGGTCCGACAACGGAGAGATTGCTGCCATAAGGCTCTCGGGTGCTACCAGTCCGCGTGGCGGGCTACTGCTATTGGATTGGTGCGCTGCCTTATCTGAAAGGTATGCCGGTGTATCAAGCGGAAATTGCACAGGTTCAGCATTGCGCTGAACCAGCACACCAGTCAGGATCACAATAGCAAGCGTTGCTGTCGCCGCAACAAGGCTCGCAACACTGCGCCACCGTTGCCCGTCGAATGAGGAGTTTTCCGAAAGATGAACTCGCACATTACGTGCTCTCCACTCCAATTCCCGACGCAGCATGGCTGCAGGGAACCTGTCAAACACAGTACGAATCATCTCCAGCTCTGCCCGGAGTTCTGGCGATTGTGCAAGGGCGAGCTCGACTGTCTTTCGCTCATCCTCGCCAAGTGAACCTGTCACATAATCCGGCAATAGAATGCGAATTTCTTCCTGTGTCATGTTCTCTTTCCGTTCGAAGGTAGAGCACCAAGCATAGTGGCAAGTTTGCGTATTGCGTGGTGGTAATTGGCTTTCAATCCACTGACCGATACGCCAAGCATTCGAGAAATTTCTTCGTAGCTTAAGCCTTCAACATAGCGCAGATAAAACGTCTCCCGCTGCTTCGGAGGCAATTGCTCAAGAAGGCGGAGAAAACTATCGAGAAACTCTCCGTCCTCGACTTCTCGATCAGGCAGTGGCAGCGAGGAAACAAGTTCGTCGGCAGTTTCAACTATGCTATCAAGCCGTATCCACCGCCGCCAGCGCCGACGATATGAAAGGCAGGTGTTTACTGCAATGCGATAGAGCCAGGTTTGGAGGGAGCTTTCCCCCTTGAAGCGATGCAAAGAACGAAAAGCACGGATGAATGTCTCCTGGGCAACATCTTGGGCATCTTGGTGGTTACCCCCAAGGTGGCGCAATGCAACGCCATAGACAAAGCGCTGATACTGCTGCACAAAACGTGCTGCTGCTTGCTCCCGATTGCCGTGGAGATAGTCCTCGACTAAGGCTGCATCCTCATTTGATAATGCCATCGCGTGCGTCATTTCCATTCAATGCAAAAAAGCAGGCGGAAAACCGCGTCCTTGGACGCACCGATGGAGAAAAAGGTTTAATACACCCTGTAATTGTGGCGCAGCTACTCCACTTGTACATCTGCAGCACGCTGTCCGCCAGCCATTGCTACGATTTCGTCATCGTAGTGGTCAGCGATGATTGCTACGCTCATGACGGTCGTCACAAGCTCGTTGCGGTCCATGTTCGACGCAGTTATCGAGTGGCTGAAAATGATGGTGTCGTCGAAGAGTAACCCGAAGCCACCCAAGTGAATTTCAGCATTTTTCCGTAGAAGAAATCGCATAAGCTCTTCGGTGATGTGCGCACCAGAGACGACATGTGCCATGCACTCTACGACACACTCAGTTTCGGTAAACGGGCGGACGACTATAACTACCTGCGTCGAACCATGAGTAACAGCAAATGATCCATTTGTAAATGGGACGTATTCAGGGAATGCATCTCGGAGTATGCTCTCAACGCGCTGTTGAGTGGCTTGAATAAGTTCTTGCGGTGTTGACATACGCCATCTTGACGATAGGTGGGACAATCAGAGAAAATCACTTTTGTTCTTGTACACCGGGGGGAAGCTGTCCTAACGCAGCTTTGAGCTTTGCAAGCTCTTCTTCCACAGCAGCACTTGATCCGAGCATTTTGAACTCTTGTTCAAGCGAGGTACTTTCCCCGGCAAGCTGTTCGAAGGCACTTGCCTCTGCTTCTAATTGCTCGATCTTTCCCTCGAACTTATCGAACTTAGCAAAGGCATCAGACCCTACACCACTGAATGCTTGAGCAATTTGTTTTTGTGCCTTTGCTGCTTGTGATCGCGCAATAAGTGTGCTCTGCCGTGCACGTGCTTCATCGAGTTTTGCTTTGAGCTGATCGAGCTGCTGGCGAAGCTTCGCCGTTGTCGCTTTTGCTTGCTCATAGATCGGTTGCAGATCGGCGACATTGCGGTCAGCTACCGCTTTTTTCTCCAATGCAGCACGAGCAAGATCTTCCCGCCCTGCCTGAAGAGCCTGCACTGCTTTCTGTTGCCAATCGCGTGATTGTTCCTGTGCTTTTGCAATCTTTCGCTCTAACGACTTCTCATTGGCTATTGCTTGCGCGACCGCCAGCGTAGCTTTGTTGACGGACTCCTCCATTTCGAGGACCATCTGTTTGAGCATTTTCTCAGGGTCCTCGGCGCGGTCAAGTACGTCATTGACATTGGCTTTGAAAATATCTGCAATGCGACGAAAGATACTCATGGCAGGAATTACAGTGACCGAACAATTTTACTTTTCAAATCTACGAAGCACCCCCACTCAACCGATACGCCCAAGGGCGACGGTCAGCGAAAATGTCATTGAATTGGTTGAAGGACTTCGATCGTGTTAATGCTGGCTCGATAGAGGCAACAGCAATTCCTTCTGTATCCGAAGGTAGCTCTGCAAGGAGAGTTCCATTATACCCGTAGATGGCTGAGTGTCCATTGAATTCGAGCGTTTCTTCTCCTTGCGTCTCTTTCCCAATGCGATTAGCAACAGCAACATATACTTTGTTTTCCAGAGCCCGCACCGGCATTGCCATTCGCCACACATGCGTCACCAGATTGGAAGGACATACAATCACATCGGCGCCTTGGAGCGCAAGTGTCCGTGCTGCCTCAGGAAAACGCCAGTCATAACAAATCATCATTCCAATGCGGACGTCGAGCCAGTCAATTGCAATCACGAAAAAGCCTGTATCACCTTCGTCGAACACTAAGCGCTCGCGGTAAAAAAGATGTGTCTTGCGATAGATGTAGCTTCCTCCGCAGCCATCGTAGAGAACCGCAGAATTGTATATGCGCTCGCCTGCCTGTTCCGGAAATCCGACAATTGCAACCTTCCTCTGTGCAGTAGCGACTTGCTCGATCATCTGCAGGGCGGGAGAGTTAAGCTCCAGTGCAACATTTCGGAGCTGTTCTCTATCCGTAAAAAAGTAGCCGCTGAGCGCTAGCTCTGGAAATACTACTACCGCTGCATCCGCCCGCGAGAGGAGCTCACAGACACGATTAACATTTGCATGGATATTCCCATACTGTGGCTGCATTTGAACAACTGCGATTTGCATGCCGCCGGTGGCATAAATTGAACTGCCAAAATATAGCGTTATTCGCTAAGTTCGTGTGCAGAATTGTTCACTTGCGCAACAAATGGATTGGACATTAGTGCAAGCCGCACTTGTATTAACTGGTGCGGTTATAGGGATAGGAATTGTGGCTGCAATCATTCGGCGTTCTGCGGCGTACCGCATCAGGGAACATGGTGTTCCTCTCCGAATTATCGCACGACAGCCGGTTGGAACTAAAGCATCTATTGTCATTGCCGAAATAGCTGACAAGCGTCTCGTACTTGGTGTGACTGAGCACAGCGTCAGCTTACTTGCCACCCTTAACTTTTCCGCCACACCTAATAGCCAAGGAGATCGCGCGCAACCGGTAAGACCCGCCCAACAGTCGCTGCGTGTCTCTGAGCCACCACCAGCAGCATCTGCTCAACTGTCGTTCCGCGCTTACTTGAGCTCGATGTTCCAACGTGCTGCAAAATAATGCAGCAATAATTCCTATAGGTGGCAATTGGTTTGTAGTTTTGTGTGATGCCATTGTAGCTGCACTGCCCTCGATGGCATGGTGTGGTAGAGGACCTTTTTTTCTGCACAACCCATGAGATTCTCATTTTTTTCTAATGACCTTGCAATCGATCTTGGTACTGCCAATACATTGGTGTGGATGAAAGGTAGGGGCATTGTTCTCAACGAGCCATCCATTGTCGCCTTCGATCGCACCACAAAAAACATTATCGCTGTAGGCCACGAAGCCAATGCGATGGTAGGCAAAACCCACAAGGATATTCGCACCATTCGTCCACTCAAGGATGGTGTCATCGCCGACTTCGAGATAGCCGAAGGAATGCTTCGCGCATTTATCCGTAAAGTATCGCAATCGTGGCAGCCGATACGGCGCGTTGTGATTGGCGTTCCATCGGGAATTACCGAAGTGGAAAAACGAGCAGTCCGCGATAGTGCAGAACATGCAGGTGCAAAGGAAGTGTACCTGATTGCAGAACCAATGGCTGCAGCTATTGGAATTGGCTTGGAGGTTCACCAGTCGGTCGGGAACATGATTGTGGATATCGGCGGTGGAACCACGGAAATCGCTGTCATCGCATTGTCTGGCATTGTTAGCGACGAATCCATCCGTGTCGCCGGTGACGAGATGACTGATGCTATTGTCCAGTACTTTAAACGTAAGCATAACATGCTCATCGGCGAACGAACAGCAGAAATGATCAAGCACGAGGTTGGTTCTGCGTATCCGATTGAAGAAGATGTGATCATCGAAGTCAAAGGACGTGATCTGCTCGAGGGCATTCCGCGCATGATCGAGGTAAGTTCGGCAGACATTCGGGAAGCATTGGAAGATTCGGTGCGCCTTATTATCGAGGCAATCATGAACTTGCTCGAGCGCACACCGCCTGAGCTGGCGGCAGATATTTTCGATCGAGGTATTATCCTGGCCGGTGGTGGTGCCCTTCTTAAGGGACTCGATGAACGCATCTCTCGAGAAACACGCTTACCCGTCCACGTAGCAGATGATCCTCTGACCGCTGTCGTCCGCGGAGCGGGAAAGGTTTTGGAGAATCTTCCAGAATATGCTTCTGTCCTGCTTAAATCGAAGCGTTACTGACATACCATGCCTCGCCTTATAGACTTTGTCATTCGGTATCGGGAACATATCGTTGCGACCCTGCTTGCCATTATTGCTTTGTCGCTGATGTCGTATGGAGATGTTACGCAGCTTGGGGGATTCCGAGCGTTGGTTATTGGTGGTTTAGGGCTTGCTCAGCAAGCATTGGCGTGGATACCTAACCCGCTGGCACTCCAACGGGAGAATCAAGCTCTGCGCCAAATCAACATGGAGTTACAACAGGAAGCGATGCTTCTACGTAAGGCAGGGATCGAAAATCAACAGCTCCGCTCCATGTTGCAGTTACGACAGCAACTGCCCTATCCTCTTCTTGCTGCATCCGTGGTAGGCAAAACCGTGTTTCGCACGCGGCAATACATCACAATTGACCGCGGTTCCCAAGATGGCGTCAGTGTTGGTATGAACGTCATCACTGATGCTGGTTTGGTTGGTCGAGTCATTGGCACAAGTCCTCACTATGCCCTTGTGGAGACCCTATTTAACCGAGATGTGCGTGTAAGTGCACGCCTTGCTTCTACGCGTGATGAAGGGATCATCAGCTGGGATGGCTTTGAGCATTTGGTACTGCAAAATATCCCGAAAACCCATACTGTTAGTGTAGGGGATCGTGTCGTCACAAGCTCCCTAAGTACGCGATTTGTGCCTGAAATACCGATTGGAACAGTGCGAACTGTTATCAATGACCCCACCTCGATGTTCTATCGCATTGTTGTAGAACCTGCGGTTGCCTTTTGGCGCATTGAACAAGTATTTGTCGTCCAGCGTCAGCCCCCTCGAGAGTTAATGCTCCTCGAAGACGCCCTGCAGGAATACATCAACCGTCGTATGCAGGGAAAGTGAGTATGTCCATCGGCATGGAGAGGCATCGGTGACACCTTTTCAGCTTTATGGAACATACGCGGTCATCGGCTTGGGAGCAATACTGATTGGAACTCTTGCGAGCAATCTCCTTACGATCGGCGGCATTACTCCTGACCTATTGCTTCTTGTGATCGTTGCCCTTGCCTTGCATCGCGGACAGTTGCCTGCGCTTGTATTCGGATTTGTCATGGGATTGTTATTCGACATTGTTTCAACCGACGTTATTGGTTCAAACGCTCTTGTCAAGATGCTGGCTGGTTATGTGGCAGGATTTTTTGGGAATCCCGACCAAGCAACAACTGCCAGTATCGGATCGCCCCGCTACGTCGTTACTACCCTTGTGGCAGCATTGGTACATAACGCAGTTTATTACCTTCTCTACACCCGACCTGCAGAAATTTCATTTACGGAATTTTACCTGAAAAATGGTGTTGCTGCTGCGCTCTACACTGCGGCATTGGCTCTATTGCCGTTTTTCTATGCATCGCGGCAGCGGGAGGAAACGTTCTAAAAAAGAAACAATGCAGCGTCCATAGCTCTCGAGCATCTATCCTCGTTCCATGGCATTGTAGCATACTCAATCGAAAGTGTTGTAATTTGCCTTTTGCTGTTTACAGAACTACAGTAGAGCATGTATCTGTCCCGCGTCGAACTTCACGGCTTCAAATCATTTGCCGATCGGACAATTCTACAATTCAGCGACGGACTAACAGCAATTGTTGGTCCCAATGGTAGTGGTAAAACGAACATCATTGATGCCATTCGTTGGGTTCTCGGCGAACAGAAGCCATCTCTCCTCCGTGCTGATGGGATGAGCAATGTAATCTTCAATGGAACGCGCACGCGAAAGCCGCTCGGCATGGCCGAAGTGTCGTTAGTGATCGAAAACACCAAACAAATTCTCCCTACCGAATTCAGCCAGGTTGTCATTACTCGCCGACTCTTCCGTGATGGAGAAAGTCAATATTTGCTCAATGGGAGCATTTGCCGACGCAAAGACATCGTGGACATGTTCGCCGATACCGGCATGGGGGCTGATGCATACTCAGTGATCGAACTAAAGATGGTCGAGCAAATACTCGAAGATCACTCGGACGAGCGTCGCCATTTATTCGAGGAAGCAGCCGGCATTGTCAAATACAAACAACGTCGTAAAGAAGCACTATCCAAGCTGGAAGCAACTCGCGCTGATATTGATCGCTTGCTCGACCACATCACTGAGGTCCGCCGTAGTGTTGGCTCTCTCAAACGCCAGGCAGAACGCGCAGAGCGCTATCACCAACTGACAAGACAGCTTCGCCAACTGGAGATAGAACGAAACTACCGGACTTACCAGCTCCTTACGCAACAACTTGAGGAACTTGAGCATCGCATTGTTTCCCTGAATGCTGAACGACTGCGCCTGAGCGATGAATCCAGTACCATTGAGCAACAAATAGCAGCTCTTCACGACGAACTCAGTACACTTGAGCAAGAGCGTGACACATTGGTTAGTGAGGAGCAACGCCTGAGCACTGCAATAGCGCAGCTCGATCGTAGCTGTGCGGTAGTGCAGGAGCGTATTACGGCAACCGAAGAATCCCTTGCCTCTATGGTGGAGGATGCACGGTCGCGCTCTGCAATGCAAGATCAGCTTGAGGGCGAGCTGGAAAAGCTAAGCCAGCAAGCTGAACAACTTGAACAAGAACTTCACATTCACGAACAGGAACGGCAAAACACTCAACGCCAGTTAGAGCAGGCACGAGAGCATCTTGATACACTTCGTCAACAGCTGGAAACAATTAGCGAACCTCTTCGCCTCCTCGAGCGTGAGCATGAACGGCGCAGTACTCTCCGAGCTCAGCTGCGTCGAACGGTAGAGCAGTTACACCAGCGCGCTCACCAACTGACAAGCAAAATCTCTCATCTCCAGGCTGAGCGTCAGCATCTGCTCGAGGAACATCACCGCTATACCACACGCTATGAAGCAGCACGCCAGACAGTTTTAGCTTGCGAAACACAATTAGCTGCAGCGCGCCGTGAGCGCGAAAACGCTGAGCACACGATCGAGCAGTTGCGTCAGCGACGCCAAGCTCTAAGTGATGAACTCTCCTTGCTCCGTGCAGATCAAGCGGTTCTTAGTAGCATTGTTGACTATAGCGAACTCGACCCTGCAGCAGCTCAGGACTTTCCTCTCGGCATCGTTACAGTAGGTGATTTGCTTTCGGTTCCGCCAACATGGTCGGTCGCTGTCGAATCAGCACTAAGCGGTATCGAACGGTACATTGTCGTAGAATCTCGCGCGCAGTTAGAACAAGTAAAAGCGTGGCTCTACGCGCAAGGGCATAAGCGCCTGCATGTTGTCTGCAAAGAGCTTATTCCACGAGTATCTCCCTTGCCTCCACTTCCCTCATCAGCAAAGGCACAGTGGCTGTCTTCTTGTATCACCTGTGATGAACCTCTTTCCTGGTTTATCCATGCGGTGCTTGCCGGCATTGCAGCAACAGATTCACTCGACGACGCAGAGAATCTTTTCGCTGCTTTCCCTCAAATTGTTGCCGTTGCAACGCCCGAGGGACAAATTCGCTTCCGGACAGGCATCGTTCGTCTCGGCAGACCGCATCGGATGGAAGGACTAAGCATTGGACGACGACAAAGGCTTCATGCAGTTGAGTCTCGAATTGCTGAAATCGAAGGGGAGCTGGCCTCAATCGAAAGTGATCTATCCGCTACTCTCCACAAGCGAGACCAAATCGTCCTTCCGTACTACGCCGAACAGCTTCGGCTTGCAGAGCGAGAAATGCTTACTATTGAACGAATGCTCGACGAATTCGTGTCTCGTCGCCAGCAACTTGAACGCCAGATGGAGGAATTGGAAGCTGAACTTAAGGCTATCGTGGCGGAGCAAACCTCCTTAGTCGCCGATGACGCTGCACTGGAAGAAACCATTCGTGAAAATGACCGGCAGCGTGCCCAAATGCTGCAGGAGCATGCCACACTGATTGAGCATATCCAGCAGCAAGAAATACATATTGCCAGATTGGAAGAACGCATCCACACGACAGAATTAGGAGCTGCACGACTTCGTGCACAAATTGAATCAGTCCAAGAGCGCCTTGCAGACTTACACCAACGGCGAGACAGCATCACATTCGATCACCAATGGGCGCAAGCGGAGCATCAACAACGCCAGGAGCACCTTTCAGCGCTTCGTGAAGAGCTGGAAAAACTCAGTGCGGAACTATCCTCTCTCCGCTCGCAGTACACTGCCATTAGTGCCCAACGACACGAACTTGATGGAAAACGTGCGCTGCAATATCGCCAACGAGATAGCTTGTTCGCACATGCTGCTGCTATCCGATCTCAACGAGAGCAGGTTGAAGCTCGCATAACCGAACTACGCTTAGAGCAAGAACGCGCTCGTACACTGCGCATGCGCCTGGAAGAAGACATCCGAACAAGATATCACGTCGAGCTTGCTACTTACACCCCTACAACTCATGAGACTAACAGTGATCTCGATAGCGCAATCGCGCAGTACACGGCGCAAATTGCTGCCTTGGGATCGATCAATTTCTCTGCCTTAGAACAGTACCAGCAAGAGCGGGAGCGGCTTGAGCAATTAGAGCAGCAGTACCGTGACCTTCACGCTGCAGCACAGAATCTCCAGCAAACGATCGTTGAGATTAACACAACTGCCAGTGAACTTTTCCTGCGAACGTTTGAGTCCATTCGGCAACATTTCCGCGAGCTTTTCGCACTTCTATTCCAGGGGGACGGCGAAGCTGACCTTGTCATGGATGGCGACAATCCACTTGATGCTCGTATCAATATCATCGCCCGCCCTAAAGGAAAGCGCCCTGTCACCATTGAAATGCTCTCTGGTGGAGAAAAAACGCTGACAGCAATAGCTCTCCTTTTCGCGATTTACATGGTTAAGCCATCACCTTTCTGTATTCTCGATGAGGTTGACGCCCCGCTTGATGATGCGAACATTGACCGCTTTTTGCAGCTCATCCGGCGATTCAGCGCAACAACCCAATTTCTCCTCATCACTCACAACAAACGAACAATGGAGGCAGCTGATGTCCTCTACGGAGTGACCATGGAAGAACCTGGCGTATCCAAGATCGTCTCAGTACGATTAACTGATCCTGAACCTGTTCCACCATCAACGCATGACCTATGATGCTGGGAGGAATAGCAGTGTTATTTGCAATCACAGCATGGAATAGCGCCATCGCATTGCCTCAAAAGCAAGACTCCCTTGTGGTGCTGCGCGACACGTTTGAGCGTCCCTTTCCAATTGTGTGGCGAGCAATAAAGCAGATCATCGAGGAGCAGCATTGCGGTATCGAGAGCGAAAAACAGAGCTTCGATGAGCAAACCGAAATGTATCGAGGAAACATACGCTCAGCGCCATGCGTGTTAGCTTCCGGCGAGGATTCTACCTACGATGTTCTCAAAAGATATGGGCGAGTTCCAATCATCCGAGGAGGTGTTTGGACCTCCGGGCGAGTGCAGTATAACTTCAACGTCCGAGATCTGCCCGGAAAAAAAGTGCAAGTAGTCCTGACAGCTGAAATAAGCGGCTATGAAGCCTATGTGACGCATCTTTCGCATGCATGGAATGCTAATGGCATCCTCGAGCGGCAAATGATGGAACGCCTGCGACAGGTACTTACTCCCTCTAAGCCCCCAGAAAGCAAGCCTTAGGTTTTTTGCTTTTTCTTATGAGCAGCAGGAAACAGGACGTTATTTAAGATGAGCCGGTAGCCAGGCGAGTTTTTGTGGAGCGACAAATCTGTGGGAGGATCCCCGACGGCATGCTGGTAGTCTTCGGGATCGTGCCCGGCGTAGAAAGTGAAGGTTCCGCGCCCAAAGTTTCCATGGATATACTTTGCGAAGTCAGTCCCTTCGCGCTCTGCTAAAATGGTAACAGACTTTTTGATGAATTGCTTGCGAAAGTAGGTCGTCTGCCCAAGGAAGTTTTTGATGACGTTGACATGGCACTGAGTAAGCATTGTGGGAACTGGATCGTACTTCGCCGAAAAGTCAAAAAGCGTAAAATAGTCTGACGCCTGATTGGGAATGAGAATCATGGGGTCAACGTCAATGTCGGAAAATTCAACGATAGCAGGGTCTGTGATAACGTGGAAATTCTCGAATGCAAAGCAGCGCTGGTAATCGAGCTTATTCTGGCACTCTGGATCGACTGGTGTACCATCGAATAAAGCAGGCACGATATCGGTATTATGTGCTGCCTGTGCGATGTCGTATGTATCGGTAGCAGTGCACATTGCGAACATAAATCCGCCAGCCGCAACAAATTCCCGAATCTTGTTAACTACCGCTAGCTTGAGTTCGCGCACGCTGCGAAAACCTAACTTCTGCGCTGTAGTCCGAAGAAGCTGCTCTTGTGCGATATACCATGGCGCGGATGCGAATGAATAATAGAATTTGCCGAATTGTCCAGTGAAATCTTCGTGGTGTAGATGTAACCAATCGTATCCCTCCAGTTTTCCTTGCAGGACTTCTTCATCCCACACTTTGTCGTACTTGATCTCTGCATACTCGAGTGCAAGCGTCACTGCATCATCCCATGGGCGAAATCCCGGTGGCGCATAGACAGCTATTTTGGGTGCTTTCTCCAGCAACATCGCATCCATGTTTGTGTTTTCGCTCTGTACCTCCGCAAGAATACTGCTGGCGGTTGCGCCGTCGAGCACTTCGAACGATACTCCCCGAATGCGACATTCTGCGGCAATTGCATCGCTATAGTCAGTCATAAAGGACCCACCTCGGTAATTGAGCAACCAGTAAACAGGTTGCCCGCGCGTCAGCACCCAGTAAGCAATACCGTATGCTTTGAGATGGTCCGACTGCGTGCGCGCATCCATAGGTATCAGGAGCTTCTGCGCTTGCGCGGTCACAGCAATCAATACAAGCCATCCAAAAAATCCACGCATAATCACATCTTGGAAGAACGCGACAAGCACTCAAACGAGCGCCAGAGCGGTTTATTTTCGCGCCGTTTCTTATACCCCTGGGACATCCGTCATGAAGCCACTCGGTAGCATAGCAATATGGTGTATAATCCTTAGTTTGTGCATCGCACCGCTGGAAGCGGTAACGCGAGCAGATTCTGCTTTTCTTGCCCTCCAATGCGAACTTATTGCGAAACAGCGCTGGACTGAAAAGCCATTTGGGGCTCTTGTTGCTTTGGTTGCCCAACTGTTTCTGGGGAAACCCTATCGTGCTGGCACGCTGGATAGTTTGCAAGAGGAAACATGCTACTTCACCAGCGACGCATTTGACTGTGTAACACTGACCGAAAGTGCACTGGCATTAGCACGCATAGCCCGCAGTGGCAGATGTAACTACGGGGAATTTATGCGTCAACTGGAGTTCATCCGCTATCGCCGCGGAAAGCTCGATGGCTACCTGTCGCGCCTCCACTACACTACCGACTGGATACGAGACAATTCTGCGAAGCATGTCATCGAGGACATGACAGCATCCATGGGAGGACGCTCCTTCAAAAAGCGCATTGACTTTATGAGCACCAATCCCGCGCTTTATCCTCAGCTCCGCGATAGTGCCGCCCTTGTTCCCAAAATCGCTGCAATTGAGCGGCGCCTATCCCGTCAGCCTTTGCGTATTCTTCCTCTTGCTGAAATCAACCGTGTCCTTGCAAACATTCAATCGGGCGATATCATCGCGATTGCCACCTCTAAGCCTGGTCTTGATTATGCACACATAGGAATTGCTCTACGGTCTGGGGGGAAAATTCACTTGATTCACGCTTCTTCTAAATCTGGCACAGTAACACTCGAGCAAAACCTCGAAGAATACCTGCGCTCGTACCCGAATGCAACGGGCATCAGTGTTCTCCGTCCCCTTGATCCTACGAGCACCTCCCCATCGCGGTAAGTGGCATGGTTCCTCTACAGTACTTGCTCAACGCGAATTGCTGGATCGAGGGCGCGTCGCAGCAATCGCTCAATCCCAACGTGGAGCGTAATAACCGCAGCGCTACACTGCTCACAAGCTCCCCGCAGACGAACTCGTACAGTCGTGCCACAAAGCTCAACCAATTCAATCGCTCCACCATGCATCTCTACATATGGCGCAATCTCCTGCGTGATAATAGTACGCAGTTGTTGCTCATCAATTGCTTTCGCCGGTTGAGTAGTTTGGTCTGCCATATTGACTCCTGCCCTGGATACATGCTATGACGTCTCACATTACTGCTTTCGTTTTCGACGCTGTTGCTTGTCAGCGTTCGGCTGAGTACATCCATCATTTTCTTCCCAAACAACCAAGTGTTGCGATTGTTGCTGGATCGGGCATAGGCACCACCTTCGACCAAACTGCCTGCCATGCACGCATACCCTATCGCGAGCTCCCCTTACTCCCTACGCCGCGCATTCCAGGACACAGATCGGAGCTGCTCATCGTTGAGCTATGCGGTGTAACCGCGATGGTATTTGCAGGGCGATTCCATGTGTACGAAGGATATAGCCCAAGCCAAGTAGCTGCACCTATTGCTTTACTTCGTGCACTTGGCATCAGAAAGGTTATCTTGACTAATGCTGCTGGTGGCTTAGCTCCAGAGCTCCGTGCTGGCGATATTGTACTGGTCAGTGACGTAGTGAATATGACTTTCCGCTCCCTGGCTACTGCTGTCCGCGAGCGTCGCCCGCTGATCGATGAGAAATGGCGTAACCGCACTAAGCAATCTGCTACAAAGGCAGGACTCCCCATGGCAGATGGTGTGTATGTAGCAGTGCATGGACCAAGCTATGAGACTCCGGCAGAAGTCCGTTTCTATCGCCATCTTGGAGCATGCATTGGGATGTCCACGGTTCACGAGTTGGAAGCAGCAGCCCTCTGTGGCATAGAAGCGATTGTGCTCAGTGTCATCACAAACACTCTTGGGGAGATTCCCTCACGCGTGCCCCTATCGCACCACGAAGTTCTCACGACCGCTGAGCGTTCCCAATCAATGCTACGTCGTATTCTCGAAGTTGCCATCACTTCCCTCGATCCAGACTCATGAGCACTGACTGGATTATTCTTGGCTTAGGCAACCCTGGTGAAAAGTACGCCTATACACGTCACAACATTGGCTACCGTGTTGCCACTGCATTCGCTGAAAAACATGGTGCCAGCTTTCATCCTGGACGAGGTCCATGGTTGGAAGCTCAGCTGCGTTTTGCGCGGCAGCAGTTTGTTGTAGCTTTACCCACGACATACATGAACCGTTCTGGTATTGCTGCACGAGCGCTTATTGGGCAGTATGGTGTGCAACCGGAGCGTCTTATTGCCATTGTGGATGAATACAACTTTCCTGTCGGGAGAATCCACCTCAAACTTGGTGGTTCCGATGGCGGGCATAATGGAATCGCGTCTCTCATCGCCGAGCTTGGCACCGAGCAATTCTGGCGTCTTCGATGCGGCATTGGACGCTCTTTTGGGCAAGGAGAATTGGTTGACTACGTGTTGTCGCCTTTTCCACCCAATGAACAGGAGCTGGTCGAGCAGATGATCTCTAATGCCGTCACTGCACTCGAGCACATTGCAAAAGCAGGAATTGCCCGTGCTGCAAGCGAAATCAATGCACTGTCGAAGCAGCAAGCAAAAGGCGATAACTTGCCTCCCTAAGGCTTGGGCCGTGGTACTACCGAGCTATCCGGCACAGCAGGCTCTGGCATTACCATTGGATCGGGATTGGGGACAACACCTCCGGAAGGAAGCTCCAGCGATGGCATACTACCCGGTGCCCCTGGTTTTTGAAAGCTCGGAATTGTCACTCCTGACTGTGAACTCGGCACAGTGGGCTGGGGCAGTCCTGGCGAGGGCGTAGGTGGCTGTGCTTCTTTCCACCATGGAGGTGGAGCGCCTTCCCGCTTGACTATTGCGAATGCAACGCTGCGCGATACATCATTGGCATAAATGCTGGTGGGATACCGCCGCACCAGGAGAGTGTAGTAGTAGAGTGCACTGTCGTTGTTACGCAAGTTGTTTTCCCACGTCCAACCGATGAGATACAAGGCTCGGGGAGCATGGGGACTGGTGGGAAAGTTGTCAACAACTTTTTGCAATTGCCGGAGAGCAAGAGAATAGTTTTGAGCTCGGCGCAAATGCTCACCGCTGGAAAGAAGATCTGCTGCCGTGTCGGTGACGGCATAATCTGTGAAGCCAAGTCGTTGTTTTGCTTCTCGTCCGTATTCGGTGAAGGGATAGCGATGGAACACAATCATTAACAACGAATCTGCGACCTTAGGCTGCCGTACCTCCTCCAAGCGTGCTAACGCATAGAGATATTGCGCTCGCGTCGTGTCCTCCAATGGTGCATCCTCAATTGCTTTGAGATACCACGTAGCAGCACTATCGCTATTGCCAAGCTCTTGGTGTGTGCGCCCTAATTCAAACGCAAGATATGCGCGTGCACGTTTTGAACTATCATCGCTGCGCCCGCCCAGAGTAGTCAATTGCTGCAGTTTCTGTTGTCGAATGTTCAGGAGATCAAACAACCGCTTTGCTCCATCAAAAACTGGCGAACGCCGAACCTTTGCCGTTGCGAAATACTTGATAGCGTTATCGTAGTCTTTGACTCGAAAGTATTCCAGTCCACGTTCGAAGTGAGCAACCAAGATAGCATCGCTGGCCGACGCTTGCTGCGATGCAGCACGCTCCAGTGAATCTAACTCAGCAGTCCGCTTTGCCAAGCGGAGAAGTTCCATTCGTGCGCCCGTGATATATCCTGCCTTGATGTAGTCATCGAAGCGGCGCTGCGATTCCAGATCGTCGAGAATCGCCTCTGCTTCCGCAAAGCGTCCAAGATGAGATAGAGCAAGCGCACGATAGTATCGGCACTCGAAGAGGCGCAAATTGTCCGGCGAATACTTTTCCACAATCGCAAGTTCGCGTTCAGCCAGTGCAAAGCGTCGCAGTCGGTAGAGCAGCAATCCCATATCCACTTGCCAGATTGCTCGCTGAGCTTCATCAGGGCATTGTGCTATTGCTTGACGGTATGGACGCACCGCGCGGTCGAAGTTCCCCTGTTCAATCGCCAGCTCTGCTTGGAGTCGGAAAGCTTCCGAGAGCACATCATAGCGCAACTGCTCCCATGCTATATCCACAGTCCGCGAAAGCATTTGTTCTGCCTTAGAGATGTTGCGCTGCAGGAGGTAATTCTTTGCTGCAAGCAGGTGCGCATCAGGTGAATAGGGACTTTGGGGGAACTGCAGTATTAGCTCCTGACACTTAATGGCAGAGGGCAACCATTCGCTGCGGAAGAAATATGCCAGTGCCATCAAATAGAGCGTCCCATCAACAAAATCGCTCTGCCCGTGCAGCGCAAGAATTTTCGAGCCCTTGATGATAATGGAATCTACCTTTACACGAACCGGCTGAAGTTTGTTCGATTTGATAACCATTTGATCCAGGTACGCAGGGAGTGCTCCCAGCGCAGGGCGCTCCAGCACAAGATCAGGTTCCATAGGGACGACAACACGCGGCTTGGGGGGCTTAGCAAATTCATCGTGGTAGCGGAATTCATCAGTGATTTCAGTTTCCAGGCGACGCATGTTGTAGTATGTGTTGAAATAGGTCGTGGTGTTATCCCACAGGCGGCACCCATTCAGCACTGTAACAACCGCAAGCACCAGAGAAACTACACGTGCGTTATTCATCGTCGCCTTGGAAGTAAGTGACAGCCCGCTGGTCAAAAGTGCTACTGCTCTGCTCCGACCGTGTGCGAATCTCGCGTTCTAACTTTTCCGCAAGGTGGCGGGCAGCATTGTAACCGTAAGTTCGGAGCAAGTAGTTGAGTGCAATCACCTCTGCAATGACAGTAATGTTTTTGCCTGGAAAGATTGGCAATTTGACCGACGCAATGGGGATGCCGAGTATTTCAACCGTTGTATCATCCAGCCCGACGCGCTCGTAGTTTTCACTTGCGTTCCAATCCTCCAGCTCGACGACAATTTCCAATCGCTTTTGGTAACGTATTGCTCGGATACCGAACATCTGCCGCACGTCAATAATCCCCAAGCCACGAACTTCAACCATGTGCTCGATCAGTGAACTACCCGTGCCCATGAGAATTGCATCGCGCTTGCGCGTGAGGATAACCACATCGTCAGCAACGAGACGATGTCCCCGCTCAACAAGGTCCAATGCAATCTCGCTCTTACCAATACCGCTGCGCCCTACAAAGAGCACTCCTACACCATACACATCCACAAATGAGCCATGGACCACAATGTGTGGGGCAAACTGATCGCCCAAGAACTCGGACAGAATGTGCACTGTACGGGTCGTTTCGTAGGGCGTTTGCAACAACGCGACGTTGTATTCGGTTGCGACATCAAGAAGTTCTTGATCAAGGGTGTGACTATTGGTCAAAACGATTGCTGGTACCCGACGTTCTACAATTCCCCGAAATGCTCGTAAGCGGTCAGCAGTTGCCAGCGAGCGGAGATAGTATACCTCAGTATTCCCCATCACTTGCAACCGATGGCTGGTAAATAGTTCCAAAAATCCTGCCAGTGCTAATTGCGGTCGGTGCACACTTTCGTCGGTAATGAGATTGTCCCACCCTACCGTTTCGTTGAGGGAACGAAGTTGCAAGGGCGCTTCTAAGAGCGTTCGAACTGCGATTGCCTGTTTACGCACTGGCTGCACATTGAAAACATTCATGCCTGCACCTGCTGAAATAGACACAGCATCAAAAGCTCACTACCAGTAGAAGCCATTCGATGAGCAGCTCGGGAGGATCGGCACGCGTCTGAAAGTAGAATACTCTGGCTGCAAGCTAAACTACCACATCGGTATTTGCTACGTGCATTCATTCTTTGTGGAACAGAGTAGCACGTTCTTTGTGCACCTCGACGCACTGTAAAGACCTTCCAGGAATGTGGCACCGTTCCCATAAGCCGCTGTTGCCTTACACGAACCAGCAGTGACTCTATTTTGCGCAGTAAGTAGGAGTCACACTGCCGTTGTGGCATCAGCTACACACCACGGCGATGAGGCTCCCAGATGAACTTATGCAGCTGGAGCTGCAGCCGGACTGGCAAGCGGTCAGAAAGGATCCACTCTGCTAATACATCCGGCTGGATTATCCCAAAAGCAGGTGAAAAAAGAACTGCTGCGGCCCTTGTAGAAAGGTTATGCTTTTCTACCACCGTTCGTGCCCACTCGTAATCGCGACGACTGGCAATTACGAACTTCACCTCATCATGGGGGCGCAGAAAATCAAGATTCGCCGCATAGTTGAGCGGCTGCATGCGCGAATCTGGACACTTGACATCCACGATGCATATTGCCCGTGGGTCAACGTGTTCAATGCTAATGTGTCCCCCCGTTTCAATTGCGACCGTATAGCCACGGTCACACAACCACTCAACAAGGCGGAACGTCCCAAGCTGCTCGAGCGGTTCTCCCCCGGTGAGTTCTACGAACGGAGTGCCGTAGTGCTCGATGCGCTGGAGAATGTCCGCTGCGGACAAAACAAGCTCCGGCTTTCGACGATCGAGTGCATACGGCGTGTCACACCACACGCAGCGGAGAGAACATCCCTGCAGTCGTACAAAAACGCATGGCATACCAGCGCGTGTCCCTTCTCCTTGAATCGAGTGAAAAATCTCGCTCAAGGAAAGCACAACCTGGTTTGGATCATTCGGCACACCTGCGAGTGCTTCCCGTGTCGGCTGGGTAAACTTTGCCATCTGTCAGTACGCAAGCAGCTGGCGTAAATGACGTACAATACGCTCTGGGGTAGGGACGATTGCAGCCATCAGTTGCTTGTTGTAGGGAATGGGAACATCTGGTGGAGCAAGCCGCATGACTGGAGCATCGAGAAAAGAAAATGCCTCTTCCGTGACCGTTGCACTAATTTCAGCGCCGAAGCCACACGTGATGGTATCCTCGTGAACAATCAGGCAGCGCCCTGTTTTCCGCACCGATTCCAGCACACACTCTTTGTCCCAAGGGCGAATTGTTCGTAAGTCTATCACATCAGCTGAAATGCCGGTCTGACGCACTGCCTCCAGGGATTGATGCACCATATCCCCCCATGTAACAATGGTCACCGCCGTCCCTTCCAGGACACGCGCTGCTTTACCAAACGGTACGATAAAATCATCGCCGGGGTATGGCGTCCGAGCAGGTGCTGTATCGAGCAAGTTGCGGTGCTCGAGAAAAACAACCGGATCATTTGCATACAGGGCTGAGCGCAACAATCCAGCAGCATCGCGCGCATTCGAAGGAAATGCTATAATCCATCCCACCGTGTGTGCAAAGATTGCCTCGCCTGAGACACTATGCCATGGATCTCCAGTTCTCTTGCTATATCCGACAGGTATGCGCACCACTATTGGCGCTGCAAAGGCGTTATTAGTGCGCCATCGGATAGTGCCACAATCGTTGAATTGTTCGGTTGCTGGATCGAGATACTTGCGAAACTGTATCTCTGGCACTGGCACAAGACCTGCCAATGCCATCCCAACGGCTCGTCCAATAATGCCTTCCTCGGAAAGAGAAGTATCGAAAACTCGCTCTGCTCCGAATTGCCGTTGCAGGTCAACTGTCGCACCGTGGACACCTCCTTTGACTCCCACATCTTCACCAAAAATGAGAACCCGTTTGTTGCGTCCTAACTCTGTGGCAAGGGTGCGACGCACCGCTTCGATCAAGTTAATGCGGGGACCATCGGTACGAGGTTCTTCTGTGAACAGGAGTACCGGAGGAGCAGCTGTCCACTGCCCCCCAACTTTTTGCAGATTCTTGCCATCATAAAAGACAAACTGGGTCACCGAGGAAGGTTCCGGCTCTGGTTCCGCCAATGCTGTTTCGCAGGCTGTCCGCACTTCTTGACTGACCGCTTCAACTAACTCTTTCCACTGTTGGGCAGAGAGAATTCCCTTCCGCTGGAGGAATGCTCGCAGTCGCGGTAGTGGATCACGCCGTTGTTCCTCGGCTCGTTCCTCAGCAGTTTTATACGCCTGGTTATCTGCTCCCGAATGACCACATAATCGAGGAACTCGACCATGCAAAAGCACAGGCTTACCCTTCTCCCGAGCGACATGAATTGCTTGTTCAACTGCGGCAGTCGCCTCCTCAGGGTCGGCACCGTCACAGGAGAATATCACCAGATTGCGAAATGCTCGGAGATTGTTGGCAATGTTTCCGCCCGGCGTTTGAAGCTCACCCCGAACAGATATCCCAAAGCCGTTGTCTTCGATCGCAAAAATCATCGGGAGTTTGAGCGTCGTTGCAATAGTGAGAGCCGACCAAAAGCCATTTGTTGCAACAGAACCATCCCCACCTAAAGCAACAGCGACTGCACCCTCCCACGACATATCTTCCAGCACGCGGACGTAATACCGAATTGCCTGTGCCCATCCAGCGGCGGGAGTATATTGGGCACCAACATCGCCAGAAGCAGGAAGGACAGTTATGTTGCGCCGAGGAACGAGATTGTGCACCACTCCAATATCTCGCCCTCCATTCCGACTGCCTGCCCGCGCCAGTGGACCGCTGAAGGCTTCCTGATAGGTCATGCCCGCATGGAGTACAAACGGACGAGAACGATAGTACACTGTCGCTGCGTCATGAGGGTGATCCAAAAGCTCTGCCAGCAACACCTGAAACAGTTCATGCCCCTTGGCAGAAAACTGGTACGTTACCAGCCCTTTCGGTGCAAGTTCAGTTTCCTCGATTTCATCAATCAGGCGAGAAGCGATTACAGTCCGTGCAATTCGTTGCCACTGGTTAGGAGTTAATGCCATACCATCCATCAATCAAATGAGCACAAAATGCAAATTACGCTTGCACTCGCAGCGATAGAGGGAAAATTGTTTCGTAGTTTCACGTACAGTTATCCTACACTGTGAGAATGGCTATGTATCGAACGCTCGCTATTGTTGGGCTTTTTGCAACACTACAAGGATATTGCCAGATTCTTTCTCCCTTCACGGCAGCTGAGGGGATACGTGCCGTACTACGGATTGCCCAGCAGAGGGGGGTAAATAATCCTACGATCACCGCGATTTACACAACAGGAGATACAGCTGTGTTATCCCCATTGAATAGTGGACCAACAACAGGTATATCGCTTGCGTTCGATTTTCAGCAGGGAACGAATACGGTGTGGGTGTATGCGGTGCAAGGAAAAACCAGCAATCAACAAGACACAGTGGTTATGTACGCTACCGTTAAGCTATGGACATTATACCAAGCATTTCCACTCTTGGGCCTTCCAGGCTTCGAGCAACTTCGGGGTGAATTTGCTCTGCCTACCTCGTTCATGAACAGTGACGTAATGGTACGTAAGCTTGCGGCTAATGCCGCATTTCAATCTTTTCGTGCACGCTATCCACAAATGAGTTTATTCGGAGCAACTCTTACCAACGTTCGACCTCGCCCAAGTGACGAACCTTTTCCAATTTGGTCCGTGTGGGTTGGACAAGGGACACTAACTTCACCAGCAGGACCATCGCTCCAGTGTATCATCCCTGCTGCAGACACCAGTGGTATTGCCGAATGTGTAGAGATTCCCTTCAGTGCAACACCTGATGTTCGTGGGACGGCAGACTGGGCAATTGAGCCAAATCCCGCAATCGATGTTGTAACCATCCATGTCCCAGAGCGTGAACTTCTTTTTCACGCAACGGTAGAAATTTGCTCCATGCGCGGCGAAGTACTGGCTCGATATCCACTTTCGACTGTTGCTCCAACAAACGCGATTGCAATCCCTGTTTCGTCTTTGGCAAGCGGGACATACATGCTTTGCTACCACCATAGCAATGGAACACGTGTATTTCCGTTGCTTGTTATCCGATAACCAATAGAGTTGAACGTAACGCGCGTGTAACAACGATGTACGACATTGTTCGCATCAGTGACCCTGAAGTATGGGCAGCACTGGTTGGAGAATATGAGCGCCAGCGTGACAAGATTGAGCTCATTGCCTCGGAAAACTTCACCTCGCTTGCTGTTATGCAGGCACAGGGCAGCGTTCTGACAAACAAATATGCCGAAGGCTACCCAGGACGACGCTACTATGGCGGCTGCGAATGGGTTGATGTCGCCGAAACGCTTGCTATCGAGCGGGCAAAAAAGCTCTTCGGCGCTGAATATGCGAATGTGCAGCCGCATAGCGGTTCCAGCGCTAACATGGCAGTGTACTTTACCTACCTTCAGCCAGGCGATACTGTGTTGGGGATGGACCTTGCTCATGGAGGGCATCTAACCCACGGCTCACCTGTAAACTTCTCGGGACGGATGTACAAGTTCGTCGCCTACGGTGTTCACCCGGAAACAGGTCGAATTGACTACGACCAGGTTGAACGCTTAGCACTGGAGCACCGACCACGCATGATCACAGTAGGCGCTTCGGCATATTCACGCGAAATTGACTATGCTGCCTTCCGCCAAATCGCTGATCGTGTCGGTGCATTCCTTATGGCCGATATCGCTCATCCGGCGGGACTTATTGCGGCGGGACTCCTTCAATCCCCCCTACCGTATTGCGATGTAGTCACTTCCACCACGCACAAAACCCTGCGTGGGCCACGCGGAGGACTCATTCTACTTGGCAAGAACGTGGACAATCCATTTGGTCAAGTGGCACCAAAAACAGGGCGCGTCAAGAAAATGGGTGAACTTATAGACTCATGGGTCATGCCAGGCATTCAAGGGGGTCCACTGATGCACGTCATTGCAGCAAAAGCTGTTGCATTTGGCGAATGTTTGCAGGACTCGTTCAAGGAATACGCCAAGCAGGTTATCCGCAATGCAAAGGCACTTGCGGAAGCATTGATGGAGCGTGGATACACAATCGTCAGCGGAGGAACAGATAACCATCTAATGCTTGTGGACCTGCGATCAAAAAACATTACAGGGAAAGAGGCAGAAACTGCCCTCGACCGCGCAGGCATCACCTGTAACAAAAATGCTGTGCCTTTCGATACTCAACCACCACTTGTGACAAGTGGCATTCGGCTTGGCACTCCTGCAATGACTACTCGCGGAATGAAAGAGCCAGAAATGCGCCAAATTGCCGCATGGATCGACCGGGCACTGACCCATCGTAATGATCCGGACGTGCTTGATCGCATTCGGCAAGAGGTACGCGACTTTTGTCGCACCTTCCCCCTTTATCCTGAGATGGAACAGCGTAGCGTAGAACAAACACTCGATGAATTCAAACAGCAGGCCAAAGACACCGCCAAGCACGTCGTTGAAAACATCAGCTCCGTGTTGGCTACAGTTAGTGAGCAACTGAAGAAAGTTTCTGAACGGCTATAGGTGCTATGGACTATTTCGACCCTTACGAGGAAATACATGCTCGTGTCGAGCAATTCCGTGCTGAACACGGGAAGCTTCCTCGTGCATTAGTAGTATCGCCATCCCTCTACCAGTGGCTATGTGATTGCCGTAAAGAGCAGCTGGAACACCCTACAGCGGAAGATCTGCGTTGGTTTGATACGCCATATGGCAGAATCCGTCTCGTCATAGACGAGCGACTCGACCCTTATGAAATTCTCACAGAGTAGTGCGCCGTGCAACAGCAATACCGATCGGCGCAACATCCGACAGTAGTGAAGTGTATTCGACGCATTCATACTGGTGTGGTGGAAGAGCATGGCACCACGCAAGAACCGCTGCTGCCTCCTCTGCTCCTCCTTCATGCCCACGATAGGAGACTATCGTCATCACGCCCCCTTCCGCAAGCAGTCCAAGAGCTCGTCCCAATGAAGGAATAGTTGTCTCGATACGAGTACGTATGGACTTGTCACCACCTGGAAGATAGCCGAGATTGTACATGATGGCACGAAGCGTGTGAACGCCTGCTGCAGCACAAATGCGGTCGATATGCTCGTGGGAGTCCAGGAAAAGACGTACTCGCTCATTGACGCCTTGGGCAAGTGCATGGTGACGGGCGCTCTCAAGCGCATGCTCTTGGATGTCGCAACCTAGCACTAACCCTGTCGGTCCAACCTGCTGTGCCATCATGACAAGGTCATGACCATGACCAACGGTTGCATCAAAGGCAACATCGCCTGCCTGTAGCACTCGGCGGACGATCCAATGTGACCACTCAACAATAGTTGGAAGCACCATCTGCTAAACCATTATCAATGCACAACACCAAATTTGCTATTGCTGCCTGTTCTGCAGAAACCGGCGAACATCAAATTGTTTTGGGATAGGGTATCCCTCGAGTATTGCGGAAGCGAGTTTTTCTGCCAGAAGCGGGGCTATGAGCAGTCCCCGAGATCCTAAACCATTGAATACCCACCATCGCGAGCACTCTGGATGTTCTCCAATAACAGGGTGAAGATCGGCAGTGATTGGACGCACCCCTGCCCAGGTTCCTTGCACCGAAAAAGCACACCGCAAAATTTTTCTCAACTCGTTGCAAAGGTACTCAACCGAATCAGCGGTTGCAACTGGCTCTACCAAAGACCAGTCATACGTGGAGCCAAAAATGAAGCGATTTGCTTCGAGCATCAAGCTTTTGCCACGAATGCTTAGCCATACGGGAGCAAGTCGCTGCGTTGTTTCAACCACTCCCCAAATCCTTTGCCCGCGTGCGAACATGCGAGGAACCCATGAGAACCATTTGTTAATTGCCATCCATGGACCATCGCACACGACAACATGCCGGCAATAATATCCCATGATCTCCGATCGGTCCGCTAATAAGCGAATATGCTCAGGATGAATGGTCGCACAACAGTAGCATTCAGCTTTACGGAGCTGACGTTGTACGTTCTCGAGAACTCTCGTAGCATTGATGCGTGCCGCATGGGTGAAATACACCGTAGCAGCTGGCGGCACAAGCACAGATGCAACATCCGACGGAAGAGATGCTTCATACGCTATGTTGCTTTGCTCCAACAGTGGGCGCTTACGTTCCCAGAAACCAAGCTCATCGCTGCGGTACAGCAGACGATAGCATGGTATTTCGCGTATCGCGTCAAATTGGGCATAAAAGTGCTCCGCCGCTTTCCACCATTGTTCCCATTGCTCCAATATCCCAAAACGCAGACCCGCCACTGGAGATATAGCTCCTGCATGCCGCGTAACAGCCGCTCGGAGGGGAGAATCGAACACTACCACAGTAGCACCGCGACGAAGAAGGCTATCTGCAAGTGTTGCACCTGCAATGCCACAACCTATGATTCCAACATCAGCAGTCCGTGGAGCCATCATGGAGGCAATCAAATTGAGTATCGTGCAATATATTTGCAACGAAATGAAAGTGATAGGTTTTTTCCTTACCTGGAGCGTTTTCGCTTGTGCCGCAGGTGCAGTGGAAGTCACATTGGAGTTTCTCACTGCACGAAGCGATGGCCGTTCGGTTACAGTGGAGTGGAAATCTACCGTAGAACGTGATGTTGTACGGTATGACGTGGAACGTTCCACTGACAACCGAACGTGGTTGCTTGTTGCATCGCTTGACCCGAAAGGAATAGGAACGGTATATCGCTTTGTGGACAACGACGTACTGGGAAAGGGATCGAGTGATCCGGGGATTGCAGGTCGTGTGTATTACTATCGCCTTCGGATTGTGGGGAAGGATAACTCAATAACCTACACTTCTCCAACAGTCGTTACCCATAACCTTAGCACTGTACGTCGCACGTGGGGCATGATCAAAGAAATGTTCAAGTAGAGCTCCCTCCTTACGTGCACGTAGGGGTGATCATCTTCGTAGCAGGATTGTTTGCAGTATCCTCAGGTGCACCAGCCTCCCCCAGTAACGAACACTTACCTTTAGCATCCTGCCTCCAGCACGTTAAAGCTAAGCCTCCTTCTCTGCAGACTCGTCTGCGGCCGCGCATGCAGTTTACCCATCTTTCGCAATCAGGAGACTTCCGCATTCACTATGACACAGTAGGTCTTAATGCCGTTCCAACCTTCGACTACGACCGGAATGGTATTCCTGACTTTGTTGATTCGGTAGCTTTCTATATGGACGCTGCACTGC
The DNA here is from genome assembly GCA_025055755.1 of Candidatus Kapaibacterium sp. Classification (GTDB taxonomy): domain Bacteria; phylum Bacteroidota; class Ignavibacteria; order Kapaibacteriales; family NICIL-2; genus NICIL-2. The sequence goes on along the minus strand of JANWWF010000002.1, from coordinate 102,974 downwards.
GATTTGCAACCGACAGTTTAGGCTACCGACGTCCGCCCAGGGATTATGTGGACACTTCTTCGTGGGACGTGTACCTTGTCCAATTGGGGAAAGTGCCCGGCTTTTACTTTGACGACCGTGATTTAGGGCAATTCGGTTGGTATGGGGCAACATATGCAGAAGACCTCCTTCCTCTGCCCTGCGGTGGCTACGCAGCCACAGGTTTCATCTTTTTGGATAACGACTACAGTAGCAAAGATTCCATTGGTTCTACTGTCCGCCGTGCAACATACAGCGACACTGGATTTGTAGCACTGAAGATCACATGCTACCACGAATTTCATCACTTGGTGCAATACGGCTATTACTACGGTGCAAGTCCAGCATACTACGAAATGACAAGTGTATGGATCGAGCAACGTGCTTTTCCTACCATTACCAACTATGTGCAGTACGTCCGGCGCTTATTTGCTAACCCCACCCTATACTGCCTTTCTTGCGACCGAAACATCGAGGGCAGCTATGGCTACTCAATTGCAGTTCGATACCTTGCACTTCAATTAGGGGACAGTATTGTGCGAAATTGGTGGGAGGGTATTGGCAGATGCAGCGCCCCACCGGTAGCTCTCGATAGTGTCATCTCTGCTCGAGGAGCAAATTTTCACTCGTTGTGGTGCCAGATGATGCCATGGTTGTACTGGACTGGTACCCGCAGTCGAAGTGGATATTTTGTGGATGCTGCCATGCTCCCGCAGCTGCAGCCTGACAATTCCCCTGACGACCAAATGTACACTTGGCCATCATGGATGCGAACAATTTCCCTCTATCCATTGCAGTTCAAGCTTCTGCGCGTTCTTCTCCCTGCTGAGATACCAGAACGAACGCCTGACACTGTTGATTTTGTTGTGACTAATCCTGCAATACGCTCTCTTGCTGCCGATCCCCGTTCAAGTGCAGACTACAGCGTTAGTATCCATCAGACCGCAGAAGGAATACAGCTCGGTGGTACCCGATACTATGCGGTCCGAAGAGGAGATAACACCTGTGACTTTATAGCCGTACAAGGCGGATATGCTACTGCTGTCTTACGTGAGCCGGTACCCCACCCCGTGGCACGTTCCCGCAATACTGAGGTGTTGCTGCCTGTTCCGCCCGATGCATCGCCTGGAGAAAATGCGGAGGTAAGTATGCTCACGAGCCAAGGAGTGGAAGTTTATCGGACATCAGCACCTGTTGAGGTGCTCTCCACAAATTATCGGTGTGTACGCCTTTCGACGGGCTCAAGCAATTTCCCATCACCGGGAATCTACATTGTAACGGTCCGTGTTGGGGAGGCAGCATTGCTGACAAAACTCGCAATCGTCCCATGATTGAACTCCAAGTTAGGCAACTTGGTCATTGGTACGGGAGCACGCGAGTATTCCGCGATGTTACATTCTCTCTTCGGCAGGGAGACATTTTAGGGTGTGTAGGCCGCAACGGAAGTGGCAAATCCACTCTCCTTCGCATTCTGGCAGGTTTGTTAGTTCCTTTGCAAGGTACAGTTATAGTACAGTGGCAGGGCATCCGTTCAGATGACCCTCACTGGCGCCGCTCGCGCTGTGGATATGCTGCACCATCGCTTCATCTGTACGAGGAACTTACTGTTGACGAGCAGATCGAATTTCACTGCGCCTGTCGGAACTATTCGATGACCGATCCGACCATCGCTGAACTAACTGCAAGTGCAGGCTTGGAGCAATTTCGCCGACGCTACATTGCTGAGCTCTCTTCTGGGATGCTTCAGCGGCTCAAACTCATCTTGGCATTCATTGGTTTACCTCCCCTTGTTATACTTGATGAACCCACTGCAACCCTGGATGCTACCGGTATTGGGATTCTCTCCCGCTGGATTGAGCAAGTACGCTCTCAAACAATCATTGTCATTGCAACCAATGTTGCAACCGAGCTTCCCTGGTGCTCTCACATTTTCAACCTCGAAACGCGGCATTTCTCCCAACAGGAGAGCAATTGCTGCGCCCGCATTGACCAGGAGTGACGCATGACGGCATCCTGGCGGGCATTGCGTCCAAGCTGCTGACGCAATGAGGGATCATTTGCAAGCCGCAGTAATTGCTCTGCAAGGGAGAGAGCACTTGCCGGTTCGCACCAAACCCCATTTTCACCATCGCGGATAATCTCGGCAACCTGTCCCACAGGTGTTGCAACTATCGCTTTTTCCATTGCCATGTACTCAAACAGCTTGGTAGGCGAACCAAAAAATTCACTTCCGTCCGGATTGGGCAGTGTCGGCACCGCAAGAATATCACAGACTGCAAGATATCCGGGCACTTGGGTATGCGACACACGACCAACAAGCGCAACACAATCAATCAAATTATGCGCCTGTAGAATCTCCACAACGCGAGCGAACATCGCACCATCCCCCACGAAAAGTCCGCGAATCTTCGGTTGGTGGCGTTGCGCTATTGCAAGAGCTTCCGCCAATATCTCAGCACCATGCCAGCGATCGAAAGTTCCTACGAACCCAACGATCACGGCATCATTCCATCCCTGTTTCTGACGTAGTGGTACTGGTTTTACCTCTGGCGAAAAGTGCTGGATGTCAACACCGTTTGGAATAACAACAACTCGATCGCTCTGCGCACCTGCTTCGATAGCCATTTGCTTCATGGGCTCTGAAACAACGGTAACCATATCCGCACATCGAAGTGCAATCTGCTCAGCATGCCGGAGCATGGTAGGTAGGTACGTTTTGCTCCAGTACGTTTTCATCCATACTTCAGACCCGTCGAACTGGAGGATATACGGCACTCCATAGTGCCGGCGGAGTAATGCACCTACGATGTTGTGACTGCTGTGCCGCTGGTAAATAACCTCTGGTCGGAACCGATCGAGAATGGGACGTATCCGACGCAGCACGCGTCCATTATGCGCGATACTGAACACCTCGGGCAAGTTCATTAGCAAGCGATTGTAAGGGATAAGGTGTACAGGCACAGAACCAAGATCTGGTGCAGGACAACTTGTAACGACTTCTACCACTGCGCCCTGTTCAACAAGTCCACTGACAATCCCCTTTTGCATAGTGAACGATCCCCCATCGGTAGTGGCACCGTAAAAGTCAGTGCGCAGATAAAGTAGTCTCATGGGCAGACTGAACGATATCGTCGTAACCGAAACCACCCTATGCCCAGTATTATTGCACTCCAAGCCAACTCCAGCATAAGAAGCGGAAGCTCGACGGCAACGAATTTCCCCCAGTGGAAAGGATCTGCTTTTCCTTCTTCATCGAGAAACAAAAAGTGTTTGCATCCACTTATGGCAGCATAGCATTTCCATATTGTCCGAAAGCGCTGGTAGTGAAGGTCCTTGGTCACGACGACAATCGGAGACCGGCGAAGCTTCCGCAGCATGGGAATTATGCGTTTTGGCTGAGCCACGATAAAATCGTGCAAAGGTTGTATATCTTGCGGTAATGAGAAATCCCAGTGCCCAAGAGCACGTTCGACCTTACCAGAAAGATGAAGCACTACAAAACGGTGCAATGGGCGAGTGTGGACGTTCGTCATGCCTTGTATTGGTTTGTTGAGGACACAAAGTTATGACCAAGCCACTACAGCATATTCCACAGCGGCATCTGTACAAGCTTCTTGATCGAGTGCTGAGCTCGCGCTTTGAAAGCGAGGAAGAACTGCTCAAGAGCCTTGTCCGAGATTTAGTTGAGCGCGAAGAATTTGCTGTCGTCGGTGCAAGACTTTGGAAGTTAATCCCTGAACGAGCAAGCTACCGGCTCCTCTACCAATACGGTGACGTTCAGCATATTCCGGATGAGTACGAACTCAGCGTCGCCGACCAACCGGCGTTTGCCGCATTAGCTATCCGCCGTACGGTCACTGACGTTGAGACCGACGCGGTACTTCGCGAGCGCGGAATTTGGATTTATTCTGCCACTGGAGTTGGGCGCATGGTTAAGCTCGACGGACAAAAATTCTACGAATATGTCATTGCTATCAATGCGCCCGTCGTGGGAGAGGAGCTTAGCTCAATGCTGGCGATTATCGGTAGTGCCGCATCGTCTGCATTGCAAAATCTTCGGCATCGACAGGAGCGTGAACAACTTCGCCGCGATCTCGACCAAGCCTCCCTTATTCAGCGCTCGCTTCTACCCGAGCATACCATCGAGTTTCTCGACTATGTCGCGTTTGGCGTATCGGTTCCCGATAGAATTGTCGGAGGGGATTACTTTGACTATCTACGTCCTACCGATATGCACGAAGAAGAGCGCCTAAGCATAGTCATCAGCGATGCTGCAAGTAAAGGACTACCCGCAGCCATCCAGGCACTATTTGTCTCCGGTGCGCTCCGCATGGGAATAACCTACCACACTAAGATATCCTCGCTTATCGGGAGACTCAATACGTTGATCTACGAAACCTTCCCGCACGAGCGGTTTGTTACACTTTTTTACTGCGAGATAACTCCCTCCACAAGCGGGCTGGTGCTTTACGCAAACGCCGGCCATTGTCCTGCTCTCCACTATTCTGCACGCTCGCGTACTGTTACAGCTCTGGATCCAACGGGTCCAATCCTCGGCATTGCTCCCCAGCAGCGCTTCTCTGTAGAAAACATCAACATGCAGAAGGGAGACATACTTCTGCTTGTCACTGATGGTGTTTTGGAAGCTCAGTCACCAAGCGGAGAGCTGTTCGGGCAGCAGCGACTCGAACACCATCTTCTCACGCTGGCAGAACAATCCCCTCGGACAATAGCAATGACCATCTTGCAAGATGTCCAACAATTCAGCGCTGGCGCTCAGTACTCCGACGACCGCACAATCGTTGTGCTCAAACGGCATCCGTAGCTATTCCCCTTCTTGATAAAACCGAGCGATAAGCTCCACAACGGTGGCAATTTCATCTGGCTGAAGCTCAGCATACATTGGCAGCGCGAGCACCCGAGCTGCAGCATCGTTTGCAACGGGAAAGTCTTCGTCTCGATAGCCAAAAGATGTAAAGCACTGCTGCCGGTGAAAAGGCACAGGATAATACACCTCCGTTCCCACTCCATGCTGGCTCAGGAAAGCACGTAAGCGGTCGCGATGATGGGCGAGCACAACAAACTGGTGGTAGATATGGGAATCCTTTCGCTCAGGGTAGCGCTCATCTAAGAGTTTGATGGGACCTCCTGGCGTACTCAATCCATACTGTGCCAGTAATGCTCGATAACGCTCTGCATGCTCACGCCGGCGTTCATTCCACTTGTCCAAATAGGGCAGCTTAACGTTGAGTATGGCAGCTTGGAACTCATCCATGCGGAAATTGCCGCCCACTATTGCGTGGTAGTACCGTGGTTCCATGCCATGGTTGCGGAGAATGCGCAAACGATGGCCCAATCTATCATCGTTTGTGACCACAAGTCCTGCATCCCCAAATGCTCCAAGATTCTTAGTGGGGTAAAACGAATAGCAGCCAATCTGTCCGAGCGTGCCTAGCATACGCCCATCGCGAAAGCGTGCACCAAGTGCCTGTGCTGCATCTTCGATAATGGGAACACCTACATGCTCTGCAAGATCGAGTAGTTCATCCATCGCCGCTGCTTGACCATAGAGGTGGACCGGAATTATCGCCTTTGTTCGAGGAGAAAGTGCTCGCTCAACTGCCTTAACGTCAATTGTCAGTGTCTGTGGCTCTACGTCCACAAAAACCGGTCGAGCGCCCACTCGCACAACTACCCCCGCAGTTGCAAAAAATGAAAACGTCGGCACAATCACTTCGTCCCCTGGTCCAACCTCAAGTGCCATTAGAGCACTTAGCAAGGCATCAGTTCCGCTGGATACAGCAACGACATGGCGCACGCCAAGGTACTCCTGCAGGGAGCTTTCTAATTTTTCGGTCTCTGGACCCAGAACATATCGCTGACTCCGCGCAACCCTAAGCAGGCACTCCTCTACTTCTTCCGCAATAGTCGCATACTGGCGCCGAAGGTCAAGTAATGGAATCATTCGAACATGGAAAAAGTTTTTTGAAAAGCAAAACTACATTTTTCACTGCGCAGAAGCTGGCTACTCCAGTGTAAATTGCGCTTACAATGCAGCTGTTCTTGATTTGCACAATTGCCGTGCTGGTGGCTGGTTGCTCCGAGCAGACAGGCCCAGAAGTAGGTGTAATCCTGTCGGACTATCCCGTTCCGGAAGGACTTCCTCCCATTCCTGTTCCGCCCGACAACCCTATCACCAGCGAAAAAATTGCACTTGGCCGCATGCTGTTCTATGACCCTGCGCTATCGCGAGATGGAACACTTTCGTGTGCAAGTTGCCATCGGCAATCGCATGCATTTTCAGACTCTCTTCCCGTTAGCCACGGCACTAATAACCAGGTGGGCTTACGCAATGCTCCTCCCCTGATCAACGTAGCATATGCTCGAGCATGGTTCTGGGATGGTCGTGCACGATCATTGGAGGAGCAAATTATGGCAGCCTTGACATCTCCCATCGAAATGGGCTCTGACACTGCTCTCATCTCTGCACGCATCATGGCACAGGAACGCTATCACCAAGCGTTTAGACAAGCTTTCGGGAGGTTGCCCTCAGCACGTGATGCAATACGGGCACTGGCAACATTTTGTCGAGTGCTGGTTTCGGGAAACTCACGCTACGATCGTTACCGCAGAGGAGACTCAACCGCCCTCACCGCTGCAGAACGACGCGGCATGCAACTCTTCTTTAGCCAGCGAACTGGATGTGCTACTTGTCATAGTGGAATTCACTTTACAGACTTCGATTTCCACAGCATCGGCATCCACTCGCACTACTACGACCGTGGCCGCTATTACGTCACTGGCGATGAACGAGATATCGGGAAATTCAAAACTCCTACCCTCCGAAACGTTGCTCTCACTGCACCCTACATGAACGATGGGATTTTTCCCACTCTCGATGATGTTCTTGAACACTACAACATAGGTGGCAAGCTATTCAAGAACAAGGACTCACGCATTCGCCCGTTGGGACTAACGAGTGCAGAGCTTGCCGATCTGCGTGCATTTCTTGAAGCCCTGACTGATTCGACGTTTATCACTGATCCACGTTTTGCAAAACCATAGCACAGAAGCATATGACCACTAAAAATTTCATCTTCTGGCTTGTTTTCATTGCGGCAGTAGCAGTATTTGCCCGCAGCGCGTGGAAGCTGTGGCAATACTTACGTTTTGCTCAGCCAGACAACCGTTTCGATAACATACCCGCTCGGCTGCGCCAGATGCTCACTATCGGGCTTTTCCAAACTAAAATCCTCCGTGATCGTGGCGCTGGTATAATTCACGTTTCCATTTTTTGGGGTTTTTTAGTCTTGCTTATCGCAGCTGCAGAAGCAGTATTGGAGGGATTGCACCCTTCCCTCCACCTCAACTGGCTTGGTCCGATTTACTCTCTTTCGACGATAGCATCCGATTTTTTCTGTGCATTCATCATCGTTGCCACGGTTGCAGCACTCTGGCGCCGCTATGTTACCAAAGTGCCACGCCTTCAGGTTGCTGAAGACCGCATCGAAGCAGCAGTCATACTTGTGACAATCTTTTCCATCGTCAGCTCGCTTCTTCTACTCAACATTGCTCGTGTGCGGCAGGGAACAGATTACTCTTGGGCAGTACGCCCTATTGCGTCGTTGTTGGCACCTGTTATCCCTGTTGGCGAGATTGCAGGGGAGGTGTTCTGGTGGATACACATTGTACTGATTTTAGCCTTTACGAACTATCTGCCCTACTCAAAGCACTTGCATGTTTTGACCTCCTTGCCCAACGTGTTCTTCTCTCAGCTTGACTATCCGCGCGCACTTCCCACGATAGACTTTAGTGCAGAGAATATTGAGCGTTTTGGTGCCCGCGACATCGAGGACTTTTCGTGGAAAACGCTCCTGGACGGATATACCTGCACGCACTGCGGTCGTTGCACGAGCGTTTGCCCAGCGAACACCACCGGGAAAGTCTTGGATCCACGCCAGATCATCGTTGCAATTCGTCAGCGCACGATGGACAAGGGGCCTCTGCTGCTCAAGCTGCGGGATTGGGCAGATAATGCTTCCCGTCAAGATCGGCAACAAGCAGCTCGCGCCATTCTTCGAGGGAAACGCCTCGAGGAAATGAACGAGCTTGAGCGCCAGGTTTTCGAAACTGTGTTCACTGAGCAAGAACGAGAAATTTGGAATCGGCGCCTTATCGGGGATTACATCTCGCCAGATGCTCTATGGGCGTGCACAACCTGTGGTGCATGTATGCAGGAATGTCCGGTCAACATTGAGCACGTGCCCGCTATTGTAGCAATGCGACAGTCGCTGGTCATGATGGAAGCATCGTTCAACGATGAATCCTCGCTTCTTCCAACTGTGTATTCCAACCTTGAAACTAATGCAGTGCCGTGGGGTGGCATGGCACACAGCGACCGTGCAGCATGGGCAGAAGGATTGGGCATCAAAACTGCAGCAGAGGATAGCACTATGGAGGTTCTCTTGTGGGTTGGATGCGCAGGTAGCTACGACGAACGCGCCAAACGTGTAGCCCGCACAGTTGCTGAGCTATTGCAGCATGCAGGGGTAGAATTTCGCATACTTGGGGTTGAAGAATGTTGCACTGGAGATCCTGCCCGCCGCACAGGGAATGAATACCTGGCAGATATGCTCACGCGCCAGAATATTGAGACACTGGAGCGCTATGCAGTGCGAACAATTGTCACCATTTGCCCCCACTGCTATAACACGCTGAAAAACGATTATCCACGCTTCGGAGGCAATTACCAAGTTTTCCACCACACGCAGTTTTTGCAGAAGCTTATTGAGGATGGCCGCCTCCGGATAGATTCTCAGCAAGCATCAGCTCTCAAAGTCACCTACCATGACTCTTGCTATCTGGGACGTTACAACGGCGAGTACAAAGCACCTCGTGCGCTACTTGAGCACGTACCAGGATTAGAGATTGTCGAAGCACAGCGAACACACGACCGTGGCTTTTGTTGCGGTGCCGGAGGAGGACGCATGTTTATGGAAGAACATGTAGGCGTGAAAGTCAATCACAACCGCACAGAAGAATTACTCAACACTGGTGCACAGACTATCGCTGCGAACTGTCCTTTCTGCATGACTATGCTTACCGATGGTGTCAAAGCAGCTGATCGGGCAGACAAGGTCCAAGTGCTCGATGTTAGCGAAATACTCCGCAGTGTAATCGCAAATGATGGAATGCAAAATCGCTAAAGCGGGTGTTCTCCACCTCCTGCTCATCACATGGGGTGTTACCCTTGTCAGCTTTGATGGATGTAAACATCGGGCACTTCCCGATAGGTCTGCGCTCCGCCCTGCAGCTGGCGGGCGATGGTACGGTGGCGTGTACCGAGTCAATGAAACCGGTGAACTTCGTTCACTTGATCCTGTGGCTATCAATGATGTAACCAGTGCTCATATCGCCGAAAACATCTACGACCAATTGCTCTACTTCGATGAAAATCTCAATTTGACCTGCGAGCTTGCGGAACGGTGGGAGGTCTCAACCGATGGACGAACGTACACGTACTACCTACGCCGGGGTGTGTACTTTCACGATGACCCCTGTTTCCCTGGGGGGAAGGGACGTGAGCTGACAGCTGAGGATGTTGCTTACTCACTGACTCGATGTTGCGATGCACGAACTGGTACACTGTCAGCAGATTACTTCCGCGGTAAAGTTGTCGGGGCAGAGGAGTTTTACAATGCTACCTTGGTCGCTCTCCAGACGAATACGGAGCCAAAGATTCGAGGCGTCAAAGGATTTCAAGTACTCGACCGCTACACGTTTCGCATTGAACTCATCGAGCCCTTTGGACCGTTTGAGTACTATCTGGCAATGAACTTTACTGGCATCCACCCCCGCGAAGCAGTCGAATATTACGGCAAGGACTTTTTCCAACACCCTGTTGGAACAGGACCTTTTCGATTTGTTCGCTGGGAGCCAGATCGCGAATGCATTTTGGCACGCAATCCCAAGTATTGGAAGCGAGATAGCAGCGGCAACCAACTGCCCTACCTCGACGGTATTCGCTTCAGCTTCATCAAAGACGACAAAGTACAGTTCCTCGAATTGCTGGAGGGCAATCTCGAGGAATGCTATCGCATTCCCTCCGAATTTTTCCCACTGGTGGTAGATGAACACCGACGACTCCGTCCGACCTTTGCTCGTTTCCAACTGTTGCGTGCCCCCGCTCTTTCGACTCAATACTACGGCATGCTCACAACAAGCCCAATCTTTCGCGATCGCCGAGTGCGTCAGGCTTTCTGCTACGCTGTTGATCGGGAGCGAATCTTGCGATACGTTCTCAAAGGGCAAGGAGGTGAGCCAGCTCACCATGGTCTTGTGCCGCCTGCGATGCCTCAATATCCTGCCCAAGCAGTCAATGGATACAAATTCAACCCTGCTCGCGCACGCCAACTGCTTGCCGAAGCTGGCTATCCCGCGGGACAACACTTTCCTCCCCTTGATCTTCAGCTCAATAGTGGTGGCGGACGAAATCTACTGGTTGCAGAAGCGATACAATCTCAGCTAGCGGAGGTACTTGGTGTGCGGATTGGATTACGCATCGTCGAATTTGCCCGTCATCTTGACGATATTGACCATGGCCATGCGCCCTTTTTCCGACTTGGGTGGATAGCTGACTATCCCGATCCAGAATCGTTTCTCAATCTGTTCTACGGAAAACTTGTTCCATCCGACAGCACTGCACCTTCACCACTCAACAGTACACGTTACGTAAACCCTCGCTATGATGCACTTTTTGAACAAGCTCGCCGTACACTTAACCGGATTGCTCGGAATGAACTTTTTGCTCAAGCTGAGCAAATTGCAATCGCTGACGCCCCTATGGTGCTACTGTTTTACGACGAAGATTACCGCTTACTCCAGCCATATGTGCGGGGTTATCGGCCCAATGCTATGGACAAGCGACAATATGCCTACGTATGGTTCGACAGGGCAGCATTACAATAGCACAGGTACTTTAGCTACTTTAGCTAATGTTAGCCCATAATTGTGATAAGCGAAAGGATCAGTGCAATACCCCCCAAAACAAGCGATATCCAGACAGATAACGACATACGACGCTCCAGCGCGTCTGCACGGCGAAGTATTTCCTGTGCTCGAGCATTTGCGCGAGTGAGCTGCTTGGCTAAATCGGTATTTCCAAAAAGTTGCCCTAAAGCTTGTTGAATACGCTCATCTACACGGTCGTTGTATTCGTTGAGTTTATCATTAAAACGGCGTTCTGCATCCTCGAGCATCGAGACAATGTATTTACTGCTTTCCTCGAGGATGTATCGTGTCTCTGGAATTTTCTTTTTATACCGCGCTAACTCCTCACTCAAGTCTGCGATTTCCTTCTTGAAAAATTCCTGCATGGCGTATATGTGCGAGTCCAATGTGCCCAGGTCCCCCTCGATAGTACGCAGCTTTGCTGCAATGTACTCTTCAAGCTTGGTGAATCGTTCCGTCGTTGTTGTTTCGACAAGGTGGCGTATTGTCATGAGGACAGCATCAAGTTCTAACGTCCGCTTGGCAAAGCGATCTTCCAACGTGACAAGACTATCCCGTAACCGCTCTATCTCGGTTAACTGCTGGTGAATTCGCTGGATATCCTGAAACCGCTGCTCAAGACGCTGCAGCTGCTCCTCGACAGTGTCTTGCATAGATTGTTGCAACTGTCGGACAGAATGCTTGAGCTGATCGAACTCATGGTATGAGGTCGCACGCAGTTGGTCGAGCTCGTAGGCTTTTCTCAAAAGCGTCTGGTAAATAGCAGCATACTGTTCTGCTTGCTTACGAACAGTATCGAAGAGCTCCATCAAGCTCTGGCTTACGGGTGCACGGACAGGGTGTTGCATTTGGCAACAGTAGTCAAGAACATATCCATTGCATCATGCAAGTCCCGGAGAAGCTCATATTCAACCTCGGGGAGCACGACAGGACTTCGCTCCAGAAAAATGCTCAACATCTTCTGGCGAAATGCGGCATCATGTACGAAACGCTCGTGCATCGTTTCTTGGAGAAAATCGTACAGAGCGCCTGCTTCTGCAAGCTGCTCATAGTAGGTGATCGGTTGGACAGTGGATACCTGCCCTGACACCAGCGGACGGTCTGGATTAAATGGGAAATGCTCCTGCATTTGTCCCAAGCCATTGGGATATTACTGAAAACAGTATCGGCACTTTCGCCAATCGCTTGAACACACCGACAGTGCTGTAGTTTCGTCTTGAATAGTGACACAACAAGCAGCCATCAATGAAGCTGAACATTCTCGGCTGGCGAAAACAAACACCAGGAACGGTAACTACCGGCGTTGATCCCAATGCCGATTTGGAATTGCTTTTGAGTGAATGCCGTAAGCAGCTTCCTCGTTGCAACGAAGCGCTTATACGCAAGGCATTCCAATTCTGCCTCCAAGCACACAAAAACGACTTACGCGAATCAGGGGAGCCATACTATACTCATCCTCTGGAAGTCGCCCGAATCATCGTCAACGAAATTCCCCTTGACGATGTTAGCGTCTGTGCAGCACTTCTCCACGATGTAGTTGAGGACACAACTTATTCGCTGGAGGACATTCGGGCAGAGTTTGGCGCTACTGTCGCAGAAATCGTAGACGGCGCTACAAAAATCAGCGGCATCTTTCGGAGTACAGAAATTCGGCAGGCAGAAAATTATCGCAAGCTCTTGCTTGCACTAGTTAAGGATGTGCGTGTCATTCTTATCAAGTTTGCCGACCGCCTGCACAACATGCGAACACTGGGTGCACTTCCTCCGGAGAGGCAGAAACGCATTGCTCAAGAAACATTAGACATTTACGCGCCCTTTGCCCATCGCTTCGGATTAGCCAATTTGAAGTGGGAGCTGGAAGATTTAGCCTTCAAGTATCTCAATCCGGAGGAATACAACAAGATCAAGCAAGCACTTGCCGAATCGCGTGCTGAACGGGAGGCATACATCGAACGTTTTGCTGCACCGATAGCAGAGCGACTGCGCAAGGAAGGAATGCAGTTTGAGATCACCGGACGCCCCAAGCACATCTACTCCATCTACCAAAAAATGCAACGGCTTGGAGTCCCAATGAGCGAGTTATATGATTTGCTGGCTGTACGCATCATTTTGGACACCAATGAGAATAAAGACTGCTACACGGTCTATGGCATCGTTGCAGACATCTACGAGCCCATAGCCGAGCGTTTTAAGGATTACATTGCACGCCCGAAAAAGAATTCCTATCAATCCCTCCATGCAGCTTTCATCGGCCCGGAAGGCAAGCGTGTCGAGGTACAAATCCGCACACGAGCGATGCACGAAGTCGCTGAACGAGGAATTGCTGCCCACTTTCGCTACAAAGAAAACCAGGGCAACGGACGCGTCCCCTCCTGGTGGCACGATAAAGAATTGGAAGAATGGGCAAACTGGGTGCGCGACATTTTCGAAAATGCTGGTGATGAAGCGCCTGAACAACTGCTCGAATCATTCAAGCTCAATCTCTATCAGGATGAGATCTACGTCTATACCCCCCGTAATGACCTTATCATCCTGCCGAAAGGAGCAACCCCCATAGACTTTGCTTATGCAATTCACAGCGAAATCGGCAACCATTGCATAGGCGCGAAAGTCAACGGCAAACTTGTCCCGCTTGATTACCAGCTTAAAACAGGGGATCAGGTAGAGATTCTCACCTCAAAGAACCAACATCCGACGAAAGACTGGGAGCGTATCTGTGTAACGCACAAAGCACGCTCCAACATTCGAAAGTATCTCAATGAGGAAAAACGTCGTATCGTAGAACACGGTAAACAACTGTGGGAAAAGCAGCTGCGCAAATTGAACATAACAATTGCGCAAGAGCAGTTTGACCGCATGTTGGCAAAACTGAGCATCCCCAATCCAACTGAGTTCTTCTACAAGCTGGGCTATGGGATAATCAGTATTGAAAGTGCCCTTCGCCTGTGTGGTGCTCTGCCTGCAGAAGAAACTACAATCCCTTCCAGCAACCCTATTTCGACCACGTCATTACCAGAACGCCTTCAATCCCAGGCGGGAGTCATCCTCGACGGCGTGCATCCCCCTATTCCTAACCTCCTTTACCATTATGCACGGTGCTGTAATCCCGTCCCTGGGGATGATATCGTTGGGATCATTACCATTGGTAGTGGAATCAAAATTCACCGTCGTGATTGCCGCAATATCGCTGAGCTTGGGGAGTCCATGCAAGCGAGGATGGTCAATCTTACATGGGCACCCCATCAAAGCGGCGACTATTTAGCTACCATTCGTGTAACAGGGGAAGACCGCCCAGGTATGCTGCATGATATCACTAATGCCATCACTGGATGCCGCAATACAAACATTCGCAGTGTCAATATTGATGCATTTGGAAGCGACTTTGAAGGAATCATCACGCTTTATGTCAAAGATCTTCACCACCTCAATGAAATTTTCTCCCGCATCCGCACGATACGGGGAGTTCGCACAGTTAGTCGGTTCAATGGATAGCTGCAGCTAACTGCGGTAAAGGTATTTGTGACAAGGTCTGCGTTAGTGATGTACTTTGCTTTCGGCTTGGAGTAGCGCTAAGCACTCCGCTAAGGTTGGAACGATTGCATATGCAGTAGGAGCATCAGAGAGGGCGTAATCCCCAACAAGTATCGCGCGAACGCCTGCCCCAGTAGCGGCTTCAACGTCGCTGGGCATATCTCCAATCATCCATGATTGGGTAGCATCACCGTTCCATTTTGCCAATGCTTCCAAAAGCATTGTTGGGCGTGGCTTCCGACACTGAGCTGCGGGCGTATCAAGCTCAGTACAGTAGTAGATATCATCAAACTTGTAGCCAGTGTAATGGTACACGCGCTCTTGCATCCAGGCGGTCAATGACCATAACTGCTCGTGACTCATGATCCCCTTTGCAACTCCTTGCTGGTTAGAGACAATGATAGCCCGATATCCTGCTTCTTTGACCCATCGGAACAAAGGGAAGAAACCCTCGCAAAAGACAAATTCTGCCGGCAATCGAACGTAGTCTCCTACGATACGCTTGTTGACAATCCCATCGCGGTCAAAAAAAACGATACGACACCGATTCACCCTTCGGAGCTAAATAGTGGTAACATTGCACCAGGAGGACTCATCCCGAAATGGCGATACGCAAGCGGTGTTACTTCACGCCCACGCGGAGTACGATTGAGAAAACCCTCGCGGATAAGAAAAGGTTCATACACTTCCTCGATCGTACCTGCATCTTCTCCCACCGCTACAGCAAGAGCATTGAGCCCGACAGGGCCTCCATTGAACTTTTCGATGATGGTTAGAAGAATCGTTTTGTCCATCTCGTCCAGACCGCGGCTATCTACTTCCA
Source organism: Candidatus Kapaibacterium sp. (assembly GCA_025055755.1). GTDB lineage: Bacteria > Bacteroidota > Ignavibacteria > Kapaibacteriales > NICIL-2 > NICIL-2. The sequence goes on along the minus strand of JANWWF010000002.1, from coordinate 87,592 downwards.
GTGCATCGAGTGTCATGAGTGCAATTTCTCTGGTAATGATACCTGCACCATGAACGTCAGCAAAATCCCGAGTTCGGCGAAGTAAACGGTTAGCAATCCGTGGTGTGCCTCGTGAGCGACGCGCTATTTCCATCGCTGCTTCCTCTTCAATCGGCACTCCCAAGATTGTTGCAGAGCGCACAACAATGTGAAAGAGCTCCTCTGCATCATAGTAATCCAGCCGATTGACAATCCCAAAGCGGGAGCGGAGAGGTGCACTGATAAGACCTGCTCGCGTTGTTGCACCAATCAAGGTAAACCGAGGCAGCGTTATTTGGATGGAACGGGCAGCCGGACCACTGTCAATTATGATGTCGATCCGGAAATCTTCCATCGCAGAATACAGATACTCTTCGATGACGCGTGAGAGAGAATGGATTTCGTCGATGAAAAGGATATCACCTTCATTGAGATTGGTCAGGAGCCCAGCCAGATCACCAGGTTTCTCAAGAACTGGTCCGCTGGTTGTTTTGATGGAGCATCCCATCTCGTTGGCAATGATGTAGCTCAGAGTGGTTTTCCCCAGTCCTGGCGGACCAATGAAGAGTACATGATCAAGTGGCTCTCCTCGTTTACGGGCTGCGGCGATGTAGACTTTCAGGTTGTCGAGTATCTTCTTCTGCCCACGAAATTCGATAAAGCGGGCTGGACGGAGTGATACATCCAGCTCATCTTCTCCAGTCCGCTGGGGATTTCGAATTGGAGAGGATCGTTGTGCCATTGCTCTGGCGTCGTGTTGAGAGAGGATCAGGTTACGGCATTACTTCTTCGCCGATAAGCTCTGCACGCCGCAGATCACGATTGAGCTGGGCAATGTATTCGACACTAATACCCTTGGGACATGCTGCCTCGCATTCGTAGTGATTGCTGCAGTGACCAAATCCTTCTGCTTCCATCTGAGCAACCATTCGTCGCACTCGACGATAGCGTTCTGGCTGCCCTTGAGGTAAAGAACCCAGGTGTGCAATTTTCGCAGCCACAAAGAGCATTGCCGAAGCGTTAGGACAAGCGGCGACACAGGCTCCACAGCCAATGCACGCAGCCGCATCGAAAGCACGATCAGCAGCTGGCTTGGGAACCGGAATAGCATTTGCGTCAGGAACACCGCCCGTATGGCAGCTGATATAGCCGCCCGCAGCAATTATGCGATCGAAGGCGCTTCGATCGACGATAAGGTCTTTGATAACCGGGAACGCTCGAGCTCTCCACGGCTCGATCCAGATTTCATCGCCATCGTTGAACATGCGCATGTGGAGCTGACATGCTGTTGTTCGGCGGCGCGGTCCATGAGGACGACCATTGATGACCATTCCACACGAGCCGCAAATACCTTCTCGGCAATCATGCTCGAATGCGACAGGCTCCTTGCCTTCTGTCACCAGCTGCTCGTTGAGCACATCGAGCATTTCCAGGAAGCTCATGTGCGGGCTTATGTTATCAAGGGTATACGTTTCAAATCGGCCTTGAGCCTGCGGTCCTGGCTGTCTCCATACGTGCAATGTGATCTTCATTACTTATAACTTCGAACGGTAAGTTTGACATTTTCGAATACCAAGGGTTCCTTATGAAGCTTTGGTGGAGAGTCTGGGCCGGTATATTCCCAAACAGCGACATGAGCAAAGTCGTTGTCATTGCGTAGCGCTTCGCCATCGGGCGTCTGATACTCTTCGCGGAAGTGGCATCCACATGACTCTTCGCGTGTGAGTGCATCCAGGCACATCAGCTCAGCAAATTCCAAATAATCGGCGACACGACCGGCATACTCAAGGTTTTGGTTGAGCTCTTCTCCACTACCAACAACGTTGACATTTTCCCAGAACTCTGCCCGTAACTCCGGGATACGCTTCAATGCAGCACGAAGTCCCTCGGCATTACGGGACATTCCACATGCATCCCACATAAGCTTCCCCAATTCACGATGGAAGGACATCACTGTTCGATGCCCCTTGATGGAAAGAAGCTTTGCTAGTCGCGCACGCACTTCTTCCTCGGCTCGCTGAAATTCTGGATGATCTGTTGTGACATCCATCTTTGGATAGGAAGCAAAGTAATGCCCAAGCGTGTAGGGTATGATAAAGTAGCCGTCAGCTAATCCTTGCATAAGTGCAGATGCACCAAGTCGGTTAGCGCCGTGGTCTGAAAAGTTTGCTTCGCCCAACACATGCAGGCCGGGAATAGTGCTCATCAAGTTGTAATCAACCCATAGCCCTCCCATTGTGTAGTGAGGAGCAGGGTAAATGCGCATTGGCACCTCGTATGGATTTTCGCCAGTGATGCGCTCATACATTTCAAAAAGATTTCCGTAGCGTTGCTCGATAACTTCTCGCCCAAGCCGTTTAATAGCATCAGAGAAATCCAGATAAACACCAAGTCCACCAGGACCAACTCCCCGCCCTTCATCGCAGACGCGCTTTGCTGCGCGTGAAGCGATATCACGAGGGGTAAGATTCCCATAGCTGGGGTAGAGGCGCTCAAGGTAGTAATCCCGCTCATCTTCTGGGATTTCATTCGGCGGACGCTTGTCTCCTGCCTTTTTCGGTACCCAAATGCGCCCGTCATTGCGCAAGGACTCACTCATCAATGTTAGCTTTGATTGATACTCTCCGCTGGGCGGAATACATGTCGGATGAATCTGTGTAAAGCAGGGATTTGCAAATCCTGCCCCGCGCTTGTAGGCACGGTATGTCGCGGTTACGTTTGAATTTTTTGCGTTTGTTGACAAAAAGAACACGTTGCTGTAGCCACCAGTACACAGTAAAACTGCATCTCCGGCATGGCGGCGAATTTCCCCTGTGACTAAGTTTCGTGTGATAATCCCCTTTGCATGCCCATCGATAACCACAAGGTCAAGCATCTCCTCTCGCGTCCATAACGTCACGCGACCAGCATCTACCATTCGCATGAGTGCCTGGTAAGCACCGAGCAGCAGCTGTTGTCCCGTTTGCCCACGAGCGTAGAACGTGCGGGACACCTGTGCTCCTCCAAAGGAGCGGTTGTCCAAATACCCACTATACTCTCGTGCAAAGGGCACCCCTTGCGCAACGCATTGATCAATAATGTTGGCGCTGACTTCTGCAAGGCGATAGACATTTGCTTCACGAGCTCGAAAATCTCCACCCTTGATAGTATCGTAAAAAAGCCGCCAGACACTATCCCCATCGTTCGGATAGTTCTTTGCTGCGTTGATTCCTCCTTGCGCAGCAATCGAGTGCGCACGACGTGGAGAATCGTGGTAGGTAAAGACATGTACGTTGTATCCAAGCTCTGCAAGCGTTGCTGCAGCAGAAGCACCGGCAAGCCCAGTACCAACAACCAGTACCTTGAATTTGCGTTTATTTGCAGGGCTTACGAGCTTGACTTCACTACGATAGCGTGTCCATTTTTCCTCAAGCGGACCTGACGGTATCTTCGGATCAAGTTTCATAGCGGATTAGTTCAATGTGTTACGTCAACGGTTTGAGGATACGTGTCAATGATGCAAGCGGTATCAAAACATATCCTACCCAGAGCACAATTGCCAGTGCTATACTGGCTTTTCGGATAGAGTGGACGTATCGCTTATGATATATGCCAAGTGTTTGGAGAGCGCTTTGTGTAGCATGAACAAGATGGATCATTACAAATGTTACTGCGACGATGTACAAAGCTGAAATCCACCACTCCTGAAAACTTCGAACAACCATCGAATAGACGTCGTGCACAGGGCCACGACCATCGAGGAAATATGTAGCTGCATAGTATTGCGGATATATCTTTCCCCAGGTGAAGTGTGCTAAGTGAAACGCGACGTAACTAAAAATCACCAAGCCTGAAATCAACATGGTCCGCGATGCAAACGTGGATGCTTCATATCGCTGCATACGATACTGGATTGGTCGAGCCTCTCGGGAGAGTTGACGCAACCGAACAGTGAAGTACACGTGCAACACCAGACTTGCCAACAATACTATCCGTGCAGTCCAGAGAAGTGCTGAAACATCACGCAGCCCTGCAGCATAACTATTGATTGCGTCGGGACCAGCAAATACAAGTAAGTTGCCGCTCAGATGCGCAATCAAGAATAACACCATCACCAGTCCTGTTATCGCCACAACGGATTTTTGCATTACCGTTGTTCGAAGCATCGCTGAATCGTTCATACTATGTCTATGCTTTTTGCAACGACAAAAAACAACTTCACAAACTATATCGTTCCAAAATTACGGATGCCTTGCTGGGAGGAACTAGAACACAATCTTATGTTTGCAGCCGGTGCATTGTTGAATATTTGCCTATCGAAGTAACGTATGATACCACGAGTGCTCGTTATCGTTGCATGGTTCAGCACAGTTTGCATTGCACAAATACCTCAGCAAACTCTCCGCCCAGCTCAGGAGAATGCTCCACAAACGGGATCAAGCTCTACTCCCTATCGCCTCTCAATAGGGGCTTACATCCTGGCAAAAGCAGGGGTCAACACTGCTGTTGCAAAAGGTCGTATGACTGACGTCAATATCAATTCTCTCCCCGATTTCGGTGTATCAGTGTTTGCACCCTTTCAAGCGGGTGGTCGCCTTGGTATAGGACTCGATCTGGGCTATGCAACATACACCTACATCAATAAGCCATTAACAGCAGCAAACGACGATAACACTATCGTCGAGCAGTACAGTTACGTGAACATTTTTCCCCATCTAAACCTTAGTGGCATCGTGTTGGGGGTTAATCTTGGTCTTTCCCCGCGTGGCCACGGTAAAAGCCAAAGCGGACGAACAATGCCACTTACCACTGACCCTAACCGTACCGAACTCTCCAGTGATGAACTTTCTACCTTGGTAGAAGTTCGCATCGGTGGCAATTTTCCCATTTGGGAACACTCTACAGGACACCTGAACCTCTACCTTATGGCTGGCTATGCACTCAGCAGAGTATACTCCGACTACAAGACGTATCGCTACAGCTGGGATGATAATATCTCACCGAGTGCAAGCAACAACCCCCGTCCTGCCTCATTAGCCGTTGGGCTTGCGTATTACTTCCGTGTGCCGCTTACGCAGTAAAGCTTGCCACAAGTAATACACTGGCACCCCCGCAAAGACAATTCCTAAACCGGGATAAGTGTAGTTCGGTTTTTCAATAAGGAGCACCACACAAATAAATGCTGTTGCGAGGATGTAGAGTGCAGGAAGGAGCGGATAACCAATAGCCTTAACTGGTCTGGGCACATCTGGCTTGCGCCAGCGCAAAATGAATATGCCCGCAACAGTGAGCACGTAAAAAAGCAGGACTGCAAAAACCACATAATCGAGCAAATCGCTGTAGCGACCCGATAAGCACAGCAGACTTGACCACGCTGCTTGTACCCAAAGTGCAGTGGCAGGTGCCCCCATTCGATTAAGCTGCCCTACACTGGCAAAAAACAATCCATCCTGTGCCATGGCATAGTAGCAACGGGCACCAGCTAAAATCATCCCATTGTCACAGCCAAACGTGGAAATCATGATAAGAATTGCCATCAGTGCTGCGCCGATACCTGGGAACATCACCTCTGCAGCTGCAGCACCTACGCGATCTGCCGCGGCAAACTGTATTCCTTGTTCCATAGGAGATGCCCCCGAAGGAACTCCCTGCACCGGGAGCGTTACGATGTATGCCACATTGACCAACAGGTACAGCACAGTCACAATCACCGTTCCCAGCCCTAATGCCAGTGGGATGGTCCTCTGAGGACGAACTACCTCACTTGCAGCAAAAGTGATATTGTTCCACCCGTCGCTCGAAAAGAGCGAACCAACTTGTGCCACTGCTAACGCAATAATTAGTCCAATACCACTGAGTGTAGTTACCACCAATTTTCCTTCTGCCGTGATGCGTACCGTTTGTGCATCCCAGAATGTTGCAAGATTTTTTTCGATAGCCTCGTGGTTATAGCCAATAAATGCAAGGGCAATCAGAGCAATGAGCGAGCCAATCTTTCCAAAGGTGAAGATATTTTGTACCAATGTACCAAGTTGTATTCCCCGGGTATTAAGCCATGTCAGTATCACAATGACCGCAATAGCCAACACATGCGCCATCGAAATCTGCACAACTCCGACTCGAACAAGGATGTTTGTTTCGCTGAAAATTGGAAAAAGCACCGCGGTAAACTTTGCAAATGCGACGGCAACAGCCGCTATTGAGCCGGTTTGGATGACAAGAAAGAACGTCCACCCGTAGAGAAATGCTATCAAAGGGTTATATGCCTCTCGAAGGTAAATGTACTGCCCCCCAGCAGTTGGGAACATTGCCGCAAGCTCTCCATAGCTGAGGGCACCGATAAGGGTGAGAACCCCTGTAATGAGCCATACCACAAGTAACCACCCTGCTGCCCCAACAGTGCGAGCAATATCCGCACTCACAATGAATATCCCTGAGCCTATCATGATACCTGCGACGACCATCGTCGCATCAAGTAAGGTCACTGTCCGGCGGAATTCACCGTGCGTGGTAGCTTGTTCCATGCGGTTGCCTCCTTAGCCTTGGGCGATTGCTGTTTTGCGAAGAATACTGCGCTTGACGCCATAGGTAAAGTAAATCAATAAACCAATCGCCATCCAGACAACCAAGCGCAGCCACGTATCCCACGGCAGACTGTACATCATAACCGCACATGTCACCACTCCCAGAATTGGAACAACGGGTACACCCGGTGTCCGAAATGCTCGAGGTGCTTCTGGCTGGGTGTACCGTAAAATCAGCACACCGAGACTAACGAGAATGAATGCAAACAACGTCCCGATGCTGGTCATCTCACCGACAACCGTTATAGGAAGAAAGCCAGCCAAGCTGCCAACAAACACTGCAAACAATGCATTCGATTTCCATGGAGTCCGAAAACGCGGATGGATATCGGAAAAGATTTTCGGAAGCAAGCCATCTTTCGAAATAGAGTAGAACACACGCGACTGTCCCAACAGCATTACCAGAATCACCGAGGTAAAGCCTGCTAATATTGCAATGATGATAGCTTGCTGTAGCCACAGGTACGGCGTTTTCGCAATTGCCCGTGCAACGGGAGCCGCCTCGCCAGCGAAGTTCTTATAGTTTTCCAACCCCGTCATCACATGGGCAAAAAGGACATAGAGAACCGTACAGATCGCAAGGGAACCAATAATCCCAATGGGCATATCCTTCTGCGGGTTCCGTGCTTCTTGGGCGGCTGTGGAAACTGCATCAAAGCCGATGAAGGCGAAAAAGACTATTGCTGCCCCTGTCAATACTCCTGACCACCCGAATTGCCCAAATACCCCTGTGTTTGGCGGAACGTAAGGAACATAATTTCCTGGATCAATATACTGCCATCCCAACACAATGAAAGTAATCACAACTCCAACTTTGAGGGCAACAATGATGGCATTTGCCAGTGCAGACTCCCGTGTTCCTCGCATGAGAAGCAAAGAGATAAGGACAATGATGAGTACAGCAGGGAGGTTTATCACACCGGAAACAATACTACCATCAGCAAGATTTTGATGCTCAAACGGGGACATCATCAGCACAGCAGGAAGCTTGATCCCAAAGCTCTCAAGCAACTTCGAGAAATAACGCGACCAGCTCACCGCAACAGTTGCAGCACCCACTGCATATTCCAGCACTAAGTCCCACCCGATGATCCATGCGATTAGTTCCCCCATCGTTGCATACGCATACGTATAGGCGCTCCCGGCAATTGGTATCATTGATGCAAACTCCGCATAGCAGAGCGCTGCAAAAGCACAACCCACCCCTGCAAGGACATACGAGAGTGTTACTGCCGGACCGGCATGGTGGGCAGCAGCGATCCCCGTCAGAGAAAACAGTCCAGCTCCAATGATTGCACCAATACCCAGTAAAACAAGATTTAGTGCGCCCAATGTACGTTTGAGTGTGTAAGCCTCGCCTACTCCCGCCGCTTCGTTTTGGAGTTGAGCGATGGATTTCTTGATAAAAAGGTGACTTGGCATAACCTCCGCTCCGATACAAAGGTGAAACAACGATCACTTGCGTTTGACTGCTTGCCTACGCTTTGTCCGCGCAGGAGTAGCATTATCAAGACATTCCTGTAGCGTGGCAGAAGAATAATCGAACTGATCGGGTAACCAATAAATCTTCGAGCCTATGCGCAAGTAGGGCTTGCTTTTGCCCTGCACAATGGCCGCATCCGGATTATCCTCGAAGCGTCGAAGAATACGCTGTTGCTGCTTTTCCTCTAAAAGAGCAACCGCCTGCTCTACTGTTATCGTCTCAAGGAGCTCTTCATCTATCGAAGCATAGTCATCTCCAATGCGAACGTATGGTCCATAGCGGCCGATACCAACAGTTACCTCCTGTCCGTCGCTGGTGGTACCGATAACACGCGGTTGGCTCCTGGCTTGACGAGCAGCTCGCTGTTCATCTTCCTTCTCCAAAATTTCAATTGCTTGCTCTAAACTAAGCTGTAGTGGATCAAGCTCCGGAGGCACAGACGCAAAACGCCGTTCTTCCCCCTGCCGCCACTCGATGTATGGACCACGCCCTATCGCAACAAGAACTGGTCCTCCCTGGTACTCGCCAAGCAAGCGGGGAAATTGTAAGTAATACCGGGCTTGCTCAAGGGTAACGCTATCGAGTAGTGTACCCGGTGGAAGCGAAGCGAACTTATCCCCTCGCTGAACATACAGCTGCTGGTTACGGTTGATGCCAACGAATATCTCTTCGCCTGTCTCTGGATCAATTCCCACAAACCGTCGCCCTACCTTGTTTGCAGAAACTAAGACGTGCTCAACTTTCGCATGGAAAGGCCTGTAAAACTCATCGAGCATTGCCTGCCACTGAAGTTCTCCCCGCGCAATTTGGTCAAATTGCTCTTCGACGTGGGCAGTAAACTGATAGTCCATAACATCCGGGAAATGTGTCAGAAGAAAATCCGTCACTAATGCCCCAACAGGGGTTGGGAACAACTTGTTGCGTTCACTCCCAACTGTCTCTGTTTCGGTAGCTTCTACGATTTGATCGCCTACCAAACGGAGTACCTGAATCGGACGAGCTACCCCTTCTTTGCTTTTGCGCTCGACATAGCCCCGCTCTTGAATACGAGCAATAATTGTTGCATACGTAGAGGGACGTCCTATGCCAAGCTCTTCCAACTTGCGGACTAACGATGCTTCCGTATACCGTGCGGGGGGACGGGTAAAGGTCTGCCGGGCAACAATTTCCTCCACCTCGACAAGCTCACCGACCTTCATCGAAGGTAACAGCATAGTCTCAGAATTTTCCCCCTCTGTGTCTTCTTCCTGAGCAAGAGCATATAGTCGGAGGAATCCATCAAATACGATAACTTCTCCCGTAGCGACAAAACGCTCATCAACAGTCGAGGGTGCAATTGTTACAATTGTGCGCTCAAGCTGGGCGTCGCTCATTTGGGAAGCAAGAGCACGCTTCCAAATAAGGTCGTAGAGCTGCTGCTCTTGCTTAGAAACGCCATCGAGTGTGCGACGTGAAAAATCAGTGGGGCGTATTGCTTCATGCGCTTCTTGTGCATTGGCAACTTTGGTCTGGTACTGTCGCCGCTGATGATATGCCTTTCCGAACATTTCACCGATGACACTACCGGCAGCTTCCAGGGCCTCCTCGCTAAGGGAGACCGAATCGGTGCGCATGTATGTGATGTAACCCTGTTCGTAGAGCTGTTGTGCCAGCCGCATCGTTATGGCAATCGGCAAGCCCAGCTGCTTCGATGCTTCCTGTTGTAGCGTCGAGGTTGTAAAGGGCGGTGATGGAGACTTTTTGGCTGGCTTCGATTCGATGGCTTCAATGCTGAACGTCGCTCCGCGTAGCTTGTCCAAAAGAAGGCGGACACTGTCCACCTCAGACAGACGCTCCCGCATCTCCGCACGGATGATATGCCCATCCTGGGTGCGGAATGTTCCCCGCACACGATACTGTTCCTGCGGTACAAATGCTTCGATCTCCCGTTCTCGCTCCACAATTAGGCGTACTGCAACCGATTGGACACGACCAGCCGAGAGCGCACCGCGGACTTTTCGCCATAGCAGCGGAGAAAGCTCGTACCCTACCAGCCGATCCAAAATCCGGCGAGCCTGCTGTGCATTGACAAGATTAAAGTCAATCCCCCGTGGATTCCGCAGTGCACGCTCGATTGCAGACTTGGTGATTTCATGAAACACAATGCGCTTTGTTTTCGCCGGATCTAATCCGAGTACCTCCACTAAGTGCCATGCAATTGCTTCCCCTTCGCGGTCTTCATCAGTTGCCAGCCATACGGTTTTTGCTTGCGAAGCTAATGATTGAAGCCGTTGCAGAATTTTTTCTTTCCCCGGGATAATCACATAGCGCGGTTGGTATCCATGCTCAACATCCACCGCCGCATCATCTTTTTCGGGAAGGTCACGAATGTGGCCATTGGAGGATTCAACGACAATATCTCCCTTGAGAAATCGCGAGATTGTTCGAGCTTTCGTTGGAGACTCCACTATGAGCAAGTCACGCTTTGCCATGGCGCTTATGCATTCTCCGTGGGAGATTGCTCGTGCAACCGTCGCTGGCAATTGCTGTCGTCGCAGGTTGCAAAGATTTGGAATGCATGACTGAGTGCACGCATTCCATATCGCCGCGCAATTTCGTCTTGAAGCACCACCAGTGCACTATCCTGGAATTCTACCATATAGCCACAGTCCCGGCAAATAAGATGGTCATGATTAGGCTTGCGTGCTGTGAGTTCATATGTTGCACTATCGCCCTGAAAGCGATGCTTTGTCACTATGTTGCAGCGTGTCAGCAAATCGAGCGTTGAATACACTGTAGCACGGGAAATTTTATCACCGCGCTGGTTCATATAGAGGTAAAGTTCATCAGCTGTAAAATGCCGATCCAGTTCTGCAGCACGTTCGAGAACACGAAAACGCTCCTGCGTGTTGCGGTACATCTTTGTGCGCAGAAATTCCCGAAACTGCTCGCGCAACTTCTCGACATCAATTTCGCGGTGCTTCATCGAACAGCCTGGTAGTGACAAAGCGAATATACAACACCCTTTCTGGCAATGAGGTTTACTCTAATTTCGCAGCGTGGCTCGAAAAATACTTTATCGTCTCTGGCAACGGCGCCGTGTTGTAGCCACTGCGCTGGCGATGCTGGCCGTCGGAGGATGGCTCTTGCTCTCCCGGTATGGTATTCTCACCCGTTTAGAGTTGGAACAGACCAGCTTGGCATTAGACCACGCAATCATACGCGAGCAACGCTCGTTGGATTCGCTCCGTCGCTACCGTGCTCGCTTGCTCAGCGACACCATCCTCATCGAGCAATTAGCACGTGAACGGTACGGAATGGTGCGACCTGGTGAGATTGTCATCATTATTGCCGATTCGAGTAATTGACCTACATTGACTGGAGTTGGTATGAAAGAAACCATAACCCCTTCTGTTGCCCCTGCGCCGATTGGACCATACTCACCTATCGTTCATGCACACGGCGCCCTGTACTTTATCTCTGGTCAAATTGCCCTGGATGAGGACGGGAATCTCGTCGGTTCAACAACAGCCGAACAAACCGAACAGATATGCCGCAATATTGGAGTGTTGCTCAACGCTATCGGTCTTGATTTCGAGCATGTAGTCAAGACAACGGTGTATTTGCGCTCCATGGATGACTTCAGCGCTATGAATGCCATCTATGCGAAATACTTCGGCGCTTCGAAACCAGCACGAACAACCGTCGAAGTCTCCCGCTTACCCAAAGATGCTCTTGTGGAAATTGATGTTATCGCTGTGCGGTAGTCTTGTGCTTACCGGTACAGGGCTGGCAGCTTACGTGGATACTACAGACAGTGTCTACCGCGACACTATTACACCCCTTGGTGCGCTTTGGCGTTCCGCCATTCTCCCTGGCTGGGGACAACTGTACTATGGCTCGCTCCCGAAAGCAGTCTTATTCTTCGGTGCAAGTGCAGCAGTTGGTGGAATTGTTGTGTGGAACAATACACGCTTTCTCGATGCCGATCGCCGCTATGCTCAATACGATTCGACTGACGGCCGCAAGCTCCTTGCACTCCGCGAACGGGAATTCTATCGTGACCAGCGCGACATTGCTGCAATGTGGTTACTTGCGATTTATGCGTTCAACGTTATGGATGCTTACGTTGGCGGACATATGGCCTCATTCACATTGGGAGAACGTGCCCAAGTAGAGCTACTTCCCTTGCCCGGAATGTGGAGTATCCGTCTTCGGTGGTAACTTACTTGGAATTTCGCTCCCATTTCCCCTCCCTACAGAGGAAAAAGAATAGTATGTTTGCACGTTGTTTCACCGCTGATTAAGTCTTGATGAAAGTTCGCTATCAACAAGTCTCGCCCTACCAAGTTCGTGCGGAAGCTATTGCATACTTTTTACCCTCAGATGAACCGTACCGCACCGCTACATTGGATCGCATTCGGGAAGAGTTTCCCTCTGTGGCACCCGCTCTTTCTTCCACCGACGCAAGCGGTAAACGGGGAACAGCACTACTTGCCTATGCTGCAGACCAGGATCGCAGTCGAAAGGTAGTTCTCGTTGGCGTAGGTCAGACAAACGAGCTAACAGCAGAAACATTCCGTCGTGCTGCTTCCACCGCAGCACGGCGTGTCCAAAATGGAATACGAAGCTGTGCTCTGGTGCTACCGGAATGGTCTCCCCTTACAGCAGAGGATACAGCCTATGCAATCGTTGAAGGAGCAGTGCTTGGAAGCTACAAATTCGGTCGGTATAAAACCGTTGATCCTCCTGAGCAGCTCGAAGAGATCAGTATTCTTGGGACTGAACGCAGTGTCACAGTCCGCCGCGCTATTGAGCAAGCGGCCATTGTCTGCAAGGGAGTGTACTTAGCGCGGGATTTAGCTAACATGCCGGGCAACGATCTCTACCCCGAGACCCTTGCCGAATATGCACGGCAAGCGAGCATGGAAGCAGGATTTCGCGTGGAAGTTTTCACCAAGCGCAAGATCGAACAGCTCAAGATGGGCGGCTTACTGGCGGTTAACCAAGGAAGCGTCCGCCCACCCGTGTTTATCGTCATGGAATGGCGCGGCGGCAAATCCAAAGATGCACCAATTGTATTAGTGGGCAAAGGGATTACCTTCGACACAGGCGGCATCTCTATCAAACCAGCGGAACGCATGGGGGAAATGAAAATGGATATGCATGGAGCAGCAAGCGTTATCGGTACTCTTTACGCCGCTGCCAAACTCAAACTTCCTGTGAACGTCGTGGGGCTTGTTCCTGCTACCGAGAATATGCCCAGTGGTAGTGCCTACCGTCCTGGAGACATCATACGGTTTATGAATGGGAAAACCGCCGAAATTGATAACACAGATGCAGAAGGGCGACTCATATTAGCCGATGCCCTTACCTATGCAGAGCGGTACTCTCCCAAGGCGGTCGTGGACATTGCAACACTCACTGGTGCTTGTGTTATTGCATTAGGGCATGTTACGACAGGACTGATGGGAACAGATCGCCTACTGTTGGAACGCATCAAGGTAGCTGCAGAGAAAACGGGAGAATATGTTTGCGAATTGCCCTTATACGATGAGTATCTCGAACAAATCAAAAGCGACGTTGCGGACGTCAAAAACAGTGGTGGCCGTCCAGCTGGTGCAATTACGGCAGCACTGTTTCTGAAACATTTCATCGGCAACTACCCGTGGGCACACTTAGACATTGCTGGCACAGGTATGGCACCGAAAGAAGGTCCATACACGCCTAAAGGAGGCACCGGCGTTGGCGTTCGTCTATTTGTCGAGATGTTACGCTCGTGGGATACTGGTACATAGCCATGAGTTTCACCCCCGCACGGTAGCCAGGCATGAGCCAATACGTGAACGTTGCTGTCCCGCTACCGATGCGGAAAGTGTTTACCTACCGTATTCCAGATGAGTATCAACCGCAGTGTGGTGCACGTGTGCTTGTTCCCTTTGGGAACAAGGTCATCACGGGCATCATCGTGGAAGTAAATGTTGCTCCCCATCCAGAGGCAAAGCCAATTGTCGAGCTCCTCGATGAAACGCAGCCAGCTATCTTGCCGGCAGTACTGGAGCTGACGCGTTGGATGGCTGATTACTACCTGTGCTCGTGGGGAGAAGCACTTGCCGTCGCTCTTCCCAGGGAACTTGCTCCTCAATCAGTGGTGCGAGTTCGCATCGTCCGCTATCCAACGGCAGAAGAGCTGGACCTAATGCGTCGACGTGCGCCGAAACGTGCACACTTGCTTGAGATATTGAAGCAGCACACCGAACCAGTAACCATTGCCTACTTAGAGCAACAACTCCAAAGTGAATCTATCACTGCTCAACTGGATGCGCTGGAAGAGTTGGGATACATTGAGCTGCTCCGTAGCATCGAGGGCAAAGCATCCCTCCGTACCGAGCGATATGTGGCGGTAGCTCCTGAGCTTCTTTTGAATCCTGATCAGCTTGAGCATACTCTTGAAGCTCTTGAGCGGCGGGCACCAAAGCAAGCTGCAGCATTACAATCGTTGTCGCAATACTGCGCACGGCATCGAGAGCTTCTTCCCTGGAAACAGGCAATCGAAATCGCAGGCACCAGTAGCGCAGTACTCAAGGCGTTGATTGCGCAGGGCTTCGTACAACAGGTCATCGGTGAGCACAGCCGTCTTGAGCAAGGGGGAGAATTGTCGCTCGCCCCGGAACGCAGTGAATTAGAGCTTCCTCTGACCGACGAGCAAGAGCATGCCGTTGCTCGCATCACAGAAGCGCTCATGGCAGGGAAAGCAAAAACATTTCTCCTCCATGGCATTACCGGCAGCGGTAAAACACTTGTTTATATGCATGCTCTTCGCGCAGTGCTGGAAGCAGGAAAAACAGCACTTGTCCTTGTGCCTGAGATTTCCTTGACCCCTCAATTGATTGATCGCTTTCGCAATGCATTTGGGACAGCAATCGTCGCCTTCCATAGCCGCATGAGTGCAGGAGAGCGCTACGATGCCTGGCGGGCAATGCGACGCGGTCAGGTTCGCATAGTGCTTGGTCCACGAAGCGCACTATTTAGTCCCCTACAAGATCTCGGTCTCATCATCGTTGACGAAGAGCACGAATCCAGCTACAAGCAAGAGTCTCCCCCTCCTCGCTACCATGGACGCGATGCTGCTGTTGTTCGGGGACATATCGAGCAGGCGGTCGTTGTTCTTGGCTCAGCAACACCCTCGATTGAAAGCATGTACAATGCCGCCACGGGAAAATATCATCTGCTCGAGCTTAGCCACCGTGCCGATGGCGCAACACTGCCAACCATACGCGTTGTTGACATTCGCCAAGAGCGGAAAAGCGGCACATTGAACGGACGCTTTTCGCAACAGTTGCTCCAGGCAATCATTACTCGGCTTCAGCGAAAGGAAGGCGTCTTGCTGTTACACAATCGCCGGGGCTTTGCACCACGTTTAGAGTGTCCGGAGTGCGGTCATATTCCGCATTGCTCTTCGTGCAACGTTGCCCTGACTTACCACAAGCGGACCGAACAGCTTCGCTGCCACTATTGCGGGCGTGCCTATCGCGTTCCCGATCACTGCTCCCAGTGTGGGAATCCAACGATGGAGGCAATCGGCGCAGGCACACAGCGGATAGAAGAAGAGCTCTCTGCATTACTCAAACAGCATGCACTCGAACCAGTCATTGCCCGCGTTGATACAGACGCCACTGCAGCAAAGGGTTCATTGCGACGGATTCTTCATGACTTTGCGCATGGACGCATTGATATTCTCGTTGGTACGCAAATGATTGCCAAAGGACTGGACATTGGTCGCGTGACGCTTGTTGGGGTGGTCAATACGGACATGCAACTGTACATTCCGGATTTCCGAGCAGCGGAGCGAACATTCCAACTTCTTGTCCAAGTGGCAGGTCGTGCTGGACGTCGGGCAGAGCAACCAGGAGAGGTTATCATCCAGACAGCACACCCCGAGCACACTGCAATCAAATGTGCCAAACTTTATCGCTATGATCTCTTCTATAACGACGAGCTCCAGGAACGTCGAGAGGCACACTATCCTCCGTTTGCTCGGCTGGTATTAGTGGAATTTTCCAGCACTGATCCGGAGCAGGTCGAACGCCATGCTCAAGCATTTGCACACTACATGCCGCGTGGCTCTAATGCCGTAACAACTCTTGGTCCTGTCCGTCCTACTGTCGATCGTATCAAAGGACGGTATCGCCGTGTTGTGCTGGTTAAAGGTGATCGGCAGCTTGATCCGGGCGGTGCTGAGCTTCGCCGCGCATTGCTTAGTGCATGGTCTGCATACAACGAACGACATGCATCCTCGTCTGTGCGGTTGAGTATTGATGTGGATACCCAATCATCGCTATAAGCCTATGCTGCCAAAGCTTGCTGCGTCTATGGTGGTGTTTATCGCCCTTATGGGGGGAATAAGTGGCTGCGATGTAATCACTCCTCCCTACACACGGACACTACCCCAAGATACAACCACTCCTACCACTGGAATGGTCCGGTATCGGGCCGTGCTGGTAGAGGAGTTCACCGGTGCACAGTGCACAAACTGTCCACTTGGACATCGAAAACTTGATGAATTATCCAAAGTCTATAGAGATAGTGTCGTCGTAGTATCAATCCATGCAGGAGAATTCGCCAAACCTGACCTTCGTCGCGGTTACACTGCAGACTTTCGCACCCCCGAAGGAGAAGAGCTAAACTCACGGTTTCGCGTTTTTGCATATCCAGCAGCTGTTATCAATCGAACCAAGATAGATGGAACATCGTATGTGCTTGGTGTACAGAACTGGGGCTCAGCAATTGCCTCCCAACTGCGCACAAGTACACCGTTTGCTATCTCCACCCAAGCACTCTGTGACACTGCAGAGGGTATTGTTCGCACTCGTGTACGACTGGAGTCATTAGCACCGATCAACTCGGCATACAACATTGCGTATTACATTGTGGAAGATAGCCTTGTTGCACCACAACTGGACTTAGGGACATTTGTCGCCAATTATGTGCACCGGCACGTGCTCCGCAGTGCTCCCTTAGGAGCATATGGTGAACCGCTGGTTCGAGAGGCAATACCTCAAGGGACAGTGCTGGAGCGAACCTATACCTACAACATTTCACAAAAACCTTGGAATCCCAAGCATCTGGAGGTAGTTGTTTTTGTTGCTCAGCCGGAGCCAGACTACACTGTCGTGCAAGCAGCAAAAGCTAAGGTATTGTTCCAGCAGCGATGAGAGAATAATTTTGTTGCTGCATATTTGCAGTCGAAATTCGATGGAGGGTTCGCCTAACTGGTATGGCAGCGGTCTTGAAAACCGCCGGGCGATGAGCCTGTGGGGGTTCGAGTCCCCCACCCTCCGCTCCCTGCTGGTGGGGATGGGAAACCTGCCCTATTGTGTCACTTTCTGGAGATCATGATGAACTACTTCCGTATTGCAGCAGCCTGTGGTATTGTAGCTGCGCTGTGGTTGAGCGCGTGCAAATCAAGCACAACATCACCTGAACAGCCAGCAGACCTTATGCCTTTGGCACAGGGGAACTACTGGGTGTATGTCGTTTACCAACTTGATTCAACAGGACAACGTGTAGGAACCCCTACCTACGACTCAGTGGTAGTCGCTGCAGCAATCCAACTGGCTGGGCGCCAAGCATACCCGGTTCACACCATTCACCAAGATGGTACACGAGACACTGCCTATTTTTCGAAAGATGCTGATGGTACAGTGTGGCAATACACCACCCTAAGCGGTGCCGCCGAATTTGGATTGCCTGATATTCCTCCTCGTTGGATCAAGGTCATTGCAGGAGGCACCGTAAGCAGCTGGCCAGTCATTGATACCTCACTGACAATTCAGGTTCCAGGTGTTCCTATCCCATTGTCCATACAGCTAAAGGTTACCGGGAGTAAAGCAGGCACAGAGACAATTACAATCAGTGGAAAAAGCTACTCTGCTCAGAAATTCTCTCAAAACCTCACAGCAACTATTGCAGGGAACATAGGCTCTGCTAATGGCACAATAACAGACTGGTATGTTGCCGGGATTGGGCGGGCGCAATCGCGAAGCACGCTCAAAGTTGTCTTTGGAGGTGCAACAGCCGATCAAAGCGGGTCTGAGTCAGTCCTGGTTCGTTACAGAGTACAGTAGCCTGACCTTTCCCTCTGCACCCTCTTCATGGATTGGAGAGCTTGCGCTCTCGTCGTGCATAGTATAGGTCAAATTGTCCAGTGCGGTTACTGGCAAAAAGCAAGTCTCCCGTCGGAAGCAGGCAAGGATCACGGTCATCAGCAGCGGAATTGAGTTCGCTTAAGGGCTGAGGAGCAGACCACACCCCGCCGTGTCGCACGGTCATAAACAGATCAAATCCTCCCTTTCCCCCAAAACCATTTGATGCGAAGATGAGCGTGTCACGCCCTACAAAACAGGGCGTGATTTCGCTTCCGCTTGATTGCTCAAAACCTTCGAGCGGGAATGGCACGCTCCATTGTGTCCCATCCCACTGGCTTACCCACAGATCAGTTGTGTAGTTCTCTGATTCTGCGGTCGTAGCAAACACTAGCATGCGCCCATCCCCTGACAATGCAGGGAACATCACAAAGTGATTCTCTCGATTAAGCTCCACAATTGGCTCAACAGCTCCAGCGGAGGTGCTACGGAGAGCCGAAGCTGTCACAAGCTGTGCAATAGGTTGCCGCTCACTAGCTGTAAGGCGATGTCCAACCCACCGCTCTGCACTAAACGAGGCATACGGGATACCATCGTTGATTGTGTCAAATTGCACCCGATTGGAATTTGGGAAGCCCGCTTGGAGCAGTCGTCGCCAGGGACATGCAAGCACAACAAGATCGCTGCGACCCTGACGCGAGAAGTAAAGAGTAGAGTCCACCGTAGACCAACAGGGGGCAAAATCATCCTGATCACTCGACAGCTGCCCTACGCGAATCGGATATGCCCACTGCGATAGAGCGCTAACGATCAGCAAAACGAGAAAAAGTAATTTTGACAGAAGCTTCACGGTTGTCACGATACTTTTATGATTCAACTGCGCACTCGATACTGGGCTATACTGCTTGGTACTCTTATCGCATGCCAACAATCCGAGCAGGTTCCACTGCACCTGCCTGCTCCCGGCAGCGACACGATGTTTTCCATTCCGAGTCTGTACGCTGGCAAATCTACCATCGTACGCTACGCTGATCTTGACCGCGATGGATGGAAAGATGTATTGCTCCTTGTTCGCGGAAGCAAGGGGCAAATCGCTACCAGCGACGATTCGCTCATTGTTTTTCGTTTCAATCCAACTAAAGGAATCCATGTGCGCACATCTGCATACGGTGACTATGGAATCACAGCAGTTGAAACAATCCAGCATCGCTCCTTTACGGTTCCCTTAGTTATTCTCTCGCTTGATGGCGGGGGCAACGATGCCACGACATTTGGCAAGGTCATCCTTGCATGGCAAGACAGTAGCCTGCATACCCTTGCAACTGCTCCATGGGGAGATCCAACTCTGATGGAACTCGATTCACATCTGGTATTGGAAATCCATCAAACGTTTTCAGGTTCTCTTCCTCATGCAATGGCATTGGAGTATTCAGACTCGCTTATTGCCGTCAGTCATGACGCTTATGCGCTACCCTACCGCGAACTCCTTCGCCGTCGAATTGAGCAGTATCGTGTAATGCTTGATTCTCTATGGCTACATCGGCACCACCTTACCAGCGATAAGTGGGGAGACGTTACAAGCATGATTATGAGCCTTGCCAATCTTGTGTCAAAGCAGCAAGGCATTGTAGCAGCAAAGCGCATTCTTGCTACCGAACGGCAGCGATGGTCTTCCCTTTTGCCTGCTCCATATCGTCAGCTCCTCGACGATTTCTCCCACTTTGGTCAGGAAGAGTATTGGTTCATTCGGTAGCGTGGGTGCACGTAAATCCCTATCCTTGCAAGAAGGTGCTCCAATGAAACCCGAAGAACTCCTAAACCATATCGCACACTGCGCCAGAAATTGATCGAAGAGGCTTCCTCGAAATACCGAGTGGGACACGTCACCTCAGCAATCTCATAGCCTGCGAAGAGAATTTGGGAGAGTACTTCGTTGTCGAAGATGAAATCGTCGCTGTTTGCATCAAGGCGAATCGAACGCAGCACATCACTACGGAAAGCGCGATAGCCAGTGTGGTATTCAGAAAGCTTCGCACCAATGAGCAAATTTTGGATAAAAGTTAGCACACGGTTTGCGATGTATTTGTAGAGTGGCATTCCCCCTTTCCGTGCCCCTTTGCCAAGAATCCGCGAGCCTAACACAACAGGATACACACCATCGGCGATAATGCTTGCCATTGCCCGGATGAGTTTAGGAGTGTACTGGTAGTCTGGATGGAGCATAACAACGATGTCTGCACCAAGCTCGAGAGCATGTGCATAGCAGGTTTTCTGATTGCCCCCATAGCCACGGTTTTGCTCGTGCACGATAATATGTCGTATCCCGAGCTGACGTGCTAAGGCAACCGTTCGATCACTGCTTGCATCATCAACCAGGATCACATCATCAACAACATCGTGAGGTATTTCTGCATAAGTGCGCGCTAAGGTACGTTCAGCATTGTATGCGGGCAACACAACAACAACTTTTTTTCCATCAATCATAAAGCTTCTGCTAATTGGAAGGTAGGCTGCAAATATCCTGTAGGGGTGCTTCATCAGCTTTTGCATTTTTGCACGCCTTTGTTTTGTACCTTTTCAATCACTCGTCAGGAGTACACTATGATCGTAGGCGTACCGAAAGAGATCAAAGCAAACGAAAATCGTGTTGCCATCACACCTGGCGGTGTGGAAATGTTCGTCCGGCATGGGCACACGGTGCTCATTGAGTCCTCGGCGGGTATCGGCAGCGGTTTCACCGATGAACAGTATCGCCGCGCAGGAGCGAAAATTCTCCCTTCCGCGGCAGATGTTTATGCAGAAGCGGAGATGATACTGAAAGTCAAGGAACCAATCGAGCCTGAGTATGCACTTATCCGTCCTGGTCAGGTTGTTTTCACCTACTTCCATGCTGCTGCCTCTCGCGAACTAACGGAAGCAATGATTCGATCTAAATGTATCGGTATCGCGTATGAAACCGTTCAGAAAGCAGATGGCTCGCTCCCTCTCCTTATCCCCATGAGTGAAGTTGCTGGCCGGATGGCGCCACAAAATGGCGCTAAGTATCTTGAACGAACGATGGGAGGACGCGGCGTCCTTCTCGGTGGGGTTCCCGGCACACAGCCAGGCACTGTTGTGATCTTAGGCGGTGGTGTCGTTGGCTCGAATGCTGCAAAAATCGCTGCTGGCTTTGGCGCCCGCGTGATTATTCTCGACAACAACCTATACCGGTTGCGCTACCTTGACGACGTCATGCCTAAAAACGTTACTACCATGATGTCCACACCGGAAAACATTCGCACAGTGATTCGCGAGGCGGATATTCTCATCGGTGCCGTTCTTATTCCCGGAGCGAAGGCCCCATACTTGGTTACCAGAGACATGCTTCCTACGATGAAAGAGGGTGCCGTTATCGTGGATGTCTCTGTGGATCAAGGAGGATGTATCGAAACCACCCATCCCACTACGCATGATAACCCTACCTTCGTTGTTGATGGCGTCGTCCACTATTGTGTAGCCAATATGCCGGGGGCAGTCCCATTTACCTCAACGATTGCCTTAACGAATGCAACGATTCCCTATGCACTCGAGCTTGCCGACAAGGGATGGCAGCGAGCCGTTCGAGAAAACCGAGAGCTGTGGCTCGGGCTAAACTTCATCAATGGGCACATTACCTATCGCGCCGTTGCAGAGGCATTCGATATGCCTTACACTGATCCCGAAGAATTGGTGTAGGGTCCTACTCTTCTTCGTGCTCTGGAACGCCTGGAGACACCTTCTTCGACGGTGTTACACTTGTGCTTGGCTCAGTCTTTCGACGCTGAATTGAAGAGGGCTCTTTTTTGCGTTCAGGAACAGGAGCAATCGTTTGCTCCAGTTGCGTATCAGCTGGGACGACATATGGAATAACGGGCTGGGAAGGCACTGGTGTGCTCTCAGGTGATTTGGCAAAGTGTACTACAAAGTAGTACACTATTGCCCCTACCACCGCTGCTGCTGTCGCAGCAGCAAACCAGGTGCGAGGAGAGTTCCAGCGTATGCGAGGCAGTTTTCGCCGCTGATGTTCTTCTTTCAAGCGACGAAGTACTTGCTCCTCGAAGTCTTCTGGCGCACTCGCCCGCGGTAACTCTTTCAGCATTCGGCGGAGAAGCGTTACCTCTTCAAAATTGGCTGGTGCTGTTACGCGCGGTAGCTGCCGAAGGAGATTAAGTATGTGATCAGGATGATTATTTTTTTCGTGTGTCATCATGGCTATTGTTCGCCAAACAGTTCCTGATAAAGATCGCGCAGAAGCTCCTGGAGCATTGCACGGCCACGGTTGATACGCGACTTGACCGTACCCAGCTCTGTCTTACACACTTCTGCAATTTCCTCATAACTGAGTCCTTCGATGTCGCGAAGAACCACTGCTTCACGGAATGCAGGGGGTAACCTCATTAGCGCCTGCTGTATTTGTTGTGCAATGAGCGTCGAATCGACACTTCGATCGGGCGTATAGGTCAAGTCCGGAGCTTCATACTCGACCTCATGCCCTTCCTCGTCGGTGTCAATCATCGATATCGTTCCGTGCCGCTTCCGCTCATCGAGTATTGAGAAAGCGACATTGCGAGCTATAGCATAAAGCCATGTCCGCAGACGCGCTCCCTGCTGAAATGTGTCAATGAACCGGAAGACACGGATAAACGTCTCTTGGGCAACATCAACAGCATCATCATATGACCCAATGAACCGATACGCGTAATTGACCAAGTCATCTTTGTACACACGCATCAGTTCACGGAATCCTTCCTCTTTTCGCTCCAAGAGCAGCGCAATAAGCGTCTGCTCATCCATCGTTGCACGAGCCATAGACTGAACGAATAAGAATTTTGTTTCCAGGTAAAACCAAATTACTGTACCAGCAATGCGATTGCTTCGCCAAGATGAGAGACACTGTGCACTACCAGCTCCCCTTGTGCACTCCACTGTGACCCACCAGGAGGCATGACAATCGTTTCGAATCCCAGCTTCGATGCTTCTTTGAGCCGTTGCTCCATACCGGCAACCTGGCGGAGCTCACCAGTGAGACTAACTTCTCCAATTGCAACTGTGCGGTCCATCACTGGACGATTCTGGAGAGAACTTACCAATGCAGCGCAGACTGCTAAATCTGCTCCAGGGTCATCAATTCGAAATCCACCAGCGACGTTGAGAAATACATCACAGTGGAGAAAATCCAGTCCAAGATGGCGTTCCAGCACTGCTAATAACATTTGTAATCTCTTGGTGTCGAATCCAGTTGCAACGCGTTGTGACATACCATACCCACTGGAGACAACCAGGGCCTGGATTTCCACCAGAAGAGCACGACTTCCTTCAATTGTTGCTGCAACAGCAACCCCTGTCTCCGGACGGGTGCGAGTGGTAAGGAAGAGCGCACTCGGGTTGCGTACCTCTACCAGACCCTTGGTCCCCATTTCGAAGATGCCTATTTCGTTTGTCGAACCATACCGATTCTTAATTGCCCGGAGGATGCGATACGCATAGTTTCCTTCGCCCTCGAATTGGATGACAACATCTACCATGTGTTCGAGTACCTTTGGACCAGCAAGCATGCCCTCTTTTGTTACATGTCCCACCAATACGATTGGAACACCGGTTCGTTTCGCAAGCCGCACAAGTTGATCTGCACAATATCGCACCTGTCCTATGCTACCTGGAAGAGATTCTAATTCACTGCTATAGAGTGTTTGGATCGAATCAATCACTACCAGACCGGGAGTGTACTGTTCAATTGTTGCAGTAATGTGTTCGATTGTTTGCTCTGTCAGTCCGAAGATTCCTTGGCTTTCGATTTCAAGGCGCTTGGCACGATAGCGAAGCTGCTCCAATGATTCTTCCCCCGTCACATACAGAGGCTTCTTCTCAGCAAAGCGAGCACATAACTGGAGCATTAAGGTCGATTTTCCCACCCCTGGATCACCGCCAATCACAGTAACAGAGCCAGGAACTATTCCTCCTCCCATCACTCGATCGAATTCGCTTATGCCGCTACGCAAGCGTTCCACAGAACTGGGCACACTCTCGGCAAGAGGAACCGGTTCATACGCCTTTGTCTGTGGAGAAGAGGAGTCTTGATTCAGCTCGGGTTCTTCGACAAATGTACCCCATCCTCCACACGAAGGACATTTCCCTAACCACTTCAGGGAGCGATGCCCACACTCCTGACAGACAAACACCGAGCGGGTCTTCATTAGCATGCACGGAGGTCGCCGAACTAAGCTTGTAGCGAAAATAATCGCTACCCTTGTGCCCGTAGGGCTTCTGCTCCCCCGACAATCTCAAGCATTTCTTTTGTGATAGCTGCCTGGCGTGCTTTGTTATACTCCAATTGCAGGGCAGCAATAAGATCTCGTGCATTGGTAGTTGCATTATCCATCGCTACCATGCGAGCTGCATGTTCCGCCGCGTGGGATTCCAGCAATGCCGACCATATCTGTAGATTGATATACTGAGGCAAGAGGGCTTCAAGAATTTCTGCCCTCGATGGTTCGTAAATGTAATCGCCAATTTCTCGCTGGCGTTGGGAAGGCGTTTCAATAGGCAAAATTTGTTTCCGCCGTACTTCTTGCCGGAGAATTGAGCGAAACTCGTTGTAAAGAACAAACACGCGGTCATACTCCCCGTTGATGAACCCATCCCCCACATAAGGAGCAATCTGAAGGACCGTTTTGAATTCCAATCGGTGGAAAACATCCGGCAGTGCACAAACAATATGCTCCCGTCGCCGTTGAAAATACTGCACCGCGCGTTTTCCGACAGCGATGATATGTACCTTCGCCTTGGGGAATTCCTCCGGAAGCTTACGCTCGATGTAATACTGCGCTGCCTTGAAGACATTGGTATTGAATGAGCCACACAATCCCCGATCACTTGCGACAACAATCAGTAGCACATTTCGCACATCCTCCCGCTCCTCAAAGAATGGATGGACAAAGCTGTAGCGCTCAGCTTGCGCGAGACTTTGCAAAATTTCTCCCACCTTCGCAGCATAAGGACGCGCAGCAATGATTGCATTCTGAGCTTTCCTCAGCTTTGCTGCTGCGACCATTCGCATTGCTGAGGTTATCTGCGCAGTATTACGAACCGCTACTATCCGCCGACGGATATCTCGAAGGGTTGCCATTGTTACTCTACAGGTATTGCCACTGTTGAAGTAAATAACCGTTCACGTAATCACCAACACTCTCTTCCAACGATGTGGTGGGAAGAGAGCATTGATGCTGGCTTAATGCTTCTGCCAAACCGGATAGGTCAGCTTGCGTAAAGTTTTGGTATTGGTGACGCAGTTCATCGGGCATAGGAATGTAGACAATTACTGGCTCGCGCTCGAGAGCGGAAAAAACTGCTCGTGCAAGCTCATTCCACGATCGTGCTCTGCCACTTCCGACATTATAGATGCCTCGGATTGGCTTGTCTGTCCACTGCGATCGAAGAATTTGCCAGACAATTTCCACAACATCCTTGATATAGACGAAATCGCGTTTCTGCTCCCCATCAGCATACTCAGGCGTTGTGCTTTCAAATAGATGAACTTTGCCTGTCCGCTGTATTTGGAGAAAGGATTTGTACACCATGCTTGCCATCGGACCTTTGTGGTATTCATTCGGTCCGAACACATTGAAAAATCGCAATCCGCACACGCTTCCCAGTAGCTCAGACTCCTCCACCCAACAATCGAACAAATACTTACTCATTGCGTAGGGATTCAGTGGGCGCAACAGGGCAGTGTTACCAACGCTGTAGCCTTTCTCTCCGGCACCATAAACCGAAGCACTGCTTGCATAGAGGAAGGGAATTCCCCGCTCAACAGCAAAGGTTGCCAGCCGGATGCTGTAGCGGTAATTGTTCTCAGCTAAAAATTCCGCATCTCGTTCTGTTGTATTCGTGCGGGCACCAAAGTGTATGATTGCATCGAGTTTACTGTAATATCCTCGGCTGAGGCGATCGAGAAACTCATCTGGGGATGCAAGGTAGCGGAAACGCTTGCCCACAAGGTTCTTCCACTTGTCTTCTGTTCCCAAGCGATCAACAACAATAATGTCGTGCACCTGCTCCTGGTTGAGCTTCCACAGCAGGGCACTGCCGATAAAGCCTGCTCCACCGGTAAGCGCTATCATCACGCTTGCGGTACGGTGCGACGGAATCCTTCAACAAAGGTCGCAATTGCTGCATCAAGTTTTTCCTTGATTTCTGGTGTTAAATCCTTAGTTGTTGCGATGGCATCGAGCAGATCTGCATGGGCACTGTCGAGATACTCGTAGAATTCCTGTTCAAACCGACCTAATGAGTCAACTGGTAGATCATCCACGTAGCCATTTGTTGCAGCATAGATGAGCGCCACTTGTTTTTCGACAGGAATTGGGCTGTATTGCTTTTGTTTCATCAGCTCGACAAGCCGAGCTCCCCTCCGCAACTGCTGTTGAGTAGTTTTGTCTAAATCCGAGCCAAACTTCGCGAAGGCTTCCAACGCTCGGTACTGCGCCAGCTCCAACTTGAGAGGACCAGCTACTTTTTTCATTGCCTTAATTTGAGCATTGCCACCAACACGGGAAACAGAAATACCAATGTTGAGCGCTGGTCGAATCCCTGCATTGAACAGCCCTGTCTCCAAGTAAATCTGCCCATCAGTGATGGAGATCACGTTTGTCGGGATATACGCCGAAACATCCCCTGCTTGAGTTTCAATAACAGGCAATGCAGTAAGCGAGCCACCACCATACTCATCGCTCAGCTTTGCAGCACGCTCGAGCAACCGGCTATGCAGGTAGAACACATCACCCGGATATGCTTCTCGTCCCGGTGGACGACGCAATAGCAACGAAACCTGTCGGTATGCTGCTGCTTGCTTGGAGAGATCATCGTACACAATCAAGGCATGACGCCCACTATCCCGGAAATACTCACCCATCGAAGCACCACAATAAGGCGCTATAAACTGTAGAGGTGCAGGATCAGAGGCATTTGCCACCACAACAATCGTGTACTCGAGTGCACCGTACTCTTCAAGCGTTGCAACAACATTTGCGACCGTCGAAGCTTTCTGTCCTATTGCCACATAGATGCAATACACCGGCTTAATACCTCTGCGTGCTGCTTCTTCTGTATGCGTATATCGCTGGTTGATGATCGTATCTATTGCGACGGCTGTTTTCCCCGTTTGCCGGTCACCGATGATCAATTCACGCTGTCCTCGTCCGATTGGGATGAGAGCATCTATCGCTTTGATGCCTGTTTGGAGTGGTTCTTTGACTGGCTGGCGGTAAACGACCCCAACGGCCTTCCGCTCAATTGGGAGAGAGTGGGGCGTATTGATTGGTCCTTTTCCATCAAGGGGTACACCAAGCGGATTGACCACTCGCCCCAGCAACGCCTCTCCAACCGGGACTGAGGCAATGCGCCCGGTACGACGAACTGTATCCCCTTCTTTGACTAAGCGGTCATCACCGAAAAGAACTACCCCGACGTTGTCCTCTTCCAAATTCAGAGCAATCCCCATGACGCCATTGGGAAACTCCAGCAGCTCTGACGCCATGCAATTAGTCAATCCATAGACGCGGGCTACTCCATCACCTACCTGGAGAACAGTGCCCACTTCCTCGATTTCTGCTTCCAGCTCGAAACCGGAAAGTTGTTTGCGAAGAATCGCTGATATTTCCTCTGGACGAACTTCTACCATTGTCACAACCTCATTGTGCTACACTTGTTTGCCATTTACCACGGAAAGCTGCTTACGTAAGCGTGCCAAATGTCCAGCAATACTTGCATCAAGCCGAACATCCCCGCATTGGATCACAAGACCGCCAAGAAGTGTCGGATCAATGCGGTATTCCACGTAAGGCGTACCGCCAAACCGTCGAGCAATAAATGCTTTGATGCGTTCGTGCAGGGGATCAGGGACCTCCACTGCAGCCGAAACCACTGCAACAGTAATTCCCTTATGCTCGTTGTACAAGTTGACAAATTGCGCAGTAATGCTATCGAGGATATTCTCACGCCCCTTGATGCACACCAGCTTCAAAAAGGCGCGGAAGATGGGGTGAACCCGCTCCCCGAAGATTGCGTCGAGAATCGCCGATTTTCGTTCTGCTGCAACAACAGGATTCCGAAGCAGTGCACGCAGCGGTGCTGATGCTGCAAATGCTGCATCGAAGATCTCCACAGCCGCTCGAACTGCCTCCAGCGCAGCATTATCCTGTGCGACCTGTAGCAAGGAACGAGCGTATCGTTTGGCAACGCGAACGTTTTTCATCGGCGGCGATTAGTTTGTACGTTCCAAATATGTCAGCGACTGCTCAATCAAGCGCCGATGCTGCTCACCATCAAGTGCGGTAGCAAGCAGTTTCTGGGTCATTTGCAACGCCAGTTCTGCTGCTTCCCGTTGCAGCGTAGCCCGTGCCTCAGCAATCAAGCGTTCTATTTCCCGTTCGGCCTCTTGGAGCTTTGTATGTTTGACCTGTTCACCTTCCTCAGCAGCCTTTGCGACAATGCGTTCAGCTTGCTGCCGAGCCTGGCGAAGCAATTCGACCATTTCAGCGTGCGTTTTCTTCCGCAGTTCTTCTGCTTCTGCCTGAAGCCGTTGTGCTTCTGCCCGTGCCTGTTCTGCCTGCCGAAGGGCGTCGGCAATGGTCTGTTCCCTGCGCTCCAGTGCAGTCTGAAGCGGCTTAAAGCCAAACTTGGCAAGAATGAACAGGTACAGGCTGAAGTTGATAAGCGTCCAGATAATCAGTCCCGGACTTATTTGCAGCAGTCCTTCCATTGCGCTCTGAGGGAAAGTTCAACGTTTCGTATCAATGCCCGCCTCTGCATTCGACGGCACTCACCAAGGAGCACTACCCCTTGAGCGCAAGGAAAATGCAGACAACCAATGCAAATAGTGCGACCCCTTCGATTAGAGCAGCGCCAATAATCATTGTCGTACGCACATCACCGGCTGCTTCTGGTTGGCGGGCACCTGCTTCCAGGGCAGCTGCTGCCAGCCGACCAATACCATTGCCAACACCAAGAACAGTTATCCCACAGCCGATGCCAGCTGCTAACCAAGCAAGACCGTAACCATCCATCGAAACGACTCCGAAAAAAGTTTGACAAACACAACCTATGATGAACTCTGCTCGGCATGGTGCTCATGGGCATGGTCACCAATTGCCAGCCCAACAAACACCGCCGTCAGAATGGTGAAAATGTATGCTTGCAGAAAGCAAACGAGCGTTTCCAACAAGTAAATGAAGATCGAGAAGCCAACAGACATCGGGGCAACAAAGATCGAGCGAAAGTAAAAGATAAGCCCGATCAGAGAAAGCAGGATGATATGTCCTGCCGACATGTTCGCGAAAAGACGCACCGTCAAAGCGAACGGCTTGGTAAACAAGCCTAAAATTTCGATCGGCACCATTATGGGAGCAAGATACACAGGTGCTCCCCCAAGCAGGTGATGTAGCCAGCCTCGTATGCCAATCTCTCGAATCGCTAAACCGTTTATCACAAGGAATGCCGTAATTGCCAATGCCGCTGTTGTTCCAATTGCACCAGTTGCCGTATGCATGCCCGGCAATAAGCCAATCAGATTGAGTGTCAGGATAAAAAAGAACAGAGCGACAAAGTAGGGCATGAATTGGCGCGTCAGGCGTTCCGAGCGTAAGTTCGGACGCACTACCTCATCGCGGATGTATACCACCAGGGCTTCGATTGCATTTTGAATTCCACGAGGCGGAGCAAGAGGATCTCGCCGATAGCGCCGGGCCGAAAGAACAAACAGTGCAAGCACAATGAGCATCCCGATCCACTGAAACACTACAAGATTGGTTACCGAAAGATCCAGGGTAGGCGATTTACCATCCTGGACCCGAACCACATGCCCTTTGACCAAGCGATATTCCCCCGCCTGCTCCATAGCATGGACGTTTTGGTAAAAGTGCCAGCGACCACCATCGTACAGGATTATGGGCAAGACATCTGTTGTTGTAAAGGCGATATTGAGTTCGTGATGATCACCAAGCTCCTCCAGCAAGTGGGGAATAACCTGGCTTGGAGGAATATCCTCGTGATGTCGGTGCTGGGAGGCGACGGTATCAGATACAGCCGAGCTCATGTGTTACCATACAGTAAACGGTACACGTGGCCGCCGATAGTGGTGGCGACGAACCAGTGGTACTTTAGCTTTTTCGTGTTGAGCGTGTAAAAAAAAAGCTTCAAGCACCACCATTGCAAAAAATGAGAACATGAGCGTTAAGGCAAATGCGACCTTGTTGAGTTCGACGGTACTGACAAGTGTGCCAATAAGCACAACCATAACGATCAACCGTACCGCCATTGCCGAGAGCACCAGCGTAGTTGCTTTATTGACGGGCAACTGCTGAGCACGCCGTGCAACCAACAATCCCGCTCCAATGTTTGCAGCACTAAGAACAAAACCTGCAACGATACCGATGAGAATACGCGTTGATTCTGTCAATGCTGTGCTGCACTGGAATATTGGGACTGCTGACGCTGGTGCTGTTGGTCGAGCCGCCGGACAGTCCGAATAAACTGCACTATTGCTGTGGCTACACCGAAAACAAACCCTATCACTGTCCACAGTGGCTGGGTGTGGAATGTTTCGTCGAGCCACCAGCCCAGTGCACCACCCAGCAGCACTGCTGCCGCAAGCTCGACACCAAGTGTCGCAAGCGGAGCAAGCTGACGAAACACAGCACCAGAGCTGCGGTTGGGCGGTTGGACTGCCATTGATAACGCTCAAAGAACCTAACTACAGGTTGCAAAAATATGGCAGTACAGCTGAAACTGCTTATTGCTCCCCTAACACGCGCACTGGTCGCAACCGGACGATCCGCTGTAGACGGAAACGTTCGACAGCATATCGTTCCAAATGCTCTCGCATTGCGTCCACTGAATCGGTCAGAAGCACTAATTCCCGATCTTGTTCCGAGATTGTGCCCTCATCAATCATTTGGGCAAGCAGTGCTTCTACCGGTGCCCAGTACTCTGTGCCCATGAGCACAACGGGGAAGCGCTCGATCTTCCCAGTCTGAATCAACGTCAATGCTTCAAAAAGTTCATCGAGTGTTCCAATACCACCTGGCAGTACCACAAAACCGTATGAGTACTTAACCAGCAACACTTTCCGCACAAAGAAATACCGCACCGTAACCCACCGATCCAGATAAGCATTAGGGAGCTGTTCGTGGGGAAGTTCGATGTTACACCCGATTGAGCGCCCACCCGCTTCTTTTGCACCTCGGTTAGCCGCTTCCATTAAACCTGGTCCACCACCAGTCATAACAGTGAATCCAAGCTCTGCTATTGCCCGTCCGACATGCCGTGCCAGTTCATAGTACGGATGTTCCCGTCCAATCCGAGCAGAGCCAAACACGGTGATGCAAGGACCAATAAAATGGAGGGCACGAAACCCTCGAATAAATTCCCATGCAACTCGCAGAACAAAGCGTAGCTCTTCCCGCCGCGAGTGTGGACCTGTTAAAGCGTAGCGTTCATCTGTGCGATGGAAGACACCGTCACGCATTGCTAAAAACCTCGACGCCGAAGTTGTTCAATAATCCGATCGTCATACACATACTCGACGCGGCCGTACTGCTCACCGCTCGGCATAAGCACGATCTCTCCCTCTGTTGCGACCACACCAGGCTGGTACTTTGCATTGGCGAGAACAGTTGCTTCCTCAGGGCGGAATTCATTGTCAATGTCTATAATTTGAAGCACCAGGCCTATTGTCCGTGGGCGTGAAATAGGCACTATCGGTTCACTTGAAAGCAACATCCACGGTAGCCGTATGCGGACTATGTAGCCGACAAGGGACCGCTCTGCATAGAGGGCAACATCGGCAAAGGCTTTTTGTCGCAGCCGTGTGAGCATGCTGCTGTCGCTAAGGAGTAGCTTTGCTGTCGGTAGCTTTGTTGAGAAATTTCCCAGCTGCACTGCCAGTCCCACTAAGGGAGCATCTGGCCGCTGTCGCATCGCTATCCCTCGCTTTTCCCGCCGCACTGCAATGCTCGGCAAAGAGGTGTCTCCAGTGTATGTGTCAAACCACAGTTCCAGTCGGTCGGCTGCACACGTATCACAGTATGGTGAGACGACTTCGTCATCCCGTACTGCAATGGTCATGTACAGGTAATTCGTATCGTACGCTCCTGCCATCGCCACCGAACAATCCTCCGCACCATTCCAATAGAACGCCCCCTGGAGAACATAATCTACACTCTGGATTCGCGCCATGCGTTGGTATCCATGCGTTGGGAGGAACCCTCGGGGATAGATTGGAACTACTGCGCATTTACGTTCAAGCACTACTGCATTGGAAAGTGTCACTATCCAGCGTTCGTTGCGCTCTAACGCGGAGAGACTGATCATTTGCTCTACGGTGTACCCTGCTATTCGTCGCGTCTCGTAGGTTGTTACCTCCACTAAAGCTATACCATCGAAACGATACCCACGAATACGCCAGTTGTATTGCTGCAACTTCTCGGTAACGTAGCAGATCCCGTACCGAATAACCACCCCTACTTCCAACGGGAGCTCGACAAACCGATATTCTTTTACCGCAATTTGCGTAAGGAATCCGTCAACATCTGCAAACAGATATACCCATAGCCGCTTCCCTTTTTCCGCACGGTGACGAACAACGCACGCAAGGTCGTGGTTCCCATCGCCGGAAAAGTCCCCTGCGTCCCACGAATAGAACGTGTAGTCGCGTTCATTGGGGAAAGCTCTGTTCAAATCTCCGATGAGTTCTCTGTCGAAGTAGGATTCGAGCTTACGGTAGAACTCATCCCGCCGCATACCCTCTTGCCCGAATGCAAGATTGGTTGCACCCCATAGCATTCCCACAAGCACTGCAACACCAAGCATCCTATTCCCCAGCATTTGCAAGGCGAGCAAGTGTTTTCCCTTCGAGACGGTACAGCTTCCATTGGTCGAGTTGTCTTGCGCCAATTGCTTGGTAGAAACGATGTGCCGGCTCATTCCAATCGAGCACTATCCACTCCATCCGGCCACATCCTTGCTGCATTGCAATCTGCGCAAGTGTTCGCATAAGCATTCGCCCTATCCCTTTGCCTCGCCATGCGGGCAAGATGAAAATGTCCTCCACATACAGCGTCGGTCGCGCCAGGAAAGACGAGTATGTTTCAAGGTAGATACAGTATCCACAGACGACATGCCCATCGAGTGCCAGCAGTGCACGGTATCGTGGAGGTTGACGCTCGAGCGCATCGTCGTATAAACGCTGGCGAGCTTGATCGTCAGGCGGATCGAGCTGTTCGTATTCCGCAAGAGCGCATATCAGGCGGAAGAACTCATCAAACCGATCCGTACTCAAGGGCTCGATGTGTATCATAACGTTGCGGCAAT
Source organism: Candidatus Kapaibacterium sp. (assembly GCA_025055755.1). Lineage (GTDB taxonomy): Bacteria > Bacteroidota > Ignavibacteria > Kapaibacteriales > NICIL-2 > NICIL-2. The sequence continues at coordinate 54,020 of JANWWF010000002.1, read as the reverse complement.
CTCATCGGGCACTTCGATTTCCATCATCAGCATTGCCGAAGCAATAGTTTTCCCTTGTGCATCGAGCTTGAGAGAAACAGTTCCTCCTCCACCGAGTGCTCCATGCAAAATGAAATTGAGCGCCCAGAGGTTAGGTAGCTCATACCGTTCAACCGGACCGGTGCAAATGCCACGGAAATACTCCGCCACTCGCTCAGCAGTGAGATAATCGCGCAGAATCGGATACCACTCTGGGCGGTAGGCAATAACACCACAGTTAGCTGCATCACCTTTGTCGCCGCTTCGGGCGTGGGCAATCTTGTAAAGGGGAACTCGTGCCATTGGAAATGCTCACCATTGGGATGCATTTATTTCCAAACTACTACATTGCCGGTGTTTTGCGGCGCAGCAGCCAGCTTAATACTAATGGCGTCATAAGCGTTGTCGTCATGACCATGACCATAATTGCTGAGTATTCCTCCGCCGTAACCACTCCAAGCCCTAAACCCACCGATGCGAAAATCAATCCTACTTCTCCTCTGGGAACCATCCCCCAGCCAACAATTGAACGGTGCACACGTCCAGCAACAAAGCCTGTGACGAGCTTTCCCGCTACCGCCACTGCAGTAATAAGCATGCCCGCCCACAACACATGGAGCGAAGTAAAGGTTCGAAGGTCCACACTAAAACCGGTCATCACAAAGAACATCGGCACAAAAAAGTACGCAAGCGGCTGGATAAGTTCTTCGATGTGGTGCAGACGGTACTGATCGAGAATTTCCACCAGACGTGTGCGAGAAGGCTCTCCCACATAGGGCAACACTTCATGCTCTATTTTTTCAACAATTTCCGGTGCTCGGTAGATGTTGAAGTACACTTGATCGAGGATGAGCCCTGCTCCAAACGCCCCGATAATCGGTGCAAGGTCATCAATGTATGCGATGTAGGATAGCAGAAAACAAAACGCTGTTGGGACAGCAAACTTCATTGTGGTGGAGTTACTCAGGTATGCCATCCATCGCGCCAATAATGGTGCAATTCGGCCCCCTACAACAATAGCCCCAATGAGAAAGATCAGTGACTTCCCGATAATAATCGCCACGTTCCACCAGTCGAACACACCTGTGGTAACTAATCCCTGCACAACCGCCAGTATCACCACCCCAAGTACATCGTCAATAACTGCCGCCCCCAAAATGATGCTAACCTCTGGGCGGGCACCTACGCCAAGGTCTCGAAAAACTCGTACCGAGATACCAACGGAAGTCGCCGTTAGCGTAGCGCCCAGAAATATGTGTGCGTTGATACTTTGTTCTGGAAACAGGTATTGGCCCACCAAGATTCCCCCAATGAAGGGGAAAAACACTCCTACCGTCCCAACTATAAATGCCCGCATTCCCACTTTGCGAAATTGCTCGACGTTCGATTCCAAACCAATTTGGAAAAGGAGCACAATTGTGCCAACTTCAGCAAGGAACTTCATCACCACGCTGGTGCGCATTGGCTCCAGCCAATGTACTCCAGCCATTGCAACACCGCTCAAGACAATACCGGCAAGAATTTCCCCCAGCACCGGCGGTTGTCCAAGCCGTTCAATAGCGCTCCCTATCCGCGCTGCCAGAAGCACAACGACAATCCATCCCAGGGCGAGAAATATCTCCTCTGAGCCAGCTCCGCTTGCTGCAATTGCATCAGTAGTGCTGAATAGCATTGCTACGACTGCTGCGATGAGCCACCGTAGGCGCCGATCTATATAGGTCCTCATTGCTCTACAGATACGCGGTGTAGTCTAAGACGCTGCCGAAAGTAATGTGCAGTACGTTGAAGTCCCTCCTGGCGCGAAACCTTCGGTTCCCAGCCTAATAGTTCTCGAGCGCGGCGTATGTCTGGCTGACGGGTTTTGGGATCATCCTGTGGCAAAGGACGGAACTCGATGGGGCTATTCGATCCAACCAAATCACGGATTTGCCGGGCAAGCTCTAAAACGCTTACCTCGTCTGGATTACCAAGGTTAACCGGCAGCACTACATCCGAGTGAAGGAGACGGACGATGCCTTCCACCATATCGCTGATGTAGCAGATGGAGCGAGTCTGTGTGCCATCGCCGAACACTGTGATTGGCTCCCCGCGCAGAGCTTGCGTCATAAATGCCGGTATCATACGCCCATCGTCGAGCCGCATGCGTTCCCCATAGGTGTTGAAGATACGAGCTATTCGCGTATCCAGTCCGTGGTAGCGATGGTATGCCATGGTCATTGCCTCCGCAAAGCGCTTGGCTTCGTCGTACACTCCGCGAATGCCAATCGGATTGACATTGCCCCAGTAATCCTCCGACTGCGGATGGACAAGGGGATCGCCATATACTTCGCTGGTACTGGCAAGAAGAAAACGCGCTCCTTTTGCTTTTGCAAAACCAAGCGCTTTATGTGTTCCGAGCGAGCCTACTTTAAGCGTTTGGATCGGATACTGCAGGTAGTCCATCGGTGAAGCCGGCGAGGCAAAGTGAAGGACATAATCTACTTTCCCCTCGATGTAAATGAATTCGGTTACATCGTAGCAGATGAATCGAAACTTGGGATTGCCCAGCAAATGCGCAATATTCTCTGCAGACCCTGTGATAAGGTTGTCCAGGCAGATCACCTCGTCCCCTTCTGCGATGAAGCGATCACAAAGGTGTGACCCAAGGAACCCAGCTCCACCAGTGATAACAATGCGTGCCATCGTCAGCGCTGAAGAATTTGAGCAATGCTCACGATCTGCCGCCCCAACCAGAGGTAGCTAGCTATCAGAAGGACCCATGTAAACACCACTGGGAACCACTGGCGAGAATGCCGACGACGCAAGAGCACGTCGAACCAGCCACTTTGTCCGCTTTGGTCAATGTGCTCCCATCGGACTTGGGAGGGAGGACAGCTCTGCGCATCTGCAACCGCCAACACACACGAAAGCCGTCGCACCTGTCGCCGATAGTCGTACCCCCACAATGTAAGCAGTAAAAGGTACAATTGGTACTGCATTGCAGTAAATGCCCCGCGTGTTTGGGCATCGAGCTCAACCCATGGAAGTAGAAGCCATAGCACTCCCGCGCATGCAAACGCTAAACGGAGCAGAATACCAACGATGCGGCGCTCTCGAACCCAAGAGCCTCCGAGAGTATGCTCAATACGTTGATGCTGAGCGCGCATGAGCTTAGCGCTGCTTATTCTGCGGAAGCTTCTGCATCACTTTGCGCGCTTTCCGCAGCTTGTGCTTTGCGTCGCTTACGCTCAGCCCGCTTTTCTTTATTCCGCCAATAACGCTGCAGAACACGCTCGCGATGGGCTGCAACCAGTTGCTCGATTTCCTCTGCTGGCCTTCCCTGGCGCTGCAATGCCCGGCGTAAGAGTACTCCATCATAATGGAAAATGTTACGCACAGTGTTGGTCATTTGCGCTCCTACCTCGAGCCAATAGATTGCCCGCGCGTGATCAACACTAATGGTAGAGGGCTGAGTCATCGGATTGTAGTATCCAATTCGCTCAATGAACTTACCATCACGCTTCGTGCGTGCATCTGCGGCCACAATGTCATAAAACGGGCGATGCGTCCGCCCACGACGACGCAACCGGAGTCGAACCATAACAAAAAACCTTGGAACAGTGAAACATCCAGTTGGTGCGACCTGTCGTAGCTCATGCATCTACGCTGGATGCATGCTTTTCAGCTACCGTGGCATTCTTGCAAGCCACGCCCTTTCGTACGACACGCCCACCGTACTTAGTTATCGTCTTTTGGATGCGCCAATCATTGCCGGCATGTTTCGAAGCTTGAGCTTGCCGGAGGTAACTGCACGCATCAGTTTTTGCATTTCCTCAAACTGCTTGAGCAGGCGATTAACGTCCTGCACTGTAGTACCACTTCCCCGCGCAATGCGAAGTCGGCGCGAGCCATTGATAATGCGCGGATTGCGACGCTCCTGTGGTGTCATCGAAAGAATCATCGCTTCGATTTTGGTAAATGCCCGCTCATCAATTTCAACCCCTCGGAGGGCTTTATCCATACCGGGCAGCATGCCCAGTAACTCCCGAATGGACCCCATCCGACGTATCAATCGTATCTGTTCGAGGAAGTCCTCGAAGTTGAATTCTCTTTTGCGAATCTTTTCTTCCAGCTCAGCAGCTTTGGCTTCGTCGTACTCTTGTTGCGCCCGTTCGACAAAGGAGACAATGTCTCCCATCCCCAGTATGCGAGAGGCAAGGCGGTCAGGATGGAATACCTCGAGTGACTCCAACTTTTCCCCTGTGCTGACAAACTTGATTGGTTTACCCACCACATAGCGGAGCGAAAGGGCAGCACCTCCCCGCGCATCTCCATCGAGTTTTGTCAACACGATACCTGTTATTCCCACCCGCTCGTCGAACGTTTTTGCTGTCCCTACTGCATCCTGACCGACCATAGCATCGCAGACGTAAAGCACTTCGTGCGGCGAGATCGCTTGACGGATAGCAGCAACCTCTTGCATCATTGGCTCGTCGATTGCCAGCCGCCCGGCTGTATCCACAATAACATGCGTGCGGGCAAACTTCCGAGCATACTGGAGCGACTCCCGTGCAATGTTAAGTGGATCGGCGCCTTCCATTGAAAAGACGGGCACGTTGATCGTTGACGCCAACATCTTCAGCTGTTCAATAGCGGCAGGACGATAGATATCCGCTGCTACAAGAAGTGGTTGCTGTCCCTTTTTGCGCAAGAAGGCTGCCAATTTCGCAACAAACGTCGTTTTCCCCGATCCCTGCAGTCCCACTGCCATAATCACCGTTGGCGGTTGGGCAGCATGCGCAAGATCGCTTTTCGATGTGCCCATGATCGAAACCAACTCATCGTAAATGATCTTGACGATGAGCTGTTCGGGGAGTACCTTGCCCTTAACCTCTGTTCCAATCGCTTTTGCTTTGACATCCTCGACAAAACGCCGGACGACATCGACGTGCACGTCCGCATCAAGCAGCGCGCGGCGTACCTCCGCAAGGGCTTCGGTGATGTTCTCCTCGGTTATCCGCGCCTGCCCACGCAAACGTTTGATTGCTTCCTCGAGGCGCGATTGGAGACGCTCGAACATCCTTTCAAACGGCAGTATGACAATAGCAAGGCTGCAAAAATACACTCCCTTGAGACTGAACGCATCGACTGCCTGAAACAGAAGCTGAACAAACGTACCTTTTCAACTATCCGACAGAGTACCCCCACAAAGCGATGACCTTGCTCCCATCTTAGCGGCTCTTGTGATAGGAAGCATCGTAAAACAATGGATAGCGCCGTGGATCAGCTTCATGGAGAAGTTCGTACGCTGCCCGAAAGATGTGTTCTGCTTCAGGCTTTGACCAATAATTCCCATCGGTACCATACGCAGGGCGGTGCTCTGCTGCCGACAACGTCCGCGGTGGGGAATCAAGGTAACGATAACCTCCATCCCGCTCGATAACTTGCTGAAGCATGTATGCGGTTGTGCCACCGGGAACGTCTTCATCCACAAAGAGGATACGGCCAGTTTTCTTCAGTGAATTGACGATAATTCCATACCGATCGAAGGGCAGCAGCGTTTGTACATCTATCACTTCGGCTTCAATACCGCACAAGGCAAGTTGCTCAGCCGCTTGTAGTGCAATGCGACACAAAGCTCCATACGTGACAATTGTCACATCACTGCCCGGACGAAGAATTTCCGGGACTCCGAGCGGCACTGTGAACTCTCCGATATTGTCTGGCAAGCGCTCTTTGAGGCGATAGCCGTTGAGGACTTCCACAATAAGTGCTGGCTCATCGCTCCGAAGGATGGTGTTGTAGAACCCGGCAGCCCGTGTCATATCGCGGGGCACACAAACGTGCATTCCTCGCACAAGATTGATGATACCAGCCATCGGAGAGCCGCTGTGCCAAATACCCTCGAGCCGATGCCCGCGCGTGCGAATAATAACAGGTGCTTTTTGTCCACCCTTGGTTCGCCACTGCACTGTTGCCAAATCATCGCTCATGATCTGGAGAGCATAAAGGAGGTAGTCCAAGTATTGCACCTCGGCAATTGGGCGAAGTCCCCGCATTGCCATGCCAATTGCCTGCCCCACGATGGTGCATTCACGAATGCCAGTGTCGCTGACACGCAGAGGACCAAATACTTGTTGCAGACCAGCAAACCCTTGGTTGACATCTCCCAGTCTTCCTACATCTTCGCCGAAAGCTATCACGCGAGGATCCCGCTCTAGCCAATAGCGAAAGTTTGCATTGAGTACTTCAAAACCGTTGACCAGTGGCGAGTTTTCCGAATACACAGGCTTGACTTCTGGTACCAATTCTGCGCGTTCAGCCGACTGGCTATACAGATGCGAGCTATACCGCTCCTGCTGGAGCGCTTGCATACGGTCGCGCCACTCGATAAGTTCTGCCGCAGCAGGAAGTTGTTCATCGTGTGTCAGTACCAAGGCTTTGTGAATTGCCGCAAAGTAATCGGCGCGGTATGGCTCGCGGAGTGACCGGAGAGAATCCAATACTTGCTGCAATTTTTCCGGATTGCGGCTCTGCCGTTGCATTTCTTCGATTTTGCCGATAACCTCCGCAAGCTCTGAGCGAATGGGCGTTATGTAAGCATTCCACGCCCGCTCCTTCGCTTCGACCGCTTCCTGCTCTGCTCGACGTTCGAGCTCAGCTAATTCCTCCTCGGTAGCCAAGCGACTTGCCAAAATCCACTGCCGCATGCGGTAGTTACAGTCGTGCTCGGCTTCCCACTGCAAGCGCTCTTTGCTCTTGTACCGTTCATGCGAACCGGAGGTCGAGTGCCCTTGTGGCTGCGTGAGTTCGACTACGTGAATAATCGCAGGGAATCCCTCCTGACGTACCCGCTGTGCAGCATACGCATACAGAGCAACAAGGCGCGGATAGTCCCATCCTGGGACAGTGTAAATGTCAAACCCCTGACTATCCCCTGGCTTACGCTGAAAGCCGCGCAACACCTCGCTGAGGTTGCCTTTAGTGATTTGGTATTGATTCGGCACGGATATGCCATACTCGTCATCCCAGATGGAAATGATTGCAGGTGCCCGGAGAACACCAATCGCGTTGATAGCTTCCCAAAACATTCCTTCGGCGCAGCTGGCATTTCCGATGGTACCCCAGGCAATCTCGCGGCCATTATGGGAAAACTGTGTAAACTTCTGTAACTCAGGAAGCTCACGATACAGGCATGACGCATACGCCAATCCCACCAGTCTCGGCATTTGTGAGCCTGTGGGCGACACATCAGCCGACGATTGCATTGCGTCGGCTATCGCTTTCCAAGAGCCATCTGGATTTAGCATACGAGTTGCAAAGTGCCCATTCATCGAGCGTCCTGCTGACGAGGGCTCCAGCTCAACGTCTGCAATTGCATAAAGCTGGGCAAAAAACTGTTCTACTGTGGTCATCCCCGTCGCGAACATAAACGTCTGATCTCGATAGTACCCCGAACGGACATCCCCTGGCTCGAATGCGCGTGCCATTGCTACCTGTGGCACCTCTTTTCCATCACCGAAGATGCCAAACTTTGCTTTGCCTGTGAGAACCTCCCGCCGTCCTAACAGGCTTGCTTTGCGACTGGTTACGCACAGCGCATAGTCGCGAAGAATTTCTTCTCGTGAAGGCAAATACTGTTCTACCGCCAAGCGTAGCGGTGCACCATTACCGGTAGCAATGGTTACTATCCCATCGATGTGCGTGGTGGTGTGGGCGGTAGTGTTTGCCATGCTCGACATCTAAACTCTCAAGCTCAAGCAAAGATACGAACAGCACAACGCCGACAGTGGTATCTTGCGGTACTTGTCACACTGCCTACCTTTTTTCGGTGAAGCAAGGCGTCGTCGATGTTGTTATTGTGCACCATAATACGCTGGAGTTGACATCGCGCTGTATCGAGTCGCTTGTCACTCCCGAGCAACGGGAATATATCGCTCGCCTCATTGTGGTTGACAATGCATCCACTGATAGAAGTGGGCATGCCCTTGCGGAAAGGTATCCTTTCGTGACCATCTTTCACCTTGCCAAGCAGATAGGCTATGCAGCTGCATGCAATTATGGGGCACGTCAGGGAAGTGCACAGTATGTACTCTTGTCAAATTCAGATGTCGAATACAGCGAGGATTTTCTCCCCCGCATGCTCATGCACATGGAAAAGTATCCTGCTGTCGCAGTCTGCTGTCCTGCCCAAAAGTATCCTGACGGACGTTTTCAGCGCAGCTGGGGATACTTCCCCGGGTGGGGAGAAATTCTGGCAACTATTGCAGGTATGGAGTTTTTACGAAATCGGTGGCCATCGCGCTCGGTGCACTGGCGAGCGGTACCCTACTGCGATGGTGCTGCTCTGTTTGTCCGCCGCAGCGCATATGAGCAAATTGGAGGCATGAACGAGCAATTCGCCTTTTTCGGTGAGGATGCTGACCTATGCTACCGCTTCTGGCAACAGGAGTGGCATTGCCATCATGTTCCGTCTATTCAGGTCCTCCATCACCGAGGTGGCACGCGCAATACCTCTCCAGAGCGTCTTGTATTGTATGAACAAGCTAACCTTTCTGCTAAGCTGCACTTTGTCCAACTACACCACGCCTACGGCCACCGTTTTGTCTCCCTGGGATACCGCGTACTGTATGCTATGCACACTGCCTTTTACTTCGTACTTTACCTACTGGGCTTTATAGATAGCTCCACCTACCGTACACGGAAGGCTATCAACATTGCACTGTGTGCGCATCTTCGGACAAAGCACAATGGCTAACCACCTCGGGAATACAGACTCTCTCTACTTGACCGGCATCAATCCTATCCTGACGGCACTTCGCGAGCACGCGCCGATCGAGAAAATTTTCCTTCGATACGGAAGTGATCCTCCCGATGAAATCCTCCGTCGCGCCCGACACCACGGAATACCTTTTGCCGTGCTCTCTCGCGAAAAATTCGACCATCTTGTACATCAGATTGGGGCTTTCAAGCATCACCAAAACATCATTGCTCTGCGCCGTATCTACCAGACTGTTGAATGGAGTGAATGCCTGGCAAGTGTATCCTCCGTTCCACCGCCGTGTATTGTAGCCTGCGACCAGATTACCGATCCGCATAACTTTGGTGCTATTGTTCGCACCGCAGCAGCAGCAGGAGCCGAGGCTGTTCTAACCACCCTTCACAACAGCGCTCCCATGACACCTGCAACAATTGCTGCCTCCAGCGGTGCATTTGAGCGGATCCCGATTGTTCGAGTTCGATCACTTCTTACTGCTCTTGCAGCCGCAAAGGAAAAAGGATTTTGGATAATTGGTACTGCCCACGACGGGGAGCACCTTTACACCGAGCATCTTTATGACCGTCCGGTTATCGTTGTTATTGGCAGTGAAGGGCATGGAATGCGCCGAAGCATTCGCCGCTTGTGCGACGCAGTAGTCCGTATCCCTCTTGCACGCTCGATTGAATCACTCAATGCAAGTGTTGCAGCAGGTGTAGTGCTATTCGAATTACGCCGGCAGCGTTCTACCACTGAGGCAGTGGCTGGGGCATCACCATCAGCAACCGTTCCCGCTGCGCAAGGTGTACCATCTTCAATGCATGCTTCAGCTCGCGATGCTCAGGACTTGCAACGATCCATCTGACTACATGCTTCCATGGCTGCTGTAGCACCAGCCATGCCAGGCGTTGCATGTTCTCATCATCTTCTTCCCCGCTCAAGTTTCGAAGCATGCGGAGCAAGACGGTAGCAAGATCTTCCTTCTCCGGATAGAACTTCAGCCGTGGGCGCTTATCTGGAGCTATACCAACTCGGCGCTTTGCAAGCTCAATTGCATCAGTAAGACCGCCAAGCATGTCAACCAAGCCTTTCTCATGTGCTGCTTGTCCAGTCCACACACGACCTCGAGCAACCTCACGAATCGCTTCAACCGAACGCTTGCGACCGAGAGCAACCCGCTCTAAAAATCGCGCATAAATCGTGTCAATCATTCGCTCAAGCATTTTACGTTCGGATGGCTGCATTGGTAGCACTCCACTGAAGGAGCTCGCAGAGGGACTTGTTGCAACCGTGTCGAAGGTGACTCCAATCGAATTCATCAGCTTGCTAAAGTTCGGAATAGCTGCAATAACCCCAATTGAGCCGGTTACCGTTTCTGGCGCTGCGATGATGGTATCACAGGCAGATGCAATGTAATAGCCTCCCGATGCAGCAACTGTACTCATAGAAGCATAGACAGGCTTCTTCTGACGGGCGCGTTGGAGCTCATGCCATATCTCCTCACTCGCTTGCGCGGAACCACCAGGTGACTCAATCCGCACAATGATTGCTTTGACGGTGGTATCATCAGCTGCTTTACGAATGTCCTGGCAGAAGGAACGCGAAGCAATTTCCTCGGCTTGTCCATCTCGCTTTCCGCTCCGTATCGGACCGACAGCAGCGACGATTGCAATCGCTTTTTCTCGCTCGACACTTTTGCTCGTTTGCTGTCGTGCATATTGAGCATAGCGCGCTGGACCCACCAGCCGTAGCGGCTTGGTCGTATCGGTCCCTTGCGTCCACCGGCGCAGCATATCGCGCACCTGCTGCTCGGTTGCAATCGCGTGGGCTAAACCGTGTTGGACAAACTCCTCGGCTTGGTATAAACCCCTTGAAAGAAGCTGCTCTATAGTTGCAGGAGGTATCCCGCGCGACCGTGCAATGTCGTTGACGAAAACCTGGTATTGCTGTTCCAATACCTGACGCAATTCCTGCCGTGCAGGCTCACTGAATCCGGTGCGGCTGAATTGCTCGCCAGCTGATTTGTATTCTTCCCGCTGAATCACCGTCCATGATATGCCGAGCTTATCGCTCAGATTTTTGAAAAACGGAGCTGTAACGCCAAATCCATTGAACTCGATCATCGCCAACGGAGCAACAATAATTGAGTCGGCAACCGATGCAAGGTAGTAGTCTGCCTCGTTGCCCCCATCGAGAAAGGCATAAATCCTTTTACCAGACTTCTTGAATTCGAGTAGCTCCTGCCGTATTTCCCGTGCCTGCGCTAACCCAACACCTCGACAACGGCGAAGCAAGATACCGTCTACTTTTTTATCGCGAGCGGCATAGCGAATAGCACTGAGAACATCAAGCAGACTGGGCGTAGCAGTTTCACTAAAGCTCAATCCAGAGGGATACTGCTGCTCCCGCACCCCGGAGGGGAAGTTTAGCACTAATAGTGTGTGCTCTCGAACCTCAACATCTTCATCGGAAGACACTGATAGCGATCCTGCGGAAGAGAGCGCTGCAATGAATATCCCGATGAGCAAAACTATTCCCAACACCATTCCTGCAAAGAGCGCTGCAAGAATTACCAGCGGAATCCACCACCGGGGGCGTTGACGCTGTGGCGACATGGGAGCAGACATCTGCATTGCCATATCAATCTCCGGATAATTCACAACCTCGTGCAAATGTACGTCTTACTCCTTCAGAAGTTTCATTAGGTTGGAGTAAACTAATGCCGGCTTGTCCACTCGGGGATATCCCCGCAGTCGAAACATCCCAGTACGATTACGACCTTCCCCCGGAGCGAATTGCGCAGACACCACTGGCAGTCCGCGATGAAAGCAAGCTGCTGGTTGCCGATGGTCGCACCGGAACGATCTCGCACCATGTGTTTATCGAACTGCCGAACCTTCTCCCCGCTGGGTCATTTTTGGTGCGAAATGTGACACGTGTTATTCCTGCTCGCATCATTGCGCACAAAAGCAGTGGTGGACACGCTGAGATTCTCTTGGTTACTCCCGCAGCAGATATCCCAATGGAAGAAGCACTCAGCATGCCATCGGGCATCTGGAAATGCATGATCGGAGGGCATCGCATTCGGCAGGGCACAGAACTTATAGCTTTTGCTGATGGGCAGGGCATTCGAGCAAAGATCGTCGCTCAAGAGGATGGACTCTTCCTTGTTGAAATTGAATGTGTTCCCTCCACCCACTCGATCGCCGCAATGTTAGAGCATCTGGGTAAAATGCCGCTGCCACCGTATATCCGCCGTGAGCCAACCCAGGAGGATATCGAACGTTACCAAACAGTGTATGCACAAGTAACCGGTTCAATTGCTGCTCCTACAGCAGGGCTGCACTTTACGGAGCGCATATTTTCTGCCCTTGCGCAGCGACATGTTGAAGTGCTCGATGTCGTTCTACATGTCGGACCGGGGACCTTCAAACCGCTTCGTGCCGCAAATGCTCTCGAACATATCATGCACGCCGAACCAATTATAGTCGAACGCTCAACCTTAGTGCGCCTCCACAACCTCCTTGCAAATCAACGCATGTGCGTGTGCATTGGGACAACATCTGTGCGAACGATTGAAACGCTCTACTGGCTGGGCGTCAAGCGCATAGTTGACCCTACAGCAGAGCCACAAGTGCTTCTGCAGCACGAACCATATGCTCAACCTCTCAGGACTACCCAAATCGCAGCTGCCGAGGCTATTGCCGCGTTGATCGAATGGCTGGACAAAAACCAGCGACCAACACTGGAAGCACACACGCAGCTGTACATTGTTCCCAGTTATCGCTATCGGATTGTGCAGGCGATGGTTACTAACTTCCACCAGCCGCGGAGTACTCTGCTGCTTCTTGTTGCCGCATTTATGGGCGAATGGTGGCGTACAATTTATACCGAAGCGTTAGCTCAAAACTATCGCTTTCTCAGTTACGGGGATGCTTCGCTACTTATTGCACCGCAATGATGCGACGCAGCACAACGTAAGGCGGTTCACACGTAACTGCCTGTACACCTGGCGGTGTAGAGATTATTGGTGCCACCATTTCCCCTTTTCCCCGGAGTTGTTGCGGAGAAATCCTCACACTCACGGGAATCTCCTGGCGATCAAGCAAGCGCTCAATTTCCCCTAAACCTCCTCTTACCGTGACAGTAACAACGGAAGGCAGAAGCGTTTCCCCTGCTTGTAATGGCGATTCAACAACGACCGGAATGTCGAAGTACGTCATCTCTGCTACCGGTTGAATAACACCCTTGACCAAAACTCGCTCTGGAAGCACCCGAAGCAACGGAGATTGTACAACTTCAACAAGCCCAACAACGGTCGTCTGCACATTTCGGTAGGTACGCTGCTGCGTATCCCATGCGTGAATTCGTTTGACTGTTTCCTCCGACCCAACAACCACAACAGAGTCAGGAACAAGAACCAATGGTGGCACAAGGAGATATCCGTCAGCTGGCTCGATTGCTACCTGCGGCACAAGAGGCACCTTTTTCTGCACGATATTGCCGAGCCGATAGGATATTGCATTCGGTTCAATGCTAACGATGCGGAGAGGAACAGACGATCGGAATCCGCTGCGAAGTTCGGCTTCGGAGATTATGCCTTCTGCTGCACGACCAGCCAATCCGACACTAATTCGTGTGGAGCCTCCCAGGTACAGAGCATTGAGTAAATTCCAACCAGTGGCACGCAGCTTCACATAAACATGCTCGGGTAAAGGTGACTCCAGCGAGCGATCGGGCGGAAGCTGTACCTCGAAGCGAATAGGGGCTGTTACTTCGTATTCTTCTTGAAATGCGATAAAAAGCCATAACATCAGGCTTAGCAGAAGGGAGAATGCGGCTGTTCCTATCGAGATTCGCATTGACCATCAGCGCACACGTTGACGCCGAACAAGATACTCTTGTAATAAACGGTCGAAAGGCTGGTCAGTGACAGCTTGGACGTAGTCAATGTTTGCTCGGTAGCAAATAGCCTTGAGCTGCTCGATGAATCCACTAACAGCTTCAGTGTATGCTCGCTGGACCTGCAATGGCTGTGTAATCATTTCTTGTCCTGTTTCCATATCTCGGAAAGTTGCGGCAAGACCAAAGCGGAAATCCAGCTCTCGACGGTCGAGCACGTGAATGGCGATAACTTCGTGGCGATCATGCCGAAAGTGCTTAAGACTTGTCGCAATGCGGTCGAGATCGTCGAAAAAATCGCTAATGACGATCACTAAGCTCCGACGATGCAGTCGCTCTGCAAGAAGCTCCAGCGAGTGAGCTGTATTAGTTGCATTCGAGGGTTGTGCCCGATCGAGTGTTGCCAGTAACTCTCCCAGATAGGAACGGCGAGCACGCGGCGGATAATATGCTCGTAATGTTTCGTCGTAGAGAGCAACTCCAACAGCGTCTTTCTGAAGCATTGCCAGGTATGCAAGTGCTGCCGCTAAGTAAGTTCCATACGTGAATTTGGCAATAGAGCCGTCCGAGGCGTACCTCATCGAAGCACTCTGGTCGAGTGCAATCACTGCTCGAAGATTAGTTTCTTCCTCAAACTGCTTGACGTAGTATCGATCAGTCCGCCCCAAAACTTTCCAGTCTAAATAGCGAAGGTCATCCCCCGGATGATAGGAGCGATGCTCAGAAAATTCGGCACTAAAACCATGGAAAGGGGAGCGATGGAAACCGGTCAGAAATCCCTCGACAATCAGCCGGGCGCGCAGCTCCATCGTTGCAAGCTGCGATACGACTCGGGGATCGAGGTACTTGGCTACAATATCCATTGTCATTTCTCGTACTAAGCTGCAAGCAAAGATAGCCCGACTGCATAGACGGACTTTCGTGAAATTTCATCCACCCAGTACGATACCAGACGTCAGTTCTCCTCAGTATTGGTCAGCGCGATATCGCAGCGGTGACACTCCCTGGGATTTAGGGGGAGAAACCCCTGCACTTGCCGCCTTACTCGACCGCATTGACTTTCCCCGCCCAACCGAGTTCTATCAACCTCGTGTCTTGGTGCCTGGCTGCGGCTACGGTCACGATGCACTCATGCTTGCACAACGTGGCTACCGAGTGACGGCAGTGGACTTTGCCCCAGAGCCGATCGAGTACCTACGCCAGACCGCACGGCTGGCAGAAGTGAAGTTAGAAGCGCTCTGCTGCGACATTTTTGACCTTCCCACCTTGCGGGGCAGTGTCTTCGACATCGTGCTGGAATACACGTGCTACTGTGCAATTGACCCGAAGCGACGCAGTGAATACGCCACTACCCTTGCCCAGCTCATTGTGCCGAACGGTATAGTTGCTGGGCTGTTCTTCCCGCTTGACGACCTGCCACGCAGCGAGCCTCCTTTTACCGTCCGAGAAGAGGAAGTTCGTCACCAATTTGAGGCAGCGGGATTTGTTCTCGTTGATAGCTGGATCCCCCTTGAATCTCATCCTGCCCGCGCAGGACGGGAGCGATTGATGCTCTTCCGTAAACTATTGTAGGCATGCTGATGGAGGTAGTCCTCACCCTTGCTGATCAGTTTCACTTTCATGTTCGCACGCATAACAACATCGAATTCTCTGTTGATGCACATGCGGCGGAACCGAAAGGTCCCGCACCTATGCAGCTTCTCCTGGCCTCTGTCCCTGCTTGTGCGGCGATGGATATTGTAAGCATTCTCCGCAAACAGCGCATTGAAATTGCCGCATTCACTGCCCATGCCCGGGCAGAACGTGCATCCGAGCATCCCCGCGTATTTACCACGATGCATCTCCATTTTGCCTTGACTAGTCCGGATGCTGAGCCACACCATTTAGAGCGGGCAATTAGCTTGAGTGAACAGAAGTACTGTAGCGCCTGGGCGATGGTACGCGCCAGTGGATGCTCTGTTACGTGGAGCTATGAAATTATCCGTCCTTCTTCATCATCGTCGAGCTTGCAATGGGAATCCTAATTTTGCTTCGGCATGGACAATCCGAGTGGAATAAGGAGAACCGATTTACTGGCTGGATTGATGTTGACCTGTCCGAGCGTGGAATAGAGGAAGCACGCGCCGCCGGCGATGCACTTCGGGATATCCCCATTGATATTGTGTTCACATCAGCTTTACGGCGAGCAATACGAACTGCCGAGATTGTCCTAGAAAGGATAGGGAAACAGGATATACCTCTCATCAAAAATCAAGCGCTCAATGAGCGGCACTATGGCGACCTACAAGGTCTCAATAAAGACGACGTAGCCCGCCAATATGGCTTAGAGCAATTCAAGCTGTGGCGGCGCAGCTATGATGTTGCTCCTCCCAATGGTGAATCCCTGAAAATGACCAGTGAGCGTGTGCTGCCCTATTACGAGAGCGAAATTCTCCCCCACCTTCGAGAAGGAAAAAATGTGCTCATTGTCGCACACGGAAACTCTCTCCGTGCGCTTGTGATGGCACTCGAAAAGCTCACCCCAGCACAGATTGTCGAAAAAGAGATTCCGACGGGAATCCCCTTTGCCTATATCATCGGCGACAACGGAGAGGTACTCGAAAAAATCGAGGACATTGCACAGCTTCATCAATCCATCAAACATACTACTTAGCGGAGCACGTCAACGGTGCCAATCCAGCGCTGTCTTTCTTGTAGAATAACCATGGTGTATGATCCGGCAGGAAGATGTCCCACTGGAATATTTACTTCCGAAGCATTCTGTGTTACCTGTTCCACTACACGCCGCCCAAGGATATCGTAAAGGGTTACAAGACCACTGAATGGATACTCTGAGCGAATAGTAATGCGATCTGCTGTAGGATTCGGAGCAATCGTGAGAGTTGAACGAGACAGGTCTTTTTCGAGCCAGTGAATGGTGGGCTTCTGGTGCTCGCTGAATTCATCGTCACGGTTAGTGTCGGGGATCACTCCTATTGGTGCGATAGAGAACTCGTGCACATCTGACCATGTGCCACTTTCCGAACCCCGGCGAGCACATACACGCCACCAGTAGCGTCTCCCCGCTGGCAAGGAGACGATGTCTACCTGTGAATCGGCTGCATCTACTTGGATAACTGATTTATCGAATGTCGGACTCTGAGAAATTTGAATACGATACGATGTCACCCCATTGCATGGTGACCAGCTTAGCCGAAGTGCGTTTGTCCATGCAAGCACCACATTATGCGGGGGGGACAGTGCAGTAGGCTTCCTTTCCTCCCATGATTTTGTCATTCGCAATCGTACCGGTCGACTCCAGGAGCTTCCCCCCTGGTCCCCTACTGCTTGTACTCGCCACCAATAATCCTTTCCCTCCTCCAGACTGCTCACTGTTGCGCGCACCCACGACCGCGTTGGTAATAGAAGTGCATCAGTCCGAATAGTCGTAAAGTCAGGCTGCTCGGAAATTTGGAGGCGATAGTAGCGCGCTCCTGCAACATTTTCCCATCGAAGAGTCGCACTGTATTGGTCGTTGTAGATCGCAATAAGTTGTTGGGGAGGATCAATGCCTCGGGCAATAGCCATTGCATGTCTTATTCCACAGAACAGCAGAATAGAGACCAAGGCAATTATTCGAACAGGTTTCATTGTCTGCATACCTTTGATGAGGTAGACACACTCTTACCGATCCTCCCTGATGTCATCGCCGCATGCGGTCCCTGCTGCAGGCGTTCTGCGTAATTTGTCGGTGAATGTTGCAGAATCTTGAGAGGTTTTTATTCGATGGCATCAGCTCGTTGGGTCAACCGAAAAACATCCAATGCTCAGCGTAAACGCATCGGTGCTATTCTCGACCGTCTGGCTCAGGAGTATCCTGGTAAGTTTGAAGGATTGATCTTCCAAAGCCCCTTTCAACTCTTGATTGCCACGATACTATCTGCTCAATGTACCGACGAGCGTGTCAATAGCATCACGCCTGCACTGTTTGCCAAGTATCGTACGCCGGAAGATTTTGCCTTTGCTCCTCTTAGCGAGCTTGCCAGTGATATTCGCCCCACAGGCTACTACAATGCAAAAGCACGGAATATTCAAGCATGCTGTCGTGTGCTAATTGAAGAATTTGGTGGTGTTGTACCGCAAACGCGCCAAGAGTTAATGCGCTTGCCCGGCGTTGGCCGTAAAACTGCCAACGTGATTCTCAGTCAAGCGTTCGGCGAGCAGGCAATTACTGTGGACACCCACGTCACACGGCTTGCTAATCGCTTAGGGTTTGTTGAGACGAAAGACCCTCTCAAAATCGAAGAACAGTTAATGGAAATTACGCCGCAGGAGCGATGGAATGATATTGGACGCCTTTTTATCACGCATGGGCGAAAGGTATGCACTGCTCGTAAACCCCACTGTGAGCGCTGTGTTATTGCAACGCTATGTCCTTCAGCGTTAGTATTCGTTCAACCCTCCCCCAAGTAGGGATTCATTTTGTATTCATCGTCACCGTTGTACTTTTGCCCGTTCCATTTCCCAAATGGAACGGGCAGTTTGTTTCATTACAAGGAGAGCGCCAATGCAAATGCAGCAAGGATGGGCGCGCTTCTATGCGCGGATGCTTAGCATTCCTGCAGTAACGCTCCTGACGATCGCCAGTACGGTTGCTATTCTTTCTAAGTTTAGCATTGCAGCAGCAAGTGAGGACGTTCCTCATTCAGTCAGAGCACCAGAGCTCGCTCGCATCGAGCAAGCAAGTTTCACCGTAGTGTTCGAAGGTATCGCCTCGTTCTATGCCCATGCATTCCATGGACGGCGTACTGCACAAGGGAAACGTTTCAATATGCATGAATTCACCGCTGCACATCGAACGCTGCCCTTTGGCACAATTCTCCGCGTGACTAATCCTTCGACAGGAGAGTGCGTGCTTGTACAGATTAATGACCGTGGCCCTTTTGTGAAGCGACGTGTTTTGGACCTTTCGCTTGCCTCGGCACGAGCTCTTGGCATAGGCTTAGGAAAAGTGCGCGCTGAAGGATTTACTCCTGCAGATATTGCCAATGATTCCGCAGTACTTGTTTTTTTCGGCGATCGCTACCAACCCTACCGAGTACCACCGTCTGGCTATGAAGTTGTCGAAACCTTCGATAGTTTTACCCACGCTGTGCGTGCACATCGGCTCCACATATATGACAGCAACATTGGACTGGCAATCATTCCACAAAACACTGGCACTGGAGAGCAGCAGTTTACTTACGCATTAGTACGGCTATCTCCTCTTGTTCAGTGGAGCGATACCATTGCTTCGGTGCTCCCCTCGCCCTGAGTAGCTGGCAATAAGTCATCTCGGCCCAAAAACTCCAGTGCATTTCTCCAGAGAATCCTTTCCTTCGTGGAGGAGGGAATATCCATCTCCTCGATAAAGCGCCCGTGTTCAAGATCGCCAAGGGGGAATGGATAATCACTGCCCATTACTACGCGGTGCTCCCCAATAACTTCAAACAGAAATCGCAGTGCTCGTGGGTCGTGTGTAATGCTATCTACCCAGAAGTGTCCAGCATATTCACGAGGATCCCGCACGCAATGGACGTTACACAAGTCCGGTCGTGCTCGCCATCCGTGCGCGATGCGACCAAGAATAAACGGAAAAGAACCGCCTGCATGGGCAAACAACATTCGTAATCGTGGGAAACGGTCAAATACTCCGCCGCAAATGCAGGAATGAATCGCCAGTGCGGTTTCAGCAGGCATCCCAATAAGCCATTCACCCCAGTACAGCTGAAGACGGTCAGCACCAAGCATATTCCATGGATGCACCAGTACAGCACACCCTAATGCTTCTGCTGCCTCGTAGAACGGGAACAGCCGCCGATCGTCAAGATTAACCCCATTGACGTTTGTGCCGATTTCAATGCCAGGCATTTTTAATTCCCGAACACAGCGCTCCATTTCTGCAATTGCCAGTGTGGTATCCTGTAGCGGCACTGTCCCCAATGCAAGAAACCGCGTAGGGAACCGCTCGACGACACTGGCTAAGTGATCATTGACAAAGCGTGCCCATTCGAGTGTATGCTCTGGCTTAGCCCAGTAGTAGAAAAGTACAGGGACTGTACAGAGCACCATTATATCCACGCCATGACGGTCCATATCCTCGATAATCGCTTGTGGATCCCATGCATTGCGCTGCACTTCCCGGAAGAAGGCTCCATCGTCGCGCACCATGCGAGCAGCGCCTTCCCGGTAATGCTCCAGCACGATGAAGCCGCCATACCCGAAACGCTTGTGCAGCGGCTCCCACCGTTCTGGCATAATGTGGGCGTGGATGTCAATTTTCCGTAATGGAGGCATGATAACCATTGTGTAATTAGGCTGTAGCCGGCTTTGGTGGCTCCATCACTGCCCCGCACTGCTTGCACGTGCGGTTTTCAATCGATCCATAGAACCGCTCGAAAATTGGAGGCAACTGCTTGACGATATCCGACACATGGAGAAACTCCTCGTAGAGCTTTGCCCCACACTGCTCGCAGAACCACATGAAGCCGTCAAGCTCATCGGGGCGGCGCTTCCGCTCGATAACCAGCCCTACGGTGTTTGGTCCACGCTGGGGGGAATGCGGTACTCGTGCAGGAAGCAGAAACATCTCTCCCTGACGGATGTGAACGTCGCGTGGTTTGCCGTCGTCGATGATCTTGACAACAATGTCTCCCTCGAGCTGGTAGAACAGCTCTTCTCCTTCGTCGTAGTGGTAATCTTTGCGGGAGTTCGGTCCTCCGACGACCATTACGATAAAATCACCGCTATCGTAGATGCACTGATTTCCCACCGGGGGCTTGAGCAAGTGGCGGTGTTCTTCAATCCACTGTTGAAAGTTGATGGGAGCTGCGACTGCCATGGCGACAACCAAGGAGGTGGTACATACCAAGACGCAAATTACACCCCCTGCATGTATTTTGCCACACCATGCAACAAGCTATTGCAATCATTCAAACGGCTTTCCTGGGCGATATAGCCCTCGGCATGCTCTTTGCCGATCAAGTGGGACGAATATTCCCCGACAGAACATTAGTGTTTATCTGCCGCCCCGACGGAGAAGCACTTGCCCGCTCTAATCCCGCAATCACCCAAACGATTGTCTTCGACAAGCGCGGACGTGATCGGGGAATCAGCGGTATCATGCGCCTGTCCCACCAGCTTCACGAGCACGCAACAGAGATTGTGTTCGGCTTACAACGGAGCATCCGAACGTCGCTTGTAGCATATTTCAGCCGAGCACCAATCCGGGTTGGCTTCACCCAGGCTACAGGGAGCATGCTCTACACGCATCGCATTGAGTATCCCTCTGAAATACACGAAATCGAGCGCAATGCTGCACTCCTGACAGCTTTAGGTATCGAGCCTCCACCAGTCCGCATTCCACTGCCTTTGCAGCTTACCTCAGCCCAGCGCCAGCAGGTTGATAGCGCACTCGAGAGAATCCGTGCCCATCGTAGTGGACCGATTGTTGCTGTCGCCCCTGGAGCAGTTTGGGCGACAAAGCGGTGGCTGCCAGAACGTTTTGCCTCGGTTGCTGCTCACTTATGGGCGGAAGGATTTGGTGTGGCAGTTATCGGAGGAAAGGCGGATGTTTCTCTTTGCAACGAGGTTGCAACACGTGCCGGTGTACCTGATCTTGCTGGTATGCTCGACCCTGCAGCAACCGTGGAATTTTTGCGATCCTGTGCTCTCTTGATTGCCAACGATAGTGCACCGACGCATCTGGCAACTCTTGCCGGCTGTCCAACATTAACCATCTTCGGTTCAACAATTCCGGCATTTGGTTTTGCCCCTCGTGCGCCTGGCTCGCAGGTTGTCGAGCCACCCCCTCTTCCATGCCGACCATGTGGTAGTCATGGACGACGACGATGTCCCCGAGGAACCCTTGCATGCATGCACTCGATTACGACAGCAGACGTCTTAGAACGTGCTTCCATAATTCTCCGCTGCGTGCAATGAGGCAAACACTGCAAAGCGATACTCCGCTGATTCGCCTTAACAAATTCCTTGCCGATGCAGGCATTGCATCGCGACGGAAAGCAGATGAACTTATCGCCCAAGGTGTCGTCAAAGTCAATGGTCGCGTTGTCACTGAGCTTGGCACTAAGGTGCATCCAGGTGATTTGGTCACTGTTGCGGGCAAACCCGTCTCGCCCTACAAGCACTTGACTTACATCGTTCTCAACAAGCCCAAAGACTACATCACCACCACCCGTGATGAGCGCGGACGCAAAACAGTGCTTGACCTGGTACCCCTCAAAACTCGCCTTTATCCAGTTGGGCGACTGGATCGAAACACCACTGGGGTACTGCTTCTGACAAACGACGGCGAGTTAGCAACGCGCCTGATGCACCCCCGCTATGGTGTCGAGCGCGAATATATCGTTGGGCTGGATCGCCCCCTGGATCGGCAGCATGCAGTGAAAATTGCTCAAGGCATTGAACTCAAGGACGGAGAAAAAACTGGTCCTGCTGAAGTGATTATCTCCCCAACCGACCCGCAGGAAGTGTGCATCATATTGCGTGAAGGTAAGAACCGAGAAGTACGCCGCTTGTTCGAACACTTTGGATATCAGGTGCGTAAGCTTCATCGAAGTCGGTATGGAACGATTACTGTTCGAGGACTGGCTCGCGGTGAGTATCGTCACCTTACACGGGACGAAGTACTTTCCCTTCGGCGGTTAGTAGGACTAACCTAACATGTTTCATCTTACGAGGGTAAGAGGATGGATCGTCGCAGATTCGTTGAACTGGGATTAGCAGCCGGTGCCTCACTGGCTGTACCCACCGGTAACGCATTTGCCATCGAAGAGAAACCAAAGCAACACACACTGCCACCGCTACCATATCCCTACGATGCACTTGAACCGTACATAGACACCAAGACGATGGAAATCCACCATACGAAGCACCACCAGGCATACGTGGACGGTCTCAACCGTGCCGAAGCAGAATTAGCAAAAGCACGGGCGTCAGGAGATTACACAACGGTGGAGTATTGGTCCAAAAAAGCAGCCTTCAATGGCGGGGGGCACTTTCTACACTCGATGTTTTGGGAAATCATGGCACCACCATCGAAAGGGGGAGGAGGGAAAATACCGCCTCGCCTCGAAGCTGCACTGAACGATAGCTTTGGCTCTGTGGAAGCATTCCGAGCGCACTTCAGCGCTGCAGCAGCAGCCGTTGAAGGGAGTGGATGGGCATTGCTTCATCTGCGCCCCTCTGATGGGCGACTTATTATCCTGCAAGCAGAAAACCAGCATAAACTAAGCCCTTGGGGTGTTATCCCTATCATGGGCATTGATGTGTGGGAACATGCCTACTACCTGAAGTATCAGAATCGCCGAATGGATTACATCAAAGCCTGGTGGAATGTTGTCAATTGGGAAAAGGTCGAAGACAATTACCTCCGCCAGGTGGGCCGCTAAACTCTCCCTATGGTGTCAGGGCGATTGGAATCCCTTTCGTCACCTCAGTGGGCTGAGTGCCCGACTGGAGCGGCACCACGTTTTCCTGTTGGCAGCAGGAATCGCATTCAATGTGCTCTTATGCGTACTTCCCCTCTTTGGCCTTGTCATTGTCGTTGCTTCGTTATTTATCCCGCCTGATCTTGTACGCATCACGATTACTGATGCGGTGGCAGGTGCTCTTCCCCCCACTCAACAGGTTGCGCAGCTACTCGAACGACTACTCATCGAACTGGAACGCGTTCGCTCGTTTGCACTGACAGCAACTATCATCGCTATAGTCATTCTCCTATGGATGGCATCAGCACTGTTGAGTTCTCTTCGAACCGCTCTCAACGCCATCTTCCATATTCCCACTCCACGCTTATTCGTTTGGTATAAAGCCCGCGATCTTTTGCTGACTCTCATCTTGGTTTTGGTTATCGTCGCTATGCTGGGTGTCACTCCCCTGGTCTCCCTGCTGAGCTCGAACTTGACAAGTGCTGTCCCTTTCCTGGCAAAAGTGCATATTTCTGGCTGGATAAGTTTTGGTGCCAATTTGATCTCTGCCTTCGGTTTGATGTATCTTCTGTATCATTTTGTGCCAAGCCAGCCCCAGCCACTGTTCATCATCGTGCGAGCAAGTGTAGTTGCATTAGTGCTCTGGGAAGTTGCACGCATTGTATTCACAGCCTACATCGAGCATGCCCGTTCGCTTGGCGCAGTGTACGGCACTTTTTCCTTGGTAGTCATTGCCGCGCTATGGGTTTACTACACTGCTCTTATCATGCTCGTCTCTGCAGAGGTAGCACAGTACTGGTGGGAACAGCAGCATGCTAAAACTTGAGGTAGCGCTCCCAGACTTGATACAGCTGCCAGGTTGCAACTACATCGCGCAGGCAGTATTCCGCAACGGTAACATATTGTCCTTCTGCATAGAGAGCAGCAACATTCCCCCCATGTACCCCTTGACTTTTAGGTGAGGTAATACCGAATGCCTTTGTCAAAAAATCCAGATTGTACCGCCGCGTTGCCCCAATTGATTGAGGCATGTTGAATGTAAACTTATCGAGCAGATCCGTGTGATTGGCATTGCCATACCGCGCGCCTTCCATGAGATTAACCGACGGCCGAATCCCCAGGACAGCTGAGCGTAGCATGAGAAATGGGAAGTCAAACATGCGACCATTGAACGTAACAAAATGTGCCCCGCGACAGTCCTCTGAGCGAAGGAAACTCCAAAAGTCCCGCACAATTGCACGCTCCGAGTACATGTACAACTTCCCTCCTTCACTAAGGTCAATCGCCTCTGATGGGCGGTCGGCGTCACTTCGGTCATTGAGCAAACACACGCGTTTACGGTCGGTAACGGTTTCCCCCTCTCGTTCAACCAAGTAGAGCCCAATGCACACAATAAAACCTGTTAGCGGTGCAAGCGCCATTTGACGCTTCCGTTCTTCCTGTTCTTCAGGTGTAGTTGCACGCGCCAGCAAATAATCCTGTTGGGCTTGGTCAAAGCTCTCCCACTCTAATGGCGAAGTTTCAATATCAACGACTAAAAAGCGTTCCATCGGGGTTATCCGAAGCGCACTCAATCAAAGTGGGCATCGGGAACGCCTTCAAGTCTGGCGGTAATATCGCCAACGATGTCGGTAAAACTTCGCTCCTCGAATGGTGAGCGCAAATTTGCAAGGGCAACAAGCTCAGTAAAGGACCGCGTTCCCCCTGCCTTGCATAGCTCCAGGTAATCCTGCCATGCACCAGGACGATCCGTTTTTGCCCGTACCCAAAACTGCAAAGCGCATACCTGCGCTAATGCGTAGTCAATGTAGTAAAACGGCGATTCGTAGATATGCCGTTGCTGCTGCCATATACCGCCTGCTTCCAAGAATGCATTTCCCTCGTAGTCGCGGAACGGAAGATACATCTGCTCCAGTTCGCGCCAGCGACGCTTCCGCTCTGCTGGGGTCATTGTAGGATGATCGTAAACGTCATGTTGGAAGTGGTCAACAAGCACCGCGTAAGGCAGAAAGAGCAATGCACCGCTAAGATGCTGGAACTGGTACTTGTCTTCGTCCTCGGCAAAAAAGCGCTTGATCCATGGCCATGCGAAAAATTCCATGCTCATTGAATGAATCTCGCATGCCTCATAGGTGGGGAACCAATACTCTGGCACCGGATGGTGACGGCTCATGTAGCACTGGAAAGCATGCCCCATCTCATGCGTGAGGACATCGACATCGTGGGAAGTCCCGTTGAAGTTTGCAAAGATGAAGGGCACGCCATAAGCAGCAAGCATCGTGCAGTAGCCACCTGTGGCCTTCCGTGGACGCGTAAGCAGATCCATCAGCTGGCGCTGCTCCATAAGTTGGAAAAATGCACCCGTTTCAGGCGACATTTCAGCATACATCTGACGTGCCTGGGCAATGATCCAATCAGGGTCCCCTTTGGGCGTGGGATTGCCACTGCGGTAGTAAAGCGGCTCGTCATAGTAGCGGAGGCGTTCTAAACCTAAGCGCCGTGCTTGCCGCTGGCGCAAGCGCACAGCAATGGGAACGATATGGCGAAGCACGTACTCCCGATACCGCGCGACGTCTGCTGGCGTGTAGTCCGACCGAAGCATGCGCATGTAGCCAAGTTCGGTGAAGGTGCGGTAGCCGAGACGGTGCGCAATCTCGGTGCGGACATGAACCAACTCATCATAAAGCCGATCAAGCTCATCTGCATGGATGCGGAAAAACTCCCACTTTGCTTCGGAGGCTGCTTTCCGTACCGCTCTATCAGTGTGCTGTAAGTATGGAACGATGCTCGACAGATTGAGTGTCTTTCCATCGAATGGGATCTCTGCCGATGCAAGCAACTTTTGGTATTCGGTCGAGAGCTCGTTTTCTCGTTGCAACAGGGGCAACACCTCCGGTGATTGGCATCGCACGGACATTTCAGCGATGCGGAAAAGCTGCACCCCCCACCGCTGCTCTAATTCAGAGCGAAACGGCGAGCTGATTAGCGCGCGATAGAGATCGTTGACATGCTCAGCAATCTGCGGTCGCACCGCATCCATGTACTTCTGCTCGGCACTGTAGAATTCATCGCTGGTGTCGCAGGAGTGCCGAATGGAAACAATTGTTGCGGCAGTATCGAATTCAATGCGAAGCCCGTTGAGAGCACCGAAAAGCTCAGACTGTTCATCAGCGCTTTTTGCTTTCCGGAAGCGATCCAGGAGAGTGTTCCATTCTGTGGAGAATGTCTCGTAATTGGGGCGTTCGTATGGAAGTTGGCTAAAGGTCTCAAACGAGCGATGCGTGGTCATTTATTCTCCTTGTGCTTTGGAAAACATCGGTGTGCCGTTGCACTCGGCAAGGAGCTCGACGTGCATCCAGCGGATGCTGCGACGAATAAGTTCCTCAAGTAGTGCAACAACTGCCGAATTCTCGATTGGTCCACTGGCAATGTAGCGGCAGCGATACCAATTGACCATTGTGATGGGAGGAATTGGCGGCGGATAAATTTTTGTCCCGCGATTCGAAATCATCGTCAACGTTAGCGGCCCAACCTGCTCGGGCATCGCAGGGACTGTCGTTGTATCATTCCATTCAACAAAGACATCTGCCCCAATACACTGCCATTGCTGCGACGGCTGCGGAGGTGGCGGCTCGACAAGTATCACGGACGCGCGACTGCTACCATCACTGGAATCAGCACAGTGCGAAGTATCAAGCCGCGCAATGATTGCATCGGTAAAAGCGCGAGTTGTCGCCGATCCTCCCAGATCACGTGTAAGCACTCCCGCTTTCAACGTGGCGTGGAGTGCTTGCTCAATGCAACGGGCATAGCTGCTGAGCCCCATGTGATCGAGCATCTGCAATGCCGATAGCAACAGAGCAGTAGGATTGGCAACACCTTTGCCCGCAATGTCTGGAGCTGAACCGTGGACAGCTTCGAAGACCGCGTGATACCGCCCAATGTTTCCCCCAGGAGCGACGCCGAGACCTCCGACAAGACCTGCACACAAGTCGCTTACAATGTCGCCAAATAGATTCGGAAGCACCAGAACATCGAATGTTTCAGGTCGCACTACTAACTGCATGCAGGCATTGTCCACAATAATGTCATCGGCGACAATGTCTGGATAATCGCGAGCAACCTCCCGAAAGCTCTCGAGAAAAAGACCGTCGGCGTATTTGTGGATGTTGGCTTTGTGGACGCAAGTAACACGACGGCGCCCAAGCCGCCGTGCCATCTCAAATGCGTAGCGATGAACAAGTGCGCTCCCCTGTCGTGTGATGATCCGCAAGGTTTGCACTACATCCGGTGTCTGGACATGTTCAATCCCGCCATACGTATCCTCGATGTTCTCGCGGACAACGATCAAGTCAACGTTGCCATAGCGCGTTACGATGCCGGGCAATGACTTCGCAGGGCGAACATTGGCAAAAAGATCGAGTGCCTTGCGAATGGTAACGTTGACGCTCTTGAAACCTTCCCCTACTGGCGTTGTGGTTGGTCCCTTGAGCGCAACACCATTGCGGAGAATTGAATCGATCGTTGCCTGTGGTAATGGTGTGCCGTGTTCTTGATAACATGCCAGCCCTGCATATGCTTCTTCCCATTCGATGGGAACACGGGCTGCCTCGAAAATTCGAACAACTGCTTCGGTTATCTCCGGACCAATTCCATCCCCTCGGATGAGGGTCACACGACGAACCGCGCTCATGTCTTGTCGCAATGGTACCTCACTGGAGCATTTCAACGAGTACAGCGGTTGCCTCGCCTCCACCAATGCACAATGCAGCAACGCCGTAACGCTTCCCATAGCGGCGGAGGGCATAGAGTAGCGTTGTCAAGATACGAGCGCCACTTGCACCAATTGGATGCCCCAGCGCTACTGCCCCGCCATGAACATTGAGCTTGTCGTGCGGAATACCAAGCTGCTTTTTCGCTACCAGTGCAGTCACGGCAAACGCCTCATTGATCTCGAATAGGTCGACGTCCGCAACAGTCATGCCAGCTTTTGCAAGCAACCGCTCGATGCTGTGTATTGGCGCGGTGTTGAAGTCAGCGGGATTGTGGGCATATGTTGCTTGTGCGACGATGCGTGCAAGCGGTGTTTTACCATTTTCACGCGCCCATTGATCACTTGCAAGCACAAGAGCAGCAGCACCGTCGTCTATCGAGCTGGCATTGGCAGCGGTGACAGTGCCAGTTGAGGTAAAGACAGGCTTGAGCTCAGGAATTTTTTCGAACTTGACTTTTTGGGGTTCTTCGTCGAGTGTAACAATTGTTTCGCTCTTTCCTGTCTTGACCGGAACAGGAACAATTTCATCGTTGAAAAAACCTTGCTCCTGTGCTCGTAAAGCGCGGCGATAACTTTCGATGGCGTACTCATCTTGTTCGGCACGACTAACCGCACAAGCCGCTGCACACCGATCGGCAAAGACTCCCATCGGTTCTGGCTCGTATGCATCGGTAAGGCCATCGAGCAGCATCGAATCAAGCACTTGACCATGACCATAGCGGTAGCCGGTTCGTCCCTTGGGAAGTAAGTATGGCGCATTGCTCATGGATTCTTGTCCCCCCGCTACGATCACCTGCGCATCGCCACATCGAATTGCTTGATCGGCAAGCATGACGGATTTAAGTCCACTGCCACAGACTTTGTTGATGGTCATGCAAGGGGTAGTAGTTGGAAGGCCAGCTTTGAGTGCTGCCTGCCGCGCTGGCGCTTGCCCAACACCAGCGGTGAGAACATTCCCCATGATGACTTCATCAACCTGTGCTGGTTCGACGCCGGCACGTTCGAGCGCTGCTTTGATGACAATTGCACCTAACTCTGGTGCAGAGAGCGACGATAGCGCTCCCATAAACGCCCCAATTGGCGTGCGTGCTGCAGAAAGAATCACTGTGGTTGGCATAGAGGCACCTTCTGCGGGATTGTGGACGTAACAGTAAAACAAAAATACTGCACCTTTCTCTCCGCACGCAGAGCCTCAGAGCACTGCTGAGGCTATGACACGCTCGACCGGTTCTAGCAGAAAGCGCTCCCCATCGAACATTCCCACGAGTGGCTGGCTCATCCAGTCACCAAGATTGATGTACGTTCCTACGTGGTCGCCGCAGGAGAAAGTCTTCATCGCTGGGCGATGGCGATGTCCCATGACAACATAGTCCATGCCATCTCGGCAAATCTTTTGCTCAGCAAATGTTTCTAAGCTGTCGCTGGTGCCATCATCCCACTGCATGGTGCGCTGACGGCTTTTGTGTGAGGATAGCCGTGCAAGACTAATACCGATGTCAGGATGGATCCAACGATAGAGAACATTTGCTAACCTACTGCGCAGCACAGGTCGAACAAGTGCATATCCCCAATCGCCTGCTACTTTGCCGTCACCATGGGCAATGTAAAAGCGCTTGCCGTGGATTGTCCGCTCGATATCCTGCCAGTGCAGAACGATTCCCAGCTCTTTCTCGAAAAAATCGTGATGTCCAAAGTCATGATTGCCGATGATGTATTCGATTTGTGTTCCCGCACGGCGAAGCTGATCTAATGCAGCTAAGGTGCGGAAGAATGCCCGAGGCACCACGGTCCGGTACTCGAACCAGTAGTCGAACAAATCACCAACGATAAACAGCACTTCAGCGGTCGGGGCAATCACACTCAAAAGCTCAATGAGCAATGCTTCCCGCTGTCGCGCATGTTCTTGTGTTCCATACCCAAGATGGACATCCGAAAGGAAGTACACCATTCTGACTTAGGCAGGAGGATGTTCAACCGTGACATGAAGCGTGACGTGCTCTCCAAGCCATGCATAGACACGGTCTCCGGGAACCAGAGGGCCAACCCCAGCGGGAGTTCCAGTAAAGATGACATCCCCCGGCTCAAGAATAAACCATTGCGACAAATACATCACAAGCTCCGGTACCGACCATATCATTTGCTTAGCAACTGCTTGCTGGCGCACTTGTCCATTGACCATAAGCCCAACCTCTGTTTCCTCCAACGCTGGAATGGCAGCAGATGGAATAATCCGCGAAATTGGAGCGCTGGTCGCAAAAGCTTTCGCTTTTTCCCACGGCAAGCCACGCTCTTTTGCATGCTGCTGCACGTCACGCAACGTGGCATCAATCCCAACCCCATAGCCTACGATAGCATGCTGCGCTTGCTCGGTAGTAACGCGATGTATCACAGCGCCAATCACTGCAACAATTTCCACCTCATGGTGGAGCACATGCCCCATCCGTGGGGGGACTATTGTACCGCCATCCGGCACATATGCACAAGGGGACTTGAGAAAAACCACTGGCTCTTCTTCCCTGGCAGCATGCATCTCGCGGATATGATCTGCATAATTGCGCCCAATGCAGTATATCGTTCCGAGCGGCACACGCTCACCTGTGGTGAATTCTAACAGCCGTTGGTGTGGCATGGAGAAGTGTCAGAGCGGTTTGAATTGCTCAAATGCTTGTCGGCAATCGTTACAGTAGTATATTGCCCGACAAAGCGCTGGTCCGAAGGGCGTGCGGAGCTGGGTGTTCGTACTGCCACAGTACGGACATGCAGCATTGAGGAGGATTTCTGGCTCAAAGTCGCCCTCGTATCGAGGAGGAGGAGCGAAGCCATGCTGGGCTAATATCTGGCGTCCCCGCTCGCTTAAGCGATTGGTGCTCCATGGACGGGTATAATCTACCGTCACCTCAACAGTTGGGACACCTAACGATGAAAGCTTTTCTCGGACTGCCGAGCGAATTAGCTCGATTGCAGGGCAGCCCACAAACGTTGGAGTCAGAATAACATGAATTTTCTCTGGCTCAATCTCAATATCTGACACAATTCCCATATCCACCACCGAGAGCATAGGAATCTCTGGGTCATGAACCTGCTCCAGCAGCCCCAGGATATCTTCTCGACTAACCATCGCTGATGTTTCCATCTTACCACTCCGCCGTTGGGTCAATCCGAAACACCGCCGTCATTTCTTCCAGTAGTGGCTGCAGATGCTCGGTATGATAGCCATGCCGCCCCCCAACGACTGGTTCAACTTCAGAAGGTTCGGGAACGCGATAGCCTGCAGATTCCAAAAGGGGCACAACATCCTCCAGCCAGTGCTCACGAAGAATTCCCTCTCCCGGAAAGATGCCAAGTTCGCGGAGAGTCTCCTCCTGCTGCGTCGGTTCGAATATGCCAAGGGCATACGGAAACAGCATATCAAGCGCTGCCTGCATACGGGCACGGCTTTCGTCGGTTCCTTCAACACCGAGCATGCGTAGCCAGGTGCTTGCGTGGAAGATGTGATATTTGATTTCCCCTCGCACCTTGCGTGCTAATGCTGCCAGTGGCGCATAGGAACTTTCCTCGAGCAACTCATATCGGTGATGCTCCGCATAGTCGAAAAGAGCATGGCGCATAAGTGCCACTGCGTAGTCTTGCGTTGGAAGCTCGACCAAATGACAGCAGCGAAATTGATGCTCTGAGCGCATGAAAGCAAGCTGGTCTGGATCAGGATGCCCCATCTCGTGCAGCATGCGATAAAGCGCCAGGGCATGGCCAAGTTTATCCTGCGCAATCGAGGAAAACGCAATGTCTTCCTCTAACAGAGGTGCCAGTCCTGTCCACTCGCTGTTGCGATGTCCATAGATGAGCGCATCATCTGCCATCCGGAAGAGCAAGTCTTCCAGCGCTGCACGGTACTGCTCGGTCATTCTTACTCTGAATTTGATGGTGAATTTTGTTCAGCTTGCTGTTGAAGACGCTGCTTCCATGCTAAGATTTTTTGCATGACCTTATAGCCGCTGGCATCCCGGTAGGTTTTTTCAGTGGTTGTTGCAAACAGGTCTGCATCCTCCGGAGAAAAGGTAATGATTTCACTGGTCTTGACTACCCACAGGTTCACACACTCTGAGCGTCGGGCATATTGCTCCTTTGCAAACACCATTGCCATCTCTGCATTGGGGGCATGGACACTTCCTACATGAATGTGCCGTGCGCCGCTTTTTGTTTGGTGAAAAACCTCGAAGGTTTGCAAGTGGGACCCTTCCGGTACTCCTTCAAAGGGCTGCTGCTCAGTCGGAATACCCAAACGAGAGACCCGTGGATCCAATGACTGCAGTGTAACAGTTCTACTCATGTGCGCTATTGCGTAGGTGAAACACTTTTCATTGGGACTATCTCCATAACCGTGCGTTCAATTTCAACCATTCCTCCATACTTCGCATTGTGTGCGGCTTGAAGCACGGGAGCAAAATCTTTACGGTATTGCTCGTAATGTTCCACTGTTGGGGCATAGTACTGAATGCAGTACCGTACTGCAGTTGGATGCTCTGGTTTGAGCACGCGTGCAATATGGACCTCGTCGAACATTTCCGTATTCATAACATCGCGGATGTGCTCTTCCATCATCCACAGTCGCCATTCCTCCTCCAGCGAGCGAGGAACGGTGCAGAGAACTTGATAAATGATCATACCCCGTCCCTGGTAGAGTGTACTGCACAAAAATAGGAGAAAATTGTGCTAATCTTTTTCCATCAACGAAGTACAAATTCCCCAACAGGGGAGATTAACTCTTCCTGGCTACCCCCGCCATCGGCAAATATCCCCCACACATATTCCACCCCGCGACGAAAAAGAAACAAAGGGAAGCAACACTCCCACTTGCTAAGCCTGTCAGAATGGATACGGCAGGTAGCAACAGGCACGGATCTTACAACTGCATACCATGAACTTTGTCCTGGTCGTCGCTCCGCTATTCGAAGCTGGAATACTGTAGGCACACCTACAGGGATAGCCACATGCCAACGGAAGCAAACGCTGTCAACTTCGATAAACGGTGCTACACTATCGAGCCTAACATCAGGCACTCCCCGAACGAAAAACTCGCGACACACAGGGCTTATGATTGCACGGGAAGAGTCATTTGCATCAACAAGCTGCATGCACATACGCCCCAATCCGCCAGGAATGCGATTGGAACGATACAGTGGCTGCGTATGCAACAAGAATTCAGCCATAACTGCTGCAATTGGCATTCGCAATGTATCAGCGACGACCAGCACTGGTTGTCGTTCAAATGGTGTGCAGATAGTCGTGCTGCTCAATTCAATGCAGCCGACCATCCGTGCTACAAGCATTTCAGGAGCTACGACGACAATCTCCCCGGCTATCTGATGCCATGCAGCGAGTGTAGCGGGAACAGTGTCTGGAAGAACAATCGTTAGCGATTGAGCCCACGCAGTAGCTGGAAGCAATAAAAGAATCCACCGCCTCATTCTATCAGCAACTTTGCCAGCGCACTAAGAAGCTCAGGAATGCTTTGTTTGGGCACCACGACGGTTGCATTGCCATCACTTATAGCAATTCGATCATCAGCAATACGGTGGCAGTGAAGGGCTGAGGTATCTAAAGGCAACGCTGTTGTGGTCTGCTCATGCCTGGGAGTATCTCGGTACCCGGGATCGTCCTCTGTCGGATGCAATGCCTGTGCATAAGCAAGTTTATCGCATCGCTCGTTAAGCAAATCCGTGTCGTGCGACTTAACCCATTCGACTGTAACATTTCGCTGTTCCAGCTCTTCCAGCAAAGGTGCCCACAGGTCCACATTTTCTACCCGTTCTCGCGAGGAACGCCTCCAGCCGTGGTCACGCCACCGTTTCGCCCATCCTTTCGTGAGAGCATCAACGAGTAATCGTGAATCGGCGCGCATCAGAATGCGGTAGTGTTTTTCTGCTGGGAGTGTTCGGAGTGCCTCAAGGGCAGCACGAAGCTCCATCCGATTGTTTGTGGTACGTCGAGCACTTCCTTGGAGAACTTGCTCGTTGCCCTTTGCATCCCGGATGATGACTGCCCATCCTCCTGGTCCTGGATTCCCAATACATGCCCCATCAGTGTAAACGATGTAGTCATACTCACTCATGGTGCTTGTACCAACTGGAGTGAACGAATGCGTGTAACTACGTGCTCAAGGGCATGCACGGTGGGAGCACCTTCATACCGATGGCGTAACTGACCGTGCATATCAAAGACAAGCACGGTAGGGATTTGTGCTCTGCATCGGTACGCGCGGAAAAGCGTTCCGTCCCAATCGAGAAGGAGGGGGGCATGGGGAAGGCTTTCCTTAATCCGTGCCCGAACGAGCCATCGAAGGAAAAACGGCACGCCTTCCAAGTTAGCACACCCAATAATCAATGTTTCCGAGCCAAACTGCTTGCCAAGTTCACGTCCCCACACGGCAGACTGTTCTGCTCCCTCTCGATCCGCAAGGAGGAGGACAACCACTCGCCCCTGGAGCTGCTCTGCAGACCACTGCCTTCCCCACTGATCTTCAAGCACAAACGGCACAAGCGATTGACAGTGTAGCTGCACTGTCAGCACAACCAAAAACAGAGCTGTTGGAGCTACTACTGGCATTAGGCTGTCACTGACTGTTTATGCCACTTGGCCGCATCGCGAAGGAATGCCTCCA
Organism: Candidatus Kapaibacterium sp.; assembly: GCA_025055755.1. Classification (GTDB taxonomy): domain Bacteria; phylum Bacteroidota; class Ignavibacteria; order Kapaibacteriales; family NICIL-2; genus NICIL-2. The sequence goes on along the minus strand of JANWWF010000002.1, from coordinate 19,464 downwards.
GTCCCGCATCCGTCAATGGATGCTTGAGCGATTGCATAAGTACTTTGTATGGGACTGTTGCAATGGGTGCTCCTGCGCGCGCTGCTTCGACAATATGCATCGGGTGCCGAATAGATGCTGCAATGATTTCTGCCTCAAGCCCCTGGACATCCCAAATTTCCATAACTTGGCGCAGGACTCCCACCCCATCTTGTCCAATATCGTCGAGCCGTCCCAAAAAGATACTCACGTAGCGGGCACCTGCATTGGCAGCCGCCAATGCCTGGGTTGGAGAAAATACAAGTGTCACATTTGTTGGTATTTCTCGACGACTCAGTTCATACACTGCTGATAACCCTGCAGCAGTCATAGGGATTTTGATAGTTGCCTCGGGCAACCACGAGAGTATCTCTTCCGCTTCCCGTATCATGCCCTCTGTATCGGTTGACACCACCTCCACAGAGATATGCCCACCGACAATCTCGTGAATCGAAGCAATGATTTTTTCCACCGGTGTAGAGGGATCTTCCTTTGCCAGCAGACTGGGATTTGTGGTTACACCGCTGATAATGCCTAGTGCCGCTACTTGCTGAATCTCGCTTATGTTGGCTGAATCAATGAATAGTTGCATGCCCACCACCATGTGCTTTGTTTTACATGCCACAAAATTAGTTTCCTATCCACAGCAGTGGTAGTGTTATAACTCCATTGGAGGTGCGGATGATAAGCCAGTATGTACCACGTGGCAGCCCATCGAAATTCAGGCTAAATGCCGCATCATTGAAATGCTCCATGTGGACACGTCTGCCAGTAAGAGTGTACAGCTCCAGACTTCCACTTGTCGGATGAGCAAATTCACCACGAATGCCACTGGCAACCTGCTCTACTCGTACGCTATCACGCAGAGCACTACTTACGATATGAACATCGCAGGAACTATTTGCCTGATATGTTACTGCTTGCACACGAATGGTAATTGGCATTCGTCGCTCGTAGCAACCAACCACTAATGCGAATGTGTCGGCATACATATTTTCACCACGGCTGTCGTAGGGAGGAAGAAATGCACAAATAGGAACACGGACGCGTTCTCCCGGTGCGAGAGTTAATGGCATGTAGGAGGGAGGAATTGAGAACTCCACACCGCGCGCAGTAATGCGGTCGAATACCTTCGGATATCTCCCAAAGTTGTAGAGCTCCACTGTGTCGCAGAAGAATTGCCCGCTGTAACCGACGAATTGCTGCGTAGGACTGAGAGAGTCGCGGTTGACAATCATAACGGTATGCCCCTCGAAGGTGCCTGCAATCGTACTTATATTCCCCGAAGAATCAGTCACTTGGATTCGATACCAGCCATCGAGCCGCCAATCACGGTGTGAGATGTTAAGGTATTGTACTTCTGCCGGATCGGCATAGGTCTCTGAGTTATTCCCAAGACGAATGACAACATTGAACGAATCAACAACGGCGATAGATGCAATGCCCGTTTCTGTGTAGCCCTGCTCCGCAATAGTAAGCACGTGCACACCGGGACAGTCAATGGTGTTTCGTTGAATACGAGGCGCAGCGGTATCTACAATGAATTCGATCGTGAATGTCGCAGCGACAATTGTAGTGCATGGAGTTTGGATCCAAAGCGTGTCTGTAATCACTTGAGTTTGTTCTGTTCGATAGCATACCCGTAGGCTAATAGTATCGCGTGGGACCACCACTGCTGGGAGTGCTTTGCTGGTAATTATTCCTTCACGGGTGAATGCTCTGAGGATTGTTTGAGGCAGCTTACCGACATTGGTGATCGTCAATGGGAAGCACGAGCTGCGTTGGGTTGCACTTCGATAGCGAAAGTGAACAGGAGGTCGTTGGGATATTCCTTGGGTGTTCGTCACTCGCAACGTTACACCCGGCACAACCAACTGTGCACGTGTGGTAAATTGTTCAGCATCCTGAGCTATAAGGGTTAGCATTCCATCTTCATATGGATCAAGCAGGGAAAGCTCAAGAACTATTGAATCCTGCGGCAGCAGCGATGAGCGCACAACTTTCCAGGCCAGATTCCGCGTCGAATCCTCAATAATACGGACAACATCTACCCGACTGTCACCCGGTAACGTATCGTAAACGACAAGGCGATAGGGAGGACAGGGAGAGAGAGTAGATAACACAGGCGGATCAAAGTCATAGCGACGGTAGCTCATTCCTCCCACATATCCATATGAGTCCGCATAGCCGTAACCAAACACGTAAATGCCAATTGGTGCACTTGCACTAATAGTATGGACCCCTGCATCGATGCGCACCCAGGTGTAAAAGTACCTACTTTTCGGGATTGGGCGGAAACTACTCGCAGGCACCATTCTGCCATCAAGATTGATCGTGGCTAATGCCGTGTCTGGAGCAACAATTGCCACATAGTGATACTTGTACACTTCTGTCTTAACGGTCCGACGGGAAGAGAGAACAGAATCTTCGTAGAGACGAGGACAAATGAATCGGTAGCTGCTTTGAAACTGTTCCGTCGGAGGTATAATCATCAGGAAAGGGTCTCCCAAAAGCAGGGTGTTGCCCATGGAAGTGGGGCTCGAGGTATGGCGAAAAACTCCTACAAGTATCGGACGGTTAGCATGAATTGAGTGCGGAGAAATGAGATCTGCTTCATAGTACTGCCCTGCCTGGAGAGTTACAAGTGGCACACTGTCTCGATAGATCACTGTGCTATCTCTGGCTGCTATAATCCGGAAGCGATCAGGTCCTAATCGCAGCTCGTCGGGTGGATCTGGGAAATTGACCAAGAGTGCAGAACGTCCCCACGTATTAATTGGCGGTAGCTGTTCAATTAGGCAATCTCGTGACGATGCACGATCCCTGCTTTGAAGAGGCACACGAACTCGCTGATGCCCAGCAAAAACAGCTATTGGACGATTGGACTTAATCCGTGTGCCCGTCAGATCGTTCCGTTCATCAAAAATGTTTGCCTGCACTAAGTAAACCTCACCCTGACGGAGCAAAACTCGATTGACAGGGCCATCAGTCGTTGGCGCAGTAATTCGAACAAATTCTACCACGGTCGAGTCTTCAGTCGCAACAATCGCAAATTGCGAGGGAGTGTTTGCTCCGTCTGCATAAACATCGGTATTGTAGCTTACAATGTAGTAGTCTTTTCCCAACGCGTCAGTGGGAAGAACCAAAAAGGCATCGCTTGTTTTCTCCGCATGGTTGAGGGCATAAACGGTCACTTCCTCATCGCTTGTCAGGTGCAGAGAATAAGGAACAGGACGTTGAGTGTGGCGTTGAGTAGCTCCATAGTAGTAACCTCCTGCGGTAATCCCCTTGAGCTCAACCCCATAATAGGACATTTTGAATATCAGCATATCACGTGGGTCCTCAATACGAGCCCGAAGTTCTTGGGGAGGACGGCCATCGTGAGGTGTAAAACGAAGAGCTACATTGGTAGGCTTAGAAGCTGCAACAAATACAAACAACGAATCTTGGTCATTTCCTGCTGGGTTATCATAACCATTATTATGGTAATTTGGCATAAAGCAGAACCAAAAATCCGTCCCCTTGCTATCTGGCAACTCTTGAGCAGGGAGCACCAGCGGAAGCAGAATAAGCACAGCGAGTGCCAATTTCATTGCCACCTCCTTGCCTACGGTGGATTTTTCCGAACAAAAGTACAACGTAGAAACACAGCTTTCCAATAAATCGTTTCTCTTGCCATTTTTCTCGTTATGTGTATGGCAGGTAGTAAATAGTATGCGTTCAAGAGGAACAACAACAGGGCGTCCCTCTGGACGCCCTGCTGCGTGTGTGTGGTTCTCCGCTCGGCGGAGATTGTTAGGGTCGCGACCTTACGATTAGCGCACAATCACAATCGGAACAGTTACAGTACCATTCCGCTCGGTAGTCAAACGAGCAAAGTAGGTTCCACTGGTGAGCCACTGCGCAGAAATAGGCACTTCGTAGATACTCGCATGATGCGGGTGAAGCGTTAGATAGCGAACAACTTCTCTCCCTTGTACATCGAAGACACTTAGCGAGACGCGGTCGTCTTCGGGCAACGAATAACGGATAACTGCAGCATCGTTTACAGGATTAGGCAGTACTTCCACTGACAACGGAATTACATCATTAGAGGCATCATCTGCCGAAAGAGTGTAGTCTGCATTGACTGGGTCATACTCAGCCCAAGGCAGGTCCCACCGCTCTGCTGGGAATGGGGCGAAAGCACCACGATAGCTAACCTGCTGGAACGCGCTAAGGTCAACAAGTGGTGTGCTCAAAAAGGTTGTACCTTGCAGTGCAAGCGGCGATTCCTCTGTCGGCTGAGGGTTGAAACTCACATCGGTTGCAAACGGATTGATAAGCTGCGCCAGTGCAGGAGAAGCACGATTGATAATGTTGTTAAACTGCGGCTGCTCGATCCAACTGGTAGTCATTCCTGAAGGAGGAGTACCACCAGCAAAGTTGAGCCATGTTCCCTTAATGCCGTAGAACGTGTTGTTTCGCAAAAGCAATGAATCCCCGAATGCAGCGGCCATTGTATTACTCCCTGCAATTTCCACTCCCCGTGGCCAACCTATGAACACACTGTTGATAATACTTTGCCGTGAGTTGCGGCGTATTTGCGCTGCTGCACCGAAGCGGCTGTTATATGTATTCGGTGTCGTACCTGTCCCTGCTGTCCACGATGTATCCTGCAGGGGACCAATTACCGTAACATTCGAAAACACACCACTAGTTAGCGGACGATTGAACGAACCACTGGCATCATTATCGGATTCAAATGCCTGTGAAATGGATTGGTCGGCACGCGCACGGAATCGCTGCGCAACAGCAAACTGCACTCGTCCGCTCCATCCATTATCTGTGTCGAAATCATCATCAAGACAGCCAGTCGAGATTAGGTACCTACCATTGACCGTACCGCCGAACCACTCGAATGAGTCATCGTTGCCGTAGCTGCATTGCACATATTCAATGATCGTGCGGCGTCCGACACCTCCCATCGTCAGCGAGTTCAATTCGCTATTCGGTGCGGCCGCAATACCAGCAAATTCGATTCGCACGTATCGGACAACCCCGCTTGAGTCGTCGTCATCGGTTCCTCCAAACCACCCCCGCACTTGGTTTGCATCGGCGATACCACCCTCGAGCGCCGCTTGTCCCCCTGGATGATTTGTCCGTGCACGTCCGCAGATAAGTAATCCACCCCAGTCCCCTGATGCCCGCTGCCCTGGAGGTGCCGATGACGTCATAATGATTGGTCGCGTTCGCGTGCCTGCTGCTATAATTTTCCCACCCCGATTGACACAAAGAGCTGAGTTCTGTCCGACGGTATCGCCCACAATGCGTGTACCTGGTTCTATAACGAGTACCCCCCCGTCATCAACGAACACATAACCATCGAGCCCATAAACCTTGCGGGCACTCAATTGCACGCGGGTAGTGATTGGTGTACGGAGAACAGAATCAATACGTATCGGCTGTGGTTGAACGATTGTGAAGGGTTGCTGATTGCGGCTGGTTACCGACTCGTCAAGGCTGCCATCAGGCTTTACCAACACCATACGGACATAGCCGGTTGTCGTCGGAATAGCTGGCACGCGGAAACCACCCAAGAATTGACCACGGCGTGCGGCGGAGTCTTTCACAGCAGTTGCACCGGGCAAATCGGTCCACGGTCCACTTGGCGATGTTGCAAATTGGAATCGCCAGGTTGGAAAGACACCCGGATACGCTGATGCGTCCCAAACGAGATCTTCCGACATCCCAGGGCGAAAGACTTCACCCCCTGCCGGACGAACAAGACGAACGCTAATCGATTGCGACCATGCGACCGTCGCAACCACAGTGACAAGAACTATCAACAAACGGTGCATAGGAGTACACACAAGTAGTGGGACAACATTTACTGACCAAGACGGTAGCTTAATCCAACACCTATGGAACGTCCACGTATGGTGGACTGAACAACAGTATTGCCCTGCTCCCACCGAAGAGGCTGGTTAAGCAGGTCACGAATTGAAATGCGGAGTTCAAAGTCACCGAAGCGTTTCGTTGCAGTTATGTCTATCACATCACGGGGAAGTTCATAGGTATGGGGATCTTCGAACAAATAAGCATTCCGAAGCCCAACAAGGACGATACGCCGCCCGAAGACGTTGTAGCCGATACTGAAAGTTGCATCCCACGCCGGTATTGCGGCCAATACCACTGCATTGAAGGTAAAGGGGGACTGCCCCCACATCGGGCGGCGATCAATTTGCCCTCCTTGCGCTACAGCAATTTCTGAGAAAATACGTGCGTAGTTGAAAGAAACCGTAACATTTTCTCCCCACTCACCCAGGATATCAAGTCGCTTGCGGAGCTCCAGCTCAAGCCCATAATTGTGGGCAGGTCCTTCAGCATTTCGAAATGTGCGCGCAATTTCTTGTTGTTCGAGATAAATGGTCTCCTCTATTGCATGAAGGAAGCGCTTGTAGAACACACCTGCAGATAGTACTTCTCCTGGCGCGGGGAACCACTCCCACCGAATGTCGCCATTAGTAATAAGGGCACGCGTCAGGTTGGGGTTCCCCATCACTTGGGACTGCGTGGAAAAGTCGTAGAATGCAAACGGCGCAAATTCTCGTAGCGCCGGACGTGCCAACGTTTGCGATGCTGCAACCCGCAGATTCATCGCTGGGGTAAGCTTGAACACAAGGGATAGTGCTGGTAGGAGGTCTCCCGTCCGCAAGTCAACGTTGACAGGACGGTCGCTTAGATCGTAACTACTAAGGGTCTGCCGGTTGTCCTCATACCGCACTCCCCCAATAACTCGGATGGGAATGCCCATCTCATCGAGCGACCAATCTGCCATAATGTACCCTGCATAAAGCCGTTCCCCTGCGTCGTATGCATCTGCTAAGCGGGAATCTTCCGAGACTCCAATTCCTTGGGGTCCGAAATGGGCAGGCTGGAATATTCTCGATGGATCAGCCCACTGCACCGAGTCTGGCAGGGTAAACACGCTGTAGTCTAAACTAAACTCCGGGCCAGGAACGTAGGTAAACGACCGTGCGGAAAAGCGTCGACTGCGATGCTCGGTCAAGAATCCTGTTTTGAGTTTAATTGCATTGATTGGAATGAGCAGATTGAAAGAGCCACTATATCCATGCTCGTCAAGAGTAGAAAAAAACCGGCCTGCACGCACACCATCCCCCTGGCCTAAGGGGGTAAAACTTATGATGTCAGAGGTAAAGGGTTCGATATATGAGTCACCAGGTGAGGGAGTCTGTCGTGCAAAGCGGAACCTGCGGAAATCTGGCTCATTTCGCCCTGAATATGAATACCCCACTTTCCAATCAAGCGCAGCATTGAAGAACTCTGCAAGCGTGTGCTCACCGCCAAGCACTGATGAAATCAATGTTTTTTCAACGTACTGCATCGAAAGCTGCTTGGTGTCGAAAATCCGCACGTAATCTTGTCCATTAAGCACAACAACGTCTTCATCTGCACTGTGGCTAAAAACTGTCCGTAGAGATAAGGTGGTGGCACTACTTGGACGGACTGCAAGATTGAGCATACCACCGAGATTTGTTGTTCGAGTGGGATTGTATCCCCTTGTATCAAACCATTTTGATCGGTCCGCCAGGATACCATTTCGCTCAATAGTGGCAATTCCCCATGAGTTGGAGTACACTAAACTGGCAACAATCCCCAATTCCATCCCCCCCAGCGAAGCAACATCAGAATATGCAATGGATAGGGAACTATTTGGAGTTACCAGAGTCCTTTGAGTTCGCTGCCAATTTTGGTTGTTGAAGGTTCGCCCGATTTGTGTCCATCGTTGACGTGCTCCAGTTGTGTCATACGGATTGCGCACCGCGCTCAGGAGAGCACTCATTTCTCGCCGATTTTTCGGCATGCCTTCTGGCATGCGGGTCCGGCTACCATCATCAAAACCGATCCAATCGTACCTTCCCCCAGGAGAGCTGATAAAACGATCGCGTTGAAGAAATGCATTATCATTGACCGAGGAACCAAAACTGATTTTCACTGAAGATTGCGAGGGAAATTCTATTGTGTTTAGCTGAACCATACCACCAGTAAAATTCCCCGGTAAATCCGGTGTAAATGTCTTTGCGATCGTTGCACTTTCGAGAAGTTCGCTTGGAAAAAGGTCGTACGTAAATGCCTTCTTATCGGGCTCTGTTGATGTCAGTGCCACGCCGTTGAGCATGGCGTTGTTGTAGCGATCACTGGTGCCACGGACAACGATGTACTTGTCGTTTGCTAGGGTAACCCCTGAAACACGACGAAGAGCCTGCCCTGCATCATTATCAGGAAGTTTTTTGATCTCCTCAATACTTACTCCGTCGCTGACTTGGGCACTATTTTTTCGTTGCGCCAATATTGCAGCCTGCGTTTCTGTTGTGCGCCTTGCCTCAACAACCACATCTCGCGCAATGACTTGCCGGTCTCGGTCTAATACAATTGAGACAATCGTTGTTTTTCCCGGCTCAACGACCACATTTGTTATGCGCTTCGTTTCGTACCCAACATATCGCACTGTGAGCGAATACTTCCCCGCAGGTACGTTTTTGATAGTGAAATTGCCCTTTGGATCGCTAATCGCGCCTTTCTTCGTCCCATCCAAGATTATGGTTGCGCCGCGGAGAGCTTCGCCTGTTGCAGCTTCTCGCACCTTACCAGAGATAGCTCCCACTTCTTCTGCACTGTATGAGAGAGAGCTACAAATAACCACACACACGAGTATTGAAACAAGCATAAGAAAGCGGTGTAAACGTGAAACCAACCACACACAGACCGAGCGCAAAACTCCCCTGAGCAGTTTAGGCAAGTATTGTAGGTGTGTTACCAAAATGTTAACAGCATGAAAAGCACCCGTGATATTAGGCGCATTGCTGAAAGCACTGGATGTTCGAAGCCGCCATAGTCATTGGAGATATCGAAGCTTTTAGCTGAGAAGACAAAGGAGAATCGTAACTACTCCCTGCTTAACGATCGTAACTACTCCCTGCTTAACGCATGAGATCGCGTAAAGAGATTAATGACACGCTTTCCATACTCACCCACGTACCAAATGTGCTGCATCCCTTTTCCTTTCCCTGCAAAAAGCACCCTACCGTTTTCAGACTGTGCTTATAAGTTCACCGTGTATTGCAGACTTGCGAAAAGTTCAGTGTAACGGTTATCGGTTGTCATATCAAAAGCATTATTCATCAGCTGGAATGTTAGAGTTCCCCACTGTTCCAGAGAGTAGCTTAGCGTGCCACGGAAAAATAGCTGGAGGGTTGTGCGGGTCGCTGTTGTAGTGTTGATACCAATAGTCGTTCGAAGCCCGAGACGCTCTGTAAGCGGATAATTCAAAGACTCACTCAGAGTGGCAAATCGAAGGCTTTGCAAAAATGTCTCGGTATGGCTATAGCTTAGTGATGTGTTTATCCCAAGCCGCGAGGGGAATTGAGTCGCATGCGAGAGGGTGAGATTTAGCGAGGAATTATTTCCATACCGGCCACTCAGGATATTCCCATCAATGGTCCGCTGAATACTTGCTGATGCGATCAGGAAGTGGTCCTGACCAGAGACCTGGAAGCGCCAATTTGGAGTAAAGCTCAGCGTCTGGGTTTTGTTATCTGCTCGGAGCGTATCGTTCTGGTGGTCTGAGGTCATGGTGTATTGACCCACTTGTACATCAAGGCTAACAGCATCGCTAATCTGCCAGGTTAGTCCTCCATTAGTCATCCATCGCTCAATTGTTGCTATTCGAGTCTTACGCAAGTTGTTAGAACGGCGGCTGACCGTCGCCCGAAGTAATAGCTTCCCCTCCAGCATGCGGACAAAGGGGGAGGCAGAAAGATCAAGAATGTCATTGAGTAGCTGGGCAAAACCAAGAGAAACAAAGCCAGGACCTATCCATTGACCATCGAGTGATAGGCCCCACGATGTGCTTGGTGCTATTGCAATGTTCAGTCGCGCAGCGCCATCTATGTTCGATGTCGCGTTTATCGGGATAATCTGCTGGAGAAGGGCAGGAATATTCTCAGCAAGAGCGCTATCAATACCTGCCTGCAGGTTATTAGTAAGAAGCCCTGCTGCAAGCTCTCCTCGAATACGCACAGCACCGTTTGCAATGCTGGCTCCTCCAGCTACCGACAGAACTGCATTTGCCTGGGGAGATGCAGTTAAGCTATCACGGCGGATTGTACCGGCTTCATCCTGCGAGGTCATTGCTTGAAGTGTGATAAAGGTTCCCTCTGGTGTTTCAAAACCAAGCTTACCAAGAATAACCCGACGCCGATATTCTCCAAAAAACCCAATAGAAGGATCGGGTTCGCGCCCGAGGCGAGTATAACCATAGTGTACCGCAAGCCGGAAATTACCCGGCATCAATTCTACCCCTCCGCCAAGAATGCGTAAGTCACCAAAAGTAAGGTCAGAGACGCTAGTAGAGTACCACCCGCCGAAAAGTTGAAGCCAATCCCCCACCCGTGGAGTAATTCCAACTTGATTGAATGGCTGCTGGAAACCTACCTGACCACTATTGAGAAAAAGCTCCAACGGTAATTCGATCTGATTGAACAAACTCACATTCAGCCGGGCGACTGCACGGTACGTCTCTGATGGCAGGCGTGCGGGATTACCATATGCTCGGTAAAGTTCTGCTGTGGTTCCAACCGACCCGCTGAGACGAATTGCTTGGGCAGATAGCTGACCAGTAAAGAGCATCCACCATACCACCAAATTGAGCAATGCATAAAGTTTCTCGGGCCCGTGTCTGAAGCAAGAAGTACGGGCACCTATCACAGAGGGCGTATTTTTGCCCGCTACTATGTCGCATTGATGGGCTGAGCTGATGCGATTATTGTTAGCACTGGCAAGTGCAGTATTGACACTTTCCCATGCACAGCCCCGTGCTGTTTTACCCGATACGACCGTCCTCCGAGGGGAAGTCGTGATTGTACCTATTTCACTCATAGCCGACATCGAATCCACTGCAGATGCTAAAATAGTTATCACATACTCACGCGCAGCGCTTTCGATTGAAAAGGTCGCAGGAATGTTCCCAACTGGGCAAGGCAATGTTGAAATTATCCTCGATAACTTACCCACTACTGACACTGGTTTTGCTACCCTCAGGGTCACAGTACCTCAATCGCTCTCGAAACTTGAGTTCCTCCTTTGGTGCCGGGTGCTATGGAGCGGCATATCTCCAGCAGCGCTATCAGTTCGCAGCATTGAGCAGAATGGGGCAGTTCTGACTGTTGTAAGCCAGGGTGGACAGCTTACGCTTGTTCCTCCGGAACCTCTACAGCTTCAGCGTGCACCTTCTTTGGGTCCGTTGAGCCCACAGCCACTTTATGGGGAGCTCCTGACGGTCACCTACTGGCTACCGGAAGAATCCGACGTTGAATTTGTTCTTTATGATCCTCTGGGTCGGGAATATCAACGCTTGCGCCAGGATGCGCGTGCGGCAGGTCCTCAGACAGTACAGCTCCGCTTTGACCGATCCTCGACCTCTGCCGGGGTATATTACCTTCGTATGGTTACCCGGCATGACGCTCTCATCACACCATGCGTGATTGCCAAGTGAGCACCGCAGTTGTAGTATGGATCCTTAGCTGGGTATGGATTGCAGGAACAGCAAGTTTCGCTATTTCTCCTCCAGACACTCTCCAAGGACGCTATCGCACCATTAATTCGGAAGGCACTGAATTTTGGCTCTGCTTTATGAAAAACTTCCGAGAGCAAGATCCCAACAAGCCTGGCAGTTACGAGCCTGCTCAATTGGAAGTGTTCATCACTGCAGCAGAGGATGCCGATGTCACTATGGAAATTAGTGGCCTTACCTTTCGCCATCGCATGCACGTGCCTGCCGGCACTATTCGCTCGGTGCGCATAACCCCAGAAGCAGAGCTGGATACCTCTGCACGAGTGCAGATGCGCGCATTGTATATCAAGAGCACTGCTCCGATTGCGGTTTACGCACTCAACCATCGAGTGCAAACAACCGACACGTACTTGGCCCTCCCCACCAGTGTCCTTGGTACTGAGTACCGTGCTATGTGCTACAGTAAACTTTCTGCCACTCTTACTCCACAATTTGCAATTGTTGCAACAGAGGACGACACCCGCATTGACATTACTCCCACCACCCCTACAACAGATGGGCATCGGGCATACGAGCAATATTCAATCACCTTGGATCGCGGGCAAGTGTACCAAGTACGAGCCCAATTCTATGCAAGTGGCACTGGCGACCTTACAGGTACCCTCATCAAATCAACCAAACCAATTGCTGTCTTTAGCGGACACACCTGCGCATATGTGCCGCCTGGTGTTACTGCGTGCAACCATTTGGTCGAACAATTGCCCCCTGTTCGGGCGTGGGGTAAGCATTATTACGTAGGCAAATTGCGTGGCCGCTCACGGTACACCTATCGGATTCTTGCTGCCGAAAACGGCACTCGTGTCTTCCGAAACCAAACCCTCATCGCTGTACTCAATGCCGGAGAGTACTACGAAGAACCTAATGCAACCGACCATGTGCAAATCACTGCCGATAAGCCCATTCTCATTGCTCAGTATTCCCAAGGTTATGGGAACGGCGATCAAATCGGCGATCCAATGATGATTCTCATCTCCCCCACTCAGCAATTTGTTCGCCAGTATCGCATTGCAACGCCAGTGCAGGGGTCATGGGATCACTACGTCAACATCGTGGCACGGGAAGATGCAATTGGAAGCATTCGCGTGGACGGTCGTCCCCTTCCCCGCTCACTTTTCGAACGGATCGGAATCACCAGCTACTTTGTCGCCCAGATTCCTCTCGATTATGGCAGCCACATGATTACAGGTGATGAACCATTTGGCCTCTATTCGTATGGTTTCGGCTATCGCTACGATGCCTACGATGCCTATGGAACTATGGGAGGGCAGTCCTTCCTCATTCTTGATACGCTTGTGGATCGCATCCCGCCCCAAAGCACTTTCCAGCTAAAAAGTACTGGCAAAGCACTTCGTGTCACTGTGCGAGACGACCGCCCTGCCGACCAAGGATTAGACAGCATCATCGTTTTAGCAGCTCAAAACCTTCGCGCATACTTGCCGCGTATCGAACGAGGACAACCTCAAGCCGAATTCGACGTGCACCCGCTCGATCCAGAGCAGGATGGCCAGCTTACGCTAGTGTTCTCCGATGTTGCAGGCAACCGTGCAACAGCAACGTATACCTACTGCTACGATCCCAAACAGCACCGATTTGAATTTGTTCAGGCAAGCTACTGTCCTCCCCAGTGGCAGTGGCAAGCCGAGCTAACAGGTATTGCTACTGCCCTCTACCACACTGCTGCATTTCAAGCTTCTGGAGGGATGTCCTTCGAACGACCAACAGGCAACGTTTATGGTGCCGCATTGAGTATTGGTGCAGCGATAACCCATGCAGTGGTAGACCGTCTGCGACTTTACGGTCGCATCACAGTCGAACCCTACGGACGCCCGCTTTCCGCCCCTGATTCCTTGACCTCTTCCTTTCGCCTGCCCAATGACTCACTGATTACCGTCCAAGCAGAGACACTTTTGATGCCAACCACACCGGCATTCGCGGTTGGCGTCGGTGTGGAATGGACCACGCTCGCTGCAAGTGTCAACACTCACACCTACGAGCTGTATCTCCACGGTGGCATTCGGGCTCTGGTGCAGCCATCACAATCGGTCAGCATGGAACGTCGCTTCGTTTTACCCTCTTCGATTCCCACTCCACCACCATTTGCCTCGCGCACCCACCAAACGCTTTCCTCTCTCCGGACATTTCAAGCGGAAGTACTTGGTGGATTCGGTATTCTTGCTCCATTGCCAATGCTTTCCTCACGCTGGTCGTTGTGTTTTTCGACCCAGTACGCGTATCCTCTCGGAAGCATTCTTACCGATGCATCCTGGACAATAGAACGACTCCAAGTCTTGCTCGGCATCCGTTATAGTTTTTGAAGTCACGAATAATCGTCGAAGCCATGCGAAGACATCACCACCTGCACGATCTGCGATGACCCAGCAAATTCTCTCCGCTCCTCACGCACAGACCATAGAACAGGTCGCTGCATTCTATGGTACCTCCGAACATGGACTCTCGTGGGATGCTGTGCGGCAGCGACTTGCACGGGATGGCTACAACGAAATTGAGCCGATTGAGCCTATTCGCTTTTCGACGATCATTCTCCATCAGTTTACCAGTCCGCTCATTTACATCCTCATTGCCGCCTGCGTTGTCACGCTTGCAATGGGAGATTACATCGACAGCGCCGTTATCGCAGCAGTGCTTATTATCAATGCTACGATAGGGTTCATTCAAGAATATCGCGCAGAGCGTTCCGTCCGTGCATTGATGCAGCTGACTGCTCCCCAGGCAACTGTTATCCGTGAGGGAAAGCAACAGGTTGTTGAAAGTAGAGAATTGGTGGTTGGCGATGTCGTTGTGCTTGAATCAGGGGTTCGTGTGCCGGCAGACATTCGGCTTTTCCATGCTACTGCACTCCAAGTGGATGAGTCTCTTCTAACTGGCGAATCGGTACCGGTATATAAACAACTTGCCCCGGTTCCAGAACATACGCCTTTGGCAGACCGCACAAACATGCTCTATGCAGGGACAATCGTCGCGTCTGGCCGAGGTCGCGGCTACGTTGTGGCAACAGGCACAGCGACCGAGCTCGGCAAAATAGCCCTGAGCATGCGTTCAGAACAGGTCACCGAAACTCCACTTCAAGCACGCATGCGGCGTTTTGCGAACGCCATCGGGATTGCCATCGGAATTGCATGTACGGTGACCTTCTTTGCAGGACTCCTTGTGGGGCATACCCCAACCGATATGTTCAAGGTCATGGTAGGTGTCGCAGTTGCTTCTATTCCTGAAGGGCTACCGATCGTCCTGACAATTACGTTAGCACTCCGCGTTAGCGCCATGGCAAAGCGCAATGCTCTTGTGCGGCGCCTCCATGCTGTAGAAACGCTGGGGAGTACAACGGTCATTGGCTCAGACAAAACAGGAACCCTCACGGAAAACCGCATGACTGTGCACGAATACTGGATTGCGGGAGAACACTATGCAATTGACATGCTCGATCGCGGATCTATTCCCCGCGAGGATGAACATCCGTTTGTTTTGGCGTTGTTGACATCTGTCCTCACCAGTGAGGCAAGCGTTGAACCATTCGACGATGGCACCTATCAAACTCAAGGCGATCCGACAGAAATTGCTCTACTGATGGCAGCACTCAAAGCAGGCTTTTCCCACAAACAATGGCAGGACACCCATCCTGTCGTTGCACACGTTCCCTTTGAACCTCAATTGCAATACTCCGCAAGTATCCGGCAACGAGGAACCGAGCTATGGTACTTTGTTAAGGGAGCACCAGAACGAATTGTTACTCACGCAACCCATTGGCAAACACCAGAAGGCATCAAGCAACTGACCGAAAAAGACCGTCAGGACATCCATCAGCGCATCAGTGCTATGGCAGAGCGAGGATTGCGAGTGCTGGGATTAGCCTACCGAACATTGCCGGACTCTCCCACTCCAGCGGTTAATACAGAGCCACGCGACCTTGTATTCCTCGGGCTGGTTGGTTTGATGGATCCTCCCCGACGAGGTGTCAAAGAAGCTATTGCCGATTGCCACCGCGCTGGTATCCGCGTCATCATGATTACTGGGGATCACGCATCTACCGCACGTTCGATTGCCCACCAGTTGGGCATCACAGATACTCCAACAGCACCCGTCATTACAGGCACTGATCTTGAGACAATGAGTGAGGAAGCCCTTTCGCAAGCAGTGCGCACAGTCAACGTTTTTGCCCGTGTTGCACCGGAACATAAGCTCCGCATTGTCAAAGCACTCAAAGCAAATGGTCAGGTCGTTGCGGTCACCGGCGATGGAGTCAATGATGCTCCTGCTCTCCGCGCTGCAGATGTTGGAGTCGCTATGGGGAAAAGCGGTACCGACGTTGCACGAGAAGCTGCTGACATCGTGCTTGCTGATGACAACTTTGTGAGCATTCGCAATGCAGTCGAAGAAGGACGGATAGCTTTCAAGAACGTGCGAAATGCGACCTTTTTCCTCATTTCAACGGGTGCAGGTTCGATTCTCCTGTTTTTGATAGCAGTAGTGGCAGGGCTGCCTCTTCCGATGGTTCCTGCTCAACTGCTGTGGCTGAATTTGGTTACCAATGGCTTGCAAGATGTCGCCATGGCATTCGAACCAGGCGACAAAAGAGTTCTGGACTTTCCTCCACGAAGCCAACGAGAAGGAATCATCTCCCCTCTGCTATGGGAGCGCACTGCTCTGGTGGGGCTGCTTATGGCGGTAGCGACGATATGGCTTTTCTGGTACGAGCTTGAGCTGACAGATTCGCTGACTCGTGCACAAACTGTTGCATTGACGACGTTGGTGTTGTTTCAAAACTTCCATGTGGGCAATGCACGTTCAGAATATCGCTCCGTCTTTTTGCTCAGCCCCTTTCGCAACAAGTTCCTCTTGGTTGCGGTTTTTGCAGCATTAGGGATACACATCGCAGCCCTGTACTTCCCCCCGACGCAGTTTATCCTACGGGTCGAGCCCATCGAATTGGACGCCTGGTTACGGAGCACTGCGGTCGCATTGAGTGTAGTGATAGTGGTAGAACTCCACAAATGGCTACGCCATCCTGAACTGGCACGCACAGGAATATAGAAAAAGCCACCCCCATTTCTTACCTGGACCCCATCTTTTGTCTCATCCTTTTGTCAGCGCATCGGATCGAATCTCCAGCACAACCGGGCAGTGATCGCTGCCATAGATGTTCGGCTGAATGTACGCGTTCAGAACGTAAGGGACTAATGTTTCGTCCACTAAGTGGTAGTCAATGCGCCACCCAATGTTCCGTGCGCGGGCATTTTGTCGCTGGCTCCACCAGGTATAATGCCCACCTTCCGAAACAAAGCGACGGAAAATGTCTACCAGCCCAGCACGGAGAAGCTCATCGAAAGCTTGTCGCTCTTCCGGCAGAAAACCGCTTGTCTGCTGATTTTCTTTTGGCCGCGCTAAGTCCAGCTCAGTATGCGCTGTGTTGAAGTCTCCACTCAAGATAACTTTGCGACCGGCAGAGCGGAGCTTTTTGACATACGACACCAATGCTCGATAGAAGGCTAACTTGAAATGTAGCCGCTCGACCTTTCGAGGTTCACCGCGGGCATCGTCCGCACTGTACCCTTTCGGAGCATAGAGACTCACAACGGAAACGCTGCCAAAGTCTGCGCGAAGTACGCGCCCTTCTCGATCGAATCGTTCTTCTCCAATGCCTTCGACCACGGCATCTGGTCGTAATCGCGTAAGCAGTGCAACTCCACTGTAGCCTTTTCGAATCCGAGCAGGGGCATAGTACTCGCTGTATCCAACTGGCGGATGCATAGTCCTGTCGAGCTGTTCCGGATGAACGCGAATCTCCTGCAAACACAGAATGTCGGGGCGCTGTTGCTCAATATACGCGCGGAGACCATTCCGATATGCAGCACGCAGTCCGTTAACGTTCCACGTAACGATCGTAATCTCCCGCTTCACAAAAGATCACCCGGCTTTGGCAAGGATTGGATTTTCTCCTGAACTGTCTCTGGCGAAGGAGGGCGGAGTGTTGTTGCAATGTATGGACTTACATCTTCGAGTAGTCCTATCATGCTCTCTTGGTGGATGTACTGGGCAACTGCTTCCAGTGAATTGGTCTCGCGCCAGATGCGAAGCTGCCGCTGAGCCCCTGAGCCCATTTCCAAGATTTGGTAGATGTACTCAATGTAGCGACGGGAGCCAAGATCATCAACGACATCATCAACAAAATCAATAAGCTCACGAATGAGGTCTGGAGCAGGAAGTTCTTTTTGTTTGCCGAAGTCTATTAGCTTTCCCTCCAGCCCATACCGCACTGCCCGCCATTTGTTTTCCACCAACAGAATGCGAGGATAGATGCGGAAGGTCAAATTTTGCTCAAACAGCTTGTAGAGCTTAGCAACAATTGCTTGGATAAGTGCAGCGATTGCAATTGTCTCATCAACGCGCATCGGCAGGTCACATACCCGAATCTCAAGCGTTGGGAATTTGGGATGCGGACGAACATCCCACCAAATCTTTTTGGGATTGTCAATGCAGCCAGTACGCATCAGAATATCCACGTATCCTTCGAACTGCGCCCAGCTACTGAAATAGTCTGGAATGCCGGTCCGCGGAAAGCGCTCAAAGAGCTTCGACCGATACGACATCAGCCCCGTTTCCATTCCCATCCAGAAAGGCGAATTCGTCGAGATACAGAGGATATGGGGAAGGAAGTAGCGAATGACATTCATGATTTGGATTTGCGTTTCGCGATTTTCAATCCCGACGTGCACATGCATCCCGAAAATCAGCAGGGATCGAGCAAGCATTTGCATATCACGGACGACATTCTGATAGTGCTCATCGGGATAGATAGGCTGGTCTTGCCAGCGTGCAAATGGGTGCGTGGAGGCAGCACCGATGAGCAAGCCATTTTGTTTGGCAATATGCGCAATAATCGAGCGAATCTTGACAATCTCAAAGTGTGCTTCTTGGATATTGCGGCACACTCCCGTCCCAATTTCAAGCATGGAGCCGTGCATTTCTGGTTTGACGTGTTCATGGAGAACCATTCTCCCTTTTGAGATCAGCTCCATATCAATGTGGGAGCGCAAGTCAAAGGTATGAGGATCAAGAACCATGTACTCTTCTTCGATCCCAATCGTTAGGGAGGGGGGATCGTTCGGATTCGATGCCTTGATGTTCGCCGCGAATGCATCTGTTGTTTTCATAGCTGGACCACCGCAACTGTCTTTGGAGCGAATTTACAGCGTCTTGGCGTATAGAAACGGTGCATGCGACTGAAAATATTTCTTGGCGGCATGTTACCTTTTTTCTCTTTCTTGTGTTTCTGCGGCAGAAATTGATTGGTTGTGCAATTGCACCCAAAAGGTTATGTTCCACATCTCATCGAGTTCGTTATGAAAGTTCGTAGTCGTCGGCTGTGGCTTTCCGTCACAGCAATCGCAATCGTAGCTGCCCCACTGTTTCTTACCAGCTGTTCCTCGTCGAACGATATTGCCACTGCACCAACAACGCCAGGTGACGAGGTTGCTACCACTCTCATAGTATCAAATCAGCCGATTGACCAGTGGGAAGCATCAGATAATGAGGTGCTGCCTCTCAAACCACCCGTTGGCAATGGGGATGATAATGGTGGAATCTCTCCACACGACTCAATGGCAAAGCGTGGACGTCCTCTTCCCATCCCATGCCTGGGACTGACACCGGAGCAAATGGCACAGCTCCAGGAGTTTCAAGCCCAACTTGAGGCTGCTAATCAAGCAGCTTTAGCTACAATTCAGGAACAGCTCAACGCCTTGCGCCAGCGTGAACAAGCGGCGTGGGAAGCATTTCGCGCCGCAACAGCAGGA
>JANWWF010000029.1:12696-14839 GCA_025055755.1 Candidatus Kapaibacterium sp. | reverse complement strand
TATTCAGAGTTAAGTTCAGAAAGGGGCTCTGGCTCCGACCAGCGGTTGCCGAGCCAGCGGCAGCGGTAGAGGTCAGTGCCTCCTTTCCCTCCTGGGCGATCGCTGGCAAAATAGAGTATTTGTCCGTCGCTCGAGAGCGCTGGCTGTGAGTCCCATTCGCTGGAGTTCGGTGGCATGGGCAAATTGGTCCCTTTTCCCCAATACCCTTCGCTGCGCTTGGAGATGTACAAGTCGGTGCGACCAATACTCCCCGCTTCGTGCTGATAGGCAGCAAAAATCATCGTTTGTCCATCAGGAGTTAGGGCAGCACAACCAATTTGTGCTGCTTGCCCAAGCGTTCGGATGCGATCGGGTGCTTGAAGTTGCCCACCTCGCGAACGGCACACGTAGAGGCGTTGTTCGCCACTGCGATCGGAGGTAAAGTACATTGTCGCGCCGTTGTGGGTGATTGCGGGGGAAAAGTCGTCAGCATTGCTGTTGTACTCGAAAGAAAAGATTTCCACTTGAGGGCGAAGGGTGCGCGTTTGAATTTGCGCATGCATGCTTGCTGAGCCAAATGTATAGAGCGCAAGAGCAACAGTAAAGCGGAGCAGTGATACCATGGGTTTTACTCCTATAGGTTGAACCATAAACCAATAGCAAGCTGCAATGCATGCAAACCCCAGTTTCGTATGGTGTAAATCTGCCCAATATCTGGATGGGATAAGCTATCCTCGTTACCCGACCGTAGCGGGCTCAGAAAGAGCTGCCCACCCAAACGAGGTATGAGAACGACATCCCTACTAAGGGGAATGCGATATCCTATGCTGAGATCCAACGACCAACGCTGCGGAGAAAAGAGCGCTGTATTCGCTCCTGACAGTTCACTTCGACGACCTGCTGGCATTCCCTGTTGGTCGAGAAATTCACACCCACTGTCATCAACAATAGTATCTACTTGCCGGAATGATGCACTACTACGGCTGTGGTAGCTTATACCGCCAGTGACAAGCCAGTTTTCTGCAAATCGGGCTCGTATTCCTACGCCACCAACCCAGTAGTTGATAGTTTGATCTGTTGTTGATTCAACACGAGTTGGACTAATGTTCCCACTGCCAATTGGAATCTCGCAGGGTCCGTCAAGGAAGCCTTTCATCGTATAGCGTTTTTGATCGTATCCAACGCGTGCCTGAAGCCCTACGTAATCGGTCAAGGCATAGTCCACGGCAAAATTGATAAATGGACCAAAGCCAGAGCCGCTGGTGAGGTTAGTTTCGTAAGAAGGAGCCTGATGCTGAGTAACGTTCTGTCCATAAAAGCTCAGCGAGCCCCCTATTTCCAATCCCACTGCCCATGGATTGCGAACAAGACCAGTAGGCGACTCGACGGCAGCTGCTAAGAGACCTTTCCCTTTCGGTCGCAGCACGTCCTCGTCTGCATATAGCATACCAGCTGCACTACAAACTACCAAAAGAAAACAAAGCAGCATACGTCCCTCCGCACAGTGTAACGTGGTTGCAAAACTACGTATCGTACTTTCTGTGAACGTGACTGGAGGAAACGAGTACACTCTTGCGGTGCTGCTGCGAAGCACAAATCTTCGGCATTTTCGGTTGATGCTGGAGTCGGTCTGTGCTCAAACCTGTGTTCCCACACAGGTGCTATACGTGGGTTTGCCTACCAGTGGTTCAGCTGTTGTGCAGGTGGCAACCACGTACCCCTTAGCGGCGGAATGTGAGCAGAAAATGATCTGGTGTGCTCGACAGGAATTTGACTTGCGCCTGTTCAATTGGAGTATTCTCGAGACTATTGCTGAGCACCTTAGCACGCCGGCACTTATTATGACAGAAAGCGATGTTGTCTTGCACAAAGATTTTTCAAGAACACTGCTAACACATTCTCTCCAGACAAGAACGATCGTCACTGCATTTCCTGCCTTTCTTTCACCAGAACTTTCCGATGAACTCGACCCTGCTGCTATTAGGGATGGAGAACCTTTCAGGACATGGGGGCGAACATGGAAAGATAGCCTTATGGGGCGTTCCCGCTATGCACGGCGTATGATGCCGCTTGGAATGCTCGGCATGGCACTCGATCGGTGCAGCATCCGGCGCCAACTGTCCAGCACAGCATTAGCAATGGGGTATGAGGTGCTCACGGCGCT
>JANWWF010000029.1:0-12688 GCA_025055755.1 Candidatus Kapaibacterium sp. | reverse complement strand
TTGCACTCGATCGGTGCAGCATCCGGCGCCAACTGTCCAGCACAGCATTAGCAATGGGGTATGAGGTGCTCACGGCGCTACTGGAGGGACGGAACAGGTGCTCTGCACCAACAATGCGTGCCCTTCTCCGTTGCACTGGGATCCGCTATCGCCGTGCGACCTATCAGGCACGCCATGCTAAGCTTACCGAACGCCAGATGCAGATTTTTGTGCTTGCTCCTGTCGGAGAAACGCGCTGGAACGCTGCTATCGAAGTTTTCGACGTGCGTCCTGTTCTGCAACAACGGCATCGGTTGAACTAAACGGTCTGGTAATGCGTACCTTCCGCCGCGTTGCACATTTTCTCCAGCCGTATTGGTGGCTTGTTATTCTCTCTCTGCTGAGCAATGCCGTGTTGGGTTCGATAGGTGCGCTCAGTATGGCAGTCATTGAGCCGGTTCTTTCTACCCTTTTCGGTACTGGCTCGGCTGCTTCTACCCCTGCTTCAGCGGGAACACTCAAGGACAAAGTTTTCAGCATCCTTTTCGGCTGGCTTATTGCCGCTGATGAGCAAACGACTTTGCTCCATTTGGCAGTGTTTATCGTTGCAATGTTTATCGTCAAAAATGGGGTCAAGTACGCAGCAGGGCAGATCAATGTACGCTTGGGCGAGTGGGTAATTCGCGACATGCGACAGCTGGTATTCTCTCGTTTGCTCCACTTACCGATGAGCTTTTTCAATCGGAACAAAGCAGGGGAACTTATCGCCCTTGTTATTAATGAGGTAGGGACCATGCATAGCACGCTGGTGCCTTTTATGGTCACCCTTGTGCGCGCCCCTGTGGAGATTCTCCTCCTTTTAGGATTGCTGCTGACGCTTTCACCGAAACTAACCCTCATCGCTTTTAGCACCAGTGGCGCGACCCTGCTGATCATTCGGATTGCACGCCGCTACTTGCGTCGTTATTCTCAGCGCATGCAGCATGCTGCAGCGCAGTACACCAGTACCTTGCAGGAAGGCATCAGCGGTATCCGCACTGTCAAAGCATTTGACGCAGAGGAACACATCATCGCGCGCTTTTGGGGCGATTTGCAGCAATACGTGCGCTCAGCCATTAAGCTAACATCGGTCAATGACATGGTTCCAGCAATAGGGGAGATACTGGCAATCACTGCCTTGGCAGTGGTTCTTTATGTCGGTGGACAGGAAGTTTCCAGTGGCACACTGCGGGGAGCAGATCTGATGACATTCCTTTTCGCCCTTTTTGCTATCATGGCACCGGTAGCAAGTTTGACTGGGGTCCCAGGGCAAATACAACGCGGTTTAGTCGCAGCAGAACGTGTGTTTGCTGTGGTTGACTCTGCCGCTCAATTAAGCGACGGAACACAGCCGTGTCCTCCACTGCGGCAGGGGATACGGCTAGAGCATGTCACATTTAGCTACGATGGTAAGCATCCTGTGTTGCGGGATGTTAGTATCGAGTTACCCCGCGGAAAAACGGTCGCTCTGGTTGGAGTCAGTGGAAGTGGCAAATCAACAATTGCAGATCTGCTGGTACGATTCTACGATCCTACCGAAGGGCGAATCACCTATGATGGGCATGACATTCGCACCTTTGCCGTAGGATCATATCGCCGGCGATTTGGCGTAGTTTCCCAGGATGCCATGCTCTTCAATGATACCATCGCAGCAAACATAGCGCTTGCTAAGCCCAATGCTACTCGCTCTGAGATTGAATGGGCAGCAAAAATTGCACACGCTCACGAGTTCATTATCCGACTTCCTAATGGCTATGATACCATCATCGGCGATCGAGGTGTGCGTTTATCGGGCGGTCAGCGACAACGGATCGCTATAGCGCGAGCTCTCCTTGCTGAACCTGATGTGCTCATCTTCGATGAAGCTACCTCTGCGCTGGATAGTGAATCCGAAGCACTTGTTCAACAAGCAATAGCAGAGGTGCTGCACAATCGCACTGCATTGATTATTGCTCACCGGCTTTCTACCGTCCGCGATGCGGATGTGATTTACGTCCTTGATCGCGGGAGAATCGTGGAAGTCGGCACTCACGAGGAGCTCCTGGCACAGCCAGACGGAATCTATGCGACACTATACACTCTACAAACTGAAGGGCTGCGAATATGAAGCAAGCTGAAGTTGTAGAGCTCACTGTCGAAGCGCTTGGATTTGAGGGAATAGCTATAGCCCGGCTTGATAGTGGAATGGTGGTGCATCTCCGAGGCGCCTTACCGGGCGAACGAGTGCGTGCTGTTATCAGCAAGCATCGCCGCAATTACGTAGAGGCACAGGTGCTTGAGATTCTACAGCCATCACCGGAGCGTCGGCAGCCTCCTTGCCCGTATGCAGGGGACTGCGGTGGCTGCACCTGGCAACATGCAACCTACCGCGAGCAATTGCGCTGGAAACAACAGCATGTGCGCGATGCTTTCGAGCGAATTGGTGGTATCCAGGTGCACGAGTACCGGCCAATCCTTGCCTCGCCCCAGGAATTTGGCTATCGCGCAAAGATGGAGTTTACATGCTCTGATCGCACGTGGATTCCTGAGCGGCTCTGGAAAAGCCTCGAGCCAACTGCAATGGAGCGTAAACGCTCTGCAATTGGGCTGCACGTCCGCGGAAAGTTCGATGCCGTGCTCGACATCGAGCGGTGCCTCCTCCAGGATGACACTGCCAATACTGCCTATGCCCTTGTCCGCCAGTTAGCACGAAGCAAAGGAATATCCTGCTACAATCTGCGAACGCGACAAGGATTCCTGCGCAATGTCGTTATTCGGCGAACCAGTATTGGCGAGACGATGGTGGCATTGGTTACCCAATCGCCGACCTCTGAACTCCAACGCGCCTTCATCGAAGAGTGTGGGCTGGTGCTCTGCACGCAGGTTCCAACCATGGCCAGCGTCATCTGGGCAATCAACGATACACCCTCGCCTGTTGCGCCGGGACCGTACACTGTAGTTGCTGGGCGCTCGTATATCCGTGAACAGGTAAAGGGGATTGAGTTCCAAATTTCTGCACCGTCGTTTTTCCAAGCCAATCTGTGGCAGTTAGAGCGGTTCGTTACAGCAGTAGCTGAAGCTGCTGCACTCAGCCCTGACGATCAAGTGTGGGACCTTTACGCGGGAGCAGGAACGTTAACCCTTCCTTTGGCGCGTCAGTGCAAGCAGATCGTGGGTATCGAAAGCAATTCTGCTGCTACCGCGGATGCGCGGGCTAACGCAGAGCGAAACGGGATTACAAACGCAACTTTCCTGACCGCAGACCTGCATCAGCGCCAAAGTTGGCAGCTACTCGACGATTTGTGGGAGCCAGATGTTGTGGTCGTCGATCCACCACGAGCCGGAATACATCCGATTGTGGTGGATTACTTGCTCCATCGCTGCCCCAAACGGATAGTGTACGTTTCTTGCAATCCTGCAACCCAAGCCCGCGATGTAGCATTGTTGCAGAAACGCTATCACGTGAGCCACCTTCAGCCAGTGGATATGTTCCCGCAGACCTACCACATCGAAAATATCGCCCTTTTGCAGCGCTTGTGAAGCAGTCCTATGCGCTACTTTTCCGCGCTACTCTGATTGCTTGAATTTCTGTACGTATTTCCTGAGCTAAACGCCGCAGCTGCTGCAGTTGCTTCCGCAGACGTGTTCCTGCTGCATTTTTACCCTTCGTATAGAATTTCTCGAAATCTTCCTTCATTGCCTCGATGTGAGAGATGAGCTCTTGGTATCGATCGGTTGGCATACAAGTATTCCTGAAAATGGTTAAACATTAGCGAACAACAACAAAGGGCACAATAGCAGAACCATAACGCGTGCGAGCGACAAGGAAATAAGTCCCTGGCGCCCACTCTGATCCCAGGGGGATGGTTATAGCACCCGATGCAGGGGATATCCGATTGTCACTAATTGTTGTCAGGGAGCGCCCGAGGACATCAGCAACGGTCAGCGTAAGCTCGGTAGAAACGGGCAATCGGTACTGCACAGTCAGATAATTTTCGGACACAGGATTGGGACTTACCTGAAGACTTATGCTTTTTCCAGAGACATCTGGTGGAGAAATGCCGAGTAGTTGCTGTGCTGTTTCGCGTGCCCGTCGGGCAGCCGACCGCAATTCGTCGAGGTTTCGCCCAGCAAAGATGCTAAAGACTACTTGCTCTGTAGCACCAGGTTCCATCCGGAATGGACCTGCAGCAATAACCGCGGATGCATCGGTGACACTACTTCGCGATCGCCCAATACCACTGGAAATGGTGCGCCACTTTTCTGCTTTGGTGTAGCCATCGTACACCCCAGGATTGTCAATTGTGCGGCCATCGTTGTCGATCATAAATGCATTCGGAAGGTGGTCAGAAACGATTTGCATGCCTACGTAGGGGAGAGTAGAGCTGCGGGTGTTATAGGCGTAGTAGAAGCCGTCCTCGTCACTCCATATTGCCACGTCGTTTTGTCCAGCTGTGCCAATATCCCAGTCAGCATAAATTCCGCAATACATTTGCTCGATGCTTTGCGCGTTGCGATTGGTGATATGATAAGCAGCTAAGGCAAAGTCGCGTTTGCCTTCTTCGTCGAAGACGTAGGTATGTTGCTCGACTCGGACATTAGCTTGGGTTGCTGATCCACTGTCAGCAAATACGGTGAACACCTCTTGGGAATGAGTTCCAGAGAGAATGCGGAGTATTGTTGGAATGCCGATGACGAAGTCATTGTTCTGCATGCTTCCCGATTCATTCCGAGCTACATCGGACAGTCGGTCTGCGCGATAACCAATCATCAGTCCAGCTTCAAAAAGGACACTTGGACTTCCTTTGTAGCGGAAACCTTCACCTTGCGTGTTGTTGGGATAGTCATTGTAGCCAAAGTTTCCAATACTGTTGACTGTGAGCACAAGATCAGTATTGCGCAGCGTTCGATAGGTTGGCATGATAATCAAACTGACCGTTCCACGCCCAATGGGGGTAGTTCCCTCCAAGACGGTGATCTGACAGGTGAGCACATAATTCTGCGGTGTTCCAGCAGGAATACGCAGCCGGAAAGGAGAAGGAGATGTCAGCGTAACATCTTGCCCTAATGCCCCAAGGGTAACAACGGAGTCAGTGAACGCAAATAGTTGGGATGCACCTGCGGTAACTGGACGAATGACAGCTGTAGCATTCTGCACAGGAGCAAGGAGGTTTCGAAATGTCGGCAGGATGGTCACTGTATCTCCAGGTTCAAATACGTTGTCGCCATCCGTATCGGTAATGGTTGCACCAGCGAGTTCTACATACTTGGCATTCGCTGTTGTGACGGCGCGATATGCATTGACTCGGCCACTTCCCAGCTTGCCCATCCATGCACGATTCCGATTACCAGTGATGTTATCGATAGGATCGGCTGTTGCTTTCAGGCGCGCAACTACTTGCTGAGGACTAAGTTGGGGATATTTTGCGCGAACTAAAGCAGCAACTCCAGCCACAATCGGAGAAGCCATCGAGGTGCCATCTGCATAGCCGTAGGTGTTGCCAGGGTACGTAGCCAGAATGGATACTCCCGGTGCGCTTATCCCCACCGATGTGTGGTAGCTGCTGAATGCAGCGCGAACGTCATTGCTCCCAACAGCTGCGACCGAGAGTACACCGTTATAGCTACCGGGATAGAGCTGTTCCTCGACGCCACTGTTCCCTGCTGCTGCGACGATCACAGCTCCTAATCCAATGGCAGTGTTAATGACTTCTTGTTCAGCTTGTGAAGCAGTACCCCCACCCCACGAGCAGTTGATCACCTTTGCGCCCATCGCAGCAGCGTATGCAATTCCTTCGTATCCATTGATGATGCTTGGAGCGTTTGGTGAATCCGTTGCACACTTGACGGGCAAAATGCGAGCACGGTTGGAGACACCCGCAACGCCAATGCGATTGTTAACCATTGCGGCTGCAGTGCCAGCCACGTGGGTCCCATGGACATTTCCTGGTTGAGGGTCATTATCGTTCATCGCCATATCCCAGCCGCGCCAGTCATCGACAAAGCCATTGTTGTCGTCATCAATGCGATTGGTGCGTTTGTCCCTTCCTTGAGCGTCGGTGCCCGTTTCCCCAGGGTTAGTGAAGATAACCGCCGCTAAGTCTTCGTGCGTATAATCGACTCCTGTGTCAACGATAGCAATGAGGACGGGTGCAGCAGCAGCGGGAATCGAATCCCATGCATCCGTAGCGCGGATTTTCGTTAGGTGGTACTGGAGAGAAAAAAGACTGTCGTTAGGTTGGTAGAATATCCGTCGCACAGGCATCGGCTCTGCGTATTCAATGCTGGGAAGGGCAGAAAGCTTTCGTGCTATAAGGATAACGTCAAGATCGCGGTCAAATTCGACTATGGCAATTCGTTCCAAGGAGGCAATGGGGTCGTCAGAGCTACGAGCGTTTATTTGTTGCATGCGATGAGCGAGTGCTTGCAGCACTGCATCACGTAGATACGGACGGGAGCGGTGAGGACCTACAATTGCTTCCAGCGCAGGAATGCTCCCACTCCGCCCTGCTGTGCGCCAGTAGGTAAAATCCGGTGTTCCCGCGCGAAACTTAACAATAATGGTTTGTGGCACTATGTCTTGGGCGACAGAGAGCCCGCTTGTAAGAGCAACTATGAAAAGCGCTACGATGACCAGACGATGCATACACTTGGCATGTATGTGACACTTAGCGCCAAAATAACGGTAAACTCGAGCAAATGGTGCACAGCAGCATGGGCGTGTGCAATTTTGTACTTTCCTTTGAGCTACAATAGCTGTGGAGGAACAGAACCAGTATCTGTGATGAAGGAGTAGGATAATGTCTTTTCTTGACACAGAATTTGAGCGGCTCTACCGGTACGTCCAGCGAGGTGCTACGGGAACAGGGAGGCATGTGATGGCTTGTGCAATTGTGCAACGTGCTGTGGGTGGTTCCGACTATTCAGCTTACCTCAAGCGAACACAACGATATGCAGAGGAAGAAGAAGATATCTTGTCGGCCTGGGAGAGCGTCGAGCATACGATTAGCCGCGCATGGCAAGCACGGCAGAATGCTTATGCACCGTATAGCAACTTTCGCGTGGGTGCAGCTGTGCTTGATGAAAATGGCAATATTGCAGTCGGCGCGAATGTTGAAAATAGTAGTTATGGCCTGACGCTGTGTGCTGAACGTGCTGCGTTGGCAGCAGCTCAGGTTAGCAGCTTAGGCACGATACTTTTTGTTTGCATTGTCGCCGATACACCAGAACCTATTTCCCCCTGCGGGGGCTGTCGGCAATGGATAATTGAGTTGGCGCCTTTTGCAATAGTAGGTATGTTAACACCAGCAGGTCCGGAACGGTGGTGCACCGCTGAAGAATTGCTCCCCTTCGCATTTGGCGGTGATGTGTTCCGTTGTTAGTTAGTGGCATAGTGTCGAAGGAACGCTGTGTTCGGGCCGAGTAGCACGAGGGTGGGGAAAGAATCATGTTTTGCTCTATCAATCCATGACAGGGAGCAGGAAGGCTTGTGGGAGCTTTTTGCCGTAAAGCCAACAGGAGTGGTGTAATTTCGCCGCCGTTTGTTGCTGTTGTTTGGAATGTGCGTATGCAGCTAAAAGGCTCAACAATTCTCGTGCTTGGTGGGTGGGGGTTGGTTGGCTCTGCCATCATCCAACGGTTGATGCGGCATGAGCCCGCACGTGTTATTGTTACTTCGCTACGCCAGCAAGAAGCAGAGGAAGCAGTTGCCCAACTTCGTCGGCAGTATTCGCTGCTGCCAGCCGAAACCTTCGTTCCATGGTGGGGGAATATCTTCACCCGTACTGAATGGAAAGATCTTAGCCGAGATGCGATTCTGCAGAATCCAGAATATCGGCGTGCACTAATCGAGGAGACATTAGGGGAGCTTAGCGAACACGTGCTTCGCCGTCAGGCACTCTATGACCTTTTGATGACCTATCAACCTGATGCAGTCATTGATTGTGTCAATACGGCAACCGCCATAGCCTACCAGGATATTTACACAGCGGGGATGCGTTTGAGTCGTCAACTTGCCACTGAACAGCCTCCTTCAGCGGAGGAGGTGGAGTACTTATTGGCTAGTCTTTACATACCCCAGTTGGTTCGCCACGTGCAAATTCTCTACCATTCTCTTCGAGAAGCCAAAGTGCAAGTGTATCTCAAGGTGGGGACAAGTGGAACAGGGGGGATGGGACTCAACATACCATTTACTCACAGTGAAGAACGTCCCTCGCGCTTATTGCTTTCGAAGGCCGCTATTGCAGGAGCACATTCGCTTTTACTGTTTCTCATGGCGCGGACCCCGGGAGCACCCGTGGTCAAAGAAGTCAAGCCGTCAGCTGCCATCGGATGGAAACGAATCGGCTATGGTCCTATCATTCGACGGGGACAGATCATTGAACGCTGCGATATGCCAATTGAGCATGCGCGTCGCTGTGAAGGAGAGCTTGATCTTTCTGCATCGGAAGGAGTGGTACATCTCAACATTCCATTAGAATCGGTGTTTATTGACACGGGGGAAAATGGAGTGTTCGGTCGGGCAGAATTTGAGACAGTGACGACTATTGGCTTGATGGAGATGGTAACTCCAGAAGAAATTGCTCATGTCGTCGTGGAAGAACTCCGAGGGGCATCGACAGGGCGAGAAATTGTCGGGGCATTGGATGCGAGTGTGATGGGACCTACATACCGTGCAGGGGCACTCCGGGAACGTGCGCTGAGTGTGTTGCGCACGCTTGAGTCGCAGTACGGTACCTCCAGCATTGGCTTTGAATTGCTTGGACCTCCACGGTTGACAAAGCTCCTTTACGAAGCAGCGATATTACGGGCAATCGCTGGATCGATACGAGCTGTCGCGGCAGCAGATGCAGTTGACTTGGCACGTCGTGCTGAGGAGTTCATTGGGAGAAGTGCGGAGTTTCGATCGACGGTTTTGTCGGTAGGATTACCCATTCTGCTAAGCGATGGTCAGCGTTATTTGCGAGGTTCGGTGATACTTGTTCCTTCTCCACATGGGCACGATCGCACAATCAATCCAGAGAACATAGAGCGATGGTGCCACGACGGATGGATCGATCTTCGACCTTCAAATTGGAAGGTATGGATTCGCCGCTGCCAGGCACTTTTGGAACGATGTGAGCGTCATCTTGCCGATACCAGCTCGCGCGAAGAGTTTACTGCTGAATACTGGAACAATTTCGAAACCATAGACGAAGGAAAGCTTGCAGCATACATCCTCTATGCGGAGGAGGGTGGTGGGCGGACAAAACGCTAAAATCCGGGTTGCAGTCTTTGGTTCTGGAATGGGGACAAATGCAAGAGCATTGCTCGAGTATTCTCGTAATGAAGCGGTCGCCTACCAGATTGTTTTGATCGTCAGTAACCGGGCGGAAGCAGGAATTCTGGCAGTAGCGCAGCAGTTTGGGGTCAGAAACTGCGTCCTCTCGCCGCGCAACTTCGCTACCTTAGAAGAATATGTTACGGCCTTGCATAAGGTGTTGGATGAGTCCGCTGTGGAATTTATCGCATTAGCTGGCTATCTTCTCAAAGTTCCTGCTACTACAGTGCAGCGATATCCGGGGCGTATTGTCAACATCCACCCTGCTCTACTCCCCAAATTTGGTGGAAAAGGGATGTATGGGCTCAATGTACATCGAGCAGTTCTCGACAAAGGGGAGCACTGTACAGGAATTACGGTACATGTTGTCACTGAAGAATACGATGCAGGGCAAATTATAGAACAGGTGCATATCCCCGTGCTCCTGTCAGATACTGCCGAATCTCTCATGCAGCGTGTACAGGAAGCAGAGCATCATTATTATCCTCGTGCATTGGACCGATTATGCAGAAAACTTGTTTTCCCCACAGGGTAAAAAGAGTTTGGTTGTGACGATTTTTTTTTGCATTTTTACGGTTGGTAACATTACCGGTGAATGTGTAAATAGAGCGAAAAAGTCCTGGCGCTCTGTCGCTGAGATAGGCGGTAACGCAGTGCGATGCGCCAAGGAGAGAGTGTTATTGGTCCGATTGCGATAGGTTGCGAAACAGTAATGGAAAAATGTGTATTACTTTTGTGCAAAGTGCGATGGTGAAACTTCTGGATAAAGAAAACATTATGCCGGATATAGAAAACAGTATGTTCCACATTTTTCTCGAGGGTACCATGCGGAACAAAATGTTCCTTGTTGGAGCGATGTTGGTGGTAGCTGTCGGTCTTGCCTTGAGCGACGACGGCAAGGGCAATGACGAGCTGCGTCGGAGCATTATAGGCAAGGTAGATAACAACGGTTCATTCCCCCGGCCTTTTGCAATTGGACCGCCAGCAAATCCTAATCCAAACCCGGCGGTAAAGAACACGGTTGCCCCCACTGTCTCTACTGGGTACTACATTGTGGACAGCGATGACAATGCTGATCCAGCATGGAAGAATTATCCATTCCGTCTTCCGATAGACGAAATTGACCTTAACTATCAGCCGACGACCTGGCGCCAAATTGTAAGTGGTGCGCACCAGTTCCCTGAGTCCTACTGGATTGGTCATCCCGAAGGGAAGCCATTTTTCCAAAATCCTGCGACGAAGACAGCAGCTTTGCCTTATGGGACTGACTCGACTGACAATGCATTTGCAGGACCGATTCCGATTGGTTTTGACTTTTACTTCAATGGTGTCCGGTATGATAGTTTTTATGTTTCTACCAATGGAATCATAGCACTCAGCAACCGTCGCTACTTTTATGATGACAATGGGCAGCGGACACAGCGGGAAATTGCTCCTGGGGTGTTCTCTTTCTACGATCCCCAAGCAGAAGATACACGTCCGCCTCAAGGGTCGAGTGGTGCAACTGATCCAACCCCAGATGACTATGGCTATCGTTGCATAGCATTAGGCAGACCGGCAAACACAGCTCCGATATCTGAAAGTAGTGCAAACGCGCAGGATGGAATCCGCAATCCCAACAACCGTTGGTCTGGGAATGACGGACGGAGTAGTATCGAGAACTTCGTCAACAATCCACCCCTCATTATGCCATGCTGGGGGGATTTGCAGCTTTCCGTGTTTAATCCAAAAGACAATTACATCGATGACTATGGCAAGGTTTACTACAAGCGTTCAATCAACGGTGATCGCCTGATTATTTGGTATCACAACCTCACGCCACGTGGAGTTTGGCGATTCTTCCAAAATGGGGCACAGGTGGGCACCTACACCTACCCTGCCAATATTCGGCCAGGTGATCAAAACTTTATCTCGTTCAGTGTGGCGGTTGTTCTTAATCGCTCAGATTCATCCATACATGTCGTGTTTACCAACCTTCAAGGGATTGCCCGCGATGCCCAAGGACGTCCCTACCGCGCCGCAGATATGTTGCGGATGAACACTACGTTGGCCGTCCGTGGCTTGGCACGACACATCAATTATAATTCCATTACTGGTACCTCTGGCTCTACCGTTCGCTATCTTCAGTACTCAGTGTACTACACACAAGTTGCTTCGGGATTCAACCCAGCAGTATTTGTAAGCGGTACAAGCACTGGACGACAAGCAGAAGATAACCGAACCCCTGCTTTGAGCATGATCGTCCAGTTCAAGCAGTGGAAGAATACAGTTCGTGCTGTTACCACCGAATACCGCGTCAAGCCACGGGATCCTAATCAGCCTAACGACTACACAGTCGTGGTGCCCTCTGACAGGCTACGGAATTTTGAAATTCTTGCGGGCCATGAGCGGCTGGGTGGTATTCAACCTATCGCTGTGTTCCAAAACATGTCGAATGATATCCAAGGACCGCAGGGGGTCAACTATCAGCCGCAAAACATCAAGTTTGCAGCACGCTTCCGTATTGTCAATGATGCAACGGGGCGCGTAGTGTATAACCGACTGGTACGGATCAATTCCTTCTTCAGTGACAACTCGAACTGGACAGTAGGGGGATATCGGCTCGGTACCTTCCAGACTTCCGGCACAACAACCGTATTTACTCCTACGACACCGCCCCCGGCACTCAATGGTGTCCCGCCATACGCATACGTACAGGTACAATTCCCACCGTTCGAACCGAATGAGTTTATAGATGATCAAATTGGTCGTTTCACTGCATATGTTATTGCTGTTCCGATAGACTCAGCGGGTATTGGCTATAAAGACATGTGGCCATTCGATGATACAGTTCGATTCCGTCTTTTTGTCAGTCGCCGTCTAACTCAGCTTAACGAAGACATTCGGGAGTACCATGTGGTTGGTGGATCTCCAATCCCATCGGTGCTGAAGTTTATCAGCATTGGAGCAGATGTGCTTGATGGAGATGAGTCAACTAATAATCCGCCGCCTCCCCGAGGTGAATATGCAGCAGCAAACAATCCATTCTTCACTCTCAAAACCCCCGTTATTCGCTTAGACCGAGAGGTGCAACAACCCGATGGTCAGCCGTTGGTTGTTGCAACGGGAGGCGACACTCTGATTACATTCCCCATTGACTTACGGGATCGGCGAGGAGCAGTTCTTTCGTTTGCGTTCCATCGGGCAGCGAAGAGAACGGAAGGATATCCCCGCGATTGGGCATCGAGTGAATTGCCAGGCCCAGAGCCAAGAGTTGCATACTTTGACCTAGGTCCAACAGCGGGTATTGTCGCTCCGGGCAATACTGCTGATGACTTCCAAGATGTGCTTCGAGTAGAATTTGGGCGTCCAACGCGGGATCTGATCAATAAC
>JANWWF010000028.1 GCA_025055755.1 Candidatus Kapaibacterium sp. | reverse complement strand
AACATCTTTACAAACATTGACGCAGCGGTATTGGTGTGAGACGGAATATCACGACGGGTTGGACTATGCGGTAATCGCATGGAGACCCACCACATGCACCGGACTGACTGACGGTGCATCTTTCCCGCCTCACCATCCTGCGTCCACGAAGAACTATTAGCCAAAACTTATAGATGGAGGATTATTCCTATGGCTCTTCTTCGGAGCTTGACCAGTGGTGTAAGCTCACTCCGAGCGCACCAGCAACGCATGGATGTGATTTCGAACAACATTGCAAATGTCAACACTATCGGCTACAAAGCCAGCGAGGCAGTTTTTGCCGAAGAGCTGGCACAAACACTCTCGTCAGCGATGGGACCGTCGGATAATTTCGGTGGACGTAATCCTCGGCAAATCGGCTTGGGGGTTCGAATGGGGGCTATTCGTGCAGATTTTTCTCAAGGATCATTGCGGATTACAAATCGCCCGCTCGATGTAGCCCTCAATGGAGAAGGGTTTTTCATCTATCGCCTCAATGGCGTTGATTACTACTCACGTGCTGGTGCTCTCGGTCTCGACCGGGATGGCAACATCGTTGATAGTACAACTGGAGCAATAGTACAGGGATATAACATTGTCCGTGATACAAACGGCAGGCCACTGAAAGATGGAGCAGGGGTGAACGTACTTTCTCGGCAGCTATCAGGACTGCGTATTGATCCAGGGATTCGTTCTGCACCACGGCAGACAGAGAATATCCAGCTGAGCGGGAATTTGAGTGCAACGCTAAAGGAAAACGAAAGCGTTCAAGCTTCGGTAACAATCTACGACAATGTAGGTAACACACACATCCTGCAGCTTTCCTTTACTAAGACCGCTAACCCTAATGAGTTTACGCTAAGTGCTACTCTCGATGGCAATGCACTAACCCTTCCGGTAACAACGGTGCAATTCAATCCAGATGGGTCTCTTGCTTCTCCCCTGGAAATAGCTGTCAGTGGCGCCGATCTCAATGCTGCCCTTGGAACAAACGGCTTGCCATTCGACGAAACGAAAACACTAACACTCTCTCTTGCGAGAGCCAATGACTTGCTTTCCGGTGTTACGCAGTTTGCCACAGCAAGCACACTGACTGTGCAGCAGCAGGATGGATTTCCGCCGGGAGACTTACGCAGCCTAAGTGTGGATAGTACAGGCAAGATTATTGGCTTGTTTACTAACGGGCAATCGGAAGTATTAGGACAGCTTGCGATAGCCCGCTTTGCCAACCCGGGGGGATTGAGCCGGGAAGGAAATGGAATGTTTATCGTTACAGCGAATAGTGGGAATCCAATCGTGGGCACGGCAGTGGAAGTCTTCCAATCCACTGTGGTTAGTGGTGGTGCTTTGGAGGAATCAAACGTGGACTTGACGGAACAATTCGCAGACCTGATTTCGACGCAACGAGCATTTGAAGCAGCAGCACGGACAATCACGGTGAGTGACCAGATGCTCCAAGAGATAACCAGTCTCAAGCGCTAAGTCAGGGATGACAGTGGGGTTTCTCTGAGCAGGGATGCAGAGGAGAAACCCCACCCTGGCGCAATGGAATGCCTCGTGCGCTGTTAACCGCTACTTCAGGAGCTTTTGCTATCAAGGAAGATGCAGGGCTTGGATGAAGTAGCGGTTTTTTATTCGCCCCCGATGTCCGGACCGACCCGGTCAATTCCGTCCTCCGGGCATTTACCACGTAGTTTCCATGAGGCAGAAAGGGTCGTAATTGGAACAGCCCGGAGTCGCTCTTTTGCTATCAAGATGCCGCACATGCGGCAGATGCCGTATGTTTTGTCTTCGATGCGTTTGAGTGCTTCGTCGAGCTTGCGGAGATAGTCTGTCATACGCTGTATTTGAGCATACGTTTTCTCCCGCTCGTAAGCTTCGGAGCCCTGCTCTGCCATGTGCATCGAGTAGATGCCAGTTTCCTCCGATGTTTCATAGTTGGTCAAATCTTCCAATCGCTCGCGAAGCATGCGGATTTCATCAAGTGTTTTTTGCCGCTCTGCCTCGATGATCTGGCGAAACTCTTCGAGCTCTTCATCAGAGTATCGAACAGCTGGTTTAGGAGGTGGGGCAGGCTGCGACGGTTGCTGCGTAGGCTCCGAAATCGGAGCGGAGGAAGTCTCTTGAACTGGTGTCGTCTGGGGAGCAGGGGAAGAAATTTCTTGTTTCTTGCGTCGGCGAGCTGGCTTCTCTACTTGTTGAACGGGTTGCTCCAAGGGAGTAGTTTCTGTGCGTTGTGTTATCGCTTTCTTGGCAGCAGGACGGGTGCTGGATTTTTTCACTGCTGCTTTTGTGGATGTTTTCGCTGTTTTCTTCACGCTCATTGCTTTTGTTGTGGTGGTTGCTGTGCCGCGTGCTGCGCGTTGACGAATGCTGCGACCTGTTGTTGTAGAACCAGCACGGGATGACGTTTTCTTGACGCTCGCCTTTTTTGTCGTTGGAGAAGAACGAGCTGCCCTTTTTGCGGAGGATGCAGTCTTTTTCGCGGCAGTTTGTTTTTTCGCTGCTTTTTGAGAGGCAGCTTTCGTAGCAAGTACGGTCGAGCGACGAGAAGATGTTGCCTTCGACTGTGCCCCTGCTTTTGCCGATGTGTGTTTTTTCTGTGTTGAAGCAGTAGAAGAGCGACGTGATACCCCCGCAGAAGATGCTCGTTTTGACACACTCTTTGCTGATGCCGTAGCGGGCGTTCGTGTCGCTTTCTTTGCAGTCTTAGTCGAGGAAGACTTGCGGGTTGCCATAGAAACACCTACGATGTGGGAAAGCTATTTCCGCTTCTGATTGCTAAAGAGCACCCAATCAGCGACAGCGATAATAACACATCGCACCACAAGTTTGCAAAAAGTTTTTTTGTCTCGCCTATTTTCGCGCCTCGAGTCTATTGACGCATGCCTTGGCGATGAAAACAAAGCTTGAGATTGCCCGTAACTGGCTTCCCCGTTATACGGGCACCCCTATCGACGAGTTTGGTGACTACATTCTGCTAACGAATTTCCACGACTATGTGATCCGCTTTGCAGAACGCTTCGGCTGCGATATTCGTGGGGAGGGCAAGCCAATGCAAACGGCGACCAATTCTGCAGGGTTGACGATAATCAACTTTGGTATGGGGTCTGCCAATGCGGCTACCATTATGGATTTGCTGGTAGCGCGTTCGCCACGCGGTGTTCTCTTTTTGGGAAAATGCGGAGGACTGAAGACTTCGACTGAGATTGGACACTTCATCCTGCCGATTGCTGCTATCCGCGGAGAGGGGACCAGTAACGACTACCTTCCCCCAGAAGTGCCTGCACTCCCATCGTTTAAGCTTCACAAGTTTGTGTCGGATAAAATTGTCGCTCATGGCCAGGATTACCGAACGGGGGTCGTCTATACAACCAATCGCCGGGTATGGGAATGGGACGACCATTTCCGCGAGCGCCTTCGCCGGCTTTCGGTGATTGGCATTGATATGGAAACTGCAACAATTTTTATTGTCGGACACGTAAACGAAATCTCGCGTGGTGCTCTTCTCCTGGTCTCCGATATTCCACTAATGCCAGAGGGGGTCAAGACTGCCGATTCCGACCGGCAGGTGACAGAACGCTATGCCGATCTCCATCTGCAGATAGGCATTGAAGCAATGACGGAAATCGGAGAAAAAGGCGAGCCTATCAAGCATTTCCGGTACTGATCCAAAGTCTGTTTTTACACATATTGGACGTGCAGCATATTTTTGCATGCGCGGTTTCCACTTTGCTTACTATGATTTTTTGCCCTACTGTCCTTTCCCTTGCGGCAATCCTTGCTTTCTCACCCTCTTTAGTCGCGCTGCATGAGCAGTCTCCCCAACGCGCCGATACACTG
The DNA here is from genome assembly GCA_025055755.1 of Candidatus Kapaibacterium sp. Taxonomy (GTDB): domain Bacteria; phylum Bacteroidota; class Ignavibacteria; order Kapaibacteriales; family NICIL-2; genus NICIL-2. Next base: position 11,298 of record JANWWF010000028.1, on the reverse strand, counting down.
CATTACCACAGCAGAGCAATCGTCGTTACTGGCTCGCGAGCAGAAACACCGATTGAACGAACACCAGTTCGCGTGGAGGTGGTGGAGGGCGCTCAAGCAAAAGCAACTGCAATTTCAACAGTCGGAGAATTGCTACGCGAGCAGGCGGGAGTTCTGCTGGCGCCTGGAAGTATCCGCAGCGGTGTTCAGCTGATGGGATTGAATCCTGACTACACGCTTATCTTACTCGATGGGCAGCCTCTTACAGGTCGAGTAGGGGGGGCAATCGACTTACAACGCCTGTCGGTGGGGAATGTAGAACGCGTCGAGATAGTGCGCGGTCCCCTCTCAAGTCTCTATGGAGGTGATGCACTGGCTGGAGTTATCAACATCATTACCAAGCGACCTGCCGAAGGATGGAGTGGGCGCTGGCTGGGGCGATACCTTTACCATGGCGCATCAGAGCTCCAGCTTGAGCAGCTGTACGGCGGAGACGATATCGAAGGAAGTATCTACGGAGTTGCACGGCGGTGTACTTCCTTCGACATCTTCCACGAGAATGAACGGTTTGCCTATCCTTCGATTACCGACTACACTCTTCATGGGCGGCTCCGGTGGAATCCAAGCAGTCGGCTTCGTGCCACCGCTGGAGCACGACTGTTTAGTAGCCTTACCGAGGGTTCTCTTCTCCAGGCACAAGCAGGACAGATTACTACTGCGCAAGGGGAACTCAATGCACTCGATGCTTCTGTCAGTGGTGGGGTCGAATGGTACACAGCTGTTGGACGCTTTACTGCTCAGCTATACGGCACTGCCTATCGCGAAGGATACCGCTTTGTGTTAGCGGAGAAGAACGGTTCAAGCCACGAAACTGATAGCAGTGACTCGTTTGTTCGGCGGACAGGACGTGCTTATATCCAATACGACCGCATTTTTTCGATGACGAATCGTGCGATGGCAGGTGTTGAGTTTCTCTACGACGATGCAGGAGGCATGCGGTATCCTGACCAGCCTTCGTATCGGACTGTTGCTGCATTTGTGCAATGGGAGGGTAATCCTTTCTCCCGTTTGTCATATGCCCTTTCGCTTCGCTCAGATTGGACGAGTGCATTTGGGACGCCGCGATCGGTGCTACTGGGAGGAGTGCCGATTCTACCTCGGTTTTCCATTCGCTATGCTCTATCCCCTGCTGTTGCACTGAATCTCACAATTGGGGAAGGATTCAAAGCGCCAGATATGCGCCAGCTCTTCATTCGCTTTAGTCCAGCGGGCGTTGGCTATCAATTGCTTGGCGCACGTGTGCTTGGACTGGACCTGCAGCCTGAGCAATCCCTTTCCCTAATGGGAGGAATAACCGTGAGTTTTGACACGTTAGACATTGGACGGCTGCGCGTCGGTGCAGTCATGGTGGATGGAATGCTGTTTTTCAACCGGCTGCGGAACATGATCGAATATTTTGCTTATCAGCAATCACCGTTAGTGTTTACCTATCGCAATGTTGCGGCAGTGCAGACGTATGGGCTGTTGCTAACTGCATCGGCGACACTGGACTTCGAGGAACACCAGTTTTCGTTGCGGGGTTCATATCAGTGGCTTGCAGCATACGATGAACGAGTGCTCGATGCAATTCGGCGAGGAACTGCGGGATATTTGATTCCCTCTACAGGGCAGTTTTATCGCCTTCGTCGAGGCGAGTACTATGGACTGTGGTACCGCTCTTTCCATTCGGGGACACTTCGAGTGGATTGGCGCTACCATCCCTGGGATGCTGCGGTGAACATGCGCGCACAGTATGTTGGAGCATTCGGTGATCTTCAACGCGCAGCAAATGCTGATATCTACGATGGCACGCAGTACCTGGGACAGCTCCTGGATAGTCCAAAAGAGTTAGTTCCTGGCTACTGGATGCTTAACCTCGGCATAGAAAAGCGGCTTCGGGCTGATGCAGTGACATTCGTTGTTGCGGTAGGAGTTAACAATCTGCTCGACATTGTCAATCCACGGTACGTACCAACGTTGATAGGGCGCCAGGGTTTTTGTTCTGTGCAGGTTGAATGGTAATAGCTGATTTCGCTACACAGTACAAGAGGCAGCGGCACAGGGGATGAGGAGGAATACCTACTGTGTGGCGAAAAACAGCGCAGCCACAGAGAGTGCTCTGCGGCTGCGCTTTTTGTAGGAGTAGATGCCGCTTGTTTAGTTGAATGTGTAACGTAAGCTGAGCTGAATTCGGTACACGTCATTGATTGTTGCTGATTGCTGGAAGGTGCGGTCAATCAGCTTGTCGCCAATGTTCCGAAGGCGATAGACAGCGCGTCCTTGGCTATCCGCTCCACGCGCGATAAGAGGCTGAGAGGTTACAAGAATCTGACCTACGCCCCAATTCTTGTTCAGCAGATTCGTGACGTTGAGGATATCCAATCGCACTTGCAATCCTTGGCGATTGTCAAAAAGCTCGCTAAAGATGTCTTGGGTAATGCTCAGGTCTGCTCGCCATACCATCGGCAAAAAGACTGCACCTCGCTCAGCATACTTGCCCCGGTTCTTGCTTAGGTAGGGGTCTTGCTGGATGAATGCTTCCCATGCATCAGCCTGCTGGGCAGCTGTGAAAGTGACTTGGCGCCCTCCAACGTTGACACTATAGTCCTGGAAGTTCATTTCGCTTTTATCACGGGGGATGTATATCAAGTCGTTGCTTGTGCCGCCGTCACCGTTGAGGTCGCCTGCATACACATAGCTGGCGTTTCCGTTTGTGCGTCCGTCAATGAACAACGACAGGGTGGTTGCTCCGATGTTGAAGTATTCGAAGCGATACGATGCTGTTGCAAATGCCCGGTGTCCAAGGGAGTTGATAGAAAATCCTAAGCCAGGATTGTTCGGATCGCCGGTGTGAGGATTGTTGTTCCATGAACCAAATGCAATAGAGCCTGGATCGACAGTGTTTCGCGTGATGCCATAGCTATAGCCCACCTTGAAATACCAATTGTCTTGCCAGGGGCGTTCAAGAGAGAAGGCAACATTCCACGAATAGCCGACATTCTGATTTTTGAGCACAACGGCACTAGTTACCATTGAGTTGATCCGGTTACCGCTGGTCCAACGTGGACGGTTGTCAGGACCTGCAAATACAGTATCTGCTGGCTTGAGATTCGCATTGATGTAGTAGATGCCATTGACGTCCTGGGCGTAGAGGAATTCTGCTGTTCCGACGAAACCGAAAGGCAGCTGCTGATCGATGCCCAATGCTGAGCGCCATAGTTGAGGGAAACGGAAGGAGGGGTCGGTAAGCGCCAGCTCATAGCTTCGGGCAGGCTGACCATTGACGCTAGTCGGTTTATAGCGATTAGGATCAGGATGAAAGGGGCGTGCCGTTGTGTTATCCAGTTGCTCAAAGCCGGTTAGAACACCATTGTTACCAATCTGGTTGGAAATCCACACATATGCAGGTCGAGCAGTGAAAATCCCTGTGCCGCCACGCACTATCGTGGTTCGATCGCCGAAGACATCCCAGTTGATTCCTATCCGCGGCGACCAGAGAATATTGGGGTCAGGCATCTTGTCGGTGCGGTATTGGACACGGTTGCCGTTTTCATCGCGGAATACGAGGGTGTCCACTTGCGGGTTGTGATAGCCCGTGTTCTCAAAAAAGGGCACGTCAATACGCAGTCCTGCAGTAAGACGCAAGGTGGGCAGAACGTTCCACTCATCTTGTGCATAAATGCCGCCGTACCACACTTTAAGCGGCTGGATTGGCTTCGACAAGCCGGGGATGTTCGACCATCGTACCTGGAAACGGCGGAGTGTTACCGGCGAGGTTGTTCGATTAGGATTAGCCAAGTAGTCGAGAGCATCGGTGTAGAAGTCTTGCAACGAATTGTACACGTACACGCTCTGCGAGCCAGGGAAGAATATGTTCTCTGACTGATACCGCTCGATGCTCGTCCCAAACGTCAATGTGTGATCGCCCGCATAAAGTGTAAAGTTATTCTGCAGCTGGAGTGTCCAGTAGCGAAGCTCATTGTTGGGCGTGAATGGTTCTGTTCCAAACGAGGTATAGGTCGTCCCGTTTTCCAAAATGTCTACAAACGGAAAGAGCGTTTTGGGCTGCTCACGACTCTCGTCATGATAGGAATAGCCAACAATGAGCTGATTTGCCATGTTATCGCCCAGGATTGAGTTCCATTCTCCCACAATCGAGCGAATGTTTTCCAAAATCGCGTAGTTGGAATTCTTGAAGTTCAACGCTTCCAGATTAGTGCGCCGATTGCCAAAGCCAAGAGAAGAAGAATTCGACACAAGAACATCGGTCCGCGAATCCAAGTGCACGTAGCGGAGGGTGAACTTATTGCGCTCATCGAGATTGAAATCACTCCGGAGTAGAAAACGCAGGGCAGGTGTTTCGAAGTCATATCCCTCGTAGGGGCCAGTGTCGTAGCCAAAGCGGTCGCGCAGAAATGCACTCAACGAATCCAGCGAGGATGCGCGCACTCGAGTTATTGTACCGCCAACCTGCTCTCCGCGGTTAGCACGGAATGTTGTTCCGGGCTGCGTCAGTCCCTCCCTTTCAACATTGGCAAAGAAGAACCATTTATCTCGGATGATTGGTCCTCCCAAGCGCGCGCCGATCATTGAATAGCGGAATGTCCCTGGATCAATTGTTGCATCTTGTGCTCGTGTCCCGACAAAGTTTTGATTCCGGAAAAAGTAGTACAGCGAGCCAACCCATTGATTTGTTCCACTGCGTGTCACTGTATTGACTCCAGCCCCAACAAAATTTCCTTGGCGTACATCGTAGGGAGCAATGTTAATCTGCAACTGCTCGATTGCATCCAGTGAAATCGGTGCAACTCCTGTTCGGTCTCCCGGCTGCCCTGCCAATCCGAAGGAATTGTTGAAATACGCGCCATCTACGGTAATGTTGTTGAGTCGGTTGTCTTGTCCGGCAAAGGTCATATTAGCGCCCATTTGCGGTGTAAGGCGGGTAATGTCCTCGATGCGGCGAGTGATTGTTGGGAGGGTCATGGTTGTGCGCTGGTCAATTGAGGTTGCTGCGCCAGTGCGCGAGGCATTGAGCAGGGCGCTCTGTTCAGCGACCACGACAACGTCCTTAGCTTGGACATCCTGCGGGGTAAGCACAAAGTCTTGTCGGAGACTTTGGGAAAGTTGCAAGTAAATGCCGCCCCGCTCTTGCTTTTGGTAGCCAACGAGGCTTACACGAAGTGTGTATGGTCCCCCGACTCGCATACCGGGTATTGTGTACTCGCCGTTCGAACGCGATGTTGCTCCATACACAGTTCCCGAAGGTTCATGCTTGGCGACGACTGTGGCACCTGCTAATGGTTCGCCACTTGCAGAGCGAACACTTCCATAAATCGTTGCAGTTGTAACGCCCTGGGCAAATGCATAGCCAGCAACAATCAAGCACAACAGAACAATGCGCATACAGACCTAACAGAATGGTGGAACAACGGGGAACGATAAAATCCAAGGAGAGAGTACGTATGCCGTCGATTTACAAATGCAGGCATTATGCTTGAACAAAGGCTGCATTGCAAGGCAAAACTCCGCACTTCGCTTTACACCAGTGCAACGGCAACGTTATGCCTGGATTATTGCGTGCAAGCAACGGCACGAGCGATAAGGTCCCGTAGGTCTGCGATCCATTGGCGTTCTTGCGCTCGTGTTTGGAAGGAAGGAGGTGTTACTGGGGGAAGAAATTCGATCGTTACCTCTCCACCATGAAAACGAAGAGTGTCAGGGGGGAGCAGTTTTCCCGTTCCCCGCAGGGCAATAGGGACTACTTGCCGGTTGCTGGCGAATGCGATGGTGAATGCCCCACGCCGGAACTCTCCGACAGCACCTGTTCGTGACCGAGTACCTTCCGGAAAAATTAGCAAGGCAGCAGGATCATGGTCCAGAGTCTCGAGAATACGGTGAACAGTTTTCCCTGCAGTTTGGGGACGCTGCCGCTCGACAGCAATAAAGGGAGAAGCCCGTAATGCCCACCCCAGGAAGGGAATATGTTCCAGCTCGCGCTTGTACATAATCCGCACTGGCAGCGGAGAGGCAACAAGCACCACAGGAATATCGAACAACGAAGCATGATTGGCAATGAAAATGTAGGAGCACCCAGGATTGAGATATTCCGTCCCTCGGACGTGGACACGAATTCCAGCCGCACGGAGTACTGCACCAGCCCAGCGGGGAAAGATCGTGTAACTAAGCGATGGTGGAGCACCCAGAGCACGACGGAGCAAAAAAAGTGCGCCATACCACACAGTTACTCCTACAATTGCTGCAGCGCGGAGGACAAATTCCCACCAACGATAATTCTGCCCATTCCTCATTGAACGCGTACAATCCGCAAAAGAAACTGAAAAATGCTGTCTAATCGCCGATTGTCTGCGCGTCGGTCAAGTGCTAAATCAAGTGGTGACACTGCAAGCTCGTACACGCTACCTTCGACAGTGGGAATAACAGCGACGTACGTGAAGCTAAGCTGGCTACTGTCGGCATTATGCTCGGTAAACGTGTATGTGCCAAAGCGGAGTGAGTCGCGAGCACTAAGACGGAATGCAGCACTCAAGCGCACTGTGTTGCCTGTTCGCTGCAATCGGCGGTCGAAACATGCACGCGCTAATGCACGCATATCACGCTGGCTAAGTGCAGCGACAATGGCATCGCTTGGTGGAACGCGCTGTAAAATGGCCGCCATTGTTCCCAGCGAATCCAAAGCAACACCGATCGTGCCCTCCGCCAAGCGCTGGGCGGAGGGAAGCACCGTCCATCCTTCTGGAAGTGGCAGTACAATATCTCCTGCTGGTGAGCGAAGTTCCTCGTCACTGCGATAGTTCATTGCTTCTACCTGCATGTCCACCTGCTCGAGGGGAGCGGGAGGAGGTGGAGGAGGCATGCAGGAGGCAAGGAGGAGCATTGCGACGAAGAGTACGTGGCGACTCATTCAGCATTATCGAAGTTGCGCCACATCATGGATTCCACCGGCAAAGGCGTTCGATCCCGGTACTTCGCACTGGGCTTATGGTGATACGGCATAGCAATCTGCCCACGCACCTCGAAGTATATCAATTGACCGATTGGCATACCGGCATAGACCCGTACTGGCTGCTTAACCGAGATTTCTAACGTCCAGTGGTTACAGAAGCCGACGTCTCCTTTGCCAGCAGTGGCATGAATGTCGATGCCTAATCTGCCGACAGAAGATTTCCCTTCCAGAAATGGGACGTGGAGATGCGTTTCGGTGTATTCTTCCGTGACACCCAAGTAAAAGCGGTGTGGCTCGAGAACATAACCTTCGTCGGGAATTTCGATGTACTCAACGCGATTGTGCCGTCGTGCATCGAGGATGGGATCGACATACACTGCCAGCACTTTGCCCAAGTGGACATCGTAGCTGTTTGTGCCAAGACATTCCCGGCGAAACGGCTCGATGACGATCGTTCCCTGCTCAATGTGGCGAAGTATTTCTGTGTCGGAAAGAATCATCCTGAAATGGTTGTGTGCGTGGTCCTACAATCGGTAGCGAAGACGGACGGTCACTCGGGCTGTTTTCAGCCGAGCAGTTGTGTTGAACGTCCCACCCCACTCCAACTCTTCCGAGGAGTTACGTTCAGTAATGTGGAAGACACCGAGCGTTGCAGACTGCAGTGCACCAAGACTTCCCCCAGCGGTGCGAGCAATCGTTTCCGCTCGACGGCGTGCATCGGCAGTTGCTGCTTCGATGAGGGCAATTTTGAGTGAGTCAAGCTTTGTGTAGAAATACTGGGGGACACCGGAGTTGAATTCTACCCCCCGGCTAATAAGCTCGGCAATGTCCCGCGAGACTCCTTCGACTCGGTCAAGGTCTTTCGATTCGACTCGCACTGTTTGAACAAGACGAAAGCCTGCAAAGCGCTGACTTTGCATGCGTCCTAACTGATCGTAATCGGTAGTGTAAAGTCGCTGGATAGAAACGGCAGAAAACTGGATTTCCTCTCGGCGAATTCCTTTGGCCAGAAGAAATTCTTCGGTAGCTTTTCGATCACGTTGCAGTTGTGCATACGCTTCTTGCAGCTGCATTCCCTCACGGGCGAAGTCGCCCTGCCAGACGATGAGATCGGACTCAAAGTCTTTTTGCCCAAGTCCAACCACCGAGATAGCCTGGGCTTGCGCATTGCGATTGACAATTGCCCACGCCCCAGCTATGCTTGCGAAAACAATGGCAATGGCAAGGTAGAGCAAACCACGCTGTGCATTCATTTGTGGTACCCTCTCTACAGTTGTTTGACACTGTCGAGTACTGCTTCTAGCATTGCCTTTGCATCACCGAAAAGCATGGAAGTGTTTGGTCGGTAGAACAGCTCGTTGTCCACTCCTGCATAGCCAGGATTCATGCTTCGCTTGATGACGATTACGTTCTTTGCTCGATCGGCATCAATAATCGGCATTCCCCACAGCGGACTGGAAGGATCGGTACGCGCTGCAGGATTGACAACGTCATTTGCACCGACGACCAGAACAACATCCACCTGGGGCATATCGGGATTGATGTGTTCCATTTCGACAAGCTGGTCGTAGGGGACGTTTGCCTCGGCAAGCAGAACGTTCATATGCCCGGGCATGCGCCCTGCGACAGGATGGATGGCATAGCGAACACGCACACCATGACGCTCGAGCTCCTGCGCAAGTTTGACCAGGGCATGTTGTCCTTGCGCAACTGCTAAGCCGTAGCCTGGTACAATGACCACATCCCGTGCATAGCGCAAAAGGACTGCGGCGTCCTCGGCTGTGATAGAGCGCATCACGCGCTGCTGCGCGACTGCTGTCCCTGTTGCGCTTTCTCCAAAGTGAGAAAATAGTACGTTGAGCACCGAGCGATTCATTGCACGCGCCATCAGGAGTGTTAACAGCATTCCTGCAGCTCCAACGACGATACCCCCGGTGAGCATGACGTGGTTGCCGTAGTACAGCCCTCCAAATGCTGCGGCAACACCAGTGCACGAGTTGAGAAACGAGATTACAACCGGCATATCTGCTCCACCAATCGGGATAACGAAAGCAATGCCATAGAGGAGTGCTACCGCAATCATGAGGGCAAACAGCATGGGATTAGTGGTAGCGCTTGCCACAATGGTGGTGCCAATCCCAAGCGAAGAAAGAAGAATAAGAGTGTTGACAATGTTCTGTCCTTGAAATCGGAAGGAGCGCTCGATAAGTCCTTGCAGCTTTGCAAACGCAATGATCGAGCCACTAAGGGAAACACTCCCAATAATTGCACTGGCGACGATCATAGAGGCTGCCGGGGGAGAAAGAACCTGTGTGTTGTGGGCAGCATGGACCATTTCGAGCATTGCAATGGCGGCAGCGCATCCTCCCCCCATGCCATTGAAAAGGGAGACCATTTGAGGCATCGCGGTCATTGGAACACGGCGTGCAGCTATCCAGCCAATTCCTGTCCCAATTGCCATCGCGGCGATAATAAATGGAACGTTTGCAAGTGAATGCCCTTCGGTGGTGTGGAGCGAAATTGTTGCAGCAATTGCTGCAAGCATGCCGGCAGCAGCAATACGATTGCCCTGCCGTGCAGTGCGCGGATGAGACAAAAGTTTCAGCCCCCAAATAAACATCACCGATGAGGCTACATATACCACTGCCAGCACGTGCTGCGATTGCATACGCCTCGTTTTGCAGAAAAACAAAACTGGCGCCGAAAATACGGCACCAGTTCATGCATGACTCGGGGAGCGGAGAGGGCGGGATTCGAACCCGCGGTAGCGGTTTATACCACTACGACGGTTTAGCAAACCGTTGGTTTCAGCCACTCACCCACCTCTCCGAGTAGCCTCTGAATAGCCCATGCAAAAATACAATGCACTTGTTCAACTTTGCTTCCTGTTACTACAGTCGTCGGCCACCTACGCCTACTCTCCTCAGTTTAGGGGAGAGATTCTTCAATGCGTCGAAGAACATCCGGAGGCACAGTAAGCCCACGCTGTTGCATACGCAGAGCATGCTGCTTTGCCTTCTCTGGACGCTTGGTGTCTAAGTACAGTAGCAATAAATTGTGGTTTGCTTGAGGATCGGTTGGATCGAGCTCGAGCTGACGTTCCAGCAAAACACGAGCGTTTTCAAGTTGCCCCTCTTCAAACGCGATGCGTGCCAGGCGGAAGTATAATTCGGGCCACCGAGGAATCAAGCTCAGCTCACGCTGGTAGTGGGGCTTTGCACGAGCAAACTCATTACGGTCCCAGTAGAGGTTGCCGATGTAGTAGTTGATGTACTTCTGCGTGCTATCCATGCGATATGCTTCCCACAGAAGACGCTCCCCCATTTCTTTGCGCGGGTTATTCTTGTCCAAGTAATACCGTGCGCCAAGCATCATCCGGGCGTATGCCGAGTGGGGAGAGGTGCGCACTGCTTCTTCCCAAAACACGAACTTATCCCGGAATGATTCACATCGTTGCCATGCGACGACGGCATATAGACCCGCTACGGCTCCCATGATGCCATACACAAAGCGTGGGGGGAAATGCAACCCGATTTGACCTATTAGCCACAGGATACCGACAATGGGCACATAGAGGCGGTGCTCATACGCTTCTTGGTTGATGTGCCGCGGTACAACAAGAGCGGGGAGCAGAAACAATACAAACCACAGTATTGCCGCGACAATACTTCGCCATTCCTGCTGGTGTCTGGCTTGCCAGAGTAAAAGCATAAGGAGAGCAAGGGCGCCTGTACCGGGCAGCAAGGACGTATCCTCCATACGCGGGAATACCGAAAGTTCCACTGGGATGAGGCTTTTGCCCAAATACTGCAGATACAAAGGCAGCCGCTCCCAGAGAATTGCAGCAAGCTCAGCACCGTTGGTTGGCAACGGCTCAACCGTTGCATGCGAGCGAAGAATTGCCCATAGGATTGTTGAAGCAAGCCAGATACCAAGCGGCAGAGCAAAAGTGCGTGCCATTGCACTCCACCCTTGCCATCGTAGAAGAGCAACGGCAGCAATGACCGTTGGTCCAACGATAAGAGCAGTTTCTTTGGTAAGCATCGCGGCGGTGAGCAAAAGGAATTGGAGTGCTGCCCCCCACCATCGCGGCTGGTTTATCCACGCAATAAGCGCAAGGGCATACGAGAAGGTCGCTATCCCAAGTAGGGAATCATTCCGCCCTGGTATCCATACGACAGCCTGCACTAACGCCGGATGAACGCTGTATATCAAGCTTAAGAGCCATGCAAGGATGTCTTGGGCAACAAGATGCCGCAACAGGAAGAATACAAAGATTGCTGCACCGATGTGAAGCACAATGTTGGTCATCCGGT
>JANWWF010000027.1 GCA_025055755.1 Candidatus Kapaibacterium sp. | reverse complement strand
TGCCGGCAGGCGTGTACACGGTCGTCGTGCGCCGAGGAGAAATGCTGGTACGACAAACAATAACTGTGGTGCGGTAATGTAACCGACAGCGCTTGGAAAGCGAGGGCATCCAGGTGTTGGGTGCCCTCGCTTGTTTTTCGGCATTACTCTTTTGCGTTGTGTTCCAAGAATTCAGACAGCTGTTGCATGTCAGGTGGAAAAGGTGTCGTAAACTCCAGGTATTGTCCCGACCGTGGATGGAAAAAGCCTAACACTGATGCATGCAACGCCTGACGCTGGATGAGGGTGCAGCACTTATGGGCAAGAGAACGAAGGGTATTTGTCTGCAGACCACCCCACCCTGGGGATGCCCCACCATAACTTTCGTCCCCGATAAGGGGATGACCAATGTGTGCCATGTGAACACGAATCTGGTGAGTTCGTCCAGTGTGCAGCTTGAGCTCGAGGAATGTTGCGAAGCGGTAGCGAGCACGCACGCGGTAGGTTGTGATGGCAGGTTTCCCTCCCTGGGAAACAACCGCAAAGAGTTTTCGATTTCGAGGGGACCGTCCAAGCTGTGTTTCAATGCGGCCTTCGTCGTTGCCAACAATTCCCCAGACGAAACCGTGGTATAAACGATGCACGCGGCGTTCTGCAAACTGACGAGAAAGGCGCATGCTGGCATCCTCATGCTTGGCAATGACCATTACCCCCGAGGTGTCCTTGTCAAGTCGGTGCACGATACCAGGACGCACCGCTGCAGAGGCAAGGATGGAACTTTCGCTCTCTTCGTCGAGCTCGTCGCTGTCGGCTATGGAAATTGGTGTCCGAATCCCCAAGTGATAGAGAACAGCATTAACAAGTGTCCCCGTCCGATTACCATGTGCCGGATGGACAACCATTCCGGCAGGTTTATTGATAACCAGCACGTCTTCATCTTCGAAGAGAATGTCGAGTGGAATCGGCTCTGGCAGTAGCTCAATCGGCGGACGGCGTAAAAGACGACACACAATCCGGTCGCCCGGCTGAACGCGATAGCTCGCTTTCGCAGCGCGCCCGTTGACGCTGATCATCCCTGCCTCAATTGCTTCTTGCACTCGTGTGCGTGTCGCATGGCGAATGGATTCCGTTACGTACACGTCAAGCCGCACTGGCCGCTGTGCCGGCGGGACATGCAGCTCAACGACGTGTTCCTCCAGCGGAGGATAGTTCGGATCGCTGTCCAGTATTGATTCTGCTTTCATCAACACGACTTGCACGTGAGCACACTATGACAAACGAACCAGCCCCTTAGAACGTGTAGCAATGCTCTGCTCTTGAGCAACGTGTGTGGCTCAGAGCACGAACAGGAAGAAAGATACCGACGCACTACCGTTGGCGCCACGGCAGCACCGATGCACCTGAAGCTGCTACCAACATCCTTTCGGTAGCGATAATTGCTCCCCTCAATCCGACAGAGCCGCTCTCCAAGATCGACTGCATCGCGGACAACAATCATTGATTTGGGATAGGGAAGATGCCGACGAACAACTGCAGTACCTTGCTCTGCTACACTACCTGCAGTCAGGATTCGTCGTAGCAATGGGTCGTTTCTCCATTGGGTCCTTCTGCTTGTGATTACGCACGACGAACTCCGCCGCATTGCAGAACTGGCAAAGCTGTCCTTCAGCGAGGAGGAGCTTGAGCGCTTTCGCGTTGAATTTGAGCGCATTGTCGAGTACGTCGGCACGCTCAATCGTCTGCCGCAGCTTGCTGAGTTAGAACCGCTCGATCACGTTATCGAACACACAAACGCATTTGCCGAGGATATTCCTCACCGTTCGCTGGAAACTGCAGAAGCACTGGCAAATGCACCGCGTCATAACGAGAGCTTCTTCAAGGTGCCAAAAGTCATTGCTGCTGCAGAACAGCCTGAGGTGGATGCTGACACCGACCACATTGAATGAAACGCTACGCGCTTGCTGCTTTTGTTTGGGTCGCAGTATTCTCCCTCGGTGGGGGAAGCAGTGGATGCCGCTCCTACCGCGATCCAGAAGCACAATTGGCAATTGCTCGGTTTGACACGACCGACCAGCCATCCTCGCGAGCATTCTTCCGCGGGACCCTGCCCATTGATTCGGTGCGGGACATTTCGACATTGCGGTTCGACATCTGGAAAATCGAGTCGGACGATTATCCCAAGGAAATCCGCCTAATGGCGCGGGTCTTCGATTCGAGCGGCAATTTTATCACCCATCTTGCACCGCCGGTGGTGCCAACGCAGGAGCGGTGGATAAAGCTCACCGAAACACTGGGACGGCGGACCGTGCCCATCGGGACATTCTCCGTTCGCGAGTACGGCGAAGGCGATTCAGCGATGGGGTATCGCATTGTGCTGGCACTCGACTACAGCGGTTCCATGCGCGGAGTGTTGGATGCAATGCATGAAGGCGCGCAGCTGTTTATCCGCATGAAGTACCCTGCCGATGAGCTGGCAATTGCAACGTTCAACACCCAGCTTGATGTCAAAGTCCCCTTCACGCATGACCGTGCCGCGCTGAGTCAACAGTACATGCGGACCTATCAGCGCAATTTTGGAGGATATTCTTCCGTGTATGACGGGCTCATTGCGGCGACGATGCTGTTCGATACTGCGACCGATGAGCGCCCCCGCGTGCTGGTGTGCTTTACCGATGGTGATGAGAATGCCTCGCGCGAGGATGCACGCGCGCTCTTTGAACATGCCCAACGTCGGCGGGTGCGCATCTTTCCGATTGGTTTTGGATATGTGCGCGATGAACTGCTCGAGTACATTGCCCAGCAGACCGGCGGGCGCTTCTACCGAGTAACCTCGCGCAAAGAATTACTTGCTGCCTTCGAGGAAATCTACCGCTCGCTGCGATACTACTACTTGGTGCGCTACACACCACCGGTGTTCGCAGGATTACATCATGTCGAGCTTTCGCTCCAGCCACGTGCAGGCAGCCAGGTGCTCATAGCCCGCGGGAGCTACGACAAAAGCGACATCAATCCCTGGGCACAGCTGAACGATGCCTTCAACAAAATGATCAACTTCGACTACAACAAAGCCACCCTCCGGCCCGATGCAATACCAATCATCGAGGAAATTGTTGACCAGCTGGAACGTTACGAGCGCGTGTGGCTGGAGGTGCGTGGACATACCGACGACATCGGTGGGATTGAATTTAACCAACGATTGTCGGAAGCGCGTGCCAGAGCAGTTGTGCAAGCCCTCGTCGAACGTGGCATTGATTCAGTGCGCCTGCGTGCACGGGGCATGGGCATGCTCTATCCCCTTGTGCCGAATACAAGCGAAGAAAATCGTGCGAAAAATCGGCGCACCGAATTTGTTATCATTCGTCGGTAGAGCCGTGATGGTATGGTTCGCCGCGCAGAATAGTCATCGCGCGATAGAGCTGTTCGCAGAGCACCACGCGTGCAAGCTCGTGGGGCAGTGTTAAGGGACCAAGTGCCAGCACCAAGTCCGCATGCTGGCGTACCCGATCGCTTACGCCATAAGCGCCACCGATGATGAACACAATGCGCCGATGCAGGGGCAGCTGCCGCTCCAACAGCTGTGCCAGTTCAGCCGAACGGAGTGCTCTGCCGCGTTCATCAAGCAGCACAACCCAATCACCGGGACGGAGGCGCGCAAGCAAACATTTGGCTTGCTCTTCCCGTGCTGCGGCGGGCTCAGTTGCCTGGCATGCAGGACATTCGTCCACTCTGGCATGGAGATTGTAGCGACCCAGGCGGTGAAGGTAATCGCTGCATAGCTCTGCAATAGGGCGTCGCCGCGACCGCTCCGCACAGAGGAGAACAATTTGCGCTCTCACTGTAATCTTGATTTGGAAAGTATGGCTGTGATGTTGTAGTTTGGCGTCCGCCACGCAGCCGATGGAGAATCTAACCGGTTACCTGTAGCGCACGCATACGACAATCTACCCAGGGCAGCCGCCTGTGCGGCACACCAGAGCCTGACCATACATTCCATGACATTATACACAGAGTGTTGCACGTATTACACACAGAGTGTTCCACATAAAGCAGTACTTCCTATGCCAAAAAATGGGAACGAAGTTTCCGTCGAATCGCCTCTGCCAGTTGTGCTCGATGTCAACGAGCTAAAGTCCA
Source organism: Candidatus Kapaibacterium sp. (assembly GCA_025055755.1). Classification (GTDB taxonomy): domain Bacteria; phylum Bacteroidota; class Ignavibacteria; order Kapaibacteriales; family NICIL-2; genus NICIL-2. Next base: position 11,494 of record JANWWF010000027.1, on the reverse strand, counting down.
AAAAAATTGCCGAACTAACGAAAATCGCAAAAGCACTCGGCATTCCGGACTATTCCGATTTACGCAAGCAAGAGCTCATCTTCCGCATTCTGGAGGCACAATCGGCACTCCAGATGCGGGAAAAGCACGAGGGTGTCACTATTAGCACGGGAGTGCTCGAAGTTCTACCCGAAGGCTACGGCTTCCTCCGCTCGGCAGACTACAACTACTTGCCCTCGCCGGACGATATATACGTGTCGCCCTCCCAAATCAAGCGCTTTGGATTGCGCACGGGAGATACCATCCGCGGGCATGTCCGTCCGCCGAAGGAAGGAGAGCGCTTTTTTGCCTTGCTGAAGGTCGAAACGGTCAATTACGTCGAGCCAGAGTTGATGAAAGATCGCACGATCTTCGACAACCTGACTCCGACGTACCCGACCAAGCAGCTTAAGCTCGAAACAGTGCCCAGCGAGTACTCGATGCGCATTATTGACATGTTTGCACCAATCGGGAAGGGGCAGCGGGGACTGATTGTTTCACCACCGAAAAGTGGGAAAACTATCTTGCTGCAGAAGATTGCCAATAGCATCACGCGCAATCATCCCGAAGTGCGCTTGATTGTGCTGCTCATTGACGAGCGTCCAGAAGAAGTGACCGACATGCAGCGTTCGGTGAAAGCAGAGGTGATTTCCTCCACCTTCGACGAGCCACCAGAGCGGCATGTGCAGGTTGCGGAAATGGTGCTCGAAAAAGCAAAGCGTCTTGTCGAAGCAAAGCAAGACGTTGTGATTCTGCTCGATTCCATCACACGACTGGCGCGTGCACATAACACCGTGATCCCCCACTCCGGTAAAATTCTCTCCGGCGGCGTCGATGCGAATGCACTCCACAAACCAAAACGCTTTTTCGGAGCAGCGCGAAACATCGAAGAGGGTGGCTCGCTGACCATCATCGCAACCGCACTTATCGAGACGGGAAGCCGTATGGACGAGGTAATCTTCGAGGAGTTCAAGGGAACCGGTAACATGGAGTTAGTGCTTGACCGTCGGCTCGCCGAGAAACGTATTTTCCCCGCTATTGACTTGAACCGTTCGGGCACACGCAAAGAAGAGCTGCTGTTGCCCCCCGAAGATTTGAGCCGCATTTGGGTGCTCCGAAAGTTCTTGAGCGAACTCAATCCTGCTGAAGCAATGGAAACATTGCTGGATCGGCTATCCAAGACGCGCTCGAACAAGGAATTTCTTGCTACCCTCAATTCGTAGCATACACCAAGCTGGCAATAGGGTACGGCTACACGGTGCCCTTTCGCTCAAGCAAAAGCTATGGCGGAACAATGCTCCGCTGCATGCCGGACATGCTTAGCGAAGCAGAACAAGTTGCCGCAAAACTGCTCCTGACGGGCATTGGAGAGTGACGGCGTAAACTCCCGGGGGAAGACAGAAAACCGTCTCTTCGTGGTCGAGCGTGTGGTGAGCAACAAGTACGCCGTGGAGCAAGTAAACGTGCACGGTTGCGCCGATGCACTCCTGTGGCGAAATAATCCGCAGCTGAGAGCCAGCGGTGGTGATTGCCGGCAGTGCAGAAGAGACGGAAGGCGAAGCCGAGAGAATGCCTAAGCTTTGGAGCCGCAAGAAAAAGCCATCCATCGCGCCCGCGTTGTTTCCACTCAAGGGGGGAAAGCTCGTGCTCGTCGTTGTCCCCACAACGGCAATTGAGCTATCAGGCAGAAAGCTGATTCCTACCGGCAGGTCCGACCCACTTCCGCCATAGAGAAGCGACGCAATACGTCGCGTCCCATCGGGCGAGAAAAAGCCTACCATGATGTCCTCAGCGCCTGCAAGTGCGGAATTATCGCTATGGCGCAGCTCCAGGTCAGTCGAGGTTGTCCAGCCGGTCACCAGCACATATCCTTGCGCATCCATGGCAGCGCCGGTGCAGCGATCGGCGCCACTGCCGCCATAGTACGAGCCCCAACGCCGCGTGCCATTGGAGTTGAGTACAACACAGAATCCATCGGTGTTCCCGTTGTATCGTTCTTGTGCAACTGGAGCACTCACAATTTGATTATCCGGAGACGGTGGTCCATCGGTAAAGCCAACGATTACTACCTGCTCCGACGGTCCAACAGCAAGTGTTGTAATTGTATCGCGACCTCGAGAGCCAAGATATCGTCCCCATCGGCGCTGGCCTTGGTAGCTAAATGCTGCGACAAATCCATCAGGGAGTCTGACAGGTTCTATCCCCTCGATAGCATCATCTCCACTAATCTCAGACGAAGTAGCATAGCTTGCAGTAGTTCCGGCAATGTAGATGGTGTTTTCGCTTGCTGCAAGTGCTGAAACTTTTTCTGTCCCCATCCCTCCGTAGTATGTACTCCAAACGATACCTCCCAAATCAGAACGACACAGCGCGATGTATCCATCCGTTGAGCCATTTTTCGATTGCTGGTGCGTGGTTGCAGGAAGATTCGCGCTTTCTGTAGTTCCGGCGACAACGATTCCTGTCCGAGTGAGCGTAACTGCAGCTAAAGCATCTGCTTGGTTTCCTCCAAGGTATGTTGCAGATAGCCGTGTACCTGTTGCGGCGTCAAGAGTGACTATGACCCCATCCGAGGAGCCGCCCCCAAATTGCCGCTGAAAGGCAGTGTTCCCCACGGGAAAATTCAGGGAACGGGTTTCTCCCACTACAACGACCATTGTCGCATTGACAGCCAGGCCATAGGCAACATCATCGCTATTTCCTCCAAGAATCGTTGCCCAGCGAAGGGTGCCATCGGATTTTATCTTGCCTACAAGGATATCTCGTCCACCCCCAGGATTACCGTTGGCTCCGGGAAAAGAGGAACTGGTAGTCCATCCACAGAAGTATATCTCGTCCCCTACAATTGTTACCATTGCAATCGAATCCTGCGCCGAAGAACCAAAAAAATTGCCCCCCATTGCCCAGCTATACGTCCCTTGGACAAAGTATGGCTGCGTATGCACCTGTGGTATTGCGGTCTTGAGAATCGCATCACTGCCTCTCGCCGATTGATAGGGACGTTCGCTGACAACTTCAGAGCACCCTGCATGATTCCCCCCAACGAACCCCAACCAGCGCGAAGAACCGATCAAAAAAGGTATCCTCCACCCAATCGTTGGCTCTGTAGTGAGCTTTAGTTCCATGTTCCCTACACTCATTTTTGGCCTAAGTGCAAGGGTTGTGCTGTTCCAACTCCGTTGCTCTACCCTGTCCTCTTGTGTCAAATTCCAAGCTCGAAGCGTGGTACGTGTGTTGATAAGTGTTGACACTGTCAAAAGACACACACACAATCGGCTCATAAAAGTGAACATTTAGCAGGCGCGAAAGAATTAAACGTTGTTCCTGCTGCAAAACTACCACTTCTTTTTTAACTACCACTTCTTTTTACGTTTTGTAAATTGCATGCGTGATGAAAACAGTACCAATGTGCCATATATTTGCACTGCTACAATCCGAAAGTGATTTGTTCCATGATAGCACACAACGTCCACGGAAATAACGCTCCACGAATTGCAGCATTGAAGGCGCCGAGGCAAAAGTCGTTTGCAATATCACGCGATGGAACATGTTCTTCCTATCTCCCGTCTAAGACTCCTGTGGTGGTTGAACGCACATGCGCGGGAAGCCAAACACTTCGACATAGACAGTATCTTTTTTTGCTGCTTATATCCTTTTGTTGAAGAAATTGGCATTGTTTTTGCCTTATGCCCTTTCAGCTTTTCTCCATATCTATTGACGTGTTCGTAAGCAAAGGAATCTATGTTTAACATTCTCAACTCGGAGGTTTATATGAATACCTTGACCCGTTCTGTGGCATCTCTCAACCGGGGAATTGCTGTTCTGGCGAGCATCGTCGCTGCTGTGTTTTTTGTGCACCAGGCATATGCCCAAGCGATTGCGCCTGATGTGCCAGAGGCAAAGAAACAGCAAATCGAGCAGTTTATTGGTAACTCCGCGGTGGAGTTCCTCGAAAACCGGGGACAAGTGCTCGATGACAACAAACAGCCCGTCCCTCAGGTGCGCTTTACTGCAAAAGCGCGAGGAGCGGTCCTGTACTTTGAACCAGACCGCGTCGTCCATGCCTTTATCAAGGTAGAAGAAAATCAAACAACAACCCGACGCCATCCAATCGAACATTCCACCGAGCCAATAATCCGCTATAGCCGCGAACGAGTGGATTTTGAACTGCTCGGCGCACAGAAAAATGTTGTCCTGCGCGGACAGCATAAGTTGCCCGGCGCAACCAACTTCCTCCTTGCTGACCTCGGGGAAGGTGGTATTACCGATGTTCCAAGCTACGCCACTATCGTGTACGAAAACATCTATCCACATATTGACCTTATCTTCAAGCAGAACGGCAAGGGGATCAAGGGAGAGTTCATTGTCCATCCAGGAGGCGACCCCACCCTCATCCGTATGCGCTACACCGGCGCTAAAAACATTCAGCTCCTCCAAAGCGGAGGCTACCGCGTCGAAACGCAGCTCGGCTATATCACCGAGGATGCCCCCATTGCCTTTGTCCGCACAACCGACGGTGAACTCCCCGTCCGCGCAGAGTACGTGCTCGAAGGCGATGTGATTCGCTTCAATATCGGCTCGTATGATCGCTCAAAAACGCTTGTCATTGACCCAAACCGCGAATGGGGCTCCTTCCACGGAGGTAGTGCCTTAGACGTTGTGACGAACATAACAATCCACCGTGGAGTATTCAATCCTTCTGCGACTGCAGCAGTTGCCTATGTGTGTGGTTATACGCAGAGTAGCAATTACCCAACAACTAGTGGTGCCTTTCAAACAACGTTATCGGGGAGCGTTGATGCTTTCGTCTCTGCATACCGGTACGGACCAAGCACTACGCGGATTTATTCCACCTACTACGGGGGTAGCAACAGTGACTGGGCATACGGGATCGCCGTGGACCCCGCAACAGGTAACGCATACATTGTCGGACATACGAACTCAGGCGATCTTCCGGGAGCAGCTCTATATGGCACGTATCTAGGACAGTTTGACGGATATGTCGCACATATCAATGCGACAGGGACTGGGGTACTTGCTCGCCGTTATATTGGAGGTACCCTAAATGATTGGCTCCGCGATGTTTTCTTCGACCCGAGTACAAATGCAGTGTATGTCGGAGGGTACTCGTCGAACAACGGATTAGCGATTGGCGCGGGAGTCTATCAAAACACAAACTTCAGTAGTATCCACAGTGGCATTGTAGCGCGAATGAGTGATAACTTGGTGACCGTAAGTTGGCTTACGTACTATGGCACAACAGGAGGGAGTCCTTTAACTGTTCCCCGCGAGACAGTTGTCCGCTCTGTGTGGGTTACAACAAGTGGGGCTACAGTGAGAGTATGGATAGGTGGGTATACAAATGCTACTGGCGGGATTGCAACAACAGGCTCGTTTAACGAGAACCTGAACAATAATCAAGGAACTACCTTCTACGACGGCTTTGTCGCAGTACTCAATGGCGGCGATGGAAGCAGAATTGCGGGAACCTACTACGGTGCACAAGCAGATGACTACGTATATGACGTTGCTGCAGATCCAGCCAGTCCGCTCAGTGCAGTTTTTGCTGTTGGAGTAACGTATTCGCCAAATGTCTCAAACCTTATTGCAAGCACCAATGGATTTACGACGACGCTGAATGACGGCGCAAACACAACAAGCAGTGATGGATTTATTACACGTCTTACTCTTTCAGGGACCACGCTCGGTCGAGATTGGGGGAGCTACTGGGGAGATGACGATGATGACGAGCTCCATTCGGTATGGGTGGACGATAATAACGTCACGGAGGCAGGGACTAATACTATTTCCGCCGGTCGTGGGTTGAAGATTTACGTTACGGGCGCGTCGAATCGAAATGGTACAGCATTTCCAGCCGCCTATAACTTCCCCACCGGAGCGGGTAATTTCAATGTTACCAACGGTGGATACGACGTCATTTGGAGCCGTATCTTCCGCGGTGGCGCAGGTCCAACGGTGGAATATAGCGCCCAGTTTGGGTCCACGGGGACAGACATTGGATATGGGATTGCGGTGGATAACATGCGAAACGTACATATCGGCGGTTATGTTGGGACTGGTTTTGTTGGAAGTGGACAGGGTGTCAATCAAGGAACAAACCCGCAGAATACTTTTGGTGGGGGAGGGGATGGTTTTGTCAACAAATGGTGCGACCTTATCCGTCCAAACGCGCCAGAGTATTCCACCGACGGGGGGTCAACATGGACTGCAACGTCGGTATGCCAAAACCTGAACTCCTCCGCAACAGGATTCCAACTGGTTGCGTCGCCGACCTATCCTCAGCTACCAACCCGTACGGACTGGGCTACAACGGGCTCATGTCCTGGTTCTGCAGTCCAGACCCTGCGAATTCGGTTGACGAATGCGGTGCAAGGAGTACAATATGCCCTCCATAATGTTACAGGAGGAGTAAATCTTACCCATACTGGTCCGAGCCAGTACACGATTATCTCTGGTGCCACGACATCAGGCTCAGCGGGGAGCCAGTACATCGTGGCAAATGCAGATGGAAATATTGTAGTCGAAATCACAGATCCCACAGTGTTTTCTACCCCAGGTACCATCACCTTCCGCTGGGATGCATTTACGCAGTCAGTTCCAACTTCCTGCAATGAACAAGGAGTAACGTCGAATCTCACTGTTTTGGGAGCACCCGGCAATGCAGCAATTCAGCAGACTGCAGTCTTTACGGATAACGCAAATGCAACTTCTGCACCAGGAGGCACCTACAATTTCTACCTCTGTCGGGGTAACAACGTTGCCACCGCAAACACTTTCACCTTGAGCGGCGGGGGAGGAGCGACACAGTATGCATGGTGCGTCGGACGCTACACATCCCATCGAAATCCAACCATTACTTTATCAGGAACCACGACTGCTACACTAGGCCTGACTATCAACGACCCCAACGACACACCGTATCGCGACACGCTCTACCTCCGCGTGCGATTGGCAAACGCCTCAGGGTGCGCCATCGAATACCAAGCAGCGCTGTTTGTAGTGCCGGAAAATGATATCGCGCAAGGAGTTTCGAATGGTGGAACAAGTCCTACCTCGAACCCCACAACCTTCTGCGTAGGACCAGGTGGCACGATTATATCGCCCTCTACCCATACGTTCGATGAATCGAACTTCCATGCAGCACCCCCCTATGCTGCTCCCTGGCCCGGTGGCGATGCACCAGCTGCGATAACGGGGAGTTATTTGTGGAGCGCAGCGGTCAACAGTGGTACGCCTGACGGGACTCTAAGCCCAGCGATTACGCCGGGTAATGTGGCGAGTGGTAATACGATAACTTTCGCAGCCACACCTGTTAACAATCCGACACTCGTAGATATAACAATGACCGAAAGCTATACTGGATGTTCCCGCAACACATCGTACCAAATTCAAGTTTACCCCCAACCAACCGCGACGGTCACCGCCTCGCCCAATCCAGTGTGCGAAAATGGTACTATTACCTTCACGGTGACGGTAAGTCCATCGTCAGTGACAAGTGGATCGTTCGCAGGGAATCTTGCCCTGACAAATCTTATTCCAGGTGTTATTACGCTTACACCGGGAAGTGGTATTGTGGCGGGTTCCTTTACCCAGACGGGCACCACTTTCGGTGGACAGTTCAACGCCAACACATTCACAATACAGCTCCAGGCAAGCAGTCTGCCGTTTGTCAGTGGACCGTATGACCTACAGGGGACCGTTGTTCTCAACATTACCTCACTGTCCAACGGTGCACTGGCAGGGTGCACAAGCTCTGGTCCCTTCTCCTCGCCACCCGTGACAGTTACCCAGCTACCCGATCAGCAAAGCGTTGCAACAGGAAATTACGCTGCAGGCAGCACGCCGTCTGTCCCGACAGCGGGCACAACAAACCCATTTGCAGGTGGACTTACTGCTTTAGACCCCATAATAAATGCAACCACGGACCCCCCATTACCCAATACAATCAACAACACCAGTGCATGTCATTACGACGGTAGTCATTATGGCCAGTTCTACAATTACGCCATAGCTGAAGTACCATCGAGTACAATTCCTAACAATAACGATCAGTATACCTGGCAATTAACTTTACCTGCGGGGTTGAGTGCTACTGTGTATGAGGTAGGAACCAGTACACTTCTAGCCACCTTGACAGGTCCGGGAACATTTACGTTAGGTCCAAATACACCGGGTACACCACCTGGTTCAGAATATCGAGGGATAAGCATTGAATGGGGCAACACGACATCAGGTCCTCTCACTGCAACTATCACCCTTATCCAAACCAACAACCAAGCGCCGGGGACGTGCCAAACTACAATGAATAGTTTGAATGTTACTGTCCATCCCCTCCCCACGCTGGCACCAAGCCAATTCACCTGGCAGGGTCAAACGGCAGGACAGCCACAAGATGTCTGCCATAACGAAACAATTCAACTAACAGTCACCGGGCTTAGCACAAACCAAGACGTGGAATTGTATGCTATCAATATCTTACCGTCGTCGTCCAATATCGCGACGTATACCAACCCTACAGCTCTCCCCATTGTACAACTTAATCCAGGATCAACCGCGACGTTTACCATCAACAGTGGGAATATAATACCAACCAACCCTCTAATTTTTGCCTACCAGGATATCCAGCTTGTTTTTGCAACAATTAGCGATCAAAACTGCGGCAGAGCTAATATCCTTAGTGCGCCAACGCTGCGCGTATGGTATTTGCCGACTCCGGTAATAACTGGACCAACAAGTGTCTGCCCGAACAAGCTGACTCATCCGAATGCGATTGTGAACAACACGACAGCACCGCAAGGGCTGCAAGTGCTGACAAACTCTACCCTTCCGCCTCTGAATAGTCCATATACGTATAGCATCTCTAACTTAGCAGGATATCCACCAAATCCACCCTTTCCACCGGGAGTGAATTTCATATGGAGTATTCTTGGATATACGGCGGGGACACACTACACGGTTACAACCTCCAGTAGTGGAGGACTTGCTGGAGCAACGAACGACGTGGCACAGTTCCGCTTTGGGAAAAACCTGGCAGGATCGACAGTTACTATTCAAGTCGCTGCAGTGCTGGGGGCTCCAGGAGTGTGTAGCCCTGTCGTTTTGGGGTCATACCCTGTTACGGTCAACAACATACCCGACCCTGACATAGCGGCAAATACGTTAGCAAATTATGATCAGAATGGTATTCAGTCGCTGCCGACCGCAGAAGGTGGTGGCGGTGGACTTTGCTCTGGACAGACGGCAATATATGCTACGGACAATACCGCTACCCAATGGCAATGGGCAATAGACTTCAACGGTGAATCGAATAACTCACCGGCGTGGCCTACGAATCCGACAATTGTTGGTCCGTCCAATCAGCCAACTGTTACCATATCCTGGCCCGCATTTTCGGATGTAGCAGTACGCTGGCCGCGGCTGGAAGTGTATGCAATAAACGCCAATGGCTGTATTGAAGCAGATACCCAGACGGTGTACATCTTAGCCTCACCAACAGGGAATATCATCCAAGCAGAAAACCCAATTACAGGACCGTGTGTATATGCAAGCGAAGATTCCCATATTGAGGCGTATGCGTTTTCACCAAACTTGCCCTTGCCGCCTGGAGTAACGATTACAAACATTAGCTGGTCATTGCAGAATAACTATGGAGCAATCTACAGCTACTCGTCTGGGTTCAACAATGGTGCGACGTACCTTGCCAGTGCAAGTGTGAAGGACACCGTTCGCTTTCAGTTCTATACTCCCGGTAACGAAGTGGTAGTGGCCACCGTGCAATTCTCAAATGGTTGTTCAAATCAGTTTACATTCCCGATAACGATCTATCCACCGCCATCGCCGCAGATCTTCGGACCGACATCGGTGTGCCATAACTCGACGCATCAGTACCAGGTGACACCGTTCATCAATGGGGACCAGTACTACTGGAGCATTACGCCGCCGAGTACAGGCAATGTGATTGCCTTTCCGACCTCGCACATTACGAACATCACCTGGGGTGGCAATCCGAACACGACGTACACGCTCCGCATGATCCAGGTTTCGGCGCAAGGGTGCTCGGCACGTGTGTACGATGAAGTAACGGTCAATCCCAATCCGCAACCGTCGATCAGCGGTCCTTCGACCATCTGCGTCGGGCAGCAGTACACCTATACAACCCAGGACAACTCGCCGAATAACTCGTATGTGTGGAGCTTTGTGGGAGCGAACACTGCGGGTGCATCGTTTGTAAGTGGTCAGAATACCGCCTCGGCGACGATTACGACCACTTCGACGGGCAGCTTCACGATTCGCGTGGATGAAACCGTCGTAGCGACAAGCTGCACGGGCTTTGCGACCAAGGCGGTGACGGTGGTTGCCTCGCCCACGCCAACAATTAGTCGTGTTACGCCCGCTGGACCGATAGGGCAAGCGTGCGTTGGGCAGACGGTGACGTATCAGACACCGAACGTATCTGGACGCACGTGGCAGTGGAGTGTTACCAGTGGTGGTAGCATTGTTGGAGCGTCAACCAACAATAGTGTCCAAATCAACTGGACGGCAAGTGGTACACAGACAATAACTCTCGTGGAAACGATCACAGGATCGGGCTGCTCGACCACCGTGCAGCAGCAAGTGAACGTGGTACCGCAGCCGTCGCCCTCGATTAGCGGACCGATGTCGCCCTGCTCTGGGACCGACTTTAGCTACACGTATTCGACAGCGAACAATGCGGGTAGCACGTATAACTGGACACTGGGAACGGGCGTTAACGCAATTGGACCAGTGACGAACGCATCGGTGACGGTGTACTTCTCCAATAGTACTGCTGCAACAGTAAACCGTACCCTAACGGTGACCGAGACAAACAGTGCGAACTGTACGCAGTCGGCTACTCTCAACGTGACAGTAACCTCGACACCGCAGCCCGTTATTACTGGACCGACGGGAACGGTCTGCCAGAATTCAAGCCAAACGTACAATCTCCATGCTACCTCGATTCTTCCCACAGGAACGACCTATAACTGGTCGGTGACGTCGGGCGGAACGATCACGAGTGCGAACACGAACAACAACGTCACCATCCTCTGGACAGGCACTGGCACGCAGACGATTACCTTGGTAGCGTCGAATGGCTCCTGCTCGAAGACGGTGACGTATAACCAAGTCGTCACTGCTGCGCCGACGGTGTACAACGTTGGCACCACGACGCCGACGGCATGCTCGAATGTATCGAACAACGTGACGATTACACTGAGTGGTTCGCAGACGGGAGTGACCTACACGGTCAACCGTTCACCCGGTGGTGCGCAAGGGACGATTAGTGGTACAGGCTCGCCGCTGAGCTTTACGCAGACAGTCTCGACGCCGGGAACGTACCAATACACCATTACTGCAAGCGATGGCACCTGCACCAGCACGATGAATGGGACGGCGACGGTGGTGGTCAATGCGGCGCCGACGGCAGGTGTGAGCG
>JANWWF010000026.1 GCA_025055755.1 Candidatus Kapaibacterium sp. | reverse complement strand
TAAGATAGGCAACACGCTCCGTTGCGCTTGCTTTAGCGCAGCAACCATCTTTGCAAGTAATCGCTCCCGCCGTTGAAGAGTGCTAACTTCTGTTCGCTCTGTCACTAATGGAATGATTTTATGAACGCCTACTTCAGTACACTTTTCAACCAGCCATTCCATTCGTTCCCTAGATGCTATCAAACCAACTGCAATAGTAAGCCGGCGGTGTAATTCTCCAGGTAGATATTCCACGCGCTGAATCACCATGCGTGCTGTTGATTTTTCCATCGCTATGAGCTTTCCCTGTGCTCGAATTCCTCTGCCATTACTCAAATAGAAGAACTCTCCGATTCGCGCTCGCAGTGCACGTAAGTGGCGATACTCGTTGTCCTCGATAATAACAACTTCCTCTGTTCCATCAAGGGTGGGAACATACAAGCATTCCATTTGCGATTCTGCCAGTTTCTATCTTTGCGCATCGAATTTACGCGGAGAGTAATTAACTATGGAATACGAGTGCATTCGAGCTTACAAGCCCGAAGAATACCACGGTGTAGGTGCAATACAAATAGCTCGGCCTCAGGTGCGTAATGCACTAAGTCTGCGCACAATGGAAGAGATCGTTGACGCATGTGAAAATTTTGACCGTGATCCTACAGTTGGCTGCATCGTTATCCATGGCGACGAGCATGCTTTTGCAGCAGGAGCGGACATTAGAGAGATGAGCGATGCATCTACAGTTGTTATGCTTGCCCGCGATCAATTTGCACGGTGGGAACGTCTGCGTGCGATTAAGAAGCCCTTGGTAGCTGCAGTTAGCGGCTACGCTCTTGGCGGAGGATGTGAACTGGCAATGCTCTGCGATATCATTGTTGCAAGCGATACCGCACAATTTGGTCAGCCAGAAATCAATATCGGTGTTATGCCTGGGGCAGGAGGAACACAACGACTGACACGTGCTGTAGGCAAATCTCTTGCAATGGAGTTGGTACTAACCGGCAGCATGATCTCAGCTCATCGAGCATATGAGCGGGGCTTAGTAGCTCGTGTAGTCCCGGTAGAATACTATCTCGACGAAGCATTTGCTATAGCAGAAGAGATAGCCTCCAAAGCTCCAATCGCCGCGCGTCTTGCCAAAGAGTCGGTAAATAAGGCATTTTCGATGCCCTTGGAGCAAGGTTTAGAGTTTGAGCGAAAGAATTTTTACTTGCTCTTTTCGACTGACGATCAAAAAGAAGGAATGGCGGCATTTTTAGAAAAACGGACTCCAACCTGGAAAGGTCAATGATATTGGTGTACTACGATGGACTACCAAACGATTCTCTATGAAGTGAGCAACGGTATCGGGCGCATAACGCTCAATCGCCCAGAGGTATATAACGCATGTAACGAGCAAATGACAACTGAGCTTTTCGATGCTCTTAGTAATGCCGCATCCGACGAGCTGGTGCGCTGCGTGATCTTAACAGGCGCGGGAAAGGCATTTTGTTCAGGACAAGACCTCAAAGAAGCGCCTCAAGCAGGAACGGAACGAGACTTGCGCGATTCCTTACGTCGCCGTTACAATCCCATTGTACGCTTGATGAGGTCTATGCCGAAACCTATCATTGCAGGAATCAATGGTGTAGCAGCAGGCGCAGGATTATCCCTGGCGCTTGCAGCAGATGTTCGTATCATGAGCACAAATGCACGATTGGTGGAAGCATTCATTGCAATAGCTCTTATCCCTGACAGTGGAGCAACTTTTTTCTATCCACGCATGCTTGGCTATACACGAGCTTTCGAATTTGCTACACTCAATAAGCCAATTAGTGCCGACGAAGCGTACAGGCTGGGTCTTGTTACAATGCTCGCATCACCGCGTGCATTTCCACATGCATTGAATGCTATTGCAACAAAATATGCCCAGGGACCTACTCAGACGTACGGCTATGTCAAAATGCTTCTGCAACGCGGTTTGACAGCTACACTCGACGAAATGCTCGAGCTGGAGGAAGAATATCAACAACGAGCAGGTTCAAGTGATGATTACCGGGAAGGTGTCGCTGCCTTTCGAGAGAAACGTCAACCTAAGTTTCAGGGGCGGTAAATAGCCGTTCCACTCGAGAGCGAACACGCGATGGCAAAACAAAAAGCAACCTTATTTGAGCAATACACTGCAGCCAAGATTGCTCCTCCACCATCCTGGCATCATCACCCTCTCCTCCGTTGGTCAGTAATTGGAGCATCGATTGTCGTTTGTGCAATCTGCATGCCTTCAATCTCTCGCGTACTTTTTGGTCCCCGAGCTATCGCCATACCTGCTATAGGATTTCGGTGGACAGGGAAAGCAATCGTTGCAGAGCGTAGTTTTTCGATACTTAAACCACCAGAACAGTACCAACTTGAATGCCAGAATGCTCGTGTGGGGGCTTCTCCCGTGTATGAGCTCGATAAGGTAACGGAGTTACCTGACACATACCGTAACAGCATTAGTCAAATTATCGCTGCTCTACCAGACCGTCGCTCCGTCGGTAGCGGGCTTATACGCTTGCTCGATTCGATAATGCAGAATAGGATACTGATTGACACACTTGTTCCTACAAACTCGCGATTCATCTTAGTTCGCGAAGGTGAAAGACTATACCGCCAACTTCCTATAACTGCTGCGATAACGAAAAGACAACTCGAGCAGCGACTTGTTAAGTTTCTTACCAGCTATAATCTTGATGACACACTAAGCGTAAGAATAGCTCAAGCTCTATCAGCCACCTTCCCCGCCGCTACTTACTCAGCCTCTCGTAGCGAACAGGAGCAAGAATTAGCCGTAAAGAGTGTGCGACGCACATATGGCATAGTGCGGAAAGGGGAAACCGTGGTTGCTCCAGGCGAGGTTATTACTCCCTTTGTTGCTGCTAAACTTGCTTCATACCAAGAAATGGTAATTGCCGATTCAGCTGCCCTTACTCTCCCCGGCGTGCTATCAGCATTAGTACGAGCAGCTGTGCTTTGTAGTATAGTGTGGACGTATTTGATTTTTGTTCGCACCGAGCACTTTTCTGATAACAGGGTTGCTATCACAATCGCTAGTCTTCTCTCACTAAGTGCACTGCAATCATTGTTTAGCAGTATTCTATCGGCTGAGTATGCTGCAGAGTTTCTGGTGCTTCTTCCCGCGATGACAATGATCGTGACAGTTCTTTACGATGCACGATTAGCATATGCATTTGCGATGTCCGCTGCTTTAGTGCATATTGCTATTCGTATGGGCGATCTTGTATCAGGGCTGGGATTGCTTACTGCTTCTGTCGCAGGTACCATCGGATTCCAAAACATCCAAAGCCGTTATCAATTCGCTCGAGCGACAATATTTATTGCTCTTGGTTTTGCTTTGACGCTGATTATTTCTGTACTTGAAAATGAGCTATTGCTTGATAGAATTCCTCCTCCCACAATAGCTGCGGCCATAAACACTCTACTATCCCCGCTGTTAGTGTATGGCGTCCTGGTTGCCCTTGATCGCGTCTTTAAGATACCTACAGACTTACGCTTGCTCGAACTGGACACTCTTTCGCATCCACTTTTGGTAAAGATGCGACAAATTGCACCGGGTACATACCAACATACGCTTAATGTTGCAAACTTAGCAGAACATGCCGCGATTACAATTGGTGCTAATCCTCTGTTGGCCCGCGTTGGTGCCTACTTTCATGACATTGGCAAGCTCCGAAAGCCGGAATATTTTGCCGAAAATCAGATTGAATTAAGCGATAAGCACCGCGAGCTATCACCACGACAGAGCGCAGCCGTAATCCGGAGTCACGTTGAAGAAGGAATTGAACTTGCTCTCGAGTATCGCTTGCCGCCAAAGGTCATTGAATTCATTCCGGCACACCACGGTACCTCCTTGATACGCCATTTTTATGCAATGGCTCTCGACGAAGCACGTAATACAAACACCGTGATCGATGAAGAGGACTTCCGCTACCAAGGACCGAAGCCACGCTCAATGGAAACAAGCATAGTCATGCTTGCCGATGTTGCAGAAGCAATCTCTCGAACTGCAGAAACGCGAAGTGAGATTGAAAATCGGCTCGAAGAGGTTTTTCGCGAAAAAATTAATGATGGTCAGTTGGATGAGTCACCATTATCATTAGCACAAATCGCGACTATACGTCGCTTGTTTACAGATCTACTCGTAGGAATGATTCATCAGCGACCGGAGTATAAAGCGATCGAGCTTCCCCGTAACTGAGTTCGTGCCTTGCACCCTATGCTCATTCCCGAACCCTATCGTCATGTCATAACTCAGTTTGAGCATTACCTCCGATTTGAAAAAGGTTCCGCAGAACAAACGATACAGGGATACCGTCACGATATCTACCAATACTTACAGCACTTAACAGAGCATAAAATAGCCTCGTTGAGCTCGGTTTCTGAGAAGGACGTCGTTACTTTCCTCAGCCGGCTGCTCTCCATCGGGATTTGCCCGCGTTCAATAGCACGCTACCTAAGCGCTATTAGGCAATTTCATCGCTATGCATTGGAGCTTGGGCTATGTAGCCATGACCCTACTGAGCTCATTTCGACCCCCTCTTTTGACAAGAAACTCCCAATGGTGCTAACAGTCGAGGAAGTACATCGATTGCTTAATGCTATTGATGGAAGCAGTCCGCAATCGCTACGTGACCGTGCAATATTAGAAGTGCTTTATGGATGCGGCTTACGTGTTAGCGAACTATGCCAGATGCGACTTCGAGACATATCATTTGAGCAACAGATTGTTCAAGTCAAAGGCAAAGGCAATAAAGAACGCATAGTCCCAATTGGGGAAATAGCACTCAGTTGGATTGAAAAGTATAAAAATGAGGCCCTGCCCCTTCTGCAGCGCCCCTCTATATCGAGTGTTCAACTGTTTCTCTCGAATCGAGGACGTCCGCTTTCCCGAATGGCTGTATGGCTCATCGTTCGCTCGGCTGCGCAAAAAGCTGGTATAACGAAGCCGATCTCACCACACACATTGCGACATTGTTTTGCTACTCACTTGGTTGAGGCCGGAGCTGACCTCCGTGCTGTTCAAGAGATGTTGGGTCACGCCGATATATCAACTACCCAGATATATACACATTTGGATCGTTCATATCTGCAGGAGGTACACCGTGCATATCACCCGCGATGGTAGCCATAACTATCGACTGAGTGAATGTACAATCAGAATTCCGAAACCGGCAATTCTAAGTTGCATATTATGAGCTTGAGTAAGCTCAAGTGGTCTTTCATACTTGTGTTTTTCTTCAAGTATAGCTATCTACCTCTTGCAGCACAGTATGGTACTTTTTCCCCTGAGGACCATAACCTGTCAACATTTAAGGATACTATTTCTCATTGGATACCTCGCTCTGCTTCATTTGTCAAGTTTGGTATTGACAACTTAATTGAGCTTCACTTTGAGCCCCTTCGTGGTAAGCGTGTTGCTGTCGTATGTCATACTGCAAGTCGGACACGACATCAAAAAGAGACTATCCGAGTATTGCTGGAAAGCAAAGAGATAATCGTAGTTAAGGCAATTATCGTTAGTTATGATAGTCTTGTCAGTTTTGGCAGAGGCAATACACTAGATCATGGAATACCCTGCACCATAGTGCACAGTCCCAGCACCCTTTCCAGTGCTGACTTCGTAGGTTCTGAAGCAGTCATTGTCGATCTTCTTGACATCGGCATTCATCCATCCCCATCAATTGGGTATCTGCTAACAATTCTTAACGCATGTGCAGAGATCAGTATTCCTGTTTACATTCTCGATAGACCCAATCCCTTCGATGGTCTTACCATAGATGGTCCTATCGCAGACATGAATCCTGAAATACCTATTCCCTACCTCCATGGCATGACAATAGGCGAGTTGGCATTGATGCTCAATGAAGAAGGGCTACTTTCCCACAACTCTCTACGAAGCACAGCACTACGGTGCAGTTTATTTGTAGTGAAAATGCGGCGATGGCGTCGCAGTATGACATGGGAGGATATTGGAATACCTTGGTCAACCCCTTACCTACGCATTCCCACATTGTCTGCATTGCGGGGAATGGCACTACTCGAAAGAATCGAAAAACTTGACATTGTCAGTGTTGGAATTGGAACAAATTTTCCCTATCAACTAATAGGTGCACCAGATTTTGATGAGCAATTGATAAAGCACCTTCGGCAATTCCTCTACTTATATGGTATTAGTTCGGATCGAATAGAGTTTGTGCCTGAGATAGGAACTTTTGCTGGCAGATTATGTCGAGGATTAAAACTTTCCTTCCCTTCCGATTTAGCGATGAACTACCATTCTGTAGGCAATCTTATTCTTATCGAATTAGTAAAATTTTATGCCCCGTTAAAAACACACTTATCCAAGAAGAAATACCACTGTTCTTTACTTAAGGGGAACCAAACTATGTTAGTCTTCCCTCCGGAGAAATATTTGCTACAAATTGCAAGGGAAAATGAGAATTTCCTCAAGCGACGACATCGTTATCTTCTTTATCCCTAGAGTCTATTTAAAAACGATACCATCTGCTGCAATTGTACCCAGGCTTAACAGCAGATGATATGGTGGAAATGGGGGCATCGCTTATGATGCAGTCCAATAATACTTCTTATACAATGAGCCAACATCTACTTTGCATGAAATTACAGGACAAACTTCCGATTCTTATGAAGGCATGTACTAAGGTAACGTAGTTTCTCAGCCTGCTCCAGCTTGTCAAAACGATACCGTTGCCACCAATACTCTCCACCTACACTCCCAATAAGAATAAATAGCCCAGTCCACGAAAAAATACTGAGCATATCCTCTGGCGACAAGCCAGATAATAACGCATACATCTCTATGGAGATTATGGTAACACCGAATGCAATTCTTTCTATACCATCTATAAGTTTGCACAAGTGTTGATATTGCCAAGTACGACGGTATTGTCGAATGATTGACAGGTGTGTGCTTGTTGTTAGTGACAGCAATGCAACTATGCCATAATACCAATGTATCTGAGGAAGCACATAATAACCAACAAGTGTACCTAATAAACCTCCGGTGATGATATAGATTATCCAACGGCGTCGTTGGTAGATTTCTAAATCTTTCTGGATTATGTGGTTATTGACGGCACTTGTTTCTACCATCATTGTGGATTGCTTAAAGGCTTAGCTAGTTAGTAGCTGAGCGAAAATCAAGTATCTTTGTTGAAATCTATCTCAGTAAAATTTCGGATTTTGTGTTGCCATGAAGCGGTTTGAAACTATCCTTTGGGAATCTCAGGAAACAACTCTTGTCATAAAGCTCAACCGTCCAGACAAACTAAATGCTATCAATGCACAGATGCTTACTGAATTGGATGAGTTGTTCAGCGACCTTTCCTTCCTTGAGTCATATAGTAGTATTGTCGTAACGGGTATAGGAAAAGCATTTGCCGCTGGTGCCGATATATCAGAACTTGCTCAGTGCACAGCAGAAAACGGAGCTGAGTTCTCTCGTCATGGTCAGCATGTTTATCGTCGCATTGAATTATGTCCCATTCCTGTCATTGCAGCGGTCAATGGATATGCGTTAGGAGGGGGTTGTGAGTTGGCCTTGGCCTGCCACTTGCGTTTTGCTTCAACGACTGCGCTTTTCGGACAACCTGAAGTAAAGCTCGGCATTATCCCTGGATATGGAGGCACTCAACGCCTGCCGCGCCTCATTGGTATTTCCCGTGCATTAGAGCTGATGATTACCGGGGAATACATTGATGCAGAGCGTGCATTATCATGGGGATTGGTCAATCGCGTTTATGAATCCGATGAACTTCTCGACAGAACAATGGAATTTTGCCGTTACTTAGCTCAAAAGCCGCTACACGCCATTAGAAGCCTGCTCCATATAGTTACGTCTTCTATTTCTGAGAATTATGAACTAGAGGCACAGCAATTCGGGATTCTCTGTGGAACAGAAGATTTCTTAGAAGGTACACGCGCCTTTCTTGAGCGTCGCTCTCCCGTTTTTCGTGGCAAATGACCTGTCATCTTTGGCACAGGTTTTACAATCTGGTTTTTATTCCCTTTCTCCTTGTTGCAACCAAGATTATTTGGTTGTTTTCCCCCAAATTACGCAGTCGCCACCGTATCCTTTCCAAACAAAAGCGTAGCTGGCAAAAGCAATCCATAATCAAACAACGTTCAATGTGGTTTCATGCTGCATCAATGGGAGAACTCGAGCAAGTAAAGCCCCTCATCCGAATCATGCGCCAGCGTTATCCCACCGCACGGATTGTAGTAAGTGTTTTCTCTCCCTCTGCTTACCGGCAGCATTCTGATATTGAAATAAACGAATTACTGCTTCTGCCCTATGATACACCATCGGCCACTCGACACTTGATTGAACATATTCAGCCCTCTCTGTGTATCGTATCAAGATATGATCTATGGTGGAACCTATCGTATCAACTGTACGAGCATGGTGTACCAATAGTTATTGTAAACGCCACGACTCCTCTTCAAGGCTCAGGACTAACATTCTGGCGGATTATGAAGAGATATTATCAGTGCGTGTACAACCGTGCAAGCCTTATCATTGCTCGTGACACAGTGCATGCATCAGATTTAAAAAAAATATTGCACATACCATTAGCAAAGGTCCGGCCATTGTGCGACATACGAGTTGATCAAGTTCTATATCGTTTGAGTTCTAGTAAGGAATTATTCTCTTTTATAGATGCGACTAAGTTTCGTGTCGTATTGGGAAGTACATGGAAGGGAGATGAAGTTCTATGGAGTAATGCATGGCAAATGCTCCCCCCTACACTTCGGCAACACTTCCAGCTCATAATAGTTCCTCATGAACCTACACCAAAGAATTGTGCAAGAATTCTTACTCTCTTTCCGGATGCAACTTTACTAAGCAGGCTTGACCAAGCCCCAGACAGGAAACCACAGGTCGTCGTGGTTGACAAAGTAGGCATGTTAATCCCCTTGTATGCCCAAGCAACTGCTGCGTATGTAGGAGGAGGCTTTGACAAAGGAGTGCACAGTGTAGTTGAGCCTGCTTTAAGTGGTATTCCAGTGGCATTTGGACCACGCTACATTCGAAATGATGACGCGTTTGAATTACTAACCTATTTTGTTCAATTATACCTCACTCAAATAATGGCAACCAGAGTCACTCCTCTGATCTCCAATCCAGAAGATGCTGCCTTATGGCTGCGGAACCTTGTTATTAGTTCTGCCCCGTACCATTATGCTCAATATTACCAAGCACAGCTACTTACTCGACAGTGGGCAAGCTACAAAGCTTACCAGGCTATCGAAACTATCGTTTCAAGTGGAACTGTACATAAGCTAACAGAGTAGTCCCCCCGATAATCATACCCAACGATACCCATTGTGCCTGTGAAAGTCCCCAGTAAAGGGGATTGAGCCTAATAAACTCAATGAAAAAACGCTCAATCCCTGCAAGTGTTAGGTACCAACCAAACAACCACCCTGTCTTCGATTCACTCTTTTTTTGAAGCCTGAGCAAGACAAAAAAAATCAACACAGAGGCAATCGCTTCATAAACCGGTGTCGGGTGAACTTTTATGTCATAAGGCACCGGTTCGCCCGGAAACATTTCCATATACTTGTTTCGAAGTTCTATGTTGATATGTGCAAGCGTTGGCACGGTACCGTTGGGGTAGCTCATTGCCCATGGTAGTTTGCTTGGTATGCCATAATCGCCATCACCTGCAAGTTGACACCCAATACGCCCAATTCCATATGCAAGAATCAACGCTGGAGCTAAGGTATCAGCAAGTTTCAAGAATTTGACTCCCTCTCTGCGGGTGTAAAGAAAAATAAGTATGGTTGCAACTATCAATCCCCCGTGAAACGTTAACCCTTCTCCGCTGAATATAGCGTGTAGAGGACTTTGTAAAAAGGTCTCAGGATATTCAAGGATATGGAACAACTTTGCACCAGCAATACCTCCAATTAAGGCAAGCAATGTAACCCCCGATACAAAACGCTCTGTCCAACCAAGCTGTCGGGCACGACGAGTAAACAACCAGTTTGCGACTATGAAAGCGATTGCGACCATCAAACCAAATCCGTAAACAGGAAATGGTCCTATGTAAAACAAGATTGGGCGCATTGAACATTATCAAACTGCATGAGCATTATATGACAAAACTACATTACCCCGGACTACTCTGTGGTTAGTACTGTTATAAGAGTTGATGCAGATTTGACATCCTCTGCCACGTATTCACAAAGAGTATCAGATGACCATTGAGAAAATGCAGGGATGACTGCCTTGAGACGATTCCACCCGGGATTTTCATCAATTGAATGCAGCATAGTTTCCCCATACGAATAACCAAACTCACATGCAAGTGCATCAGCAGTTTGAACAACAGACAGAAGTAATTCAACATCACTAATGGAGCAATTCGCTTCATGATGTAATCTTACTACACCTTGTATAGTGGCAGGTAGTTTCCACATGTTACAGATAACTTCGCCTGCTTCTGTATGGGTAGCGCCGAAAACTTCTAGTTCAGCTTGAAGTTCTGGGCAGCCTTCTTTCATCCTCTCTTGCACTGTACGGAAACGACCAACATCAATTTGTAGCATAGCGAGTTTCCCGATATCATGAATGAGACCTGCGAGGAATTCCATCTCTTGAAAATCTACTTTAGCTTGACGTACTAACGACCGTGCTAAACTGGCTGTAACCGCAGAATGAGTCCAAAATTGGCTAAGAAAGCTCCCTGCCAGTGTACTCAAGTAAACAAATTTTGAAAAAATGCTTACTCCTAAAACAATATTCGTTACTCGGGTTGTCCCTATTGTCATTATTGCATGAGGGATAGACGCAACAGGCACTCGTAACCCAAACATCGGGGAGTTTGCGACTCTGACTACCTTGGAGGCAATTGCGACGTCCTGCTCAATATAGCGCGCTATAGTTCGGAGGTCAGCATTGTCATCCTCGAGTAGAGATAGGAGTTTCGATGCTACAGTCGGTAGTGATGCTAACTCATTAGTTTGTTGGAGAGTGTGCAAAAAATCCATTGTCACAGGACAGAGTTTGTTTTACATTTTTTTTGTTGTATTTTTCTACTCGTGATTATCGGTAAAAATTTTCCACCCATTAAGGAGGGACCATGTACACAATACGGATACTTGCTATTCTAATGTTTACTGTTCTCTTTGCTTATGCGCAACGCCGAGAAATCTTAGAAGGGCGCGAGTATTACTTTGGTATCCCACATTGCGACTACGCAAGCATCGAATACACAAGGGGTATTCCCATTCAACTGTGGCTTTCATCTCGAGTACCAACCAAAGTCCGCATCTCTATCCCCCGTACAGGGCAATTTTTAGGGCAATATACTCTTTCTCCACGACGTACACACATCCTTTCTATTCCCGAAATCCTGATGAATAAAGTATCAGGTATTGCAGATAATGGAATTTACATTCAATCAGAGCAGCCAATAACTGCGACAGTTTACGTTAGCTATCGTTGGTCAGGAGAAGCATTCAAAATCATTCCCAAAGAACAGTTAGGACGAGTGTACTACACGTTGAATTTATACCAGGACCACACAGACCGAGAGCGAGTTGGACAAATTTTAATTACTGCTACAAAGGATAATACACGAGTTGCTGTTACTCCCAAGGTAGACCTTGACGATGGAACCCGTGGAGGTCAAACACGGGTGTACACACTACAAGCAGGACAAACTTTGCTCCTAAAAGCTAAGATAAAGCCAGGATTTGACCAAGACTTCGAAACAACCGATTTAACAGGAACCAAAATCACTGCATCTGCTCCAATTTCTGTAATCTCAGGCCATACAAAAGGCGCATTTCCTCGTTTTTCCAGAACTATGCTGGGAACACCTGCTAACTTCATGCGGAATATGCTTGTAGAAAGTATGTGGCCCGCCGAATTTTTAGGACGCGAGTACTTTTCTGCTCCAATTATGTATGCCGACAGACCCCCCTCACCTTTTGACTCCGAATCTGGTGGTGACCTCATACGCATTGTAGCGGCTGAGGATAACACGATAGTTTCCTATCGCCGGCGGAGCGATAATACATGGCAGCAAGTGCCCAAAGTTCTCAAAGCCGGGGAACGGTATGATTTCACAGGAATGGAAGAGCCCTGCCTGTATAAAAGCAACAAGCCTATTTTGATAGGTCACTATGGCAAAGCTTGGCGGCTCAATGCCGTACCTCCTATCATCGGCAAAAAGGGCATCCAGGATCAAAATCCAAGTAGAAATGGCCAGGGTATGATGCTTGTTCTGACACCAAGGGAGCAATGGGCAACATATACGACCTTTTACTCTCCACCGGAGATCGACAACTTTGTCATGATCACTTTTCTCACTAAGTACGTTGACAGCATTCTCTTCGATGGCGCAAAACTTCGGACACGCTTTGGCACTGGTATTCGACCAGTTGCAGGAAGTGATTTCAGTTATGCAGTGGGTGAAGTTGGACCAGGAGATCACACCATCGAATCTTTATCCCCGAACGCTAAGTTTACCGCATACGTGTACGGTAATTGGGACCGTTCAAAAGATGGGTTTGCATACGGCTATCCTACCGGAATCAACTTTGCTCTGGCTTGTGAAGATAGCATAACATTGGAGGCAACCCAGCACTGTGGTCGTGTTGAAGGTATAGCACGTGCACTTCCCGAAAATGCTGATTGCGCACAAATGCTATCAGTAGAGCTTAATCCTGATGTCAGTACCAATTATCAACTTGAGCTTCAACCAGAAAAAGACAGGAACCCCCGTGAGATGCACTTCACATTAGTACCAATCGATCAGACAAAGCCAGCAATTGCAGAGGTAATTGCAACTACTCGGTCAGGCAAATACATTGTTCGCCGATTTGAGTACATGCCTGAGCTACACACAGTATCCCCTGCTCAAATAGATTTCGGTGCTTTAGCTATTGGTAGCAGTCTTGAACGCGTCATAACAATTACAAACACCAGTACTGAGCCTATAACTATCACAAGTATTTCTCTCAAAAACAACAAAGCAGAATTTCAAATCACTGCAACGTCAAAGCCTCTGCCCACAACCCTCGCACCAAATGAGCGATTGGATATTACAATTCGTGCAACCGCAAGACAAGTATCTCGCCAAGCAGTCGTAGAAGATGTTGTTGTTACCTTCACATGTACGGTCCGAGAAATTCCTTTACGCTTACAAGCAGGAAAGGGGTGTATTGGGGTTACAGATGTGACATTCCCTGCAATCCCTGTGGGAACCGAAAGTTCTCCCTCCTTGAAGTGCCGCATTACAAACACAAGTTCCTATGCGGTCACAATATTTGGCATCGAATATAACGGACAAAATGACCCCTATCCTGGTCAACGCTACTTCCGTGATGATTTTTCGGCTCTGAACCCACCACTAAAACTCGAGGGTGGACAGTCAGTTGAATTTAATGTATGGTTCACCCCTCCGGATGTCGGTACAATGCATTCGCTTGAGGTTAAAGTCATCAGCGATGCAGAGGATGGGTGTAGCGATAAAACGAGCATATGGTCGGGTATTGGCATTGACGCAGGACCAATAATCAGTGGACATGATTTTGGTATTGTTCGTGTCCTTGACCGTTATAACGTCCAGGTCAATGGTATCACTCACTATGGTCACGATATATCCATCGGGGCTGTCGGCTCTGCAGGTACAGCTCTCCTCAATCCAACATTAAAGTTGGAAGCGGTAACACTTCCGGCTGGAGTTGATGATCCATCGTCTGCCTTTCAACTTAACCTAACAGGTGTGCCTGCTCAATTATTTGCGGGCACCACTCACCGTCTACCGGTACGATTCACTCCTTCCGTTACAGGTGAATATGTGGTTAAGGTCATACTAAGTGGAACATTCAATGGTGAGCTACGTAGCGCATCTGCCTTGCTCAAGGGTACCGCAGTTGTACCCGTCCAGGATTCTCTTGGGTGGGGAGTATCGACACCTCAGCCTTTAGGGACAGTTGTCCATGGTGTTGCACACATTTACAATACCGGAACTATGAATTTGACGGTGAGCGACCTCAAAATCATCGACGATAACGCAGGCGCATTTCAAATAGACCCAACATGGTATGCCTCAACTTTTGCCTCTGGAGCAATTGTTATTCCACCAAATGGAGAACGAGCAATTGATGTAATTTTTGTTGCCAAACGTCCTGGGCTCCAAACAGCACGGATTGAAGTTACCTGTGATCTTATGCCAGATGAGCGCAAGTATCCTATACTCTATGGAGTAGGCGAGGCAAACAACAGTAATGCAGAAGCAACAAGCTATGATTTCGGGAACGTTTACAAGTGTAACTCAAAGGCATCAACGACTGATTTATTCATTCGAAATACTGGCGAAAGTCGCCTTACTATTGTTGACGTCCAACCAAGTACTCCGGAAACTTCCCAACTATTTTTCCTCCTCAATCAGGCTGCCCTCATTGGTAAGACTATTGAGCCGGGTCAAAATTCTGAGGCACTCCATGTTGAATTTAGACCGCCCTACGTTCCTGGACGGGAGCGACAAGCAATTCGATACGAATCGAACACAAACACGACTTACGCTTTTGATTGGACCCTCCGTGATGAGGCCAATCGTCTTCTAATGTTACGTTCATACGTGAGTGGTACCGGTGTCGATATGGTTGTTACAGTGACAACAAAGCCTCTGAATGCACCTCACTATACCATTCAAGAATATCAATACGACAAACCTTTGGAATATGAGTTCAATATACTTGACCGTCCCTCCCGTATTGACGATGCCCGTTTAACCACTTTCCATGCATACGTTTATTATGACCCGCTTGCTCTAAGCCCCGAAGAAGGTATCCAGAATATCATTACTACAGGGACTCTCACTGATGGGTGGAAAGTACGGAAAGCTGTTATCAACAAGCCAGGTGAGTTTGAAGTTGAAATGGAGGAACCAACACATACTCGCCCCCTCCAAGGCACAGGTACACTCTTTAAGTTCAAAATGCGAGCATTTTTTAGCACAAAAGAAGAGGATCAATTACCATGTGCCTTCGATCCGACCGGAAGCACATGTTGGGTTCTTGTTGATAGTGAGCCCGGACGAGTCCTATTACCTAAAGTATGTGCAAATGATTTGCGGCACGTTATAGTGAGTCTTGACCAATTTCAACTCTTCGACCCTGAACCTAACCCATCAAACGGTTCTACTATCAATCTTCGATTCAGTATCGGCTATGAAGCCCCTACGCAAATCCAACTCATCAATGCATTAGGAGAAGTGGTCCGTAAGCCTCTTGATCGTGTCTTGAAACCGGGTATCCATGAAATTGCTTTCGATGTTAGCGACTTACCAAGCGGGATGTACATCGTACGTATGATAAGTGGCCAGTGGATTGCACCGACAAAATCTCTCATCATATCACGTTAGAATCTCCTACGAACGTCTTCAGCAACTCGCCCTCCCTTTGGAGGGCGAGTTTGTTTTATTGTAAAGCGAGAGGTCCTTTCTGGTTAAGTAAATTGCAATTTGAAGTTTCACCACAAGACTGTATACCCATGGTACTCCGCACTTGTGTCTATTTCGTTCTTGGGGCATTTATCGTTACATCAATAGTCAATTCCCAAACAAATCCTACCCCCTACAACCTGAGCTTAGGCGATTACTCTTTGACAAGCTGGGATGCTTCTAATAGTGCAGGTACCTATCCGCCTAACATGATATTTCACATATTCAGCCGAGCTGATAACAATTTGCAACCGGATACTACCCAAGTCATTGGGGATTACACAGGCTCTTATAATGCTACCAGTGGCACACGCATAAACGGATTGGGGGTAGATGGTTTCTCCTTCACAAATACTGCATCGCCTGGTAACTTAGGAGCTGCCGTTTTAGCTCTTAATACTCAAGGAAGAGTGAATATTCGTATCTCATGGAAAGCAGGAACACTCTCTTCCACATTTACCGGCTTTCGACATTACTCAATACTTCTCCAATTCCGCGTCGGAACGAGTGGTCCATGGCAAACTGCGATTATTGGAACAGACACTGTTCAATACAATGCAAATATCCAGGGAAACACCGTTGTCGCTGAAACGGTCACGATGCCTACTTTTACTCTTCCCTCCTCCTGTGAGAACCAGCCTGTCGTCCAAGTTCGTTGGCGATATTATCAGCGATTCCCTCAAACATCTGGGAATCGTCCCAGCCTAAAAGTGGATGATATCCTCGTTCAAAGTGACGTCAATACAGGGATACCTACCAAACTTGCTATCACAACTATCACTCCGACGACACCTTCAAGACTTGCGCCATTTAGTGTAACAATCCAAGCACAAAATGACAATAATCAACCGAGAAATGTTCAATCCAACACTGTTATTACTCTTGAAGTCGCAAATGGAAATGGTACACTTGGAGGCACTTTGACTGCCACTATTCCTGCAGGTTCAAACACAATTACTGTGACAGGGGTAACCTACAACGTAGCTGAAACCAATGTCCAGATCCGAGCTCGGCGAATAAGTGGAGATAATTTAGCTTCAGGGATTAGCGCAGCTTTTACAGTATTACCTAATGCCACTCAATTGACAGTAGAGTCATTCCCTCAATTTGTTTTTACCACCATAGCTCTGCCAACTTTTACAGTCACTGCACGGCGCTCTGATGGAAGTGTTGATACTCATTTTCCCTATCTGTGCACAATCACTATACTAAGTGGACCCGGCAATCCAACAGGAACCACCTCCGTACTTCATGTGAATGGGATAGCAACATTCAATAACGTAGTCTTTTCCATTCCCGGTACCTATACCATTGCTTTCACCGCAAATAATCTTACAAGCTCAACATACACGCTCGTTGTCGTCTCCCATCCCAGCATAACTGAGCTAATCATTCCCCAATTTATGCTTTCATCCAATGCAGCCACCCGCATACCAGTATGGGCTCTCATTCGGCTTGATAATCTTCAGCCCAATACAACATACCGTTATTATGTAGGTGCAGACTCAGTTTCCTTAGTCACTGCTACGATAGGTGCTGGTAATAACCTGCATTATAATGCTAACAATCAAACTTTTAATTACACGAGCACCCGAGATTTCAATGTTGCGGGTGGATACTCAGAATTCCGCACAGAACCTGGACAAACAAGCAAGGTTCTCTGGGTGAACCTTGTTGCAACTGCTAATGTGCGGTTTACGGAAGGTAACACAATGTATTGGCTGGTTTCCCTTTTAGATTCTAATCGCTCTATCCAAACCCGAATGGTAACAACACAAGGTACAAGAGCACTTTATTTCGGTCCTGGTTCCAATAAAGTCTCTGGCATGGTTGATTCCGCAAGTGGTCTTGCTGCAAAAAGCATTGTATGCCTTTATGATGATATTTCCGGGAACACACGGCCGGTTGCAACAGCAATTGTACAAGACGAAGGCACTACAGTTACGAGCGCAGTTGGATTCTATGCCGCAATAGATAACTTGCCGGGAGCATTCGCTACTGTTGTACCTAATTCGATTTCCGCAATTCGAAGAATTGAAGTCCGTGACCTGCAAACTGGGGCTCTTATTCGGACATATACTGACAGTGATGGTATTTGGGGATTGGCAGATACCCGTAATCCATCCAGCGGAATCAATGCAACCAGCATCCATACTCCGCGAATTGAGCTTCTTACTTCCTTAACTGGTCAGTCATTATGCTTGAGCGGTCCTCTCACAGTTTCTGTATTCATTCGCGGTGTTGATAGCGCCCGCATCGAACTGATTCGTGATAACGAGCCACCTGTGCCGATACTTAGCGGATTACTCCCTGGACTACGGACGGTATCTTTAGTTATACCTGAAAATCTCGCTGGATCGAGCAACACTTATCTCCGTGTTGTTGATAATGCACGCCCAGATGTTTTTGCCATCACTGGACCATTCACTCTGAACACTCCTCCTCGCATTATTTCACAATCACGCGATGTAACTCTTTGCATAGGTGATAGTGTTACTTTGGTTGTTCTTGCAGCAGGAACCAACCTCCGCTACCAATGGGAAAAAGATGGATTACCTTTAGCGGGCGCTACATCTAATCAGCTACGCTTGTCCTCAATCAATGCTCGAAGCTCTGGAATTTATCGGTGTCGTATTCAAGGAAGTGGTACCTGCCCAAGTGATTCAAGCGGTGCAATTACGATTGCTGTACGTCCTGCACTTACCTTTACGAAGCATCCGGGAACTGTCTATGCAGGACTTGGAAAAACTGCACAACTAAGTATTGAAACAAGTGTATCAGATAAAGATGCAACGTACCAATGGTATCGTGGCACTCGACCAATACTTGATAATAACCGCATTACAGGGAGTCGAACACCAACGCTCATCATACGCAACGTACAACAAT
>JANWWF010000025.1 GCA_025055755.1 Candidatus Kapaibacterium sp. | reverse complement strand
GCACAGCTTACCGTTTCAGCGCCCACCATTGATTAGCTGGCAGTACTTTGCATGGTATTTCCCCGCAAGCCAGGATGTTCTCATCTCTTCAGGGGTTCTTGTTCCGTTCTTCTCCCTAACTTCTGTGCACGCGGTCTGTGTTGCCAAAAATTTACAGTGGACGCTCAAGACGACCCTGGAAACTCTACGAAGTTTTGATCGAACACGCTGCCGAACAATGTGGTGCATCGAGCACAGGTTTTCCGTATGTTCAAAGTTGGCGTAGAGTATCCCCTTTGAAGGAGGCTTGCTATGCGGTAGGTGCTAGTGATTTTGCTGGTGGGAATTGGAGGAGCAAGCTTGCTGCAGGCGCAACGGATGGAACGCCACGTCGTCTCCAGCGGAGCTGTTGAAGCACGGGGAGCTGGAACAGTGCTGCGGGGCACCATCGGGCAGCCGATCGTGGGGCTGATAAGCAACTTATCGCTTACCATCGGGCAGGGCTTTTGGTATCGGGGCAATCATATGCTTAGCACATAGGAATCTCTGCCTGCAGCCGTTCGCATACAGCCACAGCCAGCTGTAACCGAGGCAGTGGTCGAGGCAGACTGTGCTGCCCCGACCGACGCAGGGGTGTTCACGGCTGCGGGCAAGCAGGTGGGGCGGTGGTGGGGTTTGTTCCCCACCCGGAACGGAAGCACCACGCTCGCATTGACTGCACCTAGCTTGCCAGCGGCCTTTATCTGGTGCGGGTGCGCTGTGGTACTGACACGCACGTTCCAAAGCAACACCAATTTTCGCAGGGTATGATGGTCAGGTAATGTATGCTTGTTGTGTTCAGCGTTTTCTCGGTAGTGTCTATTGCTCTGATTCCGCGAGTGCTGTCGTACCAGGGGGTGTTGGTGGGGGAGAATGGTCGTCTGCTGCCAGACGGGCAGTACCGGCTGACCATCATGAACAACAGCGTCAATGATGCGTAATGGCTGATGGGAAAGGGATGGTCCATTGGCGGTCAGGACGACGTTAGGGGCAGGCGATGCGGGAGTGTTGTCGGGGAACACAAGGACGGTGACATAGAACGGGACGAAGAGCAGTTACATGGGACACAGCGATGCAGGTGGAGCGAACATCGGCATATCACGAGCGGCTGGTAAGCTTGGAGCAAGAAAATGCCCAGCTTCGGCAGCGAATAGAAGCGTTGGAACGATTGCTGCAGCAGCTCCTGCAGGATAGAATCACAAGCAACCCCTCGCCTCATCCCGGCAGAGGGACAGAGTAACCCTCCTCCCTTGCTGGAAGACTTCCGCGGGCAGAAAGAGTCTTCTCTTTCTGCCCGCATGTTTGCCTGCTTTTGCCGTTGCTATGAGAGCAAATTCAGCACTTGGATGATCGTCCGCCGCAGGTCCTTTCGGTGTGCGATGATGTCCACAAACCCGTGCTCAAGCTGAAATTCGGCGCTTTGGAATCCTTCGGGGAGCTTTTTGCGTATCGTTTGCTCGATAACCCGCGGACCAGCAAAGCCGATAAGCGCCCCTGGTTCGGCGATGATGATGTCCCCCAGCATTGCGTAGGAAGCACTCACGCCCCCTGTTGTTGGATCAGTGAGCACTGAGATGTACGGAATGCGGGCAGCGGCAAGTTCCGTCAGGGCTGCACTGGTTTTCGCCATCTGCATCAGCGAAAATGCGGCTTCTTGCATCCTTGCGCCACCGGAGGCAGAAATAACCACGAGCGGAATCTGCTCCTCCAGCGACCGTCGCACTGCCCGCACAAATTTTTCCCCCACGACAGACCCCATCGAACCGCCAATAAACGAGAAATTC
Source organism: Candidatus Kapaibacterium sp. (assembly GCA_025055755.1). GTDB lineage: Bacteria > Bacteroidota > Ignavibacteria > Kapaibacteriales > NICIL-2 > NICIL-2. The sequence continues at coordinate 16,953 of JANWWF010000025.1, read as the reverse complement.
ATGCACCCGAAGGAAACCCGGTGTTCCCCAATCGAGCCATAGCCAATCGCCAGTGCATCGCTTGGACCAAAGCGGTGGTACGCCTCGCGCAAGCGGTCCTTGTAGGGCTTTGTATCCACAAACTCCAGCGGATCGGCAGAGCGGATGTGTGTGTCGGTCTCTACGAACGTGCCTTCGTTGAACAGAAGCTTGACGTACTGAGCAACCCCAATTCGAAAGTGGTAGCTGCACTTGGGGCAGGTGTACGCATGCTCTTCCAGCTGTTTCTTGTAGATGATCTCACCGCACCGCTCACATTTTGTCCAGAGCCCATCGGGCATCTCACGGGGCGAGGTTTCCTGGATGTTTTTTGTTGTACGCTTGAACCACGGCATATGTCCCTGGCAAGAAAGTAAGACGTTGCCACGATCAGCATCCACTACACCGTGTGCCGATGACAGAGTACCGCCCAGTGACGAAAGCTAAATCGGTGAACGTTGCATTTCCTGCACGTGTAGCAGCAGTTCCATGGAAATCGCTAAACGTTGCCGATTGATTGATCCACGTCGGACCAGTGAAGTTGAACGAAGGGGGAGCACCAGCCTCAAGGAGCGCTTCTTCGGCGCTCTGGTGAAGAGTGGCATCGGTTGTGTACACCAGCGTGCTTAGTGCGCCATTCCGCCGCACCGAGCCTACCATTTCTTCAAGCCCGTGCTCGAAGGAGGCAACCGGTATGACAAACGCAATTGGACCAAACCATTCTTGCTCGTAGAGCGCGCGGTTGCGCACATCGCCTTGGAGCAAGAGCGGTGTTGCTGTCCGCGCATTCGGATACTCCGGCTGCACAATGGGACCACTGTCGCGGAGTATCGGAGCTCCCGTTGCACGAGCGCGAGCGATTCGTTCCACGGTCGCAGGACTTTGAATCGCGCCAAGTGTTCCCGGACCCATTTTCTCGTTGCCTACCAAGGCGTCAATTGCTTGCACTAGCCGAGCGATAAACTCATCCAGTCCGATGGTACGCCCACTGGATTGCTCGATGACCCCTCGGGCAGGAACGAAGATATTCTGCGGTGCTGTGCACATTTGGCTCGAGTACAAGCAAATGCTGAAAGCAAGATTCTCCAGCGCCGCATCGAGAGACTCCACGCTTTCGACCAGGACAGGATTTACACCCGACTTTTCCGTATAGCAGACAATGCCATGCTCTGCGCAGAACCGTTCCAACTGCTCTCCGAAGGCTGTAGAGCCAGTGTAGTCCACTGTGCCAACGCCGTCGGTGCCCACAAGTGCTTGCGTCATTGGTTCGTAGGGCGTCGGAACAGCAAGCTGCACAAGGTGAGGATCAAGTCCCATGCGATCAAATGCTTGCTGTAGTGCCGCCACAACCAGGGCAATGGGATAGACCACGCGTGGATGTGCTTTTGCGATGGTTGCTGCGCCCGTCGCAAGACTTGCAAACATCCCTGGCAGGCTGTTCCATACAGGAAACGTCGAGCAGCCAATTGTGACGTTTACTCCTTTTGGGCGAATGGTGTAGCGCTTCGAGAGCGTCACAGTGGTTTTGCCAAGCGGTTTTGTCCACTCTGCTTGAAAAGCAAAAGCCTGTTGCGCCCATAAAGCAGCAACAACTGCCTCCAGTGCTCGGTCGAAAGCGTGCGGACCGGAGGCTTGGAACGCCATCACAAACCCCTGCCCCGTGGTATGCTGTGTTGCATGGGCAAGCTCAAAAAAGATTGCGCTTGCCTGCTCGAGTGCTTCTACCAGTGCCCCTGCTCGTTCGGAAGGAGAAAGCGCCATCCACGGGCGCTGTGCACGTTTTGCGCGGGCAACGAGCACATCAGGACTATGCACTGGATAGGTGATACCAAGCGGGAACCCATACGGCGATTCTTCCTCGCCGTGCCATGCATGCGCATCCTGCTGAAGGAGGCGGTCAAAAGGCTTGCCCAGCTGCTGCTCAAAGCGTGTCTTTCCAGTGGCTGGCGCTTCCTCGCCGTATATCTTGCCGCTGGGAACCTCGGGCCAATGAGCGTAGAATACACGTGTTCGCCATGCCTCCGTTGCTTGGTGTATTGTGTCGCGATGTTTGTCGAAAAGCTCTGCAAATGCGCTCATACTGCGGTCACGGTAGAGAAACTTGTGGTGGAATGGGGAGTACCTTGAATGCAAAATACGGCAGCAGACTTCCTCTGAGTTCTTCTGCTGTGGAAGACCAGCCCTTCCTTACCACAGCGCACACCCATAATCCCCCTGACTGGTACGCCACGCCCGCGCCATGCTTGTGGTGTTGAAGGGCATTGCGATTGCGCCGTTTCGGTCAATGGCGATAAGACCTCCCCGGCCACCTAATTGAGCAACGCGCTGGAGCACCTCGGTTGCTGCGTGCTCTAAGGCGTAGCTGGCGCACTCGACAAGCATTGCCAGCCGCAGCGCAGCACCAACGCGGATGAAGTATTCGCCCTCGCCCGTGCAAGCGACGGCTACCGTTTGGTTGGCATACGTGCCAGCGCCGATGATCGGTGTATCGCCGACCCGTCCAGACAGCTTGCCACTTGTGCCACCGGTGGAATTCCCCGCGGCGAGCACGCCACGCATATCAAGTGCGACAGCCCCCACTGTACCGTACTGCTGTTGACGTCGCTCAAGTGCATGAGCCAGGGCACGGCGAGCACGCTCTGTGATGAAAAACTCTGGCTCTACCATATCGCAGCCATGTTCTTGAGCGAAGCGCTCTGCCCCAGCGCCAGCCATAATCACGTGTGGACAGTGTTCAAGTACTGCTCGCGCTGCAGCGATGGGATTGCGGACCCGTTGAACGCCGATGACTGCGCCAGCGCGTTCTGTCGCACCTTCCATGAGAGCAGCATCGAGTTCGACCGCGCCGTCGAGGGCAAGAGAGGCACCGCGTCCTGCATTGAAGAGGGGCTCATCTTCCAGCGTCCCAATGGCAACCTGGACGGCATCGAGCGCGCTGCCGCCGGTTTCCAGCACCGCCCAGCCCGCATCGAGCGCTTCGCGGAGCGCTCGGAGGAGATGCTCATCGTCTGGCGACCGCTGCCGATCGCCCGCACCACCATGGACACACAGGGCTATCATCGCTCCATCAGTAGTTTCAATGCACCTTCGAGAACCAGCGTTGGAACAACCGTGCACGCAAAATCGGGAAGACACGAAAGCACACGCGCCGCCGCACCACCTGTCGCTACTACAGCCAGCGAAGACGCCGCACAGCACTTTTCTGCCTCAGCACGAGCAGCGCGGAGAAATGCCGCCATGCTTAGGCAAATTCCCGCCTGCACTGCCGCCAATGTATGAGTTCCTGGCTCAATGCGGCACTCTTCAAACCCTGACGGTAACACCAGGTGAGGAAACGTTTGGCGCATTGCTCGCAATTGCAACTCCATGCCGGGCAGAATGTAGCCTCCCACCACCCGCCAATGCTGGTCAACGATCGTGGCAGTCGTCGCGGTTCCCAGATCAACGACCATTAGGGGAGGAGTTGCATAGCGGAGCGCTCCCAGCACCCCAAGCACCCGATCAATGCCGATGCCTTCCGCCTGAATGGTTACCGGAAGCGGTCGCTGCTCGATGAGGTGGCGGGCATCTACTACTTGCCACTTAGTGCGGAGGAACTCCTGGAGCGCTGGCTCCACCGCTGGATTGACTGAACTAACGATGACCTCATCAGCAGGGTTCAGCACTTCCTCAAGAGCTGACCAATCCACCGACAAGGCTTGCCAGGAAGCATAGAACCCGTCGCTGCGGAGAACTTTGAGGCGACTGTTTCCGAGGTCAATGGCTGCTTTCACAGGGAAAAGGGATCGTACACGAGACTATCGCCATCCCGCAGGATGCACCGCTGACCGCTTGACGTGACCGCATAGAGGCCACCATCGGGAGTAAACCCGGCAATCTCCACGCGCTCCTGCGTGGAGCGCAAAACTACCGTTCGACCGACCAGCCGAAGCTCCTGATGCCAGCGTTCCATGACGTGCTGATGGGGCACAGTAAGGAGTGTCTCGAGAAATTGTTCTGCAATGCACTCTGCAAGAAGGGGAGGAGAAGGAAGCTCAGCATGGGCAACCTCTGCCAGACACCGCACAGGATAGGAAGCTTCCGTCAAGCGGGGAACGGACCGCACATTGATGCCAATTCCAACACAAGCGATGCTCTGTTGACTGCCTGCAAAGTCCGTCTCAACAAGAATGCCGCCAACCTTCCCGCTGGGCAGTCCCGGGGGCTGAAGCCAGAGGTCGTTGGGATACTTGAGCCGGAGAAGCTCGCGGGGAATGAACTCTGCTATCACGTCCAGCACCACGATGGCAGACGCTGCCATTAGGAGAAAGGGAGGAAGGGGCATTTCGCGAGAAGGAGGCAATGCAATCGTCATCAACACTGCTGCGCTGGGCTGATCGAGCCAAGTCCGTCCTCTTCTGCCACGCCCTGCTCGCTGGTGCTGCGCTGTTACAAGCACTGGACCGCTGGCGACCTGCGCTGCAGCCCGCGCGCGGTCGTTGGTGGAATCAAGCTCCTCCCAGTGCTCAATGGTGAGCGTCCAGCTGCCAACTGTACGCAAAAACTGTTCAACATGCGTCTTTTCCATGCCGCAAAAATCCATTTCTGTGCAATGCAAGGAGTAGCAACCGACACAATCTGTGCCCTTTCGACGCCACCAGGGATCGGTGGCTTGGCAGTCGTGCGCATCTCAGGTCCGGAAGCGATAGCAATTGTCGATCGCTGCTTCCGAGGAAAGCGACCACTGCATGAGGTCCCGACGCACACAATTCACTACGGCCACCTTCTGCGTCCGAATGGCTCCATTGCCGATGAAGTTACCTGTGCAGTCTTTCGCGCCCCTCACAGCTACACCGGCGAAGACGTTGTCGAGATCACATGCCATGGGGGATACTTGATGTACCGCCTCGTGTTGGAATCGCTTACCTTTCACGGCGCACGAATCGCCCAGCCGGGCGAATTTACGCGGCGGGCATTTCTCAACGGCCGCATGGATTTGGTACAGGTTGAATCCATCGCCGAGATAATTCACACGCAAGTTATTGCTGCTCAAGAACTTGCGATAAAGCAGCTGGGTGGCTCTTTCACCGCGTGGGCGCGGCGCATTCGCGATAGCTTGCAGCAGGTTGCCTCGCTGGTCGAGGTTGAACTTGACTTTGCCCACGAGGACATAGAATTTGCCGACCGGCAGCAGCTTGTCGAGCAGCTCCAGAGCATTCAAGCGGACTGCCGGCGGTTTATTCGGTCCTACACAGGCGCCCAAATCCTCCGGCATGGACTGCGAGTGGGAATTGTGGGATACCCAAACGCCGGCAAGAGCTCGCTATTCAACGCTATTCTCGGTCGTCAGCGAGCGATCGTTTCCCCTCAGCCAGGCACAACGCGGGACTATCTGGAAGACACTGTCCACGTTGGGCAGGCACTCTTGCGGCTGTATGACACGGCAGGCTTCCGGGAAAGTGAGGACGCTATCGAAGTCGAGGGAATCGCGCTGGCACGCTCGATTCTCGAGCAATGCCATGTTATCCTCGTTGTCAACGATCTTACCGAAGGACAAGAACATTCCGACGCCTTGGCGGCATCATTGCGCGCAGAATTCCCTACGCTTCACCATCTTCTTGTGCAGAATAAGCGTGACCTTTGCTCATCGATCCCTGAAGCGCGAAGCGAGCACGAACTTTTCATCTCCGCCCGAACGGGGGAGGGAATCGAGCAGCTTTTGGCTCGGCTGGAGGATGTTGTACGACACTCCACCGCTGAGTTGGACCTTGCCCTCATCAACCAGCGGCACGTAGAGTCACTTCAGCGGATTGAGCAGGCAGTTGATTCGGCTCTTCGCGCCCTTGCGGATAATCTTCCTGGGGAATGCATCGCGATTGATCTCCGCACTGCCGCAGAAGAATTGAGCACTTTAATCGGGGAACGATGGACGAATGATCTCCTCGACCGAATCTTCTCTCAATACTGCATTGGCAAGTGAAGGTGGGTCTTCTTTCGATGGGCACCACATAAGACCACTTGAGATTCGCTGCCGAAGTGAATTTCTCGCCGGTGTAGCATCGGGAAATTGCGAGGGGGGACAGAGAAACCTTCCTCATGCTGGAGAGAATGCGCCGCTACTTTTTTCTATCGCCTTTTAGGGTTCTGCTCAGCGACGTGCTTAAGGAACTCAACAAAGTCTCTCTGCACCTGTTCCCAGTTATGGTGTTGCTCGATGTATTGCCGAGCATTTTTGCCTAATTGCTCGATGCGAGTGGGATTCCGCAGGAGCTCAACCACCGCGGCAGCAAACTCTTCCGCAGAGTCAGCAAGGAGGAGATGCTCTCCTGATCGGCACGTAATTCCTTCGGCACCAATGCGCGTGGAGACTACTGCTTTCCCCAAAGCCATCGCTTCGATGATTTTGACACGAATCCCACTGCCAGCGCGCAGGGGAACGACTAGAATGCTTCGCTCTCGCATAAATGCTCGTGCATCGGGTACCACACCGTGTACTACTACTCCGTCCCCAGTGGGGAGATGAAATCCCGGCGGGATATAGCCAGCAAGGTGAAACGTCGCATGCGGAACCTGCCGGCGTACCAAGGGAAAAATCTCTTCGATAAACCACACGACTGCGTCTGCGTTCGGTGTCCATTGAAGGGAACCAATGTGAAAGAGGGAGGGAGGAGATTCTCCCCAAAAGCATGGCTTATACTCTTCCAAGCGGATAGGGAACGGTTTTACCAGTATTGGGCGATTAAAACCGAATTCCCGCAGTGATTGAGCGTCTTCATAAGTGAAAGTGATGATACTGTCTGGTGGAAAAGAGGTGAGCATTTCGATTTCGTACCGCTGCAATCGCGTCACTTGAATTTGTAGATATCTGCGTTTAAGAAAGTTTCGCTCTTGATGCATTAAGCGCTGCCAGATGCGATGCTCTATGTTGTGGGCACGATAGATAATAGTTGCTGAGGTCCACTGGCGAAGAGATCGAATGTACTGCGTAGGTGGCAGTCCTTCTATCAGAACTACATCAGGGTCAAATTGCTGTATCGCTTCCTTAAGCTTTGAAGCAAATTCCTTGCTCTGGAACCGGCTTACGTGGTAAGACTCCCTCTCCAGAAGATTTTTCAACGCCCCCCAGGGAGTTATTCTGTTGTCTACTGCTGCCCACCAGAGAGGAAGGGACTCGTAGATGTGGGCAATATCTTGCGGTTCGACCCAGTGGCGTTGTGTGTTCATCGCAACTACGCTACACACAACTTCTGGGTCATGCCTAAGCATCTGTAGCATGTTCCACACACTGAGGGCACCCGCATCGTGGATTGGGTATGGAACACGAGGGTGTACAAGAAGAACACGAAGCCTTTCCATGAGAAAGCAAATTTACACAGCCACACACGTCCTTGCAGTATCGTTCGTCTTTCAGCTTGCTTCTGCGGTGTCGAAATGGTATGTTGATGTTTCACGTGAAACATTAGGGCAGTGGGCTCGCTGTCTGGTTACGAATACGATGTCATTGTCATAGGCGGGGGACATGCAGGAATTGAGGCAGCTTGTGCAGCAGCGCGAATGGGATGCAAGACGATGCTTCTTACGATGAACAAAGAAACCATTGGGCGCCTCTCCTGCAATCCCTCTGTTGGAGGAACAGCAAAGGGGCATTTGGTCAAAGAACTCGATGCCCTTGGCGGAATGATGCCAGTTATTGCTGACCGTACAGGACTTCACTTCCGAATGCTCAACCGCTCAAAAGGTCCTGCAGTCTGGTCTCCACGGAGCCAGAATGATAAAGACCTTTATCCCCTGTACGCCCAAGAGCTACTGCGCCGAACTCCTAATCTCAACGTCGTCGAAGGCACTGCAGAAGAGATACTACTTCGGGGAGAGCGAGTTTGCGGCGTCCGACTTCGGACAGGAACCACCATCTCGTGCCATGCCGTGATTCTCTGCGGAGGCACATTTCTTAACGCTGTGATGTACACGGGCCTGCAATCCACTCCTGGGGGACGCGTAGGGGAACCCCGGGCAGAAAAAATCTCTGATCTCCTTGCTGCTGCTGGCTTGGAAAAAGGACGGCTGAAAACTGGGACTCCACCCCGAATAGATGGGAGAACGATAGACTTTTCTAAAACTACCCCTCAGCCAGGGGACGAGCCACCGCAGCCCTTTTCCATCCGTACTTCGCGTGTTCGCAATCGCATCGTTTGCTATGCTACGGCTACTAACGAACGCACACATGAAATCCTGCGTACTGGCTTTGACCGCTCCCCGATGTTCACCGGTTTGATCAAAGGGAAAGGTCCTCGGTACTGTCCCTCTATCGAGGACAAGATTGCACGCTTTGCGGACCGACCATCCCACCAAATCATTCTGGAGCCAGAAGGACTCCATACCACTTCTTACTACGTCAACGGGTTTTCAACCAGTCTTCCCGCAGAGGTGCAAGAAGCCGCTCTCCGGACAATCCCTGGACTTGAGCACGCTACCATTCTCCGATACGGCTATGCGGTCGAATACGACTTTTTCTTTGCCTATCAGCTCTATCCGACCCTCGAGACTAAAGCTATTCGGGGACTGTACTTCGCAGGGCAAATCAATGGTACCTCCGGCTACGAAGAAGCAGCGGCGCAAGGAATCATTGCTGGCATCAATGCTGCTCTTGCCATCCGCGGAGAAGGAAGCTTCACCCTCGAACGCTCAGAAGCCTATATTGGAGTGCTAATAGACGACCTCATCACAAAAAGTAGTGATGAGCCCTACCGCATCTTTACTTCGCTTGCCGAATATCGGTTGCTCCTGCGGCAGGATAACGTGTACGAGCGACTTGCCAAATATGGCTATCGCCTCGGACTACTTGATGAAGCGACCTATCGCCGAATTCAACACTCCTTTGAAGAGAAATCTAAGCTGTTGCAGTGGTGTAAGACAACGAAACTCACTCCTGCCGTTGTAAATCCTTTTCTCGTACAGCATGGCGAAATGCCAATCACAGACTCAGCCTCTGTTGCTGCCCTTGCACTTCGGAATACCATCTCATTGGCAGAGCTATTGGCCCTCTCTTCCCAGCACAATGGAACTTCCGCGCTCCCAACGGTTGCCCCTCACACTGTTGAATGCGTCGAGATAGAGCTCAAGTATGCTGGCTACATCGAGCGCCAAAAGAGAACTGTCGAACTTCTTCGACAAAACGAGCACCGTTCAATTCCTCCCTCGCTCGACTACTGGTCGATCCCTTCTTTGTCGAGGGAAGCCCAGGAAAAACTTTCCCGCATCCGTCCGACAACCCTGGGACAAGCAGCCCGCATACCCGGTGTTTCTGCAGCGGATCTGGCTATTTTAGAGCTGTATTTACGCTAAACTTGCCATTGTTTCACGTGAAACAGCGAAAATTCGCAATTTTTCGATGGTTTTGTATGTCAATTCGTCAGCAATACGAGGACACGGGCGAGCCTGTCAGTTTGTCAAAAGCATATTTGATCCTTCCTTTGCACTTTTGTCATCATGTTCCTACCTACTGTGGAGTAAAGTGTGGAACGCATCGCGATCACTGGTGCAAGCGGAAAAATAGCGTCCGCGTTGGTTGAGTACTACAAAGGGCAGCCAGATGTTAAGCTGCTCCTTCTTTCATCCAAGGAACTTGTTCCACTACCTAATGAAAACATCAAGGCAGTAGTCGCATCACCTTTCGATTTCGCTGCCTACAAAGCCGCCCTCCGAGCCTTCCAGCCCTCCGTCATTATCAACACGGTCGCATATACCGATGTGGACGGCTGCGAGACCAACCGTGCCCTTGCCCAGCAGCTTAACGCACATTTCCCGGAAATGTTAGCCCGCTTTGCCCGCACTTTTGACGCTCATTTGGTACATTACTCCACTGACTACGTTTTCGACGGAACTGCTGGTCCGTACGACGAAGCCCAGCTTCCCAACCCCATTAACTACTACGGTAAATCAAAGCTTGCAGGGGAGAACGCCATTCGTGCATTGTGCGAGCGGTTCACCATCATTCGAACAAATGTTGTATACGGCTTCGGTGGTCGTGCAAAAAGTGATTTTGTCGAGTGGGTTGTACGGAGCTGCTCCACTAACATCCCTATCCGTGCAGCGACCGATCAGTTTTCTAATCCAACGCTATCTTCCGACATAGCAATAGCGACAGCGCTCCTTGTCAGGCGCCGGTGTGGAGGTATGTATCACATTGGGGGTGCCGATTACTGCAGCCGGTATGAATTTGCGTGCACGATAGCTCGGGTTTTCGATCTGCGGCAAGATTTGATCGCCCCTGTTACCACGAATGAGCTCCAGCAAGTCGCGCGGCGTCCACTTCGAGCAGGATTAGTCCCCCTGAAAGCAGAGGTTGAGCTCGGGATTCGTTTTTCCGGAATTGTAGAGGGGTTGGCTTTCTATCGTCGCCAGGTCCGTGAACGATGGTAGGGAAGGGTTTCAAAGCAACCACTTATTCACACTTCAAGACTAAGAGGGTGTGGAAATGTGGAAAAGTGGATCTCCAGACCCGGCTTTTGCAAGCTGGAGTGCGGTTTTGGCAAGAGTGCGTTCCTGATCAACGGTAGTGGAAAAACAGGGGAAAAGATTAGCTGGTTTTCAACGTGGATGTTTACAACAGGGAAGGGGAAGAGGGCCAGAAAAGAGAAGATGGGCTTTTTCACAATATCGTGACGTCTTTTGCACAAACGGTGGTGAAATTTCTGGGGAAAAGTGGAAAAACTCAGCACACTATACAAAGTCGAGCAAGAAGGACTGCTAATTTTGCACTACTTTTTATCTCTTCGGTGGAATGAATACGCTTGAGCTTTCTCTTCCTGGTGATGGGACAGCAGTAGTACGGCTCAATCGCCCGGAAAAAAGAAATGCTCTCAGCCCACAGATGCTCAGAGAGCTACAGTACACTTTCGAGCAACTGGCAGCAGACGAGCGGGTGCAAGTCATTATAGTCGAAGGGGCAGGGACAGCATTCTCTGCAGGAGCGGACTTGGAGTACCTCCAAGAAATTAGTGCAAATAGTACCCTCGAGAATATGGAGGACTCCCTCTTGCTGGAGCGTACTTTCTACACAATCTATACAACGCCGAAGGCGACGATCGCGAAAGTTCATGGTCCTGCTTTGGCAGGAGGCTGTGGTCTGGCGACGCTGTGTGATTTTGTCGTAGCCTCGAAAGAGCGGGCAATTTTCGGTTATACAGAAGTGCGAATCGGGTTTATTCCCGCTGTTGTTGGAGTTTATCTCCTTCGCAAGGTGGGAGATGCAGTAGCGCGGCGGTTGCTGCTCAGTGGCGAGCGCATCAGTGCAGAGGAGGCATATCGAGTAGGGCTAGTGTCGCACCTTGCCGACCATGAAAAGCTTAACGAAACCGTTCACCAGCTTGTGGCAATGTTGCGTGCCAATAGTGCATCCTCAATAGCGTTGACTAAACGCATGCTCGCTGCTGCCCACGGAATGAGCTTGGATAGTGCCCTTCAGTATGCGGCGGCGCTCAACGTTATTGCTCGTGGGACACCAGACTGTAGAGAACGAGTTGCTGAATTCCTCCACAAATCGAAGGGAAGCGCATGAGATTGTTCCTTATTCCACCCGTCGTACTTGGCCTTGGATTTCTGCAGCTCCTGGCGCAGAATGCTCTTGTCAACGTCAAAGGAACGGTGTTGGATGAACGAACCGGCAAGCCGCTTGGTCATGAGATGGATATGATCATCACAGCGGAGCAGACAGGGAAAAAGTATGTGGTGAAAGTCAACAGTGCAACGGGAGAATATCTGCAGCCCCTGCCTTCAGGACAGCGGTATTCGATTCTTTTTTCCAGCTACGCGATCTATCGGAAAACAGCGACACTCGAAATACCGCCCTCCCAGAAATTCAAGGAGCTAACGTTCAACTTCACTGTCCGCTCCCTTCAGGAGGGAGAGATTCTTGCCGATGTTCGGGCGTTTGCTGCTGGGAGCGCAGAGCTTAATACAGATGGTCGGCGCGAAATTGAGCGTATTGTTGGGTTGCTCAGAGAAAATCGCCAAATGCGCGTAGTAATCGAAATTGCCCAGGAAAGGACAGCACCACCTCCGCCTCCACCACCAGCACCGAAAAAGAAAACCTCTACAAAGAAGACAAAGAAGGGGGCTACGGTACAGGAGACTCCCCCGTCTCCGCCCCCAGCAGTGACAGTCAACCAAGAGCTTTATACCGCTCGCGTTCAGGCGGTCACCTCGCTATTTACGGATATTCGTGATGCGGAAATTCGTGTGCAATTCCGTCCAGGGGCAGAGCAGGACTTCTCCAGCGCTGCCCCCAATTTGCGTATTCTGACCGGTCCAGTCAAGAGCATTTTCGAGGAGTAGAACAACATGTTTCACTATTTTCTGTAATCGAGTATGGTTTGGCTCATGATGCTTGCATGGATGATGGCTACTACTGTATGGGCAGATAGCGGAGATGTTCCTCCACCTCCCGCAGGTGTCGAACGCCCCCAGTACAAAATCACAGTGACACAGAAAGGAAAAACACTTGGGTCAATTGTCATCGAGCTTTTCCCTGACATTGCCCCCAAACATGTTGCAAACTTCGATAGCCTGGTGGCGATTGGCTTTTATAACGGCACAGCATTTCACCGGGTCATTCCCAATTTCATGATTCAGGGGGGTGATCCGAACAGTAAAACCAAACCACGCGATCAATGGGGATATGGCGATCCCTCACAAAAGCGCATCCCTGCTGAATTCAATAAGATTTCGCACCGCCGTGGAATTGTCTCCGCTGCCCGTGCTGCTGATCCGAATAGTGCAACATCGCAATTTTTCATCTGCGTGGCCGATGCTCCTTGGCTTGATGGGCAATATACAGTGTTTGGGAGAGTGCTTCAAGGAATGGAAGTCGCTGATGCTGTAGTGAATGTACCCCGCGACCAACGAGACAATCCCATAGATAAAGTCGAAATGACCATAGTTAAGCTCGAAGGGAAGGAGCGAATCCAGACTGCTCCCAAAAAATAATCCCCATCTTTTTCCGTTTTCGCTGCCTCTTGTTTCGGGGGGATTGACCGCCCTTGTGCCCGTGGAAGACTGTTTCTTCCAGGGAAAAAATGTATTTTACACCACCAAAGGAGGCGACATGGTTCTTTGCATGATAGTGGTTGGATTGCTAGGTGGGTGTGTTGTTGGATGGGGGCAAGTGGGTTTCCGTGTGCAGGGTGCCCATCCCTTTCGGCAAGGGGGTGGTTCTCCGGATCGAGTATCGTATGTTCGGCCATTCATCACCGATGACGCGCGAGTTGTCGGCGGCAGGCTTTCGCAAATTGAGACATGGATACAATACTCCGGAGGGGGAGTAGAGCACTGGATACTTGGAGCATATGGAGTGACCGAGGCATTAGAACTCACCCTGGGCGCTACGCTTGGTGTGGAGCGGTCGCCAGTAAATGGGCATGTCCAGTTTGGAAGCAGTTTTCCCCTCCTGCAAGCAAAGTACCTGTTCCGACCCTATGCCGACGGTGAGCCTCCTGGCATTGCAGCCGTTGCCGGTGTTGCGCTTCCTGGCGGCAGTGGATTTCTTAAACCAACGGAGACAAATGTCTTCAGCTATGTTTGTGTGTCCCAGTGTATTGGAGCAAGGGAAGATGTCCTCATTCACGGAAATGTCGGCGGAAGCTACCTGATTACTCCTACAGAGCGCCGCTTTACACCAACCTGGGGACTGGGCACGCAAATCCGCACCCTTGGCGGCTTTCATCTTGTGGGGGAAGTGATATCGGGTGATCCGTACCAGCCCGGATCCGGGTTAGCCTACCAGGTGGGATTTCGGCACTTTTTTAGCGACTACCTCCAGATTGATGGAACCTATGGCAAAGGCATTTCGGGGGCAGTAATTTTGGAGCCATGGAGCAGCTTCGGTGTGCGAATTGTCTGGTAGGCGCGCTTTTGAGCGTCGCTATGCTTGCTGCGTTGGGCAGTTGTCGATCGGCAACCCAAGTTCAGCAGGAAAAAGTGGTAGTTCCTGCTCCTGTCGCAATCGCTACAGCAGGCGTAAGTGAAATGGATTCACCAGCGCCTGGCGACTACGCGATAGAATTTCACACGCGCATAGGAGTGGTCGGTACCCTATTCTTTCGCCCTCTCTATGAGAACAAGGCCGACATCTCTCGACGGTTGCAAGAACTTGCAAACACCGAGCTTGTCCCTGTTGGAATGGAGTCGCGTCGGTATCTCATTCTCGGTGCAAAGTCCGAAGCAAAGCAGAACCGAGAACTTATCCCTGCATTCAACGATGCCCAGCAGGTCTCTACAGAAGGCGGAGTTATTTATCTCCATGCAAACCGTCAAGCGATTGCGATTCTAACGGATCTGCATTCAGTGAGCGCTGATTGGCTCCCCGTTGCTCGACTAAGAGGAAATGCCGAGATTTTCGATATTCTTGAGCAAATGCGCCGTCCCGACGGGAGTTTTGGGGAAGAGGTCACTGGTGTTCTCCGTCTGCCTTAGAAGTAGCTGCGAATCAAGCCCCGTACAATCCCGACGATTCTGCAAGGTATCTGAGCATTGTCAAGGTACACGGGGGGAATATTCCGTTGGCTTGCGCGGAGTTCGATAGTCCCATCTTTCTTATGTGAACATCGCCGCACCAGATTGCCGCTGGCAGTAAAGCAGAGTACAATGCTTCCATCCGGGGGTATTTGGTCGGTGTGTTCCACGATAAGGATATCGCCCTGGTAAATTCCAAAGTCCTCCATCGAACTATCCGGAGCTATCGCAGCGAAGCATTCCCCTTGGCGGAGATGAAACACAGTAGGGTCTATGCGGAGGAGTCCCTGAGGGCGAAGGAACGCAGACAACGGGTTAGTGACTGAGCCAGTGCCGATGATCGGGAGGGCCTCAGGTAAATTCTCGCTCTGCTGTCCAATGGCGGTAGATTCGGAAAGCTGTTCTACTACGGTGAGGGCTCGGGAGCGACCTGTCATGCGTCGCACGTACCCTTTGCGTTCCAGCGAGCGAAGTACGTCGCTAACCGCATTGAGGGAAGCATAACCGAGATGGGAGCGAATTTCCTCATAGCTTGGGGAGTAGCCATGCTCCCGAAGATATGCTTTGATGAACTCAAGTGCCTGCTGCTGTCTTTTAGTTAGGGTGGTTGCCATAGGAAGGCCAGTGAAGTGCACAGCGAAAATACTGAAGAAGTTTTCAGATAAGGGGGAAATTGGGGAGTAGTACTGAAATTCTATTCAGTTCTCTTCCAAGAGCTCAGGATGGGACACCGAAGCATCTTCAAGAGGCAGAGCGAGTACGAGTGAAAAAAATGTATAACAGCAATAGTGCACAGGAAAACCTGCATTTTTTGCACAAAAACGCGATTTTCTGTGAAAATGTGAAATTTTTTGCGTTTTCTTCTTGCGCAGATGGTTCTGCGTGCGTGTTTTGCGCTTGTGTGGTGGGAGAAAGTGGGAGATAAAACCAGCTTTCTCCGCCAGGTGGGTGATAGGACCTGTCCATATCACCGACAGTCAAACGGTTCGGTTTCTGGAGCGCGTGAGTGGGTTTAAAGGACAAGAGACATACTCGGTGGACGCCAAAGGGCGGGTGAACATTCCTGCCAAGATGCGGCGTGCCCTTTTGCCCGAGGCGCAGGAGACGTTTGTGCTCACGCGCGGGACCGATCGCTGTATTGTGGCGTATCCACTCAACGAGTGGCGCCGCTACGAGGAGCGATTTGCTCAACTGAATCAGTATGACGAGCGGCACCGGTTCTTTCTCCGCATGATTCTGTCGTGGTGCGAGGAAGTCGAGCTCGATCCGCAGCAACGGATTGCGATTCCGCGCCGCTTGCTTGAGTTTGCCGGTATCGAAGGAAAGGTAACCATCGTCGGCATGATGGACCACATCGAGCTATGGAATCCCGAGGAGTTCGAGCGGTACCTTTCCAGCTACGGCGAAAGCTATGAGCAAGTGGCAGCCACCGTGATGAAGTGACCGGGGGGAAGCTTCCCATGGTGGAGCAACAGACGCATCCGATGCGCGGCGAGCGCATCTACCATCAGCCCGTGATGGTGCAGGAAGTGCTCGAGCTTTTGCTAACTGACCCAGACGGGCTGTATATCGATGGCACCATCGGTGGCGGCGGACATGCAGCAGCAATCCTGGAGCGATTGCGGGATGGCAAACTGATCGGTTTTGATGGCGATCCCGATGCAATTGCGGCGTGTCGGGGGGCATTCCGCGAGGAACTTGCACGCGGATCGCGGTCGCGAATTGAACTGGTGCTCGGCTCGTATCTGCTGGCATGCAGCAGGGAGGATATCTACCGGCGGCTCGCCGGGCAGGTGCAGGGAATACTTCTGGACTTAGGAGTATCGTCGCACCAGCTCGACGAGCCGTCGCGGGGGTTCAGTTATCGCTACGATGCACCGCTCGACCTTCGATTTGGAGGAACAAGTTCGGACCAACCGCCTGCAAGCGCTCTCCTGGAGCAGCTTTCGGAGCGGGAGCTTGCGGACCTTTTCTACCGCTATGGGGAAGAACGTGCCAGCCGACGCATTGCGCGAGCTATCGTCGAGGTGCGGCGAAGTAGCCCCATTCGCTCCACAGGACAGCTGCGAGCGATTGTCGAGCGGTGCGTCCATCCGCGGCAGCGAATTGATGCTCTCAGCCGCGTGTTCCAAGCTCTCCGCATTGCAGTCAACCGTGAACTGGAACAGCTGGAGGAATTCCTTCGGTGCATGCCCTCGCTGTTGCGTCCAGGAGGGCGAATTGTGGTGATTTCTTACCATTCGCTTGAAGATCGCATCGTCAAGCGCACGTTCCGCACGTTGGCGCGGGAAGTGCAGCCACCCCTGCTGCGGATACTTACACCGAAGCCACTTCGTCCGCAGCAGGAGGAGATTCGTCGCAATCCTCGCAGCCGCTCAGCGAAGCTCCGCGCGGGGGAGAGAATCGTTGTCTAAAGGACGGATGCCCTGTATGATCGTTCTCCTGAGA
>JANWWF010000024.1 GCA_025055755.1 Candidatus Kapaibacterium sp. | reverse complement strand
TCCCCTGTGGGAAGCAGCCAATGGGTCCCTCAGGCTCCACAACCACCGGTGGTGTAAAAGAAGGAGCCGAACGCAACCCACCATCAACACTAAGAACGGGACTCTCACTGTCATTTACACCGCGAATGCTAATCATTTTCTCCTTCACCGGCGATTGACGAAGCCCCTGGCCACTCTCTCTGTCATCACGGCTGCGGGCGGAGATCTCCTTGCGGACCGTATGGGCCGACAAGACGTGCTGCACTTCTGCCGCTTTGCTGCGGGCGGAGATCTCCTTGCGGACCGTATGGGCCCAGTTCTTCGCATAGTACCCCTGCAGGGTTATGGGCTGAGTTGTGTCCTGAGGGATGCTATAGACAAAGTAACCACCGCGGTATGGCTGACGGCGTTCCCACTCTTCCGTCCGGCTCGTGTCATGTGGTCGGCCACCGTAGACGAAGTAGCCTCCACGGTACGGCTGACGACGCTCCCATTCCTCCGTCCGACTCGTGTCCTGTGGCCTGCCACCGTAGACAAAGTAGCCTCCACGGTAAACACCTCTCACTCGGAGGGTATCGGCGGATGCACCCTGCCCGAGCAACTGCCGGACCCTTTCCCAGCTCAACCGCTCGGGTAAGCGAGCAATCACTACATACATCAACGTATCTGGAGCATTCTCAGGCAGTGTCACCTCGAGTTTAGCTACCCGGCCACTCAGTAGCTCTCCGTAATCCACCTCCCAGACTACCACCGGCCCTCCTGGCTTGACTGGATCGACGGCCATCGCTGGTACCGTAAACCACTCAATCTGGCTCCGTCCCTGATTCCGTCCGTACGGCCGACCGTTTAGCAAGGCTTGCACCTGCCATACATGCCCAGCGTAGTTCGGGTCTGCTGCATCAGGACCAAGTTGTTGATTGACAGGAATCTGGTAGCTCGTTGCTGCCATATCCACTTGCAGCCGAATCGGGTTACTCTGCATCGCCTGAGTTGGCGTTTGCCCTCGGTAGCGTACTTTCAGTGTTACGCGGTAGATCACACCTGGCCTTACCGGATTGCTTGGCGTCCATTGCAGCAGTGGCATCGGGGTAGGAACCTGCACTCCACCAATCGGCGAAATCAGTTGCGGAGGATCAGGAAGCACAATAGTAAATCGCCCGCACGATCGCTGCGAAATTGGACGCATGCGTTCGTTGAGTATCGTTGCACACAATTCATAATTCCCTTCCGGGAGCTCCCCGGTTGTCATCACTTGCTGACGTATCTGCTGGTCGTACTCGGCTGCTTGCTCGCTGATTACCTCTCGCCACGAGAATATGCGCGTTTCCCCTCGGTTCACTCGCAACCGGGGCTGTGCAGGATGTCCATCGCGCGTCCGAGCAACAATGCGACCATCGCGCAATATCTGAAAGCTGCACAGGAGATCGCCATAATCCACCTGGCCGGTATTCTGCACAACCACGCGAATGAGGGATTCGTTCTCTCTCCACTCCTCGACCCGAGCTGGCATCTGCCCTGCAAAGGGAAGCTGGACATTTACTGAGATTGGTTCTTGGGCAACCAAAGGTATCATCGCTAACCATGCACCTACAAACACTGCGGTGCACCATGGTGCCCACTTTCCTCCTACCTTGCTAAGAGTGTACCACTGCATAGCTCATCCAGAATGAAAGTGGAACATACCATTTTTCAGAGCCCTTAGACAGGAAATGCAGAGAATGTGTTCCTATCGCTGTTTCATTCTTTGCTGAAAGCCGAAGACCTCTCCTACAAATCACAGCGGCTCCCTCGGGGGAGGGAGCCGCTGTAGCAATTCCGCCGATGCTGAAGGTTACCGCACCACCCGCAGCGGTGCCGTTAGCACCCCGTCAGCCGTGCGCAGGCGCAGCATGTAGCTGCCCACCGGCAGCTCCGCCGTGCTCATCCCGAACGTATTGATCCCTGCTGGCATCCAGCCCAACTGCGCTGCCATGCGGCACCGACCCAGCACGTCGCAGAGCTCAACGACGACATCGCTGGGTTGGACAAGGCGATACTCAACACGCACCTCGTCTGCAGCTGGATTCGGAACAATTTGCAGGATGCCGCTCTGGTCGCCGCTGGGTTGAGTGATCTCTGCCGATACCGACGTCAGCTGTATCGTTGCGCGTGCGGTATCGCTGACAAGTGGATTGCCATCCTGATCGTAGAAAGTGATGGCGACCCGAGGGGTGTCAGTCGTCGGCTCGTTCGAAGCTATGGTTGCCAGTAGTCGCCAAGGATTCTTTATGGGGTTCGTCGGCCTTTTGCATGGGGTGAGGCTCACGATAGCCCATCCGTCGGAGACTCTGGTGTCGCCAGACCACTGGTGGTACCGTCCTGACTCGCGCTCATCGCGGGTGAGCTGGTCGTCAACGCTGGCCCCAATGACTCGCCAATTCCTCGCTATCGGGACGATGGAAGCTTGACAGGCATGGAGGTCACCTGTCCCCGGCACCAAGGAGGTATCAATCTGTGCTTCGAGCAGGTATGCTGACCTAACGGTTGGAGGAACTGGTTCGATCCCATTCACTGGGAGCGGCACGGCAGTTAGACACGCTCTAGGATTGGGCTTCGCACACCAGTTTGGGTACACGAGTCGGCAAGTATCCCCGTCACAGTGGATGACTGTCAGCAGGACGCTCCCCGTCCAGTTTAGCGTGTAGTCCACGCCTAAGTTGAACTGCACTGTATTGTTTGCCGCCGGACCCTGTGGGGCTTGGCCTTGTGGAGGGCACCACATCCTGATTTGGCTGTAGTACGGTGTACCGCTGTTCGCCACGCCCCACGGACGGGAGCCTCCGTCGACCGAGAGGCCACCGCCGTTCCACTTGAACGTTGGATTCGCCGGGTTGGGGTCGGGTGCGAGCTGGATGTGAACCTCCCTGATGGGCGAGGGTGGCTGTTTCAGATTGAATATGGTAAAGGTACGCCCCGAAAGATTTAGCCCTACCCACACAAACGGTGTAACCCTTAAGCTATCGCACTTTACCAATGGTGCACGCTTGCAGAGGAGACGCAACGTGTCAGTGCATGTACGCACATTCCCATGCTGAATACTGAGGTAAAGAGTGACAAGACCTGATGATGTTGTCGGATTAACTTCCATCATCAAGTTCAGTGGGCTGGCATTGCAAGCAGGACTAAACGTGATTGTCCCTGCGGTCTGCCCATACGGATTGGGGAACGTAGCGGAACAACTGGGAACAGTAATACTCTCCATTGTGCCGCCAACAAGGGTCCACGTGATCTGTGTAATACCAGGGACACCACCGCCCGCCACGGGGAAGATGGGTATTGTAAATTGACAGCAAGCGCTGTCTAACCGTGGTACTCCCACCGTATCACAGGGTGGTGGAGCAGTACAGTTGAGGAAATCACGGCGTTGAACCATCCCCAGAGTTGTAGTAACGATGTAGGGTCCTCCTGCTGATTGCGTATAACCCGGTTTTACCTGCTCTGTTAACGTGTATGTTCCACATGGCAGTTGGATGCTATACCATCCATCGGTCCCGGTAGTAGCAGAATATGTGCCCCCACTACCCGTAGCTGTTATAGTCCATCCTGAAAGAACAGGTTCTCCGTAATCAATCTGTCCGTTGCAATTAATATCATGATACTTTTGCCCCATTATCCAGCACCGTCGCTCACAGCAAGTGTCAGCTACTAATGCTTGCGCTTCCATAGGGGACGCCGTGGCCAGTTGATAAACACTACCAGCGATGTTAAGTCCAAAGGCAACTTGATAAGCATTTCTCACATATACGTCCAAGCAATTTGTATCTGGTCTTAGAACTACAGTGTCGCGGTACTCGCGTGGAGGATTTGTGAACCATAGGTTCTTCAATGTCGCTGTCCGATTAGTCAATGGACTGCCATTGAAAAGAATCTTATCAACACTGTCATCTGCTAATACTTTTAGGTCAATGACTGCTCTTGCTTCCAGTTGAGCACAGAAACAACGCCGAAAATGATAAATACCGTTTACGTTATTCTCTGGACTATTGTATGCAGCGATCCATTGCGACCCTGGTAATGCTGATGCCCATGCTCTAGGATACAATGGTACTGTGCTTGCAGGACGCGGCTCGATTGTCCCGGGGAGAGGATCAGAAACAATAATCCAATACGGATCCTTGATGTCAGTAGAGGGAGGTGTGGAAACTGGTAAGACACTCCCAGTAACTGGATTATAACCAGTGTTTAGTGGTATTGAACTGGTCAAGCACCGCACAGGGGGAGGAGGAGGCTGCTGACCACTACCGCATTGCCCAAATGAAGTTTGACTACAAATCTCTGTTGAATTAGGATTCAAGTACGTTATTGTAAACGATTGAGGAGCTGGACCTGAGACCCAAATTTTCCCGATAAGAAGCCCTGGTGCAGATGCTGCCGGATACACTATGCCGTTGGCGACGAATATACAATAAGTACCGAAATTAGATGCCATTAGTGTGGGAGGCGCAGCCTGAGCTAACCAAATTGTTGAACCTGTGGAGGGGGTACACTTCACCTGTCCCACGTCTTTTCGCGAATTAATGAGCATAACATCATAAATGCACCGGACAGTCATTAGTCCTTGCCCCCGTACAGTATCCCGCCCTACGAGCACAAGATTGACGCTCACGCCACAGTCTTGCTGGGCTACTGCTCTGTGCGCTCCTCCGACCAATAGTACAATGATCAGTACACCAATGATGCAACGCCACCGCATAGCAAGAACTCCATAATGGTGAAACATACAACCTCCGGGCAAAGCCAAAAGCAGGGGGATACTTCTGCAGGAATCTCGGACAGAACCATCCTCCACACCCTCAGCTTCGTCCTATGACTTTTCGATTGTCAAGTAACAGCGCCTCCTACCTACGAAACCCCTTTTTTGTTCCTGCCGAAAATAATAAAAAATTTGAAATAAACCTCCTGCCCCTCACTCTTCCCCACGATATTTTTCTTTTAACTGCTCCACCACTGCCGGGTCTGCCAGTGTAGTAGTGTCCCCGAGCACTCGACCTTCAGCAATATCTCGCAATAGTCGCCGCATAATCTTTCCGGAACGGGTCTTTGGCAATTCCACAACAACGTGTACCTCTGCAGGACGAGCCACTGCACCAATACGCTCAGTGACGTACTGCTTGAGTTCCTCCCCTATCTCGGGCAATTCATTTCGATGGCTTTCGCGAACTGTCACAAATGCCACCGGCACTTGCCCCTTGATTGCATCACTTCTGCCAATCACCGCAGCTTCCGCAACAGCAGGATGTTCCACCAGGACGCTTTCCAGCTCCATCGTGCTTATCCGGTGCCCTGCAACGTTGAGAACATCGTCTGTTCTCCCAAGCAGCCAAAAGTAGCCGTCCTGATCACAGGTTGCCGCATCGCTGGTAAGATACTTGCCCGGATAACGTGCCCAGTACGTTTGCACGTAGCGTTCTGGATCGCCCCAGATTGTCCGAGACATCGAGGGCCAAGGCTGTTCGAGCACCAAGTATCCCCGTTCCCCTGCAGGAACAGGACTCCCCGCCTCATCAAGCACCACAGCGCGATAACCCGGCAACGGGAAAGTAGCCGAACCAGGCTTCAGAGCAGTTCTCCCCGGAATTGGCGCAATGACAATTGCACCTGTTTCCGTCTGCCACCACGTGTCAACAATCGGACAACGTCGCCCCCCAACGTGCGTGAAATACCACATCCACGCCTCCGGATTGATCGGCTCTCCCACGCTCCCCAAAAGCCGCAGACTGGACACGTCGTGGCGTTGCACGTACTCTTCGCCCCACCGCATCATCGTACGGATTGCAGTTGGTGCGGTGTAGAAAATCGTTACGCCATACTTTTCGACAAGCGCCCACCAGCGGTCGCGGTCCGGATAGTCTGGTGCTCCTTCGTACATAACAACAGTGGCACCATTAGCAAGCGGACCATAGACCACATAGCTATGCCCGGTGATCCACCCTACGTCCGCAGTGCACCAGTACACATCTTCGTCGGCAATGTCGAACACCCACTGCGTGGTTGCAGTAACACCTGTCAAGTAACCACCGGTCGTATGAAGCTGTCCTTTTGGCTTGCCCGTTGTGCCACTGGTGTAGAGAATAAACAGCGGATCCTCGCTGGAAAGCGGTACGCACGGGCAAGTCACATCGCTGTGCGTCATCAGCTGGTGCCACCAGTGGTCGCGTCCTTCCTGCATGGGGACGTTGTCACTTTCCATAACACCTCGCTGAACAACCACCACATGCCGCACAGAGGGACATTGGCGAAGCGCTTCATCAGCATTGCGCTTGAGCGGAACGATAGCACCCCGTCGCCATCCGCCATCGGCAGTGATGAGAACTGTGCTTTGCGAATCATTGATGCGGTCTCGCAATGCTTCTGCGGAGAACCCGCCGAACACAACACTGTGTACCGCCCCAATGCGTGCGCAGGCAAGCATTGCAATAGCTGCTTCTGGAATAAGGGGTAGATAGATCGTTACGCGGTCACCCTTCGACACTCCAAGCGAGCGAAGCATGTTTGCACACCGCTGGACTTCGCGGTACAAGTCGTAGTAGGTCAGTACCCGGGTATCTCCTGGTTCGCCTTCCCAAATAATCGCTGCCTTGTTTCGGCGCCAGGTGCGCACATGCCGATCAATACAATTTTGCGCGACGTTCAGCTTCCCATCGGCAAACCATGCCACCCACGGCGGCAGGGAGCCAGACGACGGCGGATTCCATTGCAGCGATTGCGTAGGCGGTTCTATCCACTCGATCACTTGATGTGCCACGCGAAGCCAGAATTCCGCTGGATCAAGTGCAGCACGTTCAAAGAGCTCCTCCGGCAATGGTGTCCGCCGCTGCCAGCTATGGAGGCTGATAACAACGTCACTTGAAAAGTCCAGTACGGTCCGAGCGCTTTCTTCCATAGACGAAGTCCCATTGAATAGGCCACCCGCACAAATTTAGGTGTTTACTTGCCCCTGTTTTACTTGTGTCCCCACTGAAGTTCTATCCCCACAGTCCTTGGCCGCGGTGGTCCCCAGATATAGTTTGAGTCGCGGTATTTGCCTTGGTCAAAATCTCGCTGGTAGGCGTTGAAAATATTCGAAACTTTGAGGCCAATAGTCGCTTTTCCCAGAGAATTAGGCTCATTGAACAGCATCCATCGCACAATCATTCCACCATCGAGCAATACAGGTGACCGCACGAGCCGATCTCCAGTTACTCCCATGTAAGGGACAAGCATCGGACCAGTCAATATTCCGGAAAGAATTGTCTCCAATTGATTTGTGATTGGTACAGTGGCATAAATGGCACCGTACACTTCCGGTGTACGGAGAAAGGTGCGCTCTGGTGGCAGTTCGAGCGACCAGATCATTGCTTGCCTGTACCATGCTCGCTGGATTGTCACTGTAGTGTTTATTTCAAGCCCATTCCATAAAACTTGTCCCTCGAAACTGACGCCCAACACTTGCGCTGTACTGCCGTTGGTACGCACCAGGATTCGATTGCCAAGCGCATCTATTCCCCCGTCTGATAGAACGAAGGGGTTATAGAGAACAGTCGCGAATCCATCGAAGCTAAACTCTGTAAATATGGCCCTGTACTGCAAGCGGTGAGTTGCCGACAATGACAGACTCTGTGCAGTTTCCATTTGCAGGTGTGGATCAATTCGTACAAAAGATACACCGCCGCTAGCAAAAGCAATGTGCAAATCCGTTTCGAAGGCTTGCGGGGCGCGTAATCCATCGCTATAATTGACACGGAATTCCCATCGTTCGGTCGGACGCCAGAGAAGTCCTGCCCGCCACAGGAAACGAATTCCTTCTATCCTGTTATGCAAAGCCACTCGTAAGCCAGTAGTAAAAAACAGTTGCTTCACCAAGTTCCCACTTGCTTGCACAAACATTCCTCCTTGTTTGATTTCCTGATCAACTGCGTACCCATACGCTTCTACGGCATCCCTGGTGCGCTCGAATTGATATTCTGTTCCCAGAAGAACTGAATTGAGCAATATTGTCCTGCTAAGCGCCCATCTAGCCTGCACACCAACTATTCCCGTCATACTTCGCGTTCGTCCCCATCCATCAACATAATCGACCCCTGTATAATGGATTCGGCTCGTAGCATTAAGTGCAGCGTACAGATCGTAGTGGAATAGGTCATACTGTTTGGTATAGTTCACAGTTGTAAAAAGAATGTGGTGGTTGCGATACTCTGCCTGTTCAGCGCGATCAGGTGGAAGTTCAAGCCGGTTACCTCCCCGTCGTTCCTCTGTGATTACTGCGGTGTGGAGTTGCAGAATTTGGACAGAATCGCGGTATACTGCATCAATTCCTAAAGATGTCGAATGAAGCTGGGCAAGCTCACTGAAACCATCTCCATTGGCATCAAAACCGGCTTGTGCTCGGTGGTGAGTAGTAAGTGCCATGGAAAGTGGATTTGCTCCAAGTAAAACGGAGGCGGAAGCTGTTGCTTCAGGCGCAACGCCCCCAATCATATTGGCTCCTGCCGTGACAGTAGCACTACTTTCCCACTCGGTACGTGTAACTAAGTTGACTACACCTGCAATTGCAGCACTCCCATAGAGTGCGGAGGCAGAACCCCGCAGAACCTCAACGCGATCGATCATTGCCGTCGGTAAGTGGTCCAGGCCATATAGCGTAAGAAGAGGAGATACAATAGGGCGTCCGTTAATGAGAAGCTGCGTATAGTTGCCAGCAAGTCCATTAAGCCGCACTTGTGTGTAGTTGCATGTTTGGCAATTGACCTCCGTCCGCACTCCAGGAATAAAGCAAAGGGCTGTTCCAAGCGTAGGCTGCCCCAGCATTCGAAAGAACTGAGACGACACTACATGAACTACTGCGGGAGAGTATCCACGATCTACCCTTGCTCGCTCCCCAGTAATAACAACTTCTTTGCTTTGATATGAGTGCTGAACTGCTATGGTGTCGTCCGAAGTACCATTAGAAGTTGCCTTGCATAAGCTACATAGTAGTACAAAATGAAGAATAAATTTCATTTTAGTATAAGCAAAATTTATACTTAGCTCTTATAAAAACATTAGATAGTTATTTTTTAGTGTTAGCTAAATTATGCCTTATGCAACAGTGGTATTTTTGTTCAAACGTGTAGTAAATACTTAAATACTTGATGCCAAGTTTTTCACAGGAAAACTATCTGAAGTCCCTCTGGCCACTTTCTTCTGAGGGAAAGGTAACGTTACAGCGCTTAGCCTCGCATTTACGGATTAGCCCAGCGTCTGCATATACTATGGTGAAAAAGCTTCAAGACGCTAAACTGGTAACTTATGACCGCGGTCAAGGCATTCGTTTGACCAAAAGAGGACAAAAAATTGCGCTAGAGATAGTTCGTCGCCACCGTCTGTGGGAAATGTTTCTGTATCGAATGCTTAATTATCAATGGGAGGAGGTCCACGACTTGGCAGAACAGCTCGAACATATCGCATCACCTGACCTTGCTGACCGTCTCGATGCCCTGTTGGGATATCCTGACTACGACCCTCATGGTGATCCAATTCCCCGAAAAGATGGAACACTCCCTTTCTCGACAGCACAGCCATTGGTAAGTCAGCAATATGGATGGTATCGTGTGACCGGACTAAAGCGAAACGACCGCCTACTTCTCGAACACTTAAACCGCCTTTATCTCTTCATCGGAACGACTATTGAGCTAAGTGATCGCTTACCCTATGATGGTAGTCTTGTAGTCAAAGTTGGCACAACGTACCATTATCTTAGTCCTGCTCTGGCAGAACTTATACTGGTGGAGCCAACAATAAACAATTGATACCACATGCATAACGTCCCACGAACTAAACAACCATCAAGGTGTCGAATGAAACGCATCTTTTTTGCCTTTTTGGCAAGTCTGGCTGCACCGCTTGTAACGGCGCAAGAGCGCATCCCAGCTCATCTATTGCTCGTGCCCAGTAAGCGTCCACCTATCCAGCAGTCAGCGGAGCAAGCAGTGTTCAGTGTTCAGCGTGCAGCAGTCCGCTCAATTGCACAGCTGCCTGTTTCGCAGATCGAAATCAGCGACTTTCCCATTAGCCCGACAGAAACAGGTCTTCTTCGGCTGGAACGCACTGCTTCCGCTGTCGATGGCCAAACGCAATGGTGGATTGGCGTCCGTGCTCCCACAGACGGTAAGCCCGCAGAACTTCGACCGTTGTCATCACCGGTGCAATACATGTTCAGCGGCTCAATTGCTAATGAGCCAAATACCCATGTCTGGCTCAGCATTGTCGATGGAGAGCTTTTCGCACTCCTCCAGCGTGGGGATGGACGTATCATCGAATTGGCGCCTATCCTTTCGTCGGAACATACTACCAATGAACATCTTCTCCGCATCGTTACCGCTGATAGTACCTTCCAATGGTTCTGTGGAACAGCGGAGCTGCCCGACTATTCCCATAAACTCGCGGATTTGGCAAAGCATCCTCCCACTATTCAACAGTTTAGTCCCTTACTGCAAGCGCGCGTGGCTGTCGAAACAACCACTTCTCTCTATCAACGATTGGGACGCAGTCAACAACGCGTTGCCGCCTATATTGCTGCACTCTTTTCAATGGTGAGTAAAATCTATGAAGATGAAATCAATGTTCGACTTGTGCTGTCCTGGGTGCTGATCTGGGCTGAGCCACCCGATGGCGACGAAGATCCATACCAAAACGACACCGACATCGCAGCTTTACTAAACGAAGCCTCTCGCTACTGGAATAACAATTGGACATTTGTCGATCGCGACGTTGTCCATGTTCTGACAGCACCCAGTAGCACGGATGTCGGAGGTATCGCTCGACTGGCAACGCTCTGCTCCCGCAATTCCGCCTATAGCGTCAGCGGTATCCGCGGCACATTCACCTATCCTACCGCTGCCTACACATGGGATGTGTTTGTTGTGGCTCATGAAATTGGTCACGTCTTCGGTGCGCCCCACACGCACGACTGCTACTGGGCTCCACCGCTTGATACTTGCGTGACGAAAACAGGCAACCCACCCATCCCAGATGCATGCTACCAATCGCCAATCCAGCCACGTCCTTCATGGAATGGAGGAAGTATCATGAGCTACTGCCACCTCGTGCAGCAGACTGTGGCAATGACATTTCGGGAGCGCGTAGCATTTCTTATCCGAAACAATCGGGCAAGCAACTGTCTCCGCCAACCAACCCAGGCAACGCTCTTGCTCCAACACCCTATCGGTAATCAACAATTCACTGGAGGAACCTCAATCCCCATCCGTTGGACTTCTGCCCAAGTGCAAACAGTCACGATTGAATACTCTACCGACTCTCTTCACACCTGGCAGCCTATCATTAGTGGTGTCGCCGCTGCTCAGCGCAGCTACAATTGGCAAGCTCCTGCACAGCGAATACCTGCCGTGTGGATTCGCATCATTGACCCAACTAATCCGACGGTTGGCGATACGACAAAGGCAAGTATTTCGATTGTCGTTCCAGAGGTTCGCCTTCTTTCTCCCCAAGGTGGCGAGCGATTAGGGTTTGGCGAGCGCTTCTCGATTAGCTGGACACAAACATTAGTCACAACGGTCCGCGTTCTTGTCTCCCTCAATGGAGGAAGGCAGTGGGACACTCTCAGTGCCTCGACATCGGGGCAAAGTCTGCAGTGGACAGTGCCGAATGTCGCTACCACGGAAGCACTCATCCGTATCGAAAGCACTGCTGACCCCAGCATCATGAGCCAGAGTGCACCCTTCGCAGTAGGAGCATCAATAATCCAGATTATTACCCCGAATGGAGGTGAAGCATGGACGACAGGCACCCAACAACAAATCCGGTGGTCGTCGGATTTTCTAAGCCGTGTTCGGATTGATTATTCGATTGATGCTGGCAGAAACTGGCGATTGGTTGCACTCAACTACGATGCTACAACGCAATCGTTCACATGGACGATTCCCAATACGCCGACCGACAGCGCTGTTGTTCGCATTCGCAGCAGCTTCAATACTGCGATTGTCACGCAAAGCGCAGGTCCTTTCCGCATTGTACCGAATAATGGAACGCTTTCGTTGCCCCAATCTCCAACAATGCCAAATATCGAGGTCCTCTCAAATCCGAGTAACGGGGAATTTCTTTTACTTCGCCTTTCCGGCACAAGTGCTCATAGTGGAAGCGCAGCAGTTGCGATATACAATACACTTGGCCAGCGCTTAAGCCAAGCAGACGAGCGATGGCTCTCCGCGGACGAACATGTACTTGCACTTCGTTTGCCGCCTTCTCTTCCCAATGGAGCATATTTCCTTAGCATCGAAGTCGGCACTCAGCGAGTGTTCCTTCCATTCTTAATCGCACGGTAAACTAAACAGATGAAGTGCATGTGATACCCCGCTCTATGGAGCGGGGTATTTTTATGTTCCCGTTGCATTCACCCAAAAAAGTCACTATCTTTGCGTTAGCCAGCCTATGCATCCCCTGCAGCAGGGATGCATGCCATCAGCAAGACTGCATATCCTTGGTGCCCCATGCAATCGGTAGCACCCGACCGCGAGGTAACGCGGGATGCAACATTAGAGTCTCTTTTGGAGCGTGCCCCTGATGACTACACGCGGGTAGAGTTGTTGGTTTCCCGTGCGCGACAGCTCTTATCTACTGCACCAGAGCAAGCAGGAGCATATGCCAAGCAAGCCCTGGAGCTTTCCTCTCAGCGCGCGTATGCAAAAGGAATTGCCGACGCAAAGTTCATCCTTGGTACAACAGAGTACTTAGAATCAAACTTCGAGCGCGCCATTGAGCAATTGGAAGATGCGCTCACGACCTATCTCCAGCTTGAAGATCGCAAGCAAGCGGCGTATGTCGCCTCAACCGTTGCAGGCTCCTATTACAAGCTTGCTCGCTACGACAAAGCCCTCATGCATTTGAGCAATGCGCTGGCACTATACCAGGCTCAGCACGACAGCAAAGGTGCAGCCGCAGTACACGCCAACATTGCCTCAATCTACCAGGCAATTGGTCAACTAGACTTTGCACTGGACCACTATCTCCGGGCTCTCGATTTGAAAGAGGAGCACGGCGATCAGCTTGGCATTGCACTAACGGCAAACAACATTGCCAGCGTGTATTATCAACTGGGGCACTATGAGACTGCTCTAAGCTATACCGAGCAAGCACTCTCTTGGCTTCAGCAAAGCGGTCGAGAAGACGAATACCTTTCGACGGTCGAAAATCTTGCTCGTATTCTCCTCAAACTTGAGCGCGTTGACCAGGCAATAGCTCGGCTATCAGACGCTCTCCAGCGTGCATATCAATCGGGCAATGATTACCATGTTGCGGTGTCGATTTTTCTGCTGGGACAAACACATCTTGTCCAGAAGGACATCCCCACCGCACTTTCCCATATGGCAATGGCACTTTCTCTTTTCCGGCGCTTAGGTGCCGACAGCGAAGTCCTCGAAGTGCTTTCCACCATTGCGCGCTGTTACCGAACTGGTGGAATGCCCAAGCGCTCGCTTCGGTACTACAAGCAAGCTATCGAGATCGCCCGCCAAATGAAAGCACAGCTCGCCGAATCAGAGCTGTGCGAAGAGGTCTCTCACATTCTCGAGGAGCTTGGACACTTCCAAACAGCCCTTGCATTCTTTCGTCGCGCTACCGAGCTGCGTCGCCTGGTATTTGCGGACGAGACGCAGAAGCTCGTTTCAGTAATGGAAGTACGCCACAAAATCGAGCGCGAAGCACGCGAAAAAGAAATCTATCGTCTCCGCAATGTCGAGTTAGCCCAAGCAATTGCGGAACTCCGCGAGAAAACCACCGCCCTCCAGGAAGCCTATACGGAACTTGAGCAACAGCAGCAACTCACCGCAACTATCAACGCACAACTCCAGCAAGCAAACGATCGACTACAAGCCCTCGATCGCGAGCGCACTGAGCTGTTAGGTATAGTCACCCACGATCTAAAAAACCTCGTCGCCAGCATCAAGCTTTCCGCTGGTATGCTCGGCCATCCAAAGGTGCTTGCCAAACCAGACCTCCTCCAAAATTCCATTGCCCGGATCTTCGAAGTGACTCAGCGAATGGAGCACCTCATCACCTCGCTGCTGGATGTGAGTGCATTGGAAAGTGGCAGTCTTTCGCTGGAGTTTGATACCGTTGCTGTTCATCGCGTTGTACAAAGCCTTGTGGACCGCTACCAACAGTTTGCCGAAGCAAAGAACATCACTCTTCTATCCAGCATCGAAGAAGGATGGATAAGCGCCGACCCTGTCCGATTAGAAGAAGTCTATGACAACCTCATCTCGAATGCCATCAAGTATACGCCAAAAGGGGGTGAAGTACGGGTTCTCCTGGCACGCCGAGGAGATATGGTACGCTTCGTTGTCTCAGACACAGGACCAGGCTTCAGCGACCAGGATAAAGAAAAGTTATTCCAGAAATTTCAGCGTTTATCTGCTCGCCCCACTGGTGGGGAAAGCTCGACAGGATTAGGCTTAGCCATTGCCAAAAAACTTGTGGACCTGATGAACGGCCGCATTTGGCTGGAAAGTACTCCAGGGGAAGGAGCGATATTCTACGTAGAGTTTCCTGCTGTTCCACCGCCAACATCTTCGTCTCATACCCCACAAAGCCGACAGGATAATTGATAGGCAATGCGCAAAGCGTAAATTGGAGTAATATTCGACCGCATAAATGTCATATGCATGCTGTTATCCCTGTAGCAGGCTATGGGACGCGACTTCGTCCCCACACGTACACTATCCCCAAAGTACTTCTCAATGTTGCAGGTAAGCCTATTCTTGCCCATATCCTTGACGCATTGATCAGACACCAGATCGAGCGCGTAACGATTGTCATTGGGCATATGGGCGAGCAAATTCAGCAGTACGTCCGCATGCACTATTCACAGCTGACCTGTGATTTTGTCGTCCAGCACGAGCCCCTTGGTCTTGGGCATGCTATCTGGTGTGCCCGTACCAGCTTTGGTACAGAACCTGTATTCATCATTTTGGGCGATACAATTTTCGACGCCGACTTGAAAGCACTCCTGCAGATACCGACCAGTGCTATCGGCATCAAAGCCGTTGACGATCCACGCCGTTTTGGCGTCGTCGAAGTGAGTGGAGGCATGGTGGTCCGCCTTATAGAGAAGCCATCGGAGCCACCATCGAATCTTGCAATTGTTGGGCTCTATGTCATCCGTAATACTCCACTGCTTCTCGAATGTTTAGAGCACCTTATCATGCGCCACACTACTACGAAAGGAGAGTTTCAGCTCACCGATGCACTCCAATGCATGGTCGAGCATGGGGAGCAGATAGCTGCCTTCCCTGTCGAAGGGTGGTACGATTGCGGTAAACCCGAAACACTGTTAGAAACCAACCGCTTCCTCCTTGCACGAAATACACAGGCGGTTGCTCCTCCGTGCGATTCTGTCGTGCTTCCGCCTTCGTATGTTGCCCCTACTGCCATCGTCGAGCGCTCTGTTATTGGACCGTACGCAACGGTGGGAGAGGGCGCAATTATTCGGGATTCCCGCATTCAGAATTCTATCGTTGGTGCAGGGGCATCGGTCATTGCTGCGGTGTTGGATGGTTCTCTGATCGGCAACAATGCCATCGTCAACGGCTCATTCCATTCGCTCAATGTAGGAGATTCGAGCCAAATCAACTACGCTTAGTTCCAACATAAATGTACGACGCACCACCCAGCAGGGGATAGACCGCAACAGACTCAAAGGCATTCGTCTGATACATCCGTTCTGCGAACGCATTGCCATAGGGGAAGCGGGCGGCGGTACGAGGCAGATAGCGATACGCTTCGCGATCACCAACGATAAGTTGCCCAATGAGTGGTACTATCATTTTCACGTGCACCGTGTAGAATGCCCGGAGCAACCAGTGATGAGGAACTCCTGTCTCCAAGATAACAACTCGACCGCCAGGCTTAGTCACGCGTGCCATCTCCGCCAATGCACGCCATGGATTATCGGCATTCCGCACTCCATAGCCACAGCTGACGATATCGAAGGTTGCGTCCGGATATGGCAATTGTTCCATGTTTGCGTACTCAATCCGGATTGGGGCAGCTATGCCTTCGATTTTCTTGCGAAATACATCGAGCATTGGCATACAAACATCTGTTGCGATGACCTGCCCTGTCGGACCTACAACGTGTGCAAATGCAAGGGCAAAGTCGCCTGTTCCTGTTGCGCAATCGAGCACGTGCATTGCGGGGCGGGCATTACTGAGCTGTACTGCTTTTCGGCGCCAACGATGGTGAAGTCCTGCCGTGATGAGGGTATTGGCCAGGTCATACTGCCCAGCAATGCGTGCAAACATTTGCTCGACAGCCTGACTCATCAGGAACAAAAACGCGATAATGTTCGAGAACCTATGGCTCCAAGCACGAGCATCTTTGAAAACTCTAACATTGTTGCCCACATGTGAACAGATGATGGCTCAAGTGTCGTTCCCTGCACAAGGAGGGCTGCCCGCACTGCAAGAACAGGCACAACCAGCGCATGCTCAGCTGCAACGATAATTCCCAGTACTGCAACTGCGCCTATAACAAACCGATTGCGGAGCGCTACTGCTGCAATGCCCAAAAGAATGAACAAAACCAGCTCCACATACGCCAGAGCGTGAAACACTGCTACCCCAAGCATTGCTGCACCGCTCCGTGTAATGGGGGGTGTGCGGAACCGAACTGGTGTCTCAATGACGGAAATCCCGACAATAATACCAAGCCAAAACCATGGGATTATCGCCGCCGCATAGCGGAGTGCGTGGTGAAATTGCTTTGGTGAATTTGCATAAGCTGCCATTGCTGTTTAGCGTATGGGTTATTCTGTTCCAAAGGCTCGGTCACCTGCATCGCCCAGTCCAGGCACAATAAATCCGTGGGCATTGAGCTGACGGTCTAATGCAGCCGCAACAATGCGCACAGCTGGAAACATGGTGGCAATACGTTCCACGCCTTCTGGTGCAGCAATTGCGCAGGCAATCGTGATTTCCTGTGCCCCTGCTTGCATAAGTTGAAGAAGGGCAGCGGTAGCACTCCCTCCTGTCGCAAGCATAGGGTCAAGAACAACCACTGCAGTACGTTCATCGAGAGGTGGCATACGCCAATAGTAGTGCTCCACTTGCAATGTGTCCTCCTGGCGCCGCAGACCGATAAATCCGACATACGCTGTAGGTACTACCTGCAGCATCGGGTCAAGGAAAAGAAGGCCAGCTCGTAGAATAGGCACTGCCACAATACGATGGTACAAGCGATAGCCGGTTGTTTGCTCAAGCGGAGTTTCAACAGCTACCGGTTCAACCGGAAGATGACGTGTCGCCTGGAGACACACATGCAATCCAATTCGCTGCATTGCAGCACGAAAAGCAGTGTGATCGCTGCCTTGATCGCGCACGACTGTCAAGTCCACTGCACAGAGGGGATGCTCCACCAGAATCAGCATACATCACCACCGAGGGAAGTACAGAACGGTAAACCGAGGGATAGAAAGAAAGGTTGAAATTTGTGCTTTGTATCGTTCCCCATTGCCCATAGTAATAAAGCGCTCCTCCTCGCTAAGCAAGAAATTGAGCCGCCATTCTCCTCCCGGCACAAATAATCCTACTGCAGTCGAAATGTTGATAAACAAGCCAATACCAGGGGTCACCGCCAACTGAGGCGCACCAAGCGGTCCCCCATCCCGACTGACCCACAGCGACCCTCCCCCAAGAAAGCCATAGAAGACCACGCGACTGTAAGGATTGAACAAATAACGAATACCCATCTCGACAACGTGGTAGCGATCAGGATTCTGTTGCCCCCACGGATTAGCCACCGGATCGTAGAGAACCTTGCGGTTTTCTGAAAATACATAGGCAGCTTCTATCATCCACCGATCGGCAAACTCCCACACAGCCATCGCACCAAAGGCAGGGATTCCTTCATACGAAAGTGGTTGTGTTCGATCAAGGGCCAGCAACCGCTGGGTCTCAACAATCGTATTGGGTCCAGCTAATCCTCCAACCCCCAATACACGGGGGTATGGGTGGATATATTCAACACTGTCAAGCTCACTTTGATTGGTGTCTGCATAGAGCCTGCTATTAGCAAGACATCCAAGCAGCATGGTGATACATACTGCCAAACCGAATAGGCGTTTTGCATTCTGGGTCGTCTTCATCACAATATCCTCGACAGTCATAGAACGTGCCTGTGCTAATCGCTGCACAATGTAAGGCAGAAATGCTGGTTCATTGCGCTTGCCACGGTGGGGTACCGGTGTCATATACGGCGAATCAGTCTCTACCATGACGCGATCGTCCGGCACCGCTTGGAGCACTGTATCATTTGTCCATCGTTTGAAGGTGATATTCCCCGTAAAGGATACATACATCCTCAGCTCAAGGGCACGGCGGAGCACTTCCACCGCGGAAGAAAAGCAATGGAGCACACCTTGAAGCGATCCATCTTGTTCTTCCTCCAAAATGCGGAGGATGTCATTATCTGCTTCACGATTGTGGATGATGACCGGCAGTCCTACTCTCTTTGCAATGCGGAGCTGCTCGCGAAATACCTTTTGCTGCTCGGCGGGAGAAGCAAAATCGTAGTAATAATCCAGCCCAATTTCCCCAATTGCAACAACTTTGTCTGATGCGGCATGCTTTTCTACCTGCTCAAGCTGGGAGAGTGTTACATCCTTCGCATGGTGGGGATGGATCCCTGCAGCGCGATATACCCAATCAAACTCTTGGCATAGTTGTTCTGCTGTTTCGGTATTGTCAATCGTTATCGCAGGAATAATAACCGCTTCCACTCCAGCCTGCCGTGCACGATGGAGTACTTCTGCCCGGTCAGCATCGAAGTGTTCGGTGTCCAAATGCGCGTGCGTGTCAATCATCTTATTTCACACAACGGAAGAGCACACTAATCATTGTAGAACACCATTCCATAAGAGCACTCCTATGAGCACAGCAATGCCGAGCCGATAATATGCAAACACATCGAGCCGATGAGTGCGGAGGTAGTGCAGGAGGAATGCAATGGCACCGTAGCCGCTCAGCGCTGCGACCAAAGTTGCAATCACCACTTCCTGAAGATCTGCTGACGGCAGTATCTGGAGAGCACTGACCAGCTCTAACAGCCCACTGGCAAGCAATGCGGGGATACTCAGCAGGAACGAAAACCGCGCAGCTGCCTCCCGCGTGTAGCCAAGGAGTAACCCCACACTGATGGTTGTCCCAGAGCGGGACGCACCGGGAAGGAGTGCCATTGCCTGTGCAATGCCAACAACAACCGCATCACGGAAATTCAATTCCTCCAGCAGTCGCTGCCCAGGCATACGTTCGGCGTAAAGCATCAAAAACGCCACACTCGCCAGCATCGCAACAATGAGCAGGGGATTTTTCGTAAGCGGACCCTCGATAACCGAGCGAAAGGCTAATCCCAACACTCCGATAGGGATGCTTCCCCCTACGACAAGCCATCCTAGACGCGCTGCTCCTCCCTGGCGATGAGGGGGAATTCGCTCCACAAAAGTCTGCCGCAGCACAGCAGCTGTGATGGTCCTAACGTCACCGGCAAAGTATGCAAGGACCGCCCCTAAAGTCCCCAGTTGAACAATAGCGATCGTTGCAGTCCATCGCTCAGGATGCTGTGGATCGAGCATGCCACACAGGTGACCGAAAATTGTCATATGCGCGGTGCTACTGATCGGGAGGAATTCCGTGACACCTTGAATCACACCCAAAAGAAC
>JANWWF010000023.1 GCA_025055755.1 Candidatus Kapaibacterium sp. | reverse complement strand
TTGCGGATGCGACGCGGAATTACTGGCTGTTTGTGTGGGTGGGCTATACGGTGAACTTACTGGCAGTGCCGCTGCTGGCACTTGCAGGACATTGGGAGCTTGCTGCTGCTCTTGTGATCGTGGAGCGGCTGGGAAAGGCAGTACGGACCCCTGCTCGCGATGTGCTGCTGGCGCACGCAACCGCACAGATTGGGCATGGCAAAGGATTCGGTATCCACGAGGCGCTTGACCAAATCGGTGCTGTGGTCGGACCGCTGGTAGTTGCGGCAATGCTCAATACAACGGTGGGCAGCTATCGAAGCACATTGGCTTTCTTGCTTGTGCCGGCGCTGGCAGCATTAGGTGTTCTTGGTGTGCTTTTTGTCGGGAACAGAGGGCAGGAAGCTACCTCATATCGGCAGCAGTATGCCCTGCCCACAAGCAGTATCCCGTCTCACTACCGCTATTTTTTGTTCGGGGTGGGATTTGCAGCAGCAGGCTTTGCGGATTTTCCTCTCTTGGCGTACCACCTCCATAAACAAGGGGTCTCGGATGCGGGGATTCCACTGCTTTACGCACTTGCAATGGGAGCAGATGCGGTGGCGGCACTGGTCCTGGGGCGGTTGTTTGATCGATGGGGCATACGCATTCTGGCGCTGAGTGGTGTCATAAGTGCGATTTCAGCAATCCTCGTTGTTGCCGGTGGTGTTGGTGCATGGGTGGGAATAGTCACGTGGGGAATAGGGATGGGTGCGCACGAGTCTATTCTCCGCGCCAGTGTTGCTTTTCTGGTGCCTCCGCAACAGCAAGGCACAGCATTTGGTCTTCTTAGTGCCTGGTATGGAATAAGCTGGTTTGTTGGTAGTGCGGTCTTGGGCATGCTCTATCAGATTGACCCTTTCGCGATGGCGTACGGAGCTGCCTTGCTGCAGGGAATCGGTGTGACGCTGTGGCTAAAGCTCCGACCTATCGAACAAAAATCCGAGTAACGCTTGCAATTTCGCAGTGTCACTATCGGGTATGTCTATGGAACGCGAAGAGATTCTTCAGTGGTTTCGCGAGCGGTTAGAACGCGACAAGCCACTTACTATTCCCGATGAAATATTCGAGGCGCTTACTCCCGCCATTGCTGCGGACGTTGCTCAGCAATATGGCACATTTGGTCTCATTCGCTTACCCCGACGGGAGCAACTTTTCTTCGAGTGGCTCCGCCAGCAGGAACCCCCTGTGTGGGAAGACCTCTGGGGCGGAGAAGAGGAGCCATACGTTGTTTCGTTGGCATTTCTGCCGCAATTAGTGAGTGGCTGGCGCGGCTTTCCTATTTGTGACTTGATGAGCATGGATAACTACTTTTTCTTCCCCGCAATGCTCGAATGGACAGCGGAGGCACGGGACTACACAGCAGCAGTCAAGGAACGCTTCGCAGCAGGCGAATCTCTCGAGGTCGAACAGCTTCTCGTCCTGGAGCTTGCTTTCGGTGGAGCAGTGGACATGTGGCACTTTGCGTACCACTATCAGCTGCCCTTGGATCGCGTTAAAGCGGCAGTAACCCAGTTGGTCGAGGACAAAGTACTCACCCATCTACCGAGGGCAGAGCAGCTGGCACCGTTTATCCGCTAAACTGCACTCTGCATCAGAATGCGTGGCCAATACCGATTTGCCACTCAATCGAGCCAAGAAAGCGGCGTTGGGTAATCCATCGTCGTTCCGGCTGCATGGGGTCGTAGATGCGAATACCAAAGTCCAGCCGTGCTGGTCCGGCAGGTAGAGCATATCGAATTCCACTGCCGACCACCCATGCCCAACGAGAGGGATTGAGCACGTCGGTGACCGAGGCAGTACCGTACGACTCCCGTGTGAGACGATTGAACGCGTTCCCTGCGTCGGCAAAAAAGACAACCCCTAAGCGGCTTACTTGCGAGGCGAGAAAATCTCCCAGTGCTTCGTAGTACGAAAGGGAGTAGCGTAGCTCGGCGCTCAGCTCAATGATAGTCCCGCTACCGATGTAGTTGGTCAATGTCCCAACCTCGGAAGGGTTAGTTCCACCAGAGCGAAGGTCCACAAGCTGACGGCTGGGATAACCGCGGATGCTAATCGCACCCCCAGCAAAATAGTGGCGGTCGAAAGGCACAATAGTCGAAGCTGGATCATGCCACCAAATCCAGCCCCCGCGGAACTTGAATGCTGCCACCCCACTGCCGGCAGGGTGATAGGTCGTGTAGGTCATTTGCACCTGCGAGTATCCCGCAAGCAAACGGGCAATGGTGGTTTCAACAAACATTGTCAGCGTGTTTCCCCGCGAGGGATAGAACAGGTCATTGCGGAAATCGCGGAAATACCGCAGCGCAAGGATGGCAGAGGTCCATTTCAGCTGCCCACGGGTGTAGCTGTTGAGGAGGCGGTATTGGTCGAGTGTTTCGCGGATCAGAAGAGTATCCACGCCCGGGTTGCGCTCAACGGCACGTTGGAGGGCTTGGTCGAATGCTTCCGGTCGTTGAGCCTCGACGCTGACGTCCACCTGCACGCGCTCGTCAAATCCTTGGAGAGGAACCATAACTCCTGCACGCCACGACAGCGAAAAGAGCTTGAATGGATCGACAATGAAGCGATAGGAAACAGTTGCCTGGGCATTTGCATCCACCCGGAGCCGCGGGCTGATACGAAACCAATCTGGCTGTGTAAACAGCAACCCGCCTTCCAGGTCCTTATCAATGAGAGCAAACGAACGTCCCAGTCCAGAGTCCGGCAGAATTTGGGCAAAGTACGAAGTATTTCGCAGCGTAGGGCGAACGTACATTGTCACCGCCTGCGCTGCGTTGAACACGTTTCGGTGGACATACGAAAAGTCAATGCCGGTGTTGTTGAAGTTGTCCGGAAAGGTGGAGTTGAAGAACCAGCCAACTGTTGCTTCCCAAACGCGGCGGTAGTACACGTGCAGACGGATGTTGACGAGGGAGTCGCCAATGCTTGCCGTATCTGCCCAAATCCGATCGAAGGTGCCCAGTGCCATCAAGTTCGCGATACTTTGATCCAAGCGGCGGGGACTGTACCACTGGCCAGGTGCGATAGCTAATTGCCGCTCTTTGAGCGCGCTGCCAACGATGGGATTGCCGCGTGTGCTATCAATGAGCGAAACTGTTCCCACGCGGTAGCGACTTCCCACATCTACAAACACGGTGACGCTGTCACGTTTTCGCACCGTATCGCTGACGACCTGAGGGAAGCGTCGCTGTCGTTGCTGGGTAGTGCTGTCGTGCACCATTGCATACGTAACGCCGATGTATCCTCGGTTGCGGAGCGTGTCCATCATTGCTTCCACCACAAGGCGGACCAGGTCTTCGCGGTATGGCTGGGGGAGTTTGAGCGAGGCAAGGACCTGTTCTGCACTGGTGCGGACATCGAGCGGTAGGTGTTCAAGTCCCAGCACAACCACCGTGTCGAGCATGTAGCGCTTGCCTAAGCGCACAATGTATTCAAGCTCATTGTTCCGTGCACGGTCGCGCACCCGAAAGATGTAGCGAACCTGGACGTCGTGGTATCCGAACTGGTTGAGGTAGTCACCCAGCCGTGCGACATCCATCTCTGCTGCTGCACGATCGAAATAGCGCAAGTCGTGTTCAACAGCTTCTGCATAAGCGCGGGCGAAGATCATCGTAATCGGGCGAGGAAAATCGCGCACGTCTAAGCCATTGTAGGTTATTTCCCGCAGAATGCGCGCTGGCACTGACAGCATGGTCGGCTGCAATCCAACAACACCCTGCAATTGTGCTGGGCTGACGGGAATCTCGCTTTCTGTACTATCGGCAAGCACGGTGATTGTGAGACGGTGTATGACGTAGCGGTGTGCTGCTCGTGGGCGTTCGCCGGCAGTTTGTGCCATAAGATTGGCTGTCAGTGCTGCCACAAGAATGCAGAAGCGATACACTCTCACCAGTGGTCGGTCCAATGGAAACGGTCGCAAAGTTACACCTGTAGTTTTGCAGCATGGTTCGAAACGGTCCGAGCAAACATCTGCCCCAGTGGCAATGGTGGTTGCGGGCAACGCGGCCAGCGACTCTTCCTCTGAGTGCATTGCCAACAGCGGCAGGTATTGCATGGGCGTGGCGTCATGGGACACTCGACTGGCAGGCAGCAGTGCTGACACTAACGTGTGCTGTTCTGCTCCAAGTGCTGGCAAACTTTGTCAATGAGTTAGGAGATTACACTCGTGGGGCAGACACGCCTGCTCGCTTGGGACCACCACGGGCAGTTGCAGTTGGCGCGATTAGCCCCCAGGCTATGGCGCAGGCATCGTGGATATTGAGCGGGGTCATCTTTCTGCTGGGTATGCTGCTGGTTATCCGTGTTGGCTGGTGGCTGTTGGTGGTTGGATTAGCAGCATTAGCTCTGGCCTGGCTCTATACGACGGGATCACGTCCACTTGCTTACATCGGTCTTGGGGAAGGGACAGCATTTGTTTTTTTCGGCATTGTTCCAGCTGCTGGGGCATATGCAGTTCAGCGAGGAATGGTTGCTATTGAGCCAGTTATCAGCGGCATTGCATGTGGTGCTTTTGCAGCGGCAGTGCTCGGTATCAACAATCTTCGCGACCTGCCTATAGACCGCGCTTGTGGAAAACGGACTCTTGCTGTTCGGCTTGGACCTACTGCAATGGTACGCCTGCTCCACGGACTGCTCGCAGTGCCTTACGCAGTTGCAATTGGACTAAGCTTCGTCCTGCCGCTTGCGAGCATGGCAGTGGTGTCTATGCCAATGGTGTGGTCAGTAGGTTTGCAGCTTCGTGCTGCGGAGAACGCCGCAACGTATACCCAGCTCCTTTTACGGACTGTGCTTGCAGCTACAGTGTATGGCGTGTTGCTGATAGGGGCGATTGTTCTCAGTGTCTCTTGAGCAGAGTGCGTTATGGCGTATGACCTTGCGATAGCATACCGCGTCTATCCTGGGATTAGCAAATCGCCCGCTTTCTACCCGGATGACAAGTACCGTCTTGTGGAACTTGGGCTCCGGTCCCTCCGACTGGCACTTGGCGACTCCATTCGCGTGCGGCTATTTGCAGTGCTCGACAGCTGCCCGAAAGAGTACGAAAAACTGGTGCTTGAGTATTTCGACCCTGCGCACACAGATCTCATTCTACTTGACCGAGCAGGCAATGCGCGAACATTTCTTCAGCAGATTGATCTTCTCCTCAACCAGCCCTATGCGGAGCTGGTCTATTTTGCCGAAGATGACTACCTGTACCGTCCGAACAGCTTCGCCCTCGCGCTTGATTTCATGCGACGGCATGACGACGCTCACTTTGTAACCCTTTACGACCATCCCGACTACTACTGGCTGCCACTGCACCGGGGGCAGGTGGAGCTGCGCCATAGTGGAGGGCACCTCTGGCGCACCGCAGGGACGACATGTCTTACATTTTTGACGCGGCGCTCTATCCTTCGTGCGACAGCACCAGTGTTCCGCACCTATTGTTCCGGGAATTTTGACGCAAGTCTCTGGTTGGTGCTTACTAAGCACTTAGTTCGCAGTCCGCTTAGCATGCTAAAAGCAGCGCTCCACAGCAGCATAGAAGCCACAATCATCGCAAAAGCATGGCTATTTGGATGGTGGCGAATCTTGCTGGAGCGACGATGGAAATTGTGGTGCCCTATTCCTTCGCTTGCGACCCACATGGAATCCACTGCTCTTGCGCCCGGAGTAGATTGGCACACCGTTGCTGCCACGGTAGAGCAAGCTTATCGCTCGTAAACCGGGGCTGAAGTTGGAAGGTACGGCTCAATTTCCCTTTGCAGCTGCACAGCGCTCCGGTAGCCTGTGGTGCGCCAGAGCACTTTTCCGCGGTGGAACAGCACCAGGGTGGGGACGCTTCGCACGCCCTGGGAGGCGGCAAACGTCTGGTTTTTGGGATTGTCCACGTCAACGGTAACAATAACCAGGCGGTCTCTCATCTGGCGCGCCAGCTCTTTCAATTCGGGTTTGAGCATTTGACAGGGACCACACCATTCCGCCGAAAAGTCCACCAGGACAGGCGTTTCGCCTTCGATCAAGGTCGCAAGATTTGCCATGCAGCAAGCACATAATGGTAAAACATCACTACATAAGGACGGCTATTTGTGGTATTCCGTGCACCAAGGGGTGAAACATTCCTGGTAGTTCAACGTTTTTAGCTCTACCGCTGTCTAAGCACTGCATTTATTGGATGTCGGCTCTATGCTAAAGCATTGGTGGATTGTTCTCGTCGTGGTAGGATGGAGTGTCTCGGTTGTCCGTGGTCAAGTCGTTGTTGGGACAGTCGTCGATAGTACAGCAGGATCCCCAATTCTTGGTGCGACGGTTATCCTGCATCGTCTTCCAGAAAACGAGGTTGTGGCGGGGGCTGTTACAAACCGTGAGGGGAAATTTGCGCTCCGCGTGACAGAGGGAATGTACCTGCTGCAGATTCGCTCGCTTGGCTACGACACCCTTGTGCGACGGCTACGTGTGCGGGGCAGTGACACGCTTGCGCTGGGTGTTCTTCGCCTGCGCTCGTCGAGTGTTATAGCTCGTGATGTAGTTGTCGAGGAAACTGCGCCCCGCGTCGAGGTCAAGGGAGACACCCTTGAGTACAATGCGAGTCAGTTCAAAACTGAACGCAATGCCGATGCTGATAAACTTGTTGCTAAACTTCCTGGTGTGGAAGTCGAAGGGGGACAAGTGCGTGCTCAGGGGCAGACCGTCCAACAAGTGCTTGTTGATGGGAAACCTTTTTTCGGGCGAGACCCGCTGTCAACACTCCGTGCCTTGCCAGCGGAAATCATCGAGCGAGTGCAGGTGTATGACCAGATGAGCGATCAAGCCCAGTTTACACGCTTTGATGATGGGGAGCGTATCAAAACCATCAACTTAGTTACGCGTGCAGATCGCCGGCAGGGGCAGTTCGGAAAGCTCTACGCAGGCTATGGGGAAAATACTCGCTATACTGCTGGGGCGAATGTTAACCATTGGGGTGGCGACCAGCGGCTATCGTTTATGGGCATGAGCAACAATATCAATCAGCAGAACTTCGCTATCGAAGATATTCTCGGAATGTTTGGGGGTGGGGGTAATCCCTTGATGCGAATGATGGGGAGCGCCTTCAGTGCAATGCGCCAAAGCATGCGTGGAGGGCGCTTCGGAGGCGATGGAGGACCTGGCTTCCTGAGCAACTTCTTGGTTACTCCGACCGATGGAATTACCCAGAGCCATGCAGCAGCTCTCAACTATTCAAACGAATTTGGCAAGTGGCTGGATCTGTCAGCAAGTTACTTTCTCAATGCTTCCACGAATGACGCCGAGCAATCGCTCGAACGCCAGTTGTTTCTCGGAGATACTCTCTCGCAGTGGAACACGCAACGGACCGATGCTACAACGCGGAATCTCAATCATCGGTTCAATCTCCGCGCGGACATCACGCTGGATTCGATGAACTCAATCCTTGTGACACCTCGGCTGACCTGGCAGTCAACAGACCGCACCGCAACAGGGATAACGACAACCCGCACAACTACTCAACCGCTCAACCAGCTTGCAACACAAACTGCTACAGTAGGACATGGCATGAATGCCAACACTGAACTGCTCTATCGGCGCCGCTTCGAAACAGAAGGACGCACCTTTTCTGCACGCCTGCAGTGGAATGAGCAGTCGAATACTACCGATCCCACAACGAACGCTGTAAACACCTTCTACGATGGCGCGACCCGGTACGACAC
This sequence comes from Candidatus Kapaibacterium sp., assembly GCA_025055755.1. Lineage (GTDB taxonomy): Bacteria > Bacteroidota > Ignavibacteria > Kapaibacteriales > NICIL-2 > NICIL-2. The sequence continues at coordinate 16,202 of JANWWF010000023.1, read as the reverse complement.
CCTCAAAACAATGCAGCCCCAGGATGGTAGCAATCGGACGTTGAGTGCAAACCTCCTCTATACAGAGCCGCTGGCAGAACGACATCAGCTTCAGGTGGGCTATATCCTTACTCGGAATCAAACCCAATACGAGCGCTCTTGGACCCAACCAGTAGGTGCCGATAGCTACACGGGTAATTGGTATACGGCGGGCGATGCATTTACTCATCGTCCGGGAGTTCGGTACAAGCTGATTGCAGGTTCTCCCGACACCAGTGGTGCAACACGTCTGTTCGAGGGCATCATGCGGGCAATGGCACCACGTGGGATGGGACGCATGATGCAACAAAGTGGGGTGGGAATATGGAACATTGAGCTTGGAGCAGACTACCAATACGTTTCTTTCGATGTCCGACAAAGCAGTACTGAGCACATTGGGCAACAATCCCTCAACGATTCGTTTACCCTTCGCCGGTCCTTCCACAATGTTTTACCGACGTTTTCCATCTCTACACGCCCAACACTGATGAGCTTTTTCCGGCTGTGGTATGCAGCGCAGACAAATCTTCCCACTCCTGCTCAGCTCCAAGAAGCGCTTGATAACACAAATCCACTCCAGCTTTCTATCGGCAATGGACGGCTCAGCCAAGAGCTTACTCATTCGCTCTGGCTGACGTATGCCACATTTGAGCTGCAGACCGCATCGTCGTTTTTTATCTCGCTCAATGCAAGCATGACCCAGCAGCGCATAGCGACTACCACCACGGTAGCTGCAAGAGATACGACTATTTTCCTTCCTCTTGTGCGAGGGCAACGGCCAATCTTTTTACCAGCGGGAACGCAGCTTCAGCAACCAACAAACCTCGATGGCTACTGGAATGCAACGGCATTTGTTCTCTACAGCCGCCCAGTAGCGGTGTGGGGAGTCAAGCTGAACGTCAGTGGATCGGTTGCTCTAACGTACTTGCGCGATCCAAGCATTATCAATGGTGCAGAAAACATTGCCCAAACTCGGATTGTCACTCCGGGGCTCTCGATAACCAGCAACATTAGCGAGAATCTCGATTTTACGGTTAGCGGACGAGTAGCGTGGAATACTGTCGAGAACACGCTCCGACAGCAACTCAACCAACGCTTTACCACGCAAACACTGCTGGCACGGGCAACGTATATCACCACTGATTCATCAGCTCTCCTCGATGGATGGGTGTTCAACACGGAGTTCAATTACGTTGCAACTAATGGCTTAGCCGAGGGCTACAATCTTGCAGTGCCGCTTCTCAACATTGGCATTGGGAAGCGCTTTTTCGATGGACGAGCTGAGCTGCGATTGTCGGTATTCGACGTGCTGGGACGTAACAACTCTATCAACCGTACGGTCGGTAGTGGGTACGTGGAGGATACGCAAACAACGGTACTGCGTCGCTATGCACTGCTGAGCCTGACGTACTTTCTGCGAGCATTCAAGGGGTCTTAGACAACCGTCAGCGCCCGCGGAGCAGTGGTGAGAATTTCGATGCCATCGTCGCCGACGTACACATCGTCTTCCAAGCGCATTCCGAAGCGGCCGGGAATGTAAATCCCTGGCTCGATTGTTACGACGCAGCGAGAGGGAACGATCCCGTTCTGATTGCGGAAGGAGAGTGCCGGAGGTTCATGCACTTCAATACCCAGCCCATGACCGAGCGAGTGACGGAAGTATTCGCCGTATCCTGCCTCTTCGATGACCTGGCGAGCAGCACGGTCCACTGCTGCAGCGGAAGCGCCGGCGTGAAGCACCTCCAACGCTCGGCGATGAGCAGCAGTGATGGTTTCCCACGCGCGTCGCACATCCTCCGATGGTCTGCCAAGGACAAAGGTGCGTGTCATGTCGCTGTGGAACCCATTGATGCGGCAGCCAAAGTCCACTGTGACAACATCACCTTTCCGCAAGCGGCGCTCTGATGCCCTTCCATGCACAAATGCTCCGTGCTCGCCAGCAACGACGATGATCTCGAAAGCATCCCCTTCCGAACCCATGCGACGGGCACGGTAAGAAAGCTCTGCAGCAACCTCCCGCTCACGCATACCGGGACGGATCTCGGCGAGAACCTCAGTATATACACGGCTTGCAATCTGCGCTGCACGACGAATTGCAGCAATTTCATCAGGGAATTTTTTCATCCGCAACTGGTCAAGCGAGGGCAAGGGCTTGAGTTTGATGCCGCGCATCTGTTTTGCCAGTTGACTGTGGAGTGCCACTGTCACAGCATCTGCCTCGATACCCAGCGTGCTCATGCGGGCTTGCTGGCAAAGCTCTGCGGCCTGCTCTACAAAGTTTCGTGTGATGTGGATGTGGAGCCGTGGAAGCGGTGCCAGTTCGGTTTTTACTTGCTCGGCATAGCGGTCGTCGGTGAAAAAGTGAATGCTATGCGGCAGCACAAGCAGCGCGGCATTGGAGCCCGAAAACCGTGTCAGGTAGCGTATCGTGGGCAGGTGAACAAGGAAAGCTCCCTCGAGCCCCGCAGAGCGCGCTGCTGCTCGAAGCTGGCGCAGGCGCCAGCGCTGTGGATCGTCATGCATGCGTCGGATTGCGGGAGATGTGCTTGTTCGATGGTACTGTGCCGAAAACGTAGTCCCACAGAGGATTGCTCACTCCAAATGCAGATTGAGGATTGACGTAATGGTGCTTCATGTGGTATGCCTTCAAGAAGCGTCCAATGCGTCCCGGCATCTGCCAGTGATGGGTCATATAGTGGATCGAGTCGTAAGCAACGTAGCCCGCGACAAATCCACCAAAAAATGCCTCGTGCCATCCAGCGGGGAGCACAATTCCAAAGGCAAGGTACAGTGCGATAGCCAACGGAACACTCACTAATAGCGGCATGACCAACCGTGTGCGATCGCGGGGATAGTCATGGTGTACGCCATGGACAAGGAAGTGGAGCCGTTTACCCCATTCGCTTTTAGGTTCGTAGTGGAAGACAAAGCGGTGGAAGATGTACTCAAACAACGTCCATGCGACCACACCGGCAATTGCACTTCCCACGATACTGTACCAGGGCACGATGTATGCTGCGCGGTAGATCATCCAGATGACCACGGGGACATATACGACGACTGGCGTTGCTGGGTGGATGTGGGAAAAATACTCGAGCACAGGATTCTTGAACAGGCGAACAGTCTCATCCTTGTTCGATACGTACAGTGGCATGGCGAGCAACCGCGATGGTAAAACAGCGCAAGTGCGAAATTACAACGAGCAAGGAGGGTAACCCACGGGAGAATCGGAAGCAAGCTGGTGTAATTTGACCTTAGCCAGAACCATTAGTGAAGGTGTGCGATGTGGGCATGGAAGGTTTTCGCAGCAAGCGTGCTGCTATGTTCAGCGGTTGTACGAGCGCAGCGTTTTCCTGATCGCTTAATTCTGCTCAATCCACTGCTTGATACGACACGTCCTCTTGCTGCTGGAGAACTTGGCTGGATGCACTCGCTGGCGGGGTGGGGAGAATTCGGAGGATATCTCCGCGGCGATGAGGAACATGCATGGATTCAGCGCTTGGGGGCGATTATTGAGTTAGTGCGCTTCGGCATGCACTCAAGCTTATCGTTTGCCAGCGAGATTGAGTTCATTGCCAATCCCCATAACGACATCCGCTTCAATCCGCGTGCTGTTTTTTGGCAGGAAGGGTTTCTCTTTACGCACTACACGGGGAGCCACTATTGGCAACTTGGATATTACCACCGCTGCAAGCATGACGTGGACAACTTAACGATTGGGCGAGAGCGATCGCTCATCTACGGGAGTTTGTTGGGCAAATACATTGTGCCGGTACGGCTTGCGGATGCAGGAATCGAAGGGGCAGCAGCCATTCGCGGTGATCTCTACACCATTCGTTTGGATGCACGGACGCCACCGAGCGATAACCAAACTCCTTTTGTGGATCGGATGATTGGCTCGTTAGGGGGAAGTATTCATCTGCGCCGACCGCTTGCTGCACCATGGATTGGTACGTATGCCGTCGGTTGGATGTTTGCGAACTTTTATGGCGATCGCTCGAGTACCTATCCAGTGGCAGATCGTGTGCGGATGGTAACCATCCACGGTGGCATTGCCGCAGGAATTTCCATTACTGGGGCTGCGCATTTCCGGCTTGGTGTGACCTACGAATATCTCGCCGACACGGGAATTAATCCGGTGCCGGAACGCTCGCATCTTCTTTCGGTGACGATTGCGGTTGTCAACCCTCAGGCTATGTGGTAAGGCTGCCGTGTAACAAAAGAGGGAGAGAAAGAACCTTCTCTAGCGAAAATCTAAAGGGGAATGGTGTGTCATATACAACAAACAGCGCGAGAGATTGGGAACATGAGCGGCTGCACGATACAAGGTGTTGGCGCTATCATCCTTGTAATTTGCACACTGTGCTGGGCTGCAGGTGCTATGCATGCTCAGCAGCTCGATGCAAGGAAAATTGTTGAAAGATGTGCCTCTGCCGTTGTCCGCATTGAGGCGGGAAAGGGTATGGGGGCAGGATTCTTCATCCACCCACAATACATTGTCACCAACAAACATGTTATCGAGCGAGGGGAGGTTGCAGAGTCATATATGCGCAAGTATGAGGCAGCCTATTACTCGCGCACGCAGATTACCGTGTATCTCAAGTCAGGCGAAACAATTCCGCTCATTGAAGTAAATGCTTTCCGTGATCATCCCGACATTGACCTTGCAGTTCTCAAAGTGCGGGCACGGCAGGGAGTGGTGTTGCCCGTCAAGCCAACCATTGCAGAGGTAGGAGAGGAAATTGTTGCAATAGGTCATCCCCTCGGAAGCCAGTGGAATGCGACAAAGGGGATTGTCTCAAATAACAGTTACCAGGAGCTTCTGCAACTGAACATTGCGCTCGATCCAGGCAACAGTGGTGGTCCGCTCATCAACGCGCAGGGGCAAGTAGTGGGAGTAGTCCAGGGAGGATTGCGCGGGGCACGGACCGCGGACTTTGGAGTGCGCTCTGATGTCCTCAAGGACCTGCTTGATTATTACGGAATTCCGTATAGCACGGAGCCTTTGTTCTACTCTGGCTCTCGGGATTTGGAAGAGCAGTTTCGCCTCCTTCAAAAACAGCAGCGCGCGCTGGAAGAGCTAAGCCAACGGCTAGAGACACAGCGGAAGCAGCTCGATAGTGAGTGGGAACGTTTGCGGTCGGAGCGTGTGAATCTCGAGAAGGAAAAAGCGGCTTTTGAAGCGCGAAAAAAACAAGCAGAAGATTTTGTGCGAGAGTATGAGGGAAAGCTCAATTCTCTTCGTCGTCGAGAGCAGTATCTCAGCCGCAGAGAACAAGACTTGGAGGAGCGCCGGCGAGAGCTTGAACGGCGTGAACGTCAGATTTGGGAAAAAGAACTCACCATCGCGGAAAAGCTCGGTGAACACTTCTCGCTCGAGTGTGTCGCTCTGCCGAGTTATGAGGTGTATGGGAGGTCCTTTGTTCCACGGGCGGCGGCAGGGCTTTCCTATCGTTTTGGTTTTGTGCGCAACAGCTACGGCGAGGTCATGACTGCTGACAAAATTGGTTTTCTGGTTACTCGGCAGTTTTCCCTAGTGGGATGGGAATGGGATGAGCTGTCCATTGCAATGACATTTAGTGGTCTTGTGCGCCTTTCGCTTGGTGCAGTAATACGTGAGCGCACTGGCTCAGTGGAACAGTCGCTCAGCGGCACACGGTCTCTATTCCGCTATGTTGCAACGATTGGGATCGATTTTGCCCCTCACAGCCCCTGGTTGGTGGGAATAGGACTGACTGTCACTGGAAAGGAACATGCCTTAGTGGAAGCTCTAATGCCCTGCATGCTGCTTGGCTACGAACTGAATTTTCTCCGGTGGTAAGTGGCTGCAGCCTTAGTTTTTGGCATAGTTGTTGACTTTATGCGATAGTAATATTAGCGCACCGTCGTTAGGTGAAACAAAAAGAACCTTTATTGCATTAATTGCATCGCTATAGAGAAGGTCTTTTATAACGTAAGCGCTACAACAGTAGCCGAGAAACGATAAGCAGCGTGTGTGTAAGCCGTATACTGTGGTGTCAATAGTTTATACATAACTGTCAAGATATGTTGACACTCCTGCTCTGTGTAATTACAGAGGCGCAGGAGAAAGTAAGGTAAGATAGTTGCAATAGGTATGTTCCACTATAAATGAGGCCTGCCATGGATAATCCTCTCTAAATTCCCACACCAGTTTTGTTTTTCCGCGGCACAGGTTAGGACTATCGAAGAGTGCAGAATAGCTTTTCTGTGCACCGAGACTTTCCAAGCACGGCGTATAGGCACAAGCACTTTGCTATTTACCAATAGTGTGTGATTTCGTACCATAAACTCCCTGTTTTTTTATATAGTGTAACTATCATAGGAGATATGTTATGAATACCATGTTTATAGCAATTCGCGGCGGAGCGCCGCAACATATAGAGAATAGCATTAGCCGAGTTTTGGCAAGATATCCACGGTCGCAGGTATGGGTGTTCATAGTTGTTCCTCAATCAAGATTCGACGCCGGATCTGCGAGCCTGGCGCTTCCAGCTCCCCTCAGGGACAAGCTGGTGGGAAACAATGCTGTTCAGCTAACACCATTGACAGTCGTCTTGGATTTAAGCGCCAGCGAGTTAGTAGTCGGTGGCATAACAATTCATCTACCTTACCTTGAGCTTGCGTTTTACAACTGGATTGTAGATAACGGTCGTGCAATCCGCTGGGGCAAGCAGCTAAGTGATGAGGCATGGAATGATTTTGTGCGTTGTTACCATAAGATTCGGAAGATGCACTATTGCAATTGCAAGAAGATATGCGTGAATAATACCATTGACGACCGCGCTCACTATCTCAACAAGATTCTTTCCACGCTCAAAAAGCGCATCAGCAAAAGCAGCCTTCCTCCAGAGGTGGCTTCGCTTGTGTGTCCCCAGGTTACAGGAGAGTACGCCCAGAAGGAGCTAACTTTGCTCGTAGAAGTTGAAATCAGAGCTGCGGAACGTCAAGATGTGGGATTGGGGTGATGATGTAAAAGAGGTGTTCACCTAACGAGAGCACAAGGGACAGGGAATTTCCCTGTCCCTTGTGCGTTTGTGAATTGGGCGTTATGCTACTGCATGAAGGATAGTAGGCTGTATATCGTGCAACTTTTCTATAACTTCCACTGCTATACGAATGTTTGTGAAATTGTTACAGAACAGTACAGTACTATCTTTTATCAGCAGATATATCATTCCCGTCCGTATGCTTGGTTTTTCGCATTTCCACGTGAACGGGAGTCTATCTAACAACGATATGTCTGTTCTGGCTATATCCAGGCCGTACCGTTGTACTGTTGCACGCAATTTCTCAAACTTGGTACTCATCGCAACACCTGTATAAGTAGTGGACATCAGATAGCGCACAAGAAACGCGCATACGAAATAACGCACAAGAGAACTGCTTTGCTTCGGAAGAGAAGGTTCCTTTTTTCCTGCAAGGTGACTAAGCCTATCGAGAGCTAAGTGTAGCTATGTCGAGGGACAACTCCCTGCTCCTTAGAATAGTGCCGTAACTTTGTGTATCGTGTAAATGCATGCAGAGAATGTCCACACCAGAGCATATCCTCATCCTCGATTTCGGTTCCCAGGTTACTCAGCTCATTGCACGGCGCATTCGCGAGTGCGGCGTTTACGCGGAGATTGTGCCTCCGACAATTAGTACCGCGTCTGTTCTTGGAGCATCACCGCGTGGCATCATTCTCTCGGGTGGTCCAGCAAGTGTGTACGATCCCGATGCTCCGTATCCATCGTTTACAATTGAAGAGCTTGCTGTGCATGGAATTCCTGTGCTTGGAATCTGCTATGGCTTACAGCTCATTGCACACCAGAGAGGAGGACGTGTTGCTCCTGCGCAGCGCCGAGAGTACGGACGCGCGGAACTATCTATCGTAGCCGCTGATCCGCTCTTCGATGGTGTTCCCTCGCCAACGGTGGTGTGGATGAGCCACGGAGACGCTATCGCTGAGCTGCCACCAGACTACGAGACTATCGCTTCGACCGACAATGCCCCCTACGCTGCTATTCGTCACCGCTCCTTGCCGATACGAGGAGTACAGTTCCATCCAGAAGTGCATCACACGGAGTTTGGTGGGCGCATCCTCGAAAACTTTGCCCGTCGCATTTGCAACTGCACGGGACAGTGGACACCGCAGCATTTTATCGCAAGCAAAATCGAAGACATTCGCCGCCAAGTGGGAGATCGGGGAGTAATCTGCGCACTCAGTGGAGGAGTTGACTCTACCGTCACCGCAGTGCTTATCCATCGGGCTATTGGTGAACAGCTCCATTGTATCCATGTGGATACGGGACTGATGCGGCTACACGAAAGCGAAACCATCGCCCGCTTGTTCCGCGAGCATTTCGATATCCCGATCACCGTCGTTGATGCCAGCAGAACATTTCTCGATCGACTACGGGGTGTTACCGATCCCGAGCAAAAGCGTAAAATCATTGGGCATACGTTCATCGAAGTATTTGAGCGCGAAGCACAGCGATTTCCAGACGTTGCATTTCTGGCGCAGGGAACTCTCTACCCGGACGTGATTGAATCGCAAAGTGTCAAGGGTCCATCAGCCACCATCAAATCGCACCACAACGTTGGCGGCTTGCCTGAGGTGATGCAGCTGGAGCTGGTTGAACCATTCCGTGAGCTATTCAAGGATGAAGTGCGCGCAGTAGGACGTGCACTCGGTGTGCCTGATTGGTTCATCGAACGGCATCCTTTCCCTGGTCCGGGGCTTGCTATTCGCATCATTGGGGAGGTTACTCCCCAGCGACTCGATATCCTCCGCCATGCCGATGCCATCTACATCGAGGAACTGCAACGGTCAGGACTGTACTCGGCGATTTGGCAAGCATTCGCAGTGCTGGTGCCAGTGCAGACTGTTGGAGTTATGGGCGACAGCCGCACTTATGAGCACGTCTGCGTTCTTCGGGCAGTCACCAGCACTGACGGCATGACCGCAGACTGGTTCCCTATGCCGCACGATGTGCTTGGTCGGATTGCCAATCGTATCACAAGCGAAGTGCGGGGTATCAATCGTGTGTGCTACGACATTACTTCGAAGCCGCCTGCAACGATTGAGTGGGAATAACTGGTGTTTGCTTTTCAATGAAGCTTGAGCTGGGAACGATTCTTGCTGCAGCGATAGGATACCTTCTCGGTTCAATCCCCACTGCATGGCTGCTGGTTCGGTGGGTAACAGGCAAAGACCTTCGCTGCGAGGGTAGCACAAACATTGGTGCTCGGAATGCGTACGACGTTACTGGCCATGCTGGGCTAGCAATCGCGATCGCAGTGCTGGACGCTGCAAAAGGTGCCGCAGCTGTTCTGCTTGCGCGGGCGATAAGCCACGAGTTCCTTGCTGTTGCCTTGGCAGCACTTAGCGCAGTTATTGGACACAACTGGAGCATCTTTCTCCGCGGTCGTGGCGGACGAGGACTGGCTACTGCGGCGGGCATTGCAGCGGCGGTCAATTGGCTGCCACTGGTGCTATGGCTGCTGATGTATGCGACAGGATACTTTGCCATCCGGCGTCATGTTCATGTGGGGAATGTTGCGGGCACGCTTGGCACTGCTATTCTCTTGGTCAATACGCCAGGCGCACTTCTCCGAGCAACAGCGGTAGCTGAGCCCTTTCATGTGGTGCAGTTCAAGATAGCGTTCGTGGCTATATGCATCGCAATCTTAGTGCGGCATCTTGAGCCGATTCGTCAGCTTTTCCGCGAGCAGTCAGAATAGTTAAGATGGCAAAGTGTCTCCTCAAAAGTGCAACCAATGGCGCTATGGGGAAAGCAGCACCGTACGGCGCACGTGAATGTCACCTACCGAAAGTGTTGCAACGTAGCTCCCTCCAGCCAGTGCTGGAAAGGTAAGCTCGAACGTAGCAATGCCGTCAGGCTGGTGACCGAGATCCCACGCAGCGCACGTGCGCCCAAGCATATCGGAGAGCGTGAGGCGAATAGGGGCGGCATAAGGCAGAGAAACACGCAAGTAGGCACTCGATGAAAGGGGCTCTGGTTCAAACCACAAAGCAAGGGAGCGATAGTCTTGCTCTGTAGCACTTGCGATGCTTAGTTCGACGATGCGATCATCATCGGCGGCGGGTGTGCCCCGTCCATCACGATTGCTTGTGCCGAGAAAAATGCGTCCATCGGGGGAGACGCAGATTGCTCGCAGGCGTCCAAGTTCTCCAGCAAGATAGTGGCGTTCCTGCACAACTTTCCGCCGAGTGGAGTCGAGTTTGAGAACAACCAGCCGGGCAGCTTTAAGCGTCACCAGAAGCAAAGAATGCTGCCACATAGGGAAGCGAGTGCCGGCGTAGTATGCTAAGCCGCATGGCGCAATTGTCGGCGTCCATGCAGCAATTGGCTCAACGACACGATGCTCCGTGCAGAATGCTTGTTCAGTGGGAGTGTCGCACCAGCCAAGAACTTCCGGCCAGCCGTAATTGCGTCCTGCTTCGATGATGTTGATTTCATCATCGCTGTTGGGTCCATGCTCCGACGCGTAGACTATGCCGTCGTGCCAGGTCAATCCCTGTGAATTACGTAGTCCAACTGCCCAGAGAGGGCTGTTTGGAAATGGGTTGTCGTCGGGGATGCTGCCATCAAGTCGCACACGGAGCACTTTGCCATTGAGACTCTGCAGATTTTGGGACGTTGCGGTGTTATTGGCATCACCGGTGGTAATGAGCAGCGTCCGATCGGGAAGGATCAGCAGACGGCAGCCATTATGGATCGATGCACCACGGATGCGATCGAGTAATACCTGCATCTGGCTGAGCGTGGTGCCATCATAGCGGAAGCGCACGATTCGCTCAAAGATTTGTGAGCCCTCGCGGTAAGTGTATGCCACAAACACAAAGGGGGAGTCCACAAAGTTGGGATGTAATGCCATGCCGAGCAAACCACTTTCGCCCTGCTCGTACACGTCGCCAAGCCGCGCCAGCTCGAGAATTTGTCCCGTTTCCGGATGAACTCGACTTATGCGCCCGTAGCGTTCGGTAACCCAGAGCCAGCCGTCCGGTCCCCAGAGAATTTCCCATGGAGTGTCCAGTCCACGGGCGACCGTGCGGACAGCAAGCGTCTGAGCGCTCGAGGCAGCAATGCTGGTTGCAAGCAGGGCGATATACAAGCCCACCGCATTCCATCTGCTCTGCTGGCGATTTGTAAGGTCCATAGCATTTGTGCTCCAAGTGAAACACAAGGGCTCATGAGTGCTGGGTGGCATGAGAGGCTCCAGTCGAAACTGGTTGGGCGTCGCCCTGATAGGAGGCTCGGATACGCTTTGCTGCTTGAACCATGTTCCGAAGGGCGGGGATTACCTCCTCCCATGCTCGTGTCTTCAGTCCGCAGTCGGGATTGACCCACACTTGCTCTGGCGGCAGAACCCGCAAGGCACGCTGGAGCACTGTTTCGATGGATTCGACGCTGGGAACCGCCGGAGTGTGAACATCGAAAACTCCTGGTCCGATCTGGCGGGCATAGTTGTAGCGCTCGAATGCAGAGAGGAGCTCACCTTTGGAGCGTGCAGCCTCGATGGTGATAACGTCCGCATCCATCCAGTCAATGTAGTGGAGCACAGCGGTAAAGTCGGAGTAGCACATGTGCGTATGCATTTGCGTTTGCGGACCGGCAGAGGCAGCAAGCTTGAATGCATTTGATGCCCAGCGGAAATATGCGTCCCATTCGGCGCGTTTGAGTGGCGCACCTTCGCGGTAGGCGGGCTCATCAATTTGGATGATGCGAATGCCTGCTGCTTCTAAATCCCGCACTTCGTCATTGATCGCCAGTGCAAGCTGGTATGCCACCTGCTCGCGTGGAATGTCAATGCGGGGATAGCTCCAGGTGAGAATCGTTACCGGGCCGGTGAGCATGCCCTTAACGGGCTTTGACGTCAGCGACTGGGCAAAGGTTATTTCTTCCACCGTCATTGGTGCAGAGCGATGTACATCGCCGTAGATAATCGGCGGGCGATACACGCGCGTTCCGTAGGAAAGAATCCAGCCGTGCTGTGTTGTTGCGATACCGTCGAGCTTTTCGGCAAAAAACTCGACCATATCGGAGCGTTCAAATTCACCGTGGACGAATACATCCAGCCCAAGCTCTTCCTGGAGGGCAATAAGCTGCTTGATTTGGGAACGGATAAATTCTCGGTACTCTTCTGCAGAGATTTTGCCCGCGCGATATGCCTGGCGCATTTGACGCACTTGGGGAGTTTGCGGGAAGCTGCCGATGGTGGTTGTCGGCAGTAAAGGAAGGGAAACTTGTTGATGACGACGTTCTGAGTACGGCACTGAGCGATTGAAGTCTTCGGGGCGGAGCGATGCGATGCGCTCTTGCACCGATGGGATTGACCAGTGTTGAGTGGAGTACTGGTAAGCATTCCATCGTCGTGCTGATTCCGTCTCGCCCATAGTGAGCAGTTCTCGCAGAAGGCGCAGCTCCTCCAGTCGCTCTTGGGCAAATGCAAGGCGTTCTTGCAGAGCTGGATCGAGCGTTGTTTCGGATTCCACGCTTACGGGAAGGTGCATTAACGGTCCAGCATTGGAGAGCCAAATCAATCCCTTCACCTGCTCTTGGAGACGGTGTACCTGCGCAGCGACCGAGAAGAGATCGGTTTTCCACACATTGCGCCCGTCAACGATGCCTGCGATGAGCACCTTGTCAGCAGGAATGCTGATGCGTGAGAGATGTTCCCAGTTGCGGGTACCGTGGACAAGATCCACACCTATTCCCGCGATAGGCAGATCAACGAGGGCAGAAAGGAAGTCCACGCTGTCGTAATAGGTCATCACCAGCAGTGGCGCTTTCTGCCCAAGCAGCGTGTAGGCATCCGTGATCGCGCGGATGTCATCCTCCGGAACATCGAGGACAAATGCTGGTTCGTCAACATGGATGTAGCGGGCCCCTGCGTTATGGAGTTGCTCAAATAGCTCGGCGTATGCTGGCACAAGGGCAGCTACAACCGTTGGAAGCTCCGAGGGGCTAATTCCACGGCTAAGCCGCGCAAAGGTGTACGGACCTATCACGTAGGGGAAGCATTCCGTTGGATGCAGCGGCGAAGCTGATGCAGGTTGCTGAGAAGGAGCAGAAAGCGCTTCTGCACGATGTGCAGTAAAGTCAACAAGTGGCTTGGGCCAATGTAGGCGGAATTCTAGGCCTGGCGCAAGGGAGGGTACCAGGTAGTGGTAGTTAGTGTTGAACCATTTGGACAGAGGCAGTGCACTTGCGCCTCGTGCCAGCTCGAAGTAGGCATCGAAGTTGGCAGGATCGATTGGATAAACACCGAGCATGATAGCAGTGTCGAGCATTGCATCGTAGAGTGTGAACTCCCCGATGGGGTATGCGTCAACGCTCTTGCGGTATGCATCAAGCCGTTCCTGCTCGGTGTCGCGGAGAGCTTCTTCGAGCTGTGCGCGGGTGATGGTTCCTTTCCAGTATGCTTCGAGTGCTCTTTTGTAGAGCCGGTCTTTACCTAACCGCGGGTATCCATAGGCGTACGTCTGCATTGGGCATTGCAAGAGAAGTTAAGAGCACGTTAAGATAAGCTGGATGGAGCTTCAGCAGTAAACAAAGATACAGTGGGCGTCTTTTCAAATCCATGCACCAGCTGGGAACCTACGCAGGAAGCTTAGCGGGTAATTGCTGTGATTGTTTTGACAAGTGCATCGGGATTGAGGGAAATCGAATCAATCCCCTGTGCAACAAGCCATGCGGCAAAATCCGGATTATCGGAAGGAGCTTGCCCGCAAATGCCGATAGGCTTGCGATTACGCTTTGCGGCTGCGATTGCGCTGGCGATCATTTGGCGGACTGCCTCATGCTGTTCATCAAACAAGTGTGCGACGGTGCCAGAGTCGCGGTCAATCCCCAGCACAAGCTGCGTTAGGTCGTTCGAGCCAATCGAGTAACCATCGAAAATCTGCAGGAATTGATCAGCAAGAATTACGTTCGAGGGGAGTTCGCACATTCCATAGATCTCCAAGCCGTTCTCGCCTTGTCGCAAGCCAAATTCAGCCATTGTTGCTATCACACGCCGTGCCTCTTCAGGGGTACGGCAGAAGGGGATCATGACCTTGACATTAGTTAGTCCCATCTGTGAGCGCACACGGTGCAACGCGGCACATTCGAGAGCGAAGCCTTCTTTGTACCGTGGGTCGTAGTAGCGAGATGCCCCACGGAAGCCAAGCATGGGATTTTCCTCTTGAGGCTCGAATAAATGGCCTCCCAACAGACGAGCATACTCATTGGTTTTGAAGTCGCTGGTACGCACAATTACTGGCTTGGGGTAGAATGCTGCAGCGATATGTCCGATGCCCTCGCTAAGGCGGCGAACAAAATACTCTCGCGGGTCCTCTGAGCCGATCCGTGCTTCGATTTCAGCTACTACAGTTGGATCGCCGAGTTGAGGGTAGCGGGCAAGAGCAAGGGGATGGATGCCTATATGGCTTGCGATGATGAACTCAATTCTGGCAAGCCCAACACCACTGGTGGGAAGAGCTGCGACACTAAATGCACGGGAAGGATCGCCGAGGTTAACCATAATGGCAACCGGTGGGGAAGGGAGGGTTGCAGTATCTACCGTCTCGACAGTATAGGGCACTTCGCCCTCGTAGACGTAACCTGTACTGCCTTCGGCGCAGGATACAGTGACGATCATTCCTGTTGCCAAGGTGGAGGTTGCCCGTTCTGTTCCAACCACACACGGTAACCCCAATTCGCGGGAGACAATCGCGGCATGCGCTGTGCGTCCGCCTTGGTCAGTGACAATTGCTGCAACGCGCTTCATGACGGGCTCCCAATCAGGATCGGTCATAGGGGCGACCAAAACCTCGCCTGGCTGAACAGTGTGTAGCTGGGAGACGTCGCGGATGACGCGTACGCGGCCGACAGCAACACGCTCACCGACTGCTTGGCCTGTCAAAAGAGGCTGACGGAGACGCGATTCTATGCGATAGATCTGAACGGTTGCTCGATGGGGTTTGGCAGAATGGACTGTTTCTGGACGGGCTTGCAGAATGTAGAGTGCACCACTGATGCCATCTTTTGCCCACTCGATATCCATTGGTGTTGGGCGCCCTGCCTTGTGGGAGTAGTGTTTTTCGATACGGCATGCCCATTGTGCTAAGGTGAGCACTTCTGCATCGGTGAGGGAAAAGAGCCGGCGTTGGTGGTCTGGTACTGCCTCGCTGCGGGTCCCTTTGGTACCATCGCCATAGACCAAGCGAACTTCTTTTGAACCAAGGCGGCGACTGATGATCGGCTGGAATCCTTGTACAAGTGTTGGCTTGAACACGATCCATTCATCAGGACTGACGACTCCTTGGACGACGTACTCACCAAGTCCCCATGCACTGGTGACAACAACAACATCGCGGAAGCCCGATTCCGGATCAAGAGTGAAGATGACCCCCGAGCAGGCAAGGTCGGAGCGTACCATTGGTTGTACCCCCACGGAGATGCCCACTGCAAGGTGATCAATGCCTCGCTTGCTTCGGTAGCTAATGGCACGATCTGTGAAAAGTGATGCAAAGCATGCGTGCACTGCATCGAGCAGAGCTTGTTCACCGCGGATGTTGAGGAAGGTTTCTTGCTGTCCTGCAAAGGATGCTTCAGGCAAGTCTTCTGCTGTTGCCGACGAGCGGACTGCTAATGCAGGGACGTGGCCGAGCCGTTGCACTAAGCGATGGTATGCGTCGAGAACAGCGGTGATGAGTTCGTCGGGGAGGGGTGCTTGAAGAATTGCGGTTCTTGCTGCATGAGCGCGGGCGCTTAGCTGTATGATGTCTGTTGGGTCAAGCTCGGAGAGAATGCTACGCAGCTGTTCAATTAGACCCGTTTGTTCGAGAAAATACCGATACGCTGAAACGGTAGTTGCAAAGCCGTCAACAACGTTGATTCCTTGAGGGCGGAGGGCATTGTACAGCTCTCCCAGCGATGCATTTTTTCCTCCGACAAGGGGAACATCCGTAAGTGCGATGTGCTCGAAATCAAGCGTGAAAGGGACAGAGGAGTTGGGCGGCATACACGAGATTGTTACAGTGTGAAAGGCAAACAAAAATAGTCTCTGTTTCAATCCACGCGCCCGCGAAGGGCGCGACTTTCTTCAGTGGAGGTGTTTTCGTTTGTCTGGCTACGAATGTATTGCTGCCATTTGGGGTGAAATTTTCCCACGTC